>CAVOYQ010000022.1:0-122986 GCA_963700705.1 uncultured Gammaproteobacteria bacterium | reverse complement strand
TGAGAATGGCCTTTTACCAAATGAGTCTGAAATTTACAGTAGACGCAATTTTGGAGTTAATCCATTCATACACCCGAGAGTCGGGTGTCCGTAATCTGGAACGTGAAATTGGGTCAGTAAGCCGAAAAGTTGTAACCCTGAAAGCAACCGAAAAGCGAAAGATACGGGTGATTTCCAAAAAAACCATAGTTGATCTACTCGGCAAACCGAAATTCAAACCAACTGAAGAGATCATTAAACGTACGTCCATCCCTGGTGTAGCTACAGGTTTGGCTTGGACGCCTACCGGCGGCGAGGTTCTCTTCATTGAAGCAACGATTATGGAGGGAAAGGGTAACTTAATTATCACTGGATCTCTTGGGGATGTGATGAAAGAATCTGTGCAAGCCGCATTTTCCTACCTAAGATCACATACTAAAGATTATGGTATCAAGCCTGAGACTTTAGAAGACAAAGATATTCATGTCCACGTGCCGGCGGGTGCACAACCAAAAGATGGTCCTTCCGCGGGTATCACTATAACAACAGCCTTGGCGTCCTTATTCACTGGCAAACCTGTAAACTATCAAACTGCATGACCGGAGAAATTACCTTACGGGCAGAATTTTGCCAGTGGGTGGCATAAAAGAGAACGTCTCGCAGCCCCATCAGCCGGTTTAAAAAGGTCTTCCTTCCAAAAGAAAATGAAATCGACCTCGATGAATTACCTTCAGAAGTCAGAAACGACCTGGACATCATTCCGGTTAATTCAATCAATGAAGTAATTCACCAGGTTCTTACTGGTTATTGTTGAAAGCACTTTCTCAATATCATCCAGGTAGGATATATGTAAAACTGATTGGGTTCTACCATAAATATTTTCAATCTCCCCCTTTTTTTCCTACAAGAAAACTTTCATTATCCACTGAAATCACAACTGTTTGAAATTTGGAAACACACGAATTTTCATTTGTAAACTTGAAAATATCTTCAATATCTGTAGTAATAACCAGAACAAAAGCTTCCCTTGGCAATAACTTAATTTGAATCTTAATTAATCGATTTAATTTCAAGGATCCGTTATCCTGAACAATTGCCAAATTATTAAAAGATTTTGCCGAGTTGTTGTTGAGTTTTTTCAGGATTCAAAATTGTTGTTACGTCTCCCGCATATGCCAAGCCAACTGGAATACCCCCTCCTGACAAAAGAATTTGCTAATGAAGCCGCAATGCATACAGCATATTCAAAACTATCCCTTGGCAGTTGGAAAATTCTATTTCTGAACTCAGTAGCATAATTACGATCAATTGCTGCTTCCTGATCTTGAGCCAAATGAATATATTTCCCTTTTTGGATATCGAAAATAATCCAAACACTGGCTCTTATATCATCATCAAACTCTTTGACCATTAGCCTGTTTCTCTTTACTGTTGTCGGCCAATGAACATGGTTTAAGGGGTCACCTGGATAATATTCGCGCACCCCTGCAACCTGCGGAGAAGCTTGCATCGAATAAAGAACGCCAGTGGTGGTTCCACCTGCACTAAGATCGATATTGAACGGAAAGTTTTGAAGATTATAGATTTTGGGATGCACAATCAGACTTTTCTTTCCCGGCAATGTCTGTGTTGTATGAAATAATCCAAATGGATCACCTGACACCAAATCAGTTGGTCCCAATGTGTAGAACCCACGCTTGTTCGCAATAATGGAAGTTTTATAAGTTAAAAACCTGTATTTTCCCAAACCTGTTAGGATTCTTGAATTTTGTTTGGACAATAAATTTGATTTATCCTTAGAATTTCAACCCAAAATTTATGAATTTCGGAGTTATTGGCAATATCGATCCTTTCTTCAAAAAGCTCGCCTACTTTCAATATCCGTTTTCGGGAAAAACGTTCAATCTGGATGCCTGCCAAAGAATTGCGGGCAATCAGCCATGAACTAAGGATAATTAGAAAAATAGAAATCCAAAGACCGAGAAGTAATTTATCTAAAAATATTCCCCACAAGATAATGATTATGACAAGAAGAATTACTAGAGTATAAAAACGAAAGTTAACACGGATAGATAGCATCTATACCCGCCTGGAACCGGATACAGTATCGATAATATCTTCAATCAGTCCCGTCCGCTCCATATTGTGCTAACTTCAGGGATGGATTACCAGTATTATCCTATGCGCAATTGCATATTTAGCAATATTTTTAATATCATCCGGAATTACAAAATCCCTACCGCAGAAGGCTGCTTTACATTGACCCAACCGATATAACGCAAGACTGCCTCGAGGGGAGGCCCCAAATAAATTGCTTCATTCTCGCGTGTTTTATTAATAATCGCAACAATGTAATGGGCAATCTCAGGCGCTACGAAAACATTCTTAGCTTCACTTCGAACTGCCAATAATTCATCTATGCTGCCAACTGGCTGTAGATCATCATATGGATGTTTCTGTTTCTGTGCAGCAATTAACTCAATTTCGGTATCATGGTCAAGATATCCGAATCTTAAGCGCATTAGAAAGCGGTCTAATTGCGCCTCAGGTAATGAAAAAGTACCTTCGTAATCAATAGGATTTTGTGTAGCTAATACCATGAAGAAATTTGGCAGCTGATAAGTCGCACCGTCGACCGTAACCTGGTTTTCTTCCATTGCTTCAAGCATTGCAGACTGCGTTTTTGGAGAAGCCCTATTAATTTCATCGGCAAGAATAATATTTCCAAAAATTGGTCCTTTTTAAAATCGAAATCTTTTCGAGCCTGGTCATAGAGAGATAAACCGGTAACGTCACTGGGAAGCATATCCGGTGTAAATTCAATTCGTCTAAATTCTGCCTCAAGAGATTTTGCCAGACATTTCGCTAGCAGAGTTTTACCAGTTCCTGGTACATCCTCTATAAGTAAGTGGCCATCACATATCGCAGCCATAATGACCAAATCAATAATTTCCTTTTTGCCCAGGATAACTTTTTCTATATTGGTCGATAGAATTTTATGAAAATCAGAAATAATTTTGTTGTTCATAAATAGATTTATATGAATAGTAAGTTTTAATGAGGCTGCATATAGTCTTGAACAGACCAACCTGTCTTTGATGCCTTTTCCAGATTTTGTATCTTCCACCGATTAAACTACCCAAAACCACCGGTCCGTCAGTAATCTGGAAAATTTCCCCTTCCTGCGCAAGTGATAATGTACGTTAATCAGTTCCGGCATTTTGTCGCATTCTCAGTCCTTCATTCCCGGTTCCCGTTATTTCAATAACCATGCCAATTGCTATCACACCAGGAATTGAAGGTGTTAATGTTATTTCTGTATTTAAGTAATTATTGGATTCAATCGTTTGTATACCAGAACTGGCCGAATATGGGGTTATCGCTACTTCAATCTTATCCATACCGGCAATTGATAATCGGGGAAAAATAATAAATTGGATAAATAAGGTTGCCAAACACAGGCTTATTCCAAAAACAAGAGCCATAAGCAGCACAGGTTTGGTGATAATTGATTTGTTTGAATCTTTCATGGCTAATTAACATAAATTATAAATCAGAGAAAATACGAATGATATAATCGCCATCATGGACGATCTAACCTCCTCGTTCCCTATCATTAATAACCGCTATCAAATTTCCAGCACCATCGCAACTGGTGGCATGGCGGTGATCTACAACGCTCAAGACCTGATGCTTGAACGGCCGGTCGCTTTAAAAATATTAAGAAAGAGCTTTCCGATCAAACCTTTCAAAACAAATTCCGATCCAGAGGCTCGAGCCTCTGCCGGCTTGATCCATCCCAACATTGTGACGACTTTCGATTTCGGCTACGACAAGGACCGCCTTTTTATTGCTATGGAATACATTGACGGCGCCGAGCTAAAAACAATGATGGAAGAAGACAACCCATCAGCAATTAGGGCATTTAGACTTTCTAATCCAAGCAAGTCGGGGTCTGGGCTTTGCCCACCAGTCCGGATTTGTTCACTGCGATATCAAACCGCAAAATCTGCTGATCACAGAAGAAGACGCTTGAAAATCACCGATTTCGGCATCTCACGCGCACTAGATACCATTTCACGCGAAGAGCAATCTGATGTTGTTTGGGGGTCTCCTTTTTATATCTCTCCGGAACAAGCTGCGGCAAACCTCCTTCACCCGCGACAGACCTTTATGCTCTTGGTGTGATCGCATATGAGTTGGTTACAGGCCGCTTACCCTTTATTTCAGAAGATTCAGCCGAACTTGCCCGAATGCATCGCATGGATTCACCTATGGCGCCTCACCAATTGAATCCCGATATTTCAGTTGAACTCAGCGATATCATATTAAAATCATTAGCCAAAGATCCTGCTAGCAGATTTCAGAACGGTGAGGAGTTTCATAATCAATTTGAGGCTTATCTTTAATGAAATCGCACCAACACCCACCATTCAAACTTTAAACGCTGACAATAAAGAATTTACTGAAATAAAATCCGATATTGGCAATGAATACCAGCCTGAAATTCAAGCACCAAAAAAACTGCAAATTTCCTCTGTAGTCATGGGGATAATTGCACTTATTCTGGTTGGGGGATTAATACCTTTTTGGCTGTATGTCATACTCTCAATTAATTCTCTCAATAGGTAATTAAACATGCAATCAACAATTTCTGCCTCAATTCTCAACTGTGATTTTTCAAAATTAGGTGAGGAAATTCGTGCCGCCGAATCCACTGGCGTCGACTGGATACATTTAGATATTATGGACGGCCATTTTGTGCCCAACATCTCGTTCGGTCCATATATTGTTTCCGTTGTTCGACAACTTACAAATTTGCCACTCGATACGCACTTGATGATTGCCAATCCTAATGATTTTATTGATAAATTTGCTGATGCCGGATCTGATAAAATCAGCGTGCATGTTGAAAACAACCCAAATATTCACAGGACATTACAAAGCATTAACAAATTAAAGAAAGGTGCTGGAATTGTTGTCGACCCGGGGACACCAGTGGAAATGGTTTTTCCTTTGCTGCACATGGTGGAATTTGTTTTATTGCTTACGGTAAATCCCGGCTTCGGCGGTCAGAAGTTTTTATATGAAGTCCTGCCAAAAATTGAAACGCTATCCTCAAAAATAAAATCCTTAAACCTTGATGTGAGTATTGAGGTTGATGGTGGAATAGATGAAAAAACATTGCCGATAGCCAAGGAGGCTGGCGCCAATATTTTTGTGATGGGTTCAGCCATCTTCAATAATCCATACGGCATTCAAGCCGCAGTAAAAAATATCAAATCAATATTAAAATAAAAAGCCGCCAATTAGGCGGCAATTCTATTTTTTAAAATCCTATGCTACTTTTGATCAGGGTTTTAATGCATTTGGCGCACAATACTTTACGAGTTTTTCCACCATTTTCATATACTGTAACCTGCTGCAGGTTAGGTTTAAATTTGCGGTTGGTCGCTCCGCATAGAAAAACTGCGGTTGTGCCCAAAGGTTGTAGTTTTTCCGCAATGCTCACATTTGGCCATAATCTGTTCCTTTCATAATAAATAACCTTGATAATTACAGGAAAGTAGTTTACCATAATCCGTAACGATGGACAAGTTATTTTGTTAACAATATGAGGTTTAAACGCTGGGTCAAAAATTAGGAACCATTAATATTTCTTATCACGCCATTGCCGCAATTGCTTTCCAGGCTGCACTGGAGTCTTATGGGGTTGTCGGGCTGGCTACAGAAAATTTTGCCAGAGGTTTTTCGCGTTTTTTTTCCAAAGATCCAACCTCAGGGGTAATCGTTCATGAAGATAATAACGGTGTTTCAATAGACCTGCTATGTCATCATTGAATATGGCACCCGCATAACTTCCGTTGCCGAAAGTGTCTCGAAGAAACAGCGTTAAATTTAATATTGAAAGAATGACGGGGGTTCATGTCTGAATACCGTTAACGTCCACGTTCGTGGTTTACGCGTCAGCGATATGGATTAACAAATATCATAAGTTTTTATTATTTTTAAGGAATTTTTTTGATGCCGAAATCTGATGTTCCGCCCATGGATAGTAAGGATGTCGAAATAGAACCTGTATATACCATCGATGGCAGAGATTTAAAAGAACTTTTTTATGCTGCTTTGGTATGGTTAAGAAATTATCAACCCTTAATTAATTCCTTAAATGTTTTTCCTGTTCCTGATGGCGATACCGGCACGAATATGTTCCTGACTATTCAGTCAGCCTATAATGAAATTTCCAAAAGCAATGAAAAAAACCTTGGAAAAGTAATCCACATGATTGCCCAAGGTGCGTTGATCGGCGCACGCAGGAATTCTGCGTGTCATTCTTTCACAATTGCTGCGCGGTTTTGCCCGGGCTTTGGATGAATCTGAGACAATGGATGCGGAGCTTTTGGTAAGAGCCTTTGCAGAAAGCCGTAATACTGCATATAAGGGAGTCGTTCGACCTGTGGAAGGGGCGATCCTTACAGTTTCAAAAGACATAGCCAAGGCTGCTGAAGATGCCAAAATTAATGGGAACAATCTCATTGAAATTCTCGACAGTGTTATAAAGGCTGCTGATATTTCTGTTAAAAATACTCCGAATCTTCTTCCTATCCTGAAACAAGCTGGTGTTGTTGATTCGGGAGGCAAGGGTTTGTATATCATCCTTGAAGGGATGCTGCGCCACGCAACTGGTAAATCAGTTGAAATGGAAAATTCCGAGATTGAAGCCATGAAGGGAAATCTCGAATCGGTTCAACTGAATGAAATCCATGGCGACATTGAAGATGGTCAGGATTTTGAAATTGTCGTGGATTTTAAACCACAAGGCGATTTGGATCTTAAAAGATTCTATGATGAGCTTTCACATGTGGGTACTTCTATCCAGGTTGGTGAAGGTGATGACCTTTACCGCATGCATATTCATGTGCCGACTGAAAACAAGTATGAGCCAATTGAATTGGTCAATAAATTTGGGAATGTTCAAAAAGTTTATATTGAAAACCTGATGGAACAAATGGATCAGGGTAGCAAAGAAGAGGATTTTTCAAATCCAGTTGAACCTGACCAAATTGCTGTTATCGCAATATCACCCGGAAACGGTATTTCAAAAATTTTCAAAAGTCTGGGGGTTTCTCGTCTGGTAAACGGCGGGCAATCCATGAACCCCAGTACCAACGATATTCTGCAAGCGTTTAATGACCTGCCAACTGACAAAATTATCATTCTTCCTAATAATAAAAATATTATTCTTGCCGCAGAAGCCGCAAAGAAAATTTCGGAAAAACAGGTAACAGTAATTCCTACGAAAAATATCCCCCAGCCGAACTCCAGGACAGGATCGTTCTTACCGGTAACGGGTTCCGCACCGCGCAGGCCATGGACGCCGGAAAGACCAGGCCCTTCGTGTTCCGGTCCATGCAGTTCCGCGACGGGCCAGAGGGTGAGCAGGGAGCGCTTGCCATCCTGCGTAGCGGGGATCGAGCCCGGGCACGAGGCAGTGGTGTTCAAAGCCACCGCACAGGGAATGGTGCATGGGCATTTCGACAAGCTGACCTGGCTTTTCTACGACAACGGCCGCGAAATTATTTCAGACTATGGCGCTGCGCGCTTTCTGAACGTCGAAGAAAAAAACGGTGGCCATTACCTGCCGGAAAACGACACCTGGGCCAAGCAGACCATCGCTCACAACACGCTGGTTGTGGATGAATCCAGCCATTTCGGTGGCGACTGGAACAAGGGTGAACTGAGCCATCCCGAGATGTTGTTTTTTGAACTCGGTGAAAAAGCCGACGCGGTCGCCGCCCGCATGGAGGGCGCCTACGAGGGTGTTGTATTCAGCAGGGCCCTTGTCTTGCTAAAGGGCGATCAGTTTCCCGAGCCTGTTGTTCTTGATGTACTGAAAGTAGAAAGTGATCAGCAACACCAGTATGACTTGCCTTTGTATTTTAAGGGCCAGGTCACCGCGGTAAACCGGGCCATTGACGCCAGCACCCGGACCATGACGCCCCTGGGTGAAAAAAACGGTTATCAACATCTCTGGCTGCGTGCGCGCGCCAGGGCAAGCAACGAGGAGTTGTTTCAACTCACCTGGCTCAATACCAATCGCTTCTATACCTGGTCCGTACTTCCTGAAGGTGAACTCGAAGTGCTTTTCACAGAGCTCGGCGCGAACGATCCGGAATTCAATCTTCGCCGCGAGCAGGGCGTGGTTCTGCGTGCGGCGGATTCATCCCGCCGGACTTTCGTAAGCGTGCTGGAACCTCATGGGGAATACAACGGATCCAGGGAATTCACCACGGCCAGCTCCAGCCATATCAGCGCTATGCAACGGGTGAGTAACGCGGGTAACGACATTATCCGGATCTTCAGCGACGGCGGTGAATACACCACGGTCGCCATTTCCTGGAATCCGGATCCGGGTAGCCGTCATTCGGCGGAAATCGATGGCGCTTCCATCGATTGGTCCGGGTTCTACAAAGTCATCGACGGGCAGGGGAGGAAAAAATGAAAAACAAGAGCGAGCTTTTCTTGCCGGGAGCAAGTGCCGGGAAAGAAGTGGTCGGCGACGGGGTAACCCGGCAGATCCTGGGTTTCGATGACTCCATCCTGATGGCCCGGGTTGAATTTGATGAAGGTTCTGTAGGTTACGTCCATTCGCACCCTCATTCGCAAGTCACCTACGTGGAAAGCGGAGTTTTTGATTTTACGATTGGTACGGAAACCCAACGGCTGAAAACCGGGGATGGCGTCTACATGCCGCCAGGCATCGAACACGGTGCGGTTTGCGTTGAAGCCGGAGTTCTGCTCGATGTGTTCAGCCCCATCCGGGATGATTTTCTTGAAGAGAGAAAAGCATGAAAACCAAAAATTTCAGATGGGTAATCGTTGTCCTTGTCGCGATTGCGACGGTGATCAACTATATCGATCGTGGCGCGCTGGGTTTTCTCTGGCCGGAGATTTCAGAAGACCTCGGGATGTCGAAGACAGACTATGCGATTATCCTGAATGTTTTCACCTTCGCCTACGCTTTCGGTCAGTCGCTGTTCGGCAAGATTTTTGACTGGATCGGCACGCGGCTCGGTTTCATCCTGTCCATAACCGTTTGGTCATTGGCTACCATGGCGCATGCGATTGCCGGAAGCCTTGCCAGCTTTGCCGTTTTTCGTGGTTTTCTTGGCGTTTCCGAAGCAGGCAACTGGCCTGGTGCGACCAAGGCGAATGCGGAGTGGTTTCCCATCAAAGAGCGGGCGCTGGCGCAAGGCATTTTCAACTCTGGCGCGGCTATCGGTGGAATTATCTCGGCCCCCGTAGTCGCCTATCTCTTTGTCTTTCTCGACAGCTGGCGAGCCACATTTATCTCGGTTGGCGTTTTCGGGCTGCTCTGGTTGATTCCATGGCTGATCATTTACAAGTCGGGACCGGACAAACATCCCTGGCTGTCAGAGAGTGAACGCAAGTACATACTGACCGGACAAAGGAATGCCGAAACGAATGAGGTGGCAACATACGCGCCAGGTGCGGGCGAGATATTGTCGCGCAAGCAAAGCTGGGGTGTCATCCTGGCCTCATTCTTCCTCGATCCCATTTGGTGGCTGTTCGTTGGCTGGCTGCCTTTGTATCTTTCCGAGACCTATGGGTTTGGTGTGAAGGAAATCGGGCTTTATGCCTGGGTGCCATACGTAGGAGCAATGTTCGGCGCCTGGTTTGGCGGGCTTTTGGCACAGAACAGAATCAGCGCCGGATGGACGGTCAACAAGGCGCGAAAATTTGTCATCAGCCTGGGTGGCTTGATCATGCTGGTCTCGCTTTTGCTGACCATGAAAGCAGCGACGCCGATGATCGCCGTGTTGTTGATGGCAGCTATTCTTTTTGGATTTCAAACGGCTGTTGGGAACATCCAGACGCTGCCGAGTGATTTTTACAGTGGTGAGTCCGTTGGCTCACTCGCAGGTTTTGCCGGAACCGCTGCCAAGCTTGCAGTGGTCGGTCTGAACTTTCTGATTCCCGTAATCACGGTAAACAGTTACGCCCCCGCGTTTGCGGTCGGGGCCGCACTTGCGATCATGACGGTCCTCTCGGTGTGGATTCTCTGTGGAAATATTCGACCTCTTAGCCCGCGCTCGGCTAGCCATTAACTTAGGAGTATGAAGTGAAAAATCTTGAAGGAAAAGTTGCAATTGTCAGTGGCGGCGCCAGGGATATTGGCAGGGCTGTATCGGTAAAACTCGCGTCCGAGGGCGCGAAAGTAGCGGTCAACTATTTCAACAGCCAGGAGGACGCCGACCAGACGCTGAAGGAGATCAAGTCCGTTGGCGGCGAAGCCATACTGGTCAGCGGCGACATGACCAAACAGGAAGACGTCGACCGGTTGGTGGCAGAGTGCGTAAACGCCTACGGCGAGCACATCGATATCCTGGTAAATGTTGTCGGCGGCCTGGTCGCCCGGAAGACACTGCAGGAAATGGACGCGGAGTTTTTCGACTACCTGATGAGGCTGAATGTCACCAGCACTTTCATGGTGACCAAGGCCGTGGTGCCGCATATGGGCAGCGGCGGCTCAATCATCAATTTTGCCTCCCAGGCGGGCCGTGATGGCGGTGGACCGGGCGCATCCGCATACGCCTCATCCAAGGGTGCGGTCATGACCTTTACCCGTGCCATGGCAAAAGAACTCGGGCCAGGCAATATTCGCGTCAACTCGCTTTGCCCCGGCATGATCAGCACGGCTTTTCATGATACCTTTACCAAGGATGCGGTGCGTACAAACGTCGCCAATGCTACAGCCCTGAGACGTGAAGGCCGGGCGAGTGAAGTTGCCGATACCGTGGCGTATCTCGCCTCCCCGGAATCCAGTTTCCTGACTGGGGTAAACCTCGACATCAATGGTGGCTTGTTCTTCTCCTGATATGACAGAATGTTTGCCCTGTCCAAATTGAAAATTGAGTGAGGAAACCAGGTGAGCAGTTCAGAAACGATTACAGGCAGGCTTCGCCAGGCGCCCGTGGTGCCACTGGTCCAGGCCGACGACCCGAAAATTGCCGTTGAAACATCAAGGGCCCTGGTAGCAGGCGGACTGACGGTGATTGAAGTCGTGTTACGCACACCGGCGGCAATCCAGTGTCTGAAGGCCATTGCGCGTGAAGTGCCCGAGGCGATCGTCGGGGCCGGCACCGTGCTGGACGAAGAGCAGGTCGAGGCCGTTCTGCTGGCGGGCGCGAAATTTATCGTATCGCCCGGCCTGTATGCGCCGGTCGTGCGGGTGGCCCAGTCGGCCGAGCTGCCGGTTTTTCCCGGTGTTGCAACGGCAAGTGAAGTTCAGAACGCCTGGAACATGGGGCTGCGCACGGTCAAATTTTTCCCGGCTTCGCTGGCCGGGGGCATCCCGATGCTCAAGGCGCTGGGGTCGGTATTCGGTGGACTGTCGTTTATGCCAACCGGTGGCGTTTCAGCAGAGAACCTGGCCGATTTCCTGGCGCTGCCCAGCGTGCTGGCCTGCGGCGGGAGTTGGTTGACGCCCAAGGCTGCAATCACGGAAGGTAATTTTTCAGCAATCACTCAACTGGCGTCCGAAGCGGTTGCTATTGCAAAGAAGGTAAGAGGTTAATCATGGCTCAATTCGTATCTTTCGGTGAAATCATGCTGCGGCTCAAGACGCCCGGTCATGAGCGTTTTTTCCAGTCGCCGGTCTTCGAGGCCACGTTTGGTGGTGGTGAAGCCAATGTCGCGGTCGCGCTGGCCAACTACGGACTCGACGCCGGCTTTGTCACCGCGTTGCCGGACAATGACATCGGTGAGTCCGCCATCCGGGAACTGCGCGGATTCGGAGTCGACACCCGCCTGATCAAACGTTGCGGTGAACGGGTGGGCATTTACTACCTGGAAGCCGGGGCCAACCAGCGGCCATCAAAGGTGGTGTACGACCGGGCCCATTCGTCGATCGCCGCCTGCAAGCCGGGTGATTTTGATTGGGACGCCGTATTCAAGGATGCAAAATGGTTCCACATCACCGGCATCACTCCGGCGCTGAGCCAGTCGGCGGCCGACCTCAGCCTCGAATCGGTCAAGGCCGCGCAACAGCGTGGTGTAAAAGTTTCCTGTGATTTCAATTTTCGCGGAAAGCTCTGGAAGTACGGAAAGACGGCGCCTGAAGTGATGACGGAACTGGTTCGCTACGTGGACGTCGGTATCGCCAACGAAGAAGACTGCCAGAAGTCGCTGGGAATCACGACCGACGTACACGTCGAGAGTGGTGAACTGGATACGAAAAAGTACGAAGCACTGAGTGAAAAAGTATTGCAGGCTTTTCCCAACATGTCGGCGATCGCGATTACTTTGCGGGAATCACGCAGCGCAGATACCAATGGCTGGTCGGCCTGCTTGCGTGACGAGAAGGGCTTCCGCCTTTCGCGCCAGTACGAGATCACCGACATCATAGACCGGGTCGGGGGCGGTGACAGTTTTGCATCGGCACTGATTTATGGGCTGAACGCCTACCCGGACCGGCAACAGTCGCTGGAGTTCGCCGTGGCGGCAAGCTGCCTGAAACATTCGATCCTGGGAGATTTCAACCGGGTCAGCGTGGCTGAAGTCGAAAAGCTGATGGGCGGGGACGGCTCAGGAAGGGTTCAGCGTTGAACCCTTCCCGATACTATTAAAACGGCTGAACTGAAGCCGTCTATTTCTTCTTGGCTGGAGCCTTTTTAGCTGGAGCTTTCTTAGCCGGAGCTTTCTTAGCTGCAGGCTTCTTGGCCGGAGCTTTCTTGGCTGCAGGCTTCTTGGCTGGAGCTTTCTTAGCCGGAGCTTTCTTAGCCGGAGCTTTCTTGGCTGGAGCTTTCTTGGCTGGAGCTTTCTTAGCTGGAGCTTTCTTAGCTGCGGGTTTCTTGGCTACAGGCTTCTTGGCTGGAGCTTTCTTTGCTGTTGACTTCTTGGTCGCCATGTTTTCTAAACCTCCGAATTATGAGTTTTCAGGTATATAAGCAACCGAATCGAAAGGGCGCGGCTCGTTTGCTGTAAAAACTTTAGTACCAAAATTTGTTTAATGCAATCCTATTATTCAATACATTGAAAATTAGTGCGCAGGATTTGATTTCAGGTAGAACTAAAGAACCGGTTTTCCAGCCTTCAGAGGGCGCCGGAAAGGTCGGGCTGAAGTCTTGTTCCGGGGTTGTTCTGGACCATCCATCGCAGCCCGTTGTCCAATTCGGCGCCGTAAAAATGCTCAACCTTTTGGTAAGCCTCTGTTCGTTTTTGCACGTTGAAAATCTGCCCGGCATTTTTTGCGTCTATTAAGCACCGGTCACTGTTCATGATCGCTTCAATCTGTGCGGCCGGTATGTCCAGTTCCAGAAACCGGTTGGCAGCGTGCACGGTTTCGAGTGGGCTTTTGATCAACCACTCTCCATACAGTGAGCACATCGATTTCCTGGGAGCGAAGACCTTGAGCGCCTGCTCTGCCTGTTCCGTCTGCAGGCGCCACAGGGTCAGGATGATTTTCATGTCCGTCATCTGGATGGTATCTGTCAGCCGGAGATTGGCCAGGTGCGGGAAGTCGCAACGGATCAAATCGAACATCGCCCTGACAGTATGCTTGGCTGTTTCACCTTTTTTCAGCGTGGATAACAGGAAATTTCTGGCGTCGGTGTACATCAACAGGGATTTTCCCGGGCCCGTGATTTGCAGCAGTTCAGGAATAATGTTGTTCACCGAGTTGATGGGCTTGATGATCAACTTCTCGGAAGGTTCCGCGTGTTTCCGTAAAAGCAACAGGGCAAGTTTCGGCCAACCAGGTAATCCAGCGAAGTTGTTTTCGATCGCCACTGCAGTCGTTTTGCGTTCGCTGCATCCAGGAGAATCTGCGGTTCGCGCAGGCAAACACTGACACCTTCCACATCCAGGCAACGTGACAGAAACGTCGACGAGCAAAAAGCCGTATGAAAAATGAACCGCGCAGGATTTTCGGTCAGCGAAGGACCGGGCGAATTCAGCAGGGGAACCAGTTCAGACAGCGGCACGGCGATAAACTGCCGGTTCGGGTCAATAAATTCGCGGCTCAGGGAGCTTACCCGGCGTATCTCACTGCGATCTATCGGCAGGAACTCGACATTTTCAGTGGCGAAATTGAATTTATAAGCCAGGTAGTCAGGACTGTTGATCAGGTCTTTCACGGAAGCATGGTTTTATGTTCAAGGTCTGAATACTGGTTCACCGGAACAGGCTTGTCAATCAGCGGGTCCGGACACCCATGGAGTGATTTACCCCGCGCTCCCCAGACAACGATCAAGCCACCGGCCAGGCCGGCCGCGTGAGCCCAGGCATAAGGCGGCCAGCTTATGTGCGTCAGCAGGGATGCGCCGGCAGAAATTTCGATCACCACTTTCGCGAAACTGCCGCAGGCAACGGCGGCCACCAGCCAGGACCGGGTCATCCGCCATTCAATCCATATGGCGACGAGCAGCAGGGAGTTCAGCATACCCGACATACCACAGTAGTTTTCCAACGGTGCGAACGGGGTCATGAGCAGGATGCTGACTGAAGCGATGCCTGCGCAAAGCGCCGCCCACCACAGGGCCGGAGAGCGTCGTTCAATCATCGTGCCCAGCACGGCGAGGCCCAGGCTGTTCCAGAAAAGGTGTTCAGTGTCCGAATGCATCAGGTGTCCGGTAACAATGCGCCACGCTTCACCCTGTGCGATATTCGATGCGTTGAAATAGAGCAGTGAATGATCCAGCCCCAGAAAGTACAGGCCAATGACTGCAAGCAACAGGCCCAGGGTCCGAATCGGAATGCGATGAATGGTCACGGTGATGTCCCGGCCAACGGGGCAGCCCGGAGGCTGCCCCGATAGCCCTGTTAACCGCGTTGTTGCTTTATGAATTGCAGCGCCAGCAAGGGCAGCAACAGTAGCAGCGTCCAAGGGTCAAATGCGCCGCCGCCGTTTCCGTGGCTTGCCCGCGGTTTCGAATAAGCCGGCTGGTTCTGGTCCACGCGATTGTCGCGCACGCCCTGAACCGCCCGTTCCTGTCTCGCCATCTTTTCCTTTTCTATCCGCACCCGGTTGCTACGGTCGATCCCGAGTTCGTCGAAGCGCTCGTCACGAAGGACGATCATCGATGTGTAGTCGGTCACGAGGCCGTGCTCCACCGCCAGGTCGGTAATCGCCTGCTCGATATCGGCGTCCCCGCCAAAGTAGTCCAGCCGGTTCTGCAGATCTTCGATTTTTGCAAAAGACCAGATCCGCTCGATTTCCGGGTGCAGGGTTGAAGTCTGAGGAAACTCGAACGTTGTCGAGTAGCGGGTTTTCTGGCCGGACCGTTTGCCGTCTATCGTGACATTCGCCATGCCGTCACCCCAGAAGTGACCGAGCAGTATCAATTGCTGACCACGGTACAGGCTGCCGATCCGCTCCGGGCTGAGATCTCCAACCTTGACGCCGGAAAAGCGGACGTCGATGTCGTGCAGTGATTCATGCGTCAGCCTGGAAGTGGCCTCGAGCAGCTTTCCGGCGATGTCGTCGCTGTTGGAGATGTTCATCGCAAACCCGTTGGAGACTTTTGCCATGCTTTCCAGCAGGGGGCGGTTGGCGCTGTTGCCCATCACGAAAGTGAACAGCCTGACGTCCCGGGTTTCGAGCAAGTCGAGGAAATCTTTCTTTTCGGTATACCCCAGGTTGGCGACCCCGTCGGTCACCAGGATCAGCGCGCTGCTGCGATCCGCGTCCAGCAACTGCAAGCCAAGATCGAGTCCGGCATACAGGTTGGTGCCGTTGTCCGGAAGGTTCGATTCAAGCAGTTGCATGTAGTGCCGGATGGTTTGCGGCTCGGCGGATTCGAAGCCGGCGGTGATTTCCCGGGCGCGGTCATTGAACAGCACGATCCGGAAGCGGTCATCGGGATTCAGGCTGGCAAGGCCCTTGTCGACACCCTCGATCAGGCTCTGGAACTTGCCCATCATGGAACCTGACAGGTCGAGCACGAATATCCAGTCCCGGCCTTCGGTGATGGGTGCCAGGTCATCACCCGGTGTCACGGTCAACATGAACGTGCCGCGGTCCCCGGCGTGTTCCTTGTAGGTGACCATTTCAACCGCTCCGGGCAGGCCCTGCGCCTGGCGCCAGTAGACGACGATGTCCCGGTCAAGCCGGTATACGGCCGGCTGCGCAGGAGAGCTCGATGCGCCTTGCTCGGCAACGACGGCTTCGTTGCTTATCGATACTTCCCATTCATACTCCGACAGTTTCTGAATTTGCGCCTGCGGATGTTGCGGCAGCCTGAATTCATCGATCGGCCAGGAAGACCGGAAAGTCAGGTTGAAACTGAAACGTTCCTGCACCGCGTCCTGGTAGGTCCAGAAGGATAACTTCTCCTCGTCCACACCGCCGTCTTCCAGCGGGTAAACGTAGCGGCCGATCGAAGAATCGACGTGCGCGGGCTGGATATAGGTCAGACGGGTCCGCACGTCCTGTCCGGCACGGACCGGGTACACGGCAACATCAAAGGTTCGATAGCTGTCCTGCTCTGCCAGGGCGGCTTCCCGGCCGTCCTGTTTTTCTGCCTCATAGACCTGGCGCGCCTGCTTCTTTTCCAGCACCTCGCCCGTAACCGGTTGCCCGTCAATCCAAAAGGTAAATTCACCGACGGCGGCTTTTTCCGGAACCGGGAAGGAATAGATGGCCTCGAGGTCCGTGGTATTGGGGTTCCGGAAGACCTGCTCGATGCTGGTGACCGCATAGCCGTCCTCGATCACGACGCTGACGTGGTGCTCGCTGATTTCAAGCGGAGGCAGCTTCGAGCCCACCGGCGTCATCAGGCCGGCTGCATGGCTGACCGGACTCCATGAGGTGACCAGGCACAATGCGATGCAACTCAGGGCGATACGTTTAAACGTTCTCATGACATGTTCTCCATGTTGCTGGTTGGAAGGGGTTATCCCGGCAGGGGATTCCCGGCTTGCGAAACCATCGTGGAGAGATGTACTAAAAAGAGCAACCAATATAAGAAAAGTCGCACTCTGCTACTATCAAGGTATTAAAATATAATACTTTATGGGCTTCAATCGCCTGTTGATGACCTGACGAGCGGTTGAAACAGGCCGTACTGCCAACCCCGCATCGCCAGGACCAGGGTAGTGCCCTGGCGCTGATCCAGGTCCAGCGCAGCATCGTCGTTGTTCAGTAGATCGAATTCCCTGGCCAGGCGTTTCAGTTTGCGTTGAAACTCGGCGTTGCTCTGGGCCGACAACATGCCGTTCAAAACGACCAGGCATTCGTCATCGCGACTGAATCGCGTATTGAAAAACTCCTGGCTGATTTTTTTCTGAAAGAACGCCTGGATCGGCCCGTTTTCCCGCCAGCCGAAATTGGGGGCCACCAGTAACCTGATCCGGTTTCCGGGCAGGAGTTCGATGACTTTCAGGCGGTCCAGCCTGGCGAGGTGCCGCAGGCATTCGGTGTCGCGGATATTGAAGAACGACACGATTTCATCCATGGTCCAGCGGTTGAGAACACACACCGTGATCAGGGTCAGCGTGACGTCACCGGTGATTTCCTGTTCCTGTTCGACGGTCAACTGCTGCAGGCGCTGCTGTTGCTCGTTCATCAGTTGCACCAGGTCGGTGATTTCCATGTCCAGCAGGTGGCAGACCTGGTCGAGTCGATCCAGAGAGAAGCTCTGTTTTGAAAAAAGACGCTTCACGCTGGCCTCGGTCAAACCGAGTTCAGCGGCGACGTCGGCATAGGTTTTTCCGTGCGCCTTCAGGGCCGTTTTGAGCGTCTTGATGAGTTCGCGGGTCTGCGCCATGAATACTCCATAAGTATCATCAATCCATACCAATGCAGTGGTATCAAGTGATCATTACTCATGTAGTAGTAAAATGCACTACTCAGCGCCGGATTGCTCTTTACCAAGCACATAGCACAAGGGAACATTGTCCAATGTAATTCGCTCGATAGGGACCACGTTTTGGCCGCCGATGGACGGAATGTCATAGGTAATCGTGCCTGCGTTGCAGGCGCTGAACTCGAGCGTCATCTCCCCGATCGGACCGGTCACGGGTCTGGGTTCCTTAGAGTCGAAGACGCCCCCGGAAGTCACATGGATATCCAGCCACGCGGTGTTTTCCTCATAGAGTCCCTGTGCGGTCAGCCAGCGGTGCCCGGGTTCTCCCAGCAAGGCGGTCACATCACCGGGCGGGCGCTCGGTATCGTAAGTAAACCAGGCCATGAACAATTGTTTGATACCGGGAAATGCGGTGATCAGGAAACCCTGGCCGTCAGTTCGCGGGTTGAACCAGGCATCGTTCAGGCCCGGGTTTATTTCGGACAGGGGGACTTCGCCGAGAATGGCATTTACCGAATCGCATTTTTTGGAATTGTTCCCCACGATCGCGTAGTCGCCAATATCGGGAATGCCGATTCTCCCGGGACCCGGGCCAGGCTCGTAGTCATCAAGCGGATCGATCAGCCTGACAATGCCCTGGCAGTCGGCCAGAACGGGGTTCCCGCTCACTTCGAACCAAGAATCCACGGATTCCAGCTTGGCTAGGCCGCGGATATCGGCGAGGCTTGCATTATTGACGATACCCATAGCGCCCGCGCGTTTCAGGCTTTCCAGGCCGTTGAGATCCGCCAGGGCGTGATTGGCGGCAATATGCAAAGTAGCGCCGACCGATTCGAGGTTTGCAAGGCCATGGATATTGGCTAAGGAGTCGTTAAGGTGAATGATCATAGCCCCCGTCAATCCGGTCAGAGAAGAAAGGCCATCCAGGTTGCGCAAAGCCGGATTGCGCAGAATTTCGATCTTGTATACGGCGTCAATGGTTACCGAGGAGAGGGATGACAGGCCGTCTATATTAGTGAGGGCAGTGTTGTCATTGATCAGTAAATCGCCGGCAATTGTGGTCAGCGATTCGAGGCCATCCAGGTTTTCCAGCCTGTCGTTGAAGCTGATTTCCAGCAGAGTGCCTCCCACCTTAACCAGGTCTGAAAGGCCGTTAAGGCTGGTGATATCCTCGCCGCTGATGGTCAACGTGCCCACGGTGTCACAAGGCCCGTAACTGGCCTGGAAATTATCGACTTGAAGCTGGCTGCTCAGCCTGATATCTGACGGGCTGCAAAACTGGTCTGCAGCGATTACAGGCAGGGACAAGGCGGAAACAGAAAATGCCGCGGATAACGCCACGGCTCGAATGCGAAATTGCGTCGCCATGACAAAGCTCCTGAAAAACCAGGAATCAATCTTCATGTTGCGCCGGCCCGGGAAATTCCACGATGACGCATGTCAGAGGATTCATCCGGATGGCGTACAATTGCGCATGCCCTTTCTCAAGCTGGACAAGGTTTATTTGCACTACGGCACCCACGTGTTGCTGGATGGCGTTGATTTCGCCATGCGCAGGGGTGACCGAATCGGATTGCTCGGCCGCAATGGCGAAGGCAAGACCACGCTGCTCAAAGTCATCAACGGCGAAATCATTCCGGAAAGCGGCGAGCGCTGGGTCCGCCGGGGAATAAGAATCTCGTACCTGGACCAGTCACTGCCCGCGGCCGACGAGCAGGACGTCTTTGATGTTGTAGCCCACGGGCTGGCCGGGGTCGGCGACCTTTTGGCCCGGTATCACCACGCGATCCTCGAGGGCGACATGCAGGCCATGGAGCGGGTTCAACAGGACCTGGAAGCCAAGGACGGCTGGCGCATGCAGCAACGGGTTGAGACCGTGATCAGCCAACTGCAATTGCCCGGCGAGGCCAGCATGGCCACCCTGTCAGGCGGTTGGCGCCGCCGCGTGGCGCTGGGCCAGGCGCTGGTCAGCGAACCGGATATCCTGCTGCTGGACGAACCCACCAATCACCTCGATATCCCCGCCATCGAATGGCTGGAGAAACAACTGCAGGGATATAACGGCACCGTCATGTTCATTACGCACGACCGCGCCTTTCTGCAGCAGGTGGCCAACACCATCGTGGAGCTGGACCGCGGGCATTTGTCCCGCTGGGAAGGCGACTACGAGGGTTTCCTGGCGTTTCGCGAGCAGCAACTGGAAGCCGAGGAACGCGAAAACGCGTTGTTCGACAAGCGACTGGCTGAAGAAGAGAAATGGATTCGCCAGGGCATCAAGGCGCGACGGACCCGGAACGAAGGCCGGGTCCGCGCCCTCAAGGCCATGCGGGAAGAGCGCCGGGAGCGCCGCGACGTGACCGGCCGGGCGGATTTTGGCATGGAATCGGCGGAGCGGTCAGGCAAGCGGGTCGTGGAATTGGAGCATGTCAGCAAGAGCTACGGGGGCCGGAAAATCATCGATGATTTCAGCACCCTGATAAAACGTGGTGACCGCATCGGTATCGTTGGCGCCAACGGCGCCGGTAAATCAACCCTGATCAAGATTCTGCTGGGAGAACTGAAACCCGACTCGGGTAGCGTAGCGACCGGCACGAAGCTGGAAATCGCCTATTTTGACCAGCAGCGGGCCCACCTGGATCCTGCAAAGAACCTGATCGACAACGTCTGCGGCGGCCAGGATTTCATCGAGATCAATGGCCGGAAAAAGCATGCGATTTCCTACCTCGGAGAATTCCTGTTTGCCCCGGACCGGGTGCGCATGCCGGTCAGTGCGCTTTCCGGGGGGGAACAGAACCGGGCCATCCTGGCCAAGCTGTTCAGCAAACCGGCCAACCTGCTGGTGCTGGATGAGCCCACCAACGACCTGGACGTGGAAACGCTGGAGTTGCTGGAGGAAATCCTGCTCGATTTTGACGGGACGGTTCTGCTGGTCAGCCACGACCGCGAATTCATGGACAACGTGGTAACCAGCATTTTCGTACTGGAAGGGGAAGGCCGGGTCGCCGAGTACGTTGGTGGCTACAGCAGCTGGGCGCAGAAAGGCGGCAGGCTGGTGAACCTGGAGCAACCGGCAGACAAGGCGCCGGAACCGGAGCCTGTTGCCACAGCCGCGGTCAAGCCTGTGGTCCGGCAGGCAAAGCCGGTCAAGTTATCCTACAAGGATAAAAGGGAGCTGGAAGCCTTGCCGGGCGTTATTGACCAATTGGAGCGCCGGCAGGAAGAGCTGGCGGCTGCCATCTCGGACCCTGCTTTTTACCAGCAGGATCACGAAACCACGCAGCGCGTCATCACCGACCTGGCGAAAATCCGCGCTGACCTGGAAGCCGCCTACGCCCGCTGGCAGGAACTGGAAGGTTAGCTGCTCCTTAGAACTTGGCGCCGATACCCACCGCCAGGGTCGTATCGTAGTCCTTGGTTCCCGCCGCCGGTTCCGATTCGTAGTCCCAGCGAAACCCGACATTGGCATACAGGTTTGCCAGGATATCGAAGCGGAAACCCGTGTTGGTCTTCACGATCATATCGTTGTCACCGTAGAACTGGTAACTGATGTTTTCGTTGTGGAAGAATGCGAGCTTCCCGTCGAGGATTTTGTGTTCATAAATCAGGTTCCACAAGGCGGTAGCGCCGCCGTCCGAGATACCGCCGAGTTTCTGTTCGGAATAACCCATACCGACGCTGAAGGTCAGGAATTTCCGGGAATCCTTGAAAAGGTCCCGCCCGATCAGGGCGCCTATCGTGTAACGATGGCTCAGGTCCTTGATCGGGTCACGTTCGTAACTGCCGGTGGCGCCGAGGTACCATGGCGTGCTGAACAACCAGTTGTAGGAATAGCGCGCCAGGTCCTGTTTCTTGGTGCTGACGTCGTTGGTTTCATCCCGTGCAATGGTGAGTTCGGCCAGGTGCCGGTGGTCGCCCAGCCTCAGGTGGGTGTCGGCAAACAACAGGTTGCTCTTGTTGTTGGTGTTGCCATCGTTCCAGGCCATGTTGAAATCGACGCGAGAAACACGCTCATAGTAAGGAAGTGGCAGCGCAGCCATTTCGAGCTGGGTCAAACCCACATTCATTTCCGCGTCGTCCACGATCAGCGTCTGCTGGCCATCACCGGTCACCCCGGCGAATTTGGCATTCACTTCCTGACCGCCTTCCAGTTCCACCTCGTAGACTTTATCCGCCTCGATGGACACGACCTCGGCCAGGTCAACCGAGAATTCGCTGGCGTAGGCGGGTTTGATGAAAACCTTGTTGTTTTCGACTTTGCCCAGGTCACCGGTAATCACGTCACCGTTTTTCATGACCAGCTGGTCTGCGAAGGCCAGGTCTGGCAGGCAAATGGCGGCGAGTAAAAGGCAGGTCGACGGCATATCGCCAGGTTGGGTTTTGCATGGTGTTCTCTCCAGTTTTCTGAATTAAAATTCTGGCCGCGGAGTCCATTCCGCCGCGCAAAGCGCGCTATTATATACGGCTGAGGCAATTCAGTCTCCAGGAGTCAATAAATGTCCTTAATTCCAGATTTTGCCACGGTTGATCCTTTCAACGGCATGACGCCGGACGAATCCGGGGTCGTTCGCAACCTGTCTTCGCGGTGAATGGATGGATGGCGAGCGCTTCAGGCAGGATATCCCCGATCCCTTGAGCGGCGGCAGCTTCCTGCAGGTCCCGGATACGCAGGATCATTCCGGGTACATCGACAGCCTGCGCTCCTGTCCAAAATCAGGCCTGCACAATCCCTTCAAAAACCCCCAGCGTTACGTGGCGCTTGGACAGGTCTGCGCCAGGGCCGCCGCGTTGATGGCGGAAAAGGATGTGGAAACGTTCTTCACCCGCCTGATTCAGCGGGTGATGCCCAAAAGCTGGCAGCAATGCCTCAATGAAGTGGTGGTCACCCGGGTGTTCCTGGAGAATTTTTCCGGGGATGGCGTGCGGTTTCTCGCTCGCGGTTTTTCCAATCCGGGTGACCATGCCGGGCAGGAATCGCGGGGTTACCGCTGGCCGTTCGGTCCCGTAGCCATCGTCGCGCCTTTCAACTTCCCGCTCGAAATTCCGGCGTTGCAGGTGATGGGCGCACTGTTCATGGGCAACAAGCCACTGGTTAAAGTCGATTCAAAGGTCAGTGTGGTTTTCGAACAGTTCCTGCGTTTGATGATCGAATCCGGCCTGCCGGCCGGCGACGTTGACCTGATTCACTGCAAGGGATCCGCCATGGGGCAGTTGCTGGAGCAGGCGAGCAAGGATCTCCGCCTCGTTCAATTTACCGGTTCCGGTGCTGTTGCGGAGCGGATATCGGGCGTGATGAATGGAAAAGTGAAGCTCGAGGACGCCGGTTTTGACTGGAAGGTGATCGGTCCTGACTTCCAGCCGCAATGGCTGGACTACGTGGCGTGGCAGTGCGAGCAGGATGCCTACAACGCCACCGGACAGAAGTGTTCGGCTCAGAGTATCCTTTTTGTCCACCGCAACTGGGCCGAAGCGCTGCTGCCAAAAATGGCGGAGTTGGCGGCGCGCCGTAAACTCGACGACCTGACGATCGGTCCGGTACTGAGCTGGACCAACGAGCAGATACAATCGCACGTGGACGCCGTGCTGGCCATTCCCGGAAGCCGCCTGCTGTTCGGCGGGAACGTCCTGCAGGGACATTCCATTCCCGAATGCTACGGCGCCTATCAGCCCACGGCCGTCGAAGTGCCACTGGATGCAATCCGGGGTGACACATTTCAGCCTGGTCACGACGGAATTATTCGGCCCCTTCCAGGTCGTGGTCAGCTTTGGCGACGATGACCTGCCTGCCGTGCTGGAAGCCCTGGAACGGATTTCCCACCACCTCACCGCCGCGGTGGTGTCTTCCGACATCGAATTCCAGAACCGGGTGCTTGCGGCCACGGTCAATGGCACGACTTACTCCGGAATGCGGGCGCGAACGACCGGCGCGCCGCAAAACCATTGGTTTGGACCCTGCGGCGACCCCCGGGCCGCCGGTATCGGCACACCGGAGGCCATCATCAACACCTGGAGCGGCCACCGGGAGATCATCATGGACCAGGGCCCCGCTCCACAGGGCTGGACTATCCCGGAGTCCTCATGAAAAGCGCAATGAAACGAAAACTGGGGTGGTTGGAGGCCGGTTTGTACCTCGGCGGAATTGCGCTTCTTGTCGTCTATTTTCAGATCAGGGCAGATGGTGAGCGCCAACGGGAACAAGGCGTAAAAGCCTTCAATGCCGCCGCCAGTGAAATGGTTCTCGAAAACCCGTATTCGGGTGATTCCGTGTTGGCTGAGGTTTCCAATCCCAACCAGGAATTATGGACTCCGAAGCGAATTGCCGAATACGAGGAAAGTCTGAAAGTGCAGGCGGAGCCTCCCCTGGCGCTTCTGACGATCGAAAAGCTGGATATCCAGGTGCCGGTTTACAACGGCGCGGACGATTTCAACCTGAACCGCGGGGTAGGGCGGATCATCGGCACAGCGCCGATCGATGCCCAGGGCAACCTGGGCATCGCCGGCCACCGCGATGGATTTTTTCGGGGTCTGAAGGACGTTGCCGTGGGTGACCGCATCGATCTGCAAACCGCAAACGGGGAAGTAGCCTATTCAGTGTCCTCGATCGAGATCGTCGACCCGACTGATGTTTCCGTGCTGGAACCGACCGATGAACAGACAATAACACTTGTAACCTGCTATCCTTTTTATTATGTTGGGCACGCGCCGAAGCGGTTTATCGTAAAGGCCACGGCTGAACATTCTGCTACCAAAACCTAAGAGAGGGAAAAAATGAAGAAGACTATGTTATTTACCATGTTGGTACTTCTGGGCGCACTCGGATTTACCTCTGCAGCACAAGCAGTGACCTGCGCTGATGTTTCCTATACTGATACGATGCTCGCCAGTAATCCGAATATCAGCGACGCCTGCCTGGAAATAGTTGAACGCAATTCAGCGATGTTCGCCAAACTCAAAGCGAAAGTCGTTCGCCAAAGCGTAAACTCCACGATCGTCCAGTGGCAGTTGCCCGACGGTTCATGGACCACGCCGGATCGGACGTACCCGCCATATGGCGCAACGGCTGAAATTGGCGGCAAGGAAGTCAGGATCTCTGACCTCGCTCCCAAGCAGGAAGTGAACGTTTACGTCATTTCCGAAGGTAACTTCACGGTTGCTGAGGTAGCGGCCCCGGCTGCGGCCTCTGCTCCAGTTGCAGCCCCGGCAAAGGCGGCTCCTGCCCCCGAGCCGAAACCAATGGCCCTGCCGAAGACGGCTACCCAGGTTCCGCTGTTCGCCCTGTTGGGTGGGCTGTTGATCCTGTTGGGTGGCGCAGTCAGCTTCGTGCGGACACGTCTCTGATAAAGGCATTGACGGACGCGATTTAGCGTCAAAATGTGAACTTGAACAAAGAGCGCCTTGTGCGCTCTTTGTTTTTGAAAGCTTCAGGCGGCGTTAACCCCAAGCGCCTCGGATAGTTTGCCCCTTGGCCGGATCAGGTCAAGCAAGGTAAAGCGGTCAAGTGTTTGCAGGTACGCTTCCAAGGCCTGTCGCAAGGCGACTTTCAGTTGGCACATCGGTTTGATCACGCAGTGGCCGTCCACGCAAAAGCACTCGACCAGGTTGAGGTCGTCTTCCATGTCGCGGATCACATTTGCGATGACAATTTCTCCCGGAGCCCTGGCCAGGGCGATGCCTCCCCCCGGGCCCCGGCGCGCATCGAGATAACCCATGCGCGTCAACAGACTAACGACTTTCATCAGGTGGTTGCGTGAAATTCCATAGGCGTCGGATATTTCCCGAATGGTTACCCGGCCATCGTTCCTCAGGCCAAGATAAATCAAAACGCGAAGCGAATAGTCGGTGAATCTTGTCAGTTTCATAGTTGTGCACCGTTACTTCAATTTTCATTCCGGCCGCGTATTGATGCCTGGAATTACACCTAATCTAACAAGCCGCTTGCATGATCATATTGATTCATATCAAGGTTCCTTAATATGCGGAGAGCCTTGATCCAGGTCAGAAAAGATGCATCGCTTTGCACCTATTCTTCGCCAGACTCCAGATCGCGGTAACATGATGTTTCCATTCCCTTGCAGAAAATCTATCGCGTTTGCTTTCGCCCTGGTGATTTCCGCAGGCGCATCGGGATCAGCCGATAGCGACAAGCCGGACCAGGAACGAATCGAACTCGACCCGATCGTCGTTGTCGCCGGCAGGATTGCCCGGCCGCTGTCGGACGTTGCGGCCCAGGTTACCCTGATTGACGCGGCAGAAATGCGTGAGGCCCTGGTCGAGGATCTCGACGGTCTGCTGAAGTACCAGCCTGGCCTGGAAGTTGAAACCGCCGGAACCCGGTTTGGCGCTTCGAGCATCAATATCCGCGGCATCAGTGGCAACCGGGTGCTGCTGGCGGTCGACGGGGTGCCGGTTCGGGGGCAGTTCGCCATCGGCGCCTATTCCAACGGGGGTCGAACGCTGGTGGAGCCGGACAGGATCAAGCGCGTTGAAGTTCTTTACGGCCCTGCATCGGTCATGTACGGGTCAAACGCAATCGGCGGCGTGATGACGTTTACGACCTGGGATCCATCCGACCTGCTGGCCGGTTCGGACAGGCCGGCCTGGCTGGGCCTTGCGCGGGGGGTACCAGGGTTCGGATGACAGTTGGGTGGCGTCAGGCGTCGGAGCCTGGGGTGAGGGTCCTCACGGCTTGCTGGCAGCCGTCACTTATCGCCAGGGCCACCAACTGGAAAACCAGGCGCCGGCCGGAACACCCTCTGATCCGCAGGACTGGGACAGCAGTGATTTCATGTTTCGTTACTCGTTTGACACCAGCGGAGGTAACCGTTTGCGCCTTACCGCGGATCAAACTGAGCGCAATGTCGAAACAACCATCAATTCCCTGCTGGGTTATGGTCAGCGATTTCGCCGGACCACTTCAATGACCGGGGATGATCAGGACAAGAGCCAGCGCGTTTATCTCGACTACGATTTTTCCGGCGGCAACTGGCAACAGGGTAATGTGCGCGTTTACAAGGTCAAACACGATACCGACCAATGGACTTTCGAGGAGCGCGCCACGGCTCCTCAACCGGTCGAAATCGAACGCCGGTTTATATACGGGCAGGACCTGTCCGGCGTGGATTTAATGGTTTTCCGGGACCTGGATTGGGGCTCGACCCGGCATCGATTGGGGCTGGGAGCCGATTGGTTGCGAACGGACATCACGGAGTTGCGTGACGGCCGGCAAACCAGCCTGGTGGATGGCTCGAGTAGCAACGTCATCCTGGGAGAATCGATGCCGGTCCGTGACTTCCCTGAGTCCCGGACGGATGAATACGGTCTCTGGGTTCAGGACGAGATCAATTTCGCCGGCGGTCGCTGGCAAGTGATCCCTGCAGTGCGCTGGGATCAGTACAACCTCAAACCGGAGCCGGACAACATCTGGCAGGAAGACAATCCGGATACCGAAGTCGTCGCGGTCAACGACAGCCGGCTCACGCCGAGGCTGGGTGTACTGTTCAATCTTTCTGAATCATGGAACCTGTACGGCCAGTATTCGGAGGGGTTCCGCGCTCCGCCATTTGAAGACGCCAATCTTGGCTTGAACATTCCTCTGTTCGGATTCCGGGCCCTTCCCAATCCGGATCTGAAGTCAGAAACTTCGCAGGGAATTGAATTCGGTGTCCGGCGTTTCGGCGCGGGTTCGAGGTTCAGCCTGGCGTTTTTTCAGACCGATTTTGACGATTTCATAGAATCCCGGGTGCTGATCGGAAGGGATCCCGAGACCGGCGACCTGATCTTCCAGTCCCGCAACATCGACCAGGCGCGAATCCGGGGCGTGGATTTGCGTTTGGACCAGGAACTGTCTTCCTGGAACCCTGCGCTGGACGGGTGGGTATTGAATCTGGCCGCGCTGTGGTCTGAAGGTGAAAACCGTCAAACCGGGGAGCCACTGAACAGCGTTGCTCCGCCACAGGCCGTGCTGGGTATTTCCTGGTATTCACCGGGCGGGATATGGGACCTTGCAGCCACCGGGACCTTCACGTCTAGCAAGAAGGTCAGCGACATCGACGAGGCGGACGGCGCGCGTTTTGCCACGCCCGCCTGGACCCGGCTGGATGTGTCGGCCGGGTGGCGGCCGCTGGAGCGGATCGAAGTGCGCGCCGGGGTTTTCAACCTGCTCGATAAAACTTACTGGCGCTGGCTGGATGTCTCCAACATGGAAGCCGATAACCCGATGATCCCGGTGCTTTCCCGGCCCGGAAGAAATTTTTCGTTCACTGTTCGTTTCGAGTACTGAGGCAAAAATTACCCTCACTTTCGATTTGCACCCGCGATTTCCGGCAAATTTCATTGATGTGCATCAATGTGTGGCGAGTTTGCCGGGGGTAAATTGGAGTTTCCTAATACATTCATTTATTATACCTCTTTAAAGCCGGAGCCGAGTCCTATGAGATCCCACCGAGTATTGTTAATAACCGCAGCGCTCTGCGTATCCATCAGCGCATGTGCAAAAGAAGAACCCGCGGCGCCGTCCCAAGCTGTTGATCCCGCGCTGGCAGTGCATGCTGCCGAGGCTAACGCCCGTTCCCTGGAAGAACGCGTGGCCGCTGGAAAAACGCTGTTTTCCGCGCACTGTGCGGCCTGCCACCAGGCGGACGGCCAGGGTTTAACCGGCGCGTTTCCGCCTTTGGCCGGGTCCGACTACCTGGCCAGCGGTGGTCCGGCGGTTGCCATTAACGCGATATTGAACGGGCTTACCGGGCCGATAACGGTCAATGGCAAGGACTTCAATTCGGTCATGCCCAACCTGTCCTACCTGAGCGACAGTGATGTGGCGGACATAGTCACTTTTGTATTCAATTCCTGGGGTAATCCGGGCGGTGAAGTCAATTCAGCCGAAGTAGCCGCGGCCCGGGGCGGTGACAAGGTCACCGGCCCTTCCGACCACCCGGTCTCAACTTCGGAACAAATGGCCTACCAGGGCGCGCCCAGCGCGATTGAAGACGCCAAGGGCTACATTGATTCCGAAGGTCCGAAAATGACCCAGGCTGAATTCGACGAAGCCACGCAGATATTCTTCCAGCGTTGCGCCGGCTGCCATGGCGTATTACGCAAAGGCGCCACCGGCAAGCCTTTGACCCCGGACATTACCCGTGAGAAGGGTACGGACTACCTGAAAGCCCTGATTACCTACGGCTCACCCGCTGGAATGCCGAACTGGGGCACCTCCGGCGACCTGACCGCAGAACAGATCGACTTGATGGCCCGCTACCTGCAGCACGAGCCACCGGAGCCACCGGAATGGGGTTTACCCGAGATGGAAGCCAGTTGGAAAGTCATGGTCGCCCCGGAAGACCGCCCAACCGCTCCACAGCATGATCGCAATATCGACAACTTCTTTTCGGTCACTTTACGTGATGCGGGCAAAGTCGCGATCATTGACGGCGATACCAAGGAAATCGTGTCGATTGTTCCGACCGGATACGCGGTGCACATCTCACGCCCGTCGGCTTCAGGCCGCTACATGTACACGATTGGACGTGACGCCAGGATCGACATGATAGACCTGTGGATGAACCCGCCGAAAGTGGTGGCCGAGATCAAGATCGGTCTCGAAGCCCGTTCGGTGGAGACGTCAAAGTACAAGGGATATGAAGACAAATACGCCATTGCCGGCGCCTACTGGCCACCGCAATACGTGATCATGGATGCCGATACCCTTGCGCCGATCAAGATCGTGTCCACCCGCGGCATGACCGTCGACACCCAGGAGTATCACCCGGAACCGCGCGTTGCAGCCATCGTGGCCTCGCACGAGCACCCGGAATTCATCGTCAACGTGAAAGAAACCGGCAAGATTCTGCTGGTCAACTACGAGGACCCGGAAAACCTCACCGTTACCACCATCGGCGCGGCCCGGTTTCTGCACGACGGTGGCTGGGACAGCACCAAGCGGTATTTCCTGACGGCTGCCAACCAGTCGGACAAGATTGCCGTCATCGATTCCAGGGAGCGCAAGCTGACCGCCCTGGTTGACGTGACCAAGATTCCCCACCCGGGCCGTGGCGCCAACCTCACTGATCCCGAGTTCGGGCCGGTCTGGGTGACCAGTGCACTGGGTAATGCCAACGTGACCGTAATCGGTACGGACCCGGTAGGCCACCCGGACAACGCCTGGAAAGTCGTCAGGACACTGGAAGGCATGGGCGGTGGCTCACTGTTTGTGAAGTCTCACCCCAATTCCAAAAACCTCTGGGTGGACGCGCCGTTGAATCCCGATACCGCTTTTTCCCAGAGTGTCGCGGTTTATGACGTCGACAACCTGGCTGGTGGGTTTGAAGTTTTGCCGATCGCAGAATGGGCGGAGCTGGGGGAAGGGCCGAAACGCGTGGTTCAGCCGGAATACAACAAGGATGGCACCGAGGTATGGTTCTCGGTCTGGAACGGAAAGGAGCAGGAATCCGCCATTGTCGTGGTCGATGACAAGACCCGCAAACTGAAGGCTGTCATCAAGGCGCCGGAACTGGTAACACCGACCGGCAAATTCAATACCTACAACACCATGCACGATATCTACTGAACGGGTTCTCCTGAAAAGCAGAGGGGCCGGGAAACCGGCCCCTTTTCTTGCTGCGGGACGGGAAACTAGAGTTTTACAACGCCCTTTGATGTAGCCATCAACACCACTTCGGCCGGACGTATCGCCCACAGGCCATTGGCGACGACTCCCGGAACGTCGTTCAGTGCTTTCTCCACCTTGACCGGGTCGACCAGGTCCATGTTGTACACATCGAGAATTACGTTGCCATTGTCCGTGATGAAGTTAGGACGCAGTTCCGGCTGCCCGCCCATCGCAACCAGCTGACGGGCCACGTAACTGCGGGCCATCGGAATGACTTCAACCGGTAACGGGAACTTCCCGAGCACGCCGACTTTCTTGCTTTCATCGACGATGCAAATGAAACGGCGGCTGGCTGCGCTGACGATCTTTTCCCGCGTGAGCGCGCCGCCACCACCCTTGATCAACCGTCGATGCTGATCAAATTCGTCGGCGCCGTCGATATACAAATCCAGTGTGCCGGCGATATTCAGGTCTCTCACCTCGATGCCGTGGGATTTGAGCAGGCTGGACGTGGCGTCGGACGAGGATACCGCCGCTTCCAGGCGTATGCCACTGGCCGCCAGTGCTTCGATGAAGCAGATCACGGTGCTGCCGGTGCCGACACCGAGAACCGTGTCAGGACGGACAAATTCAAGTGCGGCCTGCGCTACCTGTTGTTTCTGGACCTGTTGCCGGTTCGGTTCCGTCATGGCTTGATCGCCTCGAGTGTGAGTATGAATTCCCAGTGTTCAGGGGAGACCGGCATGATCGATAAGCGGTTACCGCGCCGGATCAGCGGAAAACCGTCCAGTTGATCGGCATGCTTCTTGATCTCGGTCAGGCTGATCAAGCGCCGGGTTTTGCGCCTGAACCGGATATCGCGCATCAGCCACCGCGGATTTTCAGGTGTGCTTCCCGCGTCGAAGTACCTGCTTTCGGGGTCGAAGGCCGTGTGATCGGGATAGGCGTCGGATACGACTTCACAGAGGCCGACAATGCCCGGTTCTGCGCAACTGGAATGATAAAAAAAGACCTGGTCGCCCTTTTGCATGTCGTCGCGCATGTAGTTCCGGGCCTGGTAATTCCTGATTCCGTCCCAGTGTTCCCGCTTGCCCGGCGCATTTTTCAGGTCATCGATACTGAAGGTTTCCGGTTCGCTCTTGATCAACCAGTAATTCACTCATTAACCTCTTTCATTTTTCCGGGATGCCAGGATCTATTGTCGCGCCTGCACCTTCGCAGGTAAACCAGCCGTTTTCGGTCAGCACACCGTGCAGGGGGATGTCCCAGGGGTCCCGCGGCACGCCCGGCAACTGCTGGAGATCGTAAGCAACACCGATTCGCAAAGGTTTTTCGAGCCCGGCGAAAGGCTGAAAAAGCCGGTCATAAAAGCCTGCGCCCATTCCCAGCCGTCCACCTGCGCGGTCCCAGCCCACCAACGGAACCAACACCAGGTCAATGTCCGCAGGCTGAACGTCCTGTGTTCCATCGGGTTCGGCAATACCGTAACGATTGGTCGCCAATTTCATATCCGGTGACCATGCCCTCATGGTGATGACGGTCTTGCCGGGTGCATTCTGCAGGACAGGTAATGCGAGCCTGACACCCTCGACGTCCCAGGCGGGTCAGCGCCGGCAGGAGATCGGGCTCACCGTCAAACGCCATGTAGGCAGCCACTACCCGTGGAGACGCTTTCCCGGTGTATTGCTCCAGGTTCCGGTTGATCCGTAAGTCCCAGGCGCTGCGCTGCTCCGGGTCAATGGCCGCCCGCTTTTGCCGGATCTCTTTTCGCAGCCGTGTTTTCAGAGCTTTCTGACCGGGTTCGATATGCATCGGGTACGGTTTAATGGGGCAGATAATAGAAGCCCTCCGTGATGCCGCTACGGCCCAGTGACCTTGAACCAAAGGTTCAGGTGGGATGGCTTACGAGGCTTCAGGCTTTTCGCTAAAAGCGAACATGCACACCAGCACTCAGATCAGCTACCCCGGGGTCAGTATATAGGGACAAGGCAAATAACAGTTCCGTTGGCAAACACCACAGGGGGCAAAATCAGTATAGCGCGATCAACTTTTCAGTGCATCATCGATCTGATCGGCGAGTATTTTGATCCGGCTGTCGAAGTTTTGCTTCCGGTAATTTTCGGCAGCCCGCATCTTCATGATCTCCGCGCTGAAATTCAGGGCTGCCTGCAGCGCGATTCGTTCAAGCGACAACAGGCGGCCGGTTTCCTTGATTTCGCTCATCCGCTCATCCAGCAGGCGTGCGGCCTCAACCAGGTCGCTACGCTGCTCCGGTTCGCAGGCGAATTGATATTTCTTGTCGAGAATGATGACTGAGACAGGCTCAGGTTGGTTGCTCATGCAGAAACCTCAGGACTGTTCCAATGCTTTCAGCCGGTTGATCATGGCCTCGACCTTGCTGCGCGCTTCTTCGTTTTTGGAGACCAGCGATGCCCGTTCGGCAACCAGCGATTCCTGCCGGTTCTGCAGGGATTGATTTTCTTCGCGGAGTTTCCGGCATTGTTCAAGCAGGGCCTTGAGCTGCTGCTCCAGACGCTCGAGATCTTTTCCGGCCTGTTCCAGTGAATCCATGGCGGTAACTATAGATTGAGCAAGGAAAAGCGTCAATCAATTCCCCGCGGCGCATTTGACCATTGGATCGTTGCGGTATATCCGCGCGACACCCGCAAAGTCTGCATCGCGCCTGTGCATAATTAGCCAGGGGTTCCCATCGGGTGGTAAAATTGCTGTTTTTGGAGCGGCAGAATGTCAGCGCCGGCGTTACCCGATTTTGAGAGCACTGTCCGCCTGGGCCAGGGTCATCTGGATGCCGCCGAATTGGCGGAATGCCACGGGCTGCTTGCCGGGCTTCTCTGTCGCGAGCCAGCCAGCACCGCTTCGGACTTCAAGTTCCAGCTTTCTGCAATGAAGTTGGCGGTCAAGCCTTCTACCGAACTCGATTCCGCGCTGACCGAGGCCCATGCGTGCACGGTTCGACAACTACAGGATGAGGAGTTTGGTTTTGTACTGTGGCTTCCGGATGACGATGAGCCCCTGGAAGAGCGGATCATCGCACTGGGCAGGTGGTGTTCCGGATTTTTGGCGGGACTGGTATGCGGCGGCCCGCTCGATGCCCTGTCGCCAGAGGCCACGGAGGCCATAGAAGACCTGCAGCAGATTGCGCAAGCAGAAATGACCTCGCAAGGGCCGGAAGAGAGCGATGGTGAGGAAGATGAAATGGCGTTCGCGGAGATCGTGGAATATGTGCGTGTCGTGGCCCTGATGATGCACGAAGACTTTCGCGGACCCGGGCAGCATGAGGTAATCCATTGAGCGATAAAACACGGGTATCTGCACAGTGATCAAACAAAAAGAATATGCGCGACGCCGGCGGCAGCTGATTCAGATGGCGGGTGAAGGGTCGATCATCATTCTTCAGGCTGCGCCTGCAAGGCTCAGAAATAACGACGTCTATTTCCCCTATCGCCAGGACAGCGACTTTCTGTACCTGACGGGGTTCCGCGAGCACGACGCCATCCTGGCTCTGATTCCGGGCGCAGGGAATGGAACCAGCATTCTTTTCTGCCGCGACCGCGACCCGGAACGGGAAAAGTGGGATGGACGGATGGTTGGCATCGAGGCAGCCGTTTCTGAATTTGGCATGGACGAGGCCTACGATATCAGGCAGGCTGAAACACGATTGCGCGACCTGTTGCGCGACCGGGAGCGTATCTACTACGACCTCGGGAGAAATCCTCTTTTCGACCAGCGACTGATCGGCTGGCTCAACGAATTTCGGGGCGAGAAGCGCAAGACCTTCCATGCGCCGGAAGAAATTCATGCCCTGGACCACATGCTGCATGATATGCGGGTTTATAAAAGCCGTGAGGAACTGTCCGTGATGCGCCGTTCGGCGAAAGTCGCCATCGAGGCTCACCAAATGGCCATGCGGCTGTGCAAGCCCGGCATCAACGAGGCGGATATCAAGGCCAGCCTGCTGCACACATTCACCAGGCGGCATTGTGAAACTTCCTATTTGCCCATCGTGGGGGGCGGCGCGAATGCCTGCGTTTTGCACTATATTGCCAACAACCAGGAACTGCACGACGGTGACCTGCTGCTGATCGACGCGGGAGCGGAATATGATGGATATGCTTCTGACATCACGCGCACGTTTCCGGTCAACGGCAAGTTCTCGCCGGAACAAAAGCAGCTTTACGAAGTGGTTTTGACCGCGCAGTCAGCAGCGATTGAAAAAGCCCGTGCCGGAAACCAGTGGCAGGACATCCACGATGCGGCCATCCGGGCTGCGACCGAGGGCATGATTTCCCTGGGTATCCTGGACGGCGACCTGGACCGGCAGATCGAAACCAAAGGCTACAAGAAATACTACGTTCACAATACCGGCCACTGGCTCGGACTGGACGTTCACGACGTGGGCGAGTACACCATCGACGGGCATTCCCGGGAACTCGAGCCGGGCATGGTCCTGACGATTGAACCCGGCATCTACATTCAGCCCGGCGAAGCAGACGTCAAAGAGTGCTGGAGAGGCGTGGGAATCCGGATCGAGGACAATATCGCCATAACCCAGGACGCTCCGCGTGTGCTGACCGAAGGCCTGGCCAGGACCGTAGATGAAATAGAAGTCCAGATGGCAGCATGAACCCGCCCGTGACCAAACGTTACGACATAGCAATTATCGGGGGTGGCCTGGTCGGGGCCAGCCTGGCCTGCGCGCTGGCGCCGCTCGGAATCAGAATTGCGCTGCTGGAAGCGGTTGCTGGGCGGGCCGCGAGCCAGCCCAGTTACGATGACCGCACGCTCGCGCTCAGCGCGAGTTCCTGCAAAATACTCCAGGGGCTGGGAATCTGGCCCGCACTGTCAGCGAACGCCACTCCGATCCGCCAGATCCAGGTGCGCGAATTCCAGAGCCCCGGCCGGGTCATCATGGATCCCCTTGAACTGGGCCTTGACCGTTTTGGGCACGTGGTGGAGGCCCGGGTGTTCGGAGCCGCTGTCATGGAACAGATTGCCCGGACAGACAACCTTGACTTGCTTTGCCCTGTCGCGGTAACAGGGATCACCGTCGACGGAACCGGCGCCAGGATCGAATATACCAGCGGTGGCGATACCCACCGGGTTGAAGCAGCGCTGCTGGTGGGAGCGGACGGGGCGAATTCCCTGGTCCGGAATGCACTGGGAATCGAAACTGAAAGGCACGATTACCACCAGACCGCGGTGATCTGCAACATTACCCCCGAGCACGATCACCTGGGCCGGGCTTTCGAATGTTTTACCCCGACCGGTCCCTTTGCGGTGATGCCCCACGTGGAAGGCCGCTGTGGTCTGATCTGGTGCGTTTCAACTGACCAGGCCGCTGCAATGATGGACCTTCCGGACGCCGAGTTTCTGCGCCGGGCACATCAGCGTTTCGGAAACCACCTGGGCCGCTTCCTGCAGATCGGCCGGCGCAGCAGTTACCCGCTTCGCCTGGTCCGGGCGCTGGAGGACGTCAGGCCGGGGGCGGTCATCCTGGGCAACGCCGCGCACGCCATTCACCCGGTCGGCGCGCAGGGATTCAACCTCGGTCTGAGGGATGTAGCCGTGCTGGCCGAATTGCTCTGGAGCGAATCCAGGAAGGGCGCCGGGGCGGATTTTGGCAGCCTGGATTTGCTGAATCGTTACAGCAGTTGGCGAAAACAGGATCAAAACGAGACGATCGCTTACTCGGACGGCCTGGCGAGATTTTTTTCCAACCCGTCACGCCTGGCGGCCGGTGTCCGGACGGCAGGCATGCTGGCACACGCGTTCATTCCCCCTTTGCGGCGGCAGCTTGCGATCCGGTCCATGGGTTTCCGCGGCCGTATTCCCCGCCTGGCCACGGGGGAGCCCTTATGAAAAATGTGTCTCGCTTCGATATCGTTGTCGTCGGCGCGGGAATGGTGGGCGCCGCGGCCGCTTCACTGCTGGCCCGATCGGGTTTTTCCGTGGCAGTGGTCGATCACGAGGAACCACGCCCGTTCAATCCCGGGGAAGCGGTTGGGCTGAGGGTCTCCGCCATTTCTCCCGGCGCGGCGAACGTACTGGCCGAGGCCGGAGCCTGGCGCCAGGTCGAACGGCAGAGGCACTGCCCTTACCGGCGAATGGCCGTGGAAGATCGCGAGGAAAGCGTCAGCCTGGAATTCAATGCAGCTGAGTTCGGCCTGGAGCGACTGGGCACGATCGTTGAAAACGCGCTGGTTCAGTGGTCGCTCTGGCAGTCGCTGCTGACCCTGGGTGGCATTGAATTGTTCTGCCCGGACCGGGTGAGCGGGCTGGACTACGTGAAGGGTTATCCTGCAGTCAGCCTCGAAAGTGGTGCGGTCCTCAATTGCAGCCTGCTGGTCGGTGCGGACGGTGCAAATTCCGGCATTCGCAAGTTACTCGGAATCCGCCAGGACCACTGGGAATATGGTCAGCGGGGTCTCGTGTCCGTCGTCCAGACCGCGACGCCCAATCCGGGTGTGGCCTGGCAGAGGTTTCTTGCAGGCGGGCCGCTGGCTTTTCTGCCGCTGGCCGACGGCGCCTCCTCGATCGTGTGGTCGCTGCCGGAGTCCGAGGCAACGCGCATGCTGGACCTCGATGATGATTCGTTCCTGGCGGAACTCGACAGCGCGATTGCGGGAGATGACAAGCACTGGCCGGACCGGGTGCTCGCCTGTGGTCCGCGGGCGGCCTTCCCGTTGACCATGCGCCTGAGTGAGCGGTATACAGCCAACTGCGCCGTGCTGATCGGTGACGCGGCCCACGTGGTTCACCCGCTGGCGGGGCAGGGAGTGAACCTGGGCCTGCTCGATGCCGCAGGGCTCGTGGAAGTCCTGTTGAACGCCCGCAACAGGAAGATGGATATCGCTGCCGCGAAAACCCTGGAAAAATACGGCAGGTGGCGCCGGTCAGAAGCGGAAATCATGGCAAAGGGCATGCATGGCATCCGTGGTCTGTTCATCCCTGAAGAACTCGGGCCGCTGCGCCGGCTGGGTATCAACCTGGTTTCCGGTAGCTGGTTTGCACGGGATGTATTCATCAAGCGGGCAACCGGGCATAACCGCGATGCCCCCGCCCTGGCCCGGGGAAAAGTCCTGACAGACCTTCTCCGCGCATAATTGATCAGAGGTTCCTTTAAGGCTACAGGCCAGCCAGTATCTTCACGTGTGCCGCCGCACAACGGGCCAGGGAATCGAGGTCATACCCGCCCTCCAGCACCGACACGAGCCGCCCGCCGGCATAGCTTGCCGCGACGCCCAGGGTGAGCTCGCTCAACCAGCGGAAATCAGCGTCGGAAAAAACCAGGTCACTGATGTCGTCGCTGGCATGCGCATCGAAGCCGGCTGAAACGAAGACCATCTGCGGGTTGAAACCTGCCAGCGCAGGAAGCCAGGTATTCTCGACCGCGTTGCGCATTTCGTCCCCGCCGCTGCCGGCGGGAAGTTCAACGTTGATGCCTTTTCCGGCATGCGCCTGGCCACCGGAGAACGGATACAAATCGCGCTGGAACAGCGAACAGACCATGACCCGGTCGATCGTTCTCAAAAATGACATCGGTACCGTTACCGTGGTGGACATCAAAATCAAGAATGGCCACGCGCTCAATCGGGTGCACGGCCATGGCATGTGCCGCTGCTACAGCGATGTTGTTGAAGAAACAGAATCCCATCGCGGTACCCGACGTGGCGTGGTGTCCGGGCGGCCGGATGTTACAGAAGGCATTTTCAACGCGCCCGGTAGCGACCAGGTCCGTGGCCAGGACCGCGGCGCCGGCCGCGCGGTGCGCCGCGACCAGCGTTTTTGGGTTCATTCGGGTATCCAGATCAATGTCAAAATAGCCGGATTTTGGCAATCTTTGCTGCAGCCACTCGAGGTATCGGGCAGAATGCACCCGCAATAGCTGCTCAGCGGGTAACCAGCGGCGCATCGAATTGCGCCAGGAAGTCCAGCAGCCTGAGGGTGAGAAGTTTGTCGGTGATCACATCAAGGCGTGCCGGGCACTCGGGGTGAAAATCCCCCATCTCGTGCAGGTCGCAGTCCGGGTGTGAGATCAGGGCAGTAACCATTTCGTCAGAAACTCCTTAGGATATTTCACATTACAGCGTCAGGAACAGGTCAATGCAACCCAATCGTTTACAACAGTTATTCAAACCACAGTCCGTAGCACTTTTCGGTGCAAGCTCCGTCAAGGGTGCCCTGGGTACGGTTATCCTGAATAACCTGAAATCGGCGAATTTTCATGGTCCGATCACCCTGGTCAATCCAAAATACGAAGAGATCGACGGACAGGTCTGCTACAGCAGGCTTGCCGATGCGGACAGCGCAACCGATATGGCGGTCATCGTTGCGCCTGCGACAGTGGTTCCCGACATCATTACCGACTGCGGTGAAAGCGGCGTCGGCGCTGCGATCGTGGTTTCAGCAGGATTCAGCGAGGCGGGGCCCAGGGGAGCCGGCCTGGAGGCCGAGATGCTGCGCCGCGCCAGGCGTTACAACCTGCGTATCCTCGGACCGAACTGCCTGGGTGTCATCCGGACGGACATCGGGTTGAACGCAACGTTCAGCGCCGGCAATGCCTTGCCCGGGCGTATCGCGGTGATCTCGCAATCCGGCGCCTTGTGCACGGCGATCCTGGACTGGGCGGCGGTTAACGACATCGGCTTTTCCAGCCTGATCTCCACCGGTATCGGAGCGGACGTTGATTTCGGCGAAATACTGGATTTCGTCGCAATGGATCCGGCGACCGACAGCATCATGCTCTACATCGAAGGTTTGCGTGATGCCCGGCGATTCATGAGCGCACTCCGGGCGGCTGCACGGATGAAACCGGTGGTCATCATGAAATCCGGTCGTCATTCGCAGGGATCAAGAGCGGCGGTTTCGCACACCGGCGCACTGGTAGGATCCGATGCGGTATTTGATTCGGCACTGCGCAGAGCGGGCGCCCTCAGGGTAGACGACTTCACGGATTTCTTCTCCACTGCGGCAACGCTGGATTCCGGTGTCAGAACGGCCGGCAGCCGGCTCGCCGTGGTGACCAATGCCGGTGGTCCCGGCGTCATGGCGGCTGACCATTGCACCGATGTGGGGTTGAAACTCGCGGAATTGAGCGATGAGACCATGGCCGTGTTGAACAAGGTCCTGCCAGCCTCCTGGTCGCATAATAACCCGATCGATGTTTTGGGTGATGCCGGCCCCGACCGGTACGAACAGGCCGTGCAGGCGTGCCTGAATGACAAGGAAATCGACGCCGTGCTGGTCGTTCTGACCCCCCAGGCCCAGACCGCGCCGTTGGACGTCGCCACGCGCCTGGTCGAATTGCGCAAAAACACCAGGAAACCCATCCTGGCTTGCTGGATGGGGGCCGTGTCAGTGGCAACCAGCAGGGAACTGTTCAGCCGGCACAACATTCCGTCCTATCGCACCCCGGAAGCCGCCGTTCGCGCCTTTGGCGCCATGAGCACCTATCACCACAACCAGCAGCAATTGCTCCAGGTACCCGGTCCGATGAGGCTGGAGTCTGTCCCCGAGCTGGATAACGCCAACCTGATTATCGAAAACGTGCTGGCCGATGACCGGAAAATTCTGACGCAGGCTGAATCAAAAGCCATCCTGGCGGCGTTTCATATTCCGATCGTCCAGAGCATTCCCGCGACTTCCGCCCAGGAAGCCATCCTGGTGGCGCAGGAGATCGGTTATCCGGTCGCCATGAAAATCGATTCACCCGACATCACCCACAAAACCGATGTCGGCGGCGTCAAGCTCGGCCTCGAGAATGCGCGGCAGGTCCGCGACGTGTACCAAAACCTGATGGACTCGGTGCGCGACTTGCGGCCCGAAGCCAAGATCAACGGCGTTGTCATCGAGCCGATGTGGAAGGGCAAACATGGCAGGGAACTGATGGTTGGTGTGGTCAGGGACGAGGTTTTTGGGCCCGTCATCAGTTTTGGCCTCGGCGGGACGCTGGTTGAAGTTCTGCGGGATCGGGCGGTAGCCCTGCCGCCACTGAACGAGTTCCTGGTCAAAAGTCTGATCGACCGGACCCTGGCGGCGCGGCTGCTCAAGCCGATGCGGGGTGCTCCGGAAGTGGACCGGGTGGCATTGGAAAACCTGATTCTGCGCGTTGCGGAGATGGCGTGCGAACTTCCCGCCATCGTTGAAATGGATATGAACCCGGTCATCGCCAGCGCCGACGGCGTCATGGCCGTTGATGCAAGGATCGTCGTGGCCCGCCACAATGAGGCGGCGCGGCCTTATGACCACATGGCGATTCATCCGTATCCGCGCGACCTCGTGCAGCGCAGTGACCTGAGCGACGGCACGCGGATCATCATTCGACCGATCCGGCCGGAAGACGCCATCATTGAACGGGAATTCGTTAACAGCCTGTCGCAGCAAAGCCGCTATTTCCGGTTCATGTATTCCATGCCGGAAATTACGCCGGAATTGCTTTCACGTTTCACACAGATCGATTATGACCGTGAAATGGCGCTGATTGCGGTCACGGATATCGATAACGAGATTGAGCAGGTGGGCGTTGCCCGTTACCACACCCTGCCGGACCAGGTCAGCTGCGAGTTTGCCATTGTCATTGCCGATGACTGGCAAAACCGGGGCGTTGCGCGGCGGCTGATGAGGGCGCTCGTAGAGGCAGCCAGATCGCGCCGGTTTACCCAGATGATCGGAACAGTGCTGGTCGAAAACCGGCGCATGATCGATTTTGTAAAATCACTGGGCTTCAGGGTCGAAACCAGTCCGGAAGATCCGCAGTTGATGGAGGTGACGCTCGAGCTGTAGACGCCGGCGCTTTCGGGGGCGCTGCATAATTTTTCACGGAACGCGTATACTTTCCTTAACGCACATTGGAAAGGCCATTTTCGGCTTTCTTCGAACCCGTGAGGTATTGAAATGATCTACAACAACATTCTGGACACGATTGGTCATACGCCGGTAGTTCAGGATCAATCAGCTGGCGCCGGAAGGTGTGGAAATGTATGTGAAGCTGGAAGCGTTCAACCCGATGGGTTCGGTCAAGGACCGCCTGGCGCTGGGTATTATTCTGGATGCTGAAAAACGTGGTGTGCTGAAGCCCGGGCAGACCGTGATCGAAGCAACTTCCGGAAATACCGGAATCGCGCTGGCCATGGTCTGCGCGGTCCGCGGCTATCCCTTTGTTTCGGTCATGGCCGAGTCGTTTTCCATCGAACGTCGCCGGCTGATGCGCTTCCTCGGTGCCAGGGTGGTGCTGACACCGCCGGCACCACGGCGCGCGACCGGCATGGTTCGCGGCGACCGAGGCCCTGGCCGCAAAACACGGCTGGTTCATGACCCAGCAATTCGAAAACGAGGCGAACCCGGCTTATCCACCGCAACACCACCGGCCCGGAAGTGCTGACGCGATTTCGCCAGCCGCCGGCTGGACTACTTCGTCAGCGGATACGGCACCGGCGGCACGATCACCGGGCGCTGGCCAGATGATTCGCCTGGCCCGGCCGGACGTGAAGATCATTTCCACCGAGCCGGCGGGTGCCTCGCTGCTGGAAGGCAAGGAATGGCAACCGCACAAAATCCAGGGCTGGACCCCGGACTTCATTCCCGACTGTGCTGGATCGCAACGTGGCGCATCGAGAATGTTCACGGTGACCGATGACGAAGCGATTGCAACTTCGCAAGGCGCTGGCGACCCGATGGAAGGTATTTTCTGCGGCATTTCCGCGGGCGGTACCTTTGCTGCTGCGCTGAAGGTGGCGGAACAGGCGGAACCGGGTTCAGTGATCCTGGCCATGCTGCCCGATACCGGCGAACGCTACCTGTCCACGCCCCTGTTTGCCGATATGCCCGATGGCCCGGACGATGCGCAGGAACTGCTGGAAGGCCTGGAGTACTAGGTTTGCAACAAACCTGGCGGAAGGTCTTTGAGGCATTCCGCCAGGTCTTTCAGGAAAGTTGAAATCGCCGAACTGCTGCGCCAGACCAACGCGATGGTGCGACTGGGGGCGGGTTTCCTGAAACTGCGGATCACAACATTGACCGTGGCGGCGATGGGCGGCTTTACCGCCAGCAGGGGCATCAGCGTGATGCCGACATCCGCGGCCACCATCTGGCGCAATGTTTCCATGCTGGTGGCGTGAAAATCGACCCTTTCATGGGCATTCGCCAGCGTGCAAACCTCCAGGGCATGATCCCTGAGGCAATGCCCTTCCTCGAGCAAAAGCAATTCGGCGCCTTTCAGGTCGTTCATGGTAACCAGGTTCCGGTCGGCCAGTGGATGGTTGCCGGGCAGGGCCAGAACGAAGGGCTCTTCGAACAGAACCTCCATTTTCAGCCCCTCGTGATTGATCGGAAGCGCCAGCAACGCGGCATCGAGTTCTCCCTGTCTTAACATCCGCAGGATGTCATCGGTTTTTTCTTCAGCCAGTTGCAGGCGCAGGTTGGGGAATCGTTTTCGCAGCGAAGGCACGACGTGCGGCAGGTAATAAGGCGCCAGTGTCGGGAACAGGCCCAGCCGAAGCACGCCGTCGGCAGGATTTCCGCTTCTTCGCGCCAATGTCCGGATCTGTTCGATATCACTGAGAACCAATTGTGCGCGTTCAGCGATTTCTTCGCCCACCGGGGTCAGCATGATCTGCTTGGGCGAGCGCTCCACCAATTGCACCCCCAGTTCATCTTCCAGTTTTTTGATCTGGGTGCTGAGCGTGGGCTGGCTGACGAAACAGGCATTGGCTGCCTTGCTGAAGTGTTTCAGCTCTGCGAGCTTGACGAAATATTGGAGGGCGCGAAGGTTCATCCGGCTATTATACTGATCTGACGATGAAATCTTGCGAACTCTTGCTGGCCATTGTTCTGACGATGGTTTCCACGGTGGCGGCGCCCGCTGAGCCGGACACTGATCTTTCACTGCGCCTTGGCAAGGGTGAAATCGTCCTGCTGAACGCGGATTCCGGCAAGTCGGGCGGATCGGCGCACGTGCAGGCCCTGGTGCAGGCGTCCGCGCAATCGGTGTGGAACGTGATCACGTCCTGCGAACACTCCTTTGCCTTCGTGGACGGCCTGAAACAATGCCAGGTGATCGAAGACGATGGCAGGCGTGCACTGGTGCACCAGGTCGTCAAGAAGGGGTGGTTGTTTCCAACCCAGGATTTTATTTTCGAATCCCTGCGTGAGCCATACCACGATATCCGCTTCAACCTGGTCGAGGGGAACCTGAAAGCCATGGAGGGTCGATGGCAATTTACCGAAACACCGGAAGGCGTGCTGATCGATTACTCGATCCGCGTCCGGCCGGGTGTTCCGGTGCCGGGATTCATCGTCAGCTGGGTCATGCGCAAAGGCATGCCTGACCTGATCGCCTGCATTCGCGGACTGGCCGGCGGCTCCGGTTCCACGGAGCGGATAACCCGCGATCTCGGGCGATGCCGGGGAGAAGCAGTCCCGGCCGGCTGAGAGGCCGGGTACCCTGGTTTTTGTCCGGTAATGTCTTCTTCTTTCCCGTAAAATATCGCCTCTGATTGAAGCGGTGGACAAACATTGATGAGCAAGCGAACGGTTCTGACGGGCATTACCACTACGGGCACCCCTCACCTGGGCAATTATGTCGGCGCGATCAAGCCCTGCATCGAAGCCAGCCATGATCCGGACGTGCAGTCCTATTATTTCCTGGCGGATTTTCATTCGCTGGTGAAAAGCCAGGACCCGGAGCAAATGCGGCGGTCCACACTGGAAATCGCGGCCACCTGGCTGGCACTTGGCCTGGACACCGAGCGGGCCGTATTTTACCGCCAGTCCGACATTCCCGAGATTCCCGAGCTGACCTGGATTCTGACCTGCTCCACTGCCAAGGGCTTGATGAACCGCGCCCATGCCTACAAGGCGTCCGTGCAGGAAAACATCGATGCCGGGGAAGATGCGGATTTCGCCATCACGATGGGCCTGTTCAGCTACCCGATACTGATGGCCGCCGACATCCTGATGTTCAATTCCACGCACGTGCCGGTGGGAAAAGACCAGGTGCAGCACCTGGAGATGGCGCGGGACATCGCCCAGCGTTTCAACCATCACTACGGAGAGTTGTTCGCCCTGCCCGAAGCCGTCGTTGAAGAGCACGTGGCGGTTCTGCCGGGCAAGGACGGACGGAAAATGTCCAAGAGCTACAACAACACGATTCCGCTCTGGCTGCCCGAAAAGCAGCTGCGCAAAGCCATCATGCGGATCGTGACCAATTCACTGGAGCCGGGTGAGCCCAAGGACCCGGACGATTCGGCCCTGTTCGCGATCTATGCGGCTTTCGCCGGCAAGGCGCAACGGGAAGACATGCGCCAGGCTTACCGGGACGGTATTGCCTGGGGAGAAGCCAAGCAGCAGACGTTCGAATTGATCAACCGGGAACTTGCCGGAAGCCGCGAACGCTACGACGCGCTGATCGCAGAGCCGGCACAGATCGAAAATACCCTGCGTGAAGGCGCTGAAAAGGCGCGGGCTTTCGCGACGCCTTTCCTGGCGCGAATCCGGGATGCCGTTGGTATACGGAGGCTGACATGAGCCGCATGGAAGGTTCTCACAGTGAGTACGTTTTCAGCCCTGAAACCACCCCGCAGGTGCCGGTCAAGGGAAGCGCGGCCATGTTCCCGGTCCGGCGCATTTACTGCGTGGGCAGCAACTACAGGGAACACGCCCGGGAAATGGGGACATCCCTGCGTGAACCTCCCTGCTTTTTTTCGAAACCCGCCAACGCCGTTTTCACGGGTGATGCGGTGCCCTATCCTCCGATGACCCAAAACCTGCACCACGAGGCGGAACTGGTCGTCGCACTCGGTGCAGGGGGTGTCGACATCCCGGTGGAGCAGGCGCTGGAAAAGGTTTTTGGTTACGCAGCGGGGGTGGACCTGACCCGTCGCGATTTACAGGCGGAAGCCAAAAAGCAGGGCAGGCCCTGGAGCACCGCGAAAGGTTTCGATCATTCAGCGCCGGTGTCGGCTATCCGCCGGGCTTCTGATGGCGGTCATCCGGAAAACGCATCGATTCGCCTGGATGTGAACAACGAGATCCGGCAGCGGGGTAACACCGGTGAAATGACCTGGTCCGTGCCGGAAATCATTGCCGGGCTATCCCGTTATTTCGAATTGAAAGCGGGCGACCTGATATTCACCGGCACACCGCCCGGTGTGGGCGCCCTGGTGCCGGGTGACCGCGTCGACTGCGTTATCGAAACCGTCGGCTCACTGAGCTTCGTGGTGACCGAGGGTGTGGCTCCCTAACCCAGCTTCTCCAGGATTGCTGCGACGGCGCCTTCAAGCGGGATTTCACCGTTTTCCGAATCGGTCCGTTTGCGGTATTCGAGAACACCCTGGTCCAGCCCGCGCTCGCCAATGACCACGCGGTGCGGAATTCCGATCAGTTCCATGTCATTGAACATCACGCCGGGCCTCACATTACGGTCGTCGAGCAGGACTTCCACGCCCGCGGCCTGCAGTTCTTCATAGAGTTTTTCCGCCGCTTCACGCACACGGTAGGACTTGCTCGCGTTCATCGGCAGGATGGCGACCTGGAACGGCGCGATGGGTTCCGGCCAGCAGATCCCGTTTTCGTCGTGATTCTGTTCGATCGCCGCGGCAACGATGCGCGAGACGCCGATTCCGTAACAACCCATCGGCATCGCGTGGGATTTCCCGTCTTCGCCCAGCACCACCGCGTTCATCGATTCCGAATACTTGGTGCCGAGCTGGAAGATATGGCCCACTTCGATTCCACGGGCCAGCAGTATCGTGCCTTTGCCATCCGGACTGGCGTCGCCTTCAACGACGTTTCGCAGGTCCGCCTGTGGCGGTATTTCGGTATCGCGGCCCCAATTGACGCCGAAATAATGTTTGCCGTCCTGGTTGGCGCCGGCGGCGAAATCCGACATCAGCGCCACGCTGCGATCCATGATGCAGGGTATTTTCAGGCCGACCGGTCCGAGTGAGCCGGGGCCGGCACCGATGGCTGCCCGAATTTCTTCATCGCTTGCGAAGCGCAAGGGGTTTGCGACCTGCGGCAATTTGACCGCCTTGAATTCGTTGAGCGTGTGGTCGCCACGCACCAACAGTGCCACGAAGCCTGAACCGGATTCTTCCGCCGCCTCCACGACCAGGGTTTTCACGGTTTTTTCAACCGGCAAACCAAATTGTTCCACCAGCTCAACGATCGTGTGGGCGTCCGGCGTATCGACCAGGCGAAGCTCTTCCGCCGGGGCGGCAAGCTCACCTGGAGGAGCCACGGCTTCAGCCAATTCAACGTTCGCGGCGAAATCTGATTCGCTGGAAAATGCGATCAGGTCCTCACCGGAATCCGCCAGTACATGGAATTCATGCGACTGGCTGCCGCCGATGGCGCCGGAGTCCGCACGCACGGCCCGGAACCGCAGCCCGGCGCGTTCGAAAATCCGCGAGTACACGTCATACATTTCCCAGTAGGTCGCATCGAGGCTCGCTTCGTCGATATGGAAGGAATAGGCGTCCTTCATCAGGAACTCGCGGGCGCGCATCACGCCGAAACGCGGCCGTATTTCGTCCCTGAACTTGGTTTGTATCTGGTAGAACGTCACCGGCAACTGCTTGTAGCTGCGCAGTTCATTGCGCGCCAGGTCGGTGATGACCTCTTCATGGGTCGGCCCGAAGACGTAGTCGCGCCCGGCCCGGTCCTGGATTTTGAGCAGTTGCCCGCCGAAATCCTCCCAACGCCCGGTTTCTTTCCACAGTTCAGCCGGCTGGACAGCCGGCATCAGCATCTCGAGATAGCCGGCCCGGTCCATCTCTTCCCGGACAATCTTTTCGACTTTCTTCAGTACCCGCCAACCGAGCGGCGACCAACTGTAAATACCGGCGGTCAATTTCCGGATCATGCCGCTGCGCAGCATCAACTGGTGGCTGGCGATCTCGGCATCCGCCGGGGTTTCACGGGTGGTTATTATGTGAAATTTGCTGGTTTTCATACGTTTTGGATTCTGCTGTCCTGTGGCACATAGTATAGCGTTTTCGGAGCGCCGCCAGGTCAAGTAGCGGCGGGCTCCCGGTTTGAATCGGGTCTGTGGGCCAGCAGCAAATCGCAGACCTCCCGCACTGCGCGTGTTGAATTATTTCAGGGCTTCACCGTCATGACCGCAGTACATGCCGCCGTCCTTGAGCGTGCCGTCGACGTCATTCACCAGCGCCTTAGTGGCTTCCAGGCGTGCGGCGTGATCTTGCAGCCGGCTTTGTTCAGCTGGCATTTTGACAGATTTTACAGGCTTTGGCTTGTGAAGGTTGGTTCCCGCCAAAAGGCGCGGGCGACGGGCCCAATGACGGGATCAGGCCGGGCCGGAAAACCGGTGTTTCCGGGTCATCAGCCGCGCTGTCAGGGTAAAAGTCATCAGGGAGGTCAGGACAGAGGCCAAACCTGCCCCGATCAGGCCAATAAAGCTGGCCATCGCGTAGAAAAGAAGGACATAAACGGCTGTGCCGAGGATGTGAATTCGTAACAGGATGCCCGCGTTGCCCATTGCGTAGGCCGACGCCCGCAGGGGCGCGCTGGCAAAATCAAACGATGCAGCCAGCAAGAGCAGCACCACTAACGGGGCGGCCGGTACGTAGTTCTCACCGATCAGGGCGAGTATCCATTCACCCGCAAACCAGGCGAATACCACGACCAGCAGGCCGGAACAGCCGGCGATGAGCGAAGTTCGAAAAGACAGTTTCCTGAAACTGCTTCTGTCCGTATGCCAGGCCCTGGTGAGGTCGGGAAACAGGACGTTCCCCAGCATTTCTGCAGGCCGGTTCAGAACCGTTTGAATCTCCCGCGCCAATCGGAAAAGACCGGCAGCCGCCGGTCCCAACAAGTTACCGGCCAGCAGCGTGGAAAGCTGTTTCGGTATGAGATCCAGATTGGTCTGCCAATAAACCACGCCGATGAACCGCCAGAATTCGCGATCCCAGTCGAAAATTTCGCGCCAGTGGTAACCTTCAAAAAAAGCAGTGGCCAGGTGATTTCTCAATTCCAGCTGACCCCGTATGAACAGGTAAATATTGCCGGCACAATAGCCAATCCCCCAGGCCAGGATGAACATCAACATGCCGCCCTCCAGGGCCCATGCCAGGATGACCAGCAGCAATCTGACCGCGGGCTGGATGGTGTACTGAACACTCAGGGCATCGAAGCGGTCGTAGAGGCGGAGTATCCCGTTGCTGGTATTAACCCCGGTGGTGATGATAATCAGGGTATAAAAAAAGGCCCATCGGGTCAGTTGCTGGTCCCAGTGGAGTAAATGGGCTGTCACCGGAACGGCGGCCAGTCCAACCAATGTGGCAATGAGCGTGGAAACAAAGTCGATGGAAAAGGTTGTCCGCAACAGGCTTTTCAACTCGGGCTCATTGCCGCCGTCCTGCAGCGGCACACCATACTTGACGATAGTCTCGTAAGTATTGAAGTTGAATAGTCCTTTGACCACTTTGACATAGGTATGAAGCAGGACGATCAGCCCGAACTGCTCTACCGGCAGGGCGTGTGCCATCAGGGCTGTGGAAATGGCGGAAAATACGCCCGCAATTCCGCGCCCTTTGAGTATCCTGACAAAATTTATCGCGACACGCTTGAGCATCAGCGATGGCTACCGGATGGTGTCATTGGCAAAAAGGCTTTGCATGTATTGAACTGATTTCGGATTCCTTATTGCAGAAACGTCCTGCTTTTTCCGGACACCCTGATGTATGATTCGCACCTGAATTGTTTGCAAAGATACGCCCGCCGGATCCTGATAACCCATTGACCGAGCCTGCACCCATGACCCGCCTACAAGGTTTCCCGGATTTCTTTATTATAGGAGCGCCCCGTTGCGGCACAACCTCCCTTTCGCGCTACCTTATGCGCCATCCCCAGATCTGTTTTTCGCGCCCCAAGGAAACGCATTATTTCACCCGGCTCAGCGAATTACCTTCCGAAGACGCCATCAAGCACGATTATATCGACCGATATTTTTCTCATCGAACCGGCGAAACACGCGCAGCGGGTGAGGGATCCGTGTCCTACTTGCACCTTCCGGAGTCTATCGAGTGGATCCGGCATTTCAATCCTGATGCAAAATTCATCGTCATGGTACGCAATCCTCTGACCATGCTGCCTTCATATCACCAGCGGATGTTATTCCTGTTCCAGGAGACTGAAAAGGACTTTGCCAGGGCCTGGGCATTGCAGCCGGCGCGCGCAAGAGGTGAAAACATACCGGACACCTGTCTTGATTCACGCGTTCTGAACTATCGCGAATGCGCCAGTTTCGGTGCCCGGATCGAGCGCTGTTCAACGATGTTGGCCGTGACCGGGTACATATTATCGTGTTTGATGATTTTACCTCAGACGCCCTGTCGGTGTACCGCGCCTTGCTTGACTTCCTGGGGCTTGACTACGATGGTCAGACCGAATTCGAGCGACGCCTTGAAAGCCAGATGTATCGATACTATTGGATCCAGCGCCTGCTATTAACACGGCTACCAAGGGTGGAAAGTTCATTGATACCCTGGAACGTCGCAAGCGAAAATACCGGGAAGACGGCACGATACGTCCAAACCTGGTCAAACGGATCACGAAGCTTAACAAGGCTCCCAGGCGACCGGCCCCACTTTCGGCTCAAATGGCGGATGTCCTGCGGGAACAACTGAAAGACGATGTTGAACTCCTGGGGCGATTGTTACAGCGCGACCTGGGATTCTGGCTGGCTACCGATGAGGCTGAATCCCACTGAATCCCGTTGCCCTGGCAACAGGGTCAGGGCAGGGTTGGAGCAGCCGCTGCCGGATTTGGAGCACGGCTCCACCCTGAAACGTTCGCTTAACAGGATATCGGCCGCTTAAACCACCGACTTGAGTTGCATGCGGAACCGATTACTTGCAGTTTTCGGCCATGAAATCTTTGGCCTCTTCCACCAGTCCAACCCGCTCTTCGTCGTCCATCCGAACTTCTTCCCCCTGCTCGTTGGTGTAAAACACCCTGCGGGCAGGCTCCAGGCGTTCGAGAAGTTGCCGGTTCTGCTCACACAAGGCGTCGGTTTCCGCCTTCGCTTCCTCTCGTTCCTGGCGGTCCCTGGCAAGCTGTTCCCGCCGCTGCTCGGCGAGATTCTGCGGGTTCTCGGTCATCGGATTGTCGTCTTCCCCGGACGGTTCCGGTTCTGACGCTCCAGCTTCACCGTCGGTATAGGCGCCGCTGGAGCCGGGGTAGTAGGCTTCCTCCACCTCGATCTGCTGTGCGTCTCCGGATTCCGGTGGCATGTCGCTGAAATGGGTTACGCCATCGGCATCCTTCCAGGTATAGACTTCGGCGGCCCACCCGGTGTTGAGCCAGCAAAAGCCGGCCAGGATGGCCAGGACGAACAGAATTCCTGTCCGGCGTTGAACGGGTCTTTGTGTGCAAATTACCTGTTTCATCTGCGTTCCCTGCTATGAAGCAGTTTTTCTTATAACATAGTCGATGTTTTTTTGCCTAATTCAGTATACCAGTGGGTGTTATTATTGCCCGGTCGGCAATTGCAGAGGAGACGGCATGGAGCACGGTGGAAAAATAGTACATAAAGGCGTTTTCCTGCTTCCGAACGCACTGACGACCGGCGCGCTCTTCGCCGGTTTCTATTCGATCATTTCCGGGATCAATGGCCATTACACTGCCGCGGCCGTTGCCGTGGTGATTGCCGGGGTGCTGGACGGCCTTGATGGCAGGGTGGCTCGCCTGACCAATACGCAGAGTGAATTCGGTGTTCAGTACGACAGCTTGTCGGACCTGATTTCTTTCGGGCTGGCGCCGGCGCTGCTGGCTTTCAACTGGTCGCTCTCCTCCATGCGTGAAATCAGCCCCCTAGCCGGCAAACTTGGCTGGCTTGCCGCGTTTCTTTTTGTTGCTTGCGCAGCGCTGAGGCTGGCGCGGTTCAACACGCAGGCGTCAAGCGCAGACAAGAGCTTTTTCCAGGGGCTGGCGTCACCGGCCGCGGCCGGCACGCTGGTTTCAACGATCTGGTTTTTTACCGACCAGGGCATCCCGGGCGAGTCGGTTCGCTGGATACTGTGGTTTGAAACGGTCGCCCTGGGGTTGTTGATGTTTTCACGCATTCGCTATTTCAGCGGAAAGTCCTGGCCTCGCGGAGACAAAATCCCCACCGGCTTCCTGTTTCTGGTCGTGCTGGTGTTTGTACTGCTGGCGGTTGACCCCCCCTCGGTGATGATGGCGGTCGGCATCATCTATGTCTGTTCCGGGCTGGTCATGACGGTGCTCGGCCGGCAGGCATGGAAAAACCGGCGGGCCGGCCGAAAAGCAAAAGTCGCTCCGAAGAAAGAACCGGGAAAATGATTGAATCCCGGCGCCGGGCCTATCTTGAAGCGATGGGCTTTGACATATGGTCAGCCAGGCTGCACGACCCGGATTCCAACCGGCTGGTTCTGCAACCGGGAGAGGGTGATACTTTGCTGATCTGCGATTCCGCTGAACTCGCTGCCGGTCCGTTTGCCTGTGACGTCTCCAGGGCGCTTGGCGGCGGTGCTGTCTGGGCATGGCCGGACCCCGAAGGCCGGCCCGAAAGCACCTCGTTGGAAGAGGCGGTTGGCCAATACCTGTTTACCCGGGTGGTGCTGTTCGGCGCCAGACCGGGAATGCGGCTGTTCAAGGGCGAAGTTCCGATGGTCGTTGGATCGGCCCGCGTCCTGGTTGCCGATAGCCTGGAAGTCCTGGCGGCCAACGGCGCCGCCAAGCAGACGTTCTGGAAACAGGTCTCCGGAAAAGATGGTGTGCGGGCCTGATGCCATCATGATAGCCGAGCCCGGCACGCTGCACCCCCTGATTCGCCGGCTGAGCGAGCATGACCTTGACCGCATCATGGAGATAGAGCTGGCGGTCTATCCGTATCCCTGGACCCGCGGAATTTTCGCGGATTGCCTCCGCGTCGGTTATGACTGCTGGGGTTTGCAGTTGGGCAGCGATCTGGCCGGGTACTCAATCCAGAGCCATGCAGCCGGTGAAAGTCACCTCCTGAATCTGTGTGTCGCCAGTGAATACCAGAAAATGGGCTTCGGGAGTATTCTGCTCGACCACGTGATCCGGCTGGCGCGCCTGCAGGATTGTTTCTGTATTTTTCTCGAGGTTCGGCCCAGCAACCATGCGGGTATCTCGCTTTATCGAAAAAACGGGTTCGAGGTAGTTGCGGAAAGGCCGGATTATTACCGGTCCGACCAGGGCAAGGAAAACGCCATTATCATGCGCCTCGAGCTGTTGGATCAGGGCCAGCCAACCGCGGTAATAAACAAAACTTAATCACGCAACAGTTCCAGCTGGCGAATCTGCTTGTGCAGGTTATCGACGTTGGCCTTGTGGGAGAGCAGCCGCTCCTGTTCCTGTTCCACCACGGCAGCCGGTGCATTTTCGACAAAACGGCGATTACCGAGTTTTCCTTCCGCTTTCTTGAGATCGATGTTTTCGCGTTCAAGCTGCTTCATCAGTCGCGCAAGTTCCTCTTCCACATCCACCAGTCCCTTCAGCGGTATCAGTATTTTCAAATCGCCAACCAGGGCGACGGCACACTGCGCAGTGTCCGTTTTTTCGTCTGCCCAGCTCATTGACTGAATTCGGGCCAGTTGTGACAGGACACCCGGGAACCGCTGCTGGCGGCTGTGATCGGCGGCATGACCTCCCTGGAACAGCACATCGAGGGCTTTGGCCGGTGACAGGTTCAGCTCGGAACGGATCCGGCGAATTCCCTGGACCACGTTCTTGATCCAGTCGACATCCTGTTCGGCGACTTCGTCAAACGGCCCGGCACGGGAAAAGGCTGCAGCATGATGCTTTCACCTTCAATTTCCAGCGGAGCTTTCACGCGCTGCCAGATTTCTTCGGTGATAAACGGCATGATGGGGTGCAGGGTTCGCAAGCAGGTTTCGAGTACGGTCAACAGCGTGTTGCGGGTGGTGGCCTGTTCTTCTTCACTCGATGCCTGCAGCATGGCCTTGGAGAATTCAAGGTACCAGTCGCAGTACTCGTTCCAGGTGAATTCATAGAGCGCCTGGGCCGCGAGGTCGAGGCGGTAATCGCCCAGCTGCGATTCCACTTCGGTGATCATCCGGTTCATGCGCGAAATGATCCAGCGGTCGATGATGCCGTGCCGGGCTTCCGGCCTGACCGTTTTACCTTCTGTTTGCATCAGTACAAAGCGGGTTGCATTCCACAGTTTGTTGCAGAAGTTGCGATAACCCTCGACCCGGCCCAGGTCAAAACGGATGTCGCGTCCGGTCGTGGCGAGGGCCGCGAATGTAAACCGGAGCGCATCGGTGCCGAAAGAGGGTATGCCATCGGGAAATTCCTTTTTCGTGGCTCTCTCGATGGCCGGGGCCATCTGCGGCTGCATCAGGCCGGTGGTTCTTTTCCTGATGAGCTGGTCCAGTTCGATGCCGTCAATAAGGTCAATCGGGTCCAGCACATTGCCCTTGGACTTGGACATCTTCTGTCCGTGCCCGTCGCGGATCAGGCCGTGAATATAAATGGTTCTGAAGGGAACATCTTCCATGAACTTCAGTCCCATCATGATCATCCTGGCTACCCAGAAGAAAATGATATCGAAACCGGTGACCATCACGCTGGTCGGATAAAACCGCTCCAGGTAGTCTGTCTTTTCCGGCCAGCCCAGGGTCGTGAACGGCCACAGCGCAGAAGAAAACCACGTGTCGAGTACGTCTTCGTCCTGTTTCAATTCAATTTCGGCAGAGAGGCCGGACCGGTTCCGGGCGTCTTGCTCGCTGGTTCCGACATGGATGTTCCCGTCCGGGTCATACCAGGCCGGGATCCGGTGGCCCCACCAGAGTTGGCGGCTGATGCACCAGTCCTCGATGCGGTTCATCCAGTCAAAATAGGTCTTGCTCCAGTTGGCGGGAACAAACCGGATCCGGCCGTCTTCTACCGCTGCAATGGCCGGTTTGGCGAGCGGGGCGATTTTTACATACCACTGATCGGTGAGATAGGGTTCGACGACGGCCTGTGACCGGTCGCCGCGCGGAATCATCAGGCGATGATCTTCAATTTTTTCCAGCAAGCCGAGCTTGTCGAGATCATTGACGATCCGGCTTCGCGCCTCGAAACGATCCAGCCCCCGGTATTGTTCCGGCGAGTTTTCATTCAGGCAGGCGTTGACGTCCAGTACGTTGATCAATTCCAGCCCGTGCCGTTTGCCGATTTCATAGTCGTTGAAATCATGGGCGGGCGTGATCTTTACACAACCGGAACCGAATTCGACGTCTACGTAATCGTCGGCGATGACCGGAATCGTGCGCCCCGTTAACGGTAATTCCAGCGTGTGGCCGACCAGGTCCCGGTACCGGTCGTCTTCCGGGTTCACCGCGACAGCGGTATCACCGAGCAGGGTTTCGGGGCGGGTTGTGGCCACGATCAGGTGGCCACGGCCATCCGTCCGGGGATAGCGGATGTGCCACATCTTGCCGTTTTCTTCCTCCGAGATCACTTCGAGGTCGGAAAGCGCCGTGTGCAGGACAGGGTCCCAGTTGACCAGTCGTTTGCCACGGTAAATCAAGCCTTCCTGGTACAGGTCAACAAAGACTTTCTGGACCGCGTTGGAAAGCCTTTCGTCCATCGTGAAGCAATGATTGGACCAATCGACGGATGCCCCGAGCCGGCGCATTTGCTTGCCAATCGTATCGCCGGAGTGCTCTTTCCAGTCCCAGACCGCTTCAACAAAACGCTCACGGCCGAGGTCATGCCTGGAACGGCCTTCCGCGAGGAGTTTTCTTTCAACAACCATTTGCGTTGCGATGCCGGCATGATCCGTCCCGGGCTGCCACAGCGTGTCGGCGCCTTTCATGCGCTGCCACCTGGTGAGGGTATCCATGATGGTGTCCTGGAAGGCATGACCCATGTGCAGACTGCCGGTGACATTGGGAGGGGGCAGCATGATGCAGTACGGATGATCGCCACCCGCCGGTTTGAAATAGTTTTTTTCTTCCCAGGCGCGGTACCAGCGCTGTTCAATTTCGCGGGGGTCGTAGCTCTTTTCCATGTTGTTCGTCACTGGTGTTGATTTCAAGTGTGTCAGCGGCCAGGGCCCATACTGTGGGTCGACGGCTCCAGCCCCTGTTCCCGGTATACGCGGAATTTCTGGCGTGAGGCCAGGCGCTGCTTTTCAGCGCCCGGAACGATTTCCAGCAGGCGTTTGAAGCGGCCGGGCTCGGACACGGGCTGATCCGCCATGTTGATCACAACGTCACGGCCGTCCGGGATCTCTGTCCCATGGACGCTAATGCTGACAGGTGTGTCTTCATCTCCGGCCCCTCTTGAATGAGGAAGAAACCTTCCCACCGGAAAATCCCACATGATCACGTCCAGCAGTGAAGCCTCGTTTTCATCCGCTGCAAGTACCATGACACGGTGACCCTGTTCCCAGGCTTTCATGGCCAGGCGGCACGCAATGTGATTCGCGGACTGTTCCGCGCTGGCCAGAACGTAGAAATCAACTTGGCAGCTGTCGTTCATCGCTGGTTCGTCTATTGGCCACTTGCGGGATTCGAACGATCGAGAAGATATTGGGCCAGCAAGCCGACCGGTCTGCCGGAGGCGCCTTCATCACCGCCCCATTTCCAGGCGGAACCGGCGACATCCAGGTGCGCCCAACGCTGGTCTTCTGCAAATCGCGAGAGAAAGCAGCCAGCGGTCAACACACCGGCCGGCATTCCGCCGACGTTTTTCATATCGGCAAACGGGCTGTCCAGCTGGGACTGGTATTCTTCCCACAGCGGCAGCCTCCAGGCGCGGTCGACCACCGCATTGCCGGCGGCGAGCAGGCCATCCGCAAGTTCGTCATCGTTGCTGATCAGTCCGGTCGCATGGTGGCCCAGGGCAACCACGCAGGCGCCTGTAAGCGTCGCGACGTCAATGATCACGTCGGGGTTGAATTTCTGACAGTAGGTGATCGCGTCGCACAGGACCAGGCGGCCTTCCGCATCGGTATTGAGCACTTCGATGGTTTTGCCTGACATGCTGGTGATCACATCTCCCGGGCGGTAGGCATCACCGTCCGGCATGTTTTCCACGGCCGCCACGATACAGATCACGTTCAGGGACATTTGCAGTTTGACACACGCGACAAAGGCACCGAGCACGCCTGCCGCGCCGCACATGTCGAATTTCATCTGCATCATGTTTTCGCCGGACTTGAGGGACAATCCGCCGGAATCGAAGGTCACGCCTTTTCCGATCAAAACGACCGGGGACTGGCCGGCTTTCCCGCCGGAGTAATTGAGGACAATGAACCGGGCGCGGTTCGCACTGCCCCTGGAAACCCCGAGCAAAGCATCCATACCCAGCTTGGCCATGTCATCTTCTTCCAGGACTTCCAGTTCGACACGTTTGTACTGACGTGCAATGCCGGCGGCTTCCTGGGCGAGGTAAGCGGGGTTGCAGATGTTCGGAGGCAGGTCGCCAAGGTTTTTGGCTTTTTCGAAACCCGATGCGAAAGCCTCGGCGACGTCAAGTGCGGATTTGAGTTCCTCCCCACCCTGGAATGATGCGGAACGCAAGGGTGCCGGGGAATCTTCTTTTTGGGGCTTGGTCGCCGTGTAGAGGTAGTTGGCCCGGTGAATCGCCAGGGCAGCCTGTTTCAGTCGCTGCTCTATCCCCAGTCCGGCAAACTCGAGGTCATGGATACAAACATGGCAGTCCTTCAGCGGATGGTCACGCAGCGCCTTGCCGGCTGCGAGGCAGCCCCGGTCGAATCGGGCAAGAGTTAATTTTTCAGGCTTTCCGAAACCTGTGACCAAAACCCGCCGGGCCGCCAGGCCGGGAAGGTCGTGCAGAAAAGTGGTTTTTGCCAGTCCGGTATCAATGTCCCCGTCCTTCAACATCCGGCTGATTGCACCCCCGCTGGCTTCATCAATGGCGGTCGCGGCGGGCGACAGGCTCCCGCCATCGGTCACACCGATCACGAGACATCCCGAAGTAATGCCGACAGGTGGATTATTGTCCAGGTTCAGTTTCATGGATGGTCCTTAGAGTTTTAATGTGCCGAAAATGGATTTACGGCCATTTATGAAAATTGAAAACGGCATTCTACTAGAAATTCCCGCTGAATTAGGCTTTGATTTTTGAATGAGCGGAATACTGCTAAACTGCAGCCCCGGCCAATTTTTTCATGCGCAATGAGGTCATCCTGAATATCCTGCAGAAATATATTTTCCGCGAATGGCTTTGGACTTTTCTGGCTGTGACGGTCGTGCTGTTGATTGTCATGATCGGAGTAGCATTGGGTGAACTGCTCAATGACATTGCCGGGGGACGAGTACCCGCCGGCCTGCTCTGGACCCTGATTGCCCTGAAAATGCCTCAGGTTCTCGGAACCATCGTTCCCCTGAGCGTCTTTATTTCCGTCATCTGGGGTCTGGGCCGGCTTTACCGGGACCAGGAAATGTCGGTGATGAGATGCAGCGGTTTCAGGTGGCAAATGATGTTGCGTCCCCTGTTCAACCTGCTGATGCCGATTTCGGCCGCATTGCTGGCGCTGGGTTTGTTCGTGGCGCCCCTGGCCGCGTCCACGACCCAGCAGAAGTTGCTGGAAGCTTTCCGGAATGCCGCCGAGTGGGGGTTGCAGGCCGGCACTTTTCACGTTTTACGGGACGGGGACCTGGTTTTGTACGTTGAAGCGGTGGAGAAGGACGGCCGCACCCTCAAAAACGTCTTCATCCAGCTGACCCACAAAGGACGAGAGCAAATCTGGAGCGCGGAAAAAGGCTACTACTGGCTGGACAAAAATACCGGGGGGCGTTTCCTGACGCTCGAGAACGGGCAGGTCACCGAGGGTGGGGCGGATACGCTCGATTTCGGGATCATGCATTTTTCGCGCAACGATACCAAGCTGCCGGAACAGGAAAGCCGGGTCAAACCGGAACCGACGGAAGCAAAAAAAAGCGGTGAGATACTTTTCTCGGCTGCGGTGGAAGACGTGGTTGAAATCCAGTGGCGGATTGCGCCCGCATTGGCGGTCTTTGTGCTGGGACTGATGGCCATCCCGCTGGCACATTCGGCACCCAAGGAAGGCCGTGGCGGCCGTGTCCTGCTCGGTATCCTTGCCTATATCGTCTACGTCAACACGCTTTATATGTGCCGGAACTGGCTGTTGAAAGGCGACATGCCCATCTCGATCGGTCTGTGGTGGATACACCTGCTGACCCTCGTTATCAGCCTGGTCTGGTTACGGCGCCAGGGCCGCATGGTGGGGATGGGTTGAGCCATGGTAAAACTGGTTGACCTGTATATCGGCCGCGCTGCCCTGCTGGGCACTTTTGCCGTGTGGTGCGTTTTGACCACGTTGTTTCTTTTGCTCAGCCTGCTGGATGAATTGCGTTCCGTGGAGAACGATTACGGAACCCTGGACGCGCTATGGGTGCTGGCCCTGACAACGCCGCGGCTGGCCTATCAGATCTTTCCGGTCTCGGCATTGCTTGGCGCCCTGTTGGGCGTCGGCGGCCTGGCCGCTGCCAATGAACTCGTTGCGTTCCGGACTTCCGGCATTTCCCGTTTGAGACTGGCGGTTGCAGCGCTGGCCGGCACCCTGATGCTGACCATCCCGGTGATGATCATGGGTGAGTGGGTAGCTCCCGCAGCGGAGCAGCAGGCCCGTGCTTTCAGACTGAGTGAACTGGTGGGGCAGGCCATTATCGGGGGGCCTGGCGGCATGTGGATTCGCGACGGTGCGGATTTTGTAAATATCCAGCGCCCGATCCTGGTGGCGGACCGCGGGCAGCAGTCGGTTGATTTCCAGAATATCGTCATCTATCGCTTTTCGGACAGGGCCGACTTGCAGTCCATCACGCGTGCCCAGAGCGCAACCCATGATGGCAAGGGCTGGAAACTGGAGCAGGTCGCCGCCGTGGAATTCACGGACCAGGGTGCATCGGTGACACGCACTGAGTCGGCCGACTGGTTGACCGAAGTGCGGCCTGAATTACTGGATTCCGCCGTGACACGGCCCAAGTACCTGTCTGCGAGATCCCTGTGGGAGTACCTGCAATACCTCGAAGAGAACGGCCTCGACGACACCGCCTACCTCGCCGTGCTGTGGGAAAAAGCCCTTTTCCCATTCACGGTTCTGGCCCTGGTTTTGGCGGGAATGCCCTTCGTGTTCGGCCAGGCCAGGTCGCAAAACACCGGTGTGCGTCTTTTCTTCGGGATGACGTTGGGCGGAATTTTCATGATCGTGAGCCGCGCTCTGCAGAAACTGGGTGCAGTTTACGAATTTCCGCCACTGCTGATGCTTCTGATTCCCATCCTGGTGCTGGTGTTCGTAGCGATCGCCATATTGCGCCGATCCGTCTGATCACGGCCCCACCACAGTCTGCGGCAGGCCCATCGAAGGCCGCTGGTGGCCTGTAACAGAGGAAGCGGAAGACGGATGACGAAGGGATGGTGGTGGTTGGCGCAGGTCTGGAGCGAGGTCGATAGCCGTAGCTATCGGCAGAGTGAAGATCAAGCCAGACGCCATCAGACCGAGCCAGGCGCTTTCGATTTCTCTGTTACAGGCCACTAATACCTGACCAGGCGGGTTCCGCTCAAAATGTCGTGCCAGGTGCGTTTGCCTTGATCAAACAGCGACCAGAGAAAGCCCAGACCGGCTATCGCGGTGGAAACCAGTGAAACCAGGAAACGGATCGCGGAGGCTCCCCAACCCGGTTTATGCCCCTCTCTGTCCTCGATTCTTACGCGCCATGCCCGCATGCCGACGGTCATTCCACCCCTGTGCCAGCACCAGGAGAGATACAGAAACCAGACCGCAAACAGGTACGCCGGTGTAAACCGGATCCTTCATGGCGGTCCGCCCTCCCAAACCGGCCGGCATGGCAAGCAAGGTCGCAAGCATCAGCAACGAGATCACGATGATGCCATCGTAAAACATGATCGCAAGACGCCGGAGCAGGCCGCAGGGGCTGCCGGACCGTTCGGTATTTTTAGGGCCTGTGAACACTGATTGATCCCGCGCTGCCGATCAGCAGCTCAGCCCGCATATTGCACCAAGGCGGCCCGGAGATTGATGAATCCTTTTTTCATAGAATACCTTAGCATGGATTTTGCAGCTTACCTGCGATTACACTTTGTCCTATCCGGTTTTACAGCGCATCTGGCTTCACATTTTGCCCGATCCTTCTCAAACCATAGCTACGGCTATGGTATTTCGAACGATCGAACAAACTGTTTTACCAGCTACCCTGTAAATTCCGGATCCTTGGTGCAATATGCGGGTTAGACCATTATCGCTCCTGTGTATAATTCATCAAATATTCCCCAACCTCACTCCTGAGATGAACAACGTGAACCGCCCATGCCGAGTCAACTGATACACCGGTCAATCCTGCTGACGCTGGGCGTTTTCGCCGTTGTGTTGCAACCGCTCACCACGCTATCGGCCCAGGGCCTGGACTCATTTGTAGAAGCGGAAAAGCAGATCAATGAAAATTCCGCGGCAACCCAGTCCCGGGTGTCGGACCTGGCCCGGCAATCAGAGGATCTGTTGATCGAGTACCGGTCCGTCGTGCGGGAAACCGAAAGCCTGAAGATCTACAACGACAACCTCGAGCAGGTGGTCAACGACCAGCGCAACGAAGTCGAATCGATCAACCGCCAACTGGAGGGGCTTGAACAGACCAACCGCGGCGTCGTGCCCCTGATGCTCGAGATGATCTCGGCACTGGACCGGATTGTTGCAGCGGACATCCCGTTTCGACTCGGTGAACGGCGCGCCCGGGTTCAACGTCTGCAGGCGATGATGGACCAGGCGGAAGTCACAGCGTCGGAAAAATACCGCCGGGTCATGGAAGCCTACCAGGGCGAACTGGAATTTGGCCGGACGACCGAAGCTTACTCGGACGTGTTGCCAACGACAGGCCAGACCGTGGATTTTTTGCGGGTTGGCCGGGTGCTGTTGGTCTACCAGGCCAGCGACCAGTCGGTGACCGGCTGGTTCAACCCCGCCACCCGTCAGTTCGAAGAGCTGGATGACGACCGTTTCCGCTTCGAAGTGAAAAACGGCCTGGCCATAGCGAGGAATGAGAAAGCACCAAACCTGGTCATGCTGCCGGTGCCCGGTCCGGAGGAGGCTTCGCAATGAACAAGGCAGCCTGGTTGTTGCTCGCGGCTGTTTTACCGGTTCTTGCGGTACCGGCAAGTGCCCAGACACTGGATGAATTGGCGGAAACGATCCGCCAGGCAGCCAGCAGCGAGGCGCAAATCAACCAGGAGCGTGAAGCCCGTTTTATCCGGGAACGCGACAGCCAGCGCGAGTTGCTGGCGCAAGCACGCCGGGAACTGGAGGATGAAAACGCGCGATCCGATCTCCTCAGGGTGGAATATGACCGGAACGAAAGGGCCCTGGCTGACCTGGAAACCACGCTGGCCGAGCGCATGGGTAACCTGGGTGAACTGTTCGGAATTGTTCGCCAGGCATCCGGCGATGTCCAGGCCGTATTGGAAGATTCCATGGTAAACGCGCAAAGACCGGGCCGGACCCGGTTTCTTGCTGAACTGGCGGAGCGCCGGGAACTACCGACAATACCGGAACTCAGGGCGCTTTGGTCAGCCATGGTGACCGAGATCGCCGAATCCGGAAAAGTCGTGAAGTTCCGGGCGCCGGTCGAAAGAACCGATGGTCAGAAGGAGACGCTTGAAATCGTCAGGCTCGGCGTATTCAACGCAGTGTCCGATGGAATCTTCCTGGACTGGGATATTCGCAAGAGCCGGGACAACTTCATCGAGCTGGCCCGGCAACCCGCCGCCCGTTTCTCGCACATGGCCGATGAACTGCAAAGCGCCTATCCGGGAGAGACTGTTGCGATGTCCGTGGATTTTACGCGGGGGCAGATCCTGCGCGCCGTGGTGCAGTCCAGGACCCCCCTGGAGCGGGTCCGGGAAGACGGCGGCCCGGTCGGTTACGTGATTATCGGGGTGGGTGTGATCGGGTTATTGTTGTGCCTCTGGAAAGCATTCCTGCTTTACACGGCAGGCGGCAGGATCGAGCGCCAGCTGCATTCGGACGAGGCCGACAGGCGGAATCCACTGGGCCGGGTGCTGGCGGTTTACCTGGACAATCCGGAAGTGGATGTCGAAACGCTGGAACTCAAGCTTGATGAAGCGATACTGCGTGAGACGGCGCCGCTTGAAACCGGCCTGGGTTTCATCAAGGTGCTCTACGTGGTCGCGCCTTTGCTCGGATTGCTGGGCACCGTGGTCGGCATGATTGCCACGTTCCAGATGATCACAATGTTCGGTACGGGAGACCCCAGGATGATGGCGGGCGGCATTTCCACCGCCCTCGTGACAACGGTTCTGGGCCTGGTCGTGGCGATTCCCCTGACCCTGCTTCATGCCTTCCTGCAGGGTAAATCGAGGGCATTGATCCAGGTCCTGGAAGAACAGGCTGCCGGCATGATCGCCAGGATCGCAGAGCAACGCGAATGAGCTGGTTCTACGAAGCGATCGGCGCCGTCCGGGACTTCATGGAACTCGGCGGCGGTGTCCTGTGGGGAATCATGGGGGTCATGCTGCTGATGTGGACCTTGATATTTGAACGCCTATGGTATTTGTACAGGGTCTACCCGGCCCGGAAATCGTCCATCCTGGCCACCTGGGAATCCAGGCTGGATTCGACTTCCTGGTACGCCAGGCGGATCAGGCAGGGGCTGGTTTCGCAGGCATCTCTGGAACTCGGACAGAACGTGGGGCTGATCAGGGTATTGATTGCCATTTGCCCCTTGCTGGGGTTGCTTGGGACCGTGACCGGGATGATCGCCGTGTTCGACGTGATGAGCTTCAGCGGCGGCGGTAGCGCCCGTGCGATGGCCGGCGGGGTGTCGATGGCGACGGTTCCGACCATGGCCGGCATGGTGGCCGCGCTCTCGGGCGTCTGGTTCGGAACCTGGCTGGAGCACAAGGCGCGGCTCGAAACAGAACAACTGGAAGACCTGTTGCAACGCCATTGATGATTTCGCGTGCCTCCTGCAGGAGGCCGGGATTGAGGACGAAGCATGGCCCGAAGGCATGCACACATCGAAGAAACCGAAATCAATATCACGCCCATGCTGGATGTTGTATTCATCATGCTGATTTTTTTTATCGTTACCACGTCTTTTACCAAGGAAACCGGTACATTCATTTCCAGGCCCGAAGCTGAGCAGGCGACGGCGCTGTCGAACGGAACCATCCTGATTGGAATCAGGCCCAATAACGAGATCTGGATGGAAAAACAGCAAATTGAATTGCGCGAGGTCAGGCAGATGGTTGAGCGCGCCAGGGCCGAAAATCCCGAGGGTGGCGTGGTAGTCGTCGCAGACAGGGGTTCGCGAATCGGAACCGTGACCGAAGTTATCGACCAGGTCAGGCTCGCCGGCGTCGAAGGTGTCGCGATTTCCGCCCGGCGGCCGGGGGACTCGGAATGAATCCTGACACGCATGACAGGATACAAACCAAATGAACGTCCTGCGTGCGGGGCTTGCAACCATTGCAGCGGCCGGAGTGACTTTCGGTTTATTCCTGGGCATGCAAAAGTTGATATCTTTGGGGGCCGACGATCCTGTTGAACGGGATGCGATCGCGGGTGTTCACTTTGGCCCGGTCGAAATTCCGGATGAAGTGCAGACCCGGAGCCGTCGCCGGCTGCCCAGGCCGCCACCGCCGAAGGAAACGCCGCCACCGCCGAAAATGCAGTCAGCCAAAATGGAGCGGCAGATGCAGGACCTGCCCCGGATCGACATTCCGGATATCGATGTGCCCCTGGTCGCCGGCACCGGCATGTACATTGGAGATTTCAAGCAGTCAGACCAGGCGGCTGAAGGCGAAATCATTCCCGTCGTGGTGATCAGGCCGATGTATCCCCGCGAGGCCGCCCTGTCCGGCACCGAGGGTTGGGTGAAAGTGGAGTTCACGATCACCGAAACCGGTACTGTAACGGATCCGGAGGTGATCGAATCGGATCCTCCAAGGGTGTTCAACCGTGAAGCGATCCGCGCCATTCTCAAGTGGAAATTCAAACCCCGGGTGGTAAACGGAATCGCCGTGGAACGGCGCGCCACCCAGGTCATCGATTTCAGCCTGGACAAATCATGAGGGCTGGAGATTGAGCTGCGGCGCCTACACAAGAGCGGGCAGGGCTTGCCTGTTGGTTTTCGCGGTCCTGCTGACAGGGTCCGGCGTTGTCACGGCCAGGGCTGATCAATGCGGCGTGAAACGCGAAGTGACTACCCGGGCCCTTGACGAGATGACGTGGAACCGGCTCGATGCCGTTTACCGGAAAATCTCTGAAGAACAGTACGATGAAGCCTATGAGGACCTCCAAAAAATGCTGGAGCGAGCCGGTCACGATACTTATTTGCAGGCCATCATCAACCAGGCGCTGGCCCAGGTGGAATGGTCGCGCGAAAACTTTCAGTCGTCCCTGGTTTTCTTCGAGCGGGCCGTTGAATTCGATGTGTTGCCCGACCCTGCGCAGTTTGCCCTGGTCTACCAGGTGGCCCAGCTTTATTACATGCAGGAACGTTACCCCGAAGCGCTGGAGAAGCTTGAAGCGTGGTTTTGCATGGCGCCTCCCGAAACCATTACCCCGGCGGCCTATGTGCTGCAGGCTTCGCTTTACCTGGAGCAGGAAAATTACGCCGGCGCACTAAAAGCCATCCAGAAAGCCATCGCGATGGATGCCGCCCCCCGTGAATCCTGGTATCAACTGGAACTCGCCGCCCACTCAGAACTGGAACAGTACCAACAGGCTGCGGAAACCCTGGAAGTCATGATCGCGAACTGGCCCGCCAGGAAAGAATACTGGTTGCAGTTGTCGCAGATCTGCTACCGGCTGAACCAGGAAGAAAAATCGCTCGCCGTGGCCGCACTGGCGTATCGTGAAGGCCTGTTCAACAGCCCGTCGGATATCCTTTACCTGTCCAGTCTGTACAGTAACTCGGAACTTCCGTACAAGGCCGCGGAAGTGCTGGAAAAGGGCATCAGGGATGGTATCGTCGAATCGAGCCGGGAACACTGGACCCTGGTTGCGGAATCCTGGTACGCCGCCGATGAACTGGAAAAATCACTGGCCGCGTATGAGACAGCGGGAAAGGCTGCGGGGGACGGTGAGGTCGATCTGCGGCGCGGGTTCATCCTGGCTGACCTCGAGCGCTGGCAGGCGGCCGTGGAAGCCCTGGACCTGGCGCTGGAAAAAGGCGGGTTGGACGACCACAGGACCGGCGAGGCCTACCTGCTCCGGGGGATGGCGCATTTCAACCTCGGAAACCTGGACAGCGCCGGTGCAGACTGGGACAGGGCCGGGCGTCATGAGAATACCCGCGAGGCGGCCGCGCAGTGGATGAATTACCTGGGGAGCCTGTGAGCGAAAACATGACCGAAGAGACACTGATCGAAGCATTCCTGGACGCTGTCTGGGCAGAGCGCGGGCTCAGTGGCAACACCCTGCAAAGCTACCGCTACGACCTGTCGCTTCTCGCAGCGCACCAGGACAGCCGGGGCCGTAAACTGCAGGGCGCAAGCCGCGAAGACCTTCTCCACTTTCTTGCGACCCGGATGCAGGCCGGGAACAGCCCGCGCTCACTGTCACGTTATCTTTCCGGATTCAGGCAGTTTTACCAGTGGCTGCTGCGCGAGGGGCGCATTGAGAAAGATCCTTCGGCATTGATTGAAAGTCCGAAACTCGGCAGGGGTCTGCCCAAGGCACTCAGCGAAAAACAGGTCGTGGGATTGCTGGAGGCGCCGGACACGGAAACCCCTGTGGGCCTGCGCGACCGCACCATGCTCGAACTGATGTATGCAACGGGGCTGCGGGTCAGTGAACTGATCAATCTTGGCGTCATCAACATCAGCATCAACCAGGGGGTCGTCCGGGTCATGGGCAAGGGCGGGAAGGAACGGCTGGTTCCCCTTGGGGAAGAAGCGCTGACCTGGGTACAACGCTACCTGCAGGAATCCAGGCCCGGGCTGATGCGCGGCGGCGATTGTCCGCAGTTGTTCGTGACCGCCCGCCGCTCGGGAATGACGCGCCAGGCCTTCTGGTACGCGATTGGAAAGCATGCGAAAGCGGCCGGTATCGCCCAGCCGGTCTCGCCGCACATGCTGAGGCATTCATTTGCCACACACCTGCTGAACCACGGGGCCGACCTGAGGGTCGTGCAATTGCTGCTCGGGCATAGTGATCTTTCGACCACCCAGATATATACTCATATCGCCCGCGAGGGGCTGAAACGATTGCACAGTGAGCATCATCCCCGCGGGTGAACGAATTCGAAACTGCGTGGTCAGTAAAACTAGCGCGATAGCACCGCAGGGCCCGACCGGGTTGAATTAATGCAGTCTGGCGCAGCCGCCTTTCACAGATGGGCTGTGGGGGTAAAGAAGCTAAACATAATTCAAGAGGTTCGTCATGAAGCATTATTCAACGATTATTTATGGCCTGCTGCTGACAACATCCATGGTGGCCCAGGCCCAGGATGAATTCAGCGTAGTGGAAGAACGGATTCGGGCACTGGCGCCGAATGCGCAGTCGATAGCCATCTCTGAAACACCCATCGAGGGAATCCTGATGGTGCAGGTTGGTGGTGACATCGTGTACGCCACCGCCGACGGCAAATTCCTGATCCAGGGCCGCGTGGTCAACCTCGAAACGCACGAAGACCTGACCGAAGTCGCCAAGTCGGAAGTTCGCAGGGAGTTGATGGCCGGAATCGACGCGAGCAAGCAGATCACGTTTGCTCCTGAGAACCCGGCCTATGACCTGACGGTTTTTACCGACATCGACTGTGGCTACTGCCGCAAGCTGCATGCCCAGGTCAAAGAATATAACGACAACGGAATCGCCATCCATTACATGGCTTTCCCCAGGGCGGGAATCGGTTCCAATTCCTACGACAAGGCCGTTTCGGTCTGGTGCGCCTCGGATCAACAGGCTGCCCTGACACTGGCCAAGCAGGGAGCGGATCCGGACCCGGAGCATTGTGAAAATCCGATCGCCGAGCAATACGAGCTGGGGGTCGCGCTTGGCGTCACCGGAACACCGGCGCTTCTGACCAAAGACGGAACCCTGATTCCGGGTTACGTACCGCCGGAACAATTGCGCGAGCGCCTGGACAAAATGGCCGCGGCTGAAGCCCCTTCGGAGTAACCCCGAAACCCGATAGTGGGTTAAACTGTTTCCCCAGAAAGCCGGCGCTTCACGCCGGCTGATTGTCATTATCCGGGAGTATTGCTTTGTCCGCGTTCACCTGCCTCACGGGAGAACCCGCTCTTTCCGAATTTCGCAAACACAAACTGCTCGGGCGGATTCGCGAAATCACCGGCCCCGGGGCGGAGTTGGAAGCCCGCTACGTCTACCTGGTTGAATCGGAGCAGCCGCCGAATCAAGCGCAGATCGGTATTCTGCAGGACCTTTTACATGGCGGGCTGGTAGACAGCCTGGACCCAAAAGGCCTGTTACTCGTTGTGCCGAGATTGGGGACGCAGTCGCCCTGGTCCACCAAGGCGACGGATATCGCTCTGCACTGCGGGCTGAACACGGTACTGCGGATCGAACGGGGCGTGGCCTATAACCTGCCGGAACTGCCGCAGCAGCATCATTCCGCGGTCAGTGCGCTGGTGCACGACCGCATGACGCAATCGGTGCTGGGCTCACTGGACGACGCGCATGCCCTGTTCCAGCATAATCCGCCACGTCCGCTGGTTTTCATTCCGGTATCCATTGATGGCGCCGGGGCCCTGCGCAAAGCCGACCGTGAACTTGGACTCGCCTTGTCGGAAGACGAAATCGAATACCTGGTCAAGGCGTTTCGCGCAATGGGGCGCGATCCCAGCGATGCCGAACTGATGATGTTCGCGCAAGCCAATTCCGAACACTGCAGGCACAAGATTTTCAATGCCAACTGGACGATTGACGGTGAGGAGCTGGAGCAGACCCTGTTCGGGATGATCCGGAATACCTTTGCAAAGTCCCCCGGCGGGGTGTTGTCGGCCTACCATGACAATTCAGCGGTGCTGAGCGGGCCAGAAGGCGAGCGTTTTTTTATCGACCCGGAAACCCGGGTCTATTCCTGGCACCGTGAAAGCCTGCCTTTTCAGATCAAAGTTGAAACGCACAACCATCCGACAGCGATCTCGCCGTTCCCCGGCGCCGCCACCGGTTCCGGAGGCGAGATACGTGACGAAGCCGCGACCGGACGGGGCGCCCGTCCCAAGGCCGGCTTGACCGGCTTTTCCGTGTCGCATCTCGACCTGCCCGGTCTCGATCTGCCCTGGCGCAACGAGACCGGTAAACCGGACCGGATTGCCAGCCCGCTGGACATCATGATCGAAGGTCCGGTCGGGGGCGCCTCGTTCAATAATGAGTTTGGCCGCCCGGCGCTGTGTGGTTACTTCCGGACATTCGAGCAGGAAGTCGATGGCATGACCTGGGGCTATCACAAACCCATCATGATCGCAGGCGGCATGGGAACAATCCGCGAGCAGCATGTCGAAAAACTGCCCCTGCAGCCCGGTGCTCACGTCGTCGTTCTCGGCGGGCCGGCCATGCTGATCGGGCTGGGCGGCGGAGCCGCTTCGTCTGTCGGCAGCGGCCAGGGGCAGGAAGACCTGGATTACGCTTCGGTGCAGCGTGGCAATCCCGAAATGCAGCGGCGTTGCCAGGAAGTGATCGACGCCTGCTGGGCGATGGGCGAGAGCAACCCGGTCCTGTCCGTGCACGACGTTGGCGCAGGGGGACTGTCAAACGCGCTGCCCGAACTGCTCAACGACGGCGGACACGGAGGCAAGCTGGAATTACGCCTGGTTCCCAGTGCTGATTCATCCATGTCGCCAATGGAAATCTGGTGCAACGAATCGCAGGAAAGATACGTGCTGGCGATCGAACCCGGCGGCCTCGAAGCGTTCGAGGCCATGTGCCGGCGCGAGCGCTGCCCCTATGCCGTGCTGGGCCAGGCGACGGCCTCCAGGCAACTGGTGCTCACGGATCAGCTGTCGGGACAGGATCCGGTGGATATGCCGCTGAATGTGTTGCTCGGCAAACCCCCGCGGATGTTCCGCAAGGCCGAGCGCCGGAACTTCCAGGGTGATGACCTGGACGCCTCCAGGCTGGATTTGCGCGAATCCCTGCGCAGGGTGCTGAGGTTTCCCTGCGTTGGCAGCAAGTCTTTCCTGGTCACCATCGGTGACCGCACGGTCGGAGGCCTGGTGACCCGTGACCAGATGGTCGGCCCCTGGCAGGTGCCGGTGGCAGACGCGGCCGTGACGCTGAGCGGATTTACCAGCGATTACCGGAGAGGCCATGGCGATGGGTGAACGCACGCCGCTGGCGGTGCTCGACGCACCGGCGTCGGGGCGGATGGCGGTAGCGGAAGCCGTGACCAATATCGCGGCGGCCTCTATCGATGATATTTCCAGTATCCGGCTTTCGGCAAACTGGATGGCCGCTGCCGGTGAGGCGGGTCAGGAAGGCGCTTTGTTCGATACGGTAAAGGCAGTGGGCATGGACCTGTGCCCCGAACTGGGCATCGCCATTCCGGTAGGCAAGGACTCCCTGTCCATGAAGACGCTGTGGCGCGACGTAACCGGTGAGAAGCGGATGCTCGCCCCGGTGTCCCTGATCGTCTCGGCCTTTGCGCCGGTGGCTAACGTTCACCTTTCAATGACCCCGCAAATCGATCTTGAATGCGGGGAGTCGCGGCTGCTCCTGATGGACCTTGGAAACGGGCGTGACCGGCTGGGTGGTTCCGCCCTGGCGCAAGTCCATGGGCAGTTCGGACGGGAAGTGCCGGACCTGGACCGGCCGCAGCAGTTGAAGAATTTTTTCAACCTGGTCCAGGCGCTGAACCGGTCCGGCCTGATCCGGGCTTACCATGACCGCTCTGACGGGGGTGTTATCACGACCTTGTGCGAAATGGCTTTTGCCTCGCATTGCGGGTTGGAACTGGATGCCGATGTCCCGGCAGACCGCTTGGCGGCATTCCTGTTTGCTGAAGAACCCGGCGCCGTGATCCAGGTCGCACTCGGCGACTATGCAGAGGTGATGGCGCGGATTACGTCTGCCGGCCTTGGGGATACGGTCAGGAATATCGGGCAGCCGGTGTCCGGATCACGCCTGGTCATTCATTCCCGTGGGCAGTTCGTGCTGGAAGAATCCTTACCCGGCCTGCAACGTTTGTGGTCCGAGACCAGCCACCGCGTGCAACGGCTCAGAGATAACCCCGAATGCGCCGACCAGGAACTGGAGTCCATCGGTGACTGGAAGGATCCGGGCATGCGGCCCCGGCTGGCCTTTCCTGCCGACGAGAACCCCGCCGCGCCGGTGATCATGCGCGGTGCGCGTCCCCGGGTTGCGATACTGAGGGAGCAAGGCGTCAACGGTCACGTGGAAATGGCGGCAGCTTTTGACCTGGCCGGGTTCGAGGCCACCGATGTTCACATGTCCGACCTGGCCGAGGGTCGCGCGGGCCTGGAAAGCTTTGCGGGCCTGGCAGCCTGTGGCGGCTTTTCTTTCGGCGATGTTCTCGGAGCGGGAAGAGGGTGGGCCAAATCGATTCTTTTCCACGAAGCACTGCGGGAACAATTCAGCCTCTTTTTTGCAGACCCGTCGAAATTTGCGCTGGGCGTATGTAATGGCTGCCAGATGATGGCCGCTCTCAAGGATCTCATTCCGGGCGCGGGCTCCTGGCCGGATTTTGCCGGCAACCGCTCGGAACAATTCGAAGGCCGTTTCAGCCTGGTCCGGGTGGAGGAATCACCTTCGGTTTTCCTCCGGGGGATGGCGGGATCCGTGATTCCGGTAGCGACGGCTCACGGTGAGGGGCGGGCAGTATTCGGTACCATCGATCCGGCGGATGCCCTGGTTGCCCTGCGTTACGTTGACAGCAACGGCGAGGCAACGGAACATTACCCCGGGAATCCCAATGGCTCACCGGCGGGAATTACCGGTTTATGCAATGAGGATGGCCGTGTGACCATCATGATGCCACACCCTGAACGGACCCTCAGGGGGGTTAACTTTTCATGGGCCCCGGGCGAATGGGGCGATACGTCACCCTGGCGGCGCATGTTCCAGAATGCTCGCCAGTGGACCGGATAGGTTATGGTTGAAGAAATGGAAAAAGCGTCACCACGTGAAGCGAGAGAAGAACTCAAGCTCAGTGAACTACTGATCCTGGCGTCCATGTGGATGCTGTTCGGCTTCATGCTGTGGTTTTACCTGTCGGCTTTTCATGGCGTGCCGGCACGGCTTGCCTCGGAAGCCATTCTGAGCCACATCCTCGGAAGCGACTTCAGCCGGATCATCGTCGAGCCAAACCAGCACTTCCTTTTCCTGGTCGAGACTCAAATCCAGTTCACGTTTCGAGATGGAACGACCGATGCGCTCGGATTCATCGTGAACCCGTTGATTTTCAGCTACGGACTGCCCCTGCTGTTCGGCCTGGTCATGGGATCGGACGTCAGTTGGCTGAGGAAGTTCGTCATCATGCTGACGGGATACGTCGTGATTACGGGTGTGCAGATCTGGGGCGTGGTCTGGGTGTCACTCAAAATGCTGGCGTTCAATTTCGGCGAACAGACTCATGCGATCGTGACGTCTCACGGCGTGTCAGACGCCGCCATTGCGCTGGGTTATCAGCTCGGCAGTTTGATTTTTCCGGCCCTGGCACCGATCTTTGTCTGGGTTCTGAGCAACCGGCCCCTGGTGGAACAGTTTGTCGGGTGGCAGGTGGGGCAGATGGCCGGGAAGCGGAACTGATCATTCACCGGGCTGTCTGTGCTGTGTGATAATCATAATTCAAGGAGGGGTGACCCCAAGTGCAGGCAGGCCAGGAAACAATAGACAACCGGATCGCGGATTCCGCGCTGGCCTCCGTCATGGACAACCCGGTCTGTGTTTTCCTGTTGGAAAACGACCGGCTGAAGTCCCATGACCTGAAAAAGGCAGTCACCTACCAGGAACAGAATGGCGGAGACCTGGTCACCCTGCTGGTACGGCTGGGCCTGGTCTCAGAACGCGACGTGGCGGAGGCCGAGGCCGGGTTGCTTGATTTGCCGCTGGTCCGGACGGTGGACTTGCCCGAGGAAGCTCCTGAACTGCCCGGTCTTTCCGTTCGATACCTGAAACAGAATCTTATCCTGCCGATTGAAGAGTCCGACGGCGATCTGACCGTCGTCATGGCCAACCCCCGCGATACCTTTGCCCACAAGGCCCTTTCCATGGCCACCGGCAAGAACATCATCATACGGGTTGGCATCGCATCTGAAATTGAAAACGGCATTGAAAAACTGCTCGGCGGCGGCCGCAGCGCGATGGGGCAAATCGTCGAGAGCCTCGGTGGTGAAGAGGACGGGGAAATCGAGGATGTCGAGCACTTGCGTGACCTGGCTTCCGAAGCGCCGGTGATCCGCCTCGTCAATCTGATCATGCAGCGGGCTGTGGAAGGGCGTGCCTCCGATATTCATATCGAGCCGTTTGAGAACCGCCTGAAGGTGCGCTACCGGATCGATGGCGTACTGCAGGAAGTGGAGGCTCCTCCGGCAAAATCCACCGCCGCGGTGATCAGCCGCATCAAGATCATGGCCAAGCTGAATATCGCCGAGCGGCGGCTGCCCCAGGATGGCCGCATCATGCACCGGGTGCAGGGCAAGGAACTGGACCTGCGCGTGTCGACCGTTCCGACCTCGCACGGCGAAAGCGTGGTCATGCGTATTCTCGACCGTGAAAGCGTGGTGCTCGACTTCGACTCGCTGGGATTTGACGCAAAAATCCAGAAAGGCTTTGTCAAACAACTGCAAATGCCGCATGGCATCATCCTGGTCACGGGCCCGACCGGTTCCGGTAAAACCACGACGCTTTACACCGCTTTGAGCGCACTGAATACATCGGAAAGAAAGATCATCACGGTGGAAGACCCGGTCGAGTACCAGTTGGAGGGCATTAACCAGATACAGGCCAAGGCTTCGATCGGTCTCGATTTCGCCCACGCGCTGCGTTCCATTGTCCGGCAGGACCCGGATGTCATCATGATCGGTGAAATGCGCGACCTCGAAACCGCGCGGATCGCTATCCAGTCTGCCCTGACGGGCCACCTGGTGCTGTCGACCATCCATACCAATGACGCAGCAGGCGGAGTGACCCGAATGCTGGATATGGGCGTGGAAGATTACCTGCTTACCTCCACGGTTAACGCCATTCTGGCGCAGCGCCTGGTGCGCACGCTGGACCCCACCAGCCGTGAAGCCTACGAGTTGCTGCCCGAAGTCGCAAAGGAATTGAAGCTGGCTGAACTGGTGAAACAGGATACGTACCAGTTTTACCGGGCGCGGCCCAGCGAAGAGAACCCGACCGGATATCGCGGCCGCACCACGATCCTCGAGTTGATGGAAATTACCGACCCGGTGCGCCGGCTGGTCATGCGCCATGCGACGTCGGGCGAATTGCAGGATCAGGCGGTTGCCGATGGCATGAGAACGATGTACCAGGACGGCTTGCTCAAGTGCCTGAGCGGGATGACCGCCCTCGAGGAGATCCTGAGGGTGACACAGGAATCCTGATGCCGTTATTCGAGTACAAGGCGGTCGCGCCCAGCGGCGAAATGGTGCAGGGAACCATGGAAGCCATCTCCGTGGAAATGGTAGTTCTGAAGCTGCAGGAAGCCGGAAACGTTCCGCTGCAGGCCAGGGAGTCCGGTACCGGTGGTTTCAACCTTGCCGCTTTGCGGATGGGACGCCGCGGAATGAATTCACGCGAAGTCGGGGAATTCACCCAGCAGTTGTCGACGCTGCTGGTCGCGGGACTGCCGCTTGACCGCTCGCTCCAGGTCATGCTGGAACTGTCGGAAAACGAACGGGTCAAGCGAACCGTTGGTGAGATCCGCGACCGGGTCCGCGGTGGCGGGAGCCTTTCGGACGCGCTCGATGAGCAGCATGGCGCATTCAATCGCCTGTTTGTCAACATGGTCAGGGCGGGCGAAGTGGGTGGCACGCTCGATGTCACGCTGACCCGGTTGACCGATTACCTCGAACGATCACGCGAACTCAAGGACAGCGTGATCTCGGCCCTTATTTACCCGGTGTTGCTGCTGATCCTCGCCGCCGGCTCCCTGATTCTCCTGCTGGTTTACGTGATTCCGCAATTCACCCCGATATTTGAAGAACTGGGCGGTGATCTGCCGTTTATCACCAAGGTCGTGCTGGGGGTCGGTTCTGTGCTGCAGAATTACTGGTGGGCGATGATCCTGCTGACTTTCGTGGCGGTGGTCCAGTTCCGGCGCATGCTGGCGGACTCGGAGAAGCGATTGGCATGGGACAAGCGCGTGCTCTCCATGAAATGGGTCGGGGACCTGGTCGGAAAAATCGAAATCGCACGCCTGAGCAGGACGCTCGGAACCCTGCTGAGCAACGGCGTGCCATTGCTCGGGGCACTTTCCATCGCGCGCAATGTCCTAACGAATACAGTTTTGAAACAGGATGTCAGTGACTCTTCACGCGAAGTGAAGACCGGCGGCAGCCTGGCGCATAACCTCGCCAAGAGCGGGCGGTTTCCCAGGATGGCGCTGCAGATGATCAGCGTCGGGGAAGAGACAGGGCGTCTGGATACGATGTTGCTCAAGGTATCGGACACCTACGATATTGAAGTTCGTAACACCATTGATCGCCTGTTGTCGATTTTTACGCCGGTAGTCACGCTGTTTCTGGCCCTGCTGATCGGCACGATTGTGTTATCGGTGCTGGTGGCCATACTGAGCATTAATGACCTGGTCGGCTGAGTTAATAGCCGGACGGGTGCATACTGCAGAAATCTGAAACCAGGGATTTGAATATTTATGAAAGTCATGACAAAGAATGGCGGCTTCCGCCACCAACGGAAATTTAGCGGTTTTACGCTGGTTGAGTTGTTACTGGTACTGGTCATCCTTGCCCTGATCGGGGGGCTCGTGCTGCCCGGAATCATCGGCAAGGCCGAGGGCGCCAAGGTCAAGGCAGCCTCTTCGCAGATCAACCGGCTGGCAATGGCCGTGGAAAGTTACTACCTCGATACCGGCATCACGCCGGACAGCCTGGAAGAACTGGTCAACGAATCCGGTGATGTACCGGGCTGGAATGGTCCTTACGTCAAGCCTTCCAGTCTCAAGGACCCCTGGGGCAGGGAATATGTCTATGACTATCCGGGGGAGCACGGCGATTTTGACATCTACTCGCTGGGCGCCGATGGGCAACCCGGCGGTGAAGACAAGAACGCGGACATCAACAGTTGGGATTAGTCTCAATTGAGCGGATCCATTAAGGCAAGGCTCCCGCTCCGGGCCAGCCGGCCTCCCGGTGGCTTTACATTGGTTGAAATGCTGGTCGTGCTGGTCATTGTTGCGATGATGATGGCGCTGGTCGGTACTTCCATTTCGCGCAATATCAGCGGTGCCGAAATGCGGGTCGCCGCCGGTAAAGTGGCCGCAGGACTCCGATACACGCGTACCCAGGCGATCCTGAAAAAAACCGAGCAGGTGTTCCTGCTGGATACCGAGGAACTCACTTTCCAGGCCGCGGAACGTAAACCTGAAAAATTACCCGAAGGGATGAAAGCCGAATTGAATACTGCACGATCAGAACTGACGTCGGAAACCGCCGGTGGAATCCGCTTCTATCCGGACGGAGGCTCCACCGGCGGCAACGTCCGGCTGGAGGCCAATGGGCGCGTCTACCGGGTCAATGTGGCCTGGTTGACCGGCGAAGCTTCGGTCGAAAGGCCGGATGACTGACGTGAAAGGCGGGCAAAGGACACAAGCAAGACGGGATTCCCCCGGTCTGCCGCGGGGCGGGCGGGGATTCACCCTGCTCGAACTGCTGCTGGCCTTTGTCGTATTCGCCTTGAGTTTTGCCACGGTGCTGGAAATCCTTTCCGGTTCAATGCGCAACACGGTCCGGGCGCGGCACTACTCCGAAGCCGCGCTCACGGCACAGTCATTAATGGACCAGGTGGGATTGGAAATACCTCTGGAGGCCGGATTTTTTGTCAACGGTGAAGCGGGTGAGTACAAGTGGGAAATCACTATCCAGAATTACGCCGGTGGCGCCGAAAATACGCACAGCGTGGAGTTGTCTGAATTGACCGGCATTACGCTTTTGGAGGTGGACCTCGCCATTTCCTGGGGAGAGCCGCCAAGGGAACAGACCCGCTACTTCAGCACGATAAAAGCCGTGTTGTCGCAGCTCGGGAACCAGTCATGAAACGCGCCGATGGTTTCACCCTGGTCGAAGTGCTGCTTGCCCTGGTCCTGATGGGTATGTTGCTTTCGCTGGCTTACGGCGGATTGAGGGCTTCGACCCGGGCCGCCGACAAGGGCCAGGCGATCCTCGAACAGAGCGGCCAGATCCGGATGGCGCACCAGTTTGTCAGGAAGCAATTGAACCAGATGGCGTTTTTGGGTTTTGCTGAAAATGAAACCGATGGCGGCCGCATCGTGTTCGAAGGGGATGCAAGAAAAATACGATTCGTAGCGCCCATGCCCGGCTACCTCGGGTTCGGCGGGCCGCAGGTGCAGGAACTGGCGCTGGTTCCGGGTAAGGATGGTGATGAACTGGTCCTGTCGCACGCCCTGTTGCAGGGATTCGAAGAACAGAACCTGTATCAGCGTGAACCGATTGTGCTGGTCGATAAAATCGAATCCGGGGAATTCAGTTTTCTTGGCCGGGATGAACAGGGCGAATTGACAACCTGGGTCAGCCAGTGGGATCAGCCTGGCGTCCTGCCGGCGTCCGTCTCACTCGATATCGAGTTTACCGAAGAGGTCTACCTGAAATGGCCGTTGCTGACGGCATCCGTGCGGGTTGATTCATCGGCCCTGGATGACTTGATCCAGAGTGACGAACCGACCTACCAGCGGGCCATTCAGGACATGATCAACAGGCGGGGTAACCGGAATTGAGCACGCACATGAAACGCCCCATGCAGGCTGTCACGCGCCGGTTCCAGCGCGGTATTGCGCTGGTCATCGTCCTGTGGATCCTTTTGTTGGTGACGATATCCACCGGTGCGTACACGCTGATGGCCCGCATGGATCAGCTGGAAGCCCACACGGTTATTTCCGGCACCCGTGCGAGGATGGCGGCAGAATCCGGGATCAACTTCGCCGTGCTGGGGTTGCGGGACCCGGATGAGTTGACGCGGCTGATTGCGGACGGGCGGCCGTATTTGTTCCAGATACAGGACATGGCGGTTGAAGTTCAGATTACCGACGAGCGGGGCAAGGTCGACATCAACTCGGTTGACGAGGAAACTTTGCTGAACCTGTTTGAGGGTAGTGGGTTGGACAAGGAACAGGCTGTAACGCTGGCCGCAGCTTTGCTGGACTGGTCCGACGTGGATGAAATCGAGCGGGCCAACGGTGCGGAGCTTTCCGCTTACGAGTCTTTGGGGATCGAAGCCGGCCCCGGAAACCGCCCCTTCCTGATGGTCGAGGAAGTCTTGCAGGTCCTGGGCATGCCCTGGGAGCTGTTCAAAAAGATCGAGCCGGGGTTGACCGTGTTTTCGGAATCGGGAATCCCGGATCCTGCGTTTGCCCCGCTGGAAGCGCTTTTGGCCCTGCCGGACATGAGTGAAGAGGAAGCCAGGGAGTTCGTCGAAGAGAGACAGTCGCAGGATGCGGCATCGGGCGCCGGACTCGCCCTCCCCAATGGCCAGGTGGCCATGGCGCGTGGGCGGGGGCTCACGTATAGTGTGCTCGCCAAAGCAACCTTGCCCAACGGCATCTGGGACCAGGTAGAGGCGACGATCCGGCTGGGTGGCAGCGGGGATGGTCTTCCTTACAAGGTACTGCGCTGGCGCGAAGGATTCCATAACTGAGAACACCATGCTGAAAGTGTTTGAAGAAAAATTGATGCAACTTTTCAGCTGGCTGAAGGCGGGACCGGCCGGTACGTTTTTGCGCTGGTGGTTCGAGGAGCTCCGGCAGGCGATGCCTGCTGCCTGGCAGCAAAGGATTCAGCACGCCATGCGCCGCGTTACAGTCGTGCTGGAAGGTGACTCACTGACGGTCGGTCTGGACGAAAACCGGGAGCTGCAGATCCTGGAGGTGTTTTCCATCACGCAGGACGAATCCTTGCAGCAGAGGGAAGTCGAAAACCTCCTGTTGAGGAATGAATTGCAGGAGGCGCCGCGGTTTTTATTGCTGGATATCGGGTCGGTCCTCAACCGGGAATTGAAACTTCCCCTGGCGGCGGAATCCAGCCTGGCACAGGTTTTGTCGTTTGAAATGGACCGGCAAACACCGTTCAAGGCTTCAGACGTCTACTTCGACTGGAAGGTCCTGGAGCGGGGCGGTGAGAGCGGTCAGCTTCGCCTGGAAATATTCGTGGCGCCAAAAGCCGGAATTGATGAGGCCCTGAAGGTCGTGGCCGGCCGGGGACTTCACCTGTCCGGCGTCGATATCGCCGATCACGGCCGAACGCTCGGCGTGAACCTTCTGCCGCCGGACCGCAGGGCTCGCAGGAGCAACCCCAGGACGCGCCTGAGCCTTGCCCTGGGTGCACTGGCTTGTGTATTGCTGGCGCTGGTCATGGCGCAGTCACTTTACCTGCGGGCACACCAGATTACTCAGCTCGAGGACGCAATTGCCGCGGTCCAGGGAGAAGCCCGCGAAGTCATGCAGATCAAGAAACAGATCGAGGAGGCCAGCGCTGCCGCGGGCTTCCTCGCGCGCAGGCGCTCCGCGGCTCCGCTGGCGATCGAAGTGCTGGCGGACGTCACGCGTATCCTGCCCGATGACACGTATCTTGACCGCCTGGTGATTACCAACTCGAGTGTCCAGATGCAGGGAAAATCAAAAAACGCTCAGCAGTTGATCGAGCTGGTGAACGGATCCGGCCTGCTCGACGCCGCGGCATTTCGTGGCTCAACCCGGCTGGATGCCCGTTCCGGCCTGGAAATTTTTGAAGTGAATGCTGAAATCAACGCGGCAGGGGCGAATTGATGGCGCTGGTTGCTGCAACAGGGAAATAACCGCCTGGCCGCGATCCTGCTGTTCGTGATTGTCGTGATCATGGTGTACCTGTTGTGTTTCCATTGGTTCATCCTGCGTCACCTGGAGTACAGCAGTGAAATTTCGGACCTGTCTGAACAGCTCGGACGGTTCGAACGTGTCGCTGCGCAGAAAACACACTACGAGTCGTTGCTGGAGGACCTTGAAAACCGTAAATCAGACGAGAACCTGTTTCTGGAAGGCAGCGATTTCAACGAGGCGGCCGCTGAAATGTCGGAACGCCTGAACCAGATAGTCAGCATCCAGGCCGAGGACACCTGCCAGATCGTCAGCCGTCAGCCGGTCAGGCCGAGGGTCCAGGAGCGGTTTGAAAAAGTGACCGTAAACGTGCGCATGCGGTGTAGCATCGAAGATTTTGAGAAGGTTTTGTACGCGCTGGAAACCACGATTCCGATGGTCATTGCAGACGAGGTCACGGTGATCAAGCCCCGGTCCCGCAGACGGTCCAACAGCCTTACTGAGTCGGGTGAAACCGCCCTGGATATCCGCTTCAACATGTCGGGTTACCTGAGTAAAGGCAGTGAGCCATGATCAAGTCGTTCGAAGGCAATCCCGTGGCTATCGTACTGGCGTCAATTTGCGGCGGCCTGCTGTTGATATCATTGGTGCTCATGGTGATCGGATCGTTACCGCCATCCGTGCCGGATTTGGATAGTGACCCCGATGAAGCCGATCTTGTCATCAACGTGCCTGAACTGGCGGAGAATGAACCGATCGAGACTTATGCAGTCATAGTCGAGCGGCCGGTATTCAACGAGAGCCGGCTGCCGGCGCTTGAAGACGATTCCGCCGCCGGCAATGATGAAGAGCTGGCGGAAGAGGAAGTCGATGCGCCCGAGTTTGAATTATCCGGTGTCATCATTACACCATCGATCCGGATGGTCACCCTGAAAACCAAGGACCAGCCGGAGTCACTGGTGGCGTTTGAAGGGCAGCCCCTGCACGGCAATTATGGCAGCTGGCAGGTGAGCCGGATCGAGCCACGGCAGATCACGCTGGCTTCCGGGCGCGGTGAGGAAGTGCAATTGAAGCTGCAGGTTCATGACATGGCCATTGCAACGCCGCCCAAGCCGGTAACGCCGGCCAGAAGCGCTTCCTCGGAACCGACTTCGCAAGTGAGCCAGGACGGAACCGACCAGCCGCTGACACGGGCGGAAGAAATTCGTCAGCGCATCGCGGAAAGAAGAGAGGAGTTGAGGCGGGCCGCCGAAGAAAAGGGCGAAGACGACGTCGATCCCAGGGAATACCGCAAGGAACTCCAATCGATGCTGATGGGTGTGAAGCCGAAAGAACAACAAGATGAAAACTAATCATAAAAGGATACCGGGGATGAAAACGAATCACTCCGATCACTGTTCGCGGCCTGGAATACCGGCAAGCTGGCCGGCGGTAACCCGGCCCACTTTGGCCAGCAGGATGGCCCTGATGACGCTGGTGATCCTGGTGGCCGCTGCCTGCTCGACCACCCCCCGCATGCCTATCGGACCGGTCAGCACGGGTAAAACCATCAAAACGGCCTCAACGCCGATTCCTGATTCCGAGCCGGTCATCACGATCCACGGTCAATCCGACTCCCGGGGTGACCGCGATCGAGGTCTACGAGGGAACCGGCGTATTCATCAACGAAGAAGCCGCTGTCCGGGCGCCCGAAGTCGTCGCCGAAGACGGCGAGATCGTATTGAATTTTGAAGGAGAGTCCATCCAGTCCGTCGTGCACACGATCCTGGGCGAGGTTTTGCAGGAGACGTTCGTCATCGGCCCCGGTGTGAGCGGCGAAGTAACGTTTTCCACCTCCAAGCCGGTCAACCGCGACCAGTTGATGCCGATCCTCGAACTGTTGTTGCGCTGGAACGGCGCCACCATGGTGTATACCGAGGGGCGCTACCATATCCTGCCGGTGGCGGACGCGATCAAGGGACACCTGTTTCCGGAAATAGGCAGTGACGACCAGGCCCGCGGTTATGAAGTCCGCGCCGTGCCGTTGCAGTACATCGCGGCCAGTGAAATGGCGAAAATCCTGGAGCCCTATGTCCGGGACGGAGCCATCGTGCAGGCAGACGCCTTCCGCCAGATGATTTTCCTGGCCGGTACACCCGAGGAGTTGAGAAACTACCTCAAGACCGTCGAAATTTTTGATGTCGACTGGCTGGCCGGGATGTCGGTGGGCATTTATCCGCTGAAGACCGTCGACGTAACTTCGATCATCACGGAACTCGAAGGCATTTTCGGCTCGGCTGCCGAATCACCGCTGGCCGGCATGTTCCGGTTTATTCCGCTCGAGCGCCTGGGTTCCGTGATGGTGATCACGTTCGAAAAAGAATACCTGTACAAGGCCGAGGAATGGATCAAAATCCTCGACCGCGGGCGCCGCCGGGGCCGGCAAGCAACTATACGTGTACCGTGTCAAAAACCTCGAAGCCGCTGTCCTGGCGGGTTACCTGACGCAATTGTTTGGCGGGCAGGGCGGGACCCAAACCTCGCAGAACCGGTCGCAAGGCACGCTGGCGCCGGGCCTGGAGCCGGCCACCGTGGGGTCGGTTTCGGATTTTAACCAGAACCGCCTGGGGATGGAGCAGCAGGGCGGAAAACAGGGTAGCCAGGCCGGTTCCATTGATATCGGCACCGGCGACATACGCATCACTTCCGTGGTTGAAACCAACTCCCTGTTGATCCAGGCGACCCAGGCTGAATTCACCGCGGTCGAGGCGGCCATCGAACGAATCGACATCGAACCCCTGCAGGTGCTGATCGAGTCACAGGTGCTCGACGTGGAACTGAACGAGGAATTGCAGTTTGGCGTCAACTGGTTTCTGACCAATAATCCCAACCTGATTCCTGCCGGAATCGCGGACATCGATCAATACGTGCAGAGTGCGGCATTCGGCAGCGGCAGCTCGGAGTCCGGAGGGTTCAATTTTCTGACCACGCTGGCGACACCGCTGGCCAATGGCATGCCTTTCATCCGGGCAACCATCGCCGCGCTGGACGAGGTCACCGACGTGCGCTCGCTGGCCGCACCGTCCCTGCTGGTGAGAAACAATGCCACCGCGACCATTACCGTGGGCACCCAGGTGCCGGTGCAGTCCTCGTCCATTTCCACCGGCAACAACAACGTGGTCAGCAGCGCCCAGTACGTGTCAACCGGCGTGACGCTGACCGTGACGCCCCGCATCAATCCGGGCGGCCTGGTCTACATGGATATTTCGCAGGACGTCAGCCGGCCCGGCGCACGCGATCCGGATATCTCGACCAGCGGAAACCCGCCGATCAACAACAAGTCCGTCACCAGCCAGGTGGCGGTCCAGTCCGGCCAGACCGTGTTCCTCGGCGGTCTTATTGCCGAGCAGGATTCAAGGGGCCGAACCGGCGTTCCCTACCTGAGCCGGCTGCCGCTGATCGGGCCGCTTTTCGGCTCGAAAACCAAGGCGCAGAACCGCAGCGAAACCCTGGTCATGATCACGCCGACCGTGATCGAGACCGCAGTTGACCTGAAAGACATCAGCGAGGACATGGAGAAGGAATTCTCGCGGGTTCCGCCGTTAAAAGTCTCCAGGCTGAACAAAGAAGCTGAGCGTCTGAATACCGAGCCTGACGAAGCCGAACTTCTGAACCCGGATTGAAAACGCCGCATGCTGGCTCCAGAAATGCAGAAAATTGATAAAACCAGACAGGAACCGACATCAACATTATGACAATGAATAATCATCGATCATTGGCGCGCGCCGCCGTAATTGCCGTTGCCCTGCTTTTTGCAGCATTGACAGGATGCGCCACGGTGGCGCCCACCGACGGACAGTATCGTCGCCGAACGGGCCCAGGCACGGTGGGATGCGGTCCTGGCCAAGGACTATGCCACGGCTTACACCTATTACTCGCCGGGTTTCCGGGCCAAGGTTTCCGCAGACAGACCTGGAAATCAAGTTGCGTCTGCAGCGGGTGCGCTGGACGACTGCAAAAGTCAAGGATCAGACCTGCGCCGGGGAAGCGTGCACCGTGCGGGTGGACATCACTTACCAGGTTGGCGCACCGGTCCCGGGAGTCAGTACCTGGAACGGATTCGACCTGATCGAAGAACAGTGGGTCAAAACCGGCGGAGACTGGTGGTACGTCCCCCCGAAAGGCTGATTTTCACCCGGCCGTCTTGGCCTATTTTTACAATCCCCCGAGTTGCTTTAAAGGGGGGTTTATCGTAACATTGAGCCGCTAATGACCGGGACGGAGTTTCCAAGGCGCTCAATTACGAGGCGCTTGGCTCGGCCCCGGTATGTTGGCAAGCCCTGTGTACACAACTTAGGAGTGTTGTAATGAATAGAAAAAATTTGACAGCTGCCGTGTTGGCTGGTTTGGCAGGTGCTGCCGGACTTGCAGGCACCGCACAGGCAGTCAACCTGAATCCGGATGGATTGGGACAAGTCCTGATTTATCCGTACTACACCGCCAACGGTGGTAACCAGACGATCCTGTCAGTGGTTAACACCACCGACAATGCGAAAGCAGTGAAAGTCCGGTTCCACGAAGGCTTCAACTCACGCGAAGTCCTTGACTTCAACCTGTATCTTTCACACCACGACGTGTGGGTTGCGGCAATCGCCAATGGCGCACCTGCTCCCGATTACACGCCTACCGATTATGATACAGACACCATCCTGATCATTCCGGACGATTCCTGCACGGTTCCTTATCTGTACGAGGACTACCAGGTAGAACTGGAAACCGGTGGCCTGGCAGGTATCCAGCCTTTCCTCGATTATGCCTACACCGGCAAATTGAATGACGGCGGTCCTGACAGCGAGCAGCGTGCTGCTGAAGGCTATTTCGTCATGATCGAAATGGGTACCATCACCCCGGGTTCTGATACCGAAAAGGCGATTACCCATGTCACGCACAAAGCAACCAAGGACACGCCGGCATGGTACGGCCCTGGCGATTGCGAGGAACTGGTTGACAACTGGACCGGTGGCGCGAGCAATGTAGATGACGGCATCTGGTACGAAGAAGCCATTGGCGGTGACCTGCAGGCCTACACCGACACCGAACGCAATAGCGGCGGCCTGTTTGGCGGCGCTGCGATCATTAATCCGGGCAACGGCGCGATGTTCAGCTACGACGCCAAGGCCATCCAGGGTTTCGATTCCACGGATGACGGTATCCACTACGTACCGGGTAACGACCTGCCTTCTCTGAACAGTGGTAACGAAACGGATGCATGGGTATTCTTCGGTGTTCCGCAGAACAAGGCGGTAGAACTGCAGTATGACTTCAGTGTTGATGCGGTTTCCGCGGTGTTCATGCATGAATTCACCATGAATGAATTCACCACTGCAGACAGTCCTGCTGAAGCAGCCACCGAGTGGGTAGTCAACTTCCCGACCAAGAAGTTCTACGTTGACGCCATTTATCTTGATGAAGAGAGCAGCACCTGGGTTCCGTCATCGATCGCGCAAGATCCGAATGGGTCATTGTAACGGTTGGAAACCCGGATATACCTATCCGACAACCGTTGCCTTCAACACCGACATTCCGATCGATGGACCGGGTCCTTACCCGGCAACCCGGGTTGGGAAGAGTGCGTATACGTGGAGAAGTTCTTCGCCGTGGATCCGACCGAAGGCCGTGCTCCGTTCACCGAGGTATATGATGGTGGGGCATGTGAAGAAGTCAACCTGGTTACCTATGACCGCAACGAGCGGACCTACATAGATCCGGAAACTCCGGGACGTCCGCCGGTAGTATCACCTGCACCGCCTCCGGGCGAGCCGGGTGATCCGGTGCGTATTCGAACTGTGTAACGAAGTCAACGTGCTCCGCTTCGGCTCACGTCCAATCTTCGACACCCCTGAAATCGACGACGACAGCCTGCTGATCACGGTTGATGAGGAATACACCGAAGGTTGGGGTTGGATTAACTACTACGCTGACTACGGATCACGTAGACTCTCGTGGTCTCGTAGGTCTGCCGGTTACCGGTTTTGCTGCCTGGCAGTTCGAGAACGGCTACGTCGAAAATGACGAAGGCGATCAGGTCAAGGCGTTTTATGGTGGACTGTTCCAGCATAAAGGCAATGTCCGTAAGATCAGAGTTGCTATCGAGGACTAGCTGATCCGTAAGTACAAGTAAATAGCTGAATTTATACTATTCAGTGGATAAAACGGGGGGCTGCGTATGCAGCCCCTTCGTTTATCCGGATGTAATGTATTCCTTGTCTTTTGTGTGAGAGATCATGAATAAATTGCAATTTTCGTTATCTGTCCCTGTTTTCCCTTGTTTGCTTAATCATCGTTCGGTCTGACGATGAGAACCCGGTGTCGAACTGGGCCTTTCACAAGCACCGCTGGCGCGCCAGGGTGATGTCGTGCTGACCCAGGCTGAAATCGACGCTGCCTTCAGCAAGATTCCAGAGGAATTTCGATTGACCTTTATTCGCGATGGCGAAAAGGTCGAGGCCCTGGTGCGTAATTTGCTGATGAGCAAGACCCTGGCCGAAGAAGCCAGAAAAGCCGGGTACGACAAGGAAACCCTGGTTGAGCTCAGGCTGGGCCTGGCCGCTGAAAGTGAACTGGCCACCGAGTGGCTTGCAGATGTCGTCGCCAATGCGCCACCGGTCGACTACGAATTGATTGCCCGGGAAAACTACCTGTTGAATCCGGAGGCCTGGATGGGCAGGGAATAGATCGATGTTTCTCATATCCTGATCGGTATCAAGGACCGTTCACCGGAAGAAGCACTGGCACTGGCCGATGACCTGTATGAGCAATTGGTGGCCGACCCGTCGCTTTACGATTCGATGGTCGCCGAATACTCCGAGGATCCGTCAAAAACGGCCAACGGGGGCCGTTACCCGCAGGTCTACCGGGACGACATGGTGAAACCGTTCGAGGAGGTCGCCTTTGCATTGAAAGAGCCCGGACAGATCAGCGCACCGGTTAAAACTGATTACGGATACCACATCATCCGGCTCAACGAGTATTTTCCGCCCGCGGTTCAGCCGTTCGAAGACATCAAGGAACAGGCCATTGAGCAGGCACGCAAGGAATACCTTGACGAGTACCGCAAGAACTACCTGAGAAAAGTACTTTCCAACCCGATCGTGTTACCGGATGGTGCGGCCGAAGAAATGGCCAAGCGATATTTCGGTGAAAACCTGGAACTGGCGCCCGAGATGGAAGACTGATACCGCAAGGGGATTGATTGGCGCTCAAAGCCGGTGCTTTTTTTCAGCAATAACGTATTCCGACAATTGGTTACCCGGGCCATCCGGACGGATTACCTCGAGAATCTGACCGGATTCGCCTGGCTGATTCTGCAACCGCTGGTGCTGCTGGCCGTTTACGCATTCGTGTTTACAACGATTTTCCAGACCCGGGTCGCCGATGCCGGTTCCGGCGGCTTCGTGCCGTACCTGGCAGTGGCATTCTGGCCGTGGACCGCGTTTTCCGAAGCCATCCTTCGTTCTTCAAACGTCATCAGCGCGAACGCCGCCCTGATCGGAAAAGTGGCTTTTCCCAGCGAACTGCTGCCCCTGGCGGCGGTCAGCGCCGGATTCCTGATGAACCTGGCGGGCTACCTGGCTGTGCTGATCGTGCTCCAGTTGACGGGTACATCAATCCACTGGCTGGGCGTCCTGGCAGCGCTGCCGGTGCTGGCCCTGCTCTACCTGCTGGCCAGCGGGATTGCGCTTGTTCGTCAGCGCGCTACAGGTCTTTATCCGGGATGTTTCGCAGATCCTGCCTCCGCTGATGACGTTCTGGTTTTTCACGACGCCCATTCTGTACAGTTCCAGCATTCTGCCGGAGCGGTTCGCCAGCCTGATGCGTTTCAACCCGATGACCTGGTACATGGAGCGGCTGCGTGACTTTGTTCTGCACGGAAACTATAACCTGACGCTGTACGATCTTATGGTGCCCGTCATGACACTCCTCGTGTTCTGGCTGTCCCTGCGCTTTTTCAGGCGGTTCGCCACCCATTTCGAGGATTTCCTGTGATGGAGCCGTTGGTCCGGATCAGGGGCGTTTCCAAGTTCTATCCGCGGGTTCACCGGCCGCGCGAACGGTTGCGGGCTTTCGCATCACTGATGACCGGCAGCGAAATCCGTGAAGGCGCGGAAGTCCTGCATGACGTCAGCCTCGAAGTCATGCCCGGCCAGTCCTTCGGTATTATCGGCGAGAATGGCGCGGGTAAATCGACCCTGCTGAAAATCCTGACGGGGGTGATCACCCCGAGCCGCGGAACGGTCGAAGTCAATGCCCGGATCGCCGCGCTGCTGGAGTTGGGCGCGGGATTCCAACCCGAGTTTTCAGGACTGGATAACATCAGGATGAAAGCCGCCTTGCTGGGTATGAGTGCGGCCCACCTGGACAGTCACCTGGACGACATACTGGCGTTCGCCGATATCGGCGATTACGTCTACGAACCGGTCAAGCACTATTCATCGGGAATGGTCGTGCGCCTGGGTTTTGCAGTGGTAGCGGCTTCCGACCCGGAGCTGTTGATCACGGACGAGGTGCTCGCGGTAGGCGACGAGTCCTTTCAGAAAAAATGTATTCGCTGGATCGAGTCTTTCCTGGAGCAGGGAAACACATTGCTGATGGTTTCCCACAGCATGTACCTGGTGCAGAAACTCTGCCGCCAGGCCCTGTGGCTGCACGAGGGCCGTTGCCGGGAAATCGGGGATGTGTTTCCGGTAACCCAATCCTACCTCGCTTACCACGAGGAGCGCAGCGCCAGTGAATCCCGTCATCGGCGCGCCCAGCAGGGTGAGGGCGGTCTGTACCGTGTCAGCGAATTCAGTTTGCCCGGGACGATTGGAGACGGTGACCCGGTCATCGCAATGGGTGATGACCTGGTGGCCGAACTGGTGCTGCATTCCCCGGACGGCAGACCCCCGGTTGCGCTATTCGGAGTGATGCGTGCTGATGGTACCCCGGTGTACGGCGTGGCATCGGATTATGATGTCGTCGATGCCGAGAAACTGGATGATAAGCACTACCGTTTCCGGATTTGTTTCAAGGCCCTGCCATTGCTGCCCGGCAGCTATTCCATCCGGGGACACGCGATGGACCCGCAGGGTATCCGCCTGTGTGATACCGCCGAACTCCGGTTTACCGTTTCCGGCGAGAGCAGGGAGCTGGGTATCATCCGCCTGCCGCACCGGTGGAACGGCCAGCGATGAATCCGGTCAGGCCGGCGGACAGCGCGGCGCAGGTCACCGTGGTGGTTCCGGTTTTCAACGCGCCGGAAGAGCTGGATCACTGCCTGGCCAGTGTTTTTTCAACGGTGAGCGCAAACACCGGAGTACTGGTCATCGACGACGCGTCGACCGATCCCGCTACGGCCGTGGTGATTGACCGGTGGCGATCACAGGCGCCTGCTGCCTGGACTTTCCAGGCCAACCGGGTCAACCGGGGATTTGTCGCAACGGCGAATGCCGGCATGCGGGCGTGCCCGGGCAACGTCGTGTTGCTCAACTCCGATACCGAGGTGACTCCGGGCTGGTTGCAGGGGTTGCAACGGTGCCTGGCTTCGAACCCGTCAATTGCCACGGCCACGCCCTGGACCAACAACGGCGAGATTGCCTCCCTGCCCAAATTTTGCGAAGCCAACCCGGTGCCGCCGGACGCCGCAAAGGTGGCCGAAGTGGTCGCAGCAACAGGAACGGCGATATACCCGGAGTTGCCAACGGCCGTGGGGTTTTGCATGGCGATCTCCCGTCGCGCCATCGACCGGGTTGGGCTGTTTGATGAAGCGCTTTTCGGTAAAGGATACGGGGAAGAAAATGACTTCTCCCGGCGCGCTGCAGACCTCGGCATGCGCAATGTGCTGTGCGATGACGTGTACGTCGTGCACCTGGGCGGACGCTCGTTTGGACCGGTCGGTCTCAAACCGGACCAGTCCAGCATGGCGCGCTTGTTGTCTCGGCATCCGGATTACCTGGAACGTGTCCAGGCGTTCATCGCCGCCGACCCGTTGAGGCCCCGGCGGGAAGAAATTCTTCATGCGCTGGGCCGGGCCGGGGTCTCGATGGGTTAAAAGGAGGAACCTCTGATGCATTATGCAACGGGCGCGACGGCGTCTTTGCGACAGAAACGCGCTCCGTGCATAATTCATCAGAGGTTCCTTAATGGCGATACCCGACGTGGAAACTGATTTGACCCAGCCCCTCGAATTCACCGGTGAGCGTTTCACCCCCGAGTGTGTGCGCGAAATCTGGTACGAGCACTTTCACCGTTATGTTTTTGCGCGGCAACTCGTTGCAGGACTGAACGTCCTGGATGCCGCCTGCGGCGAGGGATACGGGTCAGCCCTGCTGGCGACGGCAGCGCGGTCGGTAACCGGCGTCGATTTATCGGAGTCGGCGATCGCCCACGCCAGGAAGCGCTACTCCGCCCCTCAGCTGCGCTTCCTGGTTTCGGACTGCCTGGAGTTGCCGTTCGAGAACGGTGAGTTCGACTGCATCGTTTCCTTCGAGACCCTGGAGCACCTGGAAAACCACCGCGACCTGGTTTTGGAGTTCCGGCGTGTGCTCAAGCCCGGCGGATTTCTGCTGATATCGTCACCGGACAAGGCGGTATACACCGATAAGCTGCAAAACCACAACGAATTCCACCTCAGGGAGTTGTACCGGGACGAACTGGAATCGCTGCTCCGGGCGCATTTCCCGGCCGTGCGCTTATGGGGGCAGAAGCTGCTGTTCCAGTCCGCCATCTGGTCCATGGACCATCAGCCCGGGGTCTGCTTTGAGCAGGAAAACGGCGGACAACTTTCAAGCTTTCCGTCGCCCCACCATGAGCCCGTCTATTTCATTGCAGTTTGTGCGGCCGATGACCGGTTTCTGCCGGAAATCGACCACGGCGTGAGCCTGTTTGATGACGCCGGTGAATCGGTGTACGAGCATTACTACCATGAAATCCGGAAAAACATGGCGGCGGGTGAGTTGCTGGCCGAAAAGGAACGGGAACTGGAGGGGCTGAAATCAGCCCTGAATAAAGGCCGGCAGGCCACCGGCTGGTGGGGCCGTTTGTTGGGCCGCAGCTGATGCTTCCGGCTGGCGATCACCAGGAAATTCGAAGTCATCGTCGTAAATTACAATGCAGGCGACGCACTGGTGCGCTGCCTGCGGTCCGTGCTTGACCAGCAAATGCCGGTGCGGATCACGGTGGTCGACAACGCATCATCAGACGGCAGCATCGAGACCCTGCGGCATGCAATGAACCTGCAGGAGAACATCGAAATCATCGAAACGGGTGAAAATCCCGGTTTCGCCAGGGGCGTCAACACGGCAGCCCGGGCTCTGCCCATTGGGCGGGAAGTACCTGCTGATCCTTAACCCCGATTGCGAAATGGCCCCCGGCTCCCTGCAAGCCCTGTGTGCGGCGCTGGATCAGGATGCCGCCGCCGCGCTGGCCGGGCCATTGGTGGTCGACAGGGAAGGTTATCCGATGAGAGGGACGCTGCGCCGGTTTCCTGATCCATGGTCGGGCTTTCTGACTTTTTCAGGGTTGTGGCGGCTGGGCCGGTGGATTCCGTGGTTTGCCGGCGTTGAAAAAGCCGGCCCGCTCCCTTCGGAAACGACGCAGGCCGAAGCAGTGTCCGGTGCCTGCATGCTGCTCAGAAAATCCGAATTCCTGGCGGCCGGGTGCATGGATGGCGACTACGGACTGCACTGTGAAGACCTCGACCTGATGTACCGTTTGAATCAGCGCGGCTGGCATAGCCTGTTTGTGCCGTCGGCCCGCGTTTTTCATGACCAGGGCGTGTCGAGCGCGAGCCGTCCGTTGTGGGTGCATTGGCAAAAACACCGGGGCATGCAGCGATTCTTCATGAAATTCCAGGCCGGGCAATCCAGCCCGCCACTGCGCTGGCTGGTCATTGCCGGTATCTGGCTCCGCTTTGCCGTGACGCTGCCCCTCGCCTGGTTCCGGAGCTGAACTCTGCGATGAGGGAAACCGTTTTCGTCACCGGCGCCAGCAGCCAGCTGGGCGTGTTTTTACTGCCCCGGTTGTCGGCGGCCGGGTTCCGGGTATTGGCATTCAGCCGCAAAGCCCCGGACGACGCCTGTCGCAGTCTCGGAAGCGGTCCACTGGGTCGGGCCCGGAGGGGAAACCGGGCCGGCCGGCTACCTGGTTTCCTGCGGACCGATCGGCCTGGCGATCAAGCTCATCAGCAGTAACGATGATTTGCAGAGAGTCGTCGCTTTCAGCACCACCAGCGTGCTGACCAAGGCCGGGTCGGAAAACCGGCAGGAAAAAGAACTCATCGCGGGAATCCGGGCCGAAGAACAGCAACTCAGAACCCTTTGTGAACAGCGGGACATCGCCCTGACGTTGATCCGGCCCACCTTGATTTACGGTTGTGGCATGGACCGCAATATCAGTTTGATGGCGAAATTCGGACGCCGCTTCCGGTTCATTCCGGTGTCGTCGGACGCGAACGGTCTGCGCCAGCCGGTCCATGCTGATGATCTCGCCGAACTGGCCGTCAGTTGCCTGCTCAGCGAAACAGCCATCCGGCTCGAAAGCGCGGCCTGCGGCGGCAGCACGCTCAGTTACCGGGACATGATGGAAAAGACGGCGGCCGCCTGTGGCAAGGGTGTGCGCATTTTGACCCTGGATGGCCGGGTTTTGGCTGTAGCGGTAAGGCTTGCCGCACTGCTTGCCCGGGCTGGGTGGCATCAATCCCGAAATGGTCCGGCGCCAGGGCAGGGATATGACTTTTGACGACTCCGGATTTCGAAAGTTGACCGGCTATCAGCCCAGGCCTTTTGATCCGTTGCCCGGGGATTTTGAAATCCCCGGGTATGCCCGTAAGCACCGGTTACCCGGTTAGAGACCGGTATCTCACCCGGTGCGGCGTCTCGGCGTCGGAACCGATACGCCTTTTCAGGTCGGCTTCGTATTCCGAGTAGTTTCCTTCAAACCATTCCACGTGGCTGTCGCCTTCGAAAGCCAGCATGTGGGTCGCGATGCGATCGAGGAACCAGCGGTCATGGGAGATCACCACGGCACAGCCGGGAAACTCGAGTAAAGCCTCTTCCAGGGCGCGCAGGGTTTCCACGTCAAGATCGTTGGTCGGCTCGTCGAGCAACAGCACGTTTCCGCCGGAACGCAGCAGTTTCGCCAGGTGTACGCGGTTGCGCTCGCCACCGGACAGATCCATGACGCGCTTTTGCTGGTCCGAACCGCGGAAATTGAAGCGTCCAACGTAGGCGCGGGAAGGGGTTTTGTAATTGCCGACCTGGATGATCTCCTCGCCGTCGGCGATTTCTTCCCAGACGCTGCGCTCGCCGTTGAGGCTGTCGCGGCTCTGATCGACGTAAGCGAGACTTGCGGTGGGGCCAATGGTGATTTTACCGGCGTCCGGCTGTTCTTCGCCGGTCAGCATGCGGAACAGGGTGGATTTACCGGCGCCGTTGCCGCCGATCACCCCGACTATGGCCCCTGGAGGCACGCTGAAGCTGAGATCGTCGATCAGCAACCGGTCACCAAAGCCTTTGCTGATGTGTTCAACCTCGATGACCTGGTTGCCCAGGCGAGGGCCCGGCGGAATAAACAGTTCGTGGGTCTCGTTGCGTTTCTGCAGGTCCTGCGCGTTCAGTTCCTCGAACCGTTGCAAGCGCGCCTTGCTCTTGGCGCGCCGTCCCTTGGGATTGGAGCGAACCCATTCCAGTTCGGACTGGATGGATCGCTGGCGCGCCTGTTCGCGGCTGTCCTCCTGTTGCAGGCGCTGATCTTTCTGTTCCAGCCACGAGGAATAGTTACCCTTCCAGGGAATTCCGTATCCGCGGTCCAGTTCCAGGATCCACTCCGCTGCATTGTCCAGGAAGTAGCGGTCATGCGTGATGGCCACGACGGTGCCGGGAAACCCGGTAAGGAAGCGTTCCAGCCAGCCGACCGACTCTGCGTCCAGGTGGTTGGTCGGTTCATCCAGCAGCAGCATGTCCGGGCTGGAGAGCAACAGGCGGCAGATCGCAACCCGCCGCCGCTCACCGCCGGACAGGTGTGATACGGACGCATCCCACTCCGGCAGCCGCAAAGCGTCTGCGGCGATTTCCAGGGTGCGCTCCAGTTCCCAGCCGTTGGCGACTTCGATCTGGTCCTGGAGTTCGGCCTGCTCGGTCAGCAGCGCGTTCATCGCGTCATCATCCATGGGTTCGGCGAATTTCATGCTGATCTCGTCGAAACGGGTCAGCAGTTCACGCACCCCGGAAACACCTTCCTCGACGATCTCCCGCACGGTTTTGCTGTCATCCAGTTGGGGCTCCTGCGGCAGGTAGCCGATGCGTATCCCCGGCTGCGGCCTGGCCTCGCCCTCGAAATCCGGATCTTCGCCCGCCATGATGCGCAGCACCGTCGACTTGCCGGCGCCGTTGAGACCCAGCAGGCCGATTTTTGCGCCGGGAAAAAAGGACAGGGAAATGTCCTTGATGATCGTTCGGTTCGGGGGCACGATCTTGCTTACCCCGATCATCGTGTAGATGAATTGCGCCATGGTTTTTTCCGAAAGGTCTGAATGCGTTTGCGTGGCGAATTATGCGCGAAGCCAGCTTTCGGGTCCAGAAGGGGTAAACCCCGGCCCGGGGATTGTCAAAAGCACGACCGACAGCGCAAAAATGGTAGAATTGAACGTTATTATTCCAAATCACGCCAACCAGCTTTCCATTTAAAGGATACGGGACCAGGAATGTTTGACCATAGCTTCCGCATACGCGGATTTGATGATGAACTGGCCGATGCCATCGACGCAGAACGGACCAGGCAGGAAGATCACGTTGAGCTTATAGCTTCCGAGAACTACGCCAGTCCCAGGGTCCTGGAAGCGCAGGGTTCGGTGCTGACCAACAAGTATGCCGAGGGTTACCCGGGCAAGCGGTACTACGGCGGGTGCGAATTTGTCGACATCGCTGAGCGGCTGGCGCAGGAGCGCGCGAAAGAACTGTTTGGCGCCAATTACGCCAATGTCCAGCCGCATTCGGGCTCCCAGGCGAATGCGGCGGCCTACCACGCCCTGCTCGATCCGGGTGACACCATTCTTGGCATGAGTCTCAACGAAGGCGGACACCTCACGCATGGCAGCCCGGTAAATTTTTCCGGCAAATTGTTCAATGCAGTTCAGTACGGAATCAATACCGGGACCGGGATGATCGACTACGGCATGATCGATGCGCTGGCGCAGGAGCACCGGCCCAGGATGTTGATCGGAGGTTTCTCGGCGTACTCCCGGCAGATTGACTGGGGCCGGATGCGCGAAATTGCCGATAAAGTCGGCGCCTGGTTCCTGGTTGACATGGCGCACGTGGCCGGCCTGGTGGCCGCAGGCGTATACCCCAACCCCGTTCCGCACGCCCACGTGGTGACCTCGACCACGCACAAAACCCTGCGCGGTCCGCGCGGTGGCGTCATTCTCTCGATCGCCGATGAGAAAATGGAGAAAGCCCTCAATTCCGTCGTGTTCCCCGGCACCCAGGGCGGACCCCTGATGCATGCGATAGCGGCGAAGGCTGTTGCGTTCAAAGAAGCGCTGGCGCCCGAATTCAAGGTGTACCAGCGTGATGTAATAGACAACGCCCGGGCCATGGCGGCGATCTTCATGGAGCGCGGTTACCGCATCGTTTCCGGCGGGACGGATAACCACCTGTTCCTGGTTGACCTGATCGGCAAGGAATTCACCGGTAAAGACGCAGAAGAGGCGCTCGGCCGCGCCTTTATCACCGTGAACAAGAACACGGTGCCGGGAGAGCCCCGCTCACCTTTCGTCACCAGTGGCCTGCGCCTGGGCACCCCGGCGGTCACGACCCGGGGATTCACCATCGCCGACTGCCAGGAACTGGCCGGCGTCATCTGCGACATCCTGGACAACATCGGCAACAGCGAAGTAGAGCAACAAGCCAAAGCCACCGCCCTCAAACTCTGCCACAAGCATCCCGTGTATTCATGAGAAAAGCGGTTACTAAGCCTCCCCCTCGTCTTCCCGGTTGGCGCAGCCAGAGGGAAGACCAGATTTCGTTGTCGAGCGCAGCCGCCTACGTGCGACGGCATTCCGGGGCACTTTTTCGCCTCCGGCGAAGTCGCTCCCCCTGCATAGCCTGCACTCGCGAAGCGGGGAGCAGGGAAGCGCAGGCAATGGAGGCAGGACGGTTTTGCCGCAGGCAAAGAAGCCCTGCCGGAATGCCGTTGCGCGTGAGACTCCAGTCTGCCGAAGCGAGACTAGATGTGGTGCCCCTTTTGCAACCATGAAAGCACGCGGGTGGTCGATTCGCGCCTGACCCGTGATGGGATGCAGATACGGCGGCGCCGGCAGTGTGAAAGTTGTGGTTCGCGTTTCAATACCTACGAGGGGCCGGAACTGAAGGCGCCGCGAGTCATCAAGGCCGGTGGCGCGCGGCAGGCTTTTTCAGAGGACAAGCTGCGCGCCGGTATGATGCGCGCCCTGGAAAAGCGTCCGGTGGAAACCCGCGAGGTGGAACGTGCGATCCGGTCCCTGTTGCGGGAAATTTCCAGCGTGGAAGATTCGGAAATTCCCAGCTCATTGATCGGCGAATGGGTGATGCGGGAACTGAGCAAACTAGACCATGTTGCCTATATCCGGTTTGCTTCGGTTTATAAACGGTTCGAGGATGTGCAGGCGTTTCGAGACGTCATTGAAAGCCTGGAACGGGAGACGCCGGCGGACAGTGACAAACGCCAGATACCTTTGCTGGGAAGCGGCGGACTACCCGGCAAGCGGGACAAGCAGTGAATTTTTCCCGATTCGACCACGAATGCATGGCGACGGCTTTGCGGTTGGCGCAAAAAGGCCTGTTCACGACCGACCCCAATCCCCGGGTGGGTTGTGTAATCGCCTCCGGCGACCGGGTGGCAGGGGTCGGCTGGCATCGTGAAGCCGGCGGCGCTCACGCGGAAATTGCAGCGTTACTGGATGCCGGTGAATCAGCCCGTGGAAAGACCGCCTACGTGACACTGGAGCCCTGCAACCACCAGGGCCGCACCCCCCCCTGCACGAAAGCCCTGATCGAAGCGGGCATTGCCCGGGTTGTTATCGCATCCGAGGACCCCAATCCCCGTGTGAAGGGTGGCGGCAAGCAGCAATTGCGGGCCGCCGGCCTGACCGTGGAAACCGGCCTGATGGCACAGCAGGCCGAGGCTCTGAACCCCGGTTTCATGTCGCGAATGCGGACAGGGCGGCCCTGGGTACGGGTCAAGTGCGCGATCAGCCTTGATGGCAGGTCCGCCCTGCCTAACGGGTACAGCAAGTGGATCAGCAGTGATGCATCGCGGCGGGACGTGCAGCGTTGGCGGGCCCGTTCATCCGCCCTGTTGACCGGAATCGGCACCGTACTCGCGGATGATCCTTCGATGGACGCCCGCGTGGATGAGGATGTGAAACAACCGGTCAGGGTCGTTGTTGACAGCCGCTGGCGTATCCCGGCAAAAAGCAGAATCCTCGCGGCTCCCGGAACGGTAGTCATCGCCGGCGACGAGTCGGCCCCCGCGCCCGCAATGCCGGCTGTGTCAAACGTGCAATACCTGGCCTTGCCGGCAAAAGACGGGCGGGTGAACCTGGTCCGACTGCTCAAGTCACTGGGTGAGATGGAAATCAATGAAGTCCAGGTCGAGGCAGGCGCTGTGCTTTGCGGCGCACTGTTGGAAGAAAACCTGGTTGATGAAATCCTGATCTACCAGGCGCCGGTTTTGTTGGGGGATGGCGGCCCCGGTCCTTTCGCACTTGGGCCGCTTGAATCCATGGCCGAAAGAACGCATTTAACAGTGCTGGAAACTGCCCATTTCGGCAACGACCTTAGAATTCGTCTTCAAACCCAGCCCAGGCACTGAATATGTTTACCGGAATCGTAGCAAGCACAGGAATTCTGAAAAGCAAAGCCGTGATCGGCGGCGACTGCCGCCTGCAAATCGATTGCGACGACCTGGATTTCGGGTCGGTTCATGTCGGCGACAGCATTTCCGTTTCCGGGGTGTGCCTGACCATGCTCGATCCCTACACATCGGGCTTTTTCGCGGACGTTTCGCAGGAAACGCTTGGCCTGACGACGCTTGGGCATTTACAACAGGGCCAGGTAGTCAACCTGGAGCTGGCCCTGGGCCTTGAGGCCCGCCTGGGTGGTCACCTCGTCACCGGCCATGTCGACGGTATGGCGAAGCTGGTTTCGCGCCACGAAGACGCCCGTGCCGAGCGGTTCGAATTCGAGGCGCCGGCCCAGTTGGCGCGTTATATTGCGAAGAAGGGCTCTGCGTGTATCGACGGCGTCAGCCTGACCGTCAACGAAGTCGATGGCGCCAGGTTTTCTGTGTGCCTGATCCCCCACACGCTGGAAATTACAACGCTCGGCAGCCTGCAGCCGGGCGACCCCGTGAACCTGGAAGTCGACCTGATCGCACGCTACCTGGAACGCCTGATGGCTCCGGAATACAGGGGCCTGGAATCGTCATGAAAACAAAATCAAAGCTGAACACCATCCCTGAACTCATCGAAGACATCCGGGCAGGGCGCATGGTCGTCCTGATGGATGATGAAGATCGCGAGAACGAGGGTGACCTGATCATGGCTGCGTCCAAGGTCCGGCCCGAGGATATCAATTTCATGGCCCGTTACGGCCGTGGATTGATATGTCTTCCGTTGACCAGGGAGCGCTGCAAGCAGCTCCATTTGCCCCTGATGGTCAATGCCAACCAGACCCGGTTTGCGACCAATTTCACGGTTTCCATTGAAGCTGCGGAAGGTATTACGACCGGTATATCCGCTTATGACCGGGCCCATACCATTCGTACCGCCGTCAAGCCGGACGCCGTCCCCGAGGACCTTGCGCAGCCTGGACACGTTTTTCCGCTGATGACCAACCCCGGCGGTGTGCTGGCCCGCGCCGGCCACACCGAAGCGAGTGTCGACCTGGCGATGCTGGCCGGCCTGGAGCCGGCTGCGGTCCTGGTGGAAATACTGAACGACGACGGCAGCATGGCCCGCCGGCAACAGCTGGAGGAATTTTCGCGTCAACACGGGCTGAAAATCGGCACGATTGCCGGGCTGATCCGCTACAGGCTGGAGAACGAAAAGTCGGTTGACCACCTCTCCACCCACGAGGTCGTGACGGATTTCGGGCCGTTTACCCTGCATACCTACCGCGACCGGATCGAGCACAAACTGCACCTGGCCCTGGTCCGCGGCGTGCCCCATCCCAGGAAGCCGTTTTTGGTCAGGGTTCATGTTCCAGAATCCCCTCAGTGACGTGCTGTCAATCCGGCGGTCGGATTTCGGCATGCCGCTGCGCACCGCGCTGGCCCAGATCGATACGGCGGGAAGCGGTCTCGCGCTGGTGCTGGGCGGCAACAAGGATGACGATGACATCCTTCACCAGATCCAGCAAAAACCGGCCCCCGCGATTGCGCCGAATGGCGATAACCGGCAGTCACGCGAATTGCGCACGTACGGGATCGGCGCCCAGATCATCGCGGACCTTGGTATCCGTAAAATGCGCGTCCTCAGCGCGCCGTGGAAATTGACCGGGCTGGCAGGGTTCGGGCTGGAGGTTGACGAGTATATCGAGACGCTGGCTGAAGAGGCGGAAGACGCATGAAGGACATCGGCTCGACCACTCGGGACGGTGATCTGCGCGTTGCGGTGGTTGCCGGCCGTTTCAACCGCTTCATCGTTGATCAACTGGTCTCGGGAGTCCGGGATGCCCTGGAACGGCAGGGCATCAGCCCGTCGAACGTCGTACTGGCATGGGTTCCCGGCGCTTTCGAATTGCCGTTGCTGGCGAAGCGCTTCGCGGCCTCGAAAAAATATCACGCGGTTATTGCCCTGGGCGCCGTGATCCGGGGCGGCACGCCGCATTTTGAATACGTGGCCGGAGAGTGCGCCAGGGGATTGATGCAGGTTTCACTGGACCACGGCATCCCGGTGATCTTCGGCGTTCTGACCACGGACACCGTGGAACAGGCGCTGGAAAGAGCCGGAACCGGAGAGGGGAACAAGGGCTTTGATGCCGCGATGGCCGCGATAGAAATGGTGGAAACCACGCGGGCGGTTGACAGCCACCTTGATGGTCTGTCCGCCCTGTGAGCGACAGGGCGCAATTCGAACCGCGCAGCAGGGCCCGTCGCCGGGCCCTGCAGGCCATATACCAATGGCAGATCACGGGCCAGGAAGGCAAGGAAATCATCGCGCAGTTTCTGGCCGTGCAGGATATGAATGGCGTTGACGTCGATCATTTTGAGAAGCTGGTTCGGGGAGTCAGTGCGGGAAAGGACGACCTGGACGGCGCGATTCAGGAATTTCTTGACCGGCCTTTCAGCCAGGTAGACCTGATGGAACAGGTGGTGCTCAGGATCGGAGCGTTCGAACTGCTCAACTGCCCGGAGCAGCCTTTTCGGGTGGTTGTGGATGAGTGCGTCGACCTGGCTCACCGCTTCGGATCCGAGCAGGGCCACGCTTATGTCAACGCCGTCCTCGACAAGGCCGCCCACGCATGGCGCCAGGAAGAAATGAGCAATGCGGGCGGTTGAGTTGCGTGCCGGGATAAACAGGCGTAGGAGCGGATTCATCCGCGAATCACTGGCCGGGATCATTCGCGATTAAAATCGCTCCTACCTTTGATCGTATGCGAGACCTGCTCGATGAACGAATTTGACCTGATCGCCCGCCTGCAGGAAATCATCTGTATCCCGGCCGGGCCGGAAACTCCGGAATGTGTCGTGGGAATCGGTGATGACGGGGCGGTCCTGGACGTTCCCGCCGGCCAGGACCTCGTTGTTTGTACCGACACGCTGGTTGAGGGGATACATTTTCCCGCCGCAACCGGCCCCGGGGCAATTGGCTACAAGTCGCTCGCCGTCAATCTCAGCGACCTGGCGGCCATGGGCGCCAGGCCCGCCTGGTTTTTCATGGCTCTGACCCTGCCGGCCGAAGACAGGGAATGGCTGAATTCATTTGCAAGCGGTATGGCCGGGTTGGCGCAGCGGTCCCGGATTCAGTTGGCGGGAGGTGATCTCTGCCGCGGCCCGCTGAGCATCACCATAACCGCACTGGGGCTGGTTCAGAAAGGACGGGCCCTGGTTCGTTCAGGTGCGGGTCCGGGGGACCTGGTGGTCGTGTCAGGCAGACCGGGCGCTGCGGCATACGCGCTGAACATGCTTATCCGGGGAGAAACACCCGCGGCAACCGACCTGGCGGCGCTGGACTACCCGGCGCCCCGCCTTGAACTGGGGCACAGGTTGGCGGAACTGGCGACTTCCTGCATCGACATCTCCGATGGCCTGGTTGCGGATCTCGGCCATATCCTGGAGCAGTCGGGCGCCGGCGCCGAGATCGAACTGGGTAAATTGCCGTGCCCGGCCAGCCTGGCCGCGCTGCCTGAGCTGGAACGCTGGCCCCTGCAAGTCGCAGGCGGCGACGATTACGAGTTATGTTTCACCCTTCCACCCGGAATGGCGAATGCGCTTCCCGGACTTTCCCGTTCCACAGGTATCGAGTTGTCGGTCATCGGGAGGATTGATGACCGGAGTGGCCTGGTTTTCAAAACCCCGCAGGGCGGCACGTATGAACCACCAAACACCGGTTACCGGCACTTTGGCGGCCAGGAGGTGGAAGGTTCATGATCAGGCTGGTTGACCGCGATCCGGACGTGCGCAGGGTCGCCTTGCGCACACTACCGGGTTTCCTCGCGTTTGGATTCGGTTCCGGGCTGTCGCGTTACGCCCCGGGTACAATGGGTACGCTGGCTGCAGTTCCCTTCGCTTTACTGTTGAAAAGCCTGCCGGCCTTCGCGTTCTGGTTGCTGCTTGCCGGCCTTTTCCTGTTGGGTGTTCAGATTTGCACCGCCAGCAGCAACCGCCTGGGGCGGCATGACCCGGGCGGGATCGTTTGGGACGAAATGGTCGCCTACTGGTTGACGATTGCTTTCCTGCCGGTAGCCTGGTCCTGGTGGCTGGCGGCTTTTGTGCTGTTCCGTTTTTTTGACATTCTGAAACCCTGGCCCATTCGGTGGGTGGAAAACCGGTTCAGCGGCGGCCTGGGCATCATGCTGGATGATATCGTCGCCGCCTTCTATGCCATGGCGATACTCTGGTTAATAGCCAGGTTTTAGGCCACGTCAAATGCGCTTCGAATCCAGTTCAGCAGCGTTCTGCCCTGATCCGAACCAATGGAAACGACATCGAATCTGCACGGCCGGGCGGCTTCCGCCGGGTGATGCTGAAGAAATCGGCGGGCAGCGCTGATGATCCGCCTTTGCTTGGTCAGCGTGACCGTTTCAGCGCCGCTGCCGTGGCTGTCGTTGCCGCGGTACCGCACCTCGGTGAATACCAGGGTGTTTCCATCCCGCATGACCAGGTCGATTTCACCGAATCGCGCCTGGTAGTTGCGTTCCAGTGTTTGCATGCCGCGGCCGTTGAGGAATGATTCGGCGACCTGCTCCCAGTGGCTGCCCCGCTGTCGCGTACTCGGCTGACATCTTCCGCTTGCCTTGGTCACGATACTAGCGTTCTGGTTTTTCGCCAGGCGCCGTTAATGGCACCGGCTGGCCTGCCTTGAACTCCGCCCAGGCGGGTTCGCGCTGGAGTGCTTCGCTCCGCGGCGACCTCTGGTAATAACCGGACTGCCCGGGAAAAACGAAATCCGGATCCTTCTGCATCAGCGACAACCACGGCAGCAGGTTCCATGCATCCTGGCCCAGCGCAAACAGCGAAGACCGGTTGCCACGCCGGATGCTGGCGAAGTCGGGAATGTCTTCAATCGACGGGTGGGTGAGCTGCCACGGGGCTGCAGGAAACCGGATTCCGTTCAAATCCTGGTTTTTCAACCGGTCCGGCTCACCGGAATAGATACGTGATGTGGCGTAAACAGGGATATCACCTGCCTCGTGAAACTTGAGTTGTGGACGAATCAGCCGCGCCTGGGTTGGGCTGGCCGCCAGGAAAATCACGTCGATGTCCTGCCGGTGTACAGGTTCGAATTCCAACGTCATTTGCAGGGTGTTTTCCAGCCGGCGTTCCCTTGCCTTGCTTTCATCGATTTTCAAAACACGCTCCAGGGCTTCGGTATGGTCATTTTCCGACTCGAGATAGCGTGTTGCAGCCAGGATTTCCCCATTTTTGCGTAAGAATTCAGCTTCAAAAGCAACGGCCATCCTTTCCCCCCACGGGTCTTCAGACGCCATGACCATGGCGGTGTGGTAACCGCTGGTGATGGCGCGGGTGGCAATGGAAGCTGCTTCTTCATCCTGCGAAAGCGAAAGGCTGGTAACCTGGCCGGACAATCCTGGCAACGGCGCTGAAATTCTCCGGCAACTCGTTGAGTGCGAGCACCGGGGTGGACATGCCGGCGAGGTTGAGCATGGCCTCGACGGACTCCTTTTTCAAAGGTCCGATAATCCAGTTCGCGCCCGCGTCCAGCGCATTGAAATAGCCGGAGATGGCGGATTGCTCATCGTCACCGGTAGCAAAAAACAGGAGCTCCGCGCCCGAAGGGTTATCCAGGTAGGCACTCATCAGGCCGTCGCGTATGGCCTCTCCGGCTGATTGAAGGCGCCCGGATTCCGGCAGCAGGACAGCGATTTTTCGGGGTGGGATAAATAGCTGGCGATAGCGAAGCCAGGTGTCGAGTGCTTGCTGAACGGTCAGCAGGTGGTACGGATTGCGTAATTTCCAGTCGTTGATCGCGGCAGTGACGCCGTCCGGGACCACCAGGTTATTCCGGATGACCAGGGCCAGGTCCAGCCATCCGGTCAATTGACGGTCACCCCTAGGGTTGTCTGCACGAAGAGCCAGTTCGCTGGAGGAAACGGATTCCAGTGAACGTATCAGCTCGACTGAAGCTTCCGGGTCATAGTATGGCATTCTGCCGCTGATTTTCGCCGCGTCTGAAATATTCCTGGAACCGGGCGCCGAAAGCTGCCGGGTGATCGCTGCCTGCAGTTGGTCATAGCGCTGGCGCGAAGCGGACGGAAGATTGGTCCGTGCCTCCTGCAGCAGGATTTCGGCTTCATCCGGCCGGTTTTTTCGCAGCGCCAGGTCCGCCAGGACCAGGGCGAGCCGGGATGCATCCGCCGGAGCAAGGTTATCGCGGTTGATCCATCGAAGTGCACCGCTGGCCCTGGACGGCTCTCCGGCCAGCAGCCAGGCGTCGGCCGCCCGAACCCGCAAGCCGTCAGCCTGTTGCGGCTCTGCATCCAGTGCCTGCTGCTGCCAGGCTTCCGCGGCCGCTTCAAACTCGCCGCTGGCATACAGCGCAGCGCCATCCCGGTTTTGTGCCGGTTCCGGCGCCCGCGACGGCCCGCTGGTTCCACATGCTGAAAGCGTCAGGGCAAACAACACGGCCAGCAGCCTTGCTGGACAGGAGCACGAAAGAGTCCTCGCGGATTTCTCAAGGCCCGGTCGATATTTTTTACGTGTCGGCATCACTGCAAAATGATACCGCAATGCGCGGCTCCATGATTCATAATATGGTCCCATGAATAGTGCCCGACTGTACGTGGTTGCGACGCCGATCGGCAACCTCGAGGACATCACGCTGCGGGCGTTGGCAGTGCTCGGGGCGGTCGACGTGATTGCAGCCGAAGACACGCGCCACACCCGTGTCCTGATGTCCCGGCACGGCCTGGACCAGCCGTTACTCAGTCTGCAGGAACACAACGAGGAACAGGTTGCTCCGAAACTGGTTGAACGACTGCAAGGGGCGAATCGGTCGCGCTGGTTTCGGATGCCGGGACACCTCTGCTTTCCGACCCCGGCTATCGCCTGGTGCAGCTGGCGATCGGGGCCGGGGTCGAAGTCGTCACGGTTCCCGGGGCGAGTTCCGTCACGGCCGCCCTCTCAATCAGCGGTCTGGCCACCGACCGGTTTACCTTCGAAGGATTTTTGCCGGCCCGCCAGGTGGCCAGGCAGAAGCGCCTGGCCAACCTGGGAAGCGAATCCCGCACGATGGTGTTTTTCGAGTCCAGTCACCGCATCCGGGAGAGCCTGGCTGACCTCGCGGCCGTTTTTGGCCAGGGCCGGCGAATGGCGGTCTGCCGGGAAATGACGAAGCAGTTCGAAACCGTTTTGCGCGGAACCGTCGCGGAAGTCATTGACCGGGTCGAGGCTGACTCCGACCAGGTCAAAAGGGGAATTCGTGCTGGTGGTTGCGGGCCAGTGAAGACAAGGACGAAAACTTCCCGCGCACTGGCCATGGCGCGCGCCCTGCAGGAATACCTGTCATCCAGCCAGGCCGCACGGGTCGCTGCCAAACTCTGCGACGTGCCCCGGCGCGAACTCTACGAGCTGATGGGGTCCGCTCGGCGGAATCAGACTGAGACTATTGGCCGCTTAATTTGCTGTCAATTACCCGGTGAGTGCGGAAAATAGGCTCGGGAGCCGGCCAGGCAATCGCTCTGCGTGAACCCCGGTCAAGCCGGGAGGAAAGTCCGGGCTCCATAGGGCAGGGTGCCAGGTAATCCCTGGGGGGCGTGAGCCTACGGAAAGTGCAACAGAAAATATACCGCCAGGAAAGCCAGCTTCGCAAGAGGCCAGCCTGGGTAAGGGTGAAATGGTGCGGTAAGAGCGCACCGCGCAGGTGGTAACACTCTGCGGCTAGGTAAACCCCACCCGGAGCAAGACCAAATAGGAAAGCAATGCCGCGGCCCGCGGCGCTTTCGGGTAGGTTGCTTGAGGCCGTCGGTGACGGCGGTCCCAGATGAATGATTGCCACGACGACAGAACCCGGCTTATCGGCCGGCTCCCTCTTCTTTGGAAATGCCGGATCCACGCTACAGAATTTTAAAGTGCGTGCCAGCTTTCCGCCCCAGAGGTGCCATGGCTTTTTTCAGGACACGCCGTGAACCCGTCCCTTGGGGCTTGTCTTGAAACATCCTGTTTCAAACAGTTCTGAAAAAAGCCATGGCGCCTCCGGGGCTGGTTCAGTCAAAGGAACCTCTGAAAGGCCGCGCTTGGACCGGCCGCGATGTTGCGCCGGTCGCAACGAAAAATCATCTGCTTGACACATTTGCGCCCTGCCTCCGCCATGCAGGGCCGGTCTAATAACCACCTCGTTTCCCCTAAGTTATTGGCGTGCTTGACAATAGGCCTGTTAAGTCACTATTGTGCAATTCAGTGGGAATATAGTGGTAAATAGTGTAAATCATTGGTGGGAAGACAGTGTATTTCGGTGAAACCGCCATCAACCTGGACGCGAAAGGGCGTCTGGCCATACCGATGCGCTACCGGGACGCGATCCAGGAGCGTGTGACGGGCGGATGGTGCTCACCTACAGCGCTTTCGACTCCGGGGCGCTTTACCTGTACCCGGAAAAGGAATGGGAACGGGTGCGCGACGAAGTGACCGGGTTTGAGTACGTTCAACCCGGGTCATCGCAGCCTGCAACGCAAACTGGTGGGGAGTGCCAGTGCAGTTGAACCGGATGCCAACGGCCGGATTCAGCTACCGCAGACGCTGCGGCAGGTAGCCGGCCTGGAAAAACGGGTCGTGCTGCTGGGAATGGGCAACCGCTTCGAGATCTGGAACGAGACGATTCTCAACCAGAAGCGGGTGGAAGAAGAACGCAGTCTTGACGAAGCTGCATCAGAAGAAATGGCCCGCCTGGTGCTGTGAGGCGGGGGCAAGGACGGCCAGGAGGTGCGCAACGGACTAGATGAGCGAATACCAACACCGGCCAGTTTTACTGGAAGAAGCGGTGGAAGCGCTCAACATCCGGCCCGACGGGAAATACCTCGACGGCACCTTTGGCAGAGGCGGACATAGCCGGGCGATATTGGCCCGCTTGTCCGGGAAAGGCTGCTTGTTGTCCCTGGACAGGGATCCGGAGGCGATAGCCGCCGGGAAGAAGTTGATGGAAAGATCCGCGCTTCTCGATCGCCCAGGGCAACTTTGCAGAGATGGAACGCTACGTCCACGAGTGGGGCGTGGAAGAAGGCCTGGATGGCATCTTGCTGGATCTTGGTGTTTCTTCACCCCAGCTGGACGATCCGGAACGGGGTTTCTCCTTCATGGGAGATGGTCCACTGGATATGCGTATGAACCCATTACAGGGTGTGTCGGCCAAAGAGTGGTTGGCTGAAGCGCCGGAACGGGAATTGACCCGCGTGTTTTGGGAGTTCGGAGAGGAGCGCCACGCGCGCAGGATTGCCAGGAGCATCGTGATGACCCGGCAAAAGCAGCGGCTGGAAACAACCGGTCAATTGGCGAGATTGATCGAGAAAACCATCGGCCGCCGGGAAAAAAACAAGCATCCAGCAACACGATGCTTTCAGGCAATCCGAATATATATAAATGATGAATTGGCCCAGTTGGCAAAGGGCCTGGAAGAAGCGATTGGGTTGTTGCGCCCGGGAGGAAGGCTGGTAGTGATCAGTTTTCACTCCCTCGAGGACCGCCTGGTCAAGCGGACGATAAGAGAAGCCGCACGACCAGGCAAGGTCCGCAGGAACATACCGCAACATCCGGACTTCAAGCCGTTCTGAAGCCGGTTGGCAAGGCCATCAAAGCCCTCTGCAACCGAACTCTCCGTCAATCCCCGTGCACGAAGCGCTGTCATGAGGATTGCGGAGAAACTCGGTTGAATGCACGTCTGATTATTGTCCTGATTGCCCTGGCTGCCGTGATCGGCAGCGCGCTGGGCGTGGTCTACACCCGGCACGAAAGTCGGCGCAAGGCGGTGGAACTGGGTCAGCTCGAGGATCAGCGTGACGCCTACATTGCCGAGTGGAGCCGCCTGCAGCTCGAACAGGCCTGGCTGGCGGATGCCAGCCACGTGGAAAGCAAGGCCCGCGAACAACTCCGCATGCAGGCTGCCGGCGAAACCCGCATCCTGGTGATCGAGCCTTGAGCCCGCGCAACAACAAGTGGCGCCGGTCAGCAGGCTGTACGCCTTTCTGCGGTTCTTCCTGCTGTGCTCGATCGCGCTGGTCGCCCGGGCGATCAACCTGCAGATCGTCGACACGGAGTTTCTGCAGGACCAGGGCGAGGCGCGCTACCTGCGGGAGGTCAAGGTGCCGACCCGCCGCGGCAACATCCTCGATCGCAACGGCGAGCCGCTGGCGGTCAGCACGCCGGTCGATTCGGTCTGGGTGAATCCGAAGGAACTGCTGCAGACCCCCGAGGACATCGAGCCGCTGGCCGATGTGCTCGGCGTCGAGGCCGATGAAATCGAGCGCCGGCTGACCCAGCGCTCGGGCCGCGAATTCGTCTGGCTGCGCCGGCGGTTGCACCCGGACGTCGCCGCGGAGATCGAGTCGCTCGCATCTGCACGGAGTATTCCTGCAGAAAGAATACCGCCGCTTCTACCCGGCCGGCGAAGTCACCTCGCACGTGATCGGCTTCACCAATATCGATGATGTGGGCCAGGAAGGGCTGGAGCTGGCCTACAACGACTGGCTGGCCGGCAAGCCCGGCCTGAAGCGCGTGATCCGCGACCGGCTGGGCCGCACCGTCGAGCACGTTGAAGTGGTCCGCGAAGCCGAGCCGGGCCATGACCTCAGCCTGACCATTGATCGCCGCCTGCAATACCTCGCCTACCGGGAGCTGAAGCGCACCGTGCTGAAGCACGGTGCGCGCTCCGGTAGCGTGGTGTTGCTGGACGTCAAGTCCGGTGAGGTGCTGGCCATGGTCAACCAGCCATCCTACAACCCGAATCATTCGGACATCGACAGCGAAGGACTGCGCAACCGGGCCATCACCGACGTGTTCGAACCCGGTTCCGTGATGAAGCCGTTCGCCGTGGCGTCCGCCCTGGAAACCGGGCCGCTGGACGCCCGACAACGCCGATCGACACGACGCCCGGCCGCATCAACATCGGCCGGCACACCATCAGCGATCATCACAATTACGGCCCGATCGACGTCACCCGCCTTATCACCAAGTCCTCGAATGTCGCCGCGACCAAGATCGCCCTGGATCTCGAGCCGGAGCACATGTGGGGCACGTACAACCGCTTCGGATTCGGCGACGTGACCGGAACCGGATTCCCGGGCGAATCGGCGGGCGTGCTGCGCAACCATCGGCGCTGGCGCCGCGTGGAGCAGGCCACCCTGTCCTACGGCTACGGCATTTCCGTCACGGTTTTGCAGCTGGCGGAGGCTTTCGCCGCCCTGGCCGACGAAGGCCGCCTGCGCCGCCCCAGCCTGATCATGGGGGCGACCAACCCACCCACTTCCGATCCTCGACCCGGTACTCGCGCGGCAGGTGGCGGCGATGCTGGAAACCGTGACGGGCCCGGAAGGTACCGGCAAGATCGGCCCGGGTGAAGAACTACCGCGTATCCGGCAAGACCGGAACATCCCGCAAAGCCAGCGCCTCCGGATATGCCTCGCGCTACATTGCCAGTTTCGCCGGCTTTGCGCCCTCCAGTGACCCAAGGCTGGTCGCGCGTCGTGGTGGTCAATGATCCATCGGGTGACCAGTATTACGGCGGGCTCGTTGCCGCGCCGTTGTTTTCGACGGTCATGGAAGGTGCGCTGCGCCTGATGAACGTGCCGCCGGATGATTATGGCGGACATGGTGGCGCACGGCGCGCGATGACGCCAATGTCGAGGACCGTGGATGCCGGGGAGATGGATCCATGAGCTGCCCGATGACCGTGCGGACCCTGCTCGAGGACTGGTGCGATGCAGTACCCGAGGTCGTCATCAACGGCCTTGGACTGGACTCTCGGCGTATTGAGCCGGGCGAGGCCTTTGTCGCCGTCGGGGGCGCCCAGGCCCATGGCATGGCCTATGCCGGCCAGGCGCGGCGCGCGGCGCCGCTGATCGTGATTCATGACGGCCGGGCGGAGGTGCCGTTGCTGGATTACCAGCGGTCGGCCGTGCCCGGCCTGGAGCGGAGGCTTTCCAGCCTGGGCGCGCGTTTCTTCCACAATCCCGTCCGAGCAGTTGGTCGTGGCGGGCGTAACCGGGACCAACGGCAAGACTTCAACGGCGCATTTCATCGCCCAGGCCTGGCACCGCAGCAGCGGCGACGCCGGCCTGATCGGCACCATTGGCTATGGGCCGCTGGCGCGTTGAAGCCAGCCGACATGACGACGCCGGATCCGATCTCCCTGCAAGGCATGCTGGCGGACTGCATCGACCAGGGGGTGGAAAAAGTGGCCATGGAAGTCTCTTCGCACGCCCTGGACCAGGGCCGCTGCGACGACGTCGCCTTCGACGCCGCCGTATTTACCAACCTGAGCCGCGACCACCTGGACTATCACGGCACGATGGAAGCCTATGCTGCCGCCAAGCGGCGCCTGTTCATCGACTGCCATCCCGCGCTTCGCCATCATCAACCAGGACGACGCGTTCGGCAAATCGCTGATCGCCGAGATTCGCAACGGCACCGAGGTGCTGAGTTACGGCACCAATGGCAGCAGCGAACTGCGTGGCTCGGTGCTGTCAGATGGACTCGCTCGGCATGACGCTGCGCATGGCCAGCCCCTGGGGCGAAGGCGAAGTCCGCAGCGGCTTGCTCGGCGCATTCAATCTGTCCAACCTGCTGGCGGCAGCCGGCACGCTGGCGTTGCTGGGCATGCCCTGGAACCGCGTCACTGCACCAATTGGAAATCATGCACCCCGTGCCGGGCCGCATGCATTGCCTCGGTGGAGAACCGAACCAGCCGGTCGTGGTGGTCGACTATGCGCACACGCCGGATGCCCTGCACCAGGCGCTGACGGCGTTGCGGTCGCATCTGCATGGGCGCCTCGTGTGCGTGTTCGGCTGCGGTGGCGACCGTGACAGCGGCAAGCGGCCGATGATGGCGCAGGTCGCCGAATCGCTGGCGGACCGGGTCGTGCTGACCTCGGACAACCCGCGCGGCGAAGAGCCCGCGGCCATTTTCAGCGACATGCTGGCCGGCCTGGACAGACCCGGAGCAGCGCAGGTCGTGGCAGACCGCGGTACGGCCATTCGCGCAGGCCGTGCTCGGCAGCGGCGAGGGCGACATCGTGCTGATCGCCGGCAAGGGACACGAAGCCTGGCAGGAATCGAAAGGGCAGAGAGTGCCGTTCAGCGACGAAGCCGCGGTGCGGGCCGCGCTGGAGGAAGCAGCATGATCCGGATGCGGCTCAGCGAAATGGCTGCGGTCCTGGACTGCCCGGTGCCGTCAGCGCGATGTCACCGTCGACGCGATTGTCACTGACAGCCGCCGGGTCGACTTTGGCGCCCTGTTTGCAGCGCTTCCCGGCAGCCAGGTCGATGGCCACGACTTTGCGCCCGCGGCCGTTCAGCTCGGCGCCGTGGCCCTGTTGGTCAATCGCCGCCTCGATCTCGACGTACCGCAACTGGTCGTGGGCGATGTGCTGTTCGCGCTGGGCCGCCTTGCCGCGCTGTTGCGGCAGCGTCTCGACCCGGTGGTGGTCGGCATCACCGGCAGTAACGGCAAAACCACGGTCAAGGAAATGGTGGCCAGCATTCTGCGGCCCGCAGGGGCAGTGCTGGCTACTCGGGGCAATTACAACAACGAGCTGGGCGTGCCGCTGAGCCTGTTCGAACTGGAACCGAACCACCGCTTCGCGGTGCTCGAACTCGGCGCCAGCAAGGCCGGGGATATCGCATACCTGGCCGACATCGCCAGGCCGGATATCGGCCTGATCACCAATATCGGCCCGGCACACCTCGGCGGCTTCGGCAGCGAAGAGGGCGTGGCGCGCGCCAAGGGCGAGATTTATGCTGCTTTGCCCGCGGACGGCTCACGCCGTGATCAACGCGGACGAGCCCTGGACGGAGTTATGGGCCGGAGTAAATCGCGCCGGACACGTGCTGACCTTCGGCAGCGGACCGGGCTGCGACGTGCGCGTAACCGGGGACGAGCAGCAGCCCGTCCTGCGGACGCCGCAGGGTGCGTTCGACTTGCGGCTGGCACTGCCCGGCGCCCACAACCGGCTCAATGCCGCCGCAGCGACTGCCGTGGCCCTTGCGCTGGATATCGGTCTGGACGACATCCGCGCCGGACTGGAAGGCGTCAAGCCGGTACCCGGGCGGCTGAACTTCATCGAGACCAGCACGGGCTGGACGGTCATCGACGACACCTACAACGCCAACCCCGCCTCGCTGTATTCCGCGCTGCAGGTGCTGTCCGGCATGCAGGGCACGCCCTGGCTGGTGCTGGGTGACATGAAAGAGCTGGGCGACCGACAGTCCCAAAATGCACCGCGAAGTCGGCGACGCCGCCCGGGCCATGGGCGTCAGCGCCTGTTCGCCACCGGCGAGATGTCGCGTTCACGCGATCGATGCGTTCGGCGAGGGTGGTGAGCATTTTGACAGCCGCGACGAGCTGGCCGACTGCGCTGCGCCGGCAGTTGCGGCCGGGGATCAATTGCCTGGTCAAAGGGTCTCGGTCCATGGGCATGGAAGCGGTCGTGGAAGCCATCACCCGCGATACCGCCAATGAAGGAGGCGATCTGATGCTGTTCTGGGTTTTTCAGCAGTTGGCGGAAGTCGATTCCTTCTTCAACGTGTTCGGCTACATCACACTGCGCACCATCCTTGCAGCGCTGACGGCCCTGTTGCTGTCCCTGCTGCTGGGCCCGTGGTTCATCCGCCGCCTGGTCCGGCAGCAAATGGGTCAGCCCATCCGCAAGCTCGGGCCGGAAAGCCATTTCGTCAAGGCCGGCACGCCGACCATGGGTGGCGCGCTGATCCTGTTTGCCATTGTGCTTTCCACCCTGCTGTGGGCCGACCTCGGCAATCGCTACGTCTGGGTGGTGATCCTGGTGACCCTGGCGTTCGGCCTGATCGGCTGGATCGACGATTACCGCAAGCTGGTGCTGCAGGACTCGGCCGGCCTGCCCGCGCGCTGGAAGTACCTGGGGCAGTCCGTGGTCGGCCTGGTGGTGGCGGGATTCCTGTACATGACCGCGGACGTGCCGGCCGCCACCGAGTTGATCGTGCCGTTCTTCAAGGGCGTCGCCATTCCGCTGGGCGTGTTCTACATCGTCACCACCTATTTCATGGTGGTGGGTTTTTCCAACGCGGTGAACCTGACCGACGGCCTCGACGGCCTGGCCATCATGCCGTCCGTGTTCGTCGCCGCCGCGCTGGGTATCTTCGCCTACGTCGCCGGGCACTCCGTGTTCTCCGCTTACCTCGGCCTGCCCTTCCTTCCGGGCGCGGGCGAACTCGCCATCTTTCTGCGGCGGCCTGGCCGGCGCCGGCCTGGGCTTCCTCTGGTTCAACACCTACCCGGCGCAGATCTTCATGGGCGACATCGGAGCGCTGGCGGTCGGCGCGGCGCTCGGCCTGATCGCCGTCATCGTGCGGCAGGAACTGGTGTTCATCGTGATGGCCGGCGTGTTCGTGATGGAAACGGTGTCGGTGATCCTGCAGGTGGCGTCGTTCAAGCTGACCGGCAAGCGGATTTTCCGCATGGCGCCGATCCACCATCACTTCGAACTCAAGGGCTGGCCGGAGCCGCGGGTCATTGTGCGGTTCTGGATCATCTCGGTCATTCTCGTGCTGGCCGGGCTGGCGACGCTGAAAATCAGGTGAGCCTGAGCATGCGAAAAATGATCGCAACAAGCAGGCGAGCAAGCGGGAAGACACAGGCCTTCCAGGCCGGCCTGTCGCCCATTCCGGTCCGGCCTGGACAGCTGGGTGCTGATTCCGGCCTGCTGCTGCTGTCGATCGGCATCGTCATGGTGGGGTCGGCGTCGATCGCCATTGCCGAAGGGCAGGGCGTGAACAGTTATCACTACCTGTTGCGCCACCTGGTCTTTATCGCCATTGGTGTGGGGCTGGCGCTGACATTGAGGGTGATTCCGATCGCCTTTCTCGAGCGGATCAGCCGGCCGATGATGGCGCTTTCGGTGCTGCTTGCTGCTGGCCGTGTTCGTTCCCGGCCTGGGCACGACGGTGAACGGCAGCACGCGCTGGATCCGGCTGGGCATCCTCAATTTCCAGGTGGTCGAAGCGGTCAAGCTGATGGTCATCATCTACCTCGCCGGCTACCTGGCGCGCAAGGCACAGCTGGTCCAGTCGCGGTTTTTCGACACGCTTCAAGCCACTGATTTTTGCCGGCGCTGCTGTCGCGTCATCCTGCTGCTGCAGCCGGACATGGGCAGCGCCGCCGTCATCACCGCCATCGTCGCCGGCATGGTCTGGCTGGCCGGCGCGGCCTGGCGGCACATTTTCGTGCTGGGGCTGCTGACGCTGCCGGCGTTCGGTTTCGCCGCGATGGAGCCGTACCGCCTGCGCCGCATCGTCAGCTTCATGGATCCCTGGGCCGATCCGTTCGCCAGCGGCTTCCAGTTGACCCAGGCCCTGATCGCGGTGGGCCGGGGCGAGTTGTTCGGCGTCGGCCTCGGCGCCAGCATCCAGAAGCTGTTTTACCTGCCCGAAGCGCACACCGATTTCATATTCGCCGTGCTGGCCGAAGAATTCGGGCTGGCCGGGCGTGATCATCGTGCTGTTGCTGTTCCTGCTGCTGGTCACGCGGATCATGGTGATCGGCGTCATGGCGCACCGCCAGGGCCGTCCGTTCGCCGGTTTCGTCGCCTATGGCATTGGCCTGTGGATCGGGCTGCAGGCCGTGGTCAGCGTCGGCGTCAACCTCGGCGTGCTGCCCACCAAGGGCCTGACCCTGCCGCTGATCAGTTCCGGCGGCAGCAGCATGCTGATGACGCTGGTCGCGCTCGGCATCGTGCTGCGTATCAAGTACGAACTCGACCGCGACAACGGCCCGACTCCGGTCGGCCGCAAAGGCCTGACAGAGGGGCCAGAACTTGAGCCCGCGAACGCAGTCGTCCTGATCATGGCCGGCGGCACCGGCGGCCACATCTTCCCGGGGCTGGCGGTGGCCGACAGCCTGCGCCAGCGTGGTGTCGAAGTCCGCTGGCTCGGCGCCCGGGGCGGCATGGAGTGTCAGCGCGTGCCGGCCTGCGGGCATCCCGCTGGATGTAGTGGACATTTCAGGCCTTGCGCGGCAAAGGGGCCGGCACGCTGGCTGCTGGCGCCGTGGCGGCTGCTGCGTGCGGTGCTGCAGGCCGTCCAGGCTCCTGGGCAGCACACCGGCCCGCCTGCGCCATCAGTTTTGGCGGCTATGCCGCCGGGCCGGGCGGGCTGGCGGCCAGGCTGCGCGGCGTGCCCCTGCTGGTGCACGAACAAAACCGCGTGCCTGGCCTGACCAACCGGGTGCTGGCCCGCTTGGCGCAGCGAGGTGCTGCAGGCCTTTCCCGGCACCTGGCCGAAGCCGCGCTTGCGGCCCGTCACCTGCGGCAACCCGGTGCGGCGCGACGTGGCCGTGCTGGCGGCCCCGGAGAGCCGGCTGGCCGGCCGCAGCGGGCCGGTCCGGTTGCTGGTGACCGGTGGCAGCCAGGGGGCGCGGGCGCTCAACCGCCTGGTGCCCGAGGCGCTGCTGGCCCTGAGGCCTGCCGGAATCCGCACCAGTGTCGGAAATCCGGCCACCAGGCGCGGCAACGGGCTGCGGGAGCCGAAACCGCGCAGAGCCTACCGACGGCAGCTGGGGATCAGGCAATGCCGAGGTGTACGGAATTCATCGACGACATGGCCGGCGCCTACGGCTGGGCCGACCTGGTGGTGTGCCGCGCCGGCGCCCTGACCGTATCCGAGGTCGCGGCGGCCGGCCTGGCGGCCGTATTCGTGCCCTTTCCGCACGCCGTAGACGACCACCAGACCCGCAATGCCGAGTTCCTGGTCGAGCCGGCGCGGCGCTGCTGCCGGAGACCGGGCTCGACGCCCGGCGGCTCTCGGCCAGCCTGAACGATCTGCTGAGCGATCGCCCCAGGCAGATCGACATGGCGAGCGCGCCCGCGCCGCTGCGATGCCGGATTCCGCCGACCAGGTGGCCGACCTGTGCCGGGAGTTCCTGCGTCATGAAAGCCAGCGGATCCCACCTGCAGCCCATGCGACGCATCCAGCGGGTGCATTTCGTCGGTATCGGCGGCGCCGGCATGAGCGGCATCGCCGAGGTGCTGGTAAACCAGGGTTTTGCAGGTCAGCGGCTCCGACCTGGTCGAGAGCGGGACGACGCGCCACCTGACAAGCTTGGGCGCCACCATCTACCAGGGTCACGATGCGGCGCACATCGAGGGCGCCGACGTGCTGGTGGTTTCCAGCGCCGATCTGCCAGCCAACCCCGAAGTCGCGGCGGCCCGCGAAGCGCGCATTCCGGTGGTGCCACGCGCCGAGATGCTGGCCGAGCTGATGCGCTTCCGGCGTGGGATCGCCGTGGCCGGCACGCACGGCAAGACCACGACCACCAGCCTGACCGCCAGCCTGCTGGCCGAGGCCGGCCTGGATCCGACCTTCGTGATCGGCGGCCTGCTCAACGCCTGGGGCAGCCATGCGAGGCTGGGTGCCGGTCAGTACCTGGTCGCCGAGGCCGACGAGAGCGACGGCTCTTTCCTGCTGCTGCAACCGGTGGTCGCGCTGGTCACCAACATCGACCGCGACCACCTGGAAACCTACGAGCAGAGTTTCGACAACCTGCGCAAGGCCTTTCTCGAATTTCTGCACCACCTGCCGTTCTACGGCGCGGCGGTGCTTGTGCCTCGACGATCCAGCACGTGGCCGAAATGATTCCGTCGGTTACCCGGGCGGTGGTGACCTATGGCCTGTCCGACAGTGGCCGATGTGCGGGCCACCGGCGGTGCGGCAGGACGGCCGCATGATGCATTTCGAGGCGCACCTGCCCGACCAGCCGGAAGCGCTGGCCGTGAGTCTCAACCTGCCGGGAGTGCACAACGTGCGCAACGCCCTGGGCGCCATGGCCATCGCCTGGGAACTGGGTCTCGACCTGCCGGCCGATCGTTCCCAGCCTGGCCTCCTTCCAGGGCATCGGCCGCCGCTTTCGCCGAGGTCGGGGAGTTCGACGTCGGCAACGGCGAGGTGCGGGTCGTCGAAGACTACGGCCATCACCCGTCGGAACTTAACGCGACCATGACCGCGGCCCGCGAAGGCTGGCCCGGACGGCGCCTCGTCGTGGTATTCCAGCCCCACCGCTACAGCCGGACCCGCGACCTGTTCGATGATTTCTCGCAGGTGCTGGCGACCGCCGACGCCGTGGTGCTGACGGATGTCTACGCCGCCGGCGAAGCGCCATCGACGGCATCGACAGCGGCGCCCTGTGCCAGTCCATCCGGGCCCGGGGACGGGTCAATCCGGTGCTCATTTCCAACGTTAACGACATTCCCGCGTGAACTGCCGTCCATGCTGGAAGACGATGACCTGGTGTTGCTTGCTGGGGGCCGGAAACATCGGCCAGATTGCGCAGGCGATTCGCGAAAGCGGCTTTCAGCCGAGGAGGCGTGGCTGAGCCAGGCTGCCACCACTCAAAATCCGCGACCCGCAGCGTTTCGGCCGGGTCGGGCTGGTCATTGGTGGCGACAGCGCCGAGCGCGAGGTGTCGCTGAACGGCGGCCGGGCCGTGGGCGCGGCGCTTGGCGCGCAACGGCATCGACTCACCAGGTGTTTGACGGGCCACTGGCCCTGTTCGAGGCCATTGGGCGCGGCGAGATGGATCGCGTCTTCAACCTGCTGCACGGGCCGGGCGGCGAAGACGGTTCGCTGCAGGGCGCCCTGCAGTTGATGAATATCCCGGTCACCGGCGCCGACCTGGCGGCTTCCGCACTGACCATGGACAAGGTCCGCTCCAAGTGGGTGTGGGAGCGCAACGGCATCGACACGCCGCCGTTCGAGTGTTTCGGCCCCGATGACCACGACTACCACGGGCGCTGGACCGGTTCGGCCTGCCGTTGTTCGTCAAGCCCACCGGGCTGGGTTCCAGCATCGGCATCTCCCGGGTCAGTCGCGGAGGACCTGGACAGGCGCCGTGGACCTGGCGCGGCAGTATGGCGACTGGATCATCATCGAGGCCGAAATCGCGGAGGCGAGTACTTTGCCGGCGTGCTGGGCCGGCTCAGCCTGCCGCTGATCCGCGTCGAGACGCCGCGGGAGTTTTACGACTACGAAGCCAAGTACGAATCGGATGAAACCCGCTATCTACTGCCCCTGCGGTCTGCCCGCGGAGCAGGAGGCGGAAGCTGCGTGCACAGGCCCTGAAGGCGTTCGACCTGCTGGGCGCATCCGGGCTGGGGTCGGGTCGATTTCCTGCTCGATGAGCCGGCAAGGCCTGGTTCCTCGAAGTCAACACCACGCCCGGCATGACCGATCACAGCCTGGTTCCGCAGGCCGCGGCCGCGCTGGGTATCGGATTCGACGAACTGGTCTGGCGAATCCTGGAGACCAGCCTGTGAACCGCGACGCCCGGCCGCGCATGCCAGCGGGGATTCGCCAGCGGCTTGCTGGTGATGCTCGGCCCTGTTTCTGCTCGCGCTCGGCGGCGCTCGCCTGGGTCAGCATGGGCATCGTCACCAGCGAGCGCTGGCCCATTCGCTGGCTGGAAATCAACGGTGCCTTCCAGCGGGTCAGCGCCGAGCAGTTGCGTGCCAGCCTCGCGTCGCTGGTCGGCCCAGCTTCTTCACCGTGGACCTGCAGGAGTTGCAGGAGGCGGCATCGCGGATCTCCTGGGTTTCCGCCGTCAGGTGCAGAAGCAGTGGCCCGACACGATCCGTGTCTCCGTCGAGGAATACGTCCCGGTGGCGCACTGGAACCAGCGGCCAGCTGGTAGCGACACGCGGCCATCTGTTCTCGGTGCCGCGAGGCCGACGAAATCCAGGGCCTGCCCTGGCTGTAGGGCCCGGAAGCGCGGCTGACCGAAGTGCTGCAGACCTGGGTCGGGCTCAACGAATTGCTGATGCCGCTGGGGCTGGAGATTGAGCAGATCTGAGCCTGGACGGGCGGGGCGCCTGGTCGATGGTGCTGACAACGGCACCGCGCGTGCAGCTGGGCCGGGATTCCACGGTGAGCGTCTGGAGCGGCTGCTGGCCAGCTGGGAGCCGCTGATGCAGGAGCAGGCAGTGCCGCCCGTGGACGTCGACCTGAGGTACACCAACGGATTTGCCGTGCGGTGGCCGCAAGGCCGCGCGGAACCACGCAAAGGGACGTGAAAGACGAAATGATGCGCAAGGAAACCGGAAAAATCACTGGTCGTCGGCCTGGATGTCGGCACGTCCAAGATCGTGGCCATCGTCGGCGAAAGCCAGCCGGACGGCAGCGTCGAGGTCATCGGCCTGGGTTCGCACCCGTCGACCGGGCTGCGGCGCGGCGTCGTGGTCGACATGGCGTCCACCGAACAGGCCATCCAGCGGGCGGTGGAAGAAGCGGAGTTGATGGCTGGCTGCGAAATTCACTCGGTGTATGCGGGCATCTCGGGCAGCCACATCCGCAGCCTCAATTCGGACGGCACGGTGGCGATCAAGGACAAGGAAGTGTCCGAAGGCGACGTCGAGCGCGTGCTGGACGCGGCCCGGGCCGTGCCGGTCGCGGCCGATCAGAAAATCCTGCACGTGCTGCCGCAGGAATACGTCATCGACAACCAGGACGGTATCCGCCAGCCGATCGGCATGGCCGGAGTGCGCCTCGAAGCCCACGTGCACGTGGTTACCGCCGCGCTGAGCGCGACCCAGAACATCAGCAAGTGCGTGGCGCGGTGCGGGCTGACGGTCGATGAGCTGATCATGCAACCGCTGGCGGCCAGTTACGCGTGCTGACCGACGACGAAAAAGACCTGGGCGTCTGCCTGGTGGACATCGGCGCCGGCACCACCGACATCGCGGTGTTCACCGACGGCGCCATTCGCCACACGGCCTGCATTCCCGATTGCCGGCGACCAGGTGACCAACGACATCGCGGTCGCGCTGCGCACGCCGACGCAGCACGCCGAGGACATCAAGATCAAGTACGCCTGCGCGCTCGAGCAACTGGCGCGCAACGACGAAAGCATCCAGGTGCCCAGCGTCGGTGACCGCACCTCCCGGCAACTGGCGCGGCAGACCCTGGCGCAGGTGGTGGAAGCGCGTTACCGCGAACTGTTTTCACTGATCCAGGCGGAGCTGCGGCGCAGCGGCTTTGAAAACATGATCGCGGCCGGCCTGGTGATGACCGGCGGCGCATCGCGCATCGAGGGCGCCGAAGAACTGGCCGAGGAAATCTTCCACATGCCGGTGCGCCTGGCGACTGCCGCAGTACGTGACCGGGCTTTCCGACGTGGTGAGCAACGCGATCCATGCGACCGGCGTGGGCCTGCTGCTTTACGGCAACCAGGCGGCATCGGGCCGCAGCCTGTTGCCAGCGAGTGGTGGAGACACTTTTTTTGATCGCGTCCGGAGCTGGTTCCGGGGCGAATTTTACAGGGTCTGACATGCCGGATTCATCATCGGCCCTCATAACAACGGCGAGCGAGAGGAGCAAGTAGAAAATGTTTGAACTGGTAGAGAACTACACACCCAGTGCCAAGATCAAGGTCATCGGAGTGGGCGGCGGCGGCGGCAACGCGGTGGCGCAGATGATCGATGCCGGCATCGACGGCGTCGATTTCATCGCGGCCAATACCGACGCGCAGGCCCTGCGGCAATTCAAGGGCAAGACCATCCTGCAGATAGGCTCCAGCGTGACCAAGGGCCTGGGCGCGGGCGCCAACCCCGAAGTCGGCCGGCAGGCCGCGCTGGAAGACCGCGATCACATCATGGAAATGCTGGCCGGCGCCGACATGGTGTTCATCACCGCCGGCATGGGCGGCGGGACCGGCACCGGGGCGGCGCCGGTCATTGCGCATGCCGCCAAGGAGCAGGGCATCCTGACCGTCGCCGTGGTGACCAAGCCGTTCCATTTCGAAGCCCGTCGGCGCATGGATATCGCGGAAAAGGGCATCGAGGAACTGGCCGCGCACGTGGACTCCCTGATCACCATTCCGAACGCCAAGCTGGCGGATGTGCTGGGTGGCGAGACCCTGCTGCTGAACGCGTTCAAGGCGGCCAACGACGTACTGCAGGGAGCGGTGCAGGGCATCGCCGAACTGAAGCAACAGGGAACGGTGGACCGGCGCAGGAGAACAACGAACAAAGTATCAACGCGCTGGCCGGCCAGGGGCTGCGGAACTGCAGGCGGCATCCACCCGCCTCGACGCACTGGGCGAGCGCCTGGCCCACATGGGCCAGCTGACCCTGGATGAGTTCGATTTCAGGAACCCGCTGCGCCATCGGCGGACCGGGCCATGACGAATCGACGGCTCCGACGGATGCGGAAAGCCTGAGCATCGCGATCGACCGAGCGAGGTCACCGCCAGGCAGGCATCGCAGCTCGATGCGCTGCAGTTCCTGATGGCCAACCGGCAACTCGAAAACGACCTGACGCCGACAGGATGGCCGGTCCGGAAAGGCTGGATTTCCTCCCGGTACGGCGAGCGGAACGACCCGTTCACTGGTGAGCGGGAGCAGCACACCGGTCTGGATTTCGTCGGCATGCGCGGTAGCGAGTGTCGAGTGTTGCCAGCGGCGTCGTGGTCCGGGCGTCCGAACCGCCGGCCATGGTAAAACAGTCGAAATCGATCATGGGAACGGCTACAGACACTTTACGCACACAGCGACCACTTGTTGGTGAGTGCGGGTGATCACGTAATTCCGGTCAGGTCATCGCATTGATGGGCAGTACCGGAAGAGCATCCGCTCCCATGTCCATTTCGAAGTGACTGAAGACGGTAAGAATCAACCCCAGCACCATCGTCGGCCAGCTGCGAGAACAGGCCCTGGCCTGGGACGCCTGGCAACGGCTCGCGATTGACCCACAAATAGCTACGGCGCGAACTCAAAGAAACCCATCAGATGCTCAACAAGCTGATTACAAAATGGTGGGCAGCCGGAATGAACGGCTGGTCAGGAAAATGGGCAAAACTGTCGGAGCGGATCAACGACCTGGAAGAGGCGATCAAGTCCCTGTCCGATGACGATCTGAAAGCGAAAACCGTCGACTGCGTCAACGGCTCGTCGATGGCCAAAGCCTGGACAGTCTCTTACCCGAAGCGTTCGCCGTGGTCCGCGAAGCCTCGTTGCGAACCATGGGTTTGCGTCATTATGACGTGCAGCTGATCGGCGGAATGGTGCTGCACCAGGGCAAGATCGCCGAAATGAAGACCGGCGAAGGCAAGACCCTGATGGCGACACTGGCGGTTTAACTGAACACGCTGTCCGGGAAAAGCGCCCACGTGGTTACGGTCAACGACTACCTGGCGCGAAGAGACGCCGAGTGGATGAAACCGATCTATGAGGCGATCGGTCTTACCGTGGGCGTCGTTATTCCATTCCGAGCCGGCCGACGAAACCCCGCAGCTGTACGTCCGGATCAACCAGCTGATCCCGCGGCCTAAAGCGTGCGGAAGTCCTGAGTGAAGACGAACGAAGTCAGCGAGGGCGACTTCACGATCGACGAGAAGCAGAAACAGGTTTATCTCACCGAAGACGGGATGGCGCATGTCGAGCAACTGATGGTCAAGTCCGGGCTGCTGAAAGGAAGACGACAGCCTCTACAACGCCCAGAACCTGAACCTGGTCCACCACCTGAACGCCGGGCTGCGCGCGCACCACCTGTTCCACAAGGACGTCGACTACATCGTCGCGTGATGGCGAAGTCGTCATCGTCGACGAATTCACCGGCCGCACGCTGGCCGGGCCGCCGCTGGTCCGAAGGCCTGCACCAGGCGATCGAGGCCAAAGAGGGCGTGCCCGATCCAGCGCGAGAACCAGACGCTGGCCTCGATCACCTTCCAGAACTACTTCCGCCTGTACGAAAAGCTGTCCGGCATGACCGGCACGGCCGACACCGAAGCCTACGAGTTCCAGTCGATCTACGGGCTCGAAGTGGTGGTCATCCCCACCGCCAAGCCGATGATCCGCGACGACAAGGACGACCTGGTCTTCCTGAAGGCCGAAAACAAGTACCAGGCCATCATCGACGACATCAAGGACTGCGTGGAGCGGGCCAGCCGGTACTGGTGGGCACCACGTCGATCGAAACCTCCGAACTGCTGTCCGGGCATGCTGAAGAAGCAGAAGGTCCCGCACGAAGTGCTCAACGCCAAGCAGCACGAACGCGAAGCCGCCATCGTGGCCCAGGCCGGGCAGGCCGAGAGCGGTGACCATCGCCACCAACATGGCCGGCCGCGGCACCGACATCGTGCTGGGCGGCAGCCTGGCGGTGGAATTGCAGGAACTGGGCGAAGAGGTGCGGCGAGGAAGAGCGCCGGCGGGTAAAGGAAGCCTGGCAAAAGCGCCACGAAGAAGTCGTGGCGTCGGGCGGCCTGCACATCATCGGCACCGAGCGCCACGAGTCGCGGCGTATCGACAACCAGCTCAGGGGTCGTTCCGGCCGCCAGGGCGATCCCGGTTCGTCGCGATTCTACCTGTCGCTGGAAGACAGCCTGATGCGCATTTTCGCCTCCGACCGCATGTCCGGCCTGATGCAACGATTCGGCATGAAGGAAGACGAGGCGATCGAGGCCGGTATGCTCAACCGCGCCATCGAGAACGCCCAGCGCAAGGTCGAGGCGCACAACTTCGACGTGCGCAAGCACCTGCTGGACTACGACGACGTGGCCAACGACCAGCGCCGCGTCGTTTACCAGCAGCGCAACGAATTGATGGAGTCGGAGGAAATCCGCGACACCATCCTGGAGATGCGTCACGACGTTT
>CAVOYQ010000021.1:0-194941 GCA_963700705.1 uncultured Gammaproteobacteria bacterium | reverse complement strand
GCGACAAAAATACAAATCTCAAACGTACCGGTGGTGAAACCGGTTGTAAACAGGACCATTTTGATGCAGTCAGTCCCCGAACAGAATCGCGTTGCGCCTGGAGTTTTCGATTCGTTTGCCGGCGAAACCGACCTCATCGCTGGAACAAGCTATGTCCTGGTCGTGCAGCAGTGGTGCTGGCCCGATGAAGGCACCTGGGCTGTCACATTTAACGGCCCGGGAAGTGTGAGTTCCGACCAGGTCGTGGCAGTACCGTCCTTCACGTCGGGTACAGTCGCAAACGATGCGCCCACGTCGGTAAATTACTGCGAATCATGGTGGGATACCATATATTCCCGCTATCAACAGGCAGGCCCGATCCGGGTGTCCGGAGATGGTCACCTACTATTTTTCTGACGCAAGCGACGATAACCTGTGCCTGAGCGTTTATTCCGCTCCTGTAAATCCCAAAATTGCTTCTGCGAACTACGTGACTGGCACAAATGGGGATCCCATCTATCTGGAGGCCGGGCATGACTACTATTTCGTTACCCAGATCAGTAATACACCGGATACCGGCGAGTACTTTTTTGTGCTGGCGCCGCCAGCCCCATTCCGGATCAATGCCGGCCTTACCGACACCTGGTACAACGCCGAGACGCCGGGACAGGGCTTCTTTCTGGACGTTTACGAACAACTCAACCGTGTCTTCCTGGGTTGGTTCACCTATGCCGACGAGCCAGTGGCCGATGACGAATTCGCTCATCGCTGGATGACGGCGACCGGACCGTTTTCAGGTACATCAGCCACACTTGGCGATTGACTGGACCTCCGGAGGCGCCTTTGACGCCGCGCAACCTGCGCCCGAACACGTCCAGGACGGAACCATTGAACTGGAATTCTTTGACTGCCGGACCGGACAGATCCATTACGCCTGGGGCGGTGAAGACGACGCGCATCCCGCTGTTTCCGGTGTGATTCCCATCGAACGCATCGCGAACGATTCCGTCGCGTTGTGTGAGTCCCTGTACCGCGGTCCCGGCACACCGGGTCCCCTTTAGGATGACGAGGAGAAGATGGTCATGCATCCAAATTTAAAAGTCACAGTACGGATCCTTGTGTTGGTGGTTTTCCTGTTCGGCACGGTGAATGCCCGGGCGGAAAGCACGCTGCTTGGCGGAATGTTCAAGGGCGGTGAACCTGGGGTGCGCCTCGCTATCGGGCTATGAGCCCTGTCAAACTCCATCTGGCGTTATCAGCAGGCTGCGTTCAGCGTGAGCATCAGTGGTTCCTACAACCTGAATGATGCGCTCGATAACCTATGGGGCTACGGTGCGGTTGCAGTATTCGCCAGGGTGTACCAGGACCATTTTGATCCGCAAGCACCCGATCAGAATGTCTTGAAAAATACGGAATACTGGCGTTACACCCTGAACTCGGGCGTCAACTACATCCTGGTTGTACAGACAGGGGTGCGCGAGTCTGCAGGAAGGTCCGTGGGCCATCTGGTTTGACGGTCCGGGATCGGTCAGCTCTGAAAATATCGTTTCTGTACCGGACTTTACCAGGGGCGAGTTCACCAGGAGTGATCCGACCATGGCTTCGGTTTGTGGCCCCTTCAATAAATCGAGTTACAAGCAATCCGGTCCGATCCGGGTTTCCCGGGACGGGCCCTACTATTTCTCGGATACTTCGATGAAGTGGAGCATACAGTATATGTCTGCAGGTTTATACGGCGCCGGTTAACCCCGCCAATCCACACGCCAACCGGGTTGGATATGTCATGTATGGCCGTCAGAGTATCGACCTGGAAGCGGGACGGGATTACTACTTTGTCACCCAGAACATCGGCGGTCAGACCATCGGCGACTTCCTGTACGTGCTGGCGCCGCCCGCGTCGTTCCGGATCAATGCCGGTCTTGCCGGTAGCTGGTACAACCCGGAAACGCCGGGGCAAGGTATTTTCCTGACCATTTTTGAAAATCTCAACAAGGTCTTCCTGGGTTGGTTCACGTACGCGAACGCGCCTTCAGCCAGCGGCGATTTCGCTCATCGCTGGATGACGGCCTTCGGTCCGATTTGACGGTACTTCTGCCGAACTTGACATCGACTGGACTGCGAACGGGGCGTTTGACGCCGCGCTGCCCGAACCGGAACGCTTCCGGGATGGAACGATCGACCTGGAATTCACCGACTGCAAGTCCGGCGAAATTCGTTATGCCTGGGACGGCGATGGCGAGTACGCGTCCGGCCGCTTCCGGCGTGATCCCGATCAGGAGGATCGTCGATGATTCCGTTGCCCTGTGTGAATCGCTGTATCGCAGCCCCGGCTTGCCCGGACCGCTGTGATGTTTTGCGCGCACACTCAGCACGAAACAAGGCCTGAATCCAGAGCTGGATCCACGCCCGGGCTGTCGCGGGTACCTGGGACGTAAGCGTGACGCTCCGGAATTGTGGCACCGGAGCGAGCCTTGTGACCCTGCGCGCCGTGGACACGTTTTCCCCGTGCGGTGCACTGTTCGAGACCGGAACACGTACTGCAGTCAAATCCGGGTAGCACCGGGCAAGGCAGATGGCGCCATGTGGCCGGCAACAGCTATGCGGCGGTGCTGCGGTTCTTTCGTTTCAACCACGACGGCTCAGTGGCGGAGTACACAAAAGGTCACCCGGCGACTGGAGCTCAGCGATGACGGCAATGGGCTTTACCGGCACGGCCGTGGTCGAGGTATTTGACGCCAACGACGGGCTGATCCTGCCCATTGCGCAACCGAAACGGCGAAACGTTTCGAAAACTTCTAGGAGAACACTCACATGAAACACCTGTACAAAGTCATTGCAAGTGCCAGAGCTGTCTGGATCGTATTGCTTCTTATATTGTTAACCGCTTCCGCGCAAGTCAGTGCTGCGTCGAGTACCAACGCAAAATCAAATCGGATCGTCGGACTCTGGGACGTCGAGGTCGCCGTCGCCAACTGTGCCGGTGGCCCCGCGTTTGCCTCGTTTCCGGCCATGCACAAGTACGAACTTGGCGGCACCGGGCAGATCGTCCCGGCCAGCAACCCGGCTCTCCTGTCTGCGCACATGATGGTCTGGACGCACCTCGGCGGCAATGACTACCTGGGCCGGTTCAAGATGTTCCGCTACGACGCAGCAGGAAACACCATCGGCTGGACAGTAGTGACCAATGAAGTATCGATAGATGAAGACGCCACCGAGTATTCCGGCTCCGGTATGGCGGAAGTTTTCGACAAAGACGGCAACCTCCTGATGGCGAGCTGTCCTTCTTTCACCGGCACCCGTTTTTCCGCGGAACCGTGAGGCGGATGTGAGTCCGCCGATTCGCGGCGGACTCACTTCCTTGAGCAGTAAAGCACGGCAACGCGTTTCGAATGATTGACTGGAGAGTATGAAATGAAAATGGTGATCTGTTTTTTATTGGTGCTTTTTTGCAGTGCCAACGCACAGGCCTGGTCGAACTTTGTTGAAAACCCCTACACTCCGTATCCTCCGGGCTGTGCGACGCTTCCGGACCTGCAGACAGTATTGTACGGAGACTACGCGGTAAAGGTTTTTGAAGGCCAAATTGAACAGTTTAACGCCTCAGTTCCCGAGTCTTCCACGCTAATACCGGTGCGATCTGTCCGTGTATCGGGTTGCCTGTGCTGACCACAACCGCTCCATAGTCCTGGTTGAGTTATCCATCCCCGCCTGGCTGCGTTCAATGGGAGCCAGTATTTGGGTGCCTGGTGTGAGTGTTTATCACGGCGAAGATTCTTCCGGATACGTCGACATGCGTCTGAATGAGAGAGCCGAATGGCTGGGATGACGGCAGGTATCCTGGTTTCAACGAAATCCTGGGTGGTCATGATGACGACTTTGACGGACGGTAACAACGGGCGATGGCTTTTCGTGCTGGATAATTATTCTTCTGAAGGCCTTTAACGGGTCCGTTATAGGTCCGGAAGACTACAACGATGAGTCTTGTGATTGCGTTTCCCGGTGGAATGAACCCGTATTTCGTAACGGTGCCTTCCACTGCCATGCTGTTTTCCGCCAACGCCAGCATGCCGCTTTCGGGTCGTTTGTCGGGGACGTGGGTGGACGAGGGCGCCTCTGACCAGGGTTTCGTCCTGGCGATTTCAGAGATGGTTCCGGACGCTATTCCGGAGCCTTCCGAGCTGTTGGATTCACGCTTGCTGATGTTTCTGTCCTGGTACACCTTCGACGCTGATGGAAACATGTTGTGGCTTACCGGTAATGCCGAGTTTCAGATGGGAGCGACCGCCGTCACGGTCCCGATCGTCAGGGTCACCAACGGCGAATTTATGGGCAGCAAGGCCGCCGACCGTGAAGTGGTTGGCAGCGCCACCATCACCGCTGTCAACTGCAATGACCTCGCTTTTGAATACACTCTGGACGCGATTGGCATGGGTTCCGGCATCGGTCATCTGCAACGAATTTATTCGCTGGAAACGGCGGGCTACACCTGCCGCGACCTGGAAGCCCGGATGGAGACAGCACAATGAAAACCTGCATCTTTTTCCTGTTGATGAGTTTCTGCAGTGCCAATGCGCAGGCCTGGTCAAACTTCATTGAATAACCCGTACACGCCGTATCCACCGGGCTGCGTTACGCTTCCTGACCTGCAGACCACGCTTTATGGCGATAACGCGATTAAAGTCGGCAGATAAGGAAATCACTTTGGAAAACGCCTTCAAGCCGGGTACAAATCTACCCGTAAATCTGGCCGTCTATCGTGTTGCCTGTGCTGAACCTGATCGATCGGTAATCCTGGTCGAGTTCAGAATACCCGACAGACTGGACCCGGCAGTTACCTTTTACATGGTTCCTCGGGTTGCGGTTGGCTATGACGGAGCAGTTTTTCCCTACCGGCAATCTACATGCAACTTAGCGCCGAGCCAAACAGTTGGGGCAAGCAATGATTTCCTGGATTCCCGCAAAATATTCGGAGGGAACACACCGGGTACTCGGATGGTCACGATAGAAGGTGGGTCTTTGTATTGGACAATTTATCTTCGCCGCAGCTTAACGACTATGGCTCGATCGTGACGCCGACGATCTACAACAATTCATACTTGGATATTAGTCATCGAACGTATTGGTTTTGACAAGCGGTGGTCAATTTGGATTGACACGACCGCAAATTTACTTGATGCAAATCCCAACATTCCGCTATCCGGCCGTTTATCCGGAACCTGGGTAGTAGACGGCGCATCTGACCAGGGTTTCGTCATTTCAATCTCTGAAATGGTTCCGGATGTGATTCCAGAGCCTGATGAGCTGATCGATTCTTCCTTGCTGATGTTTCTTTCCTGGTACACCTTTGATGCCGATGGAAACATGTTGTGGCTTACTGGCAATGCCGAATTTCGGATGGGTGACGACCACCGTCACTATTCCGATCGTGCGGGTCACCAATGGTGAGTTCAGGGGTAGCAAGGCCGCGGATCGTGAAGTGGCAGGTAGCGTGACCATAACCGGAAACAACTGCAATGATCTTACCCTTGAGTACACACTGAACGACATCGGCCTGGGGGCGGGCACGAAGCGCCTGCAGCGGATTTATTCGCTGGAAACGGCGGGTTATACCTGCCGTGATCTCGAAGCGCGAATGGCGACCAAATAATTTCTCGCCGCACATTTCCGGCCACCACCGGGTTGACCGCGTTCAGTCAACCCGGTTGGATGGCAGCAGCTTCCTGACGTCATCGATACTGCAGCCTTTGCGTCGGGCGTAATCCTCCATCTGGTCGGGCAGCACCGGTCCCAGTACGAAATATTCCGCCTGCGGATGGGCGAAGTAGTAACCGCACACGGCGGCAGTCGGGAGCATGGCGTATCCGCTGGTCAGTTCCATGCCGGCGTTGCCGGGCGCGTCGAGCAGGCGGAAGATTTTTTCCTTTTCGCTGTGATCCGGGCAGGCGGGATAACCCGGCGCCGGCCGGATTCCGCGGTAGGCTTCCTCGATCAGTTCATCGTTGGCCAGGGTTTCATCCGGCCGCATACGCCCAGAACTCCTTGCGCACCCGCTGGTGCAGGTGCTCGGCAAAGGCCTCCGCCAGGCGGTCGGCCAGGGCCTTGAGCAGGATGGAGTTGTAGTCATCGTGCGCGGCTTCAAACTCCGCCAGCTTTTTCTCGATGCCCAGGCCCGGCGGTGACGGCGAACAGGCCGGCGTAGTCCTTCAGTCCGCTGTCCTGCGGGGCGACGTAATCGGCCAGGCAGCGGTTGGCCCGGCCTTCGGCCTTGGGTTTTTGCTGTCGCAGGAACAGGAGTTTTTCCAGCACCTCGCCGCGGCTGTCATCGGTGTACAAGAGTACGTCGTCGCCGCAGGACGAAGCGGGGTAGAGCCCGAAAACTGCCCGCGCCTGCAGCCATTTCTCCTTGACGATCCGGTCGAGCATTTCACGGGCGTCCGCGTAGAGGCTGCTGGCGGCTTCGCCAACCACCTCGTCGGTCAGGATGTCCGGGTAACGGCCGGCCAGTTCCCAGGTCTGGAAAAACGGTGTCCAGTCGATAAACTCGACCAGCCGTTCCAGCGGGTAGTCTTCGAGCACCTGCAATCCGGGGTGCTCGGGGCGCTTGATGTCCGCAGCCTGCCAGTCGATATTCAGGCGGTTGCCGCGGGCCTTTTCGATCGAAACCGGCGGTTTGCGGTTGCTGCCCCGGGCCCGGCGTTCGCGCATGTCGCGATATTCCGCGGTGGTTTTCTGGTGCAGCGATTTGCGGCGTTTCCGCCCCGATCAACTGGCGCGCCACGCCGACGGCGCGCGAGGCGTCCTTGACCCAGAAAACCCCGTTGTCGTATTCCGGTTCGATGCGCAGTGCGGTGTGCATGGGCGAGGTCGTCGCGCCGCCGATCATCAGCGGTTGGTCCAGGCCCTGGCGTTTCATTTCGGCCGCGATCACGCGCATTTCTTCCAGCGAAGGCGTGATCAGGCCGGACAGGCCGATGATGTCCGCTTTCGCTTTCAGCGCCGCGGAAATGATGGTCTCGCCCGGCACCATCACGCCCAGGTCGGTGACTTCGAAATTGTTGCAGCGCAGCACGACGCCGACGATGTTCTTGCCGATGTCATGTACATCACCCTTGACCGTGGCCATCACCACGTGTCCCTGGCTGCTGGCGGTGTCTCCGCTGAGCCGTTTTTCATGCTCGATGTGCGGTATCAGAACCGCAACCGCCTGCTTCATCACGCGGGCGCTCTTGACCACCTGGGGCAGGAACATCCGGCCGTCGCCAAACAGGTCGCCGACCACGTTCATGCCGTCCATCAGCGGGCCTTCGATCACGTCCAGGGCCCGGGTGGACAGCCGCCTGGCTTCCTCGGTGTCTTCCTCGATGTGGCTGTTGATGCCCTTGACCAGCGAGTGGACCAGGCGGTCATGAACCGGCAGCGCGCGCCATTCCTCATCGCTGGTTTCTTTCTGGGTACTGCCCTGGAATTCCTGGGCCAGTTCCAGCAAGCGGTCGGTGGCGTCTTCCGACCGGTTCAGCACGACATCTTCCACCGCGGTGCGCAGCCTGGGATCTATTTCATCGTAGATTTCCAGTTGCCCGGCATTGACGATGGCCATGTCCAGGCCGGCCTTGATGGCGTGGTAGAGAAACACCGAGTGGATGGCTTCGCGGACGCGATCCTGGCCGCGGAAGGAAAATGACACGTTGCTGAGCCCGCCGGATACGAGCGCGCCGGGGCAGGCCTGCTTGATTTGCCGGGTGGCTTCGATGAAGTCGACGCCATAGCTGTTATGCTCGGGCAATCCGGTCGCGATGGCGAAAATATTGGGGTCAAAAATGATGTCTTCCGGCGGAAAGCCGACCTCTTCAGTCAGGATTTTCCAGGCCCGTTTGCACACCGAAACCCGGCGCTCCAGCGTGTCGGCCTGGCCTTTTTCATCAAAAGCCATCACGATCACTGCAGCGCCGTAGCGCCGGACCAGGCGGGCCTGTTCGACGAACTGCTCCTCGCCTTCCTTCATGCTGATCGAATTGACGACACCCTTGCCCTGCAGGCACTGCAAGCCGGCTTCCAGCACGTCCCAGCGCGAGGAGTCGATCATGACCGGGACGCGCGAGATGTCGGGCTCGGACGCCACCAGGTTGAGAAACCGGGTCATCGCCTTCGGCCCGTCCAGCAGGCCCTCATCCATGTTCACGTCGATGATCTGCGCGCCGTTTTCGACTTGCTGGCGCGCAATGTCCAGCGCGGCAGCATAATCGTCCTGCTGGATCAGCCGGCGAAAAACCGCCGAACCGGTGACGTTGGTCCGCTCGCCGATATTGACGAAATTCAGATCGGGCGTCAGCGCCAGGGGTTCCAGGCCGGACAAGCCGGCACCAGGCGGGCGGTTCGGGGATAGCACGGGGTTTTTTTGCCCGGACTGCCTCAGCGATGGCCTGGATATGGGCAGGCGTCGTGCCGCAACATCCACCGACCAGGTTCAGCAGGCCATCCTGGGCGAAACTGCCGAGAAGTCGTGCCATGTTTTCCGGGGTGTCGTCGTACTCGCCAAGTTCATTCGGCAGTCCGGCATTGGGATAAAGGCTGATCGGGCAGTCCGCGACGCGGGCAAGTTCACGGATCCAGGGCCGGATCTCGGCCGCGCCCAGGGCGCAATTCAAGCCGACGGCAAAAGGCTTCGCATGCCGGATGGATAGCCAGAACGCTTCCACGGTCTGTCCCGAGAGTGTTCTGCCGCTGGCGTCGACGATGGTCCCGGATATAACGATCGGCAGGCGGAACCCCAGCTCGTCAAAAACATTGGCGATGCCAAAAAGCGCTGCCTTGCAGTTCAGCGTGTCGAAAACCGTTTCAACGACGAGCAGATCGACGCCGCCCTCGATCAGGCCGTGAGTGGCATCGGCATAAGCGTCGCGCAAAGTCGCGAAATCAATGTTCCGGTATTCCGGGCGGTTCACGTCCGGGGAAAGCGACGCGGTGCGGTTGGTCGGGCCGAGTGCGCCCATGACGAAACGCACCTCGCCCGGGTGGTGGGCCATGTAGTCATCGGCAGCCTGCCGTGCGATCAGAGCGCTCTCGCGGTTCAGTTCACGAACCAGGCCTTCCATTCCATAGTCAGCCTGGGAAATCGAAGAGGCGTTGAACGTGTTGGTTTCCAGGATATCCGCCCCGGCTTCCAGGAAGCCGCGGTGAATTTCACTGATGACATCGGGACGGGTCAGGCTCAACAGGTCGTTATTTCCTTTCAACGACCGTTCATGGTTGGCAAACCTTTGCCCACGAAAATCCGCTTCTTCCAGTCGGTGATCCTGGATCATGGTGCCCATCGCGCCATCGAAGACGAGGATTCTTTTGGCCAGCAGGCTTTCCAGGATTCGGACTTTGGAGGGGTTTTTATAGGGCAGATTGGTCATGGTTTGACCGCAGACAGCGACAGTACGGAATAGTTGGGTGAGCGTTTTTCAATGGCTGAAACGGTACAGGTTTGAACCTGCAGGCCGGCATCCACGCAGTACTTTTCCAACTGACCTGTTGTGAACCCCAGGTTGACGTGGTTAAAAGGTTCAACTGCCTTGGCGTGCTGATGTTGCTGCAAGGTCACGGCCAACAGTTTGCCGCCGCCACGAAGCACCCTGGCCGCCTCGCTGAATACCTGCTCCGGTTCGTTGGTATAGGTCAATGCATGCATCAGCAACACGGTGTCATAGGCAGCCTCCGGACCGGGCAGGGAATGCATGTCGCCCAGTTCAAACCGGACGTTGGCAAAGCTGGCCAGGCGGCGGCGGCCGGCTTCAACGACCCGCGTGCTGATATCCAGGCAGGTGATGCTGTGCGCCGTTGGCGCCAGCAGTTCCGCCAGTACGCCATCACCGGAGGCAATATCGAGAACGTCACCCGGATCCAGAAGATGCACCAGGCCCCGGGCCGTGGCTTCCCAGGTTCTGCCGGGAGAGTAATGCCGTTCCATGTCCCCCGCCACGCTGTCCGCCCAGGTCTCACTTCCCCTTCGGTTGTTCAGAACCTGTGGTATTCGCTGCAGGTCCTGTTGCAACAGGGGATCAACGGTATTTTTCCGAAGAAACTGCCAAAGCTGGTCCAGGCTCGGATCGGAATTGGTGGTGGCAATCCGGTAATACACGAACACCCCGTCCCGGCGGTCGGCCACCAGGCCCGCCTCCTTGAGTTTCGCCAGGTGGGTGGAAACCCTCGGCTGCGCCAGTTGGGTGATACCCGCAAGTTCTGCGACACTCATCTCTTCGTGTTCCAGCAACAGCAGCAGTCGCAGCCGTGTCGAATCGGCAAGCAGGCGGCAATGATGGGATGCCAGCAGCAGGTCCATCGCGTTTTTTCTTTCCCGGGCCATATATATCTTTATATCTTGATTCAAAGATAAGGTTCAGGTTATCGGTTGCACAGGCAAAGGTCAATAGCCTGCTAACAGCGGAACAGATGATCAGGATCAGAAGCCCCTAAGGCAATAATTTCCCATGATCGCTATAATCAGCGCTTGCTGACGGCGCATCGCTGTTTCACCAGGACAGGCACAAAAATGAACCACGAAACGGAAACACAGAAAGCGGCCATTAACCGGCAGGTCGTAAGCATAATCAAGAAAAAACTCGGCGCGACCAGGGCAAAGATGGCGTCGAGTTACGTTGAACAGTGTTTTCGCCGGGTTCCGCTCGAAGACCTCGAATTGCACTCGCCACAGACCCTGGCGGCGATCGTCCGGGGACAATTGGACTTTCTGGAAAAAGGGCTCCCGGCGAGGTCCTGATACGGGTCTTTAATCCAAAGCTGGACACCAACGGTTGGGAATCTCCCCACACCATCATAGAAATGGTTAACGATGACACGCCGTTCCTGGTCGATTCCGCCTCGTTGACATTGTCCGATATGGACGTGGGAATTCATTTGATTATCCATCCGGTCATCCGGATCGGCCGTGACAAGAAAGGCCGGCTGACCTCGATCTATCCAAGAAACAGTAAGAGTGGCCTTCCCGAGTCGGTCATGCAGTTCCAGATCGATCGCCGAACCGGCTCGCGGGAGTTGGAAGATATACGGTCTCGCCTGGAGAGGGCGTTCAGGGATGTGCATTGGGCGGTAGAAGACTGGCGCAAAATGGAGCTGAGGGCGGCTGAAACCGCTCGCGACCTGGGCGAGTGGGGCGCGAGGATCGAGCCGGAGTGGTTGGAGGAATACCGTGCATTCCTCGACTGGTTGCAGGACGACCACTTCGTTTTCCTGGGCGCCAGGGATTACGATGTGGTCCGGGAAAAGGGCAAAAGCGAACTCAGGCTGGTTCCCGGCTCCGGGCTTGGAATATTGCGCGAGACACCTGAAACAACTGCAATCCCGGCCGCTGGCCAGCCTCGCGGATGCGGCCCGGAAAAACCAGGTTCAGCCCTTGATCATCACCAAGACCAATGCGAGATCTACGGTCCACCGTCGCGGATATCTCGATTACCTCGGCGTGCTGAAATACGACAAGCGTGGCAGAACCATCGGCGAGCGCCGCTTCCTCGGTTTGTTTACATCGGTTGCATACAACCTCAATGTCATGGATACGCCGGTGGTCAGGGCCAGGGCCAGGAACGTTCTGAACAATTCAGGGCTGACCGAGGGTAGCCATGCCTGGAAGTCCATGATCCACACGCTCGAAACGCTTCCGCGTGACGAGCTTTACCAGGCGAGCTCCAGCCAGCTGCAAGAAACAGCGATGGGGGTGCTCAATCTGCAAGAGCGTCAGAAAGTCAGGCTGTTCATCCGCAGGGAGCGTTTCAGCCGTTTTTATTCCTGCCTGGTATTCATACCCAGGGAACGTTTCAACACGGAAAACCGCGAGGCCATGCAGGATATTCTTTACCGGGCCCTGAAAGGGGAGCGGATGGATTACGCCGTTCATGTTTCCGAATCCCGGCTGGCGCGCCTCCAGGTCATCATTCGGCCCCGGCATGATGCAGAAGTCAAATTCGATGTCAACGCCCTGGAAAAAAGAATCGAGGAAGCGGTCCGTTCATGGACTGACGAGCTCAGGACCATCCTGGTGCAGAAACTCGGTGAAGAAAACGGACTGAGACTCGCCGGCCGGTTTGGCCGCGCATTTCCCGAGGCTTACAAGGAAGACATCTCGCCCTGGGTAGCTTCATTCGACGTGGAAAATGCCGATGCGGTTCGCCACGACGTGGACTTGCGGATGAGCCTTTACCGACCCAAGAAACCACGCGGGGGGATCATCCGCTTCAAGCTGTTTCGCAGGGAAGAACCGATCCCCTTGTCCGATGTCTTGCCGATGCTGGAAAACCTCGGATTGCACATCGTCAGTGAACGGCCTTACGAGCTGAGAATGCCTGACGGGCAGAGGATCTGGATCCAGGATTTCGACATGGTTCCCGCGGTGTCCCGCGAACTGGATCTCGACGTCATTCGACTGCCGTTCCAGGATGCGTTTGAGAGAACCTTGTGCGGTCAGACCGACAGTGACGGATTCAACCGGTTGATCATTGCATCCCAGATGAACTGGCGGCAGGTGAAAATTCTGAGGGCTTACTGCAAGTACCTGTTGCAGACCGTGGTTCCGTTTTCGATGAGTTACATGGCTGAAACCCTGGCCCGTCATTCGGGAATCGCCCGACTGTTGGTCGAATTGTTCGAAGCTTCTTTCGACCCGGTCAGGGGCGAGGAATCCGACTACCGGAAGGAGTTGGCCGGTAAGCGCATGGAGCGGCGGATGTCTGCGCTGATGCAGAAAGAGATAGAGGCGGACAAGGTGCTGGCGGAGCTGATCGCCGATTGCGTTACGGCGAGGGGCGGTAGCCGCGATGCACAGGTGGTGGCCATAACCGAGCATTCAGGCGGGCCCTGGAGTCCGTTTCCAGCCTGGACGAAGACCGCATCCTGTTCGCTTTCTGGCAGGTGATCAAAGCGACCCTGCGGACCAATTATTACCAGGTTGATGACCAGGGGAATTTCAAAGAGTACATCAGCTTCAAGATCGACAGCAGGGCGCTGCCCGATCTGCCAAAACCTCGCCCGTTCCGGGAAATATGGGTTTATTCACCCAGGTTCGAGGGTATTCACCTGCGCGGTGGCCGGATTGCGCGCGGCGGGTTGCGCTGGTCCGACCGGCGTGAAGACTTCAGGACAGAAGTGCTGGGCCTGATGAAGGCGCAGAGTGTGAAAAACACGATGATCGTACCGGTAGGCGCCAAAGGCGGCTTCGTCGTCAAACGCATGCCTGAGTCAGGCAGCCGTGAAGAGGTAATGAAGGAAGGAGTCAGTTGTTACAAATTATTTATCAATGGTTTATTGGATATAACTGATAATTTGGATCATGATGATATTGTACCGCCCGATCAACGTCGTAAGACGTGATGACGATGATCCTTACCTGGTGGTGGCGGCCGACAAAGGTACGGCAACATTTTCCGACACAGCCAATTCAGTCGCGCAGCAGCACGGGTTCTGGCTGGGGGATGCTTTTGCCTCCGGCGGTTCCGTGGGATACGACCATAAGGGCATGGCAATAACGGCGCGCGGGGCGTGGGAATGTGTGAAAGAGCACTTCCGGGCGCTGGGCAAGGACATACAGCGCGAGCCTTTCACGGTGGTTGGCATTGGCGATATGAGCGGTGACGTTTTCGGCAATGGCATGCTGCTTTCCCCGCAGATTTGTCTGAAAGCTGCATTCAATCACCAGCACATTTTTCTTGATCCCACGCCGGACCCCAAAACAAGTTTGAAGGAACGCCGGCGGCTGTTTCGCCTGGCCCGTTCAAGCTGGACGGATTACCGTGCGGAATTGATCTCCCGCGGCGGGGGCGTTTTCTCACGCCAGGACAAGACCATTCCACTCAGCCCCGAGGTGCAGGCCTGGCTTGGTGTCGAAGAAAAACAAATGGCGCCTAATGCGCTGATACGCGTACTGCTGAAATCCGAGGTCGACCTGCTCTGGAACGGTGGAATCGGGACTTATGTGAAGGCATCATCCGAGTCTCACGCTGACGTGGGTGACCTGGCCAACAACGGGTTGCGGGTAAACGGTAACGAACTGCGCTGCAAAGTCATCGGCGAAGGTGGAAACCTCGGTCTGACTCAAAAGGGCCGGATCGAATTTTCCCAGTGCGGCGGGCGCGTTAACACCGATTTCATCGATAACTCGGCAGGAGTCGATACTTCCGACCACGAAGTAAACATCAAGATTCTGCTGAACCTGGCGATTCGTGCAGGCCAGCTGGATTTTGACGGCAGAAACCGTTTGTTGGCGCAGATGACGGACGAAGTCGCAGCGCTCGTTCTGCGCAGCAATTATCTCCAGGCGCAAGCCATTTCGATGATGGAGCGTTTCTCCGGTTCACGCCTGGGCTCGAAGCAGCACTTTATCAGTGTCCTCGAAGACGAAGGTCTGCTCGACCGGCAACTCGAGTCACTTCCCGAGGTTGAAGAACTCGAATCACGCAAGGACAAGGGCCTGGGCCTTTACCGTCCCGAACTGGCCGTGTTGATTTCCTACAGCAAGATCGTGCTGTACCAGCAATTGCTGGATTCCGATGTTCCCGAAGATGGTTACCTGTCCGGAGAGTTGGCGCGTTATTTTCCAGCCAGTTTGCCGGAACCCCTCCGGCCCTTCATGCAGCAGCACCGGCTGAAACGGGAAATCATCGCAACCCAGGTGACCAATAGCCTGGTGAACCGGATGGGCGCTTCCTTTGCATTGCGGATGTGCGAGGAAACCGGTTCTTCGCCGGCCGAGGTTGCCCGTGCGTACTCCATAGCGCGCGAAGTATTCGATGCGCGCAGTTTCTGGGCAAAAATTGAAAAACTGGACAACAAGGTCAGCAGCGACTTGCAGATTTCCGCCTTGATTGCGATGTGGAAATTGCTGCGCCAGGCGACGCGTTGGCTGCTCAACCTGCAGGGTCGGAAGCTGGATATAGAAGTCATGGTCGATGCGGCTTTCTCCGGGCCTCAGGGCGTTTGAAGGATTTATCGCCGACTCGATCAGCGCCGATGAGAAAGAAGAACTGCAGCGGCTGGCGCAGCCTTATATCGAAGGCGGGTTCAGCCCCAAACTGGCAGACCAGGTCGTGATGCTCGATCGCCTGTTCCCGGCACTGGATGTCGTGGAAACTGCGGCCCGGCGCAGGAACGACGTGAAGCGGGTAGCAAAGGTATTCTTTGGCCTGGGTGAAGTACTGGACCTGAAATGGCTCAAGAAACAGGTTGAATCCCTGAAGGTAGCCGGGCAATGGCACGCGATTTCCCGGTCCAATCTTCGCGATGAACTGTTTTCTACCCACAACAACCTGGTCGAGCGGGTGCTGCTCAGTGATGGCAAGAAGAAGGACCCGGTCGCAGCCTGGATGGAATCCAACAAGGATGCCGTCAAACCCGCTAGTCTATATGCTCACCGACATGAAAAAGTCTGCCGCGATGGATTACCCGACGCTGTCGGTAGCCGTGCGTGCCCTGGAACAACTGGTAGACAGGACCGGTAATGAAGGCTGACCGGAAAATACATTTCGTTGCCAGCCAGACGGACGCTGCGGGCGCCGCAATGCTCAAGTTGCAGCAACGCTATGGGCAGTGCGAAATAGGGGAAGCCGACGTGATCGTTGCCCTGGGCGGCGACGGGTTCATGTTGCGAACCCTGCATCGTTTTCTGCCCGCCGGACTGCCGGTTTATGGAATGAAGCTGGGTGACGTTGGATTCCTGATGAACCGTTTCAGGGAAGATGAACTGCAGGACCGGCTGCATGAGGCCAACGTCGTCGAGTTGAATCCTCTGCGCATGATCGCGGTGACGGAAGCGGGTGGCGAATCGACTGCTCTTGCGATCAACGAGGTTTCCCTGTTGCGTCAGCTCAACCAGGCGGCGCATATCCGGGTGTTGGTGAACGGTTCGATCAAGGTCGAGGACCTCGTGTGTGACGGTGTTCTGGTGGCCACGGCTGCCGGAAGTTCGGCCTACAACCTCTCGGCCCAGGGGCCGATCCTGCCCCTTGGAACCGAAGCGCTGGCGCTGACCCCCATTTCGCCCTTCAGGCCCAGGCGATGGCGCGGCGCCGTATTGCCGACCAGTGCCCGAATCCGCTTCGAGATCATCGACTATTACAAGCGCCCGGTAAGCGCGACGGCAGACGCGCACGAAATACGCAACGTGATCAGCGTCGATGTGTTCGAGGACAAGAGCATCACGCTCAAGTTGATGTTCGATCCTGATCACTCCCTGGAGCAGCGCATCCTCGACGAGCAATTCATGTAGGGTCGTTATGAAATCCGTCTTGTTCGTATGCATGGGCAATATCTGCCGTTCGCCGACGGCCGAGGGAATTTTTCGCAAGCTCGTTTCCGACGCGGGAAGGGATGCCGAGTTTTCGATCGACTCGGCGGGCACCATCGGCTACCACGCCGGCGAACAGAGCGGACCGGCGGATGCGCGCTGCTGCGACCGGGCGCGGGTATGAACTCAATAGCCTGGCCCGCAGGATTGAGCCGGCCGATTTTGACCGTTTCGACTGGATTGTCACGATGGACGAAGACAATTTCAGGGACGTCAGCGGGATGGATCCCGGGATCGCGTGCCCGCGTGGTTCGCATGTGCGATTACTGCGAAGTGCACGATGTAGCGGAAGTTCCCGATCCCTACTATGGCGGTGAAGAAGGCTTTCAGACCGTGATCGACATCCTGGAGGATGCGTGCGGAAACTTCCTGCGCCAGGTTATAGCCCGCAGTCCCCGGTGCTCGGAACCGTGAAACTGTCGTATCCGCCAATTCTTGACGCACTTGGACAAGGGGCCGCCGGTCCGGATCGACCGTGTTGGAGGCGGCTGCATCTCCGATGCGCAAGTCGTGGTATTTGAAGATGGATCAGGCGCCTTCGTCAAAGTGCCTGCAGGGCGTGCCCGGAATGTTCGAATGCGAAGCAAGTGGCTTGCAAGCCCTTGATGCGCGCGGGTGCGATCAGGGTGCCGCAAGTGCTGGCCGTCAGCGACGAGGCCCTGGTGCTTGAATGGATCCGGTCAGCTCCAAAAAGCCCCCGGTTTTTTGAGTCTTTCGGGCGCGCCTTCGCCCGCCTGCACCAGTTTCGCGGACCCGCCGCCGGTTTCGCACATGATAATTTCATTGGTCTGACGCCGCAGCCCAACAGGCCCGTGCGCGGAGATTGGAACGCTGCTGTTTCGCAGCATGCCGCTGGAGACGGATCCGACTGGCCTGAATTCTTTCTTCAGAGGCGTCTCCGTTTCCAGGTCCGGCTGGCCTCTGAACGTGGTCATGGTCACGAATTGGAACGCCTGCTGGACAAGGCGGGATTACGTATTACCGAACTCCTGGAGGCGGCGATTGAGCCACCCAGCCTGCTGCACGGCGATTTGTGGGGTGGAAATTATATCGTGGATGAAAGGGGTGAGGCCTGCCTGATCGATCCCGCTGTCTATTACGGCCACCGGGAGGCAGATCTCGCGATGACGCGGCTGTTCGGTGGCTTTGAGAGCAGGTTTTACTCGGCCTACCAGGAAGCCTTGCCACTGGCCGCCGGGCACGAAGAGCGCTTACCGGTTTACCAGTTGTACCACCTGTTGAACCATCTCAACCTGTTTGGCCGTTCCTATTATTCGCAATGTGTGCGGATACTGAAATCCTATTCCACATCATCTGCCTGAAGGCCTGATTTGAGCGTGTTGATCTCCTCTTTGAGCCGTTCAATTTCAACTTCCAGCGCCTCGACCCGGCTCGCCAGGCTGCCTGGTGAACGCGCGGCGCTGGTGTAGGCGGCAGGGCTCCGGCATGATCGGGCTCGCCGCAAAGCAGGTGCGCATAGCGCACTTCTTTCTGCCCGGCTTGCCGGGGCAACGCCATTACCAGCGGCGGTTCATGCTCGGCGAGGCGCTGCAAGGTGTATTGCACGTCGTCCAGATCGTCAAACTCAAAAAGCCGGTGGGCGTTGATCTTCAATTCACCCGGAGTCTGCGGGCCGCGCAACAGCAGGGGGCAGAGCAGGGCGAGGCCCTTGCTTTGCAGTTCCAGGGCCTTTCCGGCCTGGTGCTCGTACTTGGCTACCCGCGACCCCCAGGCCTCGCGCACCAGGCCGAGCGATTCCAGCTCCCGCAACGTGTAGCCCGATTTCGCCTTCCTTGTAGGCCGTGACCGGATGCCGCGCGGTTTTCTGGTTGCAGGCGTTTTTCAGTGCATTGAGCGTCAGCGGGTATTGCTCGGGGGTGGTCTCTTTTTTTTCGATCAGGCAGCCAAGAATCCGCGCCTGTATGGGTGTGAGTTCTTTCATAGATGATTCCCTAATTAAAAATACCAGGCCAACTGGGCGAACAGGCTCGGACCGGTCGAAAAATACAGACCCTCAACAGGTGACACCGTTCCGCCATACTCCGAGCCATCCGGACCGATCGGGATGTTCAAGGAACCCAGGACCAGCAGGTTCTGTTTCCAGTCGTACTGTACAACAAGTTGGGCCAGCGCGGACGGATCTTCCAGGTTGACGAACACATTCGGGGTCACGTTGAATAAAGGCGTCACTTCAACGGTGGCGGAGGCGGCAAGGTAATGGCGCGCCAGCGTGAACAACTCGCCCCGGTCCAGCCGAACCAGTAACTCCGGGTTGTGCAGCAAATCGTCGATCGAGTAAGCGCCGCCCGTCTGCCCAAACCCGTTGTAATAATATTCCAGCAGGCCGCTTATATTTTTTCCGCCCCAATTCCACGAATAGCTCAGGCTGGTGACCGCAGAAACGGCATCCTCGAGGTCGGTATGGGTCCAGGTGAGGTCGCCACGCCAGATCGCCCCTCCGATGTCGGTGATTCCGCCCAATCCGAGTACCGGGTCGCCGTAGTGTTGCGCCGCCAGCAGGTCAAACTCGTTGGCGCCCAGGAAACCATGGTATTTGAAAGCCAGCGACGACTGGTTTGACTCAACCTGCCCGGTGCGTGGATTGCGCCGGACCACCACGACGCCCTGGACGTCGTTACCGCTGTCGAACAGGTACTGGCTGTACAACATGTCGTCACCGGTCTTGTATTCCTTGTCGACAGCCGCGGGGTCGAAGGGATTGAGAATATCCATGGCGGTAAAGAGCATCCCGTTACCCCAGCTGATCGCCTGGCGGCCGAATCGCCAAACAGTGTGTTCGGTTGCTGTATCCGATATTCAGGCGGTCGAGCCGGTTGATGATGGCGGTCTTGTGACCGTTGCCGGCTGAGTGGGTAAGGTTCCACCAGCGCCGGTCATCGTTGATCACCTTGTCCACGGGCAGCGCCGAGTCCGGGAACCTGCTCGGCCACGGGCAAGGTATCGGCGTCTATCGCTATGAACTGGTAGGCCAGGTTGAAATCCCACTTTTGATGCTTCGCAAGCGACCTTGATCCGGCTGACCGCGGTGTTGTCCAGTGAATCCGGCCCCAGGATTTCCCTGAAAATACTGTTATCCGGGTAACCGGCGTACATGGATTGCAACTTGATATGACCGCCAATGGACCACTCTGTCTGGGCCAACGAGGGAACCGGTGCGGCAGCCAGCAGCAACCCCGCAATAACCCGGGAAGCGCCGTGGTCACTGCGCGTTGCAACCGGGAGTCATTTCACGGCGCCGCCTGGGAATCGTCCGCGATCACGCGGCCATCCTGCATCGCCAGCAAGCGCCTGGCGTAACGCATCACGCGTTCATCGTGTGTCGAAATGATGAAGGTCACCCCGTGGTTCTCATTCAGTTCGCGGAACAGTTCCATCAAATGCTTTGCGGATTTCGAGTCCAGGTTTGCCGTGGGTTCGTCGGCCAAAACCAGCTTGGGCTGGCTGACGATGGCGCGGGCCACTGCCACGCGCTGTTGCTGCCCGCCGGACAATTCGCGCCGGACGGCGGTTTTCCAGTCCTTCCAGGCCGACTTCGCGCAGAATTGCGAGCGACTTTTCCTTCCGGTCTGCGGCCCGCACACCCTGCACCTGCATGACGAATTCGACGTTTTCCCGGGCGGTCAGCACCGGGATCAGGTTATACGCCTGGAACACGAAACCGATGTGATGCAAGCGCAGGTCCGCGAGCGCTCCCTTGTCCAGCAGGTCGACACGCTGTCCGTCGATGCTGATTTCCCCGCTGTCCAGCGCATCCAGTCCGCCAATCACGTTCAACAGCGTGGTCTTGCCGGATCCGGAGGGGCCCGAAAGGCAGACGAACGAGCCCTGCTCGATATCGAGCGAAACATGATCCAGGGCCTTTATCACGGCATCGCCCTGCTGGTAGTACTTGCACAGGTCGACGCATTTGATCGTGGCCATTTTCTGTCCTCAGGTTTTTGCGATGGCTTCGACGGGACTGTATCGTGACGCCCGCCAGGCAGGCAACAAACTGGTGAGAATGCCCAGAACGATGACGACGACATTGGCCAACGCGATGTCTTTCAGCTTCAGGGCCGGATAAAGAATACTCGACACACCCATCATTTCCATGCCCTCGGCCACCACGGACAAATCCAGGCCATCCCGGATCGGCCATATGCTCAGCAGCGCCAGGAGATTGCCGGCCAACAGTCCCAGGGCCAGCAACATCAGGGACTCCAGCAGGACCAGGTAGCGGATTGCCGCGGGCTTCATGCCCAGCGCCTGCATCAGTCCGAATTCACGAACCCGCTCAAATACCGCCATCATCAGGGTATTGACCAGTCCGAAACTCAGGGCGAGAAAAATCACGACGACCCAGACCAGCACGAATCCATCCATAACGCCAAGCATCAGTCCGAGGTAGTTGTCCAGCTCCATCCAGGACTTGACGTCGGCGGTGTCACCAGCGGAATTTTTGACCAGGCGTAACAATGTGTCGACGTCACGATAGTCATGACCGGTAATCGCGATTTCAGAAACCAGGCCATCGATGTTCAACAGCGATTGCACCGTGGACAGCCCGGCATAAATATACATTTCTTCCTGGGCCGCCAACTTGGCCTTGTAAACACCGACGATCCGGAACCCGCGATCCGCAATATTGTTTTCCGGATCCTGGCTCATCACCACCACCCGTTTACCGAGGTCTGTTTCCAGCCGTTCCAGCAGTTTTTGACCGATGACCAGCCCGGTGTCGTCAATACCGTCGAGGAAACGGCCTTCCACGATACTTCCGGGATCAAAGCCCACCGCCACTTCACCAGCCGGGTCGACACCCAGCAGGGTTACGCCACGGTTGTCGCGTTCGCTGGATATCATCGCGGGAACCCTGACCCGGCCGGTCCACCCGGAAACCTCGCTGCTTTGCAACGCCTGCAGCAATTCCGGACCGGGCTGCGGCAGGCTGTTTTCCACGCTGGGATCGTCCCGGTAGTCCGGGTTGTGGATCTGGACGAAGCCGGGCAAAGCGTCGATGCCGTCCTCGATCATCTGGTCCACCATGCCGCGCATCAGGGCCGTCATGAAAATCATCGCCCATACGCCAACCGATATGGCGAGCAGCATGACCAGCGTACGCCTGTGATTACGCCACAGGTTGCGCCAGGACATCTTTGCCATGGCCCCCGGGGGTAAGCCCAAAGACGGGTGCGTGCTGCCTGGCATCAGGCGGCGCTCATCGCTTCAACCGGCCGCAAACGGTACAGGCGCATGGCTGGGTACACGGACGCGAGCAGGCAAAAAAGGAATACCACGCCCGGCCCCAGCACCATGGAAAACACGGTGACACTGGGGTACATCTTGCCCGGCAGGTTGAATTTTGCCGCGACTTCTTCCATTCCCGGATAACTGAATCCGGCCGTGTGGAAGTACACCGCGACCAGCCAGCCGAGAAACACCCCGAGAATGAAACCGATGACGGCCATCAGAAAGGTTTCAGTCATTACGAGCGAAGCCAGTTTTCGCGGCTTCACGCCCAGGGCGGTGATCATGCCGAATTCCCGGGTCCGCTCGAGCACCGACATCAACTGGGTGTTCAATACGCTGAACGCCACCAGGATGATCAGCACGCCGTACATGAACCAGGCGCTGGACATGTCGGCCTGGATGGCCTGTTTCAGGCCCGGGTGTAATTCCGTCCACTCGATGACGCGCAGGTCTTCCCGCCCCTTGATCACCTGCTTCGCGCGGATCAGTTCGGGTGGCACAAGGTCCAGGCTGTCGACGGCTACAGCAATGCTGTTCCCCCGGGAGCCCATCGCAAAAGTCTCCTGGAAATACCCCAGCGGCACCTCGGCAAATCCGCGATCCAGGTCCGGCGACCCGGAATCGAAAATTCCGGACACCGTGACAATTCCGGCTGCAAAAGAGCCGTCATAACCGCTCCCCAGCAGGGTGATTTCATCCCCGACGCCCACTTTCAGGTTCCTGGCCAGGACCGTCCCGATGACAATTGCCGGGGCGTTAAAGTCGCTTGAATCAGGATCCTTGCCTGACCAACCCGGGAATCGTCGACACGCCGGGTTCGAAATCGGGCTCAACCCCGATGACCTGGATGCCGTAAGAGCGCTGTTCGCTGGAGGCCAGCGCGAAGGCGGCGGCGCGTGCTGCAACCCTTGTTTCGGGCATGGCCTGGCGCAGATCCGTCGCCAGCGATTGAATGGCATCGATACCGAGTCTCAATTTCGGGTTTTCGTTGTACCCGTCCCGCTGCACCTGGAAATGCCCGCTGAAGCTCTGCAGCGTGTTATTGATCATCATTTCGTAAGAACCGAACTGGAGGGAGATCATGAACACCAGCAGCACGTTGGAGAAAATCATCGCGGTGGCGGTCAGCCAGGTCCGGCGTTTGTGCCGCCACAGGTTTCGCCACGCCATGCGCAGAATCAGGGTCATTGCCTGGGATTACGCAGGTTTGAAAGCGTGAACAGGTTATCCGGTAAATCGAGATCAAATTCGATGGTGTTCGCGGTAATTTCCGTCCACTCGTCGGGTGTTTCGACTTTACCCATCCGCATGACCTTCGCCACGGCCCGTCCGCCCATCACCTGCACATCAAGAGTTTTCATCGATTTGACCATGACACCGTCCTGGTCCCAGAACTGCTGTTCCATCAGGACGTAATCGTCCCTCACGATCAGCACTTCCTTGCCCCAGACCACCGCGGCATCTTCGTGAGGTATGGAAGTGACAGTGTAGAAGACATGTCCATCCCGTTCCTCCATGTCCGTCAACTCATGTTCATATTGTTCGATGATTTCCGTAGACTTGCTGATGTCCTTGTTGGAGAAATCACTGCCCATCCAGCTTTGAGACATCATCGAGGAGGGCACCTTGATGATGCGGTTGATCTTTGGTGTGAACGTCCACATGCTGTTGTCATTCATAAGGGTGCCGTTACCGGCGTCTTTTTTCGGCTCGACGACCCGAACCAGCGAGAGCTTGTCGCCCTTGCTCCAGGACAGCATGGTCATCGACCGTTCCCAGTCCGGGCGGTGGATGGTCATGGTCATGTTTGAGTAGGAAGTCAGGCCGCGCCAGTGGTCCATGGCGTCCCGCACCAATTGTGCGGCGTCAATTTCCTGTGCGCGGGCAGGGCAGAGAACAAGTATTCCAAGCATAATGATGAGTGCGCGCATTTTTTCACCTCTTTATTCCCTTAGCGTACAATTTGACGTATGAAAGAACCAGTCATTACATCCCGGCATTCCGGGGACAAAGAAGGCGTCCTGGTGATTGGAATCTCCTCGCGGGCCCTGTTCGATCTCGGTGAAAGCCACGCGATCTATGAATCCAGCGGCTTGCAAGCCTATTCCGAATACCAGATGGAACACGAGGAAGAGTTCCTGAAGCCGGGCGTCGCTTTTCCGCTGGTCCGGAAACTGCTGGCGCTGAACGAGGATGACGTGGGTCATCCCGGAGTCGAAGTCATACTGCTGTCGAGGAACAGCGCAGATACCGGGCTGCGGATATTCAACACGATCGAGCATTACGGCCTGAAAATTGAGCGCGCGGCTTTCACTGGCGGTGAAAGCCCCTACAAATACATGGAGGCCTATGGCGCCGACCTGTTGCTGTCGACCAATGCCGGCGACGTCCGCAAAGCGCTGGAGCGCGGTTACGCGGCCGCTACCATCCTGCCCGGCAGCGCCAGTACGCGCGACAGCGGGCAATTGCGTATTGCTTTTGACGGCGATGCGGTCATATTCGGGGATGAAGCGGAGCGGGTATACCAGGAACGCGGCCTGGAAGCATTTTCAGACAGCGAACGGGCTGCCGCCGGCCAGCCGCTGTCAGGCGGGCCTTTCAAACCCGTTCTGGAAGCCCTGCACAAGATCCAGTCGGCGTACCCGATTGAAAACAACCCGATCCGCACGGCGCTGGTGACCGCCCGTTCGGCCCCGGCCCACAAGCGGGTGGTCCTGACCCTGCGGGAATGGGGTATCAGGATCGACGAAGCACTGTTTCTCGGTGGCCGCTCCAAGGGTGAATTCCTGAAAACCTTCGGCGCCGATATTTTCTTTGATGACCAACAGATGCACATTGATTCCGCCAGGGCGCACGTCGCATCCGCGCATGTACCCTCCGGGGTCGCCAACCAGAAGCCGTAGGAGCGGATTCATCCGCGAAAAAAACGTTCGCGATTGAAATCGCTCCTACCAGCGCGTGCTAAAATATCCTGTTTGCATTCACACCAATTTGGAGCGCCAAATGGCCAAGCTGAATCCCTACGACCTGTACGACGTTGCATCGCTGCTGACCGAAGAAGAATTGATGATCAAGGACAGTGTAGGCCGCTGGGTCGACGAACGGGCCATGCCCATCATTGCCAGGCATTTCGACGAGGCGACTTTCCCCGCGGAACTGGTGCCCGAGATTGCGGAAATGGGGCTGCTGGGGTCCAGCCTGGAGGGTTACGGCTGTGCCGGACTGAATGGCGTGTCCTACGGGTTGATCTGCCAGGAACTGGAACGCTGCGACTCCGGGCTGCGAAGCTTTGTTTCGGTGCAGTCCAGCCTGTGCATGTTCCCCATTTACACTTACGGTTCGGAAGAACAGAAGCAGCGCTGGTTGCCGGGAATGGCTGCCGGGGAAATCATCGGCTGTTTTGGCCTGACCGAATCGCATGGCGGTTCGGACCCGGCCAATATGAAGACGCACGCACGCAGGGACGGTGACGACTGGGTGATCAACGGCTCCAAGATGTGGATAACCAATGGTAACCTTGCCGATGTAGCCATTGTCTGGGCGAAAACAGACGACGGCATCATGGGCTTCCTGGTGGAAAAGGACATGAAAGGATTCGAGGCCCGGGCCATCAAGTCCAAGATGTCTTTGCGCGCTTCGGTTACCTCGGAACTGTATTTCGACAATGTCCGCGTGCCCGAAGCCAACCGCCTGCCGAACGTCGTCGGGCTGAAAGGCCCGTTGGGTTGCCTGACCCAGGCCCGCTATGGAATTACCTGGGGCCCGATAGGCTCGGCGATTGCCTGCCTGGACGAGGTCATTTCCTACACGTCGGACCGCGTGTTGTTCGGACGCCCGCTGGCCGCCAACCAGGCGATCCAGATCCGGTTGGCCGACATGGCGCGGAGGATCACCACCGCACAGCTCTTGTCCCTGCAACTCGGGCGTTTGAAAGACGCCGGAAAAATGCAGCCGACGCAGGTCAGCATCGCCAAGTGGAACAACGTGCGCATGGCCCTGGATATCGCGCGGGACTGCCGGGATATCCTGGGGGGCAGCGGTATCACGACCGAATACCAGGCGATCCGGCACATGCTGAACCTGGAAAGCGTGATCACCTACGAAGGCACCGAAACCGTCCACCAACTCGTGGTCGGGCGTGAGCTGACCGGGATCAACGCTTTCTGACGGGTAGACGCGGCCAACGGCCGCGAATGAAGGAGCCGGTTTAGCTGTAGGAGCGGATTCATCCGCGAATATTCCGCTCCGAACCCCCGGCAGACGGGCTGTTCCCCTTGGGCATCTGCTGCTCTGCCGGATCGCGAATGAATTCGCTCCTACAGCTCGCCGGCAAGGCCGGCTCCCACGCTTCTTTTTTGCTATGGGCTCTTGAGGGAGTTTTGCCGCACGGCGCGGAATTCGTTGCCCTCGTACCACTCCGGCCACTGCTCACTGTCAGCCACTTCCAGACCGATGCGAAAGTAAATCCCGACATCTTCGGCAGCGCCGCGCAAATCCCAGTCATCGCCGACTTCGTCCAGCGCGGTGTGGTAACGGTTCTTCAGAAACTCAGCGCCCTTGTCCTTGATATAGTCCGGACCCAACTCGCGATGCTCTGAACCTCCCTTGGCGTACAACATGGGCACGCCTTTGCGGGCAAAGTTGAAATGGTCTGAACGGTAATATCCACCGCGCTCGGGGTGCTCCTCGGGTTTCACGAAACGGTCCTGCTCACCGGCTTTGCTGATCAGGATGTCCTCCAGTTCCGAGCTGCCGTAACCCACGACGACGATGTCATTGGTCGGGCCGTAAACCATCATCGAGTCGATGTTGATGCCGCCGACCGTGTTGCGCATCGGCAAAGGCGGATGGTCGGCGTAAAACGCTGAACCCAGCAATCCCGATTCCTCGGCCGTCACCGCCAGGAATGCCACGCTTCGGGCCGGGGCGCGGGGTAGGGCGGTAAAGGAATAGCCCAGTTCCAGCAATGCCGCAATCCCCGAAGCATTGTCAACCGCGCCGTTAAAAATGCCATCCTGCCCTTCGGCCACCAGGGAATCGGTGCCGAGGTGATCCCAGTGGGCGGTATAGATGAACAATTCATCCGGACGGGTACTGCCCCCAAGCATGGCGCCTACATTGTAGGACTGGCTGCGGATGATGTGGTTCTCGACGCTTGCGTCCAGCGTGCTGCCCAGTTCGATCGCCTTGAATTCTGGTGATACAGCCGCCTGTTCCAGCTCAGCCAGGTCCAGGCCGGCAGCTTCGACCAATTCTTCTGCCACATCCTTTTGAATCCATGATTCGATGGCCGCGCGGTCCATATTGTCATTGTCGCGATGCAGGTGAAACTGGGGTCCGGACCAGCTGTTGCGCACAACCTCCCAACCGTAGGCGGCCGGCGCCGTGTCATGGATAATAATGGCGGCCGCAGCGCCCTGGCGGGCTGCCTCTTCGAACTTGTAGGTCCAACGCCCGTAATAGGTCATCGCGTTGCCCTTGAACAGGGACGGGTCCTGGGTCGCAAACCCCGGGTCATTGATCAGGATCAGTACCGTCTTGCCGGTTACGTCCACATCCGCGTAATCGTTCCAGCCATACTCAGGAGCCACGATTCCGTAACCCACGAAAACTATGTCACTGGTTTCGACATGCGATTCGGGCACCGCGCGGGTGGTCCCTGCGACCATTTCGTCCTGGTACCTGACCAGCCGGTCTTTGCCGTCCATGTGAAAGGTCATCCGGACAGTGGCCGGATCCGCTTCGATTGAAACCATGTCCACCGCCTGCCGGTAGCTGTCGCCAAACAGCGGGTCCAGGCCCATCTCCCGGAACCGGCTTTCGATCAACTCAAGGGTCAGGCGTTCACCCTCCGACATCGGATCCCGGCCGCCAAACGCGTCGGAAGACAACTCCCTGATGTTCGCCAGCATGCGCTCCGCGTCGACTGTGGACTGTGCGTCCTCCAGGCTGACCGCCGCGACTCCTGCTTCGGCTTCAGTTGCTGCAGGCGTTTCGGCTTCCTGGGCCGGCTTGCATGCCACCAGGCCAAGCAGACAGACGGAAAATAGCAGGGTTGAGAGATTTTTCATTCAAGGCTCCGGTATTCAGAATGGGAAATTGATAATTCTCGGCTCCGGTTCGAGCAGGACGCCGAAGGTGCTGTGCACCGCGGACTGGATATCCCCGGCCAGATCGACAATTTGCTTGCCCGTCGCGCAACCATGGTTAACGAGAACCAGTGCGTGCCTGTCAGATACGCCGGCATCGCCAACACGCCGGCCTTTGAAGCCGCAGTGTTCGATCATCCAGGCGGCGGATAGCTTGGTCGCCTCACCGTCCTGGGGCCAGGCCGGCAGTTCCGGAAAAAGTTCGATCAACGATCCGGCTTGCGACCGGTTCAGAACAGGATTCTTGAAAAAACTGCCGGCGTTTCCGGTGACTGCAGGGTCCGGAAGCTTGTTGCGCCGAAGACGGACAACGGCGTCACTGACTTCGATCGCCGAGGGGTTGTCGATCCCGGTTCGGGAGAGTTCTTCGCGCAGCCCGGAGTAGTCCAGTTGCGCCGAGAAATCCACATCCAGGCAGAGGCGTATCGAGCTGATCAGGTAGCGCCCGGGCTCCCTCGACTTGAAGCGGCTGTCGCGGTAGGACAGCTCACACTGGTCCTGCGTGAACGAAGCCCAGCGGTTTTGCACCAGGTCCCAGGCCGTAACGGATTCGAGCACCGCGGCCAGTTCCACCCCGTACGCACCAATATTCTGAATCGGCGCCGCTCCGGCCAGGCCTGGAATCAGGGAAAGGTTTTCCAGTCCGGTGAATCCGTGCTCAAGGGTCCAGCGGACCAGTTCGTGCCAGTTTTCACCCGCACCGGCTTCGATCCAGGCGTGGCCGTCGGTCACTTCCACAATCTCCTTGCCGGCCAGGTGGTTGAGAAATACGGTTCCCGGTACGTCGCTGACAAACAGCACGTTGCTGCCACCGCCCAATACCAGGTCCCGGTCGGGGTTGAACGGCGGCAGGGATAACAGGTCTTCTTCGTTTTCCAGGGTGATCATGAGCCCGGCCGAAGCCTGGACGCCGAACGAGTTAAACGATTGCAATGAAGGGTTTTGGCTGACTTTCATCCGGTGGATCGGCTGGCAATGGCCTGCAGGCACTCAGTCACCAGTTCAGGTCCCCGGTAAACCATACCGGTATAGAATTGAACCAGGTCGGCGCCGAGATCCATCTTGTCGACCGCGTCCTGCCCGCTAGTGATGCCGCCGACTCCGATCAGCGCGATTTCTTCGGGGAGCAGCGATCTGAAGGCGGCCAGCACCTTGTCGGCCCTCGCTTTCAGCGGCGCGCCGGAAAGGCCTCCGGCTTCGTCTGCATGCTTCATGCCGTGCACGCCGTCCCGGCTCAGTGTCGTATTGGTTGCAATGACAGCGTCCATTCCGTAACGCGCCACGACCTTCGCCACGACCGGCATGGCATCGTCTTGCAGATCAGGAGCTACTTTAACGGCCAGCGGCACCCGGCGGCCGTGTTCACCGGTGAGGCCTTCACGGCGTTCACTGATGCAGTCCAGCAACCGGTCCAGCGCGTCCTCACCCTGCAAATCACGGAGGTTTTTGGTGTTCGGTGAAGAAATGTTGATCGTTATGTAGTCTGCATAGGGGTAGACACTGTCCAGGCAGAACAGGTAGTCATCCGCGGCATTTTCAATCGGGGTGTCAAAGTTCTTGCCGATATTGATCCCGAGAACACCCTTGAAACGATGGTTTCTGACGCGACGCACCAGGTGTTCAACCCCCTTGTTGTTGAAACCGAGGCGGTTGATCATGGCTTGCGCCCGGGTCAGGCGAAACACCCGGGGCCTGGGATTTCCCGGTTGCGGCCGGGGTGTCACGGTGCCGATTTCCACGAAACCAAAACCCAGGTCACCGAGCGCTTCGAAATAGTCGCCGTTTTTATCCAGGCCGGGCGCCACACCCACCGGGTTTGGAAATTCCAGGCCCATGCAGTTGACCGGCTGGGAATTCACCTTGCACATCAGCCGGGCCGCCCCGAGGTTGTGGCCCAGGCGCAGGCTTTCGAGGGTCAACTCGTGTGCGGTTTCAGGGTCCGTTGCGAACAGGACCCTGCGGGCGAGGCTGTAAAACATGTGGTGAAATCCCGCCCGGTTCAGAGGTCGAATTTGATTCCCTGGGCCAGTGGCAGATCCTTACCCCAGTTCAAGGTGTTGGTCTGTCGCCGCATGTAAACCTTCCAGGCATCCGACCCGGATTCGCGGCCGCCGCCCGTTTCCTTCTCGCCGCCAAACGCGCCGCCGATCTCCGCGCCCGAGGTGCCGATGTTTACATTGGCGATTCCACAGTCTGATCCGACCGCTGACAGGAACAGTTCCGAATGGCGGACATCGGTCGTGAAGATTGCCGATGAAAGGCCCTGCGGAACGTCATTGTTCATCCGGATGGCGTCCTCGATATTCGAGAAAGGAATGACATAGAGGATCGGAACGAATGTCTCGGTCTGGACAATTTCCCATTCGTTTTCGGCCAGGATGATCGTCGGTTCCACGTAGAAACCGGGCCGTTCAATCGGTGAGCCACCGGTCAATATTTTACCGCCGGCCTCAAGGGCTGCTTCGACGGCTTCCTTGAAATCCCGCACTGCGGAGTCATCCACCAGCGGGCCCATCAGTGTATCCGGATCCAGTGACTCTCCGATGCGTACCTGCTGGTAAGCGCCGACCAGGAGTTCGCAAACTTTGTCCTGGATGGATTCGTGGACGAACAACCGCCGTGTCGTGGTGCATCTTTGTCCGGCCGTGCCGACAGCGCCGAACACGATACCGGGAATGGCCATCTGCAGGTCGGCGGTTTCGTCCAGGATGATCGCGTTATTGCCGCCCAGTTCCAGCAGGCTCCTGCCAAAGCGTTCGGCCACGCGTGCTCCAATGGTCCTTCCCACCCAGGTGGAGCCGGTAAAAGACACCAGTTTTACCCGGTCGTCATTGACAAAACGGTTGGCCAGATCGTGTCCGCTGGCCATGAAGCTCAGGAAAATGGGTGGAAAGCCGCCTTCCTCCAACGCCTTGTTACAGATTTTTTGCACCGCGGTGCAACACAGCGGACACTTGGATGACGGTTTCCATACCGTCACGTTGCCGCATACCGCCGCAAGCAACGCATTCCAGGCCCAAACAGCAACGGGAAAATTGAATGAGGTGATGACACCGACGATGCCGAGCGGGTGCCATTGCTCGTACATGCGGTGCTGCGGGCGTTCAGAATGCATCGTGAGTCCGTACAGCATGCGCGACTGACCCAGGGCAAAATCCCCAATGTCGATCATTTCCTGGACCTCACCGTCACCCTCGGCCTTGATCTTTCCCATCTCCAGGCTGACCAGGCTGCCAAGTGCGTCCTTGTGTTTGCGCAAAGCCTCGGTGCACAAGCGTACGGCTTCGCCGCGGCGCGGCGCCGGAACCGTCCGCCACGCCTCAAATACCGACTGGGCCGTGTCCATTACCCGTTCGTAGTCTGCCTCAGACGCGCCGTAAACCCTGGCGATCAATTCACCGTTGGCCGGGTTGTATGATTCGATGATTCCATCGTCCCTGGTGGACGACCATTTGTTATTGCCGAAATAGGCTCCGGGGTTAAAATCTTCAATTCCCAGTGTTTTCAGAAATTCCATGATGTTTTCAATGCCTGTCGTTTGGGGTTTATGTAAAAAGTCGTTCCAGTCGTACATTATCGCACCCGGCCCGGTTTCTTGCATCCGTTGTCGGGCTAAAAATTAGATCATGGCTTATGGAACTCCCTTGCCGGGATCGTGTCATACCGCTCAGTGGGAACATTGACCATGATATGCTCAGCGCAGGGAGCCGGAACACATGACGGCCGTATATAAATTACAAGCTCTCCGAACCGTGGCTGATCCGGATGTTGATATCCGCCAACCGGTCCGGAAGCTTGATCAAACAGAAGCAGAGCGTGAACGCATGAGCGAAGCGCAGGTCGATCAATTGTTGGTTGAAAGGGTCCAGAAAGGCGATAAAAAGGCCTTTGACCTGTTGATCAACAAATATCAACACCGGATCATAAGCCTGGTGGCGCGCTATGTTGCTGATCAGACGGAAGCCCTGGATGTGGCGCAGGAAGCCTTTATCAAGGCGTACCGCGCGATCGACAGGTTCCGGGGCGACAGCGCTTTTTACACCTGGCTGTACCGGATTGCGATCAACACGGCAAAAAACTGGCTGGTGGCCAAGAAAAGACGCCCGCCGACAAGCGATATTGATGCCGTTGACGCCGAACAGTACGACATGGACAGCCGGCTTAAAGAGCAGGGCACACCAGAAAACGAACTCATGCGCGAAGAAATCCGGCGAACGGTATACGACACCATCGCAGCGCTGCCGGATGATCTGCGCACCGCCATCATATTGCGCGAGATGGATGGCATGAGTTACGAAGAGATTGCCGTAACGATGGACTGCCCGATCGGCACTGTCCGCTCCCGGATTTTCCGGGCGCGAGAAGCAATTGATGAGAAGCTGAAACCCCTCGTGGAAGGGAATTGAAATCTAAATTCGTGGAATGAAAATGAGTAAAGACACTCGTGAACACCTTTCGGCCCTGGTTGACGGCGAAATCAGTCTCGAAACCAGTCGTTTCCTTGTAAGACGTCTTGGTGCCGACGATGAACTCCGCGCCACCTGGACCCGTTATCACCTTATCAGGGATTGTCTGCGGCACCAGGACGGCTCAATTGCCGGGGAAGACCTTTGCGCCCGGGTCGGCCGCGCCCTCGAAAATGAACAGCCGGTGAAAAAGTCCCGGCCGTTTCCGACCGGATGGCTCAAACCGGTCGCTGGCCTTGCCATAGCCGCTTCGGTGGCCTTGATGGCCATTGTTGCTGTCGGTCCCGGCATGCCGGGCAACCCGCAGGCAGGAAGCGAACTCGCTGGCGAAGGCTCTCCCATATCATTCGTGAGCCCCCAAAGCCTCACGGCTGCCCCGTATTCCAGCGAGGTCAGCGGGACCGAGTCGATTTATTCCTTTGACCGGAAAATGAACCCTTACCTGCTGCGGCATTACCAGGCCTCCCAGGGCGCCGGTGGAAACGGCTTCGTGAAATTCGTTCCCATCGTCATCATCGGTTCGAAGGCTCCGGTTGAGCCGGAAGACAGCGCAGACACGGCCGAGGCCGGAAACTCCGGGGAAGACGAATCCAGCTTGCGATGAAACGCATGGCTGTCACGTGGGTTCTGCTGGCCATGCTGTCCGTAACGGCCGGCAACGCATTTGCCACGGAGGCCGATGAAGCCAGGCTGATGCTCGATCGCATGAGTACGGCCATGAGCCAGATGAATTACCAGGGTACTTTTGTCTACGTCCGTGGCGACGATGTCGAAACCATGAGGATTACCCATGTGTCCGACAGGCAGGGAGTGCGCGAGCGCCTCGTTGCCATTTCAGGACCGCAGAGGGAGATTCTGCGGGATTCCAACGGTGTGCGCTGGGTGCTTGCGGATGATTCTTCCGTGTTCGAAGACCAGGGCTACACTCAAGTATTCTTCCCGGAATTACCGGTCGACCAGCACGGTCAAACCGAAACCTCCTACTCCCTGAAAGTCGGGGGAGAGTCCAGGATCGCTGGCCAGCAGGCGAGAAACCTCAAGGTTATTCCGCTCGACAAGTATCGTTACGGGTACGATTTGTGGCTCGAAGAGCGCTCCGGATTACTGTTGAAGTGGGAATTGGTCGGGAATGACCGGAAGGCGATCGCTACGATGATGTTCACCGATATCCGGTTTGGCTCGGAAGTGGACGTCAAGGAATTGCAACCGGGAAGCCAACTCAAGAAATTCAAAACCGTGGAATCCCAGCTCCCGTCCGGCAGGGCAGGGGCAAACTCCACTCCGGCCTGGCGGCCGGGTTCCCTGCCTCCGGGATTCAAACTTATGTCTCACCGGACCTTGGGCGACAAAGGCCAGGGCGTTTATGAACACCTGGTGTACAGCGACGGATTAGCCGCGGTTTCCGTGTACATTGAAAACATCGAGCCGGACAGTGATGTCCGAACCGGCATGAGCAAGCTTGGGACAACCCATGCATTTTCCCGAAAAACAGACGGAATGCTGGTAACCGTTGTCGGCGACGTACCCGAGGTCACCGTGAAATTCATAGGCGATGCCGTCCAGATCGCTGCCCACTGAAAGCGAGACGACCCGGGCATGATCGAGCAACAGGGCAGGGTCATAACCGTCAGGAACGGACTGGCCGAGGTCCGCCTCGGCGGCACCACCGGTTGCGCCAGCTGTGACGCCGGCAGGGGATGCGGCGCGGGTGTTTTTGGACGCCTGCTGAAGCGCAAGCCGGTCGTGCTCAGCCTTGAAAACACGCTGGACGCAAGGCAGGATCAGCCGGTCATGGTCGGGATTCCCGAGTCCGTGTTTCTGCGACTGGTTACCCGGCTTTACCTGTACCCCCTGCTGGCAGGTATCGCAGGTGCCGCGGCCGGGTACTATTTTGCGGTCCTCGGTAATTTCAGCTCCGGGAGCGCCGATATGGTCACGTTACTGGGCGGCTTGGTATCCGGTATCACCGTACTTATATGGTCTGGAAGAAGTGCCCGGGAATTTCCCGGGCGGATAATTGTCCACTTGTTGCGCGTTGTTGAAATTCAGGAATCCTGTCAATGAAAACGAGGAAAAAATAGTGAGCAGAACTTTTATCATCAGTTTAGCGACAACACTTGTATTGTTGTTCTCGAATCCGGTGTTTGCCAAGGTGACAGGTCTGCCTGATTTTACCGAACTGGTTGAAAAGACATCGCCGGCCGTGGTCAACATCCAGGTGACCCAATTCGGCGAGAGAGCCGGTATCGGGGGTCCGGACGGAATGGAAAACCCGCACGATCAACAGGAAATGCCGGAATTCTTCCGGCGCTTTTTTGATGTGCCCGGCAACCCCCAGGGTGGGGGCGGAAGTCCTGACAGGCGTGGCGCCGGCTCCGGTTTTATCGTTGAGTCGGACGGTTACATCATTACCAATCATCACGTCGTGGATGGCGCCGACCAGATCATCGTTCGCATGGCTGACCGGCGCGAATTCGAAGCGGAACTCATCGGGTCAGATCCCCTGAGCGACGTTGCGCTTTTGAAAATTGACGCGAAAAACCTCCCGACACTGAAAACAGGGGACAGCAAGGCATTGCGCCCCGGGGAATGGGTAGTGGCCATCGGGTCGCCGTTCAATTTTGACCAGTCGGTTACGGCCGGAATCGTCAGCGCCAAGGGACGCAGCACCAACCAGCAGCAGTACGTCCCCTTCATACAGACTGACGTGGCGATTAACCGCGGTAACTCTGGCGGTCCCCTGTTGAACATGGACGGAGAAGTGGTGGGAATCAATTCATGGATTCTCAGCTCCGGCGGGGGTTACATGGGCCTGTCGTTCTCGATCCCGATTGAAACCGCGAACCGGGCGATCAAGCAATTACGCGAGAATGGAAAAGTTTCCCGTGGCTTGCTGGGAGTCCAGGTGGGAGTCGTGACCCGTGAAATGGCCGAGGCTTTTGGCCTGGAAAGACCGGTTGGCGCTCTGGTCAATGATGTCACGCAGGGCAGCGCCGCCGAACGCGCGGGTATTGAGCCAGGCGACGTCATCCTGGCGTTTGACGGGGAAGAAATCGAATCATCCGGTGATCTGCCGCCCCTGGTCGGCGCGAATCCGCCCGGCACCGAAGCGGAAGTCCTGGTGAGCCGGAACGGTGAAAAGGAAACCTTTACCGTGATACTGGATTCCCTGGAGGCCGATGAAGATGGAAACCTGCGGGTTGCCAATTCCGACACCGGGCAATCCAATACCCTGGGAATCGTGGTCGAGCCGATTGAAGAAAATCGCCGGCGCGCTCTGGGTAACCCCGAAGGCGGCGTCATCGTTGCCCGGATCGAAAGCGACCCGGCCTTCCGCGCGGGCTTGCGGGTTGGAGATGTTATCCTGACCATCAACAACCAGGGCGTGGATGGTACCGAAGATTTCAACCGGATTGTCGAATCCCTGCCGGAAGGCAAAGCCGTGGCACTTCGCGTCATGCGCGAAGGAATCACCCGGTATATAGCGTATTCGCCGAAGGCTGAAGAATAAGGCCCCCGGGAACCCTGGCGCAGATTTGGTCACGGGTTCCCGACTTAAGCTATAATCGCCAACTGCTTAACCGGGCCATTCGTTTCACTGGAAGCGAATGGCCCTTTGATATTGGCCGACGGCAAGCAGGCGCAGGGGTAATGGACCAGAACCATATACGTAATTTTTCAATCATCGCACACGTTGATCACGGGAAATCGACCATAGCGGATCGATTCATCCAGATCTGTGGCGGATTGACCGCGCGTGAAATGGCTAACCAGGTCCTCGATTCGATGGACCTGGAGCGCGAGCGCGGAATTACCATCAAGGCTCAAAGCGTGACCCTGGATTACAAGGCCCGGGACGGCCAAATCTACAAGCTCAATTTTATCGATACTCCGGGACACGTTGATTTTTCATACGAAGTTTCACGGTCGCTGGCAGCGTGTGAAGGCGCGCTGCTCGTGGTGGATGCCGCCCAGGGTGTCGAGGCGCAAAGCGTGGCAAACTGCTATACGGCGGTCGAACTGGGGCTGGAAGTCATTCCGGTGCTGAACAAGATCGATCTGCCGTCGGCGGAACCTGACCGGGTCAAACAGGAAATAGAGGACATCATTGGTATTCATGCCACCGACGCTCTTTGCGTGAGCGCCAAGACCGGTGAGGGCATTGAAGATGTGCTTGAAGCCATGGTGCATGGAATACCCGCACCCCGGGGTAATCCTGATGCACCGTTAAAGGCGCTGATTATTGATTCCTGGTTTGATAACTACCTGGGAATTGTGTCCCTCGTCCGGGTTGTCGACGGCTCGATAGGAAAAGGCCAGAAAATCAAGGTCATGTCATCGGGTATTCAATACCAGGTAGAGCAGGTTGGTGTTTTCACACCCAAACGCATGGTGCGGGAAAGGGTCGGTGCCGGGGAAGTGGGATTTTTTGTCGCCGGCATCAAGGATGTGCATGGCGCACCGGTCGGAGACACGATCACCCTGGCGAAAGACGGCGCGGTGAAGCCGCTGCCTGGGTTCAAAAAGCTGCAGCCCCGGGTCTTTGCCGGTTTGTTTCCCACCGATGCGGATGATTATCCCGATCTGCGCGAGGCGCTCGATCGCTTGCAGTTGAACGATGCGGCGCTGCAATTCGAGCCGGAAACCTCCGAAGCCCTGGGGTTTGGTTTTCGCTGCGGATTCCTGGGCCTTTTGCACATGGACATCGTCCAGGAACGCCTGGAACGCGAATACAATGTCAACCTGATCACCACTGCGCCGACCGTCATTTACGAGGTGGAACTCAATAGCGGAGAGGTCTTGACCCTGGAAAACCCGGCCAAGCTGCCGGATGCCGGCAAAATCCTGGAGATCCGCGAACCCATCATCGAGGCCAACATCCTGGTGCCACAGGATTATGTCGGTGCGGTCATTGGCTTGTGTGAAGAGAAGCGGGGCGTGCAGAAAGCCATGCAGTATGTTGGCGGACAGGTAACCATTCGATATGAACTTCCGCTGTCGGAAGTCGTGCTGGATTTTTTCGACCGCCTGAAGTCAGTCAGTCGGGGGTATGCGTCTTTTGATTACCACTTCCGGCGGTTCCAGGCTGGGCCTTTTGTCCGCATTGACGTGTTGATCAATGGCGAAAAAGTTGATGCGTTGTCGCTAATCCTGCATCGCGACCAGGCCCAGAGGCGGGGTCGTGAGCTTGCTTCAAAGATGAAAGATCTGATACCGCGACAAATGTTTGACGTGGCGATTCAGTCCGCTATCGGGGCCCAGGTAATTGCACGGACCACGGTAAAAGCGTTGCGCAAGAATGTTACCGCCAAGTGTTACGGAGGAGACGTCACCCGCAAACGCAAACTGCTGGAAAAACAGAAAGCCGGCAAGAAACGCATGAAGCAAGTGGGGAGCGTGGAAATTCCACAGGAGGCGTTCCTTGCGATACTGCAACAGGATAACAAGAGGTAGGATATTCCGATGAAACCCGATTTTTCACTGTTATTGGTCGTATTGACCGGCCTTACCGGACTCATCTGGTTGTTCGACAGCCTGTTTATGAAAAGGCGCAGGATGGACCGGGCGGTGCAGAAAAGTATCGAACGCCCCCGCGATCCGGTGGTGATCGAATATTCCCGTTCTCTTTTCCCGGTGCTCCTGATCGTCCTGTTATTCCGGTCTTTCCTGTTCGAGCCGTTCAAAATTCCGTCCGGATCGATGATCCCGACCTTGCTGGTCGGGGATTTCATCGTCGTCAACAAATTTGCCTATGGCTTGCGGCTACCTGTCCTGCATACGAAAATCGTGCCCCTGGGCGAACCCGAACGTGGTGATGTCGTGGTGTTCCGCTACCCGGTTGATCCCAAGGTGAATTTCATCAAGCGGCTGGTCGGATTGCCCGGGTGACACCATCACCTACCGGGACAAGCACTTGTTCATCAATGGTGAAGAGGTTCCGGCCGCAAAGTTGGGCAATTACTCCAGTGCCGAAGTGAAATGCGATACACCCCGGCCTGATGCGGTTCGTTACACGGAATCACTGGGTGAGGTGGAACACGAAATCCTGATTCACGAGCGATCCGGAAGCCGGGATGGACAGTGGCAGGTTCCCGAAGGGCACTATTTCGTGATGGGCGATAATCGTGACCGCAGCAATGACAGCCGCGAGTGGGGTTTTGTGCCGGATGACAACCTGATGGGCCGGGCGGTCGGGATCTGGCTCAATTTCGACTACACCAAGGGCTGCGGAGACCTGTCCCGTGTAGGCGATGGAATTCACTAAAATTTTTCGATTCCGGCGGGAAAGGTTATAGTACCCGGGTCCACTCAACAAGGAAGCAGGTGAACTGAAATGAAAATTCGCAAAGACAGTGGCTTGACGCTTTTGGGATTTCTGATCGTGCTCTCCGTGGTCCTGTTTTTCGCTTACGCGGGAATGCGGGTCGTTCCGATGTACCTCGAATACCATGCTTTGGGAAACGCGCTGGAATTGCTGCAGAATGACCCAGGGTCAAAGTCCCTGACGCCTGCCAAGATCAAGCAAAAAATTCAGATGAGCCTGTGGGCCAGTTATGCCAGCGATAACATCAAGGACAATAACGTCAGAATTTCCAAGACCAGCGAGGGGGTTCGCGTGCGAGTGGCTTACGAAGTCAGGAAGCCTTTTCTCGGCAACATCGACATCATTGGCAGTTTTGACAAGTCAGTTATCCTGAGTAAATGATGTGAAGGATTCCGTGACCGGAATCGACTACCGCTTTATCGACCCCACGTTACTGCAGGATGCCCTGACGCACCGCAGTTTGGGAGCCCGGAACAACGAGCGGCTGGAATTTCTCGGCGATAGCGTCCTCAACCTGGTCATTACTTCCAGGTTGTATGAGCTTCGCCCGGATGCCCAGGAGGGCGATCTGAGCCGGATGAGAGCGCGCCTGGTCAGGGAATCCAGCCTTGCCGCGGTCGCTTCGGGGCTGAACCTGGGCAAACAACTCAACCTGGGTGAAAGTGAGCTGAAGTCCGGCGGGTTCCGGCGTTCCTCCATCATTGCCGATGCTTTCGAAGCGCTGCTGGGCGCGATCTTTCTGGACGGAGGCTACGCGGCCTGCCGTAAGGTTATCCTCGACATTTTTGACCCCTTGATTGACAGTCTGCCCGGTGCAGACGCGCTGAAAGACCCGAAGACCCGCTTGCAGGAGTGGCTGCAGGGACGCTCCCGGCCCTTACCTGAATACGAGTTGCAGCGCGAGGACGGGGCAGACCACGCCAAGAAATTTCACGTGAGCTGCACGCTGCCCGATGACCGGACGGTTGTCGAGGCGGAAGGCAACAGCAGGCGAAAGGCTGAACAGGCTGCTGCGACGCTGGTGCTGCAGTTACTCGGAGAAAAAGCACCGAAATGAAAGACAACGATCCCGGGACTACGCTGGAACAGGCAGGCGATTTTCATTGCGGCTATGTCGCCCTGGTGGGCCGCCCCAACGTGGGCAAATCCACGCTGATGAACCGCATCCTCGGGCACAAGCTCAGTATCGTCACCGCCAAACCGCAGACTACCCGGCAACGGATCGCGGGCATCAAGACCACTGGCGAAGGACAGGTCATCTATATCGATACGCCGGGTATCCACCTGGCAGCAGAGCGGGCCCTGAACCGCTATATGAACCGGGTTGCACACGCCGCTTTTCACGATGTCGACCTGATCCTGTTCCTGGTCGAAGCCGGCCGTTGGAGCAAGCAGGACGAACACGTGGCGCGATCACTCGAAGCGGTAAGCGCCCCGGTCTGGCTTGTTGTCAACAAGATCGACCTGGTTCCGGACAAGTCGCGGTTGCTGCAATTCCTGGAAAAAGAGGTCCGTACCGGCCGCTTTGCTGAAGTATTCCTGGTCGCCGCCAAATCGGGCAGCGGCGTCGGTGACCTGGAGAAGAGGGTCACCCAATGGCTGCCGTTTTCCCGGCCTTACTATGACGAAAACCAGTTCACGGATCGAAGCGAGCGCTTCCTGGCCGGAGAACTGATTCGCGAGCAACTGATGTTGAGGCTTCACCAGGAATTGCCTTATTCCCTGACTGTCGAGGTTGAAGAATTCAAACGCAGGGATGGATTGATCCGTATCGGCGCCATCATATGGGTTGAGCGTGAAGGTCAGAAACAGATCGTCATCGGCAAGGGTGGTGACGTGTTGAAGCTGGTCGGCACCCGGGCCCGGCAGGCGCTCGAAGCCTTATTCGATGAAAAAGTTTTCGTGCGCCTGTGGGTGAAGGTCAGCAAGGACTGGTCGGATAGTGAGCGGGCTCTGCGGCAATTCGGATTTGACGAACAGAATTGAAATGTTATGCGCGTAGCGCTGGAACCTTCCTACGTCCTGCACAGCAGGCCTTACCAGGAATCCAGCCTGTTGATCGAGGCGCTGTGCCGTTCCCATGGTAGGGTCGGGCTGGTTGCCCGCGGCGCCAGGAGTGCAAAATCACGCTGGAAAAGCATACTGCAGCCGTTCAGACCATTGCTTCTCAGCTGGAGTCAAAGAGGCGAATTGGGAACCCTGACATCCGCCGACCAGGTCGCTTCACCGCCACCGTTGATCGGAGAAGCCCTGTTTTGCGGACTTTATGCCAATGAATTGACTACCCGCTTTCTGCACCGCTCCGACCCGCACGTAGAGGTGTTTGACCGCTACAGGGAACTGGTGGCGGCGCTTGCAGCCGGCGATTCGTCACAACCGGTGCTGCGAATGTACGAAATGCAGCTCCTGCAGTCTGCGGGGTTCGGTCTGCAATTGGAGCACGAACACGGTTCGCTCAATCCGATTGACGAGGATGGCTGGTATTCCTATGTTCCCGAGTCCGGCCCGGAACCGCGCGAATACGATGCGGAGAATGCCGGCGGCCTGGTTTCGGGTTCGGCCTTGCTGGCGTTAAAATCCGGGAACATCGAGGAGCTGCATCTGAAGGAATTGAAAGCGCTGATGCGTTCCCTGATCCGCTTTTACCTGGGCGACAAACCGCTAAATTCCCAATCACTTTTTTATTGAGTAGCCTCAGATCGACATTCACTGAAGTGACCGAATTTCTGTTGGCACTCCGGTCCGGTTTCCTCAACGGAAACACGCTCAGTGTATAATTGATCAGAGGTTCCTTAAGGCTGGATTAACCGTACTATGAGCGTACTTCTTGGCGTCAACATTGATCATGTAGCCACCGTCCGACAGGCCAGGGGTACTCGCTATCCCTCGGTCATCGAAGCCGCTGATCTGGCGGAAAAAGGCGGCGCCGATTCGATTACCGTGCACCTGCGCGAAGACCGGCGGCATATCCAGGATGAGGACGTGCGCATTCTCTGCGCAGGCACAAAAACACGGATCAACCTGGAAATGGCGGTAACGCCGGAGATGCTCGCGATTGCACTGGAGCGCAAGCCGGCTGATGTTTGCCTGGTGCCGGAAAAACGGCAGGAGCTGACGACCGAAGGCGGCCTGGATGTGATCGGCCATTTTTCAGCAGTCGCTGATGCCGTCGCACAGTTAAGCGAAGCCGGAATCCGGTCGTCGTTGTTTATCGATCCAGACCCGGAACAGATTGATGCCGCCCGGCGGGCCGGTGCACCGGTAGTGGAGCTCCATACCGGAACTTACGCTGACGCTGAAGGCCGGAGGCAGGCTGATGAACTGAACCGGCTACGCCAGGCCTGCCTTGATGGACACAAGGCCGGTTTGATCATCAATGCCGGTCATGGACTGCATCTTGGAAATGTCGGTGATATCGTGCGACTGCCGCACATGAACGAACTGAATATTGGTCATTCCATCATCGCGCGGGCTATTTTTGTAGGCCTGGAAAATGCCGTCCGGGAGATGAAGGCGCTTATCGAAGGGCCGTTCTTGCGATAAATTCACGCGCGAATTCCAGCATCAGGTGATAGCGCCTGGCAATGTCGCCGGGTGAATTCTGTCGACGGCAAGCAGTATCCAGCGAACGAAGCCCGGACTCGAGACGGGATTCGTGGCACATCGCGGCCGAGGCAATCAGTTGGTGCAGAATGGCGGCAGTAGCCCGGCCGTCAAGGCCGGAAAGGCTGGAATCGAGCTCCGGCAACCGCTGTACCAGTTCGTCCCGGAACATGGTCTTCAAGTCAGCACCGGTCCCGATAGCAGGGGGCTCCCGGATTTCAGAGCTGGCGGCAAGGCCGGCGGCGGCCCTGATCGCCTGTCCTGATACCGGTTTTATCAGCACATGTTCAATGTTCAGTGCTTCGCTTGCTGCGCCTTCCAGGCCGGATCCGTCACCGGTCATTACGACAATTTTCGGTAAGGCCGCGTCAGCGGGCCATTCAGCCCGGATCCGGTCAAGCAGTTCGAAACCGTCCATATCCGGCAGGTGCCGGTCGGTGAAAATGATGTGCGGGCGCCAGGCCAAAGCCGTTTCCACCGCAGTGGTGGCTGTTTTCACCCACCGGACCTCGCCGGTACAGCGGCTGAGCGCGGCCACTGCGTGCTGACCACTGATGGAGTGATCATCGACCACCAATATTTTTCCGGGCCTTACATGCTGCCGTTTCAGTGTCATTTCTTTCCTTTTTTCGGCATCATGACGGAATGAGTCACACAGTGCTTGCCGGATCCGGAAACAGCATAGCCCAGGATCAAAGGGACGTAAAAAAACCAGATCTGAAGATCCTTGTCTTGTTGTGGGTTGTCGTGACAGCGTTTGCGTGGTCCTCCGCTGCTATTGCCAGCCCGTTTCCAGACGTCCGGTTCAAAGCAGAGTCGGTCGTCCATGAAAAATTCACGCTTGGGGACGTCAATGGCCAACTGCTCCCCGGAGGCGAATTCAGCTTGTCGGGACATCACGCGCTGATCACCGGTCTGGCGGGGAAGCTTTCTGATTTGTCCGTCCAGGGGGTGCTTGAGGGCTCCTTCGCGAATGGGGAAGTGGTTTTGCGCGGCGATGTCGTTGCGGATTCCTACCAGGCGGGGTTCGAGGTAACCAAACAGCCTGAGAAAATGTCGGTCATTTTGAAAATGGACGACGTTGACCTGCTCGAGTTGAAGGACCTTCCGGGACTGCCCTCGGAGGCTGGTTGGCTGAGCCGTGGACATCTGGATGCGGAGTTGAGCTACCTGGAAGAAGGCGGTCGTACGCCTGAACTGCTGTTGCAACTTGGCATCAGCGAGCTTGGGTTCGACTCCGCCGACGGGCGGTTTGCCTCTGAAGCCCTCGCCATGACGGTAAGTGTTTCAGCGACATTGAACGAATGGTCCGCTCCGGAGGTCAGGGGTTCGATCACCAGCGGCGAACTCCTGGCGGACGATTTCTACCGGAATTTCGGAAACGGTGGCCTGGAGTTCATGTTCCTGCCGACCTGGAACCCAAGCGGGCTCCAGGTTCGATCTTTCAGTCTGACTGACCGGAGCGCGTTTACAGTGGAAGGCAAGGCCAGCCTGGGTTTCGGCGAAAACGCGGACTCGTGGGGGCTCGAGATCACTCATCTCGATCTGCAGTTTCCCGGCGCCTATGAACGGTACCTGGAGCCCATGCTGGCAGTCCACACGCTGGACGGACTCGGGGTCACCGGGCAGGTTTCCTGGGGCGGGGAGTGGAGCGAGGGTAAATTTCATTCGGGAGACCTCAGGGTCACCGATTTGAGCCTCGTCGATACCCGGCGTAACCGGTTTGCTTTCACCGGGCTGGATGCGCGGATGCGGCCGGGAGATTACACGTTTGACTCCAGGTTGAGATGGCGCGGACTGTTGGTCGGCCGGATTAACCTGGGCCCCGGAGAAGTTTCGCTGGATTCCGAGCCACGTAAATTCGCCATTATCGAACCGCTCATTCTGGATGTTCTCGGAGGCCGGATGGTGCTGAATGAATTGGCCGTGCAATTACCCGGGGGTGCGAAAAACAACAACACCGAACCGGATATTCGCCTGAGACTGGATCTCGAGAATCTGGACATGGAGCAACTGACGGCCGCATTGGACTGGCCTTTGTTTTCGGGAAAAATCAGCGGGCACATCCCGGGCGTGAGCCTCGATGATGGTGTCCTCGATGTCGAGGGAAAAATCCTGGTCAACGTTTTTGACGGGGCGCTGTCGCTGGAAGATTTGCGGATTGAAAGAGCCTTCGGTGTACTGCCCAGCCTGTCCGCCAATATAGAAGCAAACAACCTCGACCTGGAGCAACTCACCCACACGTTTTCATTTGGACAGATATCAGGCCGGATAGACGGTTTTATTCATGAATTGCGCATGCTTGACTGGAAACCCGTGGCGTTTGACGCCTGGTTTGGTACACCGGCCAGCCAGAAAGGTACCCGGGACATCTCGCGGCAGGCCGTTAACCACCTGACCACTCTGGGTGGTGGCGGAGCCACCGCGGCCCTGACCGGGCCGGTGATGAAGCTCTTCAGCAGTTTTTCCTACAAAACGATCGGCATGGGCTGCCGTATGCAGAATAATGTTTGCGACATTCGAGGCGTGAGCGAAGATGATGTCAGCGTGCTGATCATGGAAGGCGCCGGTGTTCCAAAGGTTACCATCAGGGCGTTCAACCGCCGCGTCGACTGGCCCATGCTCCTCTCCCAACTGGTGGCGGTTTCCGAGGGTGAGTCGGTGAAGGTCGGTGACTGAGTAATGAATTTAATCCAGCCTCCCGGGGTCTGATAAGATATCTGCAGGGGTTCAGGAACAGGAGTAAGTGATGAAAAAACTCTATGCACTGTTGGTTCTGGGTGTGATTTTTACGCTCGGTGCCTGTGTCACGATTAACGTTTATTTCCCGGCCGCCGCGGCAGAGCGTGCTGCGGAGGAATTCGTCGGCGATGTGCTGGGTAAACCTCCGGAAGACAGCTCCTTGCTCAACCCGTTCGACTTGCCCGTCGAGGCGGTCCTTGTGGCTGCGGCAGGCCTGGTGGATTTTTTCATTGCCGATGCGAACGCACAACAAGCCGAAATTGAGATCAACACGCCGCAGATCAATGCGATCAAGGCCCGGATGGCTAACCGGCAGCGGCAGCAACTGGACCCGTTGTTCGATGCCGGCGCGATCGGTTTCGGTTCCGACGGGTTGGTCGTGATCCGTGACCGGGCAGCCGTACCGCTGAGCGAACGCCGCAGCCTCGAGAGCGTCGTTGCCGACGAAAACCGCGACCGCCAGGCCGTGTATCGTGAAATTGCGGTGGCCAACGGACATCCCGAATGGGAAAAGGAAATCCAGGAAACATTTGCAAAACAGTGGGTGAGTAACGCCCGCAGCGGCTGGTACTACCAGGATGCAAGCGGTGCCTGGAAGCAGAAGTAAGTCACTCCCACCCATGTCACGACCGGGCAGGACAGCCCGGTCGTTTTTTTATGCGGACCCCCTGTGTATTCCCGGCTGGCGAAGCCAGAGGGAATACCAGAAAATGCTGTCGAGCGCAGCCGCCTTCCAGCGCAGCCGGGAGCAGGGAAGCGCAGGCAACGGAGGTCGGGCGGTTTTGCCGCAGGCAAAGAAGCGCGGCCGGAGTGCCGTTGCGCGTGCAGGCAACGGAGGTCGGGCGGTTTTGCCGCAGGCAAAGAAGCCCGGCCGGAGTGCCGTTGCGCGTGAGACTCCCCGTTGTATTCCCGGCTGGCGAAGCCAGAGGAAATACCAGAAAATGCTGTCGAGCGCAGCCGCCTTCCAGCGCAGCTGGGAGCAGGGAAGCGAGACTCAATAATGGGCAGAAACAGAAGACGCCCACTGCCTGCAGAACCGGTGGAGGTGAGAATAGATGACCTGAGCCACGATGGCCGGGGGGTTGCTACACACGCAGAGAAAAAGGTGTTCGTCCATGGCGCCTTGCCCGGAGAGAGGATCCGTGCGCGCATCACGAGCCGGAAAAGAAATTTTGACGAAGGTGAAGCCGTTGAAGTACTCGAGCATTCACCGGACCGCGTTGAACCGCGCTGTCCGCACTTCGGGCAATGCGGTGGCTGCTCCCTGCAACACATGGTTCCGCGCGGGCAAATCAAATCAAAGCAGAACACGCTGATCCAGAATCTGGAGCGGATTGGAAAAGTCACACCGGATACCGTCTGGGAGCCGTTAACGGGACCGGAGTGGCACTACCGGCGAAAGGCCAGGCTTTCCGTGCGCTACGTGCACCAGAAAGGCCGGGTGCTCGTGGGTTTTCGGGAGCGGCAAGGGCGATATGTCGCAGACATGTTGGAGTGCCATGTTCTGGATGAGCGGATTGCGTCACGCCTGGCCGGGCTGTCAGAACTTATTTACTCCATGGACGCCCGGCAGACCATTCCCCAACTCGAAGTGTCCTGCGGTGATCATCAGTGCGCGTTGGTTTTTCGGCACCTTGAGCCCCTGGGCAATCCGGACTTGCAGAAACTTCGTCAATTTGCAAAAGATTCCGGCATCGCCGTTCTGCTGCAGCCATCGGGCCCGGCCAGTATTCATTGCCTGGAACCCGCCAGCCTGGACCTGGAATTTGACTTACCCGAATTTGGGCTCCGCCTGGCTTTCGGCCCTTCGGATTTCATCCAGGTCAATGCCGCAATAAACCGGAAAATGATTCTCAGGGCGCTGGAATTGCTCGCTCCCGACAAGGATGACCGGGTCCTGGACCTGTTTTGCGGCCTCGGAAATTTTACCTTGCCGATAGCTTCTCTTGCGCGTGAAGCGGTGGGAATCGAGGGTGATTCTGAACTGGTCAGAAAAGCAGTCGAAAACGCGCAACGAAACGGCGTGGATAATGCGGTATTCCATGTTGCAGATCTCGGTGAAGACCCGGGAACCGCGCCCTGGTTGAAACTGCATTATGATAAAATTCTGATCGACCCACCCCGTTCCGGAGCGGAATTCATTCTTCCGCACATTGCCGCCAGCGGGGCGGACAGGTTGGTTTACGTATCGTGCCATCCGGCGAGCCTGGCGCGTGATGCCGGAATTCTGGTTCACCAGTTCGGGTTCCGGTTGATGGGAGCCGGGGTCATGGACATGTTTCCACATACCGGTCACGTCGAATCCATCGCGCTGTTTGAGCGAAAAACTTAGTGTCCTGTAATAGATATCGTGATCGGTTCCGCAAGCCCGGCGATGGCCGGCTGGCAGGATCGAAAGCAGGGGATGAGGTGAAAGCATGAATTCCGGACCCGTCCTGATCGGCATACCCGGAACCCGGCTGGATGCCGGCAGCCGTGAACAGCTGTCACACCCCGCTGTCGGCGGCGTAGTGCTGTTTTCGAGGAATTATGCGGACCGGGAACAGTTTGACCGCCTGGTTTCCGATATCAGGGATTCCAGCGATCCCCGGCCCTTGATTTGCATCGACCAGGAAGGGGGCCGGGTTCAGCGCCTCACCGAGGGTTTCACCCGCTTGCCGCCACTCGGCGTGCTTGGAAACCTGGCTTGCTCCGATCCGCAAAAAGCACTGGACATGGCGTATCGCCACGGCCGGGTAATGGCAACCGAAATGTTGGCCGCGGGTATTGATCTGAGCTTTGCTCCGGTACTCGACCTGGATCGCGGCAGTTGCGTGATCGGGGATCGCGCGCTTTCCGCCGATCCGCAGGAGGTCATACGCCTTGGACGGGCTTATCTGGCCGGCATGCATGATTCGGGTATGAAAACGACCGGGAAGCATTTTCCGGGCCACGGTTCCATCATCGCCGATTCGCATGTGAGCGATGTGTGCGATGCTCGCACGTTGGAACAGATCGCCGCCTCCGACCTTCTACCCTTCCAGGAACTTTCCGGAGAGTTGGACGCCCTGATGATTGCTCACGTGGTTTACCCCGAAGTGGATCCCTTGCCGGCCGGATACTCGAGCCGTTGGCTCAAATCCATTTTGCGGCAGGACCTGGCATACCGGGGCGTCATTTTTTCAGATGACCTGGGTATGCATGCGGCAAAATCCGTTGGTAATCTTGTTGAACGGACGCGTCTTTGCCTGGATGCGGGTTGCGACCTGGTGCTGGTCTGCCAGCCCGGGGATGCCGGAGAGTTGCTCGGCGGACTGGACGAGCCGCTGAACGATTCAAGTGCTGCGATCTCAAGTCTCTACGGCCAGCCGACCGTTAATCGAGAGGAGTTGGTGGTGGTGGACAAAGAAGGTATCAAGGAGTGGCGACGCTGGCGGCAAAGCCTGGAGGAACTGGGAGCGCAATCCTGGGGAGGAAACCGATGAATAAAAGTGACCCCAGGGTCCTGTTGGAAAAATCAAGCCTGGTGGCCAGCAAGGAACAGGTCGAGGCGGCCGTTGAAAAAATGGCAAAAGCCGTCAACGCGTATTACCGCGAACGGGAAATTGTCCTGCTGATCGTGATGACCGGCGGGGTCATGCCTGCCGCCTGGCTGGCGGCGAAATTGAACATGCCCCTGCGCATGGATTTTGTGCATGCCACCCGTTATTCCGGCCAGACTGCGGGTGGAGAAATTGAATTCCGGGTTCCTTCACGACTGAACCTGGAAGGACAGGACGTGTTGATTGTCGATGACATCTACGATATGGGGCTCACCCTGCAAATGATCGAGCGCTATTGCCTTTCGCGCGGCGCCCGTTCGGTCAATAGCGCCGTGCTCGTACGAAAAATTCATGACCGTGAGACAACCGGTGAGTTGCCTGCTTTCATCGGGCTGGAGACGGGGGATAAGTATATTTTCGGTTGTGGCATGGATGCTTACGAGCACTGGCGTCACCTGGATGAGATCCGTGCACTGGAGAATGCAGGGTGAGTGCGCCGCCAACCCTGGCGCTGATCGGCGGGACCGGCCTGACCGAACTGGCCGAGGCGGCAGAAACACTCGTGGTAGACACCCCGTATGGAGCACCCTCGGCGCCGATCCGGGTCATCAGCTCGGACCCGGTACGGTTACTGTTCCTTCCCCGGCATGGCAGCCCGCATCGTTTTCCTCCGCACCGGGTCAACTACCGCGCCAACCTCTGGGCGCTGCGGGAAGCGGGGGCGGATCACGTGCTGGCCGTGTCTGCTGTTGGCGGAATTACCGGGGAATACGCGCCCGGAACGTTGGCCGCGCCGGACCAGTTGATCGACTACAGTTGGGGGCGTGAGCACACGTATTTCGATTCTGCGGATGTTCCGCTGGTGCACGTGGATTTCACGCGTCCCTATGCAGGCCCATTGCGTCACCTGCTGCTGCAAAGTGCAGCCGCTCAATCGATCGAGATCGTTGATGGCGGCTGTATCGGGGTCTTCCAGGGTCCCCGGCTGGAAAGCGCTGCCGAGGTTGAAAGGGCCCGGCGTGACGGTTGTGACATGGCCGGCATGACATCGCTGCCGGAAGCTGCCCTGGCGCGCGAACTCGGGCTCGATTTCGCGGGTATTGCCGTGGTATCCAACTGGGGCGCAGGCGTCGGCGGAGACCTGATTTCAGAGGCCGACATCGCGGAAACACTGAGGCAACCCATGGCCAGGGTTCGCGCATTGCTGCGCGCGCTGGTCACCGCACTGGCTGAACAGAAATGACAGTCAAAGACTGAACACTACCCCCATATGCTGGCGCCGCTCGACCTCGGCTTCCTGACCCTGAAGAACCGGGTGTTGATGGGCTCGATGCATACCGGCCTCGAAGACCGGGCAAAGGATTATCCGAGACTGGCGGCCTATTTTGCCGAGCGGGCTGCCGGTGGAGTCGGCTTGATCGTCACCGGCGGCATGGCTCCGACCGTGCGCGGCTGGCTGGGGCCGTTTGCTTCTTCGATGATGTTTCCCTGGCAGGTCAGGCTGCACCGCAAAGTCACGCAGGCTGTCCACGCCGAAGGCGGCCGTATCTGCATGCAAATCCTTCACGCCGGCCGCTACGGCTATCACCCCTTCACGGTCGCCCCGAGCGCCATCCAGTCGCCGATCACGCCGTTCAAACCGCGGGCGCTTTCAGCCAGGGGCATCCGGCGCGAAATCCGGGGATTCGTCCGCGCGGCCAAATTGGCGCAGAAAGCCGGCTATGACGGCGTGGAAGTCATGGGTTCGGAAGGGTATTTCATCAATGAGTTCACCACACCGCGCGTCAACAAGCGCAACGATGAATGGGGTGGCGAAGCGGCAGGGCGCTTTCGCATCGCCGTCGAAATCGTCCGGCGCATCCGCGCGGCCGTCGGTGAACAATTCATCATCATCTACCGCCTTTCAATGCTCGACCTGGTGCCCGATGGCAACACCTGGGATGAGATCGTCGCGCAGGCGAAGGCCGTGGAGAAAGCCGGCGCGACCATCATCAATACCGGTATCGGCTGGCACGAGGCTCGCATCCCCACCATCGCAACCATGGTGCCCCGGGCCGGGTTTACCTGGGTAACCCGCAAGCTCAAAGGGGAAGTGAACATACCGCTGGTGACCACCAATCGGATCAATACGCCGGGGGTTGCAGAGAAGGTGCTTGCAGATGGTGATGCGGACATGGTTTCCATGGCCCGGCCGTTGCTGGCGGATCCCGAGTTTGTCAAAAAAGCGGAATCGGGCAGGGCGGATGAGATCAATGTCTGTATTGCCTGCAACCAGGCCTGCCTCGACCACACCTTCAATCGTCAGACGGCCTCATGCCTGCTCAATCCCCGGGCTTGCCACGAGACCGAGCTCAACTATCTGCCCACCGTGAAAGCAAAATCCCTGGCTGTCGTAGGCGCCGGCCCTGCAGGCCTGGCGTTTGCAACCGTTGCTGCCGGCCGTGGGCACAAGGTCACGCTTTTCGATGAGGCGGACCGGATTGGCGGGCAGTTCAACATGGCCAAGCGGATTCCGGGAAAAGAGGAATTCTACGAGGCGCTGAACTACTATTCACGGCAACTGGAGCTCACGGGTGTCGACGTAAAATTGGGCGTCAGCGCCGACGTTGAAAAGTTGAAAGGATTTGACGAAGTCGTTCTGGCCAGCGGCGTCAAACCAAGGATCCCGGATATCGAGGGGATCAGGCATGAAAAAGTTCTGAGCTACATCGACGTGCTGAGGGGGGATGCCCGGGTGGGTCGCAGCGTTGCGATCATCGGGGCAGGCGGTATCGGGTTCGATGTCGCAGAATTCCTGGCGCACGATTCCCATAACGGACCCGATTTTCCGGTACCTGAAGAATTTGCCCGTCAATGGGGCATCGATATGAATCTTGAAGCGCGGGGCGGCGTGGCGGGGGTCACAGCTGAACCCGAGCCGCTTGAGCGGGAAATCTGGTTGCTGCAACGCAAGCCCGGCAAGCCCGGAAAGGGATTGGGCAAGACGACCGGCTGGATCCATCGGCTCAATCTGAAGAAGCGGGGCGTGAAAATGTTAGCCGGTGTGAGTTACAGGCGGATTGACGGATCTGGCCTGCTGATCGAGCGTGACAGCAAGGAAGAACTCCTGGCGGTCGATAACGTGATCATCTGCGCCGGGCAGACGCCTTGCCGTGACCTGCAGGCGCCGCTGTTGACCGCAGGCGTGAAAGTACACCTGATCGGGGGCGCCGACGTGGCGGTAGAGCTGGATGCCAAGCGCGCCATCAAACAGGGATCAGAACTGGCGGCCGTGATATGAGAGGACAGGGAGAGATCATTTGAATACCATCCTGGGAATTTCCGGAAGCCTTAGGAAAGGTTCCTACAACTCCGCGCTTTTGCAGGCTGCGCAAAACCGGTTTCCCCGGCTGATCCGGGTCGGGGATATTGGGGCGATTCCCATGTACAACGCCGATGTCGAGGCTGAGGGCATGCCCGAAGCGGTTTTGGATCTTAAAAAGCTTTTGATCGATGCCAGGGGACTACTGCTGTTCAGTCCGGAATACAACAACTCGGTTCCGGGTGTGTTGAAAAACTCGATAGACTGGCTGTCCCGGCCGTCACTCGATATCCGGAATGTTTTCCATGGCAAACCCGTCGCCGTCATCGGGGCTTCGCCGGGAGGTTTTGGCACCATACTGGCCCAGAATGCCTGGTTGCCGGTATTTCGCGGCCTGGGTTCACGGCTGTATACCGGGCATCGCCTGATGGTCTCGCAGGCGGCCGGGGTATTCGACGAGGATGGCGCAGCTGGCGGACGAATCGATTCATCATCGACTGGAACAGTTCGTACGCGGATTCATGGAGTTTTGTGAAATTCAGCCGGATGACCTATAAATTTTTCACCTGTGACGTTTTTACCAGCGAACGCTTCGGCGGAAATCAGCTGGCGGTATTGCCCGACGCCAGCGGGCTTTCCAGTCAACAGATGCAGCAGATCGCGAGGGAATTCAATTATTCGGAAACCACTTTTGTGCTGCCGCCGGAACAGGGTCAAACACGAAAAGTCCGGATTTTCACTCCGGCCAGGGAAGTCCCATTCGCGGGACACCCCAACATCGGCACCGCCTTCGTTTTGGCCAAATCCGGCGCGTTCGGGCCCGTCGAATCTCCACTGACCGTGACCTTTGAAGAAGAAGCCGGCCTGGTGCCGGTTACCATCTACCCGCAGGAGAACGATTCCTACCGTTGCGAATTGCTGGCGCCCCAGGGCCTGACACTCGGTCCGCCGGTATCCCGGGAAATGGCCGCCGCTGCACTCTCGATCGAACCTGAAGAGATCCTCGAGGAAGTTCACCCGCCGCGGGTTGCCGGGGTTGGTTTGCCTTTTCTGATCGTGGAATTGCCGAGTCCGGAAGTGCTGGCACGCGCCCGGTTCGATACGGACTCGATGCGGTCATTGAACAGTGACGGGATTACCCCGGACATCCTCCTCTACGTGCGTGTGTCCGGCGACGTCGATATACAGGCCAGGATGTTTGCACCCCTTGATGGCGTTCCTGAAGATCCGGCCACCGGCAGCGCGAACTGCGCGCTCGCAGCGATGCTCAGTCATTACGATCCGGCCGATTCAGGTGACTACCGCTGGCGTATTGCCCAGGGAGTGGAAATGGGACGTCCCAGTATCCTCGAGGCCCGGACACGGAAGAAAAACGGAACCGTCGAGGCGACCTGGATTGGCGGAGACTGTGTGATGGTCTGTGAAGGCGTCATCACAATCGGGTAGCACCTATTGGCCGTTGGCGGCTTTGGGTAAAGCGAAGTGCAATACCAGCAGGCCGGCGACCGCCGAAATCACCGAGCCAATCAACACACCCATTTTCACGTTCGCAAGCAAGTCAAAATCGCCGTGTTCAAAAGCGAGCGTGCCTATGAACAGGCTCATGGTAAATCCGATGCCGCACAGCAAGGCGACTCCGTAAATCTGACCCCAGGTCGCCCCCGGGGGTAATTTCGCGATACCCAGCAGGCGCGCCAGTACGACCATGCCAAAAACGCCGAGTTGTTTGCCCAGAACCAGGCCGAGGATAATACCCAGCGACACCCCGTTACCCAGTTTTTCCATGCTCATTCCCGAAAAAGAAACCCCGGCATTTGCGAATGCGAAAATCGGCAATACTGCAAACGCCACCCAGGGGTGCAGCGTGTGTTCCAGGTGGCGGGCAGGCGAATTACTGTCGCCCGGTGACAGCGGAATAAACATGGCAACCACGACCCCGGCGAGCGTGGCGTGCACCCCGGATTTGAGTACGCACAACCAGATAAACAGCGCGGTCAGCATGTAGGGGGCCAGCCGCATGACTTTGAAGCGGTTCAGCACGAACAGTATGGCGACGCCCAGTCCGGCCAGGCCCAGGCTGACCAGGCTCAGGTCGCTGGTATAGAAAATGGCGATGATGACGATCGCTGCGATGTCGTCAACGATGGCAATCGTCGTGAGAAATACTTTCAATGAGACCGGGACGCGGGAACCGAGGAGTCCCAGCATGGCCAGCGCAAACGCGATATCGGTTGCCGTGGGGATCGCCCAGCCGTTTCTCTGGCCGGCGATATCACCGTTGATGAACCAGAAAATGGCCGCGGGAAGACACCAGTCCACCCAGCGCAGCAAGCACCGGCAGGGCAACCTGGTCGGGTTTTGACAGCTGTCCTTCGACCACCTCGCGTTTGAGCTCCAATCCGACCAGCATGAAAAAAAACACCATCAGGGCGTCGTTCACCCATAACAGCAGAGGCTTGTCTACGCCCAGTCCGCCAATGGTAACCGCCAGGTGGAGTCCCAGGATCCATTCGTATACCGTCTGGGCAGCGGGAATATTGGCCACGGCCAGCGCAAGGACCATTGCCGCAATCAGCAAGTAGCCACTTGAGGATTCAAGCTTCATGAAATTGCTCATGAATTCAATGGGATTCTTGGAAACTATTAGATTTTTCATTAACTGAATTCCTGGGCTTTCTGCATCATAAGTTCAATTTGAAGAATTTGTAAACACGAATTATAATTCTTACTTAAAGATATTCAAAACATTGCTGGCCGGGTGATTCACTTCGAGGGCATATGATGGGTGATTGGACTTTTTTCAGCAACTACGGCCACGTGCTGGTTTGCCTTGCAAAAAACCAGGATATCCGCCTCAGGGATGTCGCTGCCGAGGTGGGTATCACCGAACGTGCGGTGCAAAAAATTGTCCATGACCTCCAGCAGGAAGGTTTCCTGGAAGTGTCCAAGCACGGACGGCGTAACCGGTACAAAATTAACCGGCGAAAAGCCCTGAGACATGACCTCGAATCCCATTGCACCGTCGGCAAGCTGTTGGCGCTGGTATTGAAGTCTGCGGGACCGAAGGCGGACGTCGCAGAGCAGGACGAAAAAGTCGAAAGCCCACCCCCTCCCGACGGTAAAGCCAAAAGCGAAAAAATCGCCCCCGGATCGCCCGGCGGAACCAGCACAGCCCGCGGCGCCAAACAAGCCGGTCGATACGCGGCAGCAGGGTACGCTTTTTTAGGCTCAACAGAGACGATAAAACCAGTGTGAACAGGCCTTAACGATGGACTGGATGATCTACGGCGCTACCGGGTATACCGGGAAGCTCACCGCCGCCGAGGCGGTCAGGCGGGGTATGCGGCCGATATTGGCTGGCCGGAATGAAGCGGCAGTCGCTTCCATCGCTGCGGAGCTGGGTTTGAGTCACCGGGTGTTCAGCCTGGATGACCCGGCTGGATGTCGGCAGGGCGTCTCCGGTATGAAGCTGGTTCTGCATTGCGCCGGCCCGTTTTCCGTGACCAGCAAGCCGATGGTCGCGGCCTGCCTTGACTCGGCGGTCCACTATCTTGACATTACCGGTGAAATTTCGGTTTTTGCGGCTTGTCACCTCTTGCACGAACAGGCAAAGCACGCGGACGTGGTACTCATGCCCGGAGCCGGATTTGACGTGGTACCCAGTGATTGCCTGGCGGCCAGCCTGGTCAATGCCTTGCCCGCAGCGACCCGTCTGCAACTGGCGTTTGAGGCTGGCGGCGGCCCCAGTCCGGGAACGGCAAAGACCAGCGTCGAAGGGCTGAAAATGGGGGGGTGCATCCGGCGGGATGGCCGGCTCAAGTCCGTGCCGCTGGCGTGGAAAACGCGCAAGATACCGTTTGCCCACGCAGAAAGAACGGGGGTGACGATACCCTGGGGTGATGTGTACACCGCCTACGTCAGCACGGGTATACCGGATATCGAGGTATACATGGCCCTGCCGCCGGCCACGATTGCCCACCTGCGTCGTTTACGGTGGTTCCAGGGCCTGTTGGGTCTTTCCCCGGTGCAGTCCTTTCTGAAAAAACGCATCGAAAAAAGAGTCAGCGGCCCCACCGACCGGGGCAGGAAAGAGAGCCAGTCGCAACTATGGGGACAGGTCACTACCGCCGACGGCCGAACGGTCGAGGCAACCATGACAACACCCAACGGATATGACCTGACCGTTTCCGCCAGCCTGGGTGCCGTTGAATTTCTGCTCGGGAATGATGTGGAAGGCGGGTTCTACACCCCCTCGCTGTTGTTGGGGGCGGATTATGCGGCCTCTTTACCGGGCGTCGAATTCACTCTGAAGCACTGACTGTCACTTCTCCGCGGGTTGTTTCACTGAGCATGGTTCCCAGTTGTTCGACCAGCGCCTGTTCAATGCTGATCCGGATTTCAATTCCCCGGTCGTTGTACCGTTCCATCAGTTTTTCTGCATGGTGGGCTTCCAGGGCGGCATAGACCTGGCCCGTCCAGCTGAAACCGGCCTGGATGGAACACTCCACCCGGGGAAGCACCTCGAGAAAGCCCGCCTGATCGAGGCACTTGGCCGCGCTGCCGGAATAGGCTCTCACCAGTCCACCCACGCCCAGCTTGGTGCCGCCGAAGTGGCGTGTGACGACCACCATGACGTGGTCCAGCCCTTTACCCTCGATAGCCGAAAGGATCGGCCTGCCTGCCGTGCTGGCGGGTTCGCCATCATCATTGAACCGGTACAGGTGATCCAGCCGCCAGGCCCAGCAATTGTGAGTGGCCGCAGTGTCGGCAACGGATTCATAAAACTCCAGCGTCTCCTGCAGGCTGTCGACACGCGCCGCGTGTGCAATGAACCGGCTGTGCTTGATTTCTATCTCGATGGTTGCCGGGCCGGCCACGGTAAGCATCGGGCTTCAGTCATCCAGTTCAGGTGGCAAGGGGTAATCCGGGTAGATGGCGCGGAACCGGGTCAGTTCCTCGGCCAGCGCTTGGTCCTGGTGGGTTTTCTTCAGTTGAAGAAGTTGATCGATCCACGCGTCTGCGGCAGGGACTTCATCCACTGATTTCCCGGGTCCGGAAGCAATTCCGGCACTGTCCTGCTCGGCTACGGCCCGGATCGAAGCGCTCTCCAGGCGAAGTGGGTTTAACCGGGCTTCACTCCCTGCTTTGGCCGCGGGGGTCTCGTCAGGCTGGGATTCATGAATCACGGACTCTTCCGGCGCCGCTTCGTTCAGGTTGGCTTTCTTGCGGGCGGCTGAACCGTCCAGGTCGATTCCGAAGCCATCCACCTTTTTCAAGACAGGAGTGGGCGCGTGTTGCTCCTGCTCGAGCACCAGGGTTAATGCCAACAGAACCACCGCGGCAGTCGCGAACGCTCCTGGCCATCTGAATACCCAGGGCTTACGTCCTGCTATGCCCGGGGACTCCAACTCACGCTTTGCGCGGTTAAGCACGGCCCGGTCGAGCAGGTCCGGTGGATCCTCTTTCCCCAACCTGGCCCAGTTCGAACTTACCTTCCCGATATCCCGGTCCAGCTCATTGTCTTCGTTCTGATGGCGCGTATCAGTCGTCATGATTGGCCCTGCTTACTCTGCCCTCAATTCGGATTTCAGTTTGTCCACGGCATAGCGCAGACGGCTCTTGGTGGTTTCCCGGCTAACCCCGGTGACGTCCGCAATGCTTTGAAGGTCCAGCTCCGCGTCCAGTTTCAGCAAAAGCGCTTCTTTTTGTTCGACAGGAAGGCGGGATATGGCCTCACGCAAGTCATCGGTTCTGACGGCTTGCAGCAAGTGGTCTTCGGGACTTGCTTCACCGGATTCCATGGTGTCAGGGAGTTGGTCCGATTGCGGTTTCAGACGCCTGAAATGATCCATCGCGTGGTTGTGCGCAATCCGGTATATCCAGGGCCGGAACGGAACGGAGGTTTTATACGTCCCGCGCGCCTTGATGATTTTCTCCCAGCTGCCCTGGTACAGGTCATTCGCGGTGGCGGCGTCTCCGGCCAGGCGCAGAAAATACCGGTAAAACGGTCCCCGGTGGCGGTTGTACAGAAGCTCGAAGGCTTCGATACTCCCTTTCGCATAGGCTTTCATCAGCGTTTCGTCGGAGCGCTCCCGCATTTTTCGAGACTACCATGGCTCTGGGCCAACCACTACTGAAACGCAGGCAACGGCCGAAAAGGGTTAAAGATTAACCAAATGAGGATTCAGAGCGCGCTAGGAGCCGGCCAACTCCCTGATGATGATGCTCCAGTGGTCCAGCGCGTCATAAAACGCCTTGACCGGCACACGCTCGTTGAGGCCGTGGGCGTACATGTCATCGGGTTGCATGAAAAGACCACTGACGGCCCAGGTGGGAATGCCGGCCTTGCGGAAATGCATGCCGTCGGTGCCGCCCGACTCCATGAACGGGATGACCCTGACGTCGGGGTAGCGGGCATGGACCGCCTTGCCGACTGCTGCAGCCACGTCTTCGCGTAACTCCGAAACCGGGCTTTCGGTCGGTTCATCCAGGAGCACGAACTCGACCTGGTCGTTTGCGACAACTTCGCGAAGCACCTGCTCCACTTCGCTGACCGCCACGCCCGGGAAAATCCTGCAGTTGACCGTTGCGGTGGCCGATTGGGGCAGCGCATTTTCCGCGTGGCCGGCCCGCAGCATGGTGACCACGCAAGTCGTGCGCGTGGTCCCGACATAGGAAGACTCGATCGCCAGCCGGTCGGAGGCCTCGGTGTCTTCAGGGTTGCTGGCAAAACGCAGCATGGCTTCACCCAGTTCACCACCCAGTTGCCGGCCGGTTTCCTCGAAGTAGTCAAGGGTCATTTGACTGTAGCGGACCGGAAAACGGTATGCCTGGATCCGCTTGATCACGTCCGCCAGGTCATAGATTGCGTTGTCCGGGCGCGGCCTCGAGCTGTGACCGCCGGGATTCCGGACCGTGACCTCCCAGGTGGCGAAGGTCTTTTCCGCAGCCTGGATGTTATAGGTGACCGCCCTGCCCTGGGCATCCAGCGAGCCGCCGCCGGCATCGGAATTAAGGGCATATTCCGCTTCCGCCAGGTCCGGCCGCTCATAAGCGAGCATTCGCGTTGTCACCATTCCGCTCTCTTCATCGCCGGAGAACACCAGGAACAGGTCCCGGTCGGGAACGAAGCCTTCGCGCTTGAGACGGATGAAAGTGCCGGTAAGCTGCGCCACGCCAAACTTGTTGTCATCGGTTCCGCGACCATAGAAAAAAATATCATCCTGGGTCAGTTCGAACGGAGGGCGCACCCAGTCCTCGGCGTTGGCCTCGACCACGTCCATGTGACCGAGAAACAGAATCGGTTTCTTGCCGGATGCGCCATTACCGCGATAGCGCGCTACCAGGGCAGCGGTGTTTTCCACCGGGATCACCTCGACATCTTCCGGTGGAAAGCCGGCTGCCACCAGTTCATCGGCCAGGTAACGGGCTATCCGCGGCGTGTTACCGGTGGTTTTTGAAGTATCCACCTCGACAATGGTGCGGTAGATTTCGAAGGTCTTGTTCGCGTGCTCCGAATGAGGTGGTTGTTGGGCCAGGGCCAGGGAAGGTAAAAGAGCGGCAGCAATGAGAATGGAGAATCGCAGCGCGGCGGATGTGTTCTTGATGGATTTCATGAGCCATTCCGTTGTTGGACAGATCGCGAATCGTACCGCGCCCCGGTCCGGAACTCCAACACGCTTTTGTGACTTTCCGGAACAATTGGCCGTATGCTGTACCGGAACAACCCGTTTATCATAAGCGCCACCGTTCTGGCGGCCTGCCGTGGAAGGAACTATGAACATTCTGAAAAACAAACACATACTGACCGCTTCCCTGGTGGCTCCGCTGCTGGCTTTGATGAGTTACTTCGCCATTGATTTCTTTGTCGGGGAATCTCCCCACGCGGCTGAGGAAGGCGGGAGTTATCAACTGGTGGAGAAATCAAACTGCCGCTACAACAGCGGACATTGCGATCTGCAAAACGGGGATTTCAGATTGAATCTCAGTCCGCAATGGGACAGCAACGGTCAATTGCAGCTGACACTGATGTCTGAATTTCCACTCGACGGTGTCGTCATCTCCCGGGTAGCAAGCGGGGTCGGGGAACAACCGCCGGTGCAGATGCAGGCGACCAGCGATGACGGCCTGGCCTGGTCCATAAACATGGATAGCCCGGTTCCCGGGGAGGATCGCCTGAGGCTGGTCGCCTCTTCGAACCAAGCACTCTGGTACGGTGATGTAGCGATGAAATTTGCACTGCCACAGAACACGCAGTGACCGTGGATCATCTACGGTTGAATAGAATTTACCGTGGAGTCGAAGGTACCGTCTTTCAGCCGGGTCGTGACGCGATCGCCTGCATCAAGCCGGGAAACGCTGGAAACGATTTCTCCCGATTCACTGTCCGTTACGATGGCATAACCCCTGCCGATGGTTTCCAGCGGACTGACCGCGTTCAGTGTGCGCGCCAGGTCAGCGAGTTTTTCTCGCCGGAACGCAATATTTTTTCGCACCAGGGTATCGAGGGATCGAAGCGATTTGCCTACCCGTGCGGACAGCTCAAGCAGTTTGCGGTCGGGTCGGCTGGTTTGCAGGCGCCCGGACAGGTTTTCCAGCCGGGACAGGCGGTCCGCCAGTAAGCGTTGCATGGCGCGCTGTCTTGCAGCTTCGATTTTTTCCAGCCGCCTGGATTGCTCGGCAAGCCGGGTGGCCGGGTGTTGTTGCTGCATCCGGTGGCTGGCGTGGTCGAGGCGCTGGGCGTCTCGCAGCAGACGGTCGCCGATCCGGCGCTGCAGTTGGCGGCGGGTGCGCCGGAACGCTTCCTTCAGCACCAGCTGATCCGGGGTTGCAAGTTCGGCGGCGGCCGAGGGGGTAGGGGCCCGCAAGTCGGCAACGAAATCACAGATACTGAAATCGGTTTCGTGACCAACGGCCGAGATGATGGGGATTTCCGAGGCGAACACCGCCCGCGCCACGGCTTCGTCATTGAACGCCAGCAGGTCTTCGAGTGATCCCCCGCCTCGCCCGATGATCAGCAGGTCAGCCCAACGGTGCCTGCCGGCTGACTCGATAGCGTCCCGGATTTTTGCCGGAGCATCAGCCCCTTGCACCGGGACCGGGTAGAGACGGATCTGCGCGACCGGCCAGCGCCGCGATAAAACATGCAGCAGGTCCCGAACCGCCGCGCCGCTGGGTGAGGTGATCAGGCCGATCCGGGACGGGTAGGCGGGGAGTGGGCGCTTGTGGGCCGGGTCAAACAGGCCCTCCGCGTCCAGTTTCCTTTTCAGTTCTTCGAATTGGCGCTGAAGGATTCCTTCGCCGGCGTCCTGCAAACCGTCGACGATAAACTGGTAGTCGCCGCGAGGCTCGTACAGGCTGACCCGCCCCCTGGCGAGTACCTTCATGCCGTTCTCCACCCGGGTGCTCGCCCGGCTTGCGGAAGAGCGGAACATCGCGCATTTCACCTGTGCTCCGTTATCCTTGAGGGTGAAATACAGGTGTCCGGAAGCCGGCCGCGCGAGGTTGGAAATTTCGGCTTCGAGCAGGATCCGCGGGAAACCTGATTCGAGGTGAATCTTCACTTCCCGGTTCAGTTCGGTGGGGGTGTAGACATGTTCAGACATGGAATCCATCGGGTGATGATAAACTCCAACGCTGGAAAACGCATGGGTGCCGTGATGAAAAAAATGATAATCCGTTTGACCGTTCTTGCCGTGTTCCTGGCAAACCTCGTCGTGGCTGGGTGCTTGCGGACAACAGGATATGCCGGCTCCCGTGGCAGGCGAGGCGGCCGGGGGAGGCGCCATAACGATGATCCGCAACGCCCGGATTTACACGTTTGATGCGGGCAACACCCTGGTCGAGTCGGGCTCGATGGCGTTCAGCGACAGCGGGGAGATCCTGGCGATCGGAGACAATGAGCCCATGGCGGAAACCTACTGCCGGAGCCATGCAGATCGATTTGCAGGGAAAGACCGTGTTGCCGGGCTTGATTGACTCGCACGGTCATCTGTATGGTCTCGCCCAGTCTTTCACCCGCGCTGACCTGACCGGCACGACCGGCAAGGCGGACGTCATGAACCGGCTGCGGGAATTCGCGGCGGACCTTCCGGAAGGCGAATGGCTGCTCGGCCGGGGCTGGGATCAGAACGACTGGCCGGAGCAGGCCTTTCCGGACCGGGCCGACCTCGATGCGGAGTTCCCCGACCGTCCGGTCTGGCTGAGGCGGATCGATGGTCATGCAGCCTGGGCAAACAGCCTGGCCATCGCGCAATCCGACAGGGACCTGTCCGGTGACTGGCAACCGCAAGGGGGGTTCATTCGACCGGGACGAGCAGGGCGAGCCCACCGGCATATTCGTCGATGGCGCCATGGAATTTGTTGAACAGGCTGTTCCGGAAACATCGCCCGAACTGATCGATGCGGCGCTGGACCTGGCGACCAATACCCTGGTCAGCCTGGGCCTGACCGGCGTTCATGATCCCGGCATTGATCGCGGCGTCATCCGCTTGTACCAGGCGAAAATTGCCGCCGGCTCGTTTCCGGTACGTGTTTATGCCATGGCGGACGGTATCGGCGAAACCAGTGACTGGTTGTGTGAACAGGGACCGCTGAGTGATCCGTCCGGCCGCCTCGAAATGCGGGCGGTCAAGCTCTATGCCGATGGCGCCCTCGGCAGTCGGGGTGCGGCGCTGCTGGCCGACTACAGCGACGATCCGGGCAACCGTGGATTGATGTTCATGAGCGCGGACGAAATGGAGGCCGCGATGAACCGCGTTTTCTCCTGCGGACTGCAGGCGGGTGTTCATGCCATTGGCGATGCGGCCAACCGGCAGGTTCTCGACGCCTACGAACGCGCGATGGCGCAGTTTCCTGAAAATCCCGGCAGGCACCGCATCGAGCATGCGCAGATTCTGAACCCCGATGACATTCCCCGGTTCGCGGCACTGGGCGTGATCGCCGCGATGCAGCCCATCCACGCTACCAGTGATATGTACTGGGCGGGTGAACGTCTCGGTGAGAACCGCCTGGCCGGGGCCTATGCCTGGCAGAGCCTGCTGCAAAGCGGCGCACGGCTGGCTTTTGGTTCCGACTTTCCGGTGGAACAGGTCAACCCGATGCTCGGAATCTACGCGGCGGTAACGCGGCAGGACCTCGAGGGCTGGCCGGACGGCGGCTGGATACCCGCAGAGCGGTTGAGCCGGGAAGAGGCCATCAGGGCTTTCACACTCGGTGCAGCCTATGCCGGATTCATGGAGCAACAGACCGGCTCACTGGAAGCCGGTAAGCGTGCCGATTTCATCGTTCTGGACCGTGACATCATGCACGTTCCGGTCGAGGAGATTCCCGTTGTCCGCGTGTTGGAGACCTGGGTCGATGGCCAGCGTGTATTTACGCGCTGAGGGGCAGGGAACCCGTAAAGAAACGGCTGCAGCGATTTCAATAAAACTCCGGCCAAGATATAATTAATCGATTAACTTGCCCGGTAAGTCTCGCCCGGCCCCTACCGGGCGTTTTGCCACAGGAGAACATCCAGCATGCAGTTAATCGGTGAAGCCCTTACCTTCGACGACGTTTCCCTCGTGCCCGCTTACTCGCAGGTATTGCCGGGGGACGTCAATCTCCGGACCCGCCTGACACAGGAAATCAGCCTGAATGCGCCGTTGATGTCCGCGGCCATGGACACCGTCACCGAGGCGCGCCTCGCGATTGCGATGGCCCAGGAAGGCGGAATCGGCGTCGTGCATAAGAACATGTCACTGGAAAAGCAGGCTGCACAGGTTCAGACCGTGAAGAAATACGAAGCGGGTGTGATCAAGGACCCCATCACGGTCAATCCTAATACCACCATCCGGGAGGTGCAGGACATCACGCGCCGTCACAATATCTCCGGCGTGCCGGTCGTTGATGGCAATGAGCTGGTCGGTATCGTCACCAGCCGGGACATGCGGTTTGAAAAACGCCTGGATGATCCGGTACGCAACATCATGACGGGAAAAGGGGACCTCGTCACGGTCAGGGAAAACGCCAGCCAGGACGAAGTGCTGAACCTGCTGCACAAGCACCGGATTGAAAAAGTGCTGGTGGTCAACGACCGTTTCGAGTTGCGCGGCCTGATCACCGTCAAGGACATTCAGAAGTCGACCGATTATCCGAACGCGGCCAAGGATTCGCAGGAGCGTTTGCTGGTTGCTGCCGCGGTTGGCGTCGGCGGCGATACCGAGGACCGGGTGACCGCGCTGGTCAGTGCGCATGTCGACGTGATTGTCGTTGACACCGCCCACGGACACACCCGGGGCGTGCTGGACCGCATCCGTTGGGTCAAAAAGAATTTTCCGGATGTGCAGGTCATCGGTGGAAACGTCACCACCGGTGAAGGTGCGCTGGCGCTGGTTGAGGCCGGCGTCGACGGTGTCAAGGTGGGCCAGGGCCCCGGATCGATCTGCACCACCCGGATGGTCGCCGGGGTCGGCGTTCCGCAGGTCACTGCCGTCGCCAATGTTGCAGCGGCGCTGAAAGACAGCGGCGTACCGCTGATCGCGGACGGCGGCATCCGTTTTTCCGGGGATTTTGCCAAGGCCATTGCTGCCGGCGCCTGGACCGTGATGATTGGCGGGCTGTTCGCCGGAACCGAAGAAGCGCCCGGCGAGGTCGAATTGTTCCAGGGCCGCTCGTACAAGTCCTACCGTGGCATGGGATCGATGGGTGCGATGCAGGCCGGCTCGAAAGACCGTTATTTCCAGCACGATGTTTCCGCCGAAAAGCTCGTGCCGGAAGGCATCGAAGGGCGGGTGCCCTACAAGGGAGCATTGTCCGGCGTGATACACCAGTTGCTGGGTGGCCTGCGGTCCTCGATGGGCTACATGGGGTGTGAGACCATAGACAAGTTCCGCACCGAATCCCGGTTCGTACGAATTACCGGCGCGGGTGTCACGGAAAGCCATGCACACGATGTGCAGATTACCAAGGAAGCGCCCAACTACAAGATGTCCTGAGGTCTTTACCATGCAAAACGACATCCATCTCCATCGAATCCTGATCCTGGATTTCGGCTCCCAGTACACCCAGCTCATTGCCCGGCGCGTCCGGGAAATCGGCGTGTATTGCGAAATCTGGCCCTGGGACAGCAATTCCGGCGATATTCTCAAATTTGCCCCCAAGGGAATCATCCTTTCCGGGGGACCCGAGTCCGTGCACGCCGAGGACGGCCCGAGAGCGCCCGACCTCGTTTTCGAGATGAATGTCCCGGTCCTGGGCATCTGTTACGGGCTTCATACCATGGCCGCCCAACTGGGTGGAACCGTGGCGCCTTCTTCCTTGAAGGAGTTCGGCTATGCACAGGTTTCGGTAGTCCAGCCTTCGCGTTTGCTGCAGAACATCGAGGATCACGTCGCGACGGACGGCAGTCCGCTGCTGGATGTCTGGATGAGTCACGGTGACAAGGTGGTGGATCTGCCCGCCGGGTTCGAACTGTTGGCCCGCACCGACTCTGCGCCGATTGCCGCCATCGCCGATGACGGCCGGGGCTTTTACGGAATCCAGTTCCATCCTGAAGTGACCCACACGGTCCAGGGCCGGCGGATACTGGAACGCTTCGTGCACAATATTTGCGGTTGCGAGGAAGCCTGGACGGCGGAAAACATCATCAGGGACAGCATCGACCGGGTCCGCGCGCTGGTGGGAGGCGACCACGTGATTCTTGGCCTGTCCGGTGGGGTGGATTCCAGCGTGGTTGCGGCCCTGCTGCACCGGGCCATCGGTGAACAACTGACCTGTATATTCGTCGACACCGGCATGTTGCGTTACAGGGAACCCGAACAGGTCATGGCGACCTTTGCGCAGCATATGGGCGTTCACGTGATCAAGGTCGACGCGCGCGAACGGTTCCTTTCGGCGCTCAAAGGCGTGACCGATCCGGAGAAGAAGCGCAAGGTCATCGGCAACATGTTCATCGATGTTTTCGAAGAACAGGCCAGGGCGATGGGGGACGCGAAATGGCTGGCGCAGGGGACCATCTATCCCGATGTGATCGAGTCAGCCGGTGGCAAGACCGGTAAGGCTCACGTGATCAAATCACACCACAACGTCGGCGGATTGCCCGATTACATGAAGATGGAACTGGTTGAGCCGCTGCGCGAACTGTTCAAGGACGAAGTGCGCAGGATCGGGATCGAGCTGGGCTTGCCGCGTGAGATGGTTTACCGCCACCCGTTTCCGGGCCCGGGCCTGGGGGTGCGCATCCTCGGCGAGGTGAAGGAGGAGTACGTGGATTTGCTGGCGCGTGCGGATCACATTTTTATTGAAGAGTTATTGAGGCATGGCCTCTACGACAAGGTCAGCCAGGCGTTTGCCGTTTTTCTTCCGGTCAAGTCGGTCGGGGTGACCGGGGACCAGCGCCGCTACGAGTACGTCGTCGCCCTCAGGGCGGTTGAAACCGTGGATTTCATGACGGCCAAGTGGGCGCGCCTGCCTTACGAATTCCTGGAACTGGTTTCGTTAAGAATAGCTAATGAAATCAATGGAATATCGCGTGTTGTTTATGATATTTCTGGGAAACCGCCCGCGACCATAGAGTGGGAATGAGGCCGTGTCCGCTGACGACTTCAAGCCAGGGGATTTCGTCAATTCTGGTGTTGTGGACGCGGCGCCGGGACTGGCCCGGTCTTTCGCGGATGCCAGACCGTTCCGTCACGTTGTGATCGATGATTTTCTGACCCCGGCGTTTTGTAGCGAAATCTGCCGGCAGTTCCCGGAATTCAGCGAGGCAACCGCCATCAATGAAAACGAGCAGGTCGGCGGGAAATCCACCCGGGAAACGGTGCGCACGCTGGGAAGCGCCTTCCGGGAAATGGATGACCTGGTGCGGCATGCAGGCTTCCTGGACCTGGTGGAAAAAATTACCGGCATAGACGGTCTGCTTTACGACCCGTTCTATTTCGGCGGCGGAACGCATGAGAACCGGGATGGCCAGGATCTCGATCCGCACATCGATTTCAACTACCACCCGGTCACCGGCAAACACCGGCGGCTCAACCTGATCATCTATCTGAACGAGGGTTGGGAAGATGCCTGGGGCGGCTCGCTCCAGCTTCACCGGGACCCGTACCTGGAACCCGGCGAAGATGAAATCGTCACGGTTTCGCCGCTGATGAACCGTTGTGTCATTTTTGAAACAACGGAATCGTCCTGGCATGGTTTCAACCGGATCGACCTGCCCGAGGGGAGAAAGGACCGTTCGCGGAAATCATTCGCAGTCTACTACTACACCGAGACGCGGCCGGCGGAGGAAACCGCGGATGAGCATTCAACCATCTACGTGGAACGGCATTTGCCGGAACGCTTCCGGTCCGGAATGGAACTCACGGATGGGGACATCGTTGAGATCAAGCGCCTGCTGAAGCGCAGGGACCAACACCTGCAGCGGCTGTACCGGGACATCCAGGCCTTGCAGTCAGGGCTGAGCAAGCACCGGCGCGGTGGTGCACCCGGCGCTTCGTTGAAACTCCGCATGGAAGAGTACCCGACCGATTTGAAATCAGCCGGCCGCATGATCCAGGCGCTGCGTCACCGGGTGGATGAGATGGAAACATCCACCTCCTGGCGCATCACGGCGCCGGTACGCGCGTTCAAAAGGCTGCTTTCCGGAAAACGCTGAGCCCCAGTAACTCACCGTGATTGATTCAACCCAGTTTACCCAGGCAGACCGGCATTGGATGGAACAGGCCATTGCACTGGCGCGCCGGGCGGAAGGCGAGGGGGAAGTTCCAGTCGGCGCGCTGATTGTCCTGGCGGACGTGCCGGTCGGGGAAGGCTGGAACCGGGTGATCACCAGCAACGACCCTTCGGCCCACGCGGAGATCATGGCCTTACGTGCCGCCGGCGAGCGCCTTGGCAATTATCGACTGCCGGAATGTACCCTGTACGTGACCCTGGAACCCTGCTGCATGTGTGCAGGAGCGATGATCCATGCACGACTTGCCCGGGTGGTCTTCGGCGCGGCGGATCCCAAGACCGGCGCCGCAGGAAGCGTGTTCGGGGTGCTGGGTGATCCGCGGCACAATCACGTGCCGGACGTGTATGGGGGTTGTCTGGGGGAGGAATGCAGCGAGCAACTGAGGCAGTTTTTCAGAACAAAGCGTTGACCCAGAATCCGGCGTTGAAGCCGGACGCATCCACGCCGGAGCCGTGTTCACGATAATTTTTGTCCGCCACGTTCTGTAGGCGCAGGCCAAGCTCCAGCCAGGGGCTGGCCTGCCAGGAAGCCAGCAGGTTCAGCGTTCCCCAGCCTGGCGTGCCGTCCGGGTTGATCCTTGGGTCCTCTTCATCCCGCGGGCTCAGCCGATCCTGGCGGCTGGCGAAATCCAGGTAAGGTTCGAAACGCCACCTGTCGCCGGGTTTGAATACCATTCCAAGCCTGCCGTTGAGCGGCGGCATGCGGTCCGCGGGCACGGTCGACTCCAGGTCACTTTCCTCGCCCCGGGTGTAGTTTACGACTGCGTACAACTCCCATTTTGGGGATGCCAGGAAACGCAGTCCCGATTCCACACCGTATAGCTGGGCCTTGTTCAGGTTGTCGCTGGTAACGACCAGGCGTCCCTGGTCGGTGACCTCGCCGGTCAGGCGTGAACTGATTTTGTCCCGGTAGTCGGAATACCAGGCAAAAGCCTCTGCCTGCCAGCGTCCGGTCGAGGTCTTGACGCCGACGTCATAGCTCCAGACGGTTTCGGGTTTCAGGTTGGTATTCGGGACGTTAAACCGGTTGCCGGGGCGTGCCCCGAGTGTGCCGAGGTCGAAGATATTCGGAGGCCGGAACCCGCGTCCCATGTTGCTGACCAGGTGCACACCCGGCGCGGCCTCGTAATTCAGGTGGATGTCGCCGGTGAAATCCGTCGGGCTTATGCTGGCGGCTTCCAGTTCCGCCGAAGCGGGCAGGAAGATTTCAAACCAGCTATAGCGCAGGCCGGTTTCCAGGCTGAAGCGATCCCATTTCCAGCGATTCGACGCGTACACCGCCGCACTGTCCATCGTGGACTGGTCGGGATAGCGACCGGCCACCGCGGTGCTTTCGCCGGTTTCGGAATCCAACCGGGAACGGCTGCTGGTGACTTCGTCTGTATAGTATTCAAAGCCCCAGACCAACTCGTTGCCGGATTCGCCGGCGCCTTCCCAGGGTGTATTGAACTGCAACGTCAGACCATCCAGCTGGCTTTCGTTTTGCTCGGTTGTGATTACCGTGCTGTCCCAGTCCTGGGTCGTCCGGTCGTCAGTGATCACCTGCCGGGCCGCATGAACCTCCATACGGCCGAACCAGTTCGAGTCACTGTCCAGCCGGTAACGCGCATGCAGAAAATCGCGGCGGTTGGGTTTGAACTCAAATTGCAGCGAGCCCGGGTGGTCCTGCCCGTACCCCGGCACCAGTTCATCCACGCGCGGCGTCGAGGGTTGCTCGAGGTATTGGGCTGATAACATCAATTCCGAGCGGTCGCCCAGGCTATAGCGCCATTTGAGGTCGGCGGCCTGCGCTTTGTATGCGCTGGGAAGCGTTTCGCCGCCGCCGGTTTCGCGGTCTCCATAGTCCTGGTAAGTGACGCCACCGGAAAGCACGTTACCCTGGCGCCCGGTGGCCAGGCCCAGGCGTCCGATCAGGCCGTTATCGACACTGTTCCAGGTGCCGTAAAAATGGCCTTCGGTCTGCCAGTTTCCACCTTCGAGTTCCGGTTCCGGAGTCAAAACCAACACGACGCCGCCCATGGCGTCGGCGCCGTAGAGCGAGGGCGCCGACCCCCGGATGACTTCGGTCTGTTCGGTTGCATAAGCGTCCACCAGCGCAAGGTACTGGTTCGGGGCGTTTCGGAAAAAGGCGTTGTTGAGCCGCATCCCGTCCACCAGGTGCAGGACTTCCGATCCTTTCAGGCCGCGGATGATGGGGATGCCCTGGCCCGGAGTGGTTTGTTGGAAATACGTGCCGGGCAGGCCGCGCAGCATTTCAGCCAGCACATCCGGACCTTTTCGGTCCACCGCTCCGGCGCCAACCACGGTGATGGCCTCCGTCACGTCCAACACGTTCTCCTCGGAACGCATGGCCGTAACAATAACCGTTTCAAGCGGGTTGTCCGCTTGATCCAGGCCATCATCAGCGGCGCCAACTGGCTGCGTGGCAACCGACAGCGCGATAACAATCAGGGGAGTGAAAAGCCACTCCCGTTTAGACCTGTTCAATCAGTCCACTCCCGGTCCGGGTACGCCTCTTCCGGGTGTCCAAGGAACCCCGGATTCATCCAATTGCTTGCGCAGGGCCGGCATTTCCACATCGACGATGCGCTGCAGGTCCGATTCGATACCGGCGAATTGCGCTTCCGCGATTTCAACCGCCTCAAGGTGCGTGGCGGTCGGGCCGTAGCTTGACCGGAACGTGCCCATGATGGCGGCATTCAGCCGGCTGCTGACGGAGACCGGTCCCGGATCGCCATACAACGCCCGCTTCTCGTTACCTTTCAGGGCTTGCTGCATTTCCAGCAATTCCAGTTCAATCGACCGGGCCTGTTCGCGCAACGCCATCGGCGCACCTGAGCGTAGCAGGGTATCCTTGATGGCCTGCGTTTCAACCAGCAATTCCGCCACTGCGGCGCCGGCGCCGGTAACCTCCCGGTTCAGGTTGTCCAGGCGAATGGCAAAAGCAGCCACCTCGTCAAGGGGGGCGCCCGGCAGGCCACGGTCGGCGATGGATTTGACCTCGAAGGATTCGCTCATGCCGAGGTCGGTCAACTGGCCGTTGATCCGCCGGGCCAGGCTGACCTGGTAGCTTCCCGGCGGCGCCAGCGGGCCCTTGACCTCCATGTAGTTTTCACCTTCCGGTTCTGGTGTCCAGGGTGAGGAGAGCGGGTAGCGCAGGTCCCAGGCCACCCGGTGGAAACCCGCGCTTACCGGTCCTTCGACTCGCCTGACCACTTCCCCCTCGGCGTTGGTAACCGTCAGGATCATCGCGGGCGGTTCCTCGATTTCTTCCTCCCGCAGCTTGTCCCAACCGGGGTAGGCCGTGTCTTCCTTCTGCTCTTCGAGCTTTTTCTCCCGTTCGCGGCGTTGTTCCTTCGCCATTTTCACTTCTTCAGCCAGGTAGTACGTGAAAACTGCGCCAAACGGCGGATTGGGCGCCACGAAATAGCTGTCGCCCTGGCCGGATTTCCCGCCCGTCTCGAAATCGCCCAGCGGAACTTTGGGGATGTACCATTCGGCGTCCCTGACCGGAAAAAGTACCGTGCCTTTTTGCAACTGATCCTCGGTGATGGTGCGTAACGGAGAATAGTCGTCGAGGATCCAGAAGCCGCGGCCGAACGTAGCGCCCACCAGGTCGTTTTCACGTTTCTGGATAGCCAGGTCGCGAAACGGGATGGTTGGCGCGCCGCCGGAGAGTTTGACCCAGCCCGTGCCGCCGTTGACCGAGAAGAAAACGCCGAATTCGGTGCCGGCGAACAACAGCTGTGGATTGACGTGATCCTGCACGATACGCCAGACGACGTGCCGTTCGGGCAGCCCCGCTGAAATGCTGGTCCAGGTGCCGCCGCGGTTCGTGCTTTTCAGAACATAAGGCGAAAAATCACCCGACTTGTGATCGTCAACGACAACATAAACCGTGTCGGCGTCGTGCAGATCGGCCTTGATGTCGTTGACGAAAAAGTCATCGGGTACGTCCGGCAGGCGTTCAATCACCCGCCAGCTTTCACCGCCGTTTTCCGTGACCTGGATGCGGCCGTCATCAGTGCCCGCGTAGATCAGGCCTTCGACAAGCGGAGACTCGGACAGGGATGTGATCGTGCCATAGGCTGACATGGCCATCAGGTCCCAGGACGAATCAAAACTCCAGACGCGGTCCATCATTGGCCGGGCCAGGCGGTCCCGGCCATGGGACAGGTCACCGCTGATGGCTGTCCAGCTGTCGCCACGATCGTCGGAGCGCCAGACCCGCTGGCTGGCGTAATACAACCGCGCCGGGTCATGCGGGCTGATCAGGATCGGGGAGTCCCAGTTGAACCGTTCCGACTCCTCACCCGCGGCGGGTTGAGGCTGGATATGGATCTGCTCGCCGGATTTCCTGTCGTAACGGACCAGGTTACCTTCCTGCCATTCTGAATAAACGATATCCGGATCAGTTGGGTCTACCGCCGGCTGGTGGCCGTCGGCAAAAAGCGTGATAAACCAGTCGCTGTTGCGTATGCCGTGGACGTTATCGGTTCGTGAGGGGCCACCCTGTGTACTGTTGTCCTGGGTTCCACCGTAAACATGGTAAAACGGCTCATCGTAATCCACGGCCACCTTGTAAAACTGTGTCACAGGCAGGTTGGCGAAGAAACGCCAGGTTTCACCGAGATCGTACGATTCATAAAGCCCGCCGTCGGTTCCGAACATCAGGTAGTCCGGATCATCCGGGTCGAATGCCATCGCGTGGTGGTCGCCGTGTTTATAACCGTAAGGCTGGGGCAGGAACGTCTTGCCGCCGTCTTCGCTGATGTGCAGGTCCGCGTCCATCTGGTAGATGCGATCCAGCCGGTGCGGGCTGGCGAATATTTCCTGGTAATAGTGCGGCCCGGTGCCGCCGGACAGGTAGTCGCTGCGTTTTTCCCAGCTTTCGCCGCCATCTTCCGATCGCCAGAAGCCACCGGTGCGTCCGCCCAGTTCAATCGTGGCATAAACCACGTCCGGATCCACCGGGGAAATGCTGATGCCGATTTTACCCATGTCTTCTTCGGGCAGGCCCTTGGTCAGTTCACGCCAGGTCTCACCGCCATCGGTGGATTTGAAAATTCCCGACTCGGGACCGCCGTTCATCAACGCGGCCACGTTTCTCAGGCGCTGGTGTTTGACCGCGATCAGGATGTCCGGGTCGCGCGGGTCAAGGTGAACTTCGTTAACCCCGGTGTACGTGCCGCCGGAAAGGATCAGTTGCCAGGTTTCGCCGCCGTCAACGGTCTTGTACAGGCCGCGGTCGCCACCGGCCGACCAGAGAGGCCCCTGGGCCGCCACGTAAACGATATTTGAGTCCCCGGGGTCGATGGCGATCATCCCGATGTGCTCGGAAGCTTTCAGGCCCATGTTCTTCCAGGTCAATCCGCCGTCCGGGCTCCTGTAAACGCCGTCACCGTACCCGACATGCCTGCCGCTGACGTTTTCACCGGTGCCAACCCATACCGTGTTGTGATTGCTGGGATCGACCTCGACGGTGCCGATCGAGTACGCCCCCTGGTCGTCAAAAACAGGGGCCCAGGTGATGCCGCGATTGGTGGTTTTCCATACGCCGCCGCTGCCGACCGCGATGTACCAGGTGCTCCGGTCCGCCGGGTCGATTGCGATATCTGCGATGCGCCCGGACATCAGCGCAGGCCCGATTCCGCGCCACTCCAGGCCTTTGAACGTGTCTTCATTGAGGCCCGGCCTGGAGTCTTTTTCAGTCTCTGCGAAGGCGGGCTGGCCCGCGAGGAAAAAGCAGAGTCCCAGGAAGAGGGTTTGTAAAAACGTACGCATGGCTGTGATCTCCGGTTAACGGTATCGGCATCGGTCAAGGCAAAATGAGGCCATCGGGGAATGCCGGTTCTGAGCAGAAAAATGGCCGCAAATTATGACACAGATTATACTGGCGTTCATGGCCAAGCCCTCACAAACGAACGTCCGCGCAATTGCGCGCGGCCGCAATCACTCCGGGCGCAACCCGGGAGTCGGTTTCGATGCTGACCTGTTCGCCGGGATTCGCGTCAATCGCAGCGCCGTGGAGCGCCGTGCGGCAACCATCGGAACCCGCCGTACCGTCAAGAAAGACTACCAGGCAGCCTGGTTACTGAAGGCATTGAGTTGTATTGACCTGACCACGCTGGCCGGGGACGATACGCCCGGCCGGGTCCGGCGGCTGTGCCAGAAAGCCATCCGGCCGGTTCGCCGCGACATTCTCGAGGCGCTGGGCGTCAACGATCTGAACATCACGACGGCGGCGGTCTGCGTTTACCACAACATGATCGCGACAGCCCTGGAGGAACTGGAAGGAAGCGGAATACCTGTGGCTGCGGTTTCCACGGGATTTCCCGCCGGCCAGATACCAATGTCCCTGAAGCTGGCGCAGATCACGGAGTCAGTTGCAGCGGGCGCATCGGAAATCGACATCGTGATCAGCAGGGCCAAGGTCCTCACGGCTGACTGGCAGGGGCTATATGATGAAGTGCAGGCGTTCAGAAATGCCTGCGGCGAGGCCCATCTCAAGACCATCCTGGCCACCGGCGAACTGGCCACATTGAGCAATGTTGCCAAGGCCAGCTGGGTGTGCATGATGGCGGGCGCCGATTTCATCAAAACCAGCACGGGAAAGGAGTCAGTCAACGCAACCCTGCCTTACAGCCTGGTCATGGTCCGGGCCATACGTGATTACCATGACCTGACGGGATACCGCATCGGGTACAAGCCGGCCGGTGGAATCAGCAAGGCGAAAGACGCTTTGAATTACCTGATTCTGATGAAAGAAGAGCTTGGAATACAATGGATTACGCCATCTTTATTCCGTTTTGGAGCAAGCAGCCTGCTGGGCGACATTGAGCGGCAACTGGAACACCACGTCAGCGGTAGCTATTCCGCGCAATATCGCCACCCCACCAGCTGAAACAGGGAATTGTGATCATGGAAGTCAGAGACCTTTTTGAAACACTGGAATATGGCCCGGCCCCCGAAAGCACGGATACGGCCAGGTCCTGGCTGCAGCAGCGTGACAGTACGTTCAATCATTTCATCGGTGGTGAATGGGCAGTGCCGGAATCCGGCGAGTATTTCGCGTCCCACAATCCGGCCAACGGCGAGTTGCTGGCCAGGGTGGCGGATGGAAACGCCGCGGATGTGAACCGGGCAGTTGCTGCAGCCGCGGATGCGCTGGAAGGTTGGGTGGCGATCGGCGGACACGGCAGGGCCAGGTTTCTCTACGCGATGGCGCGGCAACTCCAGAAAAACAGCCGTCTTTTCACGGTCCTGGAAAGCCTGGATAACGGCAAGCCCGTCAGGGAGTCGCGGGACATCGACATCCCGCTGGCCGCGCGCCATTTTTACCACCATGCCGGCTGGGCCCAGGTCATGCACGAACAGCTGCCGGGTTACCGGCCGATCGGTGTGATCGGGCAGATCATTCCGTGGAATTTTCCCTTGCTGATGCTGGCATGGAAAGTGGCGCCGGCCCTGGCCATGGGTAATACCGTTGTGTTGAAGCCGGCCGAATATACCTCGGCCACGGCGGTTCTGTTTGCCGAAATGTGCCGGGAAATCGGTCTGCCCCGGGGCGTTTTCAACCTGGTCCTGGGCGACCAAAAAGCCGGTGAAGCACTGATCCAACACCAGGAGGTCGGGAAACTCGCGTTCACCGGATCCACCGAAGTCGGCAGGATTCTGCGCCGGACCACGGCGGGTACCGGCAAGAAACTGACACTGGAACTGGGTGGAAAATCAGCGTTCATCGTATTTGAAGATTCCGATCTGGACAGCGTGGTCGAGGGTCTGGTTGACGCCATCTGGTTCAACCAGGGACAGGTCTGTTGCGCCGGTTCGCGCTTGCTGGTGCAGGAATCCGTCGCCGAGCGGCTCTACGCGAAGATCAGGAGACGTATGTCCAGGCTGGTGGTCGGAGACCCGCTGGACAAAAGTATCGATATCGGCGCCCTGGTAGACCCGGTTCAGCTTCAAAACGTCCGCAGGCTGGTCGAGCTGGGTGTTGAGGAGGGCGGCCAGCTTTGGCAGCCGGCTGGTGAGTTGCCGGCAAAAGGTTGCTACTACCCGCCGACCCTGATTACCGATGTACAGCCCGCCGCCACGCTGGCCCAGGAAGAAATATTCGGCCCGGTACTGGTGTCGATGACTTTCCGTACCCCGAATGAGGCGGTTGAACTCGCCAACAACAGCCGCTACGGCCTGGCGGCAAGCGTCTGGACCGAAAACGTCAACCTGGCGCTGGACATCGCGCCAAAAATCAAGGCGGGAACCGTGTGGGTGAACTGCAGCAATGTCTTCGACGCTGCTTCGGGCTTTGGCGGTTACCGGGAGTCGGGTTTTGGACGCGAAGGGGGCAGGGAAGGCTTGCTCGAATACGTCAAGCCCTTCTGGGAGTCACGGCTGAGCAAGGAACCGGTACAGGTTTTACCCCGTTTCACACCGGTCGAGGTTTTGCCGGGCCACGATGTGCCGGAAATTGACCGGACGGCTAAACTGTACATCGGTGGCCGCCAGGTTCGCCCCGACGGCGGTTACAGCAATGCGGCCTTCGATGCGACCGGTAAGGTCATCGCCGAAATTCCCGCGGGAAACCGGAAGGATATCCGGAATGCCGTGGAGGCTGCCCGGGCGGCGGTTGCCTGGTCCGCGGCATCAGCCCACAACCGGGCACAGGTGCTGTACTACATTGCCGAAAACCTCAGTGCCCGCGCCGCCGAATTCCGTGGCCGGATTGCCCGCCTGAGCGGTAAGGGTGACGTGCTGGCCGGGCAGGAACTGGAGCTTTGCATCCGCCGGATTTATCACTACGCGGCGATGTGTGACAAGTATGACGGGCAGGTACACGCCACGCCGTTCCGGAACGTGACCCTGGCGATGAAGGAACCGCTGGGCGTCATCGGTATTGTCGCGCCTGAAGAAGCGGGTCTGCTGGGATTTGTCTCCACCGTAATGCCGGCCATATGCATGGGTAACCGGGTGGTTGTGGTTCCGTCACAGCACTACGCGCTGCTGGCCACCGATTTCTACCAGGTATTGGATACCTCCGACCTGCCGGCCGGCGTCGTGAATATCGTTACCGGCGATCAGGATGTGCTGTCCGACGTTCTGGCCAAACATTATGACATCGAAGGCATGTGGTATTGGGGCAGCCGTGTCGGAAGCCGCATGGTCGAGACAGAGGCGGCCGCCACCATGAAGCGCACCTGGGTCAATTATGGCCTGCATCATGACTGGGAAGATGACGAGCAGGGGCAGGGCGATTTCTTTCTGCGCAAAGCTACTGAAGTCAAGAATATCTGGATTCCCTACGGAGAGTAGTCGAGGATACTGCGGCGTGTTGTGCGGAAATCGTAAAAACCATCCACAGACTCTGAATGAATTGTAGTCCCTGATATGAAAACTGCTTTACAGATGATCGGTTTGCTGGTGACCGTTTTGATGACGGCGGCTTGTGCATCGGTAATGGCAACGGCCGGCAGCGGCCTTGCCGGCAACCTGAATACGGCCATTCTTAACCAGGATGACCCCGCCCTGGTGCGGGACGGTGCTCCGGCCTATTTGCTGATGCTGGATAGTTTTGTCGAGGGTGCGCCGGAAAATGTCGCGGCTTTGAATGCCGCCGCCCAGCTTTATTCGGCTTACGGGGTGGTGTTTGTCAACGACCCTGTTCGTGCTCGAAAGTTGACCAAGCGCGGCCGGTCCTACGGGCAGAGGGCGTTATGCGCCGCTGAAGAACGCGCCTGTGGAATCTGGGATCTGAATTATGATGAATTCATTGACCAGCTGCGCGTGCTGGACCGCAAGGACCTCGAGGCGCTTTACACCTTCGGCCTGAGCTGGATTGCCTACATCCAGGCGCACAGCGATGATTGGTCCGCCCTGGCCAGGTTGCCCCAGGCACAGGCCACGCTGCGGCGCATACAGGAGATAGACGCCACCTACCATGCAGGCGAATGTCGAACATTACCTGGCGGTGCTCGATACGATACGTCCGCCGGCCCTGGGAGGCGATTTCGAGTCAGGTCTCGAACATTACGAGCGCGCCATCTCTCTTTCCGGAGGTTATGATCTGAGCATCCTGGTGGATTTTGCACGGTACTATGCCCGGACCCTGTATGACCGGGAGTTGCATGACCAGTTATTGCGGGAAGTGCTGACGGCCGACCCGGTCCAGCCGGGTTACACGCTGTTCAATACGCTGGCGCAGGCCCAGGCCGAAGAGTTGCTTGAAAGCGCTGACGATTACTTTTAGAAGGATATATAGAACTCATGAAATGTTTGACCACAGGCAGACTTCTTGCCTTTTTGCTGCTGGTTTCAGCCAGTCCGCTGGCTTTTGCCCAGACCCTCAAAATTGCGACCATTGCGCCGGAAGGTTCCTCCTGGATGAACGACATGAAGCGCGGCGCGGAGGTGATCGACAAGCAGACCCAGGGCCGGGTGAAATTCAAATTTTACGGCGGTGGCGTGCAGGGGAACGACAAGCAGGTGCAGCGAAAAATGCGCACCGGTCAGTTGCAGGGCGGGGCGTTCACTTCCGGCGCGATGAATATGTTCCAGCGGGATGCGGACCTTTTTTCCATGCCGATGGTGTTCAATTCCATTGAAGAAGCGCGTTACGTGCGCAAGCAGATGGACAGACGTCATCCGGGAGCGGCTGGAAGAGGCCGGCTACGTCAATTTTGGTTTTGCCGGAGCCGGATTCGCTTACATGATGTCCAACAAGCCGTTGCAGACCCTGGACGAACTGAAAGGCCAGAAAGTATGGATACCCGAAGGCGACCCCACCGGCTTTGCAGCCCTTCGCGCGCTCGGGGTCGCTCCCGTCGTGATGCCGGTGACCGACGTGATGACCGGCCTGCAAACCGATCTGCTCGACAGCGTGACCGTGCCGCCGGTCGGAGCGGTGGTGTTTCAATGGCACACCCGGCTCAAGTACGTCACGGAACTCCCGATTGCCTATGTCTATGCTGCGATGCTGATCGACAGCAAGGCTTTTGCCAAATTGTCGGCACAAGACCAGTCGATTGTGCGCGAGGTCATGGAAGGGATTTACCGCAAGTTTGATCAGAACGGGGTGACCGAGAATAACAAGGCATTGCAGGCCCTGCTGGAGAATGGTCTCCAGATGGTTGTTCCCGACGCCGCCGATGTCAGCCAGTGGCGGGGAATCGTTGATGCGTCGAACCGTAGCCTGGCCATGGAGGGGGCTTTCGACCCGGCCCTGCTGGACCGGATGCAGTCGTTGATCCGCGAATACCGGGAAAGTGCGGCGGCCGCATCGCCTTGAGTCGAACTGAAGACACATTTTCACGCCTGGAGAAGATCGGCCGTGTGGGCGAGGACGCCGTGCTTGTCATCATCCTGGGTGGAATGATCCTGCTGGCGGCCGCCCAGATCATCATGCGGAACGTGTTCAATTTCGGCTTCATCTGGAGCGACGAAGTGCTGCGCATGCTGGTGCTCTGGATTGCGCTGGCCGGCGCGGTTGCCGCCAGCCGTGGTGACCGGCACATCAACGTCGCCGTGCTGGACCGGTTTTTGCCGGACAAAGTCAAAATCCTGTCGAAAATCGTGATTAACGCGTTCACCGCGGGCATCTGCGGGATCGTCACCTGGCACAGCGTGCTGTTTGTGCAAACCTCGCGGGAGTTCGGCGACCTGTTGATGGGCGGTGTACCGGCCTGGTTGCCGCAACTGATTCTGCCGGTCGGTTTTGGACTCATCTGTTACCGTTATTCCCTGTTCGTTATCCAAAGCCTGATGCGGTTGGCAAAAGGCCGGTCTGCCTGATGATCGCGCTCGGCCTGGTCCTGGTTTTGCTTGCCCTGCTCGGCGCGCCGCTGTTCGCGGTGATTGCCGCCAGCGCGATGGGTGGATTATACCCGCGAAGGGATTGACCTGCAGGCCATCGTCATCGAATTTTACGGCATCGCCGAAATGCCGATCCTGCTGGCGATTCCGCTGTTTACCTTTGCCGGCTACCTGCTCAGCGAGAGCGGCGCGCCCCGGCGCCTGGTCCGGCTGACCCAGGCATTGCTGGGCTGGATGCCGGCCGGGCTGGCCATCGTGTCGCTGGCAGCCTGCGCGTTTTTCACCGCGTTCACCGGGGCTTCCGGCGTTACCATCATCGCGCTGGGTGCTTTGCTGTTCCCCGCCTTGCAGCAGGCCGGCTACCCGGAAAAATTCAACCTGGGTCTGATCACTTCCGCCGGCAGCCTGGGTTTGCTGTTTGCCCCGTCGTTGCCGTTGATTCTGTACGGGATCGTCGCCGAAGTTTCGGTGGAGGACCTGTTCCTGGCCGGCGTGATGCCGGGCCTGCTGATGCTGATGATGCTGTCCGGTTACAGCGTCTGGAAAAACCGCGCCCTGCGCGTCCCGCTGGCCGATTTTTCCTGGCAGGAGGTCCGGGCGGCGATCCGGGAAGCCGCCTGGGAAATCCCGCTTCCGGTCGTGGTTCTGGGTGGAATTTACAGCGGCTACTTCGCCATCTCGGAAGCGGCCGCGGTGACCGCGTTGTACGTGTTGGTCGTTGATGTCTTTATTTTGCGCGAGATCCCGTTGCGAAAACTGCCCGCCATCATGCGCGAATCGATGGTGCTGGTGGGTGGCATCCTGGTCATTCTCGGCATGTCACTGGCATCGACCAACTACATGATCGATGCCGGCGTGCCGCAGAAACTGCTCGAATACGTCAGCCTGATGGTCACCAGTCAGCTGACTTTCCTGTTGTTGCTGTTGGCTTTCCTGCTGGTGCTCGGCGCGATCCTGGATATTTTTTCCGCCATCGTGCTGGTGGTGCCGCTGATTTTGCCGGTGGCGATCCAGTTTGGCGTGCACCCGGTGCAACTGGGCATCGTTTTCCTGGCGACCATGCAACTGGGCTACATCACGCCGCCGGTCGGCCTCAACCTGTTCATCGCCAGTTACCGCTTTGAACGCCCGATCATCGAGCTGTATCTGTCGACCCTGCCATTTTTCCTGATCCTGATGATCTCGGTCGTGATTATCACGTTCTGGCCCTGGTTATCCCTGGGGTTGTTGGGTTAAAAATTGAACTGCGGTAAGTGATTTTGGTCCTAACGTTGGTAATAGACGTGGTTTTGGATTATGTTGTGACTATGAAAGTGCTGATTTTCATCCTGGTTCTCGCGATCAGCGCCCCGCCTCTGCAGGCCGGGTTCTGTGACATGGACATGGGAAAAAATCAGTCAAAACATGCACCACATGGATAAATCCGAACACGGCAATCACGACTGCTGCGATCCGGACCGCACGGATTCCCCGGAGGGGTGCGACAGCGGCATGAACTGCGGTTCTTGTTTCGTTCATGCAACCGCTTTACCCCACGTCATGAAATTCGTTCCAACCTGGGAGCGGATTTACTCCATGGATTTTTCTTCCGGCCTGGTTTTGCCCAGTCATTCCTCACCCCCGTTCCGCCCTCCAATCTCCTGACCTGAACAGAACCCGGGGTCGGTTCGCCTGATCCCGGCCACGCGTAGTTTTAGTTTTGGAAAACGCCATCTGGCGTTAGCAGGTTATTGGAGAAAGTCATGGTTTCGATGCACAGGAGCATCAGGATCGGGCGGTGCCGCGTTCTGTTCGCGGTACTCGCCGGGATCGTCATTCATTCAGGTGTTGCAGCCTCCCCGTTGAGCCTGGAGCTCGCCGAACAACTGGCGCTGTCCTCGGACCCCGGTGTCCGGTCGGTCCAGGCCAATCAGCAGGCCCTGGAAGAAATGTCAGTTGCCGCTGAGCAGTTGCCGGATCCCCTGTTGAAAATGGGGCTGATGAACTTGCCCATGAATACGTTCAACCTTGGCCAGGAAGCGATGACCCAGGTGCAGGTCGGGTTGATCCAGAAGTTTCCGCGGGGAAAGACCCGGGAACTATCTTCGGAGCAAATCGGGTTCAGGTCCCAGGGCCTGGGTGAAATGGCCCGTGACCAGGAATTGCAAATTCTGCTGGCCGTGCGCGAAGGGTATTTTGAAGTCGCCAAGCAGCAGTACCTGGCACGCATTAACGCGGACGCCATAACCGCCTTTACCGATGTGGCGGATATCACGCAGGACTATTACGCCACCGGCCGGGTGCAGCAGCAGGCCGTGCTCCAGGCCGCCGTTGAACTGGCGAAAGTCAAAGACCGCGCAGAGCGGATTGCCCAGGACGAAGAGCAGGCGCGTGCGCGCCTGAGCACGTGGATCGGTGAGGCGGCCTGGCAGGATCTCGATCAGACCTGGCCCCAACTCAATCCCCAGACGTCCGCGGACCTGATCAAGGAACGACTGATGGACCATCCGCGTGTGCAGGCGCTGCAAAGGAACATTTCCGCTGCGGAAACCGGGGTTGAACTCGCGCGGCAGAAATACAAGCCGGAATTTGCGCTGGATGTTACTTACGGAGGGCGTGGAGGGTTCAATCCGGATGGGACTCCAAGGAGCGATATGCTGAGCGCGATGGTGGTGATGGACATTCCGCTGTTTACCAAAAACCGCCAGGACCGGGTGTTGGCGTCACAGATCGCCGAATCCTCTGCGGCCCTGTATTCACGCGATGACCTGCTCCGGCGCATGCGCAGTGAAGTCGATTTCAATCTCGTCACCTGGCAGCGGCAGCAGCAACGCATCGAGTTGTTCGAAAACTCCCTGTTGCCGGAAGCCGCATTCAGTTCCGAAGCTTCATTCGGCGCCTACCAGTCCTCGCTCGAGGACCTGACCACCCTGTTGCGGACACGCATCACTGAATTTGATTTGCAGTTGGAGCATGCCCGTTTACTGGCCGAAGTTCGAAAGACCGAAGCGCGCTTGCTGTACCTGGAAGGAGAATAACCATGAGCAAAAAAATCGTAATTCTGGTACTGATCCTTGCGGCTTTTGCAGTGGGCGTCACCGTGGGGCCACGACTGGTTGGCCCATCGCCCGGTCCGGCTGAGGAAACCGCCGCCGCGGAACCGGAAAAGGAGATCCTCTACTGGGTTGCACCGATGGACCCGAATTTCAAAAGAGACAAGCCTGGAAAATCCCCGATGGGCATGGACCTGGTGCCGGTTTATGCCGATGAAGCGGCAGACGGTGATGCCGTGACGATCTCGGCTGCAGTTGAAAACAACCTTGGCGTGCGAACAGAAAAAGCCAAGGTCCGGCCCCTCTGGCGGCGTATCGAGGCGACCGGTTATGTCGGATTCGACGAAACGCGGATCAGCTATATCAGCACCACGGGTGCAGGGCTGGATTTCGAACCTGCAGGTCAATTTCCGAAGGCGAGCAGGTCGCAAAAGGGGACCTGCTGTTTGAACTCTATTCCCCCGAACTGGTTAACGCTCAAAAGGAATACCTGCAGGCGTTACAGCGCGGTGAAAACCGCTTGTTGAAAGGCGCTGACGAAAAACTCGGGGCCCTGGGCATGATCCCTTCTGAGCTCAAACTGCTGGCTGAAAGAGGCACGGCTTCAGAAAACATCCGGATCGTCGCCCCGCAGGATGGCATCGTCTCGTCCCTGAGTGTCCGGGACGGGATGTTCATTCAACCGAACACCACGATCATGAGCCTTGCGGATTTATCCAGTGTCTGGCTGCAGGCCGAAGTATTCGAATCACAGGCAGACTGGGTTGCTGCGGGCCAGGCAGCCGAAGCCACGCTGGATTACATGCCGGGCGTTGTATTCAGCGGCCAGGTTGACTACGTCTACCCGGTATTGGACCCGGTAACCCGCACGCTCAAGGTGCGATTGAGGTTCGACAATCCCGACGATCGCCTTAAGCCGAACATGTACGCGCGGGTGTCCATCTATGGCCGCCTGAAACCCAATGCGTTGAGCATTCCACGGGAGGCGTTGATACCGGCGCCCGGCAGGGATCGCGTGGTGGTTGCAGTGGGTGATGGAAAGTTTCATGTCCATGAAGTGATGACCGGACTGGAAAGCGGTGAATACGTGGAAATCCTCGCCGGCATATCCGAAGGTGACGAAGTCGTCACCTCAGGCGCAGTTCCTGATCGACTCGGAAGCCAGCCTGGCGGGCAGTATCCAGCGGCTTGGAGTCGGTTGAGCCGTTACCGGAACAACGGGAATTGGGATCCGTTTTTGCCAGCGGCTGGGTCGACGGAGTTGACCCGGAGAACCGGCGGCTGCGAGTTTCGCATGGCCCGATCGACGTGCTGGGCTGGCCCAGCATGACCATGGTGTTCGATGTCCGGCCGGCAGTAGACCTCAGCCGGGTCAAAGCCGGGCAGAACATCCAGTTCGCCCTGGTGCAGGAACACGCTGGCGAGTACGTGATAGAACAAATCATTTCCGGAGAAGATGAATCGGCTCAATCGCCCCAGGCCCGGACAAGTCAGGATTCCGCTGCAGTTAATGAGGGATCGGACACCCCGGCAAATGAGAAAAGGCGCATCGCTGCCGGGCAGTCGTGCGCGGCGTTGATCCTGGCAGCCACCAGATCAAACTGGAACATGAGGCCATCGCGGAATTGAAATGGCCAGCCATGACCATGAATTTTTCCGTGGACCCATCCGTTGCGCTGGACGCAATCGAAGCAGGCCAGGACATCCATTTCTCGATGGTCGAAACACCCGGTGACGGGTGGCTGATCGACCAGATTCACGTCATGGGTAACCCGGCCGGTTCCGGGGATCACAACCATGATTGAGTCCATCATTCGCTGGTCGGTTTCCAACCGGTTCCTGGTCGTACTGATGAGCCTGATCCTGGCTGTCAGCGGAACTTACGTGATGATCAATATCCCGGTTGACGCCATCCCCGACCTTTCCGATGTGCAGGTCATTATCAAGACGCCATACCCGGGGCAGGCGCCGCAGGTCGTGGAAGACCAGGTGACCTATCCCCTGACCACGGCGATGCTTTCCGTGCCCGGGGCCTTGACCGTCCGTGGCTATTCGTTCTTTGGTGATTCCTATGTCTACGTCATTTTCGAGGACGGCACCGATCTCTACTGGGCGCGTTCCCGGGTTCTTGAATACCTGAACCAGGTGTCAGGGCAATTGCCGCCTTCCGCCAAGCCGGCGCTGGGTCCGGATGCCACCGGTGTGGGCTGGATCTACGAGTACGCGCTGCAGGACCGCACCGGTAAGCATGACCTGGCGCAGCTGAGATCCCTCCAGGACTGGTTCCTGAAATTTGAACTGCAAACGGTTCACGGGGTGTGCCGAAGTTGCAACGGTTGGCGGCATGGTCAAGCAATACCAGGTAGTGGTAAACCCTGACGCACTCAGGGCGTATGACCTTCCACTGACAAAAGTCCGTGATGCCATCCAGCGGGGCAACAGGGAAGTGGGTGGTTCGGTCATCGAAATGGGTGAGGCGGAATACATGATCCGCGCGACCGGTTACCTGAAATCCATGGAGGACCTGGGTGCGATCCCGCTGGGAATGAATGCCACCGGCACACCGATTCGACTGGAGGACGTGGCCGATATCCGGCTCGGACCGCAAATGCGCCGGGGAATAGCCGAGCTCAACGGCGAGGGGGAGGTAGTCGGCGGCATCATCGTGATGCGGTTCGGTGAGAACGCCCGCAAGACCATTGCAGGGGTTAAGGCAAAGCTGGCTGAGCTGCAAAAAAGCCTGCCGGAGGGTGTCGAGATCGTCGAGACCTACGACCGTTCCTCCCTGATTGGCACGGGCCGTTAAAACCCTTCAGCACAAGCTGGTTGAAGAATTCGTGGTGGTCGCCCTGGTGTGCCTGGTGTTCCTGTTTCACCTGCGGTCCTCACTGGTGGTCATTCTCAGCTTGCCGCTTGGGCATTCTTGCAGCGTTCCTGGTAATGCACGCCCAGGGTCTCAACGCCAACATCATGTCCCTGGGCGGCATTGCCATTGCGATCGGAGCCATGGTCGATGCGGCGATCGTGATGATCGAGACCGTTCACCGGAAAATGGAGGATCGAGCAATACGATCCGAAAACGCACTGGTCAACGGTGACCGATGCGGCGGTTGAAGTCGGTCCGCCACTTTTCTTCTCGCTGATGATCATTACCCTGAGTTTCCTTCCGGTATTCACACTGCAGGCCCAGGAAGGGCGGCTTTTTGCGCCACTGGCTTTCACCAAAACCTACTCGATGGCGGCAGCTGCCGGATTGTCCATAACACTGGTTCCTGTATTGATGGGGTATTTCATTCGCGGAAAGATTATCCCGGAACACAAGAACCCGATTAATCGCTTCCTGATCTGGGCGTACCGGCCATTGATCGGCCAGGTAACCCGGCACCCGTGGCGCGTGGTTGTTCTTACCAGCTTACTCGTTGTTGTCGGATTCTGGCCGGCCAACAAGCTCGGCTCTGAATTCATGCCGGATCTGAATGAGGGCGATCTGATGTACATGCCCACGACGTTTCCCGGTATTTCTACCGGTAAAGCCCAGGAGTTGCTGCAGCAAACCGACAAACTGATTCGTTCGGTTCCCGAGGTCAAAACGGTGTTCGGGAAAATCGGCAGGGCGGAAACTGCAACTGACCCGGCGCCCCTGACCATGCTGGAAACGGTGATCCAGCTAAAACCGCAGGAGGAGTGGCGGGAAGGATACGATATTGAAGACATCAAGAAGGAACTCAATCAACGGGTACAGTTTCCCGGGCTCACAAACGCCTGGGTCTGGCCGATCAAGACCCGGATCGACATGTTGGCGACCGGGATCAAAACCCCGGTCGGGATCAAGGTGGCCGGACCGGATCTGGCCGTGATCCAGCAGATCGGCGAGGATATCGAAGCGGTACTGAAAACGGTTCCGGGCACTGCATCGGCGTTCTCCGAGAGGGTGGCGGGTGGTCGCTATGTCACGGTGGACATATTGCGTAACCAGGCTTCCCGCTACGGACTGAATATTGATGATGTGCAGGATGTCGTGCGAACCGCCATAGGGGGAATGAACGTTACAGAAACGGTTGAGGGGCTCGAACGCTACCCGGTCAATTTGCGCTACCCGCAAGGCTACCGCGACTCGGTTGAAAAGCTGAAGGAACTGGCTGTCGTGACACCCACCGGCCAACAGATTCCACTTTCGGCCGTAGCCGACATCCGTGTTGAAGACGGCCCTCCAATGATCAAAAGTGAAAACGCGCGGCTGAACGGCTGGATTTTCGTTGACATAGAAGATGTGGACCTGGGGACGTACGTGACCGCAGCCAAGGCGGTTGTTTCGGAGCAGGTTGAGCTTCCGGCGGGGTACTCACTGAACTGGGCCGGGCAGTATCAATACATGGAAAGGGCCAGGGAGCGGCTTACGATCGTCGTTCCAGTCACAATCGTCATCATCATTCTGTTGCTGTATCTCAATTTCCGGAACATGGTGGAAGTGCTCATCATCCTGGGCACACTGCCCACGGCGCTTATTGGCGGTTATTGGCTGCTCTACCTGTTGGGCTATCACATGTCGGTTGCCGTTGGGGTGGGTTTCATTGCGCTGGCCGGCGTTGCGGTTGAAATTGGTGTCGTCAAGCTTGTTTATCTCAAACAGGCCCTGGCAACGGAGCAGGTCAAGGCCAGCAGAGAGAACCGTGCACTCAATTCCGACGATCTTGTCACCGCCGTCACCAACGGTGTTCTCAAACGTGTGCGGCCCATCATGATGACCGTATCCGCGATCACCGCCGGCCTGCTGCCGATCATGCTCGGCAGTGGTACAGGATCGGAAGTCATGCGGCGGATCGCAGCGCCGATGGTTGGCGGGATGATCAGCGTGACGGTCCTGACCCTGGCGCTGATTCCCGCCGTATTTTTGTTGTGGCAACGCAATAAACTGGGGGATTGAGGAGTCAGAATACCATGACTGCTATTTCACCAAATCAATCAGGCAGTGCATACGCGATCACATAATCGCCGTTGGTCGTGCCCATTCGTGCGTGGCCGCCTGCCGCGATGACGACATACTGTTTACCGGTTCGTTCGAGGAAATAGGTCATCGGCGTCGCCTGGCCACCGGCCGGCAGACGACCCTCCCACAGGGTTTTTCCGTCTTCCAGGTCGAATGCCCGCAGGTAGTTGTCCATCGTGGCCGCCATGAATATCACGCCACTGGCGGTGACGATCGGGCCGCCCATGCCGGGCATGCCGAGTTCAAAATTCGGCACGATGGCCGGCGCTACATCCTGGATGGTGCCAACGGACCTTTGCCAGATGAAGGTGCCGGTGCGCATATCGATTGCGGTCAGCAAACCCCAGGGCGGAGTCGTGCATGGAATATCGAGTGGCGAGCCGAGCATGGTTCGGCGCATTCCATAGGGAGTGCCTGCCTGGCGCGAAAAGTCAAAATTGTCGTACTCGCCGGAGTCATACACCGTGCCCAGATCTTCACGCGGAATCAGCGCAACCTCGGTCGGCAGATCCATCGAGAATACGACCACGGTTTGCCCGGCAGGCTGAAAGGCCAGGCCGCCCCAGTTTATTCCGCCAACGTAACCGGGTATTTCGATGGTTCCCTCGAGGCTGGGCGGCGTGAAAATCCCCTCGGAGCGCAGGCCGGCGATCCTGTTACGGCAGGAACGCTTGTCGAAATACAGCATGCCCCAGGCGTCTTCTTCGTTTACCGGGCTGTGCCGGGAGACCGGCGGCGGCGCGACGGGAAAAGGCTGGGTCGGTGACAGGTGTTCTCCGGCGACGCCGCCCTGGGGTACTTTTCGTTCTTCAATTTCGAAGATGGGTTCACCGGTTTCGCGATTGAAACTGAAAATCATGCCGGTCTTGGTGCCCTGTAAAACGGCAGGAATGGTTACGCCATCGTGTTCGAGATCAACCAGTGTGGGCTGTGCCGCCAGGTCATAGTCCCAGACGTCATGGTGAACCAACTGCCGGTACCAGACCATCTCGCCGGTTGCCGCCTTCAGGGTGACAATTGAATCCGAATAAAGATTATCCCCCTGGCGCTCACCGCCGTAAAAATCCGGACTCGCGGACCCGGTGGGGATGTACACCAATCCACGTGCAGCGTCCGCCGCTAGCGGAGCCCAGGCGTTGGCGGAGCCGTTTTTGGCGGCTTCTTCACCCAGCCAACCCGCATATGCCGGATCCGCGGCGGATCGCGGAATCGGATCCCAGCGCCAGCGTTCCTCGCCGGTGCGCGCGTCGATCCCGCGGACGACGCCGAGTTCGGAACTGACGCTGCGGTTGTCGCCAATGGCCGAGCCAACGACCAGCACGTCATCAACGACCACGGGTGGTGAGGTAATCGTGTAATTGATCCAGTCACTCTCCTCCATGCGCACATTTTTGTTCAGCCAGATTTGTCCGCCCTGACCGAAACCCGGACAGGGCTGACCGGTCGCGCCATCAAGGGCGATCAGCCTGGCGTCCAGCGTTCCGACAAATATACAGTGCCGGCACATGGCGTCCGGTAGGGCCTTCGGGTCAATCCAGGAAGTAACCCCCCGGTTGGCGATTTCCGCGTGTCCCCGGCTGCGGTCCATTTTCGGATCGTGGCGCCAGATCTCCCGGCCGGTTGCAGGGTCCAGTGCAATCACAATGGCGCTGCCGGTCGGCAGATACAGTCGACCTTCGGCCAGTATCGGATTCGCCTCGAACGCAAAGGGCTCATCAAGGTCTTCTCCGAGTTCACCGGTACGATAGCGCCATGCCTCCTCGAGCTGGACGACGTTTTCGCGGGTAATTTGCGACAGGCCGGAGTATTGCATGCCGTGCTGGCCACCCCCGTAGTGGTCCCAGGTCGCCGGGTCGCCGGTTTGGGCGGTAGTGATTGCAGGCAACGAGCCGATAATGAATGCCGAAAGAAATTGGAGGTTCTTTTTCATCTGCATGCTCCGTCCGAAAAGACGAAAAGGGAAGCCGTCTGTTCGAGTCACAGAACGTTCCGCCTCTTGTAACAATAGCATAGAGTCGATGTATCGCAGTTCCAGGGACGTGTCGATGCGACCCGTTCAGTGCGTGATAAAAATCAACATCAACCCCTCCACACAGGTGTGAAACGGGAGCTTATCAGGGATAATACCGCCATGAAAAAAAGCTATTTCAAGGGGGCGGATACCCCACCCCTGGTCAACGAAACCATTGGCGCGTGCTTCGAGCGCATCGCGGTGCAGCATCCGGATCGCGAAGCCGTGGTCGTGCGTCACCAGGGCATTCGCCGGACCTGGTCGCAATACCGTGATGATGTGTTCAAGCTGGCGACCGGGTTGCTGGCGTTGGGGATCGGGCCGGGTGACCGGGTGGGTATCTGGGCCCCGAACTGCTTCGAGTGGTGCCTGGCCCAGTTTGCGACGGCCAAAATCGGCGCCATCCTGGTCTGCATCAACCCGGCCTATCGGGTTTTTGAATTGGAATATGCGCTGAACAAGTCCGGATGCCGGGCCATCATCGCGGCCGAACAGTTCAAGAGCAGTCACTATCTGGAAATGCTGCAGAAGCTGGCGCCCGAGTTGGCCGGTTGTGAGCCAGGAAAACTGAAGTCGGAAAAATTGCCCTGGCTGGAAGCTGTTATCCGGATGGGAACGGGGCAAACTCCAGGGATGTATAACCTGGGTGATGTCTGCCGCATGGGTCTGAATGGGGAAGCAATCCGGCTTGAAGAAATACAACGCGGCCTTTCCTGCCGCGACGTGATCAATATCCAGTTTACCAGCGGCACGACCGGCAACCCCAAGGGGGCGGCACTGACGCACTTCAATATCCTGAACAACGCCAACCAGGTTGCTGCGGGAATGAAATTCACCGAACAGGACCGGTTGTGCATCCCGGTCCCGATGTACCACTGCTTCGGGATGGTGCTGGGTAAGCTGGCTTGTGTTACACGCGGTGCGACAGCTGTATTTTCGTCCGACGCGTTCGAACCGGGCGCCGTCCTTGAGACCGTCCAGGAAGAGCACTGCACCGCATTGCACGGGGTCCCGACGATGTTCATCGCGGAACTGCAGCACCCGGATTTCAAGCGGTTCGATCTTTCGACGCTGCGAACCGGCATCATGGCGGGCGCTCCGTGCCCGGTCGAGGTCATGAAAAAAGTCATCTCGCAGATGCATATGTCCGAGGTGCTCATCGCCTACGGCCAGACCGAATGCAGCCCGGTGAACCACATGACGCTGGCGGATGACCCGATCGACAAAAGAGTCGAATCAGTGGGGCGCGCAGGACCGCACCTCGAAGTCAAAATCGTCGACGAAAACGGTGAGATCGTGCCGGTAGGAGAGCGGGGCGACATCTGCACCCGCGGTTACGCCGTGATGAAGGGCTACTGGAACGACCCTGACCGGACCGCCGAGACCGTTGACCAGGATGGCTGGCTTCATTCCGGTGACCTCGGCATCATGGACGGGGAGGGCTATGTGCAGGTGGTGGGCCGGCTGAAAGACATGATCATCCGCGGCGGCGAGAACATCTATCCCCGCGAAATCGAAGAATTCCTGTTCACGCATCCGGAAATTCAGGACGCCAAGGCCATCGGTGTACGCGATGAAAAATACGGCGAGGAAGTCTGTGTCTGGGTCCAGTTGAAAGAGGGCGCCACGCTGTCTGAAGATGAAATCAGGACGTTTTGCAGGGACCACATCGCCTATTTCAAGGTGCCCCGTTACATTCGAATCGTGCAGGACTTTCCAATGACCGTCACCGGCAAGGTCCAGAAATTCAAAATGCGTGAAAAGATGGAATCGGAACTTGGGCTGGCGCCTGTTGACACTGCTGCAAAAGACCGCAAGCCAACGTAAACTTCCGTGATGCTGAAACTGCGACACCCCATTTCGCTGCTGGTGATAGCCATCCTGGTTATGATCGGTGTATTGCGCTCTTTTTCAACCCCGGCCCCCATCGGCGACGACGCACCCGATGTGGTGTTTTCATCGGTTCGCGCGGCGACCATCCTGGACGAACTTTTGCGCGAACGGGTGCCCCATGTGGCCGGTTCGCCATACAACACCGTGGTGCGTAACCGTATCGTCGCCCAACTCGAAACTTTCGGGTATTCACCGGAATTTCAGTCGCGGTTTCACTGCAACCCGATGTTCGGCAGTTGCAGCCCGGTTGAAAACATCATCGCGGTCAAACCCGGGGTCGAGGGCAAGAATGCCGTGCTGCTGACAGCCCACTACGACAGCGGTTGGGCGGGGCCAGGCGCTGCCGACGACGGCGCAGGCGTAGCGGCCATACTGGAAATCGCACGAATGGCGGTCGATTTCCCGCCTTTTACCAACGACATCATCTTCCTTTTTTCTGATTCCGAGGAAAACGGACTGATCGGGGCGGATGCCTTTGCCCAGCATAACCCGTTGTTCAAACGGGTGAGGGCGGTGATCAACCTGGAGGCACGGGGATCCGCCGGCCCCAGCGCGCTGTTCGAAACCGGCGAGGGAAACCGCGGACTGATCCGCCTGTTTTCCAAGAACGTCGAGCGCCCGGTCGGCAACTCCCTGGTCTACGAAATGTACAAAAGGATGCCCAACGATACCGATTACACGGTATACAAGCGCAAGGGTGTGATGGGCGCCAACTTCGCCTTCGCACAGGGCGTGCCGGTTTATCACTCGGTCATTGACGACCCGGAACACCTTCAGCTTGGAAGCCTGCAGCACCACGGCGACAACGCCTGGGCGATGCTTAAAGGGCTCGGAGAAAGAGGGCTGGATGCCAGGAGTTCCAGGGAAAACGCCGGTTATATCGATGTTTTCGGCAGTTGGCTGGTGCATTATCCTGTGAGTATCACCAGTGGACTGGCGCTGGTTTTCGGTGTCTGGGTCATGCTCGCGATCGGCGCGGCGTTTCGCAAGGAATTCCGGTTCCGGCAGTTACGCTGGGGCTTGCTGGCCGTGCCATTCATGCTGCTGGGTTTTGTTCTTGGGGGTTACCTGCTGTCGTGGCCGCTGGGGCACTGGCCGGATTTGCACCCGCTCGAACATCCCTTTCCCTGGCCCGGGCGGCTGGCCCTGTTCCTGATGGTCGCCCTGGTCATTTATTCCTGCCTGAAGCTGTTTACAGGCCGCGTATCGGCCTGTTCGTGGATGATCATTGCCTGGGCGCTCATATTCGCCCTGGGTATCGTGCTGACCGGCAAATTGCCGACTGCAGCGCACATTGCCCTGCTTCCGTTGGCGATGTTTGCAATGGGTTCGCTGGTCGACCTGTTTCGGAAGAAATCTCCTGCGCCGCTTTTGGTTGCATCCCTGCTGGGATTTGCGACGGCCACGTTCATATCGCTTTACCATTTTTTCATGATGGACGTGGTGATGAATTTTGACCAAAGCCACATCAAGGCGGTTTCTTTCTCGTTGATGGGGCTCGCGGTCATGCCCATGCTGCTGGCTTTCGTCAAGCAAAGAGACCTGACCTGGAAGCCGGCACAGTGGTTATTGGTCGCCATCCTTGCCCTGTGCGCGGTTCACTTTTTCCTGCCGGGAGACAGTGCAGAACGTCCGCGCGACATGACGCTGATGTACAGCGAAGTCGGGGGGCAGGAGCAGGGTTATATCGTGCTGGAGAGCATTTATCGGCGGCCCGACAGGCATTACGCGGAAGGCCACGCGTTCGAACTGAAAGAAATCAATACCGGAAGTCTCGGAACCGTGCAGCGCCCGGTGCGCGAAGTCAAATCGCTTCAACTTCCCGGCGTCAGCATCACGGATCAGCGACTCAGCAAGGAAGAGGGTGGCTGGCGCCGTTCATTCACCATCGAACTGCCGGCCAATAGCCCGATCCTGCGGTTGGCGATTCCAAAAGCGGCGGCACTGGGTAAAGCCTGGATTAACGGCGAGCTCGCTTTGGATACGTCAATTGAAACCAAGTACAGGCGCGATGTCGATACCTTGCAGGTCGTTTATCCGGGCGATGCGCCGCTGGAAATAAACTTTTTTGACCGGTTCGGCGGACGCGTTCAAAATGGCCGCGGTAACCTGGCATGAACTGCCCGGTGTCCTGGTTGCGCCGTTCATGGGTAACTGGCCGGATGACGCGAGGCCGTTCCTTTACGGACCCAGGGCCGAGAAAATCCAGGAATTTGAATTCGGCGCTGCCGAATCCGCCGAATAAACACTATCCCGGCATTTGCTGGACCACCATCGCCTCGATCAGGCACGGGCCAACTCGATATTGAGAATCGCGTAGCTCCGGTTATTCATGATGACCACGGTGACATCCGCGTTTTCCCGGGCCATCGACCACAAAGCCTTCACGGTATATATTGCGCTGCCATCGGCTTGCAGTGCGATGACCTTGCGGTCGGGACAGCCATTCGCCCGTAGCCGTCGGCCGCTCCGGATACAACTCCTTCGAACAGGCAGAGTACCGAGCGCATGGCGTCGTGGTTGCCAATGGCGGAGACCAACTGCATTTCGGAGGTTCCGGGGTTGGCGAAACAGACTTCGACACCGCTGGTTACCAGGGTCTCCAGGAGTTTTTCTGCACCGTTCATCGCTGTTCCTCAGTTCTTGATTTCAAAGATTTTTCCCGGGTTCAACAGGTTTTTTGGATCCATCGCGAGCTTGATGGTTTTCATCAGGCTGATCTCTTCCCTGGAGCGGGAATGTCCAAGGTATGCCCGTTTATCGAGACCGATGCCGTGCTCGGCGGATATAACTCCGCCCCGGCGCGCCAGTTCCGTGTAGACGATGTGCTCGACCGCATGCACTGTTTCCGTTGCCATGCTGCCCACGCAGATGACCAGGTGAATATTGCCGTCGCCCAGGTGACCGAATGTGACCATTTTTCCATCAGGCCATTTTTCGATCAGGCCGGAACGCACCTCATGAACGTAGCCGTCCATATCCTGGATGCCGAGACTGACGTCGAAAGCTATCGGGGGTGACAGGCTTTGGAACAGGCGCGGTACATCGTCACGGATCGCCCACAAATCGTTGCGCTGCTGCCTGCTGTTTGCAATGACGGCATCAACCAGCAGGGATTGTTCGAATGCCGCCTCCAGCGCGTCTTCGAAACGGGCCTGGTCGCTGACCTGGTCGCCGCCGGTAGACTCCAGCAAAACGTAGAAAGGGTGCGTGGTTCCGAGCGGGGTGCCGTGCGTGCTTCCGTCGCCGATAATCAGGCAGTAGAAATCGTTCCACATGACTTCAAACGCGCTCAGGGCTCCGCCAAGCGCCGAATCCATCGATTGCAGGAACTGCACCAGTTTGTCAAAACTGTCGACCGCGACGAACGCGGTATTTTGACTGCGGGGCAGGGGACGTAATCGCAACACGGCCCGCGTGATGATACCCAGGGTCCCTTCGGACCCGATAAACAACTGCTTCAGGTCGTAGCCGGTGTTGTTCTTGATCACGTTATTCATCGAGGAAATGATCGTGCCATCTGCCAGCACGGCCTCCACACCCAGCAGTTGCTCGCGCATCATCCCGTAACGGATAACGCCGTTTCCACCGGCATTGGTCGATATCGTGCCGCCAATGGTTGCGCTGCCGCGGGCGCCAAGATCCAGCGGGAACAGAAACCCGGCCTGTTCCGCGAATTCCTGGACTTTTTGCAGGGGCACGCCGGCATCGACCGTCAAAGTCCGGTTGAAAATGTCTACCGGCTCCATTTGGTTCATGCGTTCCAGTGAAATGACGAGATCGGCGGGTCCCGCTTTCGCCCCGCCGACCAGGCCGGTCACGCCGCCATGGGTGACCACGGGTTGGCTATTCCGGTGGCACAGTTCAAGTACCGCGGAGACCTCGCCGGTATTGCGTGGACGGACGACCGCCATGGCCTGGCAACCACCCATCGGGGGCCAACTTTCAGAGCGGCTGGATACGTCTTCGCCGGTCATGTATTCCGGCGGGACCAACGAGTTCTCGAAGGGATTCGATCAGCGTATTCATGATGGTTAAATATTTCTCCGGTCAGGATTTACAGTCTACTGCAGGGATTGGGCGAGTAAATGAACACCGCAAAAAAAACCGGCCCCAGGAGAACGGGCCGGTTTTTTTACCTGGTTTCCCAGGGGCAGGACTTTTTCAGTAAGCGTACTTGGCCGAGAATTGCACGCGTTTCAGATTGCCGTCATCCCCGTTCTCGAGATCCCTTTCGGCGTACAGGAATTCGATGCCAAAGTCCAGCTTCGGATCCGGGCTGTAGATCAGGTTGGCGTGGACGCTGCTGGCATCCTTATTGACCTTGCCGCCCGTATATTCGAGCTTATTGTCGATCCACAGGTAGCCCAGAGTCAGGTTGCTGCGCCACGTATCGCTCCAGAGGTGACGGTACGAACCGAAAATGCCGGTGCTGGAGATCGCATGGAGTTTATTGTCTTGGATCGACAACTGCGCCCGCGGCGGCATTGACACCGATGTAGCGGCCCATACCTTTGCCGGTGCTGGCCATCCAGCGGAAATCATCATGTCCGATCATGAATTTACCCGATGCGCTGATACCGCAGCCACTGGTGGAATCGTCGATCCCCAGTCGCCTTGTCCTCCACGCGGAGATTCCGAATGATACCGGCCACGGTGAAATCACCCCAGTCGGCCTTCATGTTGTAGCGGCACGACGACATCCGGAATGTTGCTGGTCATCCGATTCGATCCTGACGCCTGTCTTATAGAATGAACGGTGGTGAGGGGATTCTCGAGAGCGAACTGCCACGGTCCACTGGTGTAGCGGATCTGCGTCTGTCGACCGAAGATCGTGGACTCTGCCGGTCCGACGAAATCGAGGTTTTCAGGCAAAGCACCTACGTTGAAGAAAGTAAACCACGTCTGGCCGAACAGCCACTTGTTGTAAGTTAAGAATGCGTGGCGCAAACGCGGCGAATAGGAATTGGTCACCACCTCGTTTCCCTGGGCACTGCCCAGAAAGTCCATCTCGACGAAAGTGGTCATTAGGTCGCCATTGTCCAGGTTGTGCTCGGTCTTGAGGTTGATCCTTGACTCCTTGGCGAAAAAGTCAAGATAGCTTTGGCCTTCTGCGTCTTTATCGCCAGTCGGAACGGTGTTCCGGATAGTAGAAATCGCGGCCGAGCGCTGTTTCCGGGCACCGCACCAGAGCCATAATCACTGTAAATCACGTCCGCTTTGACATAACCACCCAGAGTGAACTGTGCTTTTTCTCTTCTGCATCCTTGGCGGCCTGGTACTCAGCCATCATCGTGGTGACTTTTTCTTCGGCGATAGCTGAAGCGCGTTCTTCAACCGCTACCGTATCAACGACTTCAACCGCTTCCTGGTTTTGCAACAAGCGGGTCACCAGGGCTTCGAGTTCTGCTACACGGGCTTCGAGTTCTTCGACGCGGTCCCCGTCGGCAAAGATGTTACCCGAACTGCAACCCAGCGCTACAGCCACGGATAAACTCAGAAGTGTCTTCTTTATAGATTTTTGGGCCATGATAGCCTCTCCCATCAGATGTGTTCGCATAGGCATGATGCGAATTTTCAGATCCGGGCGGGTATTAGCCATTGGTCTAATATGGAGTCTCGCTTCGTTCGATTTATCCAACCGGGGCTCGGCAGGTCGCCTGCGTCTCCAAGGCTGGGATTCTGCTACTATGGTCTAGGATGACTGGGGGGGCTTAAAGGGGGAAAATGGTAAGAGATCATGAACAGATTGATTGCCATACAAGCGGAAACCGTCATTGTCGCCGACGACCACCCGTTGTTCCGTACCGCCATCAAGGAAGCGCTGGAGGCGGAGCAGGGGCAGACGCGGTTCCTCGAGGCCAGTTCTTTTGAAAGCCTGCAGGAACTGGTCGATCAGAACAGGGAAGTAGATCTCGTATTGCTGGATCTGCACATGCCGGGCGTCAGTGGTTTTGCCGGCCTTGTGTACCTGTGCAAACGCTATCCCAGCGTGCCGGTGGTCATTATCTCGGCCAACGAAGACCCGGTGGTTATTCAGCGCGCCATTCAGCACGGCGCGGCGGGGTTCATTCCCAAGTCGTCCAGTATTGAAACCATTACTTCGGCCATCGCTTCAGTCCTGATGGGGGAAATCTGGACACCCGAATCCACGGTCTCGAACCTGCCCGGAAAGAACTCGTCGGAAATAGAATTGGCTGAACGCATGTCGCAGCTTACGCCCCAACAATTCAAGGTTTTAATGATGATGTCGCAGGGCCTGCTGAACAAGCAGATTGCCCATGAACTGACGGTTTCAGAAGCAACGGTCAAGGCCCACGTGACGGCAATCATGAACAAGCTGGGCGTAAACAACCGCACGCAGGCCGTGCTGGCGGCCAGCCAGTTGTCCGTCTCCAATCCGGATCACGCGCTTTAGGCGGGCTAGTGCACCTGGCGGTTCTTGATCGTATTGGTCATCAGCGCCCGCAGCGCGCCGGGTTTGATGGGTTTGCGCAACAGGCCGTAATTCTTCAGGCGCACCTTTTCTTCGAGTTCCGTTGAACGGTCAGCAGTGATCACGATTGCGGGCAGGCGGGTGCCCAACAACAGGTCAAGGTGTTCCATTACGTCCAGGCCATTGGCCTGGCCGGACAGGTGATAGTCCACCAGGACCAGGTCAGGCGCACCGAAATCGCGAATTTGTTGGGTGGTTTCGAGCTGGTCGACAGCCAGCATGACCTGGCAACCCCAATGTTCCAGCAGCATTTTCATGCCGTCGAGAATTTCGGCTTCGTTGTCGATAACCAGCACCGTTAATTCCTCCAGCTTCGCCGGTTCGCCCGGTGCATCAGCGGGCAGTACCCTTTGAGCCATTTGATCAGCGCTTGCCAGCGGAACCAGGACGGAGAAACAACTGCCATGGCCCGGCCGCGAGTAGAGATCAATTCTGTGATTCAGCATTCGCGCGATGCGTTCACAAATCGCGAGGCCCAGGCCCAGTCCTCTTTCATCCAGGCGCTGGGCATAATCCAGTCGATGAAATTCCTGGAAAATGACCTGCTGGTCTGCTGCATCAATGCCCACCCCGCTGTCCCAGACACTGATGCACAGGTCCCGCCCCCTCAAGCGACACCCGAGCAGCACACCACCGGATTCCGTATACCGGATGGCGTTGGCCAGGAAATTCTGGATGATGCGGTAGAGCAGGTTCCGGTCGCTGTAAATGTGGTGTCCGGTCGCGTGCACGCGCAGTTTCAGGTCGTGATTGGCAGCGATCGGTTTGAAACGCCGCCGCAATTGTTCGAACAGTTCATCGACTGCGATCACTTCCGGTTCCGGTTCGTACATACCTGAATCGAGCTTCGAGATATCGAGCAGGGCTTTCAGAAGATCCTCTGCCGCGGTCAGGCTGCGGTCAATCCGCATGACCAGCCGTGCCTGCTCGCCTTTCTCGTCCTGGTGCTGGCGCAGGATCGAGACGAAAAGCCGGGCAGCGTTCATCGGTTGCAGCAAATCATGGCTGGCTCCGGCCAGGAACCGGGTCTTACTGAGGTTCGCGGCTTCCGCCGCCTGCCGCGCGTCCTCAACGTCCTGCAGCGCCTCTCTCAACTCCCGGGTTCGTTGCTGCACGCGTTGTTCCAGGGTCTCGTTGATTTCCTGCAGTTCCCGTTCGATATCCTTGAAATGGGTGATGTCGGTAAATGTCGTCACGTAGCCACCACCGGGCATCGGGTTGCCTTCAATTTCCATTACCTTGTTATCGAGCCAGGGCCGTTCGTAGCGATGCGGAAGGCCGCTGCGGAGATGTTCAATCCGCTTTCGAACACCCGTTTCGATGTCTTCATCCGCCAGCAAACCGCGTTTTGCATTCAGGCGGATCAATTCCTCAACAGGCTGGCCCAGGTGCACGGTGTCTTTTGAATAGCCCATCAATTCCAGGTAGCGCCGGTTCCAGCCGACCAGCCTGAGGTTTTTGTCCACGACCGCGACGCCCTGTGACATGTTATCCAGTGTCGATTCAAGCAGTTCACGATTGAACTGCACGGCTTGCGATGTGCGATTTAAAAGTTCCAGGACGGCGTCCGGACCCAGGCCACGGTGGTGCAGGGCTGTTGTCAGCACGGTGCGCGCGGACGCCGAGCCGATGGAACCGGCCAAAAGACGTTCACCGAACTGAATGGTGGCCGGCGTTGCCAGCGCGGCGGGTTCCGGGTGGATCGTTCCCAGGTGAGTAGCCAGTGCTTCACGCGTGTTTTGTATGCCGAGAAAACGGCCGATGGTCTTTTCCAGTTCACCCAGCGTGATCAGGCCGCCTGATGCGTCGCTTTTTTTCGGGCTGGCATCGGTACTTGGCTTACTGTCCGGCAAAAACAACGACACGACAATGATGGCAGCAGCATTCAGAACCAGTGACAACAGGGCTCCCTGGTTGAAAGAAATGGCCGAAAGCTGCGCTGGTATGAATTCACTGGCGGAAAATGACGGTAACAGGAGCAGGATAAACCAGGTCGTAACCCCGCAGGACAGACCTGCGATCGCACCGATACGGCTGGCCCCGCGCCAATACAGGCCGATCAACATCGCCGGGGCGAATTGGGCAGCGGCTGAAAACGACAACAGGCCGATGGATGCCAGCGGAACTCCCGCCTCGATGGCCCGGTAATAAAGATAGGACACCAACGTGATGGCCAGGATGGAAACCCGCCGCACCCGCAGCAGCGTTTGCGACAGATCCGTCTGCCCCGGGCGCCGCGCAACGCCGCTTCTGAGCATCAGGGGCATCACGATGTCGTTGCTGACCATGATCGCCAACGCCACGGTAGCCACGATCACCATGCCGGTTGCGGCGGAAAAGCCGCCCAGGAACGCCAGCACCGTCAATGCCTGTTGATCAAACGCGATCGGCAGTGCCAGTACAAAAGTGTCCGGATTGACGTTCTGGCCGGAAAACTGTGTCAGGCCTGCCAGCGCGATGGGCATAACCAGGACGGCGAACACCATCAGGTAGGAAGGGAATAGCCAGCGGGCCATTTTCAGATCCCGCGTGTTCCTGAATTCAACGATGGCGACGTGGAATTGCCGGGGCAGGCAGAGAATCGCGACCATGGACAAAACCAGCTGTATGCCGAATCCCTCGGGCAGTTTCCAGGGCGAAAAAAGAGTCTCCAATTCCTGGTTTTCCCGGACCGTCCGTGCGACGTCACCAAAGCCGTCGAACACGCCGAAAATCACAAATAATCCGATCGCCAGGAACGCCAGCAGCTTGACCACGGACTCGAAGGCGATTGCCCACATCAGCCCCCTGTGGTGCTCACTGGCGTCCATATTACGTGTTCCGAACAAGATCGCAAAAAGCGCCAGTGCTAAGGCGAGATAGAGCGGCAGGTTGCCGGACAGCGGTATCACTGCGCCGGTCGAACGACTGATCACTTCAAAACCGATGGTGATGCCTTTCAGCTGCAGGGCGATGTAGGGCACTGACCCGATCACGGCCGCCAGCGTCACCAGCACCGCGATGGTATGGCTGCGCCCGTAACGGTAGGCAATGTAATCGGCAATGGACGTGATGCGCTGATCGTGGCTGGTCGTGGCGATACGCCGTATCAGGTCGGTGCCGAGCAACATCATCATCGCCGGACCGATGTAAATCGGCAGATAACCCCAGCCGGTTGTGGCCGCGCTTCCCACCGCGCCGTAAAACGTCCAGGAAGTGCAGTAGACGGCCAGGGAAAGCGAGTAAATCATTGCCTGCACGTTGCGGTGGTCCCTGGCGATGCGTTGCTTGTCGCCGATCCAGGCGATGGCGAACAACAGGCTGACGTAAGCCAGCGCGATCAGGATCAATGACCAGGGACTGAGCATGCCCCGATTGTATACGACTAAAGTCGGGGGGTTTCAACTGCATGTGCAAAGTAATATAGCCTTCGGTGACAACCCATCGGAGAGACTACCCATGAGTGAACAATTCAGCAGGGCAAATTATTGGAAGGCAAACCTGAGGCTGGTGACCATCTGCCTGACCATCTGGTTCATCGTTTCGTACCTGTTCGGCATTATCCTGGTTGATCAGCTCAACGCCATCAGCATTGGCGGATACAAGCTGGGCTTCTGGTTTGCGCAACAGGGTTCAATGTACGTTTTTGTCATCCTGATTTTTGTCTATGCGTCCCGCATGAACAAGCTCGACAAAAAATTCAACGTAGAAGAAGACTGACGGAGGCATATGATGGATCTTCAAACACTAACTCTAATCGTTGTCGGCGCCACGTTTGCCTTGTACATCGGCATCGCCTTCTGGTCCCGGGCTTCTACCACCGGTGAATTTTACGTTGCCGGCAAGGGTATCCACCCGGTCGCCAACGGCATGGCCACGGCCGCCGACTGGATGTCGGCCGCCTCGTTCATCTCCATGGCGGGCCTGATTGCCTTCATGGGTTATGACGGAGCGGTCTACCTGATGGGCTGGACCGGCGGTTACGTGCTGCTGGCGCTGTTGCTGGCTCCCTACCTGCGGAAATTCGGAAAGTTCACCGTGCCGGAATTTATCGGGGATCGTTTCTATTCGAAATCAGCCCGCCTGGTGGCGGTGATCTGCCTGATCACGATGTCGATTACTTATGTAATTGGCCAGATGAAAGGTGTCGGCGTTGCTTTCGGACGTTTCCTCGAGGTTCCTTTCGAGGTCGGGGTCCTGGTGGGCATGAGCATCGTTTTCTTCTACGCGGTGCTCGGTGGGATGAAAGGTATCACCTACACCCAGATTGCCCAGTATTGCGTGTTGATTTTTGCCTACACGGTGCCGGCGATATTCATCTCCCTGAACCTGACCGGCAACCCCGTACCGCAACTCGGTTTGGGTAGTACCATGGCCGATGGCTCCGGTGTGGCATTGCTGGACAAGCTCGACATGGTCGTGACGGATCTTGGCTTCGCTGCCTACACGACTCAGAAAGGGACAACGCTCAACCTGTTCCTGCTGACCCTGTCGCTGATGATCGGAACGGCCGGTCTGCCGCACGTGATCGTCCGTTTCTTTACCGTGCCCAAAGTTTCCGACGCACGCAGTTCCGCCGGTTGGGCGCTGGTTTTTATCGCGATCCTGTACACCACGGCTCCGGCGGTTGGCGCCATGGCCCGCCTCAACCTGATGCACACGATCCAGACCGGCGAAGTCGGTAGCCCGAACGGCAACCTGGTCTATGAGGAGCGTCCATCCTGGTTCAAGAACTGGGAAACCACCGGCCTTCTGAAGTTTGAAGACAAGAACGGCGACGGCCGCATCCAGTATTACAACGACGCAGACGAAGCATTTAACGCCAAGGCTGCCGGTTTTGGCTGGAAGGGCAACGAGATGGTCACGGTGGACCGGGACATCATGGTGCTGGCCAATCCTGAAATCGCCAGGTTACCGAACTGGGTCATCGCCCTGGTAGTTGCCGGTGGCCTAGCTGCCGCGCTGTCAACGGCCGCCGGGTTGTTGCTGGCCATATCCTCGTCGATCTCGCATGATGTGCTCAAGGGCATGATCGCGCCGGATATTTCCGAGAAGAAGGAACTGATGGCCAGCCGGATAGCGATGGCGGGTGCGATCCTGGTCGCGGGCTACCTGGGTATGAATCCACCCGGTTTTGCGGCCCAGGTCGTGGCGCTGGCGTTCGGTCTTGCTGCGTCGTCCATCTTCCCGGCCCTGATGATGGGAATCTTCAACAAGAAGATGAACCGGGAGGGCGCGATTGCCGGCATGTTGACGGGCTTGCTGTCCACGCTGATCTACATCTTCTGGTTCAAGGGCTGGTTCTTCGTCCCGGGAACCGAGATGGCGGCAAACGTTCCGGCCAATTGGTTCATGGGTATTTCGCCGGAATCATTCGGCGCGGTGGGCGCAATGTTGAACTTCGCCGTCGCGATCGCGGTGTCGAAAGTCACCAAGGCTCCGCCGGAGCATATTCAGCACCTGGTGGAAGATATCCGCGTGCCGAGAAGTGCGGCTGCTGCTGCAGCAGACCATTAATCGAACCGGTATTTCACGGCAAGGACAGGGCCAGTCTTTTGACTGGCCCTGCTTATTTTTTGGTTTCTGTAATCTGTCGGTAACCGTTAGAATCCCTGTATGCATGACTTGAGTCTCGCCACGGAATTTCTGCACACGGTCCTGCCGTTCAACACCCTGGACGGGGAAGAACTTAATGCAGTCGCGCGTAAGCTGGAGGCAGCCTACTACCCGCAGGGCAAAGTGATTTTTGCACTGAAGGACCAGCCGGCCCTGGCGATCATCCGCAAGGGCGCGGTTCGCCTGATTGATGCGGACCGCAAATTTCTCGACAAGCGGTCCGAGGGAGAACTGTTCGGTCACCAGATATGGTTCCATGGGGAACAAAAACCGTATTGCGCAGAAGCAGAAGAAGACTGCCTGGTCTGGCACCTGCCGGCCAGCGACGGTTGAACAGATCCTGGAGAAACACCCCCTGCTCGCCGAGTACTTCAGCAGTCACCATAAATCCCGTTTGAGCGCAGCTGCCCAGGTAAGGCGATCGGCGACCCAGGTGCGCGACCTGATCAAGAACATGCCCGTCCAGATCGACTGCAAGGCCAGTGTCCGTGAGGCCGCCCGGTTGATGAGCCGGGAAAACGTCTCCAGCGTACTGGTGATGTGTGAGGGTTCACTGGTCGGAATCGTCACCGACAAGGACCTGCGGCAGCGTGTCCTGGCGGTAGACCTGGATCCCGGAACGGCCATTCAGCAAGTAATGACGGCCAACCCGAAAGAGCTTCCTGCGGATTCGGGCGTCGACACTGCGCTATTGTTGATGATGCGGGAGAATTATCACCATCTGCCCGTGATGGAAAATGGACTCCCGATCGGACTGGTGACAGCCGGGGATATTCTCCGGAGCCAGTCGGAGCATCCATTGCGGCTTGTCCGTGACATTCACAAGAAAAAGTCTGTTGATGAACTGGTTAAATTGAGCCAGCGCCTGCCTTCGCTGTTCGTGCGCATGGTCAACCTCGGTCGCGATGTCGAGCAGATCGGGCGCATGATTACCCATATCACGGACGCGTTCACGGTGCGCCTGATCCTGCTGGCGGAATCCGAATTGGGCCCGCCGCCGATGCCGTATGCCTGGGTCGTTTTCGGTTCGCAAGCCCGCGAGGAACAAACGGCAAGGACAGACCAGGACAATGGGATGGTGTTGGAGCGAAAAGCGCAACCCGAAGAAGCCGAGTATTTTTCAAAGCTGGCCAACAAGGTATGCCAGGGGCTTGATCGCCTCGGATACGTTTTTTGCCCGGGCGAAATCATGGCCATGAACGTCAAGTGGCGGATGTCGCTGGCCAAGTGGAAACACCAGTTCGACAGCTGGATCGATGCTCCCGAGCCCAAGTCCGTAATGCACAGCAGCATTTTTTTTGACATGCGTTGCGTGCACGGAAACAGCAGGCTTGTCGACCAGCTTTTGTCTTACGCAACCAAGCGGGCCAAGGCCAACCGGATTTTCCGGCGTTTCATGGCGGCCAACGTGCTGAGCCACCGGCCTCCGATCGGATTTTTCCGGCGATTCGTACAGGAGGACGATGGCACGCAGAGCGAGGGTCTGAACCTGAAACATCGCGGCATCGTGCCCATTACAGACCTGGTGCGTATGCGCGCGCTAGAAGGAGGTATCAAGCTGGCAAATACATTTGACCGGATAGAACTCGCTTCACGGCTGGGCCTGATGAACAAAAACGACGCGAACAGCCTGCGGGATGCGTTGATCCTGATCAGCCGGATTCGCCTGGAATACCAGGCGGAGCAGGTGGCCCAGGGACAGAGCCCGACCAATTTTGTGCCCCCGGACGAGTTGTCACCACTGATGCGCCGAAACCTGAAATCCGCCTTCATGCTGGTTAAAGAAGCGCAGGAAGCACTGGCGCTGCGGTACCAGGTTCACTAGTGCAGTATGGGAGCGGCCAATGCTAAGGCGATGGCGGCACAGGAAACGTTGTGCGAACCTGGCCGAAAAATGCACTGACCCAGGGCTCAGGCATTATCTCGAAGCCAGCGCAAAGCTGGATATAGATGATATCGGGAACACGCCGATCATATCAGTGGACTTTGAACTGACGGGCCTGGATGCGGCCAGCCACAACATTATTTCAATGGGTTGGGTGTTGGTCGACAACGGTAGAATCCAGATGGGTTCGAGCCGTCACCTGTTGATTGTTTCCGACCATTCCGTGGGTTCCAGCGCCGCCATTCACGAATTGCTGGACAGCGAACTGGCCGAAGGACTGGATATCATCGAAGGCCTGGAGCAACTTTTCGAAGCCGCGGCGGGGCGGGTTTGGGTATTCCACCACGCGGATCTTGACATCGCGTTTCTGCTCAAAGCCTGCCTCGATTGGGCAGGGCAGACTCCGCCTTTCGTGGTACTGGACACCATGCAGATCGAACTGGGCCTGCGAACGCGACGGGAAATCCCGGTGCAGCAAGGCGACCTGCAATTGAGCCGGCTGCGCAGCACCTATAACCTGCCGCGTTACACGGCTCACAATGCTTTGTCCGACGCGTTCGCCACGGCCGAGTTGTTGCTGGCCATAGCCTCACGGATGGCCGGGGATGGAAAACTGAAGCTGGGACCTTACCTGAGGTTTTACTGACTAAAGTCTTATGGACTGGTGGCCACGATAACCTAGTATATCCACTGGATTCCATTGCAATTTGACGTAAATTCCGGAGTGGCAAGAGCATGTCTTACAAATCAACTTACCTGGCGTCTATTGAAAATCCCGATCAATTCTGGGCGGAAATTGCCGAAAACCTGGAATGGTCCAGGCGTTGGGATAAGGTGCTCGATGACTCCAATCCGCCCTTTTACGAGTGGTTCAGCGGCGGCGAGATAAACACCTGCCACAATGCCCTCGACCGGCACTGTGACGCAGGCCGCGGCGGGCAGGCTGCACTGATTTATGACAGCCCGGTCACCGGCCAGGTTCGCACCTACACCTATGATCAGTTGCGGGATGAAGTGGCCCGGTTTGCCGGTGTCCTGCGGGACAATGGCGTGGAAAAGGGCGACCGTGTCATCGTTTACATGCCGATGATTCCTGAGGCTGTCATTTCCATGCTGGCCTGCGCGCGAATCGGCGCGATTCATTCGGTGGTTTTTGGCGGTTTTGCGGCCAAGGAACTGGCCACCCGGATCGTGGATGCCGCACCAAAGCTCATTATCAGTGCAAGTTGCGGCATTGAAGGCAAGCGCGTCATACCTTATCTGCCGCTGATGGAAGAGGCGCTGAAACTGGCCGGCGCGAGTGATCTGCGCCGGATCCTGGTTTCCAGGCCGCAACTGCCCATCGATCAACCCCTTCCCCACGCCGTGCTGTGGGACCAGGCCATGGCGGCAGCCAGGCCGGTTGACTGCGTCGCGGTTTCTGCAACCGATCCGCTGTACATCCTGTATACCTCGGGTACGACCGGCGAACCCAAGGGTGTGGTCCGGCCGAATGGCGGGCACGCGGTTGCGCTGAAATGGACCATGGATCACATCTACAACGTGCAACCCGGCGATGTTTACTGGGCCGCTTCGGATATTGGCTGGGTCGTGGGCCATTCCTACATCGTTTACGCACCACTGCTGCACGGTTGTACAACGATACTCTACGAGGGCAAACCCATCGGCACACCGGACGCCGGCGCGTTCTGGCGGGTCATTCAGCAGCACAAGGTCAAGTGCCTGTTCACGGCGCCGACCGCTTTTCGCGCCATTCGGAAGGAAGATCCGGACGGTAAATTGCTGCATCAGTACGACATCAGTAGCCTGGAAACCCTGTTTTTAGCGGGGGAACGTTGTGATCCGGATACCCTGCACTGGGCTGAGAATCAACTTGAAATACCGGTCATAGATCATTGGTGGCAAACAGAAAGTGGCTGGGCCATGGCGGCAAATCCCATGGGCATTGAGTCTCTTCCCGTGAAGGCCGGTTCTCCGACCGTGCCGGTGCCCGGATACGATATCCGCGTGCTGGACGATAACGGCAATGAAGTTCCGCGCGGGCAGTCGGGAAATATCGTCGCGAAACTGCCGTTGCCTCCGGGTACCCTGCCGACTTTGTGGGGTAATCAAAAGCGCTATTACGATGCCTATCTGTCGCGTTTCCAGGGGTACTACCTGACCGGCGATGCCGGGGTCATGGATGAGCAGGGTTATCTGTGGGTCATGAGCCGTATTGACGACGTGATAAACGTCGCGGGACACCGACTTTCCACCGGCCAGCTGGAGGAAGCACTGATCACTCATCCGGCAGTGGCCGAATGCGCTGTTATCGGCGTGGCCGACACGTTGAAAGGTGAAATGCCGCTGGGTTTCGTGGTACTCAACAGCGGTGCGGAAATTGACGAGGCGACCTTGAAGGCTGAGTTGGTGCAAACGGTCCGGTCCCAGGTTGGCGCCATTGCGACGCCCAGGGATATACTCGTCGTCGCACGTCTGCCAAAAACCCGTTCCGGCAAAATCCTTCGCGGAACCATGCGCAAGATTGCTGACCACCAGGCATACACGACGCCTGCGACGATTGAAGACCCCGCGGTTCTGGCGGAAATTGCCGCAGCCCTGGAGCCTTGAGCCGGATTGTATCAGGCCAGGGACTGTGCCTCCCGGTGGAATTCCGTCAGGTTACCCAGGTCGACAAACGGATCATTCAAAGCCGGGTCGCGCAGAACCTCCAGGAATTCATCGCGCAAGGGATGATCCGGGAGCCAGGGACACTGGTCAAAATAGTCAACGGACGACCAGGTCCCCCAGTTCAGCAATTGCGAAAAATAAGCCCGGTCAGCACCCAGTTCCCGGGACAGTTTCACGAACGCGGCCATTTCCCTGAAGTTGGCCGCCTGGGCGACGAAATCGAAGCGCAAGTGACGTATTTCGCCTCGCTGCCGCAGTTCTCCCAGCCGCGCACAATTCTGCAGCAAGTGCCCCCAATGACCACCCCGGCGGGTAATCCCGTAGGTCGCCTCGGTCCCGGCATCGAAAGAGATGAATATCGCCGTGATGTTGGAATGGATGCGGTGCATCCTCTGCCAGCTGCGGGGCGTCAGGAGCACGCCGTTGGTCTGCAAGTTGATGCGCATGTTCGGGAACATGCTGCCATCCAGCGTGTACAGCAACTCGCGAAACACCTTGCTGGCAAACGGGTCTCCGGACCCGGTGATGGACAGCGTGAACGCCTGGTCGGTAGGCCAGGACAGGTAAGGTTCCAACAGCCGTGCCTGCAACTTTTTGCGAAATTCGAAGTCCGGGCCGTCGGGGTGGTTGATCCGCACCGTTCGGCAACTGGGGCACCACAGGTTGCAGGACTTGTCATTGCATAAATTCAGCAACAGCGGTGGATTACTCAACACCGTGCGCCGGGCCTGAACATCCGCACCGAATTCCGTGTCGTTCTCTGCTTCCTTCATCGACCACAGTGAATCGTTCAGGATGGCCGGGCACACCGAGTGGCGGCAATAACGAAAACTGCCATCGTAGATGCTCTCCCGGATGCGCTGCATAACCGGGTTGTTCCACATTTCCAGCAGCGAAGTATGCTCCAGGTTACCCATGGGTGTCGGGTAGCCAGGCCGAGCAGCAACAATAAGCCTGTCCCGAGTCGTACAGGTCAACCTGGCGAAATGGCGCGGGGCAGAACCGCCCGGCCAGCGGCGCAGCTATCGCCGGCTGGTAGTTGACCGGAATTCGGCAGAAACCGGCTCCAGGACCCGGGTAACCGGCGGGTGATCCGTTCGAGGGTCAGCTTCAGAGACTGTCCGGCACGCCACCAGGCTCGCTGCAACAAGGACTGTATGCTGCGCCGGCTACCTGGATTCACTGTACTGCTTCAGGCCCCTGAGTCCGGCGCGCATTTCCCGCTGTACGACAAAGCGCACAAGCATCCAGTCGATCGCCTTGCCGATAAAACCCAGGTGCATGCGGTAAGTGACCCGGGTGGACACGGTTGAAATACCGTTTTCATGGTCGACGATCCATGATTCCTTGACATCCGTCATGGGGAAAGGCGCGCGGAACACATCGAATGAAAAACCCTTGCCTTCGGACCATTGCGTAACGGCTTCCTCGAAACGGAATCCCCAGGCGTGGCGCATTCCGCGGCGCATTCCAATGCCGGACTGGATGTCTCCGATCAAATGGGAAGTCTTCATGTAGGGCGCCCAGTTCGAGACGCCACCAAAATCAGCCAGCAGTTCCCAAACGGTCTGCACTGGTGAGGCTATGGCTATTGATTCCCGAAGCTCGCGCATTTCAACAAAAAAATCCCGTTTGATTGATTTATGTCTGTTCGGTGTTTTTGAGTGTCGGCGTAGACTAACAGAACATCGGACATGGTTGAAGGGAGAAGCAATGTCACCCTTGACGCACAAGTCCGTAGCGGATTCGTTTTCAAACCTCGTCGAAGACGAGGAAAGGGACTTCACCCTGCGGGACGGATCACGTATCGCCGTCATCGGCGGCGGACCGGCGGGTTCTTTTTTTTCCTATTTCCTGCTCAAGATGGCCCAGGCCATCGACCTGGATATCGGGGTCGATATTTTCGAACCACGCTCGTTCAAATACTGCGGCCCGGCCGGCTGCAACCACTGCGGCGGCATCGTGTCGGAGTCGCTGGTCCAGACCCTGGCCGCCGAAGGTATTGTTCTGCCCAGGAGCGTTGTGCAGCGTGGGGTGGAATCCTACGTGGTGCACATGGATGTCGGTGATGTCGCGATCGAAAGCCCGGTGCATGAGCGCCGCATTGCCGCGCTGTACCGGGGCAATGGACCGCGCGAGGGCGGCGACGTCGAACTGGACAGCTTCGACGATTACCTGCAGGGGATGGCAAAAGGACTCGGGGCGAATATCGTCCCGCACTTGATCACCGGTGTGGAAAGCCGCGACGGCATGCCGTTTCTGCGCTACGGAGACGGCAAGGGCGGGCGTTACGACCTGGTCGCCGATGGCGGCCGGCGTCAACAGCAATATCATCAACATGCTGGGGAACCTGTCCGGCGACTATCAACCGCCGCAAAACGACCCGCGGCTATATCTGTGAATTCCGCTCCACCCGGGAGGAAATCCTGCGGATTCTGGGCCGGTCGGTGCACGTGTTCCTGCTGGATATTCCCCGTTTCGAGTTTGCGGCCATCATTCCCAAGGGGTCGTTTGCCACCGTTGTCATGGTCGGGCGATGACCTCGACCAGGAACTGGTTCACGCCTTTCTGAACGATCCCGTCGTGCGGCGCACCTTTCCCACCAACGCCACCCCCTGCGTCTGCAGTTGTTCCCCGCTGATCAACCTGGGCGCGCGCAAGCGGCCCTACGGTGACCGTGTCGTCATGGTCGGCGACAGCGGAATCACGCGCCTGTACAAGGACGGTATCGGCGCCGCGTTCCGCACCGGCAAGGCAGCGGCCACCTCTGCCATATTCCATGGGGTGTCGGCAAAAGATTTTGAAAAACACTACTGGCCGACCTGCCGGAATATCGTCAACGACAACCGGGTGGGCAAGGTCATGTTCGCCACCAATGCGATCATGAAGAATTCGCGCATCACGCGTAAGGCCATGCTGCGCATGGCGCAAAAGGAACAGGAGAAAAGCAGGCGCGCGCCCACACATGAGTTCCCTGTTGTGGAACATGTTCACCGGCAGCGCGCCGTACGTGGAAATGTTTCGCGGCACCTTGCACCCGGGCTTTATCTATAACCTGTTGCTGAGCCTGGGTGCGGCTCTCGTGCCGGGCAGGAACGGCGCTCACCCTGAAGAAAAGGTGGCCTGACATGGTGGGCGGAGCGCTGGGGAAAGTCTATGCTGATGGAGAGATCATCATCCGGCAGGGCGAAACCGGGGACAGCATGTACGTGGTGCAGGGCGGGCGTGTCGAAGTACTCCAGAACAGCCTGAAGGGAGGTGAACAGCACCTGGCGTTCCTGGAGGCCGGCGACTTCTTTGGCGAGATGGCGGTGTTTGAAAAAGAGGTGCGTTCGGCAACGGTTCGCGCGCAAGGAGAGGCCAGGGTGTTGAAAATTGACAAAAAGGCCTTGTTGACCCGGATCCGGGAAGATCCTCTGCTCGCGGTCAACCTGTTGAAAACCATGTCACACCGCATCAGGCACCTGAACGAAGAAATCTCGCGGCACGGGAAAACCGAGCTGTGACCGCGACAACACGACAAAGCCAGCCTCCGCCATCGGGATCGAAGACCGTATCACACCGTCCTTCCGCCCGGCCCAGGTCGAGAAAGCAGCGCCTTGCCAGGTGGGTTGCGCCAATTGCGGCGACATCCGCGGCTGGATCGGGTTGGTCGCCCAGCGCCACAAGACGGGTGCGTCGCCGAGAGGATGCCCTGGCGCAGGCCTGGCGCCTGATCACCGACGTCAATCCCTTTCCCGCCACGCTGGGGCGAATCTGCCCGCACCCGTGCGAAACGTCATTGCAACCGGTCGCGAACTGGACGAACCGCTCGCGATCAACGCGATGGAGCGATTCCTGGGCGATTATGGGATCGAACAGGACTTGCCGCTTCCGCGGTCTCGAAGTATAGACGCCAAGGAGTGGGTGGGGGTCGATCGGCGCCGGGCCATCCGGGCTTTCCTTTGCCTACCAGATGGCCCGCAGAGGATACCGGGTAACCGTCTACGACGCACGGGAAAAGGCCGGGGGGATGCTCCGGTACGGGGTGCCGGACTACCGGCTTCCCGCAGGATGTGCTGGATTGCCGAGATCCAGAAAATACTCGACCTGGGTGTCGAACTGAAACTGAATACACGGGTGGGAGCCGATATCAGCCTGGAAGAACTTCGTACCGCGTCATTCCAGCCTGTACCTCGGGATCGGCGCCCAGATGGGGCGGGCCTGGCCATTCCGGGCGGCGACGGGTCCTCGGTCTGGACGGGCACCGATTACCTGGTCCGCATCAACAGCGGCGCAGCAGGTCGACACCGGCAAACATGTCATCGTGGTCGGTGGCGGTAACACGGCGATGGACGCTGCCCGTTGCGCCCGGCGGGCGGGGCGGACGTGACGATTCTGTATCGCCGCAGCCGGGAAGAAATGCCGGCGATTGCCAGCGAGATCGAAGACGCGCTGGAGGAGGGGGTCGAACTCATCCTGCTGGCTGCGCCCGTGCGCCTGGAGCGCGACGCGGACGGTGTATTGACCGCCGTCGTGGTGCAGCGCATGAGCCTGGGCCCGCCGGATTCCTCCGGGCGCAGGAGTCCCGTACCGGTTCCGGTTCCGAATTTCTCACTGCCGGCGGATACGGTGATTGCGGCGGTCTCACAGGTTCCGATGCTGGACGGACTCGAGTCCCTCGATCATGACGGAAACTGGCTGGTGCCGGATCCGCTTGGCGGAGCCCTGGATCCGGTATCCAGGCGGGAGGCGATGCCATCAATCCCGGGATTGCCGGTGAAGCGATCATCCAGGGCCGGCATGCGGCGGAGGCGCTGCATGCCCGGCTGCGTGGCCTTGCCCAATCCCGATCGCCTGCGAGGAACCGGGATTTCCCGAAATCAACGGTGAAAACATCCGCTTGGCCAGCAAGTCGGGAACTGCTGCCGTGCATACGCCGCGGCTTCCGTGCGCCGAAAGGGTCGCATCCGGCATGAACGGAGGTGGCAAAAACCATCACCGAAAGCCAGTTCCTGGCGGAGGTGGAGCGTTGCTTTTCCTGCGGATCGTGTTCCGGTTGCGAGCAGTGCTACATGTACTGCACTTCCGGCTGTTTCACCCGGCTGGAGGAACCGAGTCCCGGACATGTACTTCACGCTCAACCTCGATCAGTGCAAGGAATGCGGCAAGTGCATCGAAGTCTGCCCTGGCGGATTCCTCGAAATCAAGCAGCATTCCGACTGAAGATCCTTCCCTAGAACTTCCAGCCGCCGACCTCGCTGTCTGAACTGATGATGGAGTGAGGCAGGGACTTCATCAATTTCCTGAAGGCTTTCCGGTTCAATCCGGATCAGGTGCTCGTGATCACCGGCTTCGATGTAAATATCGGACGTGTATTTCAGGTCGTCATCCCAGATCACCTGGATTCCGTAGGCGTCGCCAAGCGCCGGTACTGCGCCGGGTTCACAGTCGCCGAACAACCTTCCTGAATTCATCTTCACAGGCCAGTTCCAACTCCCGTTTCAATTCGGCATTGACCCAGTCGATTTCGAGCGAATGGGTGGCCGGCAGCACGCTCAGAACGTACCCGGCGTCATCGCGGAGCACCACGGCCTTGGCCACCTGGTGCGCCGGAATGTCCGCCTTGTGCGCCGTTTCCAGCGAAGTCGCTGAATGTTCGTGTGGCACCAGGTCATAGTGAACGCCGCGCTCCTTGAGATAGTTGATCAGGCTTTTTGCGATGGCCATGCTGTTTTCCTCAGTCGATCGATCCAGGTGTTATGTTATGAAAATATAATATAACAAGCTCTCATGCCGCAACATAGGGCCGGTAATCCGGCTGGTACATGCGGTCACGCGTGTACTGCCGGATGTCCTTCGGTTCCGCGTACCGGGCAAGACCCTGTTCCCAGGCCAGCCTGGCGACGGCCGCCGCGATGGCCAGCGATATCTGCCGGATCTTGGCCAGGTCCGGATAAATCGTACCGGCCGCCAGTTCCTCCTCGGTCACCATGTGAGCAAGCGTCTTGGCCGCAGTGAAAAACATTTCGTCGGTGACTTTGCGTGCGCCGCAAACGACGGCGCCGAGTCCCACTCCCGGGAAAATGAACATGTTGTTGCCCTGGCCCGGCACGTAGATCTTTCCGCCCATGCGCACCGGCGGGAACGGGCTGCCGCTGGCAAAAATGGCTTTGCCGTCGGTCCATTCGTAAGCCTCCTCGGCGGTGCATTCGGCTTTCGATGTCGGGTTGGACAGCGCGAAGATGACCGGCATCTTGCAGTGCCTGTACATCTCCCGAACAACGTCTTCCGAGAACGTATGCGCCTGTCCGCTGGCGCCAATCATAATGGTCGGTTTCACCCGTTTCACGACATCCAGCAATTCAGGCGCCGGTTTCTCGTCGCGGGCATAGGGGATCTTGTGTTTGTCCAGCGTGCCCTCGCGAGTGGTCGTGACCAGGCCCTTGGAGTCGCACATCCAGACCAGTTTGCGCGCCTGCTCCAGCGTCATGCTGTGTTCATCGGCAATGCCGGCGCAGATCATGTCGGCGATGCCGACCGCTGCCGACCCCGCCCCGCAGAACACGATCCGCTGGTCGGACAGATGCTCTTTCCGCAAGCGCATGGCGGCCAGTAATCCGGCCAGTGCGACCGAACCGGTGCCCTGGATATCATCGTTGAAGCACAGTACTTCGTCCCGGTAACGGTTCAGCAAGGGAAAGGCCTTGTCATTGGTGAAGTCTTCCCATTGGATCAGGACATTCGGCCAGCGGGCGGTCGCTGCCTTGACGAATTCATCGGCGATCTCGTAGAACTCCTCGCCGTGGACCCGGCGGCGGGTAATTCCCAGGTACAGCGGGTCATTCAGCAGTTCATCGTTGTCGGTGCCGACATCCAGCAGGATGGGAAGTGTCCGGTCCGGGTGCAGGCCCGCACCGGCGACGTAAAGCACCAGTTTTCCGATCGGAATGCCCATGCCGTTGGCGCCCAGGTCCCCCAGGCCGAGAATCCGGCTGCCGTCTGAAATCACGATGATGTCGACTTCATCGGCCGGCCAGTTGTCCAGCACCTTTGCGATCCGCCCTTTATGGTTCAGATTGAGGTACATGCCACGGTTCTTGCGGTAGATGTGCCCGAATTGCTGGCAGGCGTGTCCGACGGTCGGGGTGTACATGATCGGCGTCATTTCCAGCAGGTTATCCATCAGCACCCGGTAGAACAGGGTGACATTGCGGTCTGCGATGGCAGTCAGGAATATGTATTTTTCCAGTGGATCGGTGAGGCGCCGGTAATTCTCCATGATCCGCTGAACCTGTTCTTCCATGTTGGACCGGAACGGCGGCAACAGGCCGCTCAGGCCCAGCGCCTGGCGCTCTTCAAACGTAAAGGCGGTGCCCTTGTTCATCCATGGGTCATTCAGGATTTCAAGCCCTCTCTTGGTGACTTCCAGCGGGTCGGTTGATTTTGGCAGTTTGAATTGGATTTCCTGTAACATGATCGATTTCCTTTCTGCGTTCCGGTTCGGGTGTCGCTTCCATTCCGGCCGTGACGCGGGTTGACTGATGGATAAATTATGCAACGATACGGGATTTTCAGTGGTGATCTTGGTCACCGATCCTTGAAAAATGCAAAAACCGGAAGGCTAGAACCACCCCACGACAAAGTTCAAAATGCAGTTGCTTGCTCTCCGTTTTCGATGGCCAGCCGGTAGCCGACGCCCTGAACGGTCACGATGAAGCGGGGCCGGGTAGGGTCGTCGCCCAGTTTCTGCCTCAGTTGCCGGACCAAAACACGCAAGTAGTGCGTTTCATCCTGGTGGGCGCTGCTCCATACCTCGCGGAGGATCTGCTGGTGGGTCAGAACCTGTGCCGGGTGACTGGTTAACAGCCTGAGGAGTTCATATTCCTTTTTTGACAAATGCACCGGGTCGCCGTCAACGGCAACCTCCCGCTTGGCCAGGTCAACCCGCAGTCCTTGTGATTCAAATACCTTTGGCGCGGATTCGTTGCCGTGATTGCTGCGGATGACCGACCTGACCCTGGCCATCAATTCATTGATCCCAAACGGCTTGGTGACGTAATCATTGGCCCCCGCATCGAGGGCGAGTACTTTTTCAGTTTCCGATGCACGCACCGACAAAACAATGACCGGAATCCCGGACCACTCACGCAGGCGGGTGATGAATTGCTGCCCGTCCATGTCCGGCAACCCGAGATCGAGAATGACGAGATCAGGGTTTTCTTCGGCACATACGGCCAGTCCGTCTTCACCCAGGCGGGCTTCAAAAACCGTGTAGCCGTGCGCATTGAAGCTGATTTTCAGGAACTTGCGAATCTGCGCTTCGTCTTCAACCAGCAGAATCTTTCCACTCAATTTAGTCATGGTTTCAGGCTTCGTCTTTTCCTTCGATCGGCAGGCTGATCCGCATGCAAGTGCCACGTTCTTCCGGCCCGGGCAGGGCGGTGACGGATCCGTGGTGTGCGCCAATCATCCCCCTGCAAATCGTCAATCCCAGTCCGGTACCCTGGTTCTTGCCGCGGTCACCCTGCCGCGCGGTATAAAACATATCGAAGATCACCTCCCTTTCGGAAACCGGAATGCCGGGACCCTGGTCGCACACGTCAATTTCAATGGTCTCGCCGTTGGTTCGGGCCAATATGGAAATACGGCCTCCAGCCGGTGAAAAGCGGATGGCGTTGTCCAGCAGGTTCACCAGGGCTTGCTCGATCAGGACGCCGTGGACCCACACCAACGGCAACTGCGACGACATTTCAATATCGACCTGGATGTCTTTCAATTCGGCCCGTAACCGGCCGAGGGCGCTGGACACCATATCGTGCAGGTCGACCCAATCGCGCCGTAATTTGAGCCCGCCCTTGCCGATACGCGTCATGTCCAGCAGGTTCTGAATGTGCCGGTCCAGCCGTTGAGATTCTTCAACCACGGTCTGCAGTAATTCCCTGCGATCGCCCGGGGAAAACGATTCGCCATACTCGAGCAGGCTGGTGGTGGAACCGATAATTGACGCCAATGGCGTACGCAGGTCGTGCGATACCGAAGACAGAAGTGCGGATCTGAGTTGTTCGGTTTCGTAAATTACCCGGGTCTCTTCCAGATCCCTCGCCAACTGGGTGCGGTCGATGACCACGCCGGCCTGTTCACACATGCTGCGGGCGGAATCAGCCTGCCCGGTGTCCAGGTGTGCCTCAATGGCGGCCAGACCCACGAGACCCCGGCTGGTGGCCAGCGGGATGAACGTCCATCGCCCGCTTTTCCAACATGGTGGCGGGTTGCCGGGACCACGCAGTTTCGATCTCAACCGCCGAAAGCTCGGCGGGTTGGCCGGCACAGGCCCGGATTTCCGGAGTCGTTCCGGACTCTGAAATCAGGATGGAAATTCCAGCAGTTCAGGGCCGAGTGCAGGTGCTCGGCCAGGATTTCCTGTGCTGACGCGCTTTCGACCGTCGAGGACATTTGCCGGATAAATACATAGAGCCTGGACATTCTCTGCAGGGAGGCCATTCGCTGCCGGATTTCACGGTGCATGCGGGCCGCCAGGCTTCCGGTAATCGCCGCGATCAACAGGAAAAAACCGAGCGTTGCCAGGTCCCCGTCGTCGGCTACCTGGAGGGTGTAGAGCGGCCCGGTGAAGAAATAGTTGAACGCCAGGAAGCTCAAAACGCTGGCCAGCAAGGAAGGACCCAGGCCGGCGCCGGCGGCTACGATCAGGATGCCGGTCAGGAACAGCAGTGACAGGTTGGCGTGCGGCATCAGGCGATGGAGCAGGTAGGCGAGCCCCGTGGTCGCCAGCACCACGATTGCTGCACCGAGGTACAGAACGACCGTTCTTGCAACCGGCAAATCCCTGCGTGCCAAACCCATCAGGAAAGTAAAAATTCCATAAAAATCTTACACCTTCTTTATGTGACCCGGTAACTGCAGCGAGGGATAATAATGTCCAAAATACGCGCAGAAAACTGCAGCCAACCCCTCGACACATCAACCCGGTAATAACATGTCACCAACCATGGCATCGTGCATCAGCACCCGACAATTGACAGGCAATATCATACCCCGCCGTTCCCGGCGATGTGCGTTGTCAGCAGCCTTGTTGGTAACGAACGCCGGAAAATTCGGGGCCTGATATGCACAAGAGCGCCGTAATCAGACTGTGCGGCATCCTGGTGATGATGTACAGCCTGAGTTTTATCCCCTCGCTGGTGGTGTCGTTGTTTTATGCCGACGGTGAATGGGGCGTGTTCAGCTGGTCATTTATCCTGGCATTGCTGGCAGGCGCCATGCTTTGGTTTCCGGTAACGCAGAAGCGGGACGATCTTTCGGTTCGGGACGGATTCCTTACGGTTACGCTGATCTGGGTCATCCTTGGCGTGATCGGTTCACTGCCCTTTATTCTGGGTCTCCACCTGGGCCTCACAGACGCCATGTTCGAATCCGTTTCCGGATTTACCACGACCGGCTCTACCGTCATTATTGGCCTGGACGTGCTTCCACCATCCATTCTCTATCACCGGCAGCAAACCCAGTGGATCGGAGGCATGGGGATCATCGTCCTCGCCGTTGCGATTCTGCCCTGGCTGGGTGTCGGCGGCATGCAGCTGTTCCAGGCGGAAGCATCCGGGGTCGCCAAGCATGAAAAGCTCACGCCGCGGATTGCAGCGACCGGACGGGCGCTCTGGTCCATCTACGTGGGGCTCACGGTAGCCTGCGCCATGGCTTTCTGGTTGGCCGGCATGTCCCCGTTTGATGCCATCGGGCATGCGTTCACGACCATTTCAACCGGTGGATTTTCGCCTCACGACGAGAGCATGGCTTACTTTAACAGTCAACTGATTGAAACGATCGCGATATTTTTCATGCTGGCCGGCGGCATAAATTTCGCGATCCATTTTGTTGCCTTCAGGCGCCTCAGCATCGCGCCCTTTGTCGGCGACCCCGAGGTCCGAAGCTACGGACGGATTTTTTTCTGGTCCACGCTGCTGGTCGCCTTTAGCCTCTACCTGACAAATACCTATACAGGGTTTTGGGAGTCTCTGCGCCAGTCTGCTTTTCAGACGGCTTCCATATTGACCAGCACTGGATTTACAACAGCCACCTTTTCGGAATGGCCTCTTCACGTCCCGCTCGTGCTGGTCATGCTGTCATTCACCGGTGGGTGTGCGGGATCGACGGCAGGCGGGATCAAGGTCATTCGTTTGCTGCTGGTGCTCAAGCTGGGTATCCGCCAGCTTTTTGGCCTGGCCTATCCCCATTCGGTCACCGTGATCAAGCTGGGTGATCGGCCCATCGCGGAGGACATCCTGTTTTCCGTCCTGGGATTCTGGGTGCTGTATTTCCTGACCGCACTGGCGCTGACCGTGGCCATGATGGCCGCCGGGCTGAATCTCGAGTCGGCTTTCGGGGCCGTGGTCGCAACGATCAACCTCCTGGGCCCCGGTATGGGAGACGTCGCCACCACCTTTGCCACGGTCGGACCGGTCGTCAAATGGCTGGGTATCTTTGGAATGATTTTTGGACGGTTAGAAGTTTTCACGCTTTTGATTCTGTTCCTGCCGGCATATTGGCGGTACTGAGAAACGCAAGGGAATGAACTGGGTGCAAATATGAAAATCATCATCCTCGGTGCGGGACAGGTCGGAAAAACCGTTGCGGAATCAATGGCCACTGAAGAAAACGACATCACGGTCGTTGATCTGCAGCCGGGCTTGCTGACCGAACTCCAGCAACGGCTGGATATTCGAACAGTGGTCGGACACGCTTCCCATCCAAGCGTGCTCTACCGTGCCGGGATCGAAGACGCAGACCTCATATTTGCCGTCACCAATGATGACGAAACCAATATGATCGCCTGCCAGGTCGCTTACTCGCTGTTTAAGACACCGCTGCGGCTGGCCCGGGTCCGGTCGTTTGACTACCTGGATCAGCCCCAGCTGTTCAAGCCCACCGGGATGCCGGTCGACTTCGTCATCAACCCGGAACAGATGGTCACCAAGATGATGCAACATCTGATCGAATATCCCGGTTCGCTGGAAGTTTTTGACATCGCCGCGGAAAAAGCGCAAATGCTTGGGGTCAGGGTACAGCAGGGCGCTCCCCTGGTTGGCAGTAAAATCAGCGATCTTTCCGGCTGGGTCGGGATTTCCAAGACCAGGATCGCGGCCCTGTTTCGAAAAGGCCAGGCGATACCTCCCACGGGTGATCTTGTGTTCAACGCCGAAGACGAAGTTTATTTCGTGGCTGCGCGGCGGGATGTGAAACGGGTGTTGTCCGGTTTCTACACGGCGGACCTGACCAGGCGCAGGATCATCATCGCAGGCGGAGGCAACCTCGGTAAACGCCTCGCAGAAATCATCGAGCCGGATCACCATGTCAAGATCATTGAACGCGACCCGGCGCGTTGCTGGCAGCTGGCCGGGTCGTTGCGCAGTACGATTGTTCTCACCGGGGATTCCACCGACCCGGAATTTCTGAAAGCGCAGGGCATCGAAGATGCCGATGTCTTTTGTGCCATGACCAACGCCGACAAGACCAATATCGTTTCGGCAATGCTGGCGAAACACCTGGGCGCCCATAAAACGCTGGCAATCGTCAATAACCACGCGCATGCATCGATTGCCGAGCAATCCAGCATCGATATCGCGATTTCTCCTTCCCAGGTGACCATCGGAGCGATCCTTTCCCACATGAGACGTGGCGACATCGTCAACGTTTACTCACTCCGTCATGGAACTGCCGAGGTCATCGAGCTCATTGCCCATGGAGACCGCACCAAGTCCCAGGCCGTAGGCCGGGCGATCCGTGATTTGCCGTTCGGCGACGAGGTTTCGATCTGCGCGATTTTGCGCCAAAACACCTTGCTGATCCCGAATGGTGAAACCGTGATCGAAACCGATGACCAGGTGATTATCTTTATGGCCGACAAGGCGCACGTGGAAAAAGTCGAGCGCCTGTTCCGCGTAGCCACGTCCTTTATTTGAACGCCGTGTTGAACCTGTCCGCCACCGAACGTGAATGCCTCAAGCGACTGGCGCAGTCGGGTACCCGATTGACCATCAATTCGGACATCGAGCATGCCATGCTGCACCTGGAATCCCTGGGGCTGGTCGAGCGGGTTCCACAACTCTGGCTTCCCCTTGAAATGATACGCATGAGTTACCGGCTCACTCCAAAGGGCAGGTCACTGGTGCTAAATCCGGAATAACACCTTAAACTCACTGTTTTCCGTGTCGCTGTTCGGCCCGTCCCTGAAGCGAAGGGTCTTCCAGCAGGCCAAACACTGAGCGCAATCATTCATGAATTCCCATGGTCTACCTGGTTAAATTTTTTCTTTGGATGCTCTACCTGTTACCCGCGGGTATGCCCTACCGGCTGTCGGAAAAAGGCGCTGGCCTGCTGATGCGGCTGTCACCGGTCAAGCGGCACACCACGGAACGAAACCTGGAACGGTGTTATCCGGAAATGGACGCCGCCGAGCGGGGTCGACTGGCGAGGGCCAGCTTTCAACATTATCTCTGTTCGATCCTGGAGGCGGGGCATAACTGGTACTGGTCGCGAGACAAGCTGGAATCCCATTGCGACGGAGTGACCAACCTGGAATTGTTCCTGGATGCAAAAGCCAGCGGGAAAGGCCTGCTGGTGCTGGCGCCGCATTTTGGCGCCTGGGAGTACCTGGGGATATACCTCCAGGCGATTGGCGACGTGGCGATACTGTATAAGCCGCCTTCAAATCCCGGCCTGGAAAAAGCCCTGCATAGAGCGGCGCAGCAAAGGGGGCGGTACGCTGATACCTGCAACCACTACCGGGCTGTTGCAACTGTACTCTCATCTCCGGGCCGGCAAAGCCGCGGGCGTCCTTCCCGATCAGCAACCGCCCGCGGGAAAAGGCAGGTTCATACCCTTTTTCGGAAACCCGGCCCTTACTTCTGACCTGGTTCCGCGCTTGGCCAGGCGCGCTGACAGTATCGTTTTCGCCACGGTTTGTGAACGGCTTCCGGGCGGGCGCTTCAAGGTGCACCTGTTACCCGCTGACCCGGAAATTTATTCCGAAGACCTCGACACGGCCTTGACGGCAATGAACCGGATGATCGAGCATTGCGTTGCGATCGATCCGGCCCAGTACCTTTGGAGCTACCGACGCTTCAAAGCGCAGCCGGAAGGGGTAGCGCCTTTCTATGATTTCCGCTGAAGGGACTGTTGCCGGACAAGCTCTCGTAAAAGTTGAATTTGGTGCGGTGAGCGACCCTGACAGAAGTTACAATTAGCCTATGAAAATTTATCGGATCTTTTTTGTTTCACTTATTTTGCCGGCCGGCGCACTGCTGCCTGTCGCGCAGGCCCAGGTTTATACAATCCCGCCTGAAGGCGGGGATCTGGTCGGAAGCGTGGAAACGCTTATTGTCAGTAACCAGGAAACCCTGGCTGATGTGGCACGCGATTTCAACCTGGGCCACGAAGAGATACGCAACGCCAACCCCGGCGTGGAATTCTGGCTGCTTGCTCCCGGTACGGAGGTTTTGCTGCCGAGGCGCCATATTTTGCCCAAGGCCAAGCGCCAGGGAATCGTGCTGAACGTCCCGGAAATGCGCTTGTACTATTTTCCGAAACCCTGTTCTGAAGGCCAGGAATGCGAAGTGATTACCTACCCGGTGAGCATTGGCCGGATGGACTGGCAAACGCCACTGGGCACAACCCGGGTGACCGGCAAAGTGGAAAACCCGAGTTGGAGACCGCCCGAGTCCATACGTAAGGAAGCAGCGGAAGCCGGTAATCCGTTACCTGCCGTGGTGCCGCCCGGCCCCAGAAACCCGCTTGGAAAGTTTTCCATTCACCTGGATTTGCCGGGTTACCGGATCCATGGAACCAATCGCCCGTATGGGGTCGGAATGCGCGCCACCCATGGTTGCGTTCGCCTGTATCCTGAAGATATCGAAGACCTTTTTCACTCGGTTCAGATTGGCACCCCCGTGCAAATCCTGAATCAGCCCGTCAAATTCGGCTGGGAAGGGAATACGCTGTTCGTCGAGGTCAGCCCGCCACTGGAAGAGGACAGTGCGGGAAATGCAAACCTCAGGGACATGGCCTTTGACCAAATGGTGGAAATTGCCATCGAGAAGCCGTTCCTGCTGCTGGGCGAAGAGTTTGACCAGGCGCTGGAGAAGCGGAGTGGCGTTCCGGTAGCCATTTCAACTTATCGCGACGAATAAAAAAACGGGCCGTCAACTGACGGCCCGCTTCCTGGAAAGAAATTTCGGGTCTGAATACCCGTTCCTGCGTTAGCCGGATTTTTGCATGGTTTTCTTGAACATGTTATCCAGCTTGGCGTTGGTTGCTTCGGCTGCTGCTTTTGCGTCCATCGCTGCTTTTTCAGCGCGTTGTGCCGCTTCCCTGGCAGCTGTCGCCTCTTTCATGGCCGCATTTGCCGTAGACTGTGCGTTGGCGGCGATTTCAGAGTTCTTTTGCACGTCTGCACGTAATTGCTGTACTTCTTTAGTCGTTGCGCAGCCGCTGAGCATGAGCACCAGCGTCAGGCCAAGAATGGAAAGAAGCCCAAATTTTGCCTTTTTCATAATGATACCTTCAATGAGATGGTGTGACGTTTCCCCATAAAATCCGCTGGCTTGAGGCCAGGCAGAATTATGTGCGGGTATCATAGCTTATAGCGCCTGATAATACAGCATACAGATCAATTATTCGGTAATTAGCGAAATTTCACCCGCGTACCCAGTTGTATGAACGATGCGAGTTCATCCACCTGTTCGTTGCTTACCGCCACGCACCCTTCGGTCCAGTCATAGTTTTCGTGAATGAGGCTGTCACCCTGGCCGACGCCATGAATCCCGATATATCCACCGAGCGGAGTGGTGGCAGGCGGCTCCCTTCCTTCCTGGTGGGCCTGGTTGATTGCCTGCCAATCCTCCGAAGTGATATTGCCGGCCAGCAAAGCGCGCGTGGCCTGGTCCATCGTCGGGTAGTCAAGGCCAAAAAAAAGGCGAAAACGGCTTTCACGATTGATGCGCAGCACCCGGTATTCTCCAAGCGGCGTTTTCTGGTCTCCCAGGAGCCGGTTTGCCGCCGCGCCGTTCCGGCCCACGGAAATATTGTCGAACTGGCGCAGAATGTGATCACCGTCCATGACGTAAAGGATGTGTTGTCCGGTATCGACATCGATCCAGACTTCCGAGGCGCTTACCTGCTCAGCAGGATACAACAGAGCGGCAAGCAGACAGCACCATGTGATGGTGGCCGCGTTGAGTCGATTGATACGCAGAGCGTGGGAAAGCCGGTTCATGGGAGCAGTATCCTGGGCACTGGCGAGAGTATAATTACAGAAAGCCGGGCGTGGAAGCTCCGGACGGTGTCATGCGCCGTCGTGCGTTTCAGAAAATTCCGCGACCGCTTTGAGCATGGCGGTGATGAGTTCGCGCTCGTCCGCCGTATATTTCCGGTCGCCAGATTTCGAAAAGCAAAATAACCCGCTCATTTTTGCTCCGGTTCCATGCTGCGTGTTCGATAGAGTCATCAAAAATCAGCATTTCACCTTCGACCCAGGGCCGTTCTTCGTTGCCCACCCTGAGCGCTCCGCAATGTTCCGGCACGATGATCGGCAGATGGCAAATCAGTCGCGTGTTCAGTAAACCGTTGTGTGGCGGGATCGTCGTTTCAGCAGCCAGTTTGGAGAACAGAGCCATCGGCGCCTGGTGGGCAATCTGCGGAAGCGGGGCCGCTTCCAGCGCTTTCAGGGTTTTCGGGAACAACAAGGCGTTCTCAGTCACCAGGCGGCCGTAATCCCAAAGGAACAGGGCGCCCCAGTCGGGATTGTCATCCAGTCCCTGGTTGTTTTGCCCCAGCCGGGCGTCTCCGGACTTTACATAGGGCGAAAACCGGGAACTGTCGTCCATCACCGCGGTTAATTCATCACGAATCTCATCTGTTTTTTCTTCAATTTCAGCGACCCATTCAAACTGCTCCCGCTCGTAGAATTGAATGTGGGGTAGTCCCGGGTAAAAGTAGCGGCGCGGTTGCTGAAAGAAAATTTCCTTGTCACCCAGGCGCCAGTTCGAGCGACTGTTGGAACCTGCGACTGCCGGCACCGGGCGAATAGCCACCTGATGCCAGTTTTTCCATTAAAAATGACCGGTATTCATCCTTTTGCAGGTCACATGCCGTTTGGGCTCTTACCAAGCCTTGCTGGATATCGGTGGGGATGTTTTGCGCGTTCGCCATTAATCTCAGGGCGTATTTATAGAATTTGAGGGACTCGACCTTCTTTTCCAGGCGAGCCAGGCTGTCGGCCTTAAGGATCACGGCCCTGATGTTGTTGGGTTGCAATTCCAGCGCCTTGTTCACGGCAGCCAGAGTTTTTGCTTCATCGCCGGTTTGGGAACACGCATAAGCCAGGCCCAGCCAGTGGGAATCATCGGCTTTGCCGGATGCAACGATCTTTTCAAACAGGCTCTTTGCCTTGCTGGCCTGACCCGACTGCAATGCGGAAAAGGCCTGCTGAGTGACCTGTTGAAGGGGGATTCCCGTGTTACCCGTGTTCATTGCTGTACCCGCTGTACTCAAGCAAACGGTCAAAGCGCTCTGTGCCACGAAGCACGGCAAAATCAGGGTCAGACTCGATGAACTGCCGGTATTGCGGGTTGCTGGCCACGGCCTGTTCGAGTGCTTCCAGTGCCCGATTTGTGTCACCAGCTGTCAGTTGAACCAGTGCCAGGTAGTACAAAGCCTCCGGGCTTTGCTGCGATTCGGAAACCGCCGAATCAGCTTGTTGCACTGCTTCATCGATACGGTTGGTGTGAACCAGGTAGGTTGCCAGCAAACCACGGGTTCTCCAGTCACTGTCATTAATTTGCAGGTTTTCTTCAGCCAATTCAGCAGCGCGCTGATAGGCGCTGAGCGACTCTGTTTCCTTGCCCGGTACGAAACGATACGATTCGGCCAAACGACCCCAGGCGCGATGGTCGTCAGGCGCATATTCCAGGGCCTTTTGCTGCATTTGAGCAGCATCATCAAAATTGCCAGCATAGTAATAACTCAGGCCAATGTTTGTGTATGCCTGGCGGCTCGGCTTGAGGTCCAGCGAACGTGAATAGGCAACGCGGGCTTTGTCCATGTCACCAAGCATGGTGTAGGCGGCTCCCTTTCCGGCGAACCCGGAAGCGACATCCGGTGCGAGGCTCGTGACAATCTCGTAGGAATCCACCGCCTTTTGATAACTGTCATGACTGTAATAAAAACTCGCCAGGGCCTCGTGCGCTTTCCAGTAATTTCGTTTCAGATCGACGGCCCGGTGAAAAAGCGCTTCCGCCTCGTCACTGCGATTTTGCACTACGCGAAGCTCTCCCAATTCCATGTAGGCATCCACGTTGGTTGGGGAAATGGCAATGGCCTGGTTCAGCATCGATTCGGCCTGATCGTTCCACTCCTGGCCGCGATAGCGAAATAGCCTGGCCAGCGCCACGTAGGTTTCACTGTTCAGTCCTGCGTCGAGCTTGCGGGCCTCTTCACACGCCGCCTGGGCCTGTTGAAAGCTGGAGGTGTCATTACCGATCTCATAAACCCTGAGGCGGGCTTCGCAAATGCCCGAATAGGCGCGCGAAAACGCCGGGTCTATTTCGATTGCTTTTTGAAATAACTGGATTGCCGTGGACACGACATCGGCGTCGAACGAGCTGTTCAGGCGTTCTTTTCCCTGGAGATAGTAAATGTAGGCGTCAATGTCTTCGGTGGGTGTTTGATGCAGCTTTTGTTCCGAATCGACAGACAGCGCAATCTGCAGTTCATTCACCACCGCCGCCGCGATTTCCTGCTGAACCGCGAAAATATCGGTCAGAGGTCTGTCGTATGCCTCGCTCCAAATATGATAGCCATTGGTTCCGTCAATGAGCTGCGCAACGACGCGAATCCGGTCCCGGCTCTGGCGCACACTGCCTTCAAGCACGTGCCGGACCGTCAACAAGCGGGCCACATCCCGGATATCCATCTGGTCGTCACGAAAACGAAATGACGACGTTCTCGCCGCCACGCTAAGCTCCCGCATGCCGGCAAGCAGGTTGAGTATTTCTTCTCCCAGTCCCGAGGCAAAAAAATCAGAAGCCGGATTGCCGTCAAAGTTCCTGAAGGCGAGAACAGCAATGGAATTGGGCGGCGCCTCGCTTTTATTCGCTGGCGCCTGGGCGGTTTCGCTGGCGCTTTCGAGCTGGCCCGTCACATCGGCAACGTTGCCTGAAAACAGGACAGCCGCGCTGTAGGACACTGATGCGATTAACAGCGCCAGCAACGCGGTGTATACCAGGTCAGACTTCTTGCGCTGTCGGGGGTGGTCCGCATCACCCACCCACAGTGGCAGGTCCAGAACCAGGCCTTTCGGACCGTATCCGATGATCCAGGCCAGCAAAACAGAAATCGGCAGCCCGATAATCGCCGCAATGATCAGCGACCGCATCATCCAGGAGGGAAGCCCCAGCGGTTCAAAAGTGACTTCGGCGACTTGCAGAATGAGCCAGGCAGAAACGGCATAGATCGCAACCACGCGGAACACGTTGCGCCGGCGCATTTCCGCTGCGAACTGCTGAATGTAAATTGAAATATTGACGATCAACCTCTCTTTGCAAGCCCCGAAAAGTTCGTTTATCGAGCGTGCGCAGGTAAATATCTGGCCAAACTTACCGGGTAAGTTTATGCTTTCTAACGCATCAGTGGCAACGAACAGGGAGGACGACATGACACAGACAAAAAACGCAGCAGAGCGCCCCGGACCACCAGACAAGCGTCCCGGACCACCAGACAAGCGTCCCGGACCACCGGACAAGCGCCCCGGACCACCAGACAAGCGCCCCGGACCACCAGACAAGCGCCCCGGACCACCGGACAAGCGCCCCGGACCACCGGACAAGCGCCCCGGACCACCGGACAAGCGCCCCGGACCACCGGACAAGCGCCCCGGACCACCGGACAAACGCTGACCCGCGTAAGGGGTGCCGCAAGGCACTTCGACCCCGGCCCGGTTTTCGATTGGCTGAACTGTTCTGCAGCCAGCCAGATCACTTGTGCCATCCAACGGCAGATCGCATGGAGCGTCATGGCATGCCCGCAAAACACGCACTAATAATAGGCATCAATCAATACAGCAATTTTGCTGCGGAATATCAACTCTCCGGATGTGTCAATGACGCCAGGTTGATAAAGAGCGTGCTGATCGAGCATTTCAACTTCAAAGAACCGGAAATAGTCGAGCTTCACAATGCCGCCGCGAGTCAAAAGGGGATTCTTGACGCGATGGAACAACTCGTAGACCGGGTCAATCAGGACGACATCGTCGTCTTCCACTACAGCGGGCACGGGTCCCAGAGAACATCGGCAGATTCTGACGAAGGAACGGGAATGGACAACACGATCACCCCCGCCGATAGTGGCTGCGTTGATCCGTATCCAAACCTGGACATCATCGATAACGTGATCCATCAGTGGCTTGACCGCTTGTCCGCCAAGACCCCTTACATCACATTGATTTTTGATTGTTGTCATTCAGGGACCATCACACGGGACGCATTCGGCGCCAAAGTTCGGGTGAAGGCTCGCAGGGTACCCGCGGACCGGAGGTCTCTGCCGGCCATGGGGGTCGATCCAGAGAAATTGCCGCCAATGCCCCGCACCCGGAGCGGGGCCGGCGGCGCAAAACGCTGGCAGTCACTCAACGAATCCTACGTGGTGATGTCCGGTTGCCGGGACGATGAAAGTTCCTACGAATTCGAGCGTGAGGAGGACGGCCAATTCGTCAGAAATGGCGCCTTGACCCATTTCCTGACCAATGCCTTGCTGCGTGCGCGGCCGGGTTCGACGTACAGGGACGTCTTCGAACTCGCCCGGCAGAACGTCAACACCATGTTTTCACTGCAGCACCCGCAAGTCGAAGGTGCCCAGGACCGGGAAATTTTTGGCGTCACCGATATTGAGCCGCTGCGCTTCATTCCGATTGCCTCGGTAGACGGCGACCGGGTTACGCTCACAGGTGGTGCGGCACATGGGCTGTTTACTCAATCGTTGTGGACCGCTTATCCACAGGGTAGCAAGCAAACCAAAGGCGTGTCGCCTCTGGGAGTGATCGAAATCACCCGTGTCGGCTCATTGACCTCGGAAGGGCTGATTCGTGAGGGTAAAGGCAAGCTCAGCGCCGGAGCGCGATGTGTAGAGACCACGCCAGCGGCTGGCCAATTTCAGTTGTGCATCGACTTGAGCCATCTGGGCGAAGGACCCGGCAGGGAACTTGCAGTCAGGATCGAGCAATCCCAGCTGCTTGCTGTCGCCCAGTCGCCAGGGGCAGCTGACATCAGCGTTCATGTTGTCTTGCCTGGGGAACCGGCCGCTACCGGTGAGCCATTGCCACAGGCAGAAAAAGTGGACACGCCAACCTGGGCCGTCATAGATCGTGCGGGTGAGCTCGTCATGCCCCTGCACGCCGTCAGCGAGGTCAAGGCCATTGATACGCTCGTCAGCAATCTCGAAGCGAAGGCTCGGTATCGTAACGCGCTGACTCTGGACAATCCCGGGAGCGAACTCAATGTAGAGTTCAATATCTACCGCGCCAATCCGGATACCGACCTGCAAAAAGCCAATGGCGGTGATTTTGAATTCGTGGAAGGTGACTGCCTGGCCTTCGAGGTCGTCAACCACGAGGACCAGGCGGTTTTCGTCAGCGTGCTGGACTTCGGACTGACCGGCAGGATCTCGCTGCTCTTTCCGCCGAACAAAACCAGTGAAATGATTGCCGCGGGGCAAACCCTGAAAATTGGTGCAGGTGAGCGAAAAATTCGCCTCGGGGTACCCAGGGAACTGGCGGCCAACCAGGGCACTGAAACCATGAAAGCCTTCATTACCAGCGATGAGGCCGATTTCCGTTGGTTGCAACAGGAAGGCACCCGCTCGATCAATACCTCCCGCTCGGCGCTTCGCAAACAGTTTCAGGCCGCTTTTGACGGTCCGGCGACACGCGATGGCGCTCTGGATGCCGAACACGATGCCAACGAGGATTGGAAAGCGATAGCCCGCTCGTTCGAATTGCGGCGGCGCAATGGAGAAACATGATGTCACGTTCAATTGTCACAAAGACGCCTGCTGCTGAAACGACAAGGGCCCGGGGAGGGCCGGGAAGTGAACCCGCGCCGGCGAAAGCCGCTGATGCCTATTCCGACGCGTTACTGAAGCTTATTCCAGCGGAAGTCATCGGCGTTTACCTCGCCATGCAGACGATACTGAATAACGCCCAGGATATATGGGAACATACCGCACTGGTGGTTTTTCTGTTCGGTATTTGTGCCACTTATTTTTTTCTGCGTGTGGTCCTGAAAGTCACCAATAAGGTACAACTGCTACTGTCCGTCGGTGCTTTTTGCGTTTGGGCGTACTCGATGAGTTCGCCGGAGCAATTTCGCTGGTATAACGGCACCTACGCAGGACTGTTATTGATCGGGTATACCTTTATCGCACCGAAAATTGTGACCGGCGGAAAAAGCTGAGGAACCGCTCTATTGTGGCGCTGCTTGCCTGCTCGTCCACCAGGCAGGTCACTTCGTAACCGTGTCCGGTTTGCAGGATTTCCGCCAACGCTTCTGCATCCCTGACCGCGCTTTGTAACGGAGCAATGCCATCGGTGTAGGCGTTTACCCCGATGACCAGTGCGTGGCAGTCAAGTCCGGTGCTCATTAGCGCATTGTAGCGTGTTGTGCCAGGAGCTTTTTCCCGGTAAATCTGGATTGAAGTCGGATTTCCGTGCGCGGAGCGGTTTCCTGACACCACCAGGCATTTTTCAGGGGTCCGAATTCAGATTTGAAGGATCTTTAAACCGGCCAAAGTACTGCAGAAATGACTCCACGGGAATCATGTTGTTCAGCAAGGAAACCAGGTTTAAAGAGTCCGGGGTTGTCGTATCCCATAGGGACTGCTCCGTCGCAGTCAGGTTCGAATAGCCGCCTCCTTCCGAAATCCTGATCAGAGTCCGGGGTGACATCGGTAGATCAAGAAAGTTGCCGTCCTCCCAGCCCAATTTGAGCCTTATGGATTCATTTTCAGTATGTAAATCTGTCCACTCCCAGTTGTTGGATTCTAATTCTGGCAATGAAATACGGGCTTCAGGAACGCCCTGGGGATTGATAAGCCACAGCAATCCATCAACGCCAGGAAGATATCTGGATATATCTTCCTGCAGCACTACCATATCGCCCAATACGGCAAAGCTTAAATCCGTCCAGTTCTTCAGGAGCCAGGTTGTGCCTTTGGACCTGTCTGTGACGAGCAGGGGATCCCAGTATCTGGCCGTTGTTTGAAATTTGAACCGGCCAACCTGGCATTCACCCTCGCGGAGATCTTCCCGGCAGCTTTTTGCGGCGACCTCCTGCAGAGATATGTCCTGATATACCCGGTTCAACGGATTCCACACGAGATTCCAAACCCGCGCCACACCATCTTCCCACACGACCAGTAGCCTCTGGTCGCCTGGAGAAAACTTCAGGTCTGTGACCCCCGAAGACGACATGTTCTGACGCCACAATATTGCTGCCTGCACCACTTCGCTTTCATCCTCGATAACACGCCATAATGTTACCAGGCCTTCATCACTCCCGGTGGCTACATACTGGCCATTCTGAGTCATGGCAGCTATATCCCACCTGCCTGGTATGGTAGTCATAAGATCTTCGTCCTCAAAGATCTCAATTTGATCTGTGGCAGATAGCGAAATCGAAATATCTGTACCCATGGACCCGCCGGGAGGCGCGGCATCACGTAACGGATAGGCACCTGCTCGCCTGCCGATATTGATTTCATATAACGGCGCTGGTTGTAGTGATGCCGCAACTTCATCCGAAGCCGGCTGTCCAGACAGACCCCAGGCCGAAGGCTTGCGCAGCGAATACTGTTCATGCTCCGTGAAATGGCCAAGGTAGAACTGACCATCCTGTGAAAAATGACCGAGGTTGCTTTGTTCCGCTGCAAACTGACCACTGATCTCGCCATCCGGTGAAATAATCAAAACGTCATCGGGTCCGGAATAGCCCGGCTGTCGCAAAAGCACAATATGATTGCCATCCGGAGACCACCGGCCCCTAGAAATAAATTGGCCAATTTCTTTATGGAGAGGGGTTGTGTATATCCGATCTTCGTAGGTAAAAAGTCGATCCCCATATATGGCACGGCGAAGCAGCCAGGCTGCCCGTTCATTATCCGGGTCAACTTGCAAGGCAGCTATGGCCAATTTAAGCCCCATGGTCGCATCGCCCTGCGTATTCAGGGCAACACCTGCTTTTGCGGTCAACGAACTTGCCCAGGTCAGTCGGGCTTGGTGCATGGCTGAAAATCCAAGCAGTGCGGCGAGAACCCCCGTCATTGCAATGACGATGAGCAGAGCCGCGATACTATTACGAATAAAACGACGCCGGGCCACGCTGGCCCGACAAAACTCGTCCTCGATCCGATTGAACTGAATACGTCTGGATTTTCGCAAAGCCCAAAGGCGGGTACTGTGTAATTTATCCCGCCATAACAGACCTGGCTTGCTGCGTTTGTCCGCGCGTTTCCAGTCCAGCGATGTGCGACTCAGGGTATGTAGAAAATGCAGGTCCGGTTCCCCGGCCTGAGCCGTATGCAGCCAGTCCAGTAAACGGCCCCAGGATGACACTAGCGCTTCATGCGCCGGTTCTACATAAGCCAGCCCTTCGTCCGCGACCCCCTCCACCAGCAACCGGGCATCACTGAAACACCGGAGCACCTGCTTGATGCGCTCAGACTCCCGCGGATCCCAATGTTCCAGCTCATCCCGGCTGACCCGTTGCCGGGCAGGCATGCCATATTCCATTACCACCATGCGCAGCATCACGCGCCTCAGGCTGTCGCGTTGAGCATTATCGAGCCGTTCAAATTCTTCGTCTGCCCGTGTTCGCAATGAACCTACCACGCCGCCAAGTGCATCGTAATCGGATTGGGTCAGCGCCCTGTCGTCTGCACCCCGGTCGATATACTTTCGATACATTTCGCTGAGCGTGAAGGACAGCAGAGGAAGGCCGCCCGGCATCGCTGCGACATCGTCCAGCAGTGTTTCGATCAGGGTCGGCGGGTCGAAGTAGATGACCCGCCGGGAAGCCGGCTCTTCAATGATCTCCCGGTAGTCCTGTCGAGTGAGTGCCGGAACGACATAGCGCCCGGTGGTCCAAAACGTTTCCAGGTCCGATTGCGCAAAGTGGGCTTCGTAATCAATCCGCACGGTAAGGATGATTCGAAGATCGGGTCCGCACTCCGTCACCAGTTCAGAAAGCAGGGCGATAAACGCGGTGCGTGATTCCTCGGAACGGGTCCGCGTGATGAGCTCCTCAAACTGGTCAATGATCAGCAAGGTCTTCCTGTTCTCATCCTGCTGGAGGCATTTGAAAGCCGAGATAATCCCTTCCCTGGTGGCAGGAACTTTCGTCTCCTTTCCAGACAGAATTCCTGCCAGTCTCCGCATCGGAAAAACGCCCGGGCGCATCACCGGCAGCGTGCCGTATCCACTCTTCTCCATGACCGGAATCAAACCTGCCTTGACCAGGCTGGACTTGCCTGATCCGGAAGCTCCAAGCACCACGGTCAGACGGTGGTTTTCAACGCGCCTGGCAAGCTCCTCCACGGCTGCTTTTCTGCCGAAGAACAGTTCGGCGTCCTCCTTGTTGTACGAGGAGAGACCTCGATAGGGATTGTTGTCGTAGTTCAGTTCGGGCGCAGCGGGCAGATCCAGATCTTTGCCTGGAACCAGAAAAACAAACTCACCCTTGTCGTGCTTACGCAGAGGCCACAGCCCGGGAGTCTGCCTGCAGCCTCTTTCCAGCGTTTCCGGTTGCAGGCGGTTTTCCAGGTACAGGTACAACTCGGTTGCAGTAATCAGGCCATCGCCACCCTCCGGCACCAGGTCTGCTGCACCGGTCAGCCCATCAAACAGCGCCAGCGCAAAAGGGGAATGCTCTCCCTCGCCGCCCCGGGCGCCCAGGCTGCCACTTTGCAATTGGTCGGCTGCGGTCTGGTCATAGCCCGCAGAGGTCAAAACCTGCCAGGCCGGGTCCAGGATGAAACGGTTGAATCGCTCCTGGTGAATGACCTCGGGGCATTTCATCACATCACGTGTGGTTGACCACCTGAAAGCGCCGGCAAAACAACTGTCAAGAACGACCAGCATATGGCGGCAGGGGAGGGCCATCAGTGCGTCGTGCAAATGGGTCATTTCGAGGTAGGTGTCGGGCCTTCCCGGAACGGCGTCCCTCGGCAGAACGAAGCCACGCGGACCATCCTCACCATCCAGTGCGACACCGTGTCCCGCGAAATAGAACACCACCCGGTCATCTGCCTGAACCGACTCGGGCAGGCGTTTTATCAATAGATTTTCCAGGGCAGCTGAATCGGCTTCCGCATCCAGGAGACTGATACATTCATACCCATGGTCGCTTTTGAGGATATCGCCGAGGCGTTGTGCATCGTTAACGGCGGAGCGAAGTTCCGGAATACCGTTCTGGTAGTGATCTATGCCAATCGCCACCACGAAGCTTTTGCGAAATGAGGGTTTCATGCTCAGCGAGTGGCGTTGGTTTCAAGCGGGCTGAAGAAACCAGGTACTGCCTATATTGCCCCGGTGTACATCATGACCCACAGAATGCCAAACGGTATCAAAAGCCATTTGATTCGAATATTGACTATCGGGAGAGGCAGGCAGATGGCCAATCCGGCTTTCCTTTCCAGGTAGCGCAACCAAACATGCCAGACGGGCAGAAACAGCAGAACCAGCCAGAATTCACCCGGCGGTATGTTGTCGCCGGCTCCGGAGTCAGGCTCAAAACCTAAGGTCCAGTGCAATAGCAGAAGGATGAGGACCATTGGAGCGACGGCAATCAACGTTGTCAAAATATCACCAATGTACGGAATTCCGAGAATCAATTGTAGCCATGTCTCGCCGGTCTGCGTCTCGGCCTCCGGCTCAATCTGGTCCTGCTCCGGATCAACTGCACGTTCTTCTTTGAATTCTGCCATTTCAGCCGGCCCTCCATATCTGCAAAACGTACGGGAATGTTCGCGGGGATCTCCCCCCTTGCATTCAGTATATGAGCTAACTTGCTGTCTGCCATCATAATTCTGTATTGCGAATTGTTTGACGCTCAAAAACAGTGCAAATGGAGCCTGCTGCGATTGCAGCAGGTTTGGTCGAAATCGGTCAAGGAATTTCAGGTTGGGACACGCCCAATAAAAAAGCCACCTTGGGGGTGGCTTTTGTTAATGGTGGAGGCGGCGGGAATCGAACCCGCGTCCGCAAGTACTCCGCCTTTGGCTCTACATGCTTATCCGGTCTATTATTTTAGTCGAAGGCTACCCGACAGGCAGGGAAAACCAACAACGAGCCTGGATAAGTTTTAACGAATCCACACCAGGCGTGCTTCATCGCGATCCCATATAGGGTGACTCCCGTGATCCGGACGTATGGGCACGAACCGGGCGGAAGGCTATGAGCAGGTTATTAAGCTGCTAAAGCGTAGTTGTCGTCGTTGGCAACTAAAGTTTTGCAATCAGTTTTACGAGTTATTTGCAGCTCGGCATGCACCTCGGGTTTCATTACCCACGTCGAATCCAGGTCGCCCCCAAAGTTTGCGTAGTGTACCCGTTTTGAGTCCTTATGGGCAGCATCAGTTCCCTTGCAGCGGAAAAACTGCCACAGAGCGGTCAAAACTCCGGAACCTCTCGTCACGAATCTTCTTGATTTGGTTTGGCCTTGCAGTCATGCTTTTTTGAAACCGGAGTGGAGTCACCACCGGATGCGTTTCCGCGGTAATGTATCGAGGTTGGTGCGATGACCCTTCAAATGTACCTGGTGCTGGCGATAACGGTCATTGTTTTTTTCGGATTTGTCCGCGAGCGCCAACCCCCCGATGTCACGGCCCTGTTAGGCGTCAGCCTGCTATTGATTTTCGGCGCACTGAACGCAAACCAGTTCCTCAGTGTCTTTGCCAATGGCGCGCCGATAACCATAGGTGCCATGTTTGTTTTGAGCAAGGCGCTGGAAAATACCGGCGTGATTGCGAGCCTGGGTTCACTGGCTTCGCGCCTTGCGGGTAAATCCTGGGTGCGGGCGATGTTATTGATGATGTTGCCGGTCACTTTCCTGTCCGCTTTTGTGAATAACACCCCCGTGGTGGTTGTGCTGACTCCGGTTGTCATTGCGCTGGCAAAGCAGCAGGGCCACGCCTCTTCGCGTTACCTGATTCCACTCTCATTCGCCAGTATCCTGGGAGGCACGTGCACCCTGGTTGGAACGTCAACCAATTTGCTGGTCGATAGCATCGCACAGCGCGAAGGCTTGCCTGCTTTCGGAATTTTTGACATCACGGGCGTTGGCGTGCTTTTGGCGATTTCCGGCCTGCTTTACCTGCTGATTTTCGGTTGGTGGCTGTTGCCCGACCGAGAGGAACCAAGCTTCCGGCCACCGGCGGGAGGGCGGCGCTTTCTCACGGAGGCAATTGTTCCCGTCAAATCCCGCCTGATCGGCAAACCCATTGCGGAAACAGAACTGGCACGGCACCGGGTTTTAAAGCTCTACCGGGGTAATCTCATCATCAAGCGAACGACCAATGCCACCATCCTGAAAGCCGGGGACCGGTTGATCATTGAAACCGAGCGTGATGACGTCGCTAACCTGCATTCCGGAAAAGAGATTACACGGGCAGGAATCGCTGACAACGTGCTCCAGACTTTGACCCGAACCCCCACCCAGTTGGTGGAAGCCATCGTGGGACCGGAGGCGCGAATTCTGGGAATGACAGTGTCGGAACTGAACCTCGAACGCCGCTTCGGCGTATTCGTTCTGGGCGTTCACCGGCACAAAAAGCGGCTGAGCCAGGGATTCGATCAATTGCGACTGGCGGTTGGCGACACCCTGTTGCTGGAAGGAACCACCAAGGACCTGTCGAAACTCTACAGCAATCGCAGTTTTGTGAACATTGCCGTACCGGAAATTCGTAAATTACAACGGGGAAAAGCCCCGCTGGCCGTGACCGCGATCTTGCTCGTAGTCGTGCTCGCCGCGCTGGACTTGCTGCCCATAGTCGTATTGGCCGTAATCGGTGCGACATTTGTGATTTTTTCGGGCTGTCTTTCGGCCGCTGATGCGTACGAGGCGGTGCAGTGGCCGATCCTGATCCTGATTTTTGCCATGCTCGCGGTTGGCCTCGCCCTGGAGCAAACCGGCGTAATGAATCTGATCGTCAATCAATTGGTGGTGCATACGACGGTGCTGGGGCCGTTCGGCTTGCTGGTAGTGATCTACCTCGTTACGTCCACTTCGACCGAGTTCATGAGCAATAACGCGGCGGCAATTTTGCTCACCCCCATTGCAATCGGTGCTGCGCTATCTGCTGGTTACGACCCCAAACCCTTTGTCGTAGCGGTTATGCTTGCCGGCAGCGCAAGTTTCGCCACGCCCATCGGTTACCAGACCAACACGTTCGTGTACCAGGCCGGGGGGTACCGGTTCAATGATTTTCTTCGCATTGGTCTGCCGATGAATGTCCTGGCCCTGCTGGTCTCCGTATTCCTGATCCCGGTGTTCTGGCCCCTGGTGCCAGCCGGGCAAGGGTAACGGAGAACATCCGGGCCGCCACCAGGTCAGTGTAGCGTACCTGTTCTGATCCCTTCCCTTGCGTGGGACACCTTTTGAACTGCCTGCTCCCGGCATTTTGTGATTTTTCGCAAAAAATTCGTAGTTTCTTCGGAATATTTGTCCGGGGATTGGCTATGACTGGTGAGAGAGGGAGTGGTCGCGGAACCCTGACGGTTCTTGCGCCATTGGTTCCAGGGACCATGCAGGGTTGAGGATCACACAGGAGAATAAACGATGGGATACAAGAGAATTTCATATCTACTGGTTTTATTGATGCTGCTGGCGGTTTTACCGTTCAGCGTGAGCGCCCAATTCGTGACAGGACTGCAGGGCGCCTCCGGAAGTACGGTCGGACCCGATGGAGCCTTGTATGTAACGGAGGGCGCCGTTGGAGAAATCACGCGTATTGATCCCTGGACGGGCGACACATCGACCTTTGCCAGCGAGCTCCCTCATTCCTGGATTGGAATCGGAGGGGCCGTGGATGTCGCGTTCATGGACGGCGTAGCCTATGTCCTGGTCACGCTGGTGGGGTCTGACCTTGAGCCGCTGTTCGGAGTGCCTGCAAACGATACCGTGGGTCTTTACCGGGTCGATGGCCCGGACGAATTCACGGTCATTGCGGACATCGGCGCTTTCAATCTGGCACATCCGTCTGCCACCGCATTTTTTATACCTACGGGCGTGCAATATGCCATGGAGCCGTTTCGCGGTGGCTTCCTGGTCACAGACGGTCACCATAACCGCGTGCTGTGGGTGCAATTGAACGGTGCAGTTTCAGAATTCAACGTGTTCGAGGATGTCGTCCCGACCGGACTGGAAGTGCGTGGCAACACCGTGTACATGGCCCAGGCCGGCCCCGTCCCGCATAACCCGGAAGATGGCATCGTATGGTCGTTCAGTCCGAAATCACTCGATCCGGTGGAAGTTGGCTCCGGCGCCATGCTCCTGGTTGACGTTGAATTTGGTCTCGGGCGCGAACTGTATGCCTTGTCCCAGGGGCAATGGGATGGCGCATTCCCCGGTTCACCAGCGATTCCCAACGACGGCTCGCTTTTGGAAATCAACCCGGACGGAACATTCACGGTCGTTGCGAGTGGTTTAAATCTTCCCACGTCCGTCGAATTTATCGGAAACACCGCCTATGTGGTCGGCCTGGCCGGCGATGTTTTCAAAATTGAAAATGTCTCCAGCCCTCCCCACGGTAAAGGTAAACCTCACTAAGCAAAGGGGGCTGCAAGGCCCCCTTTTTTATTGGACCGTGTGCTGCGCGGTTGACCCTGTTGCCGCAAAGTTCTGCAATGCCGCGGCTATTTCAGCAGTCAGCGGATATTGAAATTCATCCCAGTTTCTTTGGGACCATTCGCGCCACCGGGGATCCGAATGAAGGGTCCGCATAAAGGGAGAGTCGCGAAGTTCCAGGAATATCCCGCTGCGGATCCGCCGATTCCGGAGCCTTTTGGAGATCGTCCGTCAGCCGGTTCAACACCGTGAAAGCTTCGTCGACTGCGCCTCGAAATCCCAGGATCAAGGCTGCACCCGACAAGGAATTCAGATCTCCGCGGTCAATCAAATCATTCAGCACTGCTGTGGCTTCCTGGTCATTGCCCGCTTGGTATAACAGCATGCTGCGGGCCTGCTCGCGGGCTGGACCATCCGGCAATTTTCGAATTTCGATTTCAGCGGTGTCGATGTCGCCTTGCAGAATGGCAGTGAACAAGGCCAGTTCCACGTGCCCGGTAAATACTTCCGGATTGAGCTCCGATGCCCGGTTGAGGGCGGCCCGCGACTCGTCAATTCGCCCCGCCAGATAAAGATAATAGGCCAGGGTGCTGACGTGCAGGTTGCTGACCGGGTCGAGACGGACCGCTCGACGCTGCAACTCGATTGCCGTTTCCGGATTCACTGACCTGATGGCTAACCCGGCCAGCACAGCCTGCACCAGGGCGTCATTTTGGCCGTATTTCATGGCCAGTTTCATTTGTTCCAGGGCGGACTCGTAATGATGTTCCTCCCACAGGAGTCGGACCATGCGAAGGTGGGCGACCGGGTTGTTCGGGTCGATTTCCAGCGCCCTCTCTACAGACTGGCCCATCCGGGACTGCGCTTCGGACTTCGTCAACCCGCCTGTGTTGGTCACGTTCTCATCGAATGCATAGAGGTACATCACGTTGGCCAGTCCAACCCATGCTGCGGCAAAATCCGGATCGAGTTTCAGTGCCTGTTCATAATCACGTTGCGCGAGAATGACGTCGCCTTCCGCACGACGCCCGTAGAAGTAGTTGCCACGCAGGTACAGTTGCCAGGCATCAAGATTTCGGGATTGTGCGACTGTTTCCGCAGAGTGGCGCCAACGGGATCGTTTCCCGCTGTCAAGCTGGATGCCAGCACTTCGGTTACGGCCGACGCGATGCCTTTTTGCATGGCAAAAACATCATCCATCCGGTCGTCATAGCTGTTTGACCACAGGTGGGCTCCGCTGAACCCGTCGATCAGTTGTGCGGTAACCCGCACCCGGTCCCCCGACTTGCGCACGCTGCCTTCGAGGACATGGGTCACATTCAGACGTTGGGCAATTGTTTCAATGTCCAGGTTCTGGTTTCCGAAGGCGAACGAAGAAGTCCGTGCAATAACGGTCAGTCCGGGAATTTGCGTCAGCATACTGAGGATTTCTTCGGAAATTCCATAAGCCAGGTACTCCTGGTCTCCGTTTTCACTCAGGTCAACGAAGGGCAGTACCGCAATAGAAGGCATTTCAGAAGATTGCGCCAGCTGTTGTTTACCGGCGACTTGAGGAGGGGACGGGCGGACCAGCCACCAGCTTGCGCCTATCGTAAAGGACAGGATAGCCAGGGCCAGGATCATCCAAAGCGACGGCAGCCGCTCCCGGATACCGCTCCTTTTTACGTTTTCATCAGCGGTCTCCACGGTGACTTTGACCGGTATGTCAAAAAGGTAACCCCGTTTTGGAATGGTCCGCACCATGTCGCGCTGATCGTCGCCCAACGCTTTGCGAATTTCAGTCAGACACTGTGTCAGGGAATCGTCTGTAACGATCACATTGGGCCATACAGCCTGCATCAGTTCCTCGCGGCTCACCAGCTTTCCCGTGTTTTTCAACAGGAACACCAGCACCTCAAACGACTTCGGACGCAAGGCAATTTCCTTACCGTCGCGTTGCAGCTCGCCCCTGCCGCCGTCCACAGTGAACGCGCCGAACGTGAACAGGCACGGACCGGCAACAGTGTCAATCAATGAACTTGTTTCGTTCTGAACTAACAAGGCGCATCCAGGTTGACCCAACGTACTCTAAATCTAGCAGCTCAAAGCAGATTTCGCATGATCAACATCATGATGGTTTCCGCAAGATACATGTAAGCTCCTGTTATCCGGGTTTTTAATCCAGCCATTGATCAATGCGCGACCGGATCTGACAGCCAACTCAACCAGGATCTAATCAGATGATCGAGATCAGGATTCATGGGCGGGGCGGGCAGGGTGGTGTGACCCTGGCCAAGCTTCTCGCTGCGGGTGAACACCGGGAAGGGCGGTCGGTACAGGCCTTTGGCGTGTATGCAGCGGAGCGTTCAGGCGCGCCCGTGCAGGCATTTTTGCGTTGCGACGATACGCCGATCCACAACCCTAACCAGATTTACGAACCCGACCACCTCATCGTGCTCGATCCTACCCTGATATCGCCCGCGATTCTTTCGGGTCTGAAGCCGGGAGGATGGATTCTGCTGAACTGTGAAAAGGCGCCCGGGCATTACGCCGGTCAGGAACGGGTGGCGGCGTTTCGCATTGCCACGGTTGACGCGACGTCAATCGCACTCCGGCACGGCCTGGGTTCAAAAACCGTCCCCATCGTGAATACCGCCCTGGCCGGCGCCGCAGCGCGCTTGCTGGGCATGAACCTGGACTCAATTATCAAGGCTTTCGAGGAATTCGGTTTCGGCAGCGCAAACCAGGAGGCCGCACAGGATGCCTGGGACGCCGTCCGGGTCCAGGAGCGGGCGCCGACGCCGGCTGAATTGCGCAAGCAGAATGTTTCACATGCTGCTGGAGCCCGATTTATTGAAGGCAATTCCGGAGCGCCACCGGCGATTCACACCGGGCAGTGGGCCAATCAGCAACCCATGTGGAAAAACGCCACTCCGCCCTGCAACTTTGTTTGCCCTGCCGGCAACGATGTGCAGGGTTTTCTTGCCGCTCTGACCGAAGAGGACGTGAACGGCGCGCTCCGGATTCTGCTGGAAACCACGCCGCTACCCTCGGTATGTGGCCGCGTCTGCCCGGGTTTCTGCATGCAGCAGTGCAACCGGTCTGAACTCGAAGGCCCGGTGAACGTGCGGGCGCTGGAGCGCTATGCCGGTGACCATGGTGAAGTGACCATGACCCCGGCGGACCGGAGACCTGAAAAGGTGGCGGTAATCGGCTCTGGGCCTGCTGGACTGTCCGGCGCTTACCACCTGGCCTTGCTGGGTTACGGTGTGACAGTGTTTGAGGCCGGTTCCGAACCGGGCGGCCTGATGCGAACGGGCATCCCATCCTACAGGTTGCCGCGCGCGGTATTGGAACGCGACATCGCACGCATCCTGGCCTTGGGTGTGAAAACCGTTTTCAATACCCGGATCGATCACGAAGCGTTAGAGAAATTGACGCATCAGTATGACGCCGTATTGGCCGCCACCGGCCTGCAACGCCTGACGTCGATCGATCTCGGTCCTGACCTCGGCTCCGGGCAGGGCCGGATCATGCAAGGCATCGAATTCCTCGACCAGGCAAGGACCGGGACAGTCAGCGTTCAGGACCAGAAGGTGGTGGTTGTGGGCGGCGGCAACACGGCCATCGACGCAGCGCGGTCTGCTTTCCGGATGGGCGCAGGCAATGTACGGATCGTTTACCGGCGGACACGTGATGAAATGCCCGCTATCCCGGAAGAAGTCGATGATGCAATGGATGAAGGGATCAGGGTGGACTTCCTGTGTTCCCCGGTACGTGTGTCCCGCGATGACGATCAGTGGCGCCTGACCTGCCAACGGATGCAACTGGGAACGCCGGATGCGGACGGCCGGCGTCGACCGGAGATTTTACCGGATTCAGAATTTGAAATTCCCTGCGACCGGGTCATCCTTGCCATCGGCCAGGCTGCGGATCTCTCTCTGCTGCCGCCGGACGCTTCGCTTTCGAAAGAACAACCGGTAGAAAACGCCGGCGGAGCCCCGCTTTATCCGGCGGGTGACCTGTTGACAAACGAGGGTACGGTCACCGCTGCCATCGGCTGCGGGCGGGACATGGCGCTGTTGCTGCACGAACGATTCAGCGGCGAGAAACTGTACAGCGAACCGCCGGCAGCCGCGACCGTGGTGCGCTCCGACCGGGTACGCTTGCATCACTTCGCACCGCATCGCCGCCACGAAGAAAACGTCCTTCCTTTCGCCGCGAGAAAATCCACGTTTGATGAAGTGCGCCAGGGGCTGGAGGACATCGAAGAGGCAAAGAGGTGTCTGAGTTGCGGGGTTTGCAACAGCTGCGACCGCTGCGTGACCTACTGCCCCGACGGCGTTCTGAAGCGGGTCGGCAAAAACATCGTTTTCGATTACGACTACTGCAAGGGTTGCGGGGTATGTGTCAGCGAATGCTCCCGGGCCGTCATTTACATGAAAGCGGGCTGATGAAGGCTGGACAAGGATGAACATGCAACTGGTCACGGGCAACCACGCAGCAGGGCACGCGATGAGCATCGCCGGGGAGGCCAACCGCAGCGCGCGTGGCTGCGTCTGTGGCATTTATCCGATCACACCCCAGACCGAGATCGTGGAATACGTGGCGCGGTTTCCGTTCTCGCGGGGGCGGGTGATCCCGACCGAGAGTGAGCACAGCGCGATGGGGGTGTGCATCGGCGCCGCCATGAACGGGGCGCGTACATTCACTGCCAGTTCTTCGAACGGCCTGGCTTACATGGCGGAAAACGTCATGGTTGCAGCCTTCTACCGCCTGCCGATCGTGATGGCGGCGGTCAACCGCACGCTGGGCCCACCCTGGAACATCTGGGCGGACCAGGGCGATACGCTGATGTTTCGTGATTTTGCCTGGATACAACTCTATTGCGATACCAACCAGGACGTGGCGGATACCACGCTGCTGGCCTTTCGCCTGGCCGAAGATAGCCGGGTGATGCTGCCGGTGATGGTTTGCATGGACGCATTCATCACCTCGCACACCTGCGATGGAAACCGAACTGGCGTCACAGGAGCAGGCTGATCGTTTCCTGCCGCCCTGCAGTATTCCGCATCGCCTGGATCCGGAACATCCGGTCACGGTCGGCGGAATGACTTTTCCCAGGGAAACCCTGACCCACCGGGTGGACCTGGATGCAGCCATGCGCGCGGTTCCCGGTGTGCTGGAAGAGCACAGAGCGGAGTTTGAAGAGGTTTTTGGCCGCGAGGTTTCCGGCGCCCTGTCGGCCTGGCGGACCGAAGATGCGGACCGGATCCTGGTCGCCTCGGGCACCATTTCAATCACCCTGAAAGACGTGGTCGACGAGTGGCGGGCCAGGGGGGAGAAAGTCGGGATGATCCGCGTCAAGCTGTTCCGGCCGTTTCCGGCGCAAGAGTTTTCCGAACTGTGCGCCGATGCCCGCAAAATCGGCGTGCTGGACCGCAACTACTCAGCCGGCACCGGCGGGATTTTCTGGCAGGAAGTACGGGCCAGCCTGCAGGGACAGGGCGATCGGTTGGTCCAGGGTTACCTGGCCGGGGTCGGTGGAACCGACGTGGTTCCGGAAACCGTGCGCGAGGTCGTGGAGGATTTGACCCGGCGGGAAAAGGCGGGCGATCCCGTCTGGATGGGGATAGATCAATGAACGACCGGGGCAACGTCAACTCAAAAACCGATTGTCTGCTCCGGCCGGGCAATACCAACTGCGGGGGCTGCGGCATGAGCGTCGGCCTGACCATGTTGGGGCGGGCGCTGGCGGATGAACATTACTCGCTGGTCATTCCCGCCTGTTGCGGGATTGTCGCGGCGGGAGCATTTCCGACCACGGCCTACAGCGTTCCGGTGCTGGCCTCCACTTTCGCTTCCGCCCCCGCCTTTGCCAGCGGTGTAGCCGCCGTCAACGATCTGAACCCCGATCCGGGCGAAAGCCGCAGACACGTGATCTGCTGGGCGGGAGACGGCGGCACCTACGATATCGGCATGGCGACCCTTTCCGCGGCCGCCGAGCGCAATGAAAACCTGCTTTACTTCTGCTACGACAACGAAATTTACGGTAACACCGGCGGTCAGCGCAGTTCAGCCACCCCGGCTTCCGCAAAAACGACCACGACACCGGCCGGAAAGGGCGAAAAGAAGAAGGAAATCATCGAAATTCTCGCAGCGCACCGCGTTCCCTACGCAGCGACGCTGTCGATTGCCCACCCCGACGATTTCCGGGACAAGATCCGAAAAGCGCTCGAGATCGAGGGGTTCCGGTTTTTCCTGATCCACGCTCCCTGTCCGACCGGGTGGAAAACCGAACCGGCGGAGTCGATAGAACTGGTGAGCCTGGCGGTTCGCAGCGGAGTTTTTCCGCTTTACGAGGTGTTTGACGGGATTGATTACCGGCTAAACGCGGAACCGGATGGAACGGATCCTGCCCGCTATTTCGAAAAGCAGCGCAGATTCTCGGGCCAGGAAGTCAATTTGCCGGCCATGCGCGCCTCGTTGAAAAGCCGCATCAGCCGCCTGCGGCAACTCGCGGTGCTCAAAAACTGACATGGCGAAGCCGGGATGCGGTTGTCGCTATTTGGTGACCAGGTCGCCGGAATAGAGCGTGCAGTGATCCGGATCCACGGCCGCCATCTGGTCTCTCAGTTCCTGGTCTTTGGTCGCGAATGCTTCCATTTCGGAGGCTTTGGCATCCTTTACCTTTGCAGCGCACTCCTCGTAAGTGGCCTTATCCCAACCGGTGTCCGGGCAATCCGCCTTGATCTTTGCGGTAAGCGCCTTGTCTGCGCTTTTCCATGCCGCCTCATTGCTCTTGATCCCCTGGCGCAAATCATTCTTTTTGGCTTCGCACTGGCTGGCGTAACAGTTTGGGAACCGGCAAGCTGTCAATCGAATAACCGATATCTACGTAAAACTCCTGGAATCGATTTCGAAACAGGTCCTGTCCGGGCTTTTTATACAGGTTCAGGTTAACCCGCGCCTTTTTGTCCGCATCGACATAACCGGTCGGGATTGTGGGTCTCGATGACCTTGTGCGAGTCCGGATCGAGCCGTTCAATACACATCGCCCAGTAGACGGATCCCGGGCACGAGTTCTGGATGACTACGTCGTAACTGGTGTACTGATCCGAAACGTGGCTTTTGCCCCACACTTTGTAACTCATGCACGAAAAGTCGACTTCAGCAGCCTGGGCCGTGCCGGCGCCGAACAGGCAATATCCCAGGACCAGAGCGGCAAGAATACGTTTATTCGTCAGTTTTTTCATAGTAGGACTCCGGCTCCGTCAGAGTCCTACTATATCAAAGCTCAGGCGCTTTGGCGCAGCGGCGGGTACGGTGGAATACTGGAAGGTATGTCCGCGAGCCGCGCGACCACGTAATCCGCACCGAGAGTGACCGCGGGTACTCCGGTATATCCGTCCGGAACCAGTATCACGGGCACGTTTGCAGCCCTGGCTGCGCCGACATCCGCAGCTGAGTCGCCGATCATGATGGCGTCCTCCGGGCGGGTATCCAGTTCTTCGAGGCAGGTCAGCAGGGGCAGGGGATGAGGCTTCTTCTTCCGGGTGGAATCGCCGCCGATGACGCTGCCGAAGTACCCCGAGATATCGAGTGCTTCCAGGATTAACCGGGTCACTGAAACGGGTTTGTTGGTGCACAATCCCTGCTTCACCCCGGCATGGTAAAAATGTTCGAGCACGGCGCGCGCGTTCGGGCACCAGGTGGGTGCTCTGGGTGGCACAGGCGGTATAGATCTCCATGAAACGCGGCACCAGCGCATCGATGGCGACCGCATCGAGAGGGGCTCCGGCAGCCCGGAAGCCCCGTTCGATCAGTTTGGCAACGCCGTCGCCGATCATCGTCCGCACTTTCTCCACCGGGTGCCCGTGCTGGCCTTGCTCATTAAGCAAGGTGCCCAGTGCAGTGGCGAGGTCAGGCGCTGATTCCACCAGGGTCCCGTCAAGATCCCAGATGATGGCGGCAGGATGTGCGCTGCCTGTGAAAGGCTCAGGCTGCGACATCGAGCGAGTTCCTCCAGCCGGGGTAGAGTTTATCCGCATCGCCCGGGAAGCTTTCGAAGGCCCGCGCGAACTCACGGTGCTCCCGGGCGAAAGCGACGGGGTCGGTGCCTGTGCGCCAGCACATTTCAGCCTGGCGCAACGAAGTGGCCCCGGCTGCCGCACCATCGATGTGGCCGTAACAGCCGCCACCGGCGGTGAGGATCAGGTTGGAATGCCCGAGATTGTCGAAAAACCCGGGCAGGCGCAGCGCGTTCATGCCGCCCGAGATGATCGGCGTGGTCGGGCGCATTCCCTGCCATTCCTGGTGGTAAAACGGCCCGTCAGCGCTGTCCTGTTCGATCATGTAGGCAATGTTCCGGTCATCTGTCTCGCCTTCCATCTTGCCGTGGCTCATAGTTCCGACGTGAATTCCGGAAGCTCCCTGGAGTCGCGACATCTTGGCCAGCACAAAGGCCGTGTAACCTCTCTGGGTCTGTGGCGAGGTCACGGCACCGTGACCGGCGCGATGGTAATGCAGGTACTGGTCCGGAAAATGCCGCCGCGCGGTCGTGATGGCGGTCGGACCAGCCACGTAGCCGTCGACCAGGAACGCCACGTGGTCGGCATTCTCGGCAAATGTTTCGAGGATGAATTCACCCCTGGCGATGATCTCCCGGTAGTCATCCGCGGTAATGTTGGCCGAAAACAGTTTGGCTTGACCGGTGTCGTCCTGGGCCCGGCGCATCGAATCGGCAACGGCCACGATAGTTTCCTTCAGCCGGGCGAAGACCTGGTTGCCCTGGGGTTCGTCGTTCTTGATGAAATCACCGCCCAGCCAGAAATCATAGGCGGCTTTTGCGAACGGTTGCGGCCGCAGTCCCAGTTTCGGCTTGATGATGGTTCCGACAATAAAACCGCCATCCACCACCGGTCTGCCCAGCACGCGCCACAGGTCCGAAATGTCGGTAGCCGGTCCGTCATACAGGCGAAGGTATTCAGGCGGCATCCAGAAATCGTACATCTTGGCGTATTCCACATCGCCCATGCCCTGGTTGTTGCCGATCGTCAGCGTCAGGAAAGACGCCAGCATTGCCCGGCCATCGATGATGTTGCGGTCAAACAGGTCGGTGGGGTAGGCGATCTTCATGACCTCCTTTTTCTCATCGATTTCATAAACCAGCGCATCAACGCTACGCGTGAAATCATCCGTGGTTGAAACGGAAACATTCGTGCCGGTGGAAGATTCCGCCGCAAAATGGGCCGCGGTTTCAAGGTAATTTCCAAACCCGGCCTTGGGTTTCATGATATAGGCACAGAGGACATGTTTGCCCCCGGCCATCAGGTCTTCTTCACTCAAAGCCAGGTTTGCGTAGCGGTTGGATTGGTCCATAGTACTCTCCTGTTGTGTCTGTCAGGCGGATGCCTGGATCGCCTGTACGTTTTTACGCGGACCGCCTGCCCGGCGGCTGCGTTCCATGAGTTGCATGATGATAGGGGTGAGAATCAACTGCATCGCCAGGTCCAGTTTGCTCCCCGGGATGACGATTGAATTTGCCCGAGACATGAAACTGTCGTGAATCATCGAGGTGAGGTAGGGGAAATCGATTCCCCGCGGATTGGCGAACCGGATTACGACCATTGATTCGTCAGGAGTGGGTATCCAGCGCGCAATGAATGCGTTGGATGTGTCCACGGTAGGGATCCTCTGGAAGTTGATATCGGTTTGTGAAAACTGCGGACAGATGTAATCCAGGTAATCCGGCATGCGGCGCAGGATCGTGTCCTTGATCGCTTCGTGCGAATAGCCGCGATCCATCTTGTCGCGGTGGATCTTTTGAATCCACTCCAGGTTGACAACCGGCACCACGCCGATTTTCAGGTCGCAATTCTGGGCGACGTTGATATCGTCCGCAACCACGGCCCCATGCAGTCCTTCATAGAACAAAACTTCGGTTTCGGGGTTGATCTCTTCCCACTTCGAAAATGTGCCTGGCGGCGTTCCGTAGAGCTTTTCTTCAGCTTCATCGTGAACGTAGTGGCGGGTTCTTCCGGTTCCTGTCTGCCCAAAGTCGCGGAACACACTTTCCAACTCCCGCAGCAGGTTGGCCTGGGGTCCAAAATGGCTGAAGTGGTTGTTTCCTTTCTTTGCTTCATCGCTCATCACCTTTTTCATCTCAGCGCGGTCGTAACGATGAAAGGCATCGCCGTCGATGAAGGAGGCCGTGATGCGCTCCCGGGTGAAAATCCTTTGAAAGGTCTTTTTCACCGAGGTGGTCCCGGCGCCGGATGACCCGGTAACAGAAATAATGGGGTGTTTTACTGACATGGCGTGTCTCCAGAAATCAGCCGGCCCGGAATAGACCACGGTTACCGAACAAAGCCGAGCGCTCTTGCGCCGGATGAACTTCGCGGTAGTAGTGCTCGACCAGTTCGACCTCTTTTCGCGAACCGAATATCAGGGGGATGCGCTGGTGGATATCGGTTGGCTCAATATCGAGAATCCGTTGTTCGCCGGTGGTTGCGGCGCCGCCGGCCTGCTCGACCAGGAACGCGATCGGATTGCACTCGTAGGCCAGCCGTAAGCGGCCGCTTTGGTAGGCCTCCCGCCGGTCCCCGGGGTAAAGAAATATGCCCCCCCGCACCATGATCCGGTGGCATTCAGCGACCAGTGAAGCGATCCATCGTGTGTTGTAATTCTTTCCGTGCGGGCCTTCTGCCCCTTCCAGGCAGTCGTCAATGTAAGCCCTGACGTGCCCGTCCCAGCGCCGGAAATTGGACGTATTGATCGCGAATTCGTTGGTCTCCGGGGGAATCGAAAGATGCTTCGCTGTCAGGCAGAATTCACCAATGTCGGGGTTCAGAGTGAACGCATGGGTTCCCGATCCCAGCGTCATGACCAGCGCCGTTTGCGGCCCGTATATGACGTAACCCGCAGCCAGTTGTTGCACACCTTTCTGGAGAAAACAGTCAGACTCGGCATCGCCCTTGTCGCATTGCATCGGCATGACGGAAAAAATGGTGCCGACGGAAACGTTCGTATCGATGTTGGACGATCCGTCAAGCGGATCTATGGCCACGTAAAGCGGCGCCCCCGGGGTCATGGGCAGGGGCAGGTCCATTTCTTCCGATGCCAGGTAAGCGACCGGGGCGTTGATCAGTTCCTCGATCACCAGTTCATTGGCCCGGATGTCCAGTTCCAACTGGGTGTCGCCGTCTACGTTACGCCCCCGGCGGGCGCCGAGCCTTCCGGCCAGCGGGCCCAGTGCGATGATTTCTGCAATAGCGCAACAGGCCTCTGCAAGGGCTACGAGGGTGACAGCCACGGCTTCACGCATGTCATCGCCATCGGCCCAGTTTTTCAGAAAGCGCTTTAACGGCTCGTGCTCAGTCATCTCGCAGGCCCTCCCGGCGTCGCCTGTCGTTCTGTTCAGTCTAGACAGCTGAACCTGGCCCAGGAACATCCTTCAGGAGGGGGGGATTGGGTTATTAGGGTGGGATAAAAACCACCCTCTGGGGTGGGTTCAGGACTGCAGGTACAGGGAAATGGCCTGGCTGCGGCTGTTTACACCCAGCTTTTGAAACAGGTTCCTGACATGGAACTTGATGGTGTTCAGTGAAACACCAAGATCCCTGGCGATCTGCTTGTTGGTCCTGCCGGAGGAAAGATCCGACAGCACCTCCATTTCCCGCCGGGTCAGGTTCGTCAGGGGATTGTCGTAAATCGCGCGGACATCCATGTACGGAAAGACCATGCGTCCCCGGGCGACCGTGGCAATGGTGTCGAGCAGGACGGCGGGTTGTTCACTCTTGGAAACAAAAGCCGCCCCGCCATGCGACATTACCTGGACGGGCACGGACTTGTTTTCATCTCCGGTGTACACGACGATGCGGGGTGGATGATCTTCGATGTTCAGATGGTCGAGGATGAAGCGGCCATCGCAGGGGCCGATGATCCAGCCAATGACACCAACGTCGATGGGTTTTTCGCCTACCTGGCGCATAAATTCCTCGCAGTCCGACGCCACGAAAACCAGTTCAAAACGTTTGTCCTCTGACAGCAGGTGCTTCAGGGCTGCGTGCATCAGCGGGTTCTTGTCCGCCAGTCCAACGCGTATGGGTATCCTTGCTGGCTGATTCATCAAGGTGATTGTACCGTTACCTCCATTCCCTGCCGAAATGGATTTGCGCCTGAATTGATTGGTGTCATTCCGGTGACGGGGGCAGCAGACAGGGGAGACCCCGTTTACGGCAAGGGCTATCGACCTTTCATGATCCGGCCTTTCTGTCGTTCCCAGTCGCGGTCTTTTTCGGTTTTACGCTTGTCGTGTTGCCGTTTGCCTTTGGCCATACCGATTTCGACCTTTACCTTGCCTCGGGACCAGTACATGGCGGTAGGTATTACCGTGTATCCGCGGCGATCGACCGCAGCGGTCAATTGCATGATTTCACGCCGTTGCAGCAGGAGTTTTCTGGTTCGGAGCGGTTCGGGACTGATGTGGGTCGAAACGGTCGGCAGGGGATTGATCAGGCAGCCGAACAGGAATGCTTCGTTGTCCTTCAACAGAACGTAGCTGTCGGAAAACTGGATCCGGCCGGCTCTCAGGGACTTCACTTCCCAGCCCTCGAGCGCGATACCGGCTTCAAGCCGTTCTTCGATGTGGTACTCAAAACGCGCGCGCTTGTTGAGAGCGATCGTCTTTTTACCGGTTGATTTCACGTCGTTCATATTGCCGCCTATTCTACGTTCTGTGGCATCGCTCATGCTATGCTTGCCGCGATTCAGATCAAGCCGTCACTGACGAAACCGCATGGAAATCAAGCGCACCGCACTGGTTCTTCACTCTGCCATGGACATGTTCCGACTGGTCCAGGATGTGCCGGCCTATCCCCAATTCCTGACCTGGTGCGTGAGCGCCGAGGTTCACGAGCAAACCCCGGAACACCAATTGGCCTCACTGGTGGTCAGGGTCAGCGGGATAACGCAATCATTTACCACCCGCAATCGCCTGGTAACGGGCGAACGGCTTACGCTTTCCCTGGTGGACGGGCCCTTTCAGCACCTTTCGGGTGAATGGCTGTTCGACCCCCTCGGTGAAGAGGGCAGTAAAGTAACCCTCGTGCTGAATTTCGATTTCTCCAACCGGGTGCTTTCATCAGCCTTCCGGCGAGGTTTTACGCATATCGCGGACCGCCTGGTCTATGAGTTCAGCAAACGGGCGGATGACGTCTATGGAAATTGAGGTCGTCCTGGCAATGCCTGAAAAGCAGGTTCTGCGCAAAATAGAGGCGCCGGCCGGTTGCACCGTTTCTGAAGCGATCGAATTATCCGGTATCCGGGCGGAATTTCCGGAAATCGACATCAATCCGGCGGCGCTGGGCATATTCAGCCGCAAAGTTGCTCCGGATCACATCCTGCATTCCGGCGATCGCGTGGAAATTTACCGCCCGCTGGTTGCAGACCCGAAGGAAATGAGAAAGCAACGCGCCATGCGGGACGCCAAGCCGCGTTAACCGTCGATATCCGGTGTCGTGAGATCGTGATCCGGCGTCTGGTCAAGCACCCGCTGGTCTTCCTCGTAGTCGCGGTCTTCCGCATTACGTTCGTCGATTTTCTCGATATCGGGGTTCACGCCTTTCAGCACTTCATCCTGCACGGTACCAACCGCGGCGTCTTGCGGGCTCTGGTCTTTTGCGTCAGCCGCCGCTGTGGTTGGCTTTTTCACAAAGGTCGCAATCGCATTGGGCTTGCCGCCCTTGGATGAAGAAGCGGCAAACGGATCGTCCCTGCCAATGATTTCAGTCAGCGTGTCGTTTTCAAATTTTAACGTGACGGTGCGCTCGACCATGGGGCCGCCGCGACGGCTGAATGTCTGCACATAGTCCCAGCGCTCCTGGTGAAACGGGTCTTTCACGGAGGGGGTTCCGAGTACAAACAACACCTGCCTCTGGTTCATGCCGATGTACAGTTCGTCGAGGTCGTCCTGCTCAATGGCGTTTCCCTGCTGGATATTCTGCTTGTAAATCAGATTACAACCGGTGCCTGCGAGAGTAATTATCAAGAGTGTAGATACAATACGAATGAACATTTAATTCCCGGGGTGGATTTTTAGCAAAGCGCTGAGTGCGTGAATGATACAATAATGGAGCATCATCAAATAGTGGTAATTCAGTGGAAAGCAGCGACCTGAAACAAGCCGGACTGAAAGTAACGCATCCGCGCAAGCGGATTCTTGAAATTCTGGAAACCCAGCGGAACCGTCATCTTACCGCGGACGACATCTACCGGTGCCTGCTGGAAGCCAAGGAAGAAATAGGCCTGGCCACGGTTTACCGGGTGCTGAACCAGTTCGAGTCGGCGGGGCTGGTTGAAAAACACAACTTCGAAAGCGGCCAGGCTTATTACGAACTCGATTCCGGAGAGCACCATGATCACATGGTTTGCGTGGAAACCGGAAAAGTCACCGAGTTCATCAGCGAAGAAATCGAGGCGGCACAAAGAAAAATTGCCGCCGCGCACGGTTACGAGATCGAAGACCATAGCCTGGTCATCTATGTCCGGCCCAAACGCAATAACCGCATTACTAGTCGCGTTGATGCGATTGCCAGCAACTCGCTGGCGTGCGCACGGCTCTGTTCCGAAAGGTGTCCGCCCAGCATCCGCGCAATTTCATCCACCCTCTGGAGGTCGCTCAAAAGATGGGTCTCTACCCGCGTGCCGTCAGCTTCCGAACGTTTTTGAACCTGGAGTTGCCGGTCTGCGCAGGCAGCAACCTGCGCCAGGTGGGTGACGCACAACGCCTGGCCGTTAACGGAAAGACTTTTCAGCAGGGCGCCGACGGCGTTCGCGGTGTCTCCGCCGATGCCGGCGTCCACCTCGTCGAAGATCTGCGTAGGCGCGGCGGCTCCGGTTTTGGATGCCACCTTGATGGCCAGGCTGATGCGCGATAGTTCACCGCCCGAGGCCACCTTTTTCAGCGGTCCGGGTGGGACTCCCGGGTTGGCGCTGACCAGCAGTTCCAGCCGGTCGCTGCCTCTTTTTGAGGGTGTCGCCGCTTCATCGAGCCGGACTTCCAGTTCGAACTTGCCGCCTTTCATACCCAGGTCCTGCATCAGGGCGGTAACTGCTGACGCCAATTCCCCGGCCCGCTTCTTGCGCCGGGCGTGCAATTGGGCAGCGTATTTGCGGTATTCCTCCAGCGCGGCGGACAGTTCAACCTCCAGCAGGCTGAGTCGTGATTCGAGCGAACCGGCACGTTCAAAACGGGTTTTCATCTGTTCCAGGACCTGTTGCAGCCGCTCCGGCTCAACCCGGTGCTTCCGGGCCAGGTCGTGCTGGACGCCAAGCTGGTGTTCGAGTTCGGAAAGACGTTCCGGGCTCAGGTCCAACCGCGACAGGGCGGATTGTATGCTGTGTTTCGCTTCGTCACAATTGATGGCGGCTTCCCGCAACAGTTCGACAGCGCTGGCAATATCACGGTCCAGCGTTGCATGTTGGCCAAGGCGCGTTGCAGCCCTGTGCAGGATGGGTCCGGCCCCGGTCTTCTCCGCTTCGATGGATTGCAGGGAATCATCCAGGGCCTGCACGATATCACCACCCTGCGCCAGCATCCGGTGTTCCGCCTCCATCGCGGTGAATTGTTCCGCCGGTATGAGGCTGCTTTCCAGTTCCCGTATCTGGTATCGCATCAGGTCGAGGTCGCCGGAGTCCATCGGCTTCTCATTCATCAGTTCCGTTTTTTCTTGCACCAGGGTGGCCCAGGCCTGGTGACTGTTTTTCACGTTAGCCAGTTCTTCGCCGTAGTCTCCGCAGCCGTCGAGCAGGCGAAACTGCTCTTCTTTCCGCAGCAAAAGCATGTGTTCATTCTGTCCGTGAATTTCGACCAGGCGTTCGCCGAGGCTGTCGAGTTGCTGCAACGTTACCGGCGTTCCGTTGATCCACGCCCGTGACCGCCCGTTCTCGTTGATCACCCGGCGCAAAAGGCAGGTGTCTCCGCTTTCCAGTTCCGCCTCCTTGAGCCATTTTGCGGCGGGGCTGTTTGCGGCAACCTGGAACTCGGCGATCAGCTCGGCTTTGTCGGCGCCGTTCCGGATCGCCGAAATATCGGCCCGTTTACCGCTCAGCAGACCCAGCGTGTCCACCAGGATGGATTTGCCGGCGCCGGTTTCACCGGTGACACAGGTAAAACCGCCTGTGAATTCCAGGTCGAGGAGTTCCACGATGGCGTAATCGCGAATTTGCAGGAAATTGAGCATCTCGGTAAGACAAGCGAAACGACCTCAAAACTAGCACGGAGAGGAGAATCGGGCAATGTATCCGATATAGGAAAACCGCTTGAATCATCATACCGTACCCCCATATTGGCGGAGGATTAACAAAAGCATTCAGACAGGGCGGAGCGGGAAACCTGCCGGGCCCGGGAGACAGAGATCGTGACCGAGAACATGAAGAATCCTTTCGAGGAGCCAGTGGAAATCGAAATAGAGACGGAAGGTCCCACCGATGATCCGGAGTCCGGGGACTCGGCTTTGGCCCAGGCTGAAGAGGAACTGGCGCGACACCGTGAAGCCATGCTGCGGATGCAGGCCGAAATGGATAACCTGCGCAAGCGGTTGATCCGCGACCTGGAAAGATCCCGCAAGCTCGCGCTGGAAAAAATGACCAAAGACCTGCTGCAGGTTTGGGACAGCCTCGAGCGCGGCCTGGGAGCCAGTGACGGGTCGCCGACGGTAGAGTCATTAATAGAAGGCCAGCAGCTGACACTGAAAATCCTGGAAAAAGTTTTGCAGGATCATGACGTGGAAATTATTGACCCGGCCGGAAAGGCGTTCGACCCCGAATTTCATGAAGCAGTGACCGTGTTGCCGATGGCGGATGTGCCCGAAAACACCGTCATCGAAGTGTTGCAGAAAGGCTTCAGGCTGCATGACCGGCTGGTTCGCCCGGCCATGGTCGTGGTCTCTGGCCGGGCATAACTTGCCGGGTGCCGGAATGTTGAATTTTTTCCGGTCAGCCCCATTTCACAGGCATCGATTCATTTAGGTTTTTTTGGAGAATATAAAAATGGGCAAAATCATTGGTATTGACCTGGGCACGACCAACTCCTGCGTGGCAGTGATGGAAGGTGGGCAGCCCAAGGTTATCGAAAATGCCGAGGGCGATCGCACCACACCCTCAATCGTCGCTTTCACCAAGGATGACGAAGTCCTGGTCGGCCAGCCGGCCAAGCGCCAGGCTGTGACCAATCCGGCCAACACGCTGTTTGCCGTGAAGCGCCTGATTGGCCGTAAATTCAGCGAAGACGTGGTTCAGAAAGACCAGGGTCTGGTTCCTTACAAGATTATCGCCGCCAAAAACGGCGATGCGTGGGTGGAAGCTGATGGCAAGAAAATGGCGCCGCCTGAAATTTCGGCCCGCGTATTGATGAAAATGAAGAAAACCGCCGAAGATTACCTCGGTGAGGAAGTGACCGAGGCCGTTATCACGGTGCCGGCCTATTTCAACGACTCACAGCGGCAGGCAACCAAGGATGCGGGTAAAATCGCCGGCCTGACGGTCAAGCGGATCATAAACGAGCCGACCGCTGCTGCACTGGCTTACGGGATGGACAAGAAAGGCGGTGACCGCAAGATCGCCGTTTTCGACCTCGGCGGTGGCACGTTTGACATCTCGATCATCGAGATCGCCAATGTAGATGGCGAGCACCAGTTCGAAGTGCTGGCGACCAATGGTGACACCTTCCTCGGTGGTGAAGATTTTGACAAGCGCGTCATCGACTACCTGGTCGCTGAATTCAAGAAAGACCAGGGGTTTGACCTGCGCAACGACCCGTTGGCGCTTCAGCGCCTGAAGGAAGCCGCAGAGCGCGCCAAGATCGAATTGTCCGCGGGACAGCAGACCGAAGTGAACCTGCCATACATCACGGCGGACGCCAGCGGGCCCAAGCATCTGAATATCAAGTTGACGCGCGCCAAGCTCGAATCCCTGGTGGAAGACCTGATTACCCGCACCATCGTTCCGTGCCGTACCGCGCTGGATGATGCCGGGCTGAAGATCAGCGACGTGAACGAAGTTATCCTGGTCGGCGGCCAGACCCGCATGCCCAAGGTGCAGCAGGCCGTGGCCGAGTTTTTCAATCGCGAACCGCGCAAGGACGTGAACCCGGACGAGGCCGTGGCCGTCGGCGCTGCCATCCAGGGCGGCGTGCTGTCGGGCGACGTCAAGGACGTGCTGCTGCTGGATGTAACCCCGCTGTCACTCGGTATCGAAACGCTGGGCGGCGTGATGACCAAGTTGATCGAGAAAAACACCACGATTCCCACCAAGGCGGCGCAGGTGTTTTCGACGGCCGAAGACAACCAGACTGCGGTCACCGTGCACGTGCTTCAGGGTGAGCGCGAGATTGCTTCGGCCAATAAGTCCCTGGCCCGCTTCGACCTCGCCGGAATCGGCGCTGCGCCGCGCGGCATGCCCCAGATCGAAGTGACTTTCGACATCGACGCGAACGGTATCATGCACGTTGGCGCCACCGATAAGGCTACCGGCAAGGAACAGAAAATCGAGATCAAGGCGGGTTCCGGATTGTCCGACGACGAGATCACCCGCATGGTGCAGGACGCCGAGGCGCATGCCGAGGAAGACCGCAAGTTCCACGAACTGGTCACCGCACGAAACAGCGCGGACGCCATCGTCCACGCGACCCGGTCCAGCATCAAGGAAATGGGCGACAAGCTCAGCGACGACGATCGTCAGGGTGTCGAGAACGCCATCCAGGGCGTCGAACAAGCCATGAAAGGCGACGACAAGGCGGCGATCGATGCTGCGGTCGAGAAGCTGTCGACGGCCGGCCAGGTGGTCTACCAGAAAGCGGCCGAGCAGGCCCAGGCGCAGGAAGAAGCGTCAACCAACGGCGGCGCCGGCAATGAAGATGTGGTTGACGCCGAGTTCGAAGAAGTTGACGGGGAAAAGAAAGAAAATTGATTTTCCCGTAGCGATCAGTCCGAAAACCCGGCTTCGGCCGGGTTTTTTGGACCTTGAAATGCTGCAGGATGGTCCGCAAATCTTTGGCAGAATCCACGGACAATAAAAATGGCCAAAAGGGACTACTACGAAATTCTTGGCGTGGCAAAAAACGCCAGCGACGGTGAGCTGAAAAAGGCTTACCGGCGGCTGGCCATGAAATACCATCCGGATCGCAACACGGATGACTCTACGCTGGAACAGTTCAAGGAAGCCAAGGAAGCTTACGAGATCCTGAAAGATCCGAACAAGCGGTCAGCCTATGACCGGTTCGGCCATGCCGGTGTCAGTTCTTCGGCGAGTGGTCCGGGAGGGCCGGGGGGGTTCCACGGCGACGTTGGAGACATCTTCGGGGATATATTCGGGGATATATTCGGCGGCGCCGGAAGAGGCCGGAAAGCCCGCCAGCGCGGTTCCGACCTGCGGTTTTCGCTGGACCTGGACCTGGAGGAAGCCGTCAACGGCATCAGCCGCGAAATCCGGGTCCCGACTCTTGGCGAGTGCAAGACCTGTAAAGGGAGCGGCGCCCGTGACGGCAAGAAGCAGACCTGTACAACCTGCGGCGGCGTTGGCCAGGTACGCATGCAGCAAGGCATATTTTCGGTGCAGCAGACCTGCCCGGCCTGCAAAGGCATGGGCGAGCAGATCAGTAATCCCTGCGGTGATTGTCACGGCCAGGGCAGGGTGCGGGAAACCCGGACGCTGTCGGTGAAAATCCCGGCCGGGGTGGACAGCGGCGACCGCATCCGGCTGGCCGGGGAAGGCGAAGCCGGTGCGCACAGTTCACCGCCCGGCGATCTGTACGTGGAAGTCCGGGTCAGGCCGCATCATCTGTTCGAGCGCGACGGCGACGACCTGTATTGCGAAGTGCCCGTGCCGTTTACACTGGCCGCCATGGGCGGAGAATTGGAAATCCCGACGCTCGATGGGCAGGTCAAGCTGAAAGTGCCAGCTGAGACGCAGACCGGGCGCATGTTCCGTTTGAAAGGGAAGGGGGTCAAGTCCGTACGAAGCCACCGGACCGGGGACCTGATGTGCCGGGTCGTGCTTGAGACCCCGGTGAATCTGACCCGGGAACAGAAAGATTTGCTGAAAAAGTTCGAAGAAACGTTCACACCGGCCGATAACAAGCAAAACCCCCGTTCACAGTCCTGGCTGGACGGCGTAAAAGAGTTTTTTGACCGGATGACTTCCTGAACGGCGACGCATATCGCTATCCGCTCGAACCGGAAGGATCGAGGGGCTATTCCGAATAGACAAGTGGCGCCGTGCTCCGTTAAAATCCTAGGGCTTAGAACACAACCGCAGGCTGAAAGGCCGCTGGTGCCAAAAACAGGATTTTCTAAGCGGGAAAAGCCCCACGGGCCTTCCCGTTTTTCATATCTGGAGTGAGTATTTTGACTGAACAGGCAGTGCTGGCTTTGGAAGACGGCAGCGTTTTTCTCGGCCGGAGTATCGGAGCGGGTGGTAAAACCGTAGGTGAGGTCGTTTTCAATACCGCGATGAGCGGTTACCAGGAAATCCTCACCGACCCGTCCTATGCACGCCAACTGGTCACGCTCACCTATCCGCATATCGGCAACACCGGCTGCAATGCTGAAGATGAAGAGTCGGCGCAGCCCATGGCCGCGGGTCTGATCGTTCGGGATTGTCCCCGGCTGCACAGCAACTGGCGGGCGACCGAAAGCCTACCGGCCTACCTGTCCCGCCACGGCATCGTGGCGATTTCTGATATCGATACGCGACGCCTGACCCGGATCCTGCGCGAAAAAGGCGCACAAGGCGGGGCGATCCTGGCCGGCCCGAATGCCGGTGCCGACGAGGCCCTGGCGCTGGCCCGCTCCTTTCCCGGCATGAAAGGCCTGGACCTGGCCAGGGAAGTCACCACCGGCGAAGTTTACGAATGGTCCCAGGGCAGTTGGGTACTCAATGACCAGCATTGGCAGGAGACAGTGCCGGTAAGGCACGTGGTGGCTTACGATTTCGGCGTGAAGCGCAATATCCTGCGTATGTTGTCGGACCGTGGATGCCGGGTAACGGTGGTTCCCGCGACCACTACCGCGGACGAGGCGATCGCGCTGCATCCCGACGGTATTTTTCTTTCCAATGGCCCCGGCGATCCGGAGCCCTGCGATTATGCCATCCAGGCGATCCGCACATTCATCAAGCTGAAAACACCGGTTTTTGGTATTTGCCTGGGGCACCAACTGCTTGGACTGGCCGCCGGTGCAGGTACGGTAAAGATGAAATTCGGGCACCATGGCGCCAACCACCCGGTGCAGGACCTGGCGACCGGCCAGGTCCTGATAACCAGCCAGAATCACGGCTTTGCGGTTGATGAAAGCAGTCTGCCGGCGGATGTGCGGGCGACGCACCGGTCCCTGTTCGACGGCTCGTTGCAGGGGATCGAACTGACCGGCGCCCCGGCCTTCAGTTTCCAGGGCCACCCGGAAGCGAGTCCGGGTCCGCACGACATCGCCGGCGTTTTTGACCGCTTCATCCGCGAGATGGACGAAGCCCGCAAGCCGCGAAACGCTGCCGCGTCCCGGGAGGCCTGAGGCCATGCCGAAAAGATCAGATATCAAGAGTGTGTTGATCATCGGCGCCGGCCCGATCGTCATCGGCCAGGCCTGCGAATTCGATTATTCAGGCGCCCAGGCCTGCAAAGCGCTGAGGGAAGAGGGTTACCGGGTCGTCCTGGTGAATTCGAATCCGGCGACCATCATGACCGATCCGGAAACGGCAGACGCCGTTTATATCGAACCGATCGAATGGCGCATCGTGGAGCAGATTATCGCCGCCGAACGCCCGGATGCCTTGCTGCCCACCATGGGTGGACAGACCGCGCTGAATTGCGCGCTGGACCTGGCCCGTGAAGGCGTACTGGAAAAATACAACGTCGAAATGATCGGCGCATCGCGCGAAGCCATCGACATGGCGGAAGATCGCGAACAGTTTCGCGACGCGATGCTGGAGATCGGGCTGGACGTTCCTGCTGCGGTGATAGCCCACAGCATGGAGGAGGCGCTGCAGAAGCAGCCCACGATCGGTTATCCGACGATCATCCGCCCTTCGTTCACGATGGGCGGCTCAGGCGGTGGAATCGCATACAACCGCGAGGAATTTGAAGACATCGTTGGCCGCGGACTGGAATTATCGCCGACCACCGAGGTTTTGCTCGAGGAATCCGTGCTGGGGTGGAAAGAGTTCGAGATGGAGGTGGTCCGGGACCGGCTGGATAACTGCATCATCGTTTGCTCGATTGAAAACTTCGATCCCATGGGGATCCATACCGGCGATTCCATCACCGTCGCACCGGCGCAGACGCTGACAGACAAGGAATACCAGCGGTTGCGTGACGCATCGCTGGCGGTTCTCAGAAAAATCGGCGTGGATACCGGCGGTTCCAACGTTCAATTCGGGATAAACCCGGTCGATGGCCGCGTCGTAATCATCGAAATGAACCCGCGCGTATCGCGTTCTTCGGCGCTGGCGTCGAAAGCGACCGGCTTCCCGATAGCCAAGGTCGCCGCAAAGCTGGCGGTTGGCTACACGTTGGACGAACTGCGCAACGAGATAACCGGCGGCGCGACCCCGGCATCGTTCGAGCCGGCCATCGATTACGTCGTGACCAAGATTCCGCGGTTTGCGTTCGAGAAATTTCCAGCCGCTGATCCCAAGCTGACGACACAGATGAAAAGTGTGGGCGAGGCCATGTCGATCGGTCGCACCTTCCAGGAATCACTGCAAAAGGCGTTACGCAGCCTGGAGACCGGGCGGGATGGATTCAACGAAATTCTCCAGGGAGATGAGCCCGAAACCCGCAAGGCCAATTTGCGCCGGGAACTGCGCGAGGCCGGGCCGGAACGTATCCTGTTTGTCGCGGACGGCTTTCGTGAGGGCATGGAACTGAGCCTTGTCCAGGAGTTGAGTGGTATCGACCCCTGGTTCCTGGAGCAGATCGAAGACCTGGTCAACAGCGAGGCGTCCATTCGCGGACAGGCGCTTGATTCGCTGGACCGGGAGAGGGTGTTCGCGCTGAAACGGCAGGGGTTTTCAGACAGCCGCATTGCAGAATTGCTCGGTAGTACTGAATCCGATGTGCGTAAACGGCGCCACCAGTTAGGCATCCGGCCGGTCTACAAACGAGTGGATACCTGTGCCGCCGAATTCGCGACGTCAACCGCGTATATGTACTCAACCTACGAGGAAGAATGCGAATCCGAGCCGACCGAGCGGGAAAAAATCATGGTGCTGGGGGGCGGACCCAACCGGATCGGGCAGGGCATCGAATTTGACTATTGCTGTGTCCATGCAGCGCTTGCGCTCCGGGAGGACGGGTACGAGACCATCATGGTCAACTGCAATCCCGAGACCGTTTCGACCGATTACGACACCTCCGACCGCCTGTATTTTGAACCCCTGACGCTCGAGGACGTGCTGGAAATCGTGCACAAGGAAAATCCGAAGGGGGTGATCGTGCAGTTTGGCGGGCAGACGCCGCTCAAACTTGCCCGGGCACTGGAGGCGGAAGGCGTGCCGATCATCGGCACCACGCCGGATTCCATTGACCTTGCCGAAGACCGCGAACGATTCCAGCACTTGCTGGAACGGCTCGAACTCAGGCAACCACCCAATCGCACCGCCACCAACCCGGAACAGGCGGTCGGACTGGCTGAGGAAATCGGTTATCCCATCGTTGTGCGCCCGTCCTATGTTCTTGGCGGACGGGCCATGGACATCGTCCACGGCGAGGACGAACTGCTGCGCTACATGCGGACCGCGATCCAGGTGTCCAACGATTCGCCGGTCCTGCTGGACCGCTTCCTCGATCATGCCAAGGAAGTTGATGTCGACGCCATTTGTGACGGCACGGACGTACTGATCGGCGGGATCATGGAACATATCGAGCAGGCCGGGGTTCATTCCGGTGATTCCGCCTGTTCCCTGCCGCCGTATTCGCTTTCCAGGGAAATCCAGGACGAAATGCGGCGCCAGATCCGCCTGATGTCGCTTGAACTCGGCGTTATCGGCCTGATGAACACGCAGTTCGCGCTTCGGGGCAACGATGTCTACGTGCTGGAAGTCAATCCGCGGGCTTCACGGACTGTTCCCTTTGTCTCCAAGGCTACCGGTTTACCGCTTGCCGGGATAGCCGCGAAAGTAATGGCAGGAAAATCCCTTAAAGAACAAAAACAAACAAGGGAAATCGTACCTAATTTCTACTCAATAAAAGAGGCCGTTTTCCCGTTCATGAAATTTCCCGGTGTGGACCCGATACTCGGTCCGGAGATGCGCTCCACTGGTGAGGTGATGGGTATTGGCTGGAGTTTTGGAGGAGCCCGGGCAAAGTCCATGAAAGCCGCCGGTTATCGCCTGCCTCCGGTGGGAAAAGCGTTTCTGAGCGTGCGGGACGCGGACAAGCAGGTATTGGTGCCGATCGCGCGTGAGCTGATCGGCCGCGGGTTCCAACTCGTTGCCACCAGCGGAACGGCGCGGTTTCTGCAGGAAAATTCCATCAGGTGCGAGTCGGTGAACAAGGTCATGGAAGGCCGCCCGCATATCGTAGACCTGATCAAGAACGATGAAATCAAGTTCATCGTCAACACCACGGAAGGCGCACAGGCCATCGCGGATTCTTTTTCGATCCGGCGCGAGGCTTTGCAGCGTAAGGTAAGCTATACAACGACCATCGCCGGCGGCCGCGCAACGCTGCGTGCACTGGACCATGAAAATGATTACACCGTGCACAGCTTGCAGCAGTTGCACCGGGGGCTCGACTTATGACAAGACATCCAATGACCAAGGCTGGCGCCGACCGTTTGCGGGAGGAACTGGCGACGCTGAAAAAAGTGAACCGTCCGAAGATCATCGCCGCCATTGCGGAGGCTCGCGCACACGGCGACCTGAAAGAAAATGCCGAGTACCACGCGGCAAGGGAACAGCAGGGCTTTATCGAAGGCCGGATCCAGCACCTTGAATCGGCAATTTCCCATGCCCAGATTATCGACGTGGAAAGACTGAACCCTGGTGACAAGGTGGTGTTTGGCGCCACGGTCACCCTGTCCGATGAGGAAACGGCGGAAGAAAAGGTGTACCAGATCGTTGGGGACGTGGAAGCGGACATCAAGCATAACCGGATTGCCGTCAGCTCCCCCATCTCAAGAGCACTGATCGGACGGGAAGTCGGCGACGTCGTTGTCGTCCGCGCCCCGGCCGGCGACCGGGAATACGAAATTATCGCCGTCGAGTACGTGTGACCGATACCCATATCACGCTTCTGGTAGAAGATTTCAAGGAGTTGCTCGGCGCAACAGACCGGGCGTTGAGACTGCCGTCACTCGAACAGGTCTTTGCGAAAGGCCGGTCCTGCCGGAAGGATTCCGAGACCACCAATCACCTTCGTTTCGCGTTGTTCGGCATCGAATCGACGGGCGATTTGCCGGTAGCCGCGCTGACCCATGTAAGCGACCGGAAAAAGACGCAGCGGGGCAATTACTACTGGTTGCGTACGGACCCGGTCACCATGTGGGCTGACATGGCGCAGGTTTTCATGACCAGTTACGGTTTCGCGGATCTTGATCCTTATGAGCGCAACGAAATTGAAAACTGCATACGCAGTGTCTTGCTGGAAGAGGGCATTGACTTCCATTCAGACCACCCCGAGCGCTGGTGCATTGCGCTGAGCGAGCCCCTCGACTTTGACTTTACCCCGCTGAACGACGCGCTCGGCATGGATGTGGCCGATGCGTTACCCCGCCATCCCCGGGCCCGTTTCTGGAGACGGATCCTGAATGAAGTGCAGGTCGCGCTGCACAACTGCCCGGTGAATATGAGGCGGCGGCAAAGCGGCCGGCAGGAAATCAATTCCGTGTGGTTCTGGGGCGGCGGGTTCATACCCGATGCTGCGCCGCATCACGTGTTTGACACCGTTTATTCCAACCACCCCGTCACCCGCGGCCTGGCGATCATCAACGACTGCCGTTTGAAGAAACAGGACCAGGCCGGCCAGGATGATTTCGGCCAGGACGGCCGCAACGTGTTGATTGACTGGACACCGGCAACGCGTTTTGTCCAGGAAGAACTGGAACGCCTGGAAACCCTCGTCCGGCAAATACTGGACAACCTCGATAAAAACCTGGCGGCGCTGACTCTGTATGACGGTAGCGGCCGGGGACGGCTGTTCAACCGGCGCACGCGACGCCGTTTCTGGCGGCGCAGTGTCCCCCTGGGTGCCGTTGCGTCCTCGCCTGCCGGGAAATGATGGCGCCCAGGATCATCCGCCAACGGGAACTTCCGGCCGCGCCAGCTAACCTGCCGGGCGATATTCATCCGGTGATCCGGCGCGTGCTGATGGCCCGCGGTGTGACCCATCCGGACCAGGTTTCACTGGGCCTGGCCAACATGCTGTCGCCCGAGAGCCTGGGCGGTGTGCAAAGCGCTGCGGTCTTGCTGGCCGAAGCCGTCATGCAGGACCAGCAGATCCTCGTGGTCGGCGACTTCGACGCCGATGGCGCCACCGGAACGGCCCTGGCCATTTTGTCCCTGCAAGCCATGGGCTGCAGGAACGTGAATTTCCGCGTACCCAACCGTTTCGAGTTCGGCTATGGCCTGACCGTGCCACTGGTGGAAACCCTGGCGGAAAATCCGCCTGATGTGCTTGTCACCGTTGATTCCGGCATCAGTTGTATCCAGGGAGTCGAGCGGGCCAGGGCACTGGGCTGCCGCGTCATCGTGACCGATCACCACCTTCCCGGGGAGAACCTGCCCGCGGCTGACGCCATCGTCAATCCGAATTGTCCCGGCGATGCTTTTCCGAGCAAGTCCATGGCCGGCGTTGGCGTGATGTTTTACCTGCTCAGCGGTATTCGCCGTGAGCTTCGCGAGCGGGGCTGGTTCGGCGTCCCGCGCCCGGAGCCAAACCTTGCCGGGTTCCTGGACCTGGTCGCCCTGGGGACCGTCTCGGACCTGGTTCCTCTCGATCACAACAACCGCGTCCTGGTCCGGCAGGGCCTGGAGCGAATCCGCCGCGGGTTGACCCGTCCCGGCCTGATGGCATTACTCAGGCTGGGTAAGCGGGATTACCGATTTGCCAATGCCTCTGACCTCGGTTTTGCCGTGGGTCCCCGGCTCAATGCCGCCGGTCGCCTGGAGGACATGGGCACCGGGATACGCTGCCTGCTGACGGACGACCCGTTCGAGGCGCAGGACCTGGCGTCCCAACTGGATGATTTGAACCAGCAACGCCGCGGCATGCAGGACCAGATGCAACAGGAAGCAATGGTGCAGGTCGGCGGCTTGCTCGCCTCGCTGGAAGGCCAGGAACTACCCCCGGCAATCTGCCTGTATGACGCTTCCTGGCACCAGGGTATCGTCGGCCTGGTCGCGTCCCGGGTGAAGGACAGCCTGCATCGCCCGGTCGTTGCTTTTGCACCGGAATCGGAGGGTTCCGGACGGCTCAAGGGGTCCGCCCGTTCGGTGAAAGGACTGCACATCCGTGACGTACTGGCGTACGTCGACTCGCACCATCCGGGGATGATCGATGCGTTCGGTGGTCACGCGATGGCGGCGGGGCTGACGCTGCAGGAAGGGCTATACCCGCAATTTACCCAGAGCCTGTCCGAAGCCGTGACCGTCGTTCTGGACGGCGCGGCGCTCAGTGCGGAGATATTGACGGACGGCGAGCTCGCAGCCGGCGACCTCGCCCTTGAACTGGCCTCCGGGATCGAGGCGCACGGCCCGTGGGGGCAGCGGTTTCCGGACCCCTTGTTCGATGGCCGTTTCAGGATCATTGATGCCCGTGTGGTGGGCGGCTCCCACCTGAAAATGATCGTGCAAGCCATGGATGGCGGCGAACCGGTAGACGCCATTGCATTCAATCGCCTGCCTGAAGATCTGCCCGGCTCCGCCGGAGTGCGCCTGCTGTACCGGCTGGGAATCAACCGCTGGCGCGGATCGGAAAGTTGCCAGCTGTTGGTGGAGGAAATCATCAGGTAACCGGAGCTCCGGCAAAGACCCCGTCACGCCCGTGTATAATCGAACAAAAGTTTTCGGGCATTGAACAGGGCGAAATATTCAGTATCGAGGAATACAGGATGGATGTTGAAAACCGGGTTGCAATGGTCACCGGGGGTGCTCACGGTATAGGCCGGGCGCTCTGCAGGGCGCTGCGCATCGAGGGGGCTCGTGTCGTCGTCGCCGATCTGGATTTGGCCGGGGCGGAAAAGGTTGCTGCCGAGGTCGGTGGCCTGGCGTTGAAAGTCGATGTTTCACAAGAGGCTGAGATCGTCGCGGCCGTGGATCGCGTGGAAAAGGAATGGGGCCCGATCGATTTGTTCGTTTCCAATGCCGGCGTTGCGTTTGGCGACGGGCCGGACGGCGCTGCGTCCGCATCGAACGACTGTTGGAAAGCATGCCTGGACATCAACCTGATGGCCCATGTTTATGCGGCGAGGGTCATGGTGCCGCGGATGAAATCGAGGGGAGGCGGTTGCCTGGTCAATGTCGCATCCGCCGCCGGTCTGTTGTGCCAGGTCGGCGAAGCAGCCTATACCGCCAGCAAACACGCGGCTGTCGGGTTTTCCGAGTCGCTGGCGATCACCCATCATGACGACGGTATCCAGGTTTGCCTGGTCTGTCCGCAGGCCGTGGCGACCCGGCTGATCGGCGCGGATGAAGATTCCGAAGTTGAAAACGGAACCTCCGGTTTTGGCGGAAACGACGTAGACGGCATTCTCAGCGCCGATTATGTCGCCGATTGCATATTGGCCGGCATTCAGCAGAAAAAATTCCTGGTTTTGCCGCACCCACAGGTGTCGACCTACTTCCGGCGCAAGGCAGATGATCATGATCGCTGGATCGAGGGAATGATCCGGTTCAGGCAGCGCCTGGGGGAGAAACCGGGGTAAGCGTCGGAACCATGTAGTGTTGATCGATGACGGCCTGGTACCTGGTGACTTCCTGGCGCCAGGTGACATCGTCCCAACCCAGGTATTCCCGGCACAGCGGCTCGATGAGTGCAAGGACCTCGATACCGCCTTTTTTGAGCAGTATTCCCAACCGGGTGCGGCGCAGCATTAAATCGTCCAGGTGGAGCACGGACTCGTGAAGCAGGGACCAGCGAACCTGGGCAAGGCAGGTTTGGGTTCCCGGAATGCAGTCCCTTTCGTTTTCTGACGCCATACTCAGTAGCGCAGCCGCGTTCTGTCCGTAGCGGCCGAGCAACATCTCGCCTCTTTCCGGGTCTTGCGGCAGGATGCCGGCACCGCTGGCCGCCGGGGCGTCAAAGATCCGGTGACTGCCCGACGCTGCAGCCTCCGGAAGATACTTCTCCGCCCCTGCCAGCACATCCATCGCCATGTGATGGAACGTTGTCAGTTTCCCTCCGCTGCAGCTGACCAGGCCGTCTTCCACCCAGACCTTGTGTTCCCGGCTGGCTTTGGAAGGGTCGCGGGACTTTCCGGAAGTGATGATCGGCCGGACTCCGGACCAGGTGGAAATCACGTCTTTTCGTTCCGGCGGGTGTTCGGGAAATAGCTGGCGTGCGGCGGCCAGCAGGTACTGTAATTCCACTGGCGTCATGCTGGCCGCGACATCCAGGTTTTGGGGGTGGTAGATGTCGGTGGTGCCCACGATGGTGCGCCCTTCCCAGGGATAAATGAAAAGACGGCGCCCATCTTCCGGGTGAAGCAGGAAGATGGCCTGTGGCACCGGAAAATCAACGGCGTCCAGGATCAGGTGGCTGCCGCGCTGCGGGCGGATTTTCATGCCGGACAAGGCCGCATTTCCCAGCCGGTCCGCCCAGGCGCCCGTCGCGTTGATGACGACCCGCGCCCGCAAAGGTACGGTTTCGCCGGTCGGGATATCTTCCGCGATCAGCCCGTTCACGGTTCCGGATTCTTTCAGGAGCCGGTTGGCCCGCGTGTAATTGCGCACACACCCGCCCGCCTGGATCGATTCCTGCAACACCCGCAGGGTCAAACGGGCGTCATCGGTAACTGCATCCGTGTAGAAAAAAGCGCCGTTGAGACTGGAGGTGTCCAGCCGGGTGAAAACCTGCCGCAGTTCAGCATTATCGACCCGGCGGTGATTCCGGATACCCGCCAGGCGGTCGTACAGCCAAAAAAGCATGCCGGCCGCAAAACGGGGCGGGAAACGATGCTTGTACAGGGGGAAGTAGTAACCCAGTCGCTCGATCAGCCTGGGCGCTTCCCTGATCAGGTTTTCCCGTTCCTGCAAGGCATGACGGGTCAGGGATATATTGCCTGCGGCAAGGTACCTCAGGCCGCCGTGCACCATCTTGGATGACCGGCTTGATGAACCCCAGGCGAAATCCTGTTGTTCGATCAGCAGCGACTTGTAGCCCCTGCGGACCGATTCACGGAGCACACCCGAACCGGTGATACCGCCGCCGATGACAATAACATCCCAATCGGCCGAATCGCCGGACTTAAGGTCCTGCCACAGTTGATTCCGATCGGTGAAGAAAGTGGGCTTCATAGCGGGTGTACTGTACCGCAGGAAAAGACCTTCCGTCTGTTACGCACGGAGTATCAGTCGAAGGTTAAAACAACTTTACCCCTGGCGCGACGCTGCGTGATCGCCGCGAAAGCCTCCGCGTAATGTTCCAGGGGATATCTTTCCGTGACCCGTGGCACGAGTTTGCCCTGTTTGACCATTGCGGCCAGGTCCATCATGTTCTGCAGGGACTGTTCCGGGTTCCGGCTTGCCCAGGTGCCCCACCAGACCCCGGTGATGCTGGCTTCTTTCAGCAGCGCAATGTTGGCCGGAAAGTCCGGTATTTCGCCGCTGGCGAAGCCAATCACCAGGTACCGGCCCTGCCAGGCCAGGGAACGCAAAGCCATCTGGGCCAGTTCTCCGCCGACGGGGTCGTAAACCACGTCAACACCTTTGCCTGCCGTCAACTCCTTGACGGCGTCGCGCAGTGAGACTTGCGAGTAATTGATCGTTTCGTCGGCGCCGGCGTCCCGGGCGAATTGCAACTTGTCGTCGCTGCTGGCAGCGGCGATTACCCGGGCGCCCAGCACCTTGCCGAGTTCAACCGCGGTGATGCCGACGCCGCCGGCGGCGCCAAGCACCAACAGGGTTTCTCCCGGTCGCAAATCCGCGCACTGGCGAAAAGCGTGGTAGCTGGTGGCATAGGTAATCGTGAACCCGGCCCCCTGTGCAAAGCTCAATTCGTCCGGCAGGGGCAGGCAGAGTTTCTCCGGTACGACACATTTTTCGGCAAAACCGCCCCCGGCCGGAGTAATGATCACCCGGTCGCCCGGTTTGCACCCGGTCACACCGGCGCCCACCGATTCGATGACGCCTGCGGCTTCGTTACCCGGGATGAACGGGGGCGGCAACTTGACCTGGTAGGTGCCCGCTATCAGCAGAACATCCGGAAAATTGATGCCGGCTGCCCTGACATGGACCAGGACTTCACCATCGCCCGGAACCGGGTCGGGCAGCGATTCGATGACCAGGGTTTCCGGCGGCCCGTATTGCTTGCATACCAGTGCTTTCATTGAGTCTTAGCGACGACAATCATCGTGAGGAACTCGGCGACCATCGCCGGTTTTTCCAGTTTCTCGATTTCTATGGTCACCGCGGTCCGGGTCAGCCATTGACCCGCTTTCTTTTCAACAGCCTCCAACAGGACCTGGCGGGCGCGGATCCGGCTGCCGACACGGATCGGTTGCAGGAAGCGAACTTTTTCCAGGCCATAATTTATAGCCATCCCGGTATCTTCGACCGGCCTGGCCTTTTCCGCCAGCAGGTAAGGCAGCAGCGACAGGGTCAGGAAACCATGCGCAATGGTGCCGCGAAACGGGGTTTGCGACGCTTTTTCCGGGTCGATGTGAATGAACTGGTGGTCGTTGGTTGCATCCGCGAACCGGTTGACACGTTCCTGGGTCACTTCCAGCCAGGATGACGGTTCCTGCTCGAGGCCAACCAGCGAGGGAAGCTCGTGAGCTTTTATGGGTTCAGGCATGATTATCCCCTCGGAGCGGGTCAACCGGGCCGGGCGTCTTCAATCTTCAGAGCTCATCGAAAGGTCTGGCTGGTGCTTCCAGATCTGGAAAGTGCTGCGCTCGGTCGCACCGGAAAACTGCTTCATCAATTCGGCCGCTTTTTCGGGTCCCAGGTGCCGGGACAGGAAACTCGAAAAATCTTCGTCGCCGCGATCAAAGCTGGCATAGTCGGCATGAGGAATGATCACGCTCTCCCGCGGGCTGCCGCCGATAACCGAAGCCCAGATCCACGAGCGGTCGTCCGTGGCCCAACCCTGGTTGAGGGCGATCTGGCTGACTGCATCCCGCGCCGCGTCGAAATCCTGGCCCGAACCGGGTTTGATGTTGAATTCAGTCACCGCGTAATACTTTGCGGATCCCGCGGATTCAGCCCAATGGGAATTGCCCCAGTCCATCGATTCGAAATAGTGCTCCCACTTGTCGGCATGGGGCGCAACGTGTTCGTCAAAATGGGCCTGGATCTTGTCTGCGCTGGATCCCCAGGCCGCGTAACTGTCCTGGTCGGCCCAGTTGAAACAGCAGAAACGGATGGCGACCTGGCTGAGGTTATCGCCGAGCAACGGGGTATACACCTGCCAGGCGCGGGGGTCGCCGTGTTCCGACCTGAACGCCATGTGCTCCGCCAGCGCTTTGCGGAATTCATCGCCTTGTCCCGCCTTCGGGGTGACCAGCCACATTTCAGCCAGCGGCGGCGGCGGTGCTTCGGCCCACGCGGCAGCCGCCGGCAGCACCAGGAAAAAAATGGCAATCGCCTTCAGGGCGAAATTCACGGGTGTTTTTTTCATCGGTTTTTCCTCGGGAATGAGTAGCTCGTTAATTTATCACAGTATAATCCCCGGTTGGCATTGTGTAGAATGCAGCCCTTCGATTTTGCCGGACCGTTCCAAGTGGAAACCAATCTGCAAACCAACCTGATTGAAGACCTTTCGCGCCGCACCGAGGCGCTTAGGGGGTATCTTTGACTACGCTAACAAGCGTGACCGTCTGGAAGAGGTAAACCGGGAACTCGAAAATCCGGACGTCTGGAGCGACCCCGAAAAAGCCCAGGCACTGGGGCGCGAGCGGGCCAGCCTCACCGACATCGTCACCACGCTGGATGACCTGACGCGCAGCCTGGCAGACGCCGGCGAAATGCTCGCGCTTGCGATCGAAGAGCAGGATGAGGAAATTGCCGAAGGGGTCAGCAGCGACCTCGAAGGCATGCAGGCAAAAGTCGAAAACCTGGAATTTCAGCGCATGTTTTCGGGCGAAGTGGATCCCAGCCCGTGCTTTCTCGATATCCAGGCCGGCTCCGGTGGCACCGAGGCACAGGACTGGGCGGAAATGCTGTTGCGCATGTATTTACGCTGGGCCGAGCGCCGTGGCTGGGACGCCGAACTGGTCGAAGTCTCTTACGGTGACGTGGCCGGAATCAAGAGTGCGACCATCCATATCAAGGGCGACTATGCCTACGGATGGTGCCGTACCGAAACCGGTGTGCACCGCCTGGTCCGTAAATCGCCCTTTGATTCAGGCGCCCGCAGGCACACGTCTTTTGCCGGAGTGTTCGTTTCACCGGAAGTGGATGACAACATCGAAATCGACATCAACCCGGCGGACGTGCGGGTGGACGTTTACCGGGCCTCGGGCGCCGGTGGTCAGCACGTCAACACGACCGACTCGGCCGTGCGTATGACCCATATCCCCACCGGCATCGTGGTGCAGTGCCAGAACGACCGGTCCCAGCATAAAAACCGGGACCACGCGATGAAGCAACTGCGCGCCAAACTGTACGAGCATGAAATGCAGAAGCGGACGGCGGAACACCAGAAACTGGAGGATTCCAAGTCCGATATTGGCTGGGGCAGCCAGATTCGCTCTTACGTGCTGGACCAGTCCCGGATCAAGGATCTGCGAACGGGAATGGAAGTCGGCAACACCCAGGCCGTGCTGGACGGTGACCTGGATCCGTTCATCGAGGCTTCGTTGAAGCAGGGGCTATGATGCGGAAGATCGCGGCCATGGGCCGCTCCAACCGTAAGAGCGGCCCATGGCCGCGAAAACGGAACTTGAGGAAGCTATGAACAAACAAACGGAAACGCCCGAAACGGAACTCGACGAAAACCGCCTGATCGCGGAAAGACGCAGCAAGCTGGCCGCCCTGAGGGAAAAAGGGCAGGCGTTTCCGAATGATTTCAGGAAAGATTCGACCAGCGGAGATCTGAACCGGCGCTTTGCCGCGCTGGAAGCTGATGAACTGGCGCAAATCGAGGAAGAATTCTCATTGGCCGGCCGCATGATGGCCAAGCGGGTCATGGGGAAAATCGCTTTTGTCCGTTTGCAGGACCGCAGTGGGTCCATCCAGTTGATGATCCAGCGGGACAATCTGCCCGAAGGCCTGTTCCAGGAATTCAAGCACTGGGACGTGGGCGACATCATCGGCGCCAGGGGCCGCATCGTCCGCACCCAGAAAGGTGAACTGTCGATCCTGGCCAATGAACTGCGCCTGCTGACCAAGTCCTTGCGGCCGCTACCGGAGAAGTACCACGGTTTGACCGATACGGAAATGCGCTACCGGCAGCGTTATGTCGACCTGATCATGAACGAAGAGTCCCGGGCCATCTTTCGCACCCGTTCGAAGATCATCACGTTTATCCGGTCGTTCATGGAGGCCCCGGAGCGCGATTTCCTCGAAGTGGAAACGCCGATGATGCACCCGATTCCCGGTGGCGCGGCAGCCCGGCCCTTCATCACGCACCACAATGCGCTGGACCTGCAAATGTTCCTGCGCGTGGCGCCCGAGTTGTACCTGAAGCGGCTGATCGTGGGCGGTCTCGGGCGGGTCTATGAAATCAACCGGAATTTCCGGAACGAAGGCGTTTCTACCCGCCATAACCCGGAATTCACCATGCTGGAGTTTTACTGGGCGTACGCGGATTTCAACGACCTGATGGATTTGACGGAAGCCATGCTGGCCGGCCTGGCCCGGGCCGTGACCGGCCAGACAAAGATTATGTACCAGGGTGATGAAATCGATTTTGGCGGGACTTTCGAACGCCTGTCGGTGGAAGAAGCCGTGCGCCGCTACAATCCGGAACTGGCCGGTGATGACCTGTGGGACGCCAATATCCTGCGCCAGGCCTGCGAGACCCGGGAAATCCACATCGAAAAGAACTGGGGGCCCGGCAAACTGCTGACCGCATTGTTCGAAGAGACTGTCGAAGAGCACCTGGTGCAACCTACCTTCATTACCCGGTATCCCACCGAAGTTTCGCCGCTGTCGCGCCGCAATGACGACAATCCTGACGTCACGGACCGGTTCGAACTGTTCGTCAGCGGACGTGAAATCGCCAACGGCTTTTCCGAGTTGAATGACCCGGAGGACCAGGCGGAACGGTTCCTGGCCCAGGTTGAAAGCAAGGACGCGGGTGATCTGGAAGCCATGCATTTCGACGGCGACTATATCCGGGCGCTCGAATACGGGATGCCGCCGACGGCGGGCGAGGGGATCGGCATTGACCGCCTGGTGATGATCTTTACCGATTCGCCGTCGATCCGTGACGTACTGCTTTTCCCGTACATGAGACCCGAGGCCTGAACGGATAAGCTTCGGTGACGCCCCTGGTTTCCGTCGTCATGCCGGTGCGCGATGGCGGCGGTTTTCTCGGGGCTGCCGTTCAGAGCATTCTCAGCCAGTCTTTTTCCTCGCTGGAACTGTTGCTGGTTGACGACCACAGTACCGACCGGGCCATTTCGAAACTGGCTTGTGACGATCCGCGGTTGATCCTGCTGAAAAACGAAGGGCATGGTATCTCCAGCGCCTGCAACACCGGCTTTGCGCAGGCCAGGGGTGAATTGCTTGCACGGATGGACGCCGATGACCTGTCGCTGCCCGGCTCGGATCGAAACCCAGTACACCTATCTGCAGGAACATCCGGAAGTCGATGTGTGCGGCGCCTGTGTCGAGATCTTTTCTGAACAGGCCCTGGCCGGGGGCAATATCCGTTACCAGGCCTGGCTGAACAGCTGCCGGTCACCGTCGGAGATTCAGCGGGCCCTGTTTATTGAAAGCCCGATACCCAACCCGACCGCCATGTTCCGGCGCGACGCGCTGCTCAGGCTTGGAGGCTACCGCGATCCCGCATGGCCGGAGGATTATGACCTGTACCTGCGGGTGGATGAAGCGGGAATGAAAATGGGTAAACCACAACCGATCCTTTATCGCTGGCGCGAACACGAAGGCCGCTTGACCCGGACCGATGCACGGTATCACCCCAGGCGTTTCCAACAGGCCAAAGCTCATTACCTGGCACGCTACCGGCTGCGGGATAAGGGGCCGGTCATCATCTGGGGCGCCGGCCCCGGAGGGCGCCTGATGCACGACCTGCTGCAACAGGAAGGCGTCAAGGTACAGGGATTCCTGGACGTTCACCCCAGGCGGATTGGCGGGCGCAAGCGGGATCTTCCTGTCTGGTCCATCGACGAGATTGACCGGTTGGAGGATCACTTCACGCTGGTTGCGGTAGGCGCGGCCGGCGTCCACCCGGAAATCCGGGATTTCATGCAGACGCATGGGCGGGTCGAAGGGGAGCACTACCTGTTCGTTGCCTAGAACTATAGAATGGCAGCCATGAGCAAACTCAACGCGCTGCTGGTCCAGGCCCAGCTCAACTGGAAAGACCCGGCCATGAACCGCCGGCACCTGCAATCGATGATTTCCCGGGAACGCGGCAACTTCGACCTTGTCGTGCTGCCGGAAACCTTTACGACCGGTTTCCTCGGTGACACCGATCTTCCCGCCGAGGACATGACCGGCCCGACGGTCCGTTGGATGCAGGAGTTGGCGCAGCAGTTTGATTGTGCAATCACCGGCAGCGCAGTAATCACGGAAGACGGGAATCGTTTCAACCGCCTGGTATTTGTCACGCCGGAAGGCGTTTCGGGCTTCTACGACAAGCGTCACCTGTTTGCATTCGGCGGCGAAAACCGCCGCTACACGGCAGGCAGTGAACGGGTGATACTGAATTTCCGGCAGTGGCGGATCAACCTGCAGATTTGTTACGACCTGAGGTTTCCGGCCTGGTGCAGGAACCGCAATGACTACGACCTGATGTTGCTGGTCGCCAACTGGCCTTCGAAAAGGGTGCGGCACTGGTCAGCCTTGCTGGAGGCGCGAGCGATCGAAAATCAATCCTGGGTGATCGGCGTCAACCGGGTCGGGGAAGACGGCAATGGCCTGAGCTACCCCGGCCGCAGCGTGGTGCATGACCCGACCGGGCTTTGCGTGGCCGACCTGGAGGAAACCGAGAACGCCAGGGTCGTTGAAATGGATCTGTCAACGGTTCAAAAAGTGCGCAGCGAATTTCCGTTTCAGGCGGATGCGGACAACTTTACCATCATTTAGTGTCCGGGGCCGCGACGCTGGCGCGTTTCCTGGCGAGACGGCGCATGATGGCCCCACGCGGCTGTGGCCGGCCTGAAGCCACGCTGACCAGCGCCGTCGGCTCCCTGAGCGCAAACAACATCTCGCTCCGGGCCGAGCCCCGGCCGGCAAACAGCAACGTGTCTCCTTCAATAATCGCCTGGTCCGGCCCGGGCAGGAAAATGCGTGAAGACCCGCGTTGCAGCAGCAGGCAGACGCAGGGCAGGGGTTCATATTCGGGCGTCCGCGCATTCTGGGTCAGGTGTTCCATTCTCACCTGAACGTTCTCCCGTTTTGCAGCTCTCAGACTTTCCGCCCAGGAATCCGCCAGGTGCATCGTCCAGAGGCTGGGCGCACGGCCGTCCAGGATGCCGTTGAGGCGGTGCTTGAGCGTGTTGGCGAACGCTTCGTCGTGGTGAATCATGTGGTCGGTGAAAACCGGCAGCAGGGGCGTCGTAGCCAGCGCCAGGATGCGGCGCGCAACAATCAGGCTGCGGCGGGCCACCAGGTTGGCGCGGGACGCGTCGAACAACTCGTCGTTCTGCGGATTTTCCTGCCGGGCGACCACGAACAGGTGGGGGTTTATTTCCAGCGCGGTCATGATGATCGAGAGGTTATCCATGTCGTCGCCGGTCCCTGCAATGATCCCGACCGCATCCTTCACGCCTGCCTGTTCCAGCGTGGCGGCCTCGGTGCCCCTGCCCAGCACGGAACCGGGCTTCATCGCCACGCGTTCCGGGTGCACATCGATCACCGTGTATTCGACCTCTGCCTCGTCCAGCTTGGTGGCCATGCGCGAACCGAAGCGGCCAATCCCGCACAGAATCCAGCGGCCATCGGGCGGATTCAATTCCGTGCGCAAACGGGAGCCGGGCACACTGATCAGCCAGTCCTGGACCAGGTACTTGGTGGGCGATGACAGGACCAGGAAAAGCCGCTCGGCGAATATCGTGTACGGATCGACTGTCACGTCCGTCCCGAAAGACGCCATGTTATCGACCACCCGCCGCGTCTCGGCCCGGGCCAGCACCGGCAGTTCGGGCCGTAAAAGTTTGCTGGTAATCGCAATTGTCAGGTTGGCAACGTCATCGTTGGTGATGGCGATCACCCCGATGCAACGCTTGATGTTCGGGCTCAGGCCGGCAATATCCAGCAGACGCCGGTCGGTCACGTCTCCCGCCAGTGCCGGAAGGTGAGCAAACTGGTCGTCCAGCACCATGCTGTGGATGATGTCCTGTTCGCGTTCGAGAACAGCTGCGCCGATACCTCGTTTCAACAATCCCCTGACGATCATTCTGCCGGTGTGGCCAAATCCGCACACGACATAGAAATCCGAACTTGTCTTGCGCACGCGCCGGCTGAACCGGCTGCGCGCCAGCACGGCCCGGAACTGGGGGTCGACCAGCAGGCTGATAATGGTGCCTATGGAATACAGCCAGGCGATGACGTTCGGAAAAAGGATGATGAATGCGTAGAGTCGCTGGAAGTGGGTAAAGGTGTAAGGGACCTCGCCAAACCCGATTGTTGTGGCCATGATGGCGACAAAATAGACCGCGTCCAGATAACTTACCTGCACCGGATTGCCGCCGGGATCCTGGCCGGGAATCTGCACCAGGATGAACACCGACAGGGAGTAAACCAGGATCAGCAGTATCAGCGGCGTTCGCAAACGCCGCATCGTGAGCCATACAATATCGTTCATTACCGGCGGATCGTGATGGTCTCGGCCACGAGTAATACCACGGAGACCATGTTGGCCAGCAGGGCGCCTCCGGAAACCGAGACAACGCTCGACATCACTTCCGAGGTAACGCCGGTTTCACTTTCGTACGCCGCGTAGGCCCAGATGAACGAAGCGATCAACAATTGCAGATCCGCAACCAGGCTGGTCGCCAGCAACACGGCGCCCATTTGTGAGCGGTCGCCAAACTTCATGATCGTTGCAATCAGGCTGACCGCGAGCGCCGCACCCAGTTCCATCGCATGGTGGTGGTCCGGGTTATCAATATCACCGATGAAAAATCCAAAATTAAGGGTCAGTGCGAGGACAATGAAAAATCCGAAAACAACCTTTTCAAAATTCACGAAGTGGTTCTCCCAGGGATGGTGAAGCAGGTCTAGCCTAGACGGTTTTTATGTCCGCTTCCAGCAAAGACTCGCATCGCGGGGCGTCCTAATCGATCAACTCGCCTTGCGCATTCATGAATTCCAGCCCGGCAATCCCCAGGGCCTCGAGCGGGTCTTCAATCTGTGCCCGGTCTCCAACGATGACCCATGTCAGGCTTTCAGGATGCAACACCCGCCGTGCGGCCTCCCGGATGTCTTCCAGCTCCACGGCGCCGTACTTTTCCTTCAGCGAAGAAATATAATCATCCGGTCTTCCGTATCGCTGGTTGGATTGTAATGCTTCCAGGATGGACATCGAGGTCTCAAATCGTCCCGGCAGGCTCAAGGCCCTGCTGCGATATACCCGGGTCAGTTCTTCTGCAGAGGCGGGTTCGTCACTGACAAACCGGCGTAATTCTTTGAGCAATTCACGGACTGATTCGGCAGTCCGGTCGGCTTGAACCGGCGCATAAACAATCCACGGCCGCTGCCCCTGTGCATCGGGGAGAACCGTGAAAGCGCCGTAAGACCACTGCTTGTCGGCTCGCAGGTTCTGGTTTACCCGCGCAGAAAACGTACCGCCGATTACGTCGTTCATCATCACGATATCCAGATTGTCTTCAGCCCCGCTGGGCGGCGCCACGTGCGCCGCCAGGATCATTGACTGCTGCGAACCGGGCCGGTCGATGATGATGACGCGGCTACGCGCGGGTAACGGGACTTCGGTGATGTTTTTTGCCGGCACAGGATTTTCCGGCACAGGCCAGTTTCCAAAGTGGGTTTCCAGCAAGGGAATGATTTTTTCCAGCGTGGTATCCCCTGCGACGAACAACGTGGCGTTGTCCGGGCGCACCCGGTCCCGGTAAAATACAACCAGGTCGTCGCGGGTAATGGCATTGACGGATTGTTCCGTTCCGGTGCCGGTAAACGGAATTCCATAAGCGTGTCCCTCGCCATAGATTAACGGGGGCAGGGTGCGCAACGCCAATGAAACCGGCTCTGTTTTTTCCCGTTCGATGCCTGCCAGCCACCGGGTTCGCTGCTGTTGCAATTCGTCCTCGAGGAAGGCCGGGTTTCGGATTGCATCGGCGAACAATTCAATCGAAGGCTCCAGGTTTTGCTTCAATGCCGACAGTGAAACGCTCGAAGTATCCAGGCTCGAGGCGCTGGAAATTTCCGCGCCCAGGGATTCCGCTTCCTGCTCCATCTCCAGTGCCGAGCGCGATCGCGTGCTCTCTTTCATCATGGCAAAGGTCAGGCCCGCCGTGCCGGCGTTGCCATCGAAGTCAGCGGCGGAACCGGCATCGAATTGCATCGACAATGACACGACCGGAATCGCAGTACGCTCCGCCAGGACCACGGTTAAACCATTACTCAGACGGGCCCTGCGGATCTCAGGGAAAACAATATCGGGCAGTTTGCCCACGCGCGGAGGGCCGGTCATGCGGTCAACCACGGGACGGGTTGCGCGGTAATCCGGGAACGGTAAAACGTCGAGTTGATACATGCCGTTTGCCAGCCAGCGGCGCGAAACCTCCAGCACCTCCGCGGTAGTCGCATTGTCGATCCAGCTCAAAGCGGTTTTATAAAACGCCGGGTTTCCGTCGTACAATTCCCCCTGGGCCAACGTCGTCGCCTTGCCGCTGAATCCGCCGACGTGCTCGAGTCCGCGGATGATGCCGGCATTGATCCTGGTTTTCGCCCGGTCGAGTTCATTCTGGCCGGGCCCGTCGCGCAAAAATCCCGACAACTCCTGCTCGATGATTTCGTTGACCTGCCAGGTATCGATTCCCTGCGCGAGTGTCGTATCTATGGAAAACAGGCTGGCCAGTTCAAACGGCTCGATTTCCGCCGACACGCTGACGGCATAGTCCAGTTCGGCAACCAGGGACTGGTACAGTCGCGAACTTTTGCCATCTCCCAGGATGCTCGCGGCCAGTTGCAATAACAGCCGGTCTTTATGGGTCCAGCCGGGTACTGCCCATACCCGGTAGCTGCGGGCCTGCGGTACCGCATCGTTGAGCACTTCAAGGGTGCTGTATTCACGTTCGGGAACCCAGGCCTTCAGGCGCGAGACCGGTGGTCCGGGTGGAATCTCCCCGAAGTACCGGTTGGCGAGTCGCTTGCCCCGCTCAGGAGTGATATCGCCGGCCAGCACCAGGACGGTATTGGCCGCGCCATAATAGTTTTTGAACCACGTCCGGACATCCTCGAGGGATGCCGTATCGAGATCCTGTACGGACCCGATGGTCGGGTGGCGGTAGGGATGACCGGGTGGGAACAGGGCCGCGAGGATGTGGTCGGTCACCTTGCCGTAGGGCTGGTCATCGGCCTCCCGCTTTTCATTCCGGATGACGTTCCGTTCACGGTCGAGTTTCTCCTGGGTCACTGCGCCCAGCAGGTACCCCATGCGATCGGACTCCAGCCACAGGGCCAGTTCCAGGGCAGGGGTGGGAACATTTTCAAAAAAATTGGTCCGGTCCAGCCAGGTCGTGCCGTTCAGCGAAGTTGCCCCGACCCGTTCCAGCGGCGTGGAAAAAGACCGGTCAAAATGCTCCGAACCCTCGAACATGATGTGCTCAAACAGGTGCGCAAACCCGGTTTTACCCTCGGGTTCATCTTTTGAACCCACGTGGTACCAGACGCCGACCGCTACGATCGGCGTTTTATGATCTTCGTGAACGAGAACGGTCAGGCCATTTTCCAGGACGAATTTTTCAAACGGGATATCGATATCCGGCGTGGCTGCAATGGCAGCCGTCGTGATCAAAAGATTCGCCAGGCCGAGCGCAAAAAGCGCAAGGCGATTCGGTAACATCAAGGCGTTTCCTCGCTTTCTCCCTGGATGACGGTGATCAGGGCCAGCACGCCCAGTACCGGGCCGTCGAAATATTCCAGCCGGCCGCTACGCACCTGGCGGCTTTGCTTCAATTCATAAATCCGGAACGCCGATGGCGCGATCCCGGGCGCCTGGTCCCAAACCGGTTCACGCAGTTGCAGGTCCAGGTCCAGGTGCAGGAACCTGCTGCGCCTCAGCGCTACCGTGCCGTCCAGCCGGTAATAGAAGACCGGTTCGGGTAATTGCGGACCCTCGATAGCGGCCGCGGCAGCCGGATCGCCAGTGTCCGTGAAAACGGTCGGGCCGGCGGATTTTATCCTGAAATCGGCCCATGGATCATCGACCTGGACGGTTTTGAGGTCATGCAGCCGCAGGGTAGGGAAGGGTTCCTGGTTGCCCTGCTCCCAGGACAGGTACTGTTCCGGGCGGTACGGGCCGCTCAGGCGCAAACGGCGCCACACTTCCTTCATGGTGCCGCTCATTTCCTCGACGTGTACCACGCGGTTGGGATCTTCCGGGGGTTCAACGGCATCGGCGACTTCGGCCACGACCTCAGCTGCAACGGGAGTTTCTGCGGCATCGGCAGCGTTGGCGGGCGCGTTTTCAGCCGCCGGTGCATCCTCGGGTTCAGCTTCTTCCCCGGGCGGTGTGAGAAAGTCGGTCGCCAGGGAATAATCCGGAAGTTCAACTCGCTCGCGTGGTTCCTCGCTCTGCTCCAGGAGGGTCAGCACCAGGACTTCAACCCGGTAACGGGTATCCTGGGCGAATGCCGGGCCAGCGCTCAACATTATACATGATAATTAAAATTAAAATATATCTGTATCTCATTGATTAAAAGCCTTATTTAGTCGCTTCTAATTCACCAAGCAGGGACCGCACCTCGCGGAATCGGACTGCCGGATCTTCGGCTTGCATCAGGATGCGAAGCTTGTGCGGCCCGTCCAGGCGGAAGTCCCGGCTGCGCGCCTGGATCAGCCGGATCAGCGCGCCGGGATCGGCCCGGGTGTTCTCTGCGAACTCAAGGCGTCCTCCCTGCGGACCGAAGTCAACCTTCATGATACCAAGCCGTTGCGCAATCAGCTTCAATTCCGCGATTTCAAACAGGGACTTTATCGCATCGGGAAACAGGCCGAACCGGTCGATCATTTCCACCTGCAGTTCCCGCAAGGCCTGCGAACCGGTGGCGCTGGCGATGCGCTTGTACAGGGTCAGGCGGGCTTGCACGTCGGCCAGGTAGACGTCCGGTATCAGCGCCGGCACGTGCAGTTCAATTTCAATCCCGCGCTGTACCGCCTGATCCAGGTCGGGTTCTTCGCCCTTGCGCAAAGCCTCGACCGCACGCGCCAGCATATCACTGTACAGGCTGAACCCGACCTGGTTGATCTGGCCGCTCTGTTCGGCGCCGAGCAATTCGCCTGCGCCGCGGATTTCCAGGTCATGGGTGGCAAGGGTAAAGCCGGCGCCCAACTCTTCCAGGGATGCAATGGCTTCCAGCCTTTTGCGCGCATCGGCCGTCATGCTGCGCTTTTCGGGCACTAACAGGTAGGCATAGGCCCGGTGGTGAGAACGGCCGACGCGGCCGCGCAGTTGATGCAGTTGCGCCAGTCCGAAACGGTCGGCCCGGTTGATCACGATGGTGTTGGCAGTGGGGACGTCAATTCCGCTTTCGATGATGGTGGTGCAAACCAGGATGTTGTACCGCTGACGGTAGAAATCCAGCATGACCTTTTCGAGTTCGCGCTCCGGCATCTGGCCATGCGCCACCGCCAGCCTCGAGTTTGGCGCGAGTTCCTGCACTTCACGGGCGATCCGGGCGATGGACTTTACTTCGTTGTGCAGGAAAAAGACCTGGCCGCCGCGTTGCAGTTCCCGCGACAGGGCCTCGCGCAGGATGGAGCGGTCCCACTCGGAAATCAGCGTCTTGACCGCCATCCGCCGCGCCGGCGGGGTGGCGATGATGGACAGATCGCGGATTCCGGACATCGCCATGTTGAGTGTCCGGGGAATCGGAGTGGCTGTCAGGGTCAGTAAATCCACTTCGGCCCTGAGTTGCTTCAACCGCTCTTTCTGCTGGACGCCGAAGCGCTGTTCCTCGTCAATGATGACCAGGCCGAGTTGCTTGAACCGGATATCTTTCTGCAGCAGACGATGGGTTCCGATAACGATGTCGACATCGCCGCTCCTGAGCCGGTCCAGGACGCCTTTCGACTCGCTGCCCGTGCGGAACCGGGACAACAGATCCACCTTGACCGGCCAGTCCGCGAGGCGGTCACTGAAGGTTGAAAAATGTTGCTGTGCGAGCAGGGTTGTCGGCACCAGCACGGCAACCTGGCGGCCGGCCTGGACCGCTACAAAGGCGGCCCTGAGCGCAACCTCGGTCTTGCCGAACCCGACGTCGCCGCAGACCACCCGGTCCATCGGCTGGCTGGACTCCAGGTCGCTGATGACCGCGTCGATGGCGTGCTGCTGGTCGCGGGTTTCCTCGAACGGGAACCCGGCGGCAAACTCGGCATAAAGCTTGCGGTCCAGCGGAAAGGAAAAGCCCTGCCGGGCGAGACGCCTCGCGTACAGGTCCAGCAGTTCCGCGGCAATGTCCCTGACCTGGGTTGCCGCCTTGCGCCGGGCTTTCTCCCATTGCTGGCTGCCCAGGCGGTGCAGCGGCGCGGTCTCCGGATCACTGCCGGTGTAGCGGCTGACCAGGTGCAGGGACGACACCGGGACATACAGCTTGTCGCCGCCGGCATATTCCAGCATCAGGAATTCGGCCTGCCGCTGGTCAATTTCCAACACCTCCAGCCCCAGGTAACGGCCCACGCCGTGGTCCTCGTGAACGACCGGGGCGCCGGCCGCCAGGTCGGTCAGGTTGCGGATGATCGACTCGGGATCGCGTTCGGAAACCGGACGCTGCACCTTTTGCCGTGTGCGCCCGCCAAACAGCTGGGATTCGGTGAGCAGGGCCAGTTCACCCGGAATCAGGAACCCTTCGTCAACCGGCAGTACTGCGAGCCCCAGCCGGGCGACTCCCTGCCGGAAGCCGGTGAAATCGTCGAACGGCTCCGGCTGGATGTCAAAAGCCCCCAGCGTGGTCCTGAGCAATTCACGCCGTCCCGGAGTATCGGCGGCAAACAGGATGCGACCCTGGAACCCGGCCAGGAAGCCCAGCAGGTCGGCCGCGGCCTCCTTGCCCCTTTCGTGGATGTGCAGGTCGGGGGCGGGCGCGCTCAGAAACCCGGGATCCGTGCGGGGTTCCAGTTCCGGATCAGGCAAGTGGGTCGTATCACACTGCTGCAGCCGTTCCTCGAGGTATTGCGGGGTGAAATACAGCTCCCAGGGGTCCAGCACGGGCCGTTCAATATCGTGCCTGCGCTGCTCCCAGCGTTCAGTGGTGCGCCGCATGTGTTCGTGTGCCGCTTCGAAGCAACCGGGCTGGAGCAGCAAGCGCGGTGACTGATCCAGGTAATCCAGCAGGAATGACGTTTCTTCGTAGAACAGCGGAAGGTACTGCTCCAGCCCCTGCGGATGAATGCCGGTTCTGAGGTCCTGGTACAGGGTGACGTTACGTGTATCGACATCAAAGCGCATGCGGAATGCGCGCCGGAAGGCTTCCAGTCCGGCTTCGTCACAGGGGTATTCACGTGCCGGCAGCAGGCTGATCCGTTCTATTTTCCCGGTCGAACGCTGGGAATCGGGGTCAAATTCGCGGATGCTGTCGATGAACTCATCAAACAGGTCGAGCCGGAACGGCACCGGGCTGCCGGCCGGGAATATGTCCACCACGGAACCGCGTATCGCGTACTGCCCGGCCTGGTAGACGTGCTCGGAAATTTCGTAGCCGGAATGGTGCAGCCTCTTGCGGAAATCGTCGATGACGAGAGACTGCCCGGCGGCCAGATCAAAACTGCGTTGCAGGATGTACTCCGCCGGAGGCAGCCGCTGGATCAGTGACGTGACCGGCGCCAGCACGATGCCCTGCCGGAGCGAGGCCAGCGATGAGAGTGTCCTGAGGCGCCCGGAAACGATGTCCGGGTGCGGGGAGAACGGGTCGTAGGGCAGGGTCTCGTGATCCGGGAACAGCTGCACGGGGAGGTCGTTGAAGGCGAGCAGTTCCAGGTCCCGCGCCAGCGCCTGCGCCTGGTGGCTGGAACGGGTAGCAATAAACGTCACGCCGTCAAACGCCCCCGCTGCCGCGTGGATTGCGATGGCCAGGGAACTGCCATGCAGCCCGCTCCAGGACTCGACTGTGTCCCGGTAGCGCGCTTTGAACGGGCTTTGGCTCATCCCTGTGGCACCGGCGGCAACCGGCCCATGGTCAGCGGAGGAGGCAAAACGGAAGCCCGGAACGCGGGCGTGTTTTCAGCGGCTTCCGGCGCCTGCCCGCGACTGTATTGGATCCGCAGGATGCCGGCAACGAAAAGGTATGAGGGCAGGCTGATGGGTATCTTCTCGTGCATGCTGGGCTTCCTGGCAAAAATACGAGTTCAGAATCGCGAATTGTTCGGCCGCGGTTTCCGCCTGCATCAGCTGCTGCCGGGTCGAAGCCGAATCGGGCCGGTCTTTAAGGTACCAGCCGATGTGCTTTCTCGCGACCCTGACACCCTGGAATTCCCCGTAGGACCGGTGCAGTTGTGCGAGATGCCTGCGCATCACGCCCAGGACTTCCTGCGGAGCAGGCGGGGCCAGTTCCTCGCCGGTGTCGAGGTAATGCCGGATCTCCCGGAAAATCCAGGGGTTGCCCTGTGCGGCACGGCCGATCATCAAGCCGCTGGCGCCGGTGTAGGCAAGCACCTCGGCCGCTTTTTGCGGCGTTTCGATGTCGCCGTTGGCAAATACCGGCAGGGCGACGGCCGCGCAGACGGCGCGTATCGTGTCGTATTCCGCCTCGCCCTGGAAACGGTCCGACCGGGTCCGGCCATGCACGGCCAGCGCTGCGATGCCGGATGCTTCGGCCATTTTCGCGATTTCCACGGCGTTGCGCACCGTGGGGTTCGGGCCGGTGCGGATTTTCAGGGTAACCGGGACGTCCACCGCCTGCACGACGGCGTCGAGGATGCGTTGCACCTGTTCCGGGTCCGAAAGAAGCGCAGAGCCGGCCAGCTTGTTGCAGACTTTCTTGGCCGGACAACCCATGTTGATGTCAATGATGTCGGCGCCGCGCTGCCACGTTGTAAACGGCCGCGTCGGCCATCCATTGCGGGTCACTGCCGGCGATCTGGACAGCGACCGGGCCGGCCTCGCCATCGAAATCGCCGCGCTGCCTGGACAGCCGTGTATCCCGCAACGCCGGGTTGGATTCGATCATTTCCGATACGACATAACCGGCGCCGAGTTCCCGGCACAATCGCCTGAAGAACTTGTCCGTGACGCCGACCATCGGGGCCAGCGCCAGGGGATTGTCGATGCGGTACGGGCCGATCTGCATATCAGGACAGTGCGCCGAAGATTTTGAAGCCGGCGACCCAGGTTCCGATCGCGGAGCCCAGGTTGGATAAAAAGAACACCAGCAGGATGCGCGTCGCCGGGTTCCTGAACCAGCCTTTGAGCGTGGTGATGTCAAAACGCAGGTTTTCCAGGTCGGAGATCCGGGGCTTTCTTAGCCACGACTCCACCAGGCCGGTGACCATGCCCGCTGCAATGGTCGGGTTCAGCGAGGTGATCGGCGCGGCGATGACCGCGCTGAGAATGGTCAGCGGATGGCCACGTGCAATCAGCGCGCCGAGCGCGGCAAGGCCGCCGTTGATGGCCACCCAGAGGAACACCAGTTCCCAGCCCAGTTCCGGGCTGCGGGAGAAGCCGATTCCAAACCCGGCGATCACCAGGATCATGATGGCCCAGGGCAATATGCGCGGCCAGCGCGACTTGATCGGCAGCATTTCCAGACCCTTGCGCTCGGTCTGCGGATCCGCGGTGCCCGATTCCAGGTGTCTGGCCAGGCCTTCCATGTGCCCGGCCCCGATCACCACGAGGACGTTCCGGTATTTTGCCTCGGCGTTTTCCTCACGCAACCGGGCCGCCATGTAGCGGTCGCGTTCGCTGATCAGCGCCTCGAACAACTCGGGTGAGTGTTCGGCGAACTCGGTGAATGTGGATTCCAGGATATCGCCTTCTTTCAGCTTCTCGATGGCTTCTTCATCGATTTCATCGGAGCTGACCATGCCCAGCACCATACCGGCCATCAGGTACATCCGCTTGTACCAGGGCACGCTGGCATAGCTGCGCCGCAGGGTCGTGGCGAGGTCGCGGTCGATCAGTTGAAGCGGCAGACCCCGTTCTTTTGCGGCCACGGTGGCCGCGCGCATCTCTGCGCCGGGCTCAATGCCGAATTGTTCGGCGATACGCCGTTGGTAAGCACTCAATGCCAGGTTGGCCATGACCAGGCCTGCCTTGCCCTCCCGGATGATCCGGTACAGGTCGAGGTCGGTCCATTTGCGCTCGGCCGTCAGCGCATCGTAGCGGGCCTGGCACAGTTCCACCGCCACGGCATCGAAATCACCGGAAGAAGCCATGCGTTTGACGGCTTCGGCGCTGGCCCGGGAGACGTGCGCCGTCCCAAGAAGGGTGTACTGAACCCCGTCGCGCTGGATGACGCGTATGGGCTGATCCTGGAGAATTTCCCCGGTTTCCTGCAACATTGAAACTGCCTGGCTTGGAAAAGGCGAAAGGATACCCTATACCGGCAGATTTAGCCCGACTTCTTGTCCTTTACCGCGTCTTTGTGCACGACGGTGAACAGCACGAGATCGTATTCGAAATAGACGCTCCACTGACCATAATCCCAGCGTGTGATCGGCGGGTCGCCAACCGGGGCATGGGTTTCAGCCGGGTCTCCGTAACGCGTGCGCACATCGGCCTTGGTCATCCCGTTGACCGGGACATCCATGCTGCCCGCCTGCCTGACTTCTTCAATCAATAAAACGTCCGCGGACAAAACTGCAGGTACCGAAAAACCCGCGAGGATTGCCAACACCAGCGCCAGAACCGTCCGTGTCATCGCCGCCTCCAATCTGTGTTCAGGGAGATTAAATATAGCACGTCAGCCGGACTGGGTAAGCAAGCGGCGATAGGACTCGTAACGCCATTTGCTTATCTGGCCTCTTGTTACGGCCCCGGCGACCGCGCAGCCCGGCTCGCCGGCATGCCTGCAGTCCCTGAACTTGCACTGGTCCAGCCAGGGCGCGAACTCGACGAATCCGTTCTCCAACTCGACTGAACTCATCTCCCACAGGCCGTATTCCCAGACCCCGGGTGAGTCGATCAGTTTGCCGCCGGACGGCAGGCTGTACATGATGGTTGTCGTTGTCGTGTGTACGCCTTTGCCGGTCACCCGCGAAAGGGCGCCGGTTTGCAAGTCGAGGTCGGGAATCAGCGCGTTGACCAGGGACGACTTGCCCACCCCCGATTGCCCGACCAGGATGCTGGTTTTGCCATCCAGGAGCGGCAGCAGGGTCGCGGTTCCGGGCTCGCCCTTGCAGGATACCGTCAGTACGTCGTAACCCAGCGCACGGTATTCCTGGAGGCGGCCGAAGGCGCCTTCCGGGGCCTTGCTTTGCTGATCCAGTAACTCACCTTGTTGACGACGATGACCGGCTTGATGCCCAGGCTGTGAACCGCGACCAGGTACCGTTCGAGCAAGTCTTTGCTGGGCTCGGGCTGCGGCGCGATGACGATGAGCACCTGGTCCAGGTTGGCGGCAATCACCTGCTTGCGTTGCCGGCTGTCCGCCCGTGCAAATTCATTGGATCGTGCGAGGATTTCCATGACGCGCGGGGTTTCTTCACCGTCTGTGTCTACCCGTACGCGGTCGCCGCAGAAGGGCCGGCCCACCGAACGGCGGTAGTCGCAAGCGGACTTTGTTCCGTCGGGAAGTTCGATGATGCCGCGGCTTCCGTAGGAAACCAGGACCAGGGCGTTTTGTATCATGACCGCTATTGTACCCGCGACGGTCATCAAGCAAACTCATTCCATGAACACCGACACCGAAAAACAACAGCGACTGATCTGGATTGACCTGGAAATGACCGGGCTGAACCCGGAAAGCGATTCCATCCTGGAAATCGCCACGATCGTCACCGATGCCAACCTGAACGAAGTGGCGGTGGGTCCGGTTTATGCCATCAGCCATCCTGAAGCGGTGCTGAAAGCCATGGATGACTGGAACCGGGAACACCACACGGCTTCGGGCCTGTGGGATCGTGTTCTGAAAAGCGGCACCGGTTTACGGGAAGCCGAATCGGGCACGCTGCGTTTCCTGGAAGAGTGGACCACGCCACGCATATCACCGATGTGCGGCAACAGCATCTGCCAGGACCGGCGCTTCCTGTATCGCCTGATGCCCGAACTCGAACGCTGGTTCCACTACCGCAACCTCGACGTCAGCACGCTGAAAGAACTGGCCGCGCGGTGGGCGCCAAAGCTGGCGGAAGGATTTACCAAGCAAAACCGCCACGAGGCGCTTTCCGACATCCGCGAATCAATCGAAGAGTTGCGATACTACCGTTCCTTCATGGGAGAACTGGCCGGTTTGTAGGAGCGGCCCATGGCCGCGATTCTTTTTTTGACCAAAGCCAAAAATTTCGCGGCCGCATAACGGCATTCCGAGCGCGCTTCTTCGGCTTCGCCGAAACCGCACCCTCTTCATTGCCTATGCTGGGCCGCTCCAACAACGGAAGATTTTTAGGCAGAATTTGATTGATGCTGTGATATGCTTTTTTTCATGGTCTCATTCAGCCAGCCAAATTACCGGGGTAAAAATCCGGCCTTGCGTCAACTGCACGAAGTGCAGGAAGAGATCTATCGCGAGTTGCACCTGTTGCTACCGGACCAGTTTGCGTTCCATGACTCGCTGATTTCACGGGTTCCCGGATCGCCTGACCTGCGGCTGGAAGTGCTGGAACGCCACTGCTACACCTCGTTCTTCCGCCTGACGTATGAATTCACCGAGGGCGACGTCAGGACTTATGCGCCGGACGCCCATATCCGCTTTTACCACGACGCGCGCATTGCAGAGGCCACCTCGTTCAACCTGGACCAGGGCTGTCGCAGAACGGCCCATCCGGCTTACCCGGCCCGGCAACTGATGCAACAGGCCTGGCGCCGCAACCGCGCGTTGGACCGGTGGCTGGATTACCTGATACGACAGGGGCATTCGGTTGAGACCATGCGACCGGCGGAGAGTCGCGCTTGCCGACCGGCAAACGGATGCGGCCCTGGTCGAAATAAGCTGATTCCCACGTTGACACGGTGGAGGCAAATAAGTAATATGCGTCGGCTCTGCGGGGCTATAGCTCAGCTGGGAGAGCGCTTGCATGGCATGCAAGAGGTCGGCGGTTCGATCCCGCCTAGCTCCACCAACTGTCCCCATCGTCTAGAGGCCTAGGACACCGCCCTTTCACGGCGGCGACGGGGGTTCGAATCCCCCTGGGGACGCCATCTCCTAAGGTGTTGATTGTGAAAGAATCAACGCGAAAAAGAAGCTGCCTTCGGGTGGCTTTTTTTGTGGGTAAAACGGCCCGGGCTCTACCAATTTTCACCTTTCGCCGGCAGGCTGTCCTGCTCCTGCGCACGCAGCGCCTCCATTCGCCCTCTCAGGCTGTTTTATTGCATGAATGCGGGTCAATGTCCTGCACGACCAGCCGGATACGCGAAACTTTCAGGAACGGTAAAATTAATAATGTTGTATTACAGTGCTTTAATTGATACTGTTAATGTGTTCTTGCGGATATTCCGGTACGAGATAAACATAATTCTCGACTGAAATTCCGCCAGGAATTCGCCGTAAGGCGAACCAGACCTGACCTCGTGTGGTCAGGCAGGCACAGGGAAAATATCGGGGGGTATTCACCCTGACCGGTCCAGGGCAAGGACCGGTTTTCCGACATGGATCAAATGGATTTTGAACGTCTTTGACAGCTCTGTCACAGGGTCGTGTGACTTTCGGCTGGTTAACCGCGTGCGGCGTAACTTCAATAACGCCATGCATGCGGGACTGAAGAAGGGCAATAACCATGGAATATGTTGTTTTCACCATTGTTTTAGCAGCCGGTGGCGGAATCATCAGTTGGGCCTGGAACAGGTTCATGGTGGCCGAAAAACCGAACGGGGCGGGCAGCTCCCGGCAACTCAAAGAGGCTGATCCCATACCGCCGTTCAAACGGACCATAAGCGGACCGCGTCAGGATGAACTGGATCGCGCGGCGTTTGAAAACAGGCTTTGGTCCTGGCAGAAAAAACTCTACCAGCAAAGTACTGATGACCCTGCATCCGCAGAAGGCCTGTCCGGAACAAAATATACCTACGTTCCCAGGCAAAAACAGTCTGCCGTGCAAGCGGATACCGGGATTTAACAGTGTGCGGACATTCGCTGGCCGGATGATCTTTCGACGTCAGAAAGTTCATCCGGGCAGCAATGCGATGTGCGGTCCTGGCTGAGTGGGGTCATTGAAATCGTGAATGCGAAAATCGCTGCTGCCCGCAGGCGGCCTTTTTTTGCCCCCTATTGGATGACTGACTCCAATGACTCCGTATTTTGCCGGAGCAGGATCCGGGCCGTCTTATTGACGGTTGAGATGTCCACTCCTTGCCAGGGATCGCCGGATACGGGCAGTGGTGCGTCATGCATTGACCGGTACATATCCCGGGTCACGCGGTAATTGGCGAAGGTGTGGGGTGATTCCGGGCTGGGGGAGCTCTTCACGGTAAAGTCATCCAGCAGGCCCGGCAGCGAAGTCGATGCGAAAGCCAGTTCCGTCAGCTTCGCCCGGTATTCCAGTTCCGCCGACGGCAAGCCCGGGAAGCGTTCAAAATCGGCCAGGTGCCGGCTTTCGTGTTTCAGGTAGGAAATCCTGAAGTTCTCGGTGTCACGGTCATACGCCTCTTCGACACAGTACAGGCGCGTGCCTTCAACCCAGCCGGTCGTGGAAACGAGACCCAGCGTGGCAAATTCCTTCCAGCCCAGGCTCAGGATGCCGGTCATGAACGTGACCCGAACGGCCTGGCTGCGGTCGGTCAGCCGGACCGTGTACCGGGTGTTTTCTTCTCCCGTCCACAGGAACAGGTCGCGCAGGGGCGGGGCAGGGGTATCCAGGAAATAAAAGTCTTTTTCCTTTAGAACCGCGCCAACGCGGGCGAACGGATCCAGGGCGGAGTCCGGAACACCCGGTTCCGGCATGTGTTCGAGCAGGTCCAGCAGTGAGCGTTGGAGAAAGCTCTCGCCTTCCTCGAAACCCAGTTCGCCTGTCAGCGTGCGAACCCAGTAGTCCCGGTAAATCAATACGACCGTGTCGGCAAAAACATCACCGGTGCCCGGTGAAAGGTCTTCGTCTCGCGTAATAAAACGGCTTTCAAAACGGTCGGCAAGTTCCGCTTCATGCGCCGGTGAAGCATTCACTGTGCTGACTTCGAACAATGAGCCGGCCTCGGCGAGGTTGCCCTGCAGCGCCATGGAGATGTAGCGGTCAGTGAGCGAAAGCGGTTCAGCCTGTTGCGCCGCCCGGCAAAATGGCCAGCGCGAGAATGAAAAAGGTTATTATGATTTTATTACGCATATATACATACAGTTAAAAACATAATTTAATGTACTTTATTACTTCACGTGATGTATATTTTTTGTTAATTTCTGCTATATTACTGGAAAGGGTGAGAGAAAAAGCCTGTTTGATTCACCAACAAATGCAGTTTTCACGTGTATTGCATTTAAGTATTAAAGGTTCTGGGCAAAGGAATTACCTCAGCACGCCGGCCAGGGCAAGGGTCCGGCAGAAAGACAGGGATCAAAACGGATTTTGAAAGTCGGAGAATCAGCGCCGCCGTAATTTGGTGGGTGCTGTAAATAGAAGGACATGTGCCACAAATGGGAAGGCAACAGTCCTCTAATAAGGAGAGACTTTCAGAATGGAGTACGTCAGTTACATCCTGGTAACCCTGGGGATTCTGCTCGCGTGCCTGGCGTTGATGCGCCTTCCCGAGCAACCCATGCCAAAGAAGAACAGCCTGGCGCGGGCTTCCAGACCCACTAAAGAAGCCGGTTTCATCGGCGGAAAAGACACCGACACCGCCCAGGAAACTCGCCTGGTATTGCAACGTGAACTGATGCATGTCCCGACCCCCTGGGGCTGGCCGGGGCACCATAGGCCCGCTTCCCTCAGGAGCCAGGCTTCGCTGGACGCCCAGGAAGTTCGGGGTGTCTCCGAGTCAGTAAACCAATTCGTCGAACGCCTGTTCAGCGAGAAACATACCGTGGACAGCCAGGAATACCTCCTGAGAATAAGACGCCAGCCTGCGTACACTGGTCGAGGACCGTTACGGCCGGGCCAGCACGATGAAGGAGATTCCCTATCGCAAGGTCAAACCCCCGCGCTTGAGGGATCCTTCGCAGCCACACGACCAGATGGATAATTTTCCTTCCGGCAAAGTGGACCAGATCGCCGCCAGGATTCCCCGGCAACCGGAGCTTTCCGCGGTTGCGAAGCAGCAAAGCCCGCTGAAAAAGACGGCTGACCTGCACATGGTGCGGACACCCTGGGGTTGGTAATTTTATTTTGATCAATATTTGAACATTTTTTGTGTTATAAGTAGTGTGAGGGGTTTCAACAGGTTTCGGGCACCAGGGACAGTGCCGGGTTGAAGACAGGGAACAAAACGGAATTTAAGTCTCTATCAAGAAAGGCATCAAGCCATTCAGGAGAATCGGCTGATGCATGGAAATCTTGGAGGATTTCGGGATGGAGACCATCTATTTTCTTATCTTTGTCGGCGTATGCGCCTTTGCCGTGGTTTGGGTGACCCGGACTTCCAAGGCAAAAACCGACCTGGCGCCAAAACGCAAAGCAAAGGCGGCTAAAGCTTCATCTGACAAACTGGCCACACCTCTGGATAACCGCCTGTCCCATCGCGAGCAAATCTGGGAAACCCGGCGAAACCGGGCCACCAAGGGATTTGTCGAGAACCAAACCTTTGTGCCCAAATCCCTTGCCGGCGATGCGCCGTTGTATGACGGATACAGCCGCCGCGACCGGCACCACGTGGCGCCTACCGGAAAAGCAAAAGAACATATCCATGCAGACGAAAAGGAAGGATTCTCGATAGCCGGCGGCAAGCCTGGCAACCGGGACCACGCACACCAGACTTAAACCAGTTAGAGAACCCAGGAACCCGGCGCCTGCTTCAGGCGCCGGGTTTTTTATTGCCCTGACTTCAAAGAACCCGGCAATTCAATGTCCTCGTTGCCGGGGATCTTGATCCCCATCGGCACCGGCTTCCACGCCCATCGTTTCATTGGTATGCGGCCGCAGCAGCCCCAGCGCCGTGTTGCGGTCGCCCGAAAGCCAGGTTTTCGCTTCTCCCGGATCGCGCAGCAGGGCAGGGCTGCGGTGATGGCCGACCGACTTCAGCACCTCGTTCGGATCGACCGTGATGATCGCCACGCTCAAATGCTTCGAGCCATCCGGCAAAACCGTCCGCCGGGCCAGGCCCGCCATCAGCCAGCAAGGCGCATCGGTCGGGAAGACCGCGTAGGGCACCTGCGGCTTGACCCGGCTGTCGAATTCGTAAAACCAGGACACCACCACCAGCACCCGGAAATCCGCCGACCAGGCGCCCATGAAGGTCGGCGCAAACGGCGCGCCCTCGGTGCGCAAGCGGGCATTGGCCGTGGAAATCAGCCGGCCTTCCTTGTTGGTGGGCAAGCGCCCCTCGGAATAGGCCGGGATAAACGGCCAGATGGCCTCGCAGGGCGTGTCCGCGTTTCCTCGCCCCGGTAAATCACCGGCAGGGTTTCCCACACCATCGAATCGGGCTCGGCCTTGCGCCGCAAGCGGGAAGGGGAGATGTTGATGCGGGACTCCGGATCGGCCGGCAAAGCCTTCGGCGGGGTCAGTGAGGAGGCGTAGGCGTAGACTTCGGCCCAGGAGAGGTGGGATACGGCGGCTTTTCCACACATG
>CAVOYQ010000020.1:0-43525 GCA_963700705.1 uncultured Gammaproteobacteria bacterium | reverse complement strand
CGCCCGTCATCCTTTCTGCCAGACCCCAGACCCTACCTTTCACCTTATTATGAGTTGTCACATCCGTTTTGATGGATCCTGAATACCGTTACTTAGCAGACCTACCAATTCCGTCACGTTCCCCTCTTCATCCGTCACAAATCTTATTCTGAAATCATCAAGGCCTTCCACAGCGAAAAGAGTTTCCGTGATGGGGATCAGCTTATAGAGCGGCCCCGTCCTTTGATAAAGGAGATCACCACCTTCGAAACGCACATTTCGTTCGCCGTAGTTCCCAGCGTATTTCTTGAGGATCCTTTCGTCTACGGTCACAGGGTGCAGGCCTATATTTATGTCATCAATTGCCCAGTTGATCTCAAATCTATGGGCCTCTTCGACTTGTTCCAGGAGCTTTCCTAAAGCCATCGTATAGGCGGTATCGAACGCCTGGTTCGCCGGTACAGCGACATCGGGTTCGACCCCTGTCCCCTCCCAGTTTGTTCCACTGATTGGATTGATGGGTCTTCCGGTGGGAAGATGCATCACATAAGAGTCCTGTATGATGACTTCATCAACGGGATGGGCTGCGCCGCGTGTAGACTCGCCTACCAAAGTCGCCCGCTTCAAATTCTTCATGTTGTAGGCAAACTCTTCTGCTCCGGAGCCTGTCTGGGGACTGACGAGAACGTAGAGTTCCGTATCGTACATGCGGTTACCGGGTAGATATGAAAGCGTCCAATACTGTTCCAGGGTATTGTTGTATCTTCGTTCAAAGCTGTTCAGAAGTGTTCTTCCCTCTTGTGTGCCCTTTACGAAATAGCTGCAGATCAGCTGAACCATTGCAGGTGAGCCGCCGTGATTATTTCTGAGATCTATGATCACCGCATCCAGGTTGGCCAGGAAGTTCATGGCGGCAACCGCCGTCTCGCCCCCGTGCTCCGGATTGCTGAATGACCTTAGGTCCAGATAGCCGACATTGCCCCGCAGCCGTTCCAATTTCTGGAATCCAAAGTTTTGCCATCGAGAATCGGCACGAAGCTTCTCTTCGGCCTGGTCTGCCTCAGGCTTGGATCGGCTCCTTTTGGCTTTGATCAGATCCGCTCGTTCAGGATTGAACTCGATAAAGAAGTGATAGTCCTGGCTGGATTCAAACAAGTCATTGGTCAGAAATCTCGCGAACGCGACAGGATCATCAACACGCTTGTAATCACCGGCTTCGAGTTTACTGGTCAGATGATTCCGTATCTTCTCCGCTACCTCGAGATCGATGTACTTGTCTACGAGCAGTTTGCCAATGGTCTCGACAATTGCTGTTTTTGTCCCTTGATCGAGGGGATTTGCGGTTTTCCCGAAACCGACATTGGTGGCTGTGAGAAGGGCAAGCAAGACAGGCAGTTTCGACATCATCATATCCTCCACTTTCAGGGTTGAGGCCTAGTAAGGACAAGGTTGGGAACTTCGCATACTGTTCACTACGATCCTGAGATTGGGAAGTTCCGAATTACTTCCCAACCTGCCGAAACTTGAGGTGACAGAAGTCAACTTCCTGAAGTCAACTTCCTCGAAGTCGACTCCTCTCCTTGGGTTTTACTCCGGCAGTAAGCTGCCTCTTCTGGCATTGGTGTCAGGTCCGCCTTCCGCAGTCAAGCCCTTCAGTCTGGTTAGCTCAGCAAGCCCGATCTTCCCCTGGTCCCAACCCACTGCGGAAGAGACAGTCCAATCCAGTAGTGTTATTCTGACCAGCATCTAATTACCGGAGAAGACGCGTGAAGATATTTACAGTATTCGCATTCGCAGCCATTTGCTGTTTTTCACTTCCTTTACATGCAACTGAAATATTTGAAGATTTCAGATCCCCCGGTAAACCGCAACAGCCGAAGGGAATCGAATGGTCGTATAGCGATCAGATGCTACCTGGTCACGAAGTGGGAGGAGATCATACCCGGCGATGGCTTTGCCTACCTCAAGATTGATGCTGATCGGAGCAATGACAAGGACCAGAGCAAAGAGAAGTGGCCATTTCAGATGATCGCACTCTTCGCACGTTGGACCAGGTCATCGGATGGAGATGAGGGCAAAGAACACTGTAATCTCGGGGGTGGGGAGCTTCATTTTCACGTATCAAGAAGCCGAGGGTGTTTTTGATGAAATCGATATTGAGATCGTTGGCGACGATGCCGTTACATTGCCGGAGAATCACCCGATTGACGAAACAGGCTGGACGGATGCCAGATTCAATACCTGGGCCAATTCTGATGTAGAAACAAGTAAACCTCATGTCACTCACAAGCAGCCAATTCTGGATAAATCAGGCAAGAAGACCTCACATCAAGACCGCCAATTCCATGTTTATACGATTGATTGGAGAGAGAACAGAGTCGATTTCCTGATAGATGGTGTTCATCAGCAGACAATCACAAGCCTGGTACCGGATTCCCCGTCGACCCTCTATGTTGGCATGAGACATATGAGCTGGACAGGAAAACTGGATTGGACTGGAACCAAAACCATGATTGTGGATTGGATTCGTGTCGAACCGATTGAGTAGTTACCCTCGACAGCAGGAAGCTACAGAGCGCTCCCACGTTTGAACGATAATCAGGGTCGACCGAACGTCCATTGCAGCTTTGGAAGGGTTTGCCATATTTGAATCCCTCTCAATCTTCGATCGATTTGTGGCAGTACGAACCGGGGCAAAGAGATCCGAACACCAGAAGAGAATGGGGACTGTCTTCGGAGTAAAGTCAATGACTAGTGTCCTGTCCCATAAATACGCTGGCACTTGCGCAATGGGATGACGAGGAGAGATCGAGGAGAGAGGAGGAGTCGATGCACATCCTGCCATCAAGGGTTCAGAACCCTGTGGGAGGCACGTCCCCGTGCTGCTCCGATCCTCGCCCCGGACATTTCACAATCCAGAATCGGCAGCAGGGCGAATCGAGCAAATCGCCTGCTGAAATTCTCAGCTCCTTTAGCGAGCAGGTGCAGAGCGTCCCGATCGTAATCAGAGGCCTCGGGCGAGAAAGGCTGCTGGTTCATGTCGAAAAAGAGACAACTGGTGCGTTTTGTATAATAAAGACAGAGTGTGTTGTATGAAGCGCACTGCATGGTACCTCTTTCTGGGCTTGTGTTGTCTGGTTGGATGTGCGGTCCTTTTCATTGGCGGTTCTGTGTTCTTTTCCTCATACGAATTACAGAGACTAATCCAAGAAGAAACCGCGTATCCAACCCCTGAAGAAGCATTCTTTGCTGTACACTCTTCGGCGCACAACGTAGAGATTGAAAGCTCTTCTGCGTCAGGCCTCTTTGGCTTCTGGTATGTAGGAGGGTGGGAGGCGGAGAAGGATGGAATAATTGCGATCGGAATAGCCTTATTTTTTGCCCTCGGTATCGTTTCATCCATAACGAATTCCGATTCACTCCGCGGCCTGATTTATTCATTAGTTGACGTGGGCATACTGGGTTTCCTGTTGGTATTGACGATGATCATCGCTGCCTGCCGTGACATTGCAGGTCTGCATTTTGATCGGTTTGCGATCTCTTTAATAACGTTTCTGGGACTGGCAGTAGGCATTCTGGAAATAACCGGGTTCTGGGCGATCTGGTCTACTGGTTTATCTTACAATTTCGACATTTCGCTGCCTTACTTCAGCTTCCCGCGAATGTATAACCATCTGCAAACCTGGACCATCCCGGTACTTGCGGCCTTTCCATTTCTTTTTCCCCGAAGCCGGCTGGTCGCAGCTTTATGTGTTGTTACGCTGGGGCTGCATTGGTACATACTGCTGGTCACAGGCGCCCGTGGCAGCTTCGTCAGCTTATTGGTCGGCGTTTACCATTGCTAGTTTACTAAGCCCGCTTGCCCGCAATGCCATCATCAAATGGCAATCTGCCGGGATCCTGCTCGGTATCCTGCTATATGTCGCCATGTTCGCAGCTGTGGAAACGGGTAGAGATCGAGATTTTGGAAATATCCAAACACCGACAACCGGGCAGCAGACCGCCACAGCTCATGAAGTGAATGAGCCGGGTGCATCCAAGCCCCAAAACTCTAACAAGTTTTATAAACTTTCGATTGGCCGGCCGATGATGCACACGACCGGACGCACCTGGTTGTGGAAGGCCGCTGCTGAATATGCCTTTCAAAACCCACTCCTGGGAATAGGTCCGATGAATTTTGCCTGTAAAGGACCTGCACACCGGGTCGGCAGCCCTCACAACCTGGTGTTACAGATACTCAGCGAATGGGGTATCCCGGCAGCCATCCTCTTATTATTGCTCAGTTTTTCTCTATTTTGGCTCTTGATTAAAGACCTGAATCTTTCGCTTGACGACAATATGGCCTTAAATACATTACGGGCCTTGTTGATCACCGCAATCCTGGCCGCACTGATACACCTCATGGTTAGCAACCTGCTGAATTCACCCGCCAGTCAGATCGCAGGCGCACTGATCATTGGTTGGTGGCTGGGGGCTATGCCCCAGAGAACACCTTACACGAAACCCTATGCAACAACTGCCATACTCTTTGTTGTATTGTTCTGTAGTTTGTTACTCATCCCGTTCGCGTACCATGAAACAGTCGAGATGCCTTCATATCGCCAGCAACTACCCGCTGGCGAAGAAGGTTTGCCACGGTTTTGGCAGCTTGGAAAGGCTTGCAGTGCCCAGCTACAGTGAGTCACATCAAAGTAGGGCTAACTTTAATGCTGCCAATGCTTGCGATGTTGCAGCGGACCGCGCCCGCGATTGCCAAAGTGAGCCTGGAAGAGCTTCATGAACCGTGCCATAAGTGACCATTATCGTCACTTTCTGACATTTTATCGTGACAATTATTTGTACAAAACTATTTGAATACTCCTCATCTTACTGTATTTATACATTTTTCTTGCTTGGCCTACATATTGCATTATAATCTAGCAATCCCGTATTCAAAAGGGATTTTGATGAGCGGTCCGTTGACTACTTTTTATTTTTTACCAGGAGGGTAATTTTGTGAAAAACATGAAACGCGTTTCAAAAGGTTTTACCTTGATCGAACTGATGATCGTTATTGCGATCATCGCCATTCTGCTGGCGCTTGGCTTTGCCGGCTTACCAGGACTACACCATACGCGCCAAAGTCGGTGAAGGGCTGTCAGTGTGGCCGCTGCAGCCAAACTCGCAGTAGCTGAAACCTGTCAGTCGGACCCAGATCTCACTGGGCATTGCCGAAGCTTGGATCGGTTATTCGTCATCAGTGACTTCAGTCTAGTTTCAGCGATCTCAGTATAGCTGCGATGATGTACTCAACAATTGAGCTATCGTAGCTCAAAACACTGATGCCGCAGCCAATGTCGGGCGTGGCCATCTAGCTCACGGTGACGGTACAACTGCAGCACCGTGGCAGTGGCCGTTGCAACGCAGGTGTCCCCAGCATGTACCTTCAACTTGTCGGTACTCGTACATCCAGTATTTTCGAAGATGGACTGTATGTCTCAATTCAGGCAGACTCCCGCCGCAGAGCGGGAGTCTGTTTTCAAGGCGAGACGATCGTACTTTCAGCTAGCCGTCCACTATAACAACGTGAAAAATGGAACGCTCAATAGACCATCAGGCGATTCAGGGAGCTATTTTAGACTTCCTGGCCAAGAAACAACCAGTATGACAGCGAGAAGTTTCCTTTTTGGTCATTTATCCAACCTGAATCAAGATTTTCCATATTCAACAATCACTTGCAAACATAGGTGATAAACTGGTATAATACGTTCGGGAAAAGGAGCAACCCGCTGATGAACACTGAATTAAAGGTCACCAGCAATTTGAATGGTCTCGCCCGCCGGTTGGTGGCCGAGAACATCATGGATGCGGCTTCGGCAGAAGCCGCATGCTCCCAGTCCAACAAGAAAAACAAGACCCTGCTCGGCTGGCTGATCAAGAACAAGTCCGCCAACCCGGCTGCGCTTGCCGCGGCGGCGGCGGAAGAGTACGGCATCCCCCTGATCGACATCACCGCGTTCGATCTGAACCAGGCGCCGATCAGCCTGGTCAGCGAAGCCCTGATCGAAAAGCACCAGGCCCTGCCGCTGCACCTGAGAGGCAACCAGCTGTTTATCGGCATGATGGATCCTACGGACCACGAACTGATCGATGAAATCGCTTTCAGCTCGGGATTCCATGTAGAACCGATCATCATCGCAGCCGACCAGATCGAGGCGGCGCTGCAACGGGCCATGGACGCGACCAGCCCGGCGTTTGACGAATTTGACCAGGAAGAAGGTCTGGAAAGCGTCGACTTCCAGGCGGACATGGAAGCCGCTGGAGACACTGGCAGCGATCCGGCCGTTGATGAAACCCCCGTTGTGCGTTTCATCAACAAGGTTTTGCTCGATGCGATACGCAAGGGCGCATCCGATATTCATTTCGAACCGTACGAAACACGGTACCGGATTCGCTATCGCCTGGACGGCGTGCTGAAAAACGTGGCGGGCCCACCGATCCAGATGTCGACGAAGGCTTTCTTCACGCCTCAAGGTCATGGCCGGGCTGGATATCGCCGAGAAGCGCGTGCCCCAGGACGGCCGTATCAAGCTGAATCTTTCCCGGAACAAGAGCATCGACTTCCGGGTAAGCACCTGCCCCACGCTGTTCGGCGAAAAAGTCGTATTGCGTATCCTTGACTCCGCCGCCACCAAGCTGGGCATCGAGCAACTGGGTTTCGATTCCCAGCAGCAAAAAGTATTTTACGAAGCGGTCAAGAAACCCTACGGCATGGTGCTCGCCACGGGCCCCACCGGTAGCGGTAAGACGGTAACGCTGTATACGGCTCTGCAATTGCTCAACGACGAAGGCCGGAATATCTCGACCGTGGAAGACCCGGTGGAAATCCGCGTCCATGGCATCAACCAGGTCGCAGCAGAACACCAAGCAGGGCATGACCTTCGCCCGTGCGCTCCGGGCCTTCCTGCGCCAGGATCCGGACGTGATCATGGTCGGGGAGATTCGTGACCTCGAGACCGCGGAAATCGCCATCAAGGCCGCCCAAACCGGTCACCTGGTGCTTTCCACGCTGCATACCAATGATGCGCCCCAGTCGATTACCCGCTTGATGAACATGGGTGTGCCGAGTTATAACATCACCTCGGCCGTGAACATCGTCGTGGCGCAGAGACTGCTGCGAACGCTGCACAGCTGCAAGAAAAAGCTGGAACTTCCACCGGAAGCGTTGCTGCAGGCAGGCTTCCAGAAGCACGAACTGGAAGAGCTGAAGCTTTACCAGCCCGGTGGATGCAGCGAATGCAACGAAGGCTACCGCGGGCGAACGGGCATCTACGAAGTGATGCCGATTACCGACGACATCGCCAGGATCATCCTGGAAGAAGGAAATGCGATACGGATTGCCGAGCAGGCCAGGAAGGAAGGGATTATCGACCTGAGGCAATCGGCTTTGAATAAAGTTGCAATGGGAATCACCGATCTGATTGAAATCAACCGTGTAACCAAGGACTAGGTTATGGCAACGACTCAACTACAACCCTCTGTTTTTCTGTGGCAAGGCCGGGACAAGCGCGGCACCAAGCTGAAAGGCCAGCAAATTGCCACCACGCCCAACCTGGTGCGCGCGGAATTGCGCCGCCAGGGCATCAACCCGATCAGCGTCAAGAAAAAGCCCAAGCCGCTTTTTGGCGGGGCTGGTTCCCGTGTCAGCGCCAAAGACATTGCCGTATTCAGCCGCCAGATGGCGACCATGCTGAAATCCGGTGTGCCGCTGGTCACTGCCTTCCAGATCATCGCCGGCGGCCTCAAGAACCCGAAAATGCGCGCCATGGTGGACAAGATCCGTGGCGAGGTCGAGTCCGGCAGCTCCCTGTACGAGGCACTGGGAAAGTACCCGGTCCAGTTTGACGAGCTTTACACCAACCTGGTCAAAGCCGGCGAGAGCGCCGGTGTGCTCGATACCATCCTGGACAATATCGCAACGCACAAGGAACGCATCGAAAGCATCAAGGGCAAAATCAAGAAGGCCCTTTACTACCCGGCGGCGGTAATTGCCGTGGCCATCATCGTGTCCTCGATCCTGCTGATCTACGTGATTCCGCAATTTGAAAGTATTTTCCAGAGTTTCGGCGCCGACCTTCCGGCATTTACCAAGATGGTGGTCAACGCGTCCCGCTACCTGCGATCAAATGGCCTGTACGTGCTGATTGGTTTTGTTGCGGTTATTGTCGGCCTCATCATGGCCAAGAAGCGCTCCACGAAATTTGCCCACTGGATCGACCGGACGTCCCTGAAAATCCCGATCGTCGGACAAATCCTTGAGCAGGCCGCCATAGCGCGTTTCTGCCGCACACTGGCCATCACCTTTCGCAGCCGGCGTACCCCTGGTCGATGCGCTGAAAATCGTTTCCGGCGCGACCGGCAACCGGGTATTATGACGATGCTGCTGCCAGGATTCGCGAAGATGTCGCGGTCGGGCACCAGTTGCAGATGGCCATGCAGCAGGTTGGCGTCTTTCCGACCATGGTGATCCAGATGGCCTCCATCGGCGAGGAATCCGGTTCGCTGGATGAAATGCTGTTGAAAGTCGCCGAGGCTTACGAGGAAGAAGTGAGCAACGCCGTCGACGCCCTCAGCAGCCTGCTGGAACCACTCATCATCGTCATCATCGGTGTCATGGTCGGCACCATGGTCATCGCCATGTACCTGCCTATCTTCAAGATGGCCGCGGTTATTTAGGCCGGGCAGGAGATTCACTGCCGACATGCTGGAAATTTTGTTTGCATCGCCACCCCTGCTTTACGCAGGGGTGTTCGTTTTTGGGGCTGTCATCGGCAGTTTCCTGAACGTGGTGATCCTCCGGGTTCCCCCGTTACTGGAATACGACTGGCAGTGCCAGTGCCGGGAGCTGCTGGCGCTTGAAGCCACGGAGCAGGAGCGCCCGCCCGGAATCGTTTTCGCCCGCTCCCACTGCATGAAGTGCGGCCACGGTATCAAGGCCTACGAAAACATCCCGCTGCTTTCCTGGGTGGCGCTTCGCGGCAAGTGCTCCGCCTGCAAAGCACGAATTTCACCGCGTTATCCTTTGGTTGAGTTCATCACGGCCGTTTTGTTCGTTGTGACGATCTGGCACTTCGGGCCGAACCTGCAGGGACTGACGGCATTGTTTCTGACCGCCATGCTCGTGGCCATGGCCGGAATCGATATCGATCACCAACTGCTGCCGGACAATATGACCATCCCGCTGATGTGGGCGGGAATCATCGCCAGTTTCTGGTCGGTGCACACCGATCTCACGGCCAGCGTAACCGGGGCTATTGCCGGTTACCTGTTTCTGTGGTCCATCTACCACCTGTTCCGGTTGCTCACCGGAAAGGAAGGCATGGGCTACGGTGACTTCAAGCTGCTGGCCGCCCTGGGGGCCTGGATGGGCTGGCAAATGCTGCCCTTGATCGTCCTGCTATCCTCGGTGGTCGGCGCCGTGGTCGGGCTTGCGCTGATGGCCACCGGCCACATGAAAAAAGACAAACCCATGCCTTTTGGCCCGTTCATCGCGGCCGCGGGCTGGATTGCGCTGATCTGGGGCCAGCAGATTCATGGATTTATACAGCCGCTCCGGCGGCTTCGGCTGAATCCTCTTCTGCCGCAGGTAAGCGCGCCATCGTGGACCGGCACACCGGAATTTACACCGTCGTCCTGACCGGAGGCATCGCCTCCGGCAAGACAGCCGTATCGGCCAGTTTCGAACGCATGGGCGCAGCGATCATCGACACCGACCTGATTGCCCGGCAGATCGTGGAACCGGGTCAACCGGCGCTGACCCGGATCATTGAGGCATTCGGAGCGCAATTCCTTGATCAGCAAGGACGGCTCAACCGCCGCATGATGCGCGATGCGATATTCTCAGATCCGGCAAAAAAATCGCAGCTGGAAGCCATCCTGCACCCGCTGATCGCCGGCGAAGTGCTGCGGCAGATCAGGCAACTCGACGCCCCGTACTGCATCCTGGTGGTTCCGCTGTTTACCGGATCATCCGCCTATTCCTGGACGGACCGGGTTCTGGTCGTGGACGTCAGCGAGGCTGTCCAGATTGAGCGCGTAATGGCCCGGGACGGGATCAGCCTTGCAGCAGGCGCAAGCGATCCTGGATTCACAGATCAGCCGGCAAGAAAGGCTGGCGCTGGCTGATGACATAATCGACAACAGCGGCAGCCTTGCCGAACTCAACGATAAAGTGAAGGCTCTTCACAAGAAATACCTGGAATTAGCAGAATCGTAGGAGCGAATTCATTCGCGATTCTTTTTGGTTCCAAAAGCCAATCGCGGATAAATCCGCTCCTACACGCTATTCAACCGATCAGGCCAACCGCCCATGGCAATGCTTGTACTTTTCGCCCGAGCCGCATGGGCAGGGTTCGTTTCGCCCCACTTTCCGCCCTTCGCGGACGAAGGTCTCGTTAGGGGCTTCCACAGCACTGGGGCGCTGCGCGGATGAACCTGCCTCGTCGTGGCGGAACTGCATCTGCGCATCCTGGCGCTGACGGGCTTCGACGGCCTCGACGTCTTCCTCGGCCTTCACCTGCACGCGGGCCAGGATGCGGATGACCTCGTGCTTGATGTTGTCCAGCAGGTCGGTGAACATCTCGAAGGATTCGCGCTTGTATTCCTGCATGGGCTGCTTCTGCGCATAACCGCGCAGGCCGATGCCCTGGCGCAGGTAATCCATGCTGGCCAGGTGGTCTTTCCATTGCTGGTCGAGCACATTCAGCATCAGGGCTTTTTCGAAATGGCGCATGACCTCGGCGCCGGTCATCGTTTCCTTGCGGCGTAAAATGCTCGTCGACGGCTTCGATGATCCGCTCGCGCAGCACTTCCTCGTGCACTTCCTCATCCTCGCAGCCACTTGGCGACCGGCAGGTCGATGCCGAACTCGCCTTCCAGCGCTTTTTCCAGCCCGGGAATATCCCACTGCTCGTCGATGCTGCCGGGCGGGATGTACTGGTTGATCACTTCGGTGAACACGTCGTGCCGCATTTCGAGGATGGTAGTCGCCGATTTCATCGGCTTCCATCAACTCGTTGCGCTGCTGGTAAACCACGCGGCGCTGGTCATTGGCCACGTTGTCGTAATCGAGCAGGTGCTTGCGCACGTCGAAGTTATGCGCCTCGACCTTGCGCTGGGCGTTTTCGATGGCGCGGTTCAGCATGCCGGCCTCGATCGCCTCGTCCTCCTTCATGCCGAACCGCTGCATCAGCATGGACATCCGGTCGGAGGCAAAAATGCGCATCAGGTTGTCTTCCAGCGACAGGTAGAATCGCGACGAACCCGGATCGCCCTGGCGGCCCGAACGGCCCCGGAGCTGGTTGTCGATGCGCCGTGACTCGTGGCGTTCGGTGCCGATGATGTGCAAGCCGCCGGCCGCGACGACCTCCTCATGGCGTTTTTGCCAGTCCTGCCGGATCTTTTCGCGCCGGCGCTCGTCAGCGCCAGCATCATCCTGGGTCCAGCTCCTGCCAGCTCGGCCGCCAGGCTGCCGCCCAGCACGATATCGGTGCCGCGGCCGGCCATGTTGGTGGCGATGGTCACCGCCCCGGGCCTACCGGCCTGGGCCACGATGGCGGCTTCGCGCTCGTGCTGCTTGGCGTTCAGCACTTCGTGCGGGATCTTCGCTTCTTGAGCATCCCGGAGAGCAGTTCGGACGTTTCGATCGACGTGGTGCCCACCAGCACCGGCTGTCTGCGCTCCACACAGTCCTTGATGTCGTCGATGATGGCCTCGAACTTGGCTTCGGCCTTCAGGAATACCAGGTCGTCCTTGTCATCGCGGATCATCGGCTTGGCGGTGGGAATGACCACCACCTCGAGCCCGTAAATCGACTGGAACTCGTAGGCTTCGGTGTCGGCCGTACCGGTCATGCCGGACAGCTTTTCGTACAGGCGGAAATAATTCTGGAAGGTGATCGAGGCCAGCGTCTGGTTCTCGCGCTGGATCGGCACGCCTTCCTTCGCCTCGATGGCCTGGTGCAGGCCTTCTGACCAGCGGCGGCCGGCCAGCGTGCGGCCGGTGAATTCGTCGACGATGACCACTTCGCCATCCCTGACGATGTAATCGACGTCCTTGTGGAACAGGTGATGCGCGCGCAGCGCGGCGTTCAGGTGATGCACCAGGTTCAGGTTCTGGGCGTTGTACAGGCTGTCGTCTTCTTTCAGCAGTCCCGACTTGACCATCAAGCTGCTCGACATGGGCCATGCCGTCTTCGGTGAGATAGACCTGCTTCTGCTTCTCGTCGATCGTGAAATCGCCCTCGCCGACCTCGCTTTCGTCCTCACTCAGCGACTTGCGCCCGCTTCAGACTGGGAATCAGCTGGTTGATCCGGACGTACAGCTGCGGGGTTTCGTCGGCCGGCCCGGAAATGATCAGCGGCGTGCGGGCCTCATCGATCAGGATCGAGTCCACCTCGTCGACGATGGCGAAATAGCGATCGCGCTGCATCTTCTGGTCGCTGGAAAACGCCATGTTGTCGCGCAGGTAATCGAAGCCCAGCTCGTTGTTGGTCGCGTAAATCACGTCACAGGCATAGGCGGCCCGCTTGGCGGCCGGCGTCATGCCGGGAATGACGACGCCCACGGTCAGGTCCAGCGCTTTGTAGATCGGGCTTCATCCAGTCGGCGTCTCGGCGGGCCAGGTAGTCGTTCACCGTGACCACGTGGGCGCTTTTGCCGGTCAGCGTGTTGAGATAGACCGCCAGCGTAGCCATCAGGGTCTTGCCCTCACCGGTCTTCATCTCGGCGATCTTGCCCTGGTGCAGCACCATGCCGCCGATCATCTGCACGTCGTAGTGCCGCAAGCCCAGCGTGCGCAACGACGCTTCGCGCACCAGCGCGAAGGCCTCGGGCAGCAGCTTGTCCAGGGACTTCGACCGTCCGCGTGCCGTTGCCGCAACTCGGCGGTTTTGGCCTTCAGCTCCTCATCGGACAGGGCCTTGATCGACTCTTCGAGGGCGTTGATCTGCTGCGACGGCCTTGCCCATTTTCTTGACCAGCCGTTCATTGCGGCTGCCGACGAATTTTGTAATCAGCTTATTGAGCATCTGAGGGGTTTCTTTTTGAAATTTGCGCCGTTTGCTATGTGGGGTCAATTCAGCGACGCGCGTTGCAAGCCGCATTGCAGGCTGATAAACGTGTCAGCGCAACGGTTCGCCGGATCAGCGCAGGTACTGACGAACTGGGATTGATTCGATTGGCCGTTCTTTAAGCACTTCGAAATGGACGTGGGGGGCCGGATGCCCGTCCGGTACTGCCCATCAGCGCGATGACCTGGCCGGCCGTGACGTGATCGCCGGCGTTGACCATCAGCTGCTCGTTGTGGGCATAGCGGGTGCGGTAGCCGTTGCCGTGGTCGATTTCGACCGTGTTGCCGTAGCCGCGGTCTGTCGCGACGCCCAGATGACCACGCCACTGGCGACGCTGAGCACCTCGCGTGCCGCGGGTGCCGACAAAATCGAGACCCTTGTGCTGGACCCGCTTCCCGGTAAACGGATCGCTGCGCTCGCCGTACCGCGAGGAAATCCAGCCTTTGCGCACCGGCCAGCCCGTCGGTGTCAGGTCGTTCTCGAGCTGGCGGTTGACCATCAGGAACTGCAGCGCATCGAGCTGCGAGGCCTGGTGGCGTAATTTCTCGCTCAGCGCGTCGATGGCGATGCTCAGCTGGTCGTCGTCGGTCGAGCCGATGGCTTCGTAATCTTCCGGGCCGCCAACTGGCGGCGGGTTCGCTGAAATCGAACTCATCCAGCGATCAACTGGCCCATCTGGGCCAGGCGCTCGCCCAGCGCATCGAGGCGGGTGGAGGCCGCCTGCAACTCCGCCAAGCCGCGCCGCCAGTGCATTGACGCTTTGTTCGGTTGTCCTGCCTGACGCCGATCGACCGCTCCCTGTTGCATGCTGAATCTGCTCTCTGCAACGCCTGCATCTCGCGCACCAGTTACGCGGTATATCCGCCGTGCTTCTGCCCCAGCAGGAAACATCAGTCCGGCGAACAACAGGAATGCCAGATGCAGTACGACGCGGTCTGAACCGGCGTGCCTGGCCAGCTGCGAAACGCGAATATCCCTACTGGCCATTCCATGGTGTTGCTGAAGTACGCTTCATATATGGCTCGTCATCCTCAGTCTGGCAAAAAGGCAGTCCGGGTGTCCGAGAGTCTCTCAGACCACGGCGCATCACTCGGTGTCCTGTTGGAGCGCGCCAGCTTGCTGCATGCAGCGTCGACACCTGCTTGCCGGCTTTCTCGACCCCGCTTGGCCGCTCAGTTCCAGGTCGCGGCCATTCGTGCAAAACCGGCTGATCCTGCTGGCGCCTTCTGCGTCCTGGGCGACCCGGCTGCGCATGCAGGCGCCGCAACTGCTCGAGACGCCTGCGCCAGGCCGGCTTCGCCGGAATCTGAGACCATTGACATCCGGGTTGCTCCGCTCGCTGAACAGCGCGTGGCGCAAAGAATCGCAAAGAGCCCTTTCTCCTGCCGCCAGGCAAGCCCTCGAAGCTCATGGCCCGTCTCGAGGCGGACGGCGAGGAGTGAATCAGGGCGTTACCAACAGGAACTGATCACCCGGACGGCGGATAATATCAGAATTCGCCGGTTTGTCGTGAATCGGCCGAATACCCGCTCAGACCCGGGCAATCCGGATTCAGGCCGTAGCCTGGGCAGGATGAGCGTAGGAAACCGGCATGGCCTCCGAATCGTCGAAGGTCACCTCTTCCCAGGCCGAGGGTTTCTCCAGCAATTCTCTCAGCAACAGGTTATTCAGTTCATGGCCGGACTTGTAGCCCGAAAAAGCGCCGATCAGTCCATGACCCAGCAGATACAGGTCGCCAATCGCATCCAGCACCTTGTGCTTCACGAATTCGTCTTCGTAACGCAAACCGTCTTCGTTGAGCACCGGTAATCGTCCAGCACTACCGCATTGTCCATGCTGCCGCCCAGCACCAGGTTGCGCTCACGCAGCATCTCGATATCCCGCATGAACCCGAAGGTCCGGGCCCGGGCGATCTCCTTCAGGTAGGAGGTGGTCGAAAAATCAACCGAGGCGAATGACTGGTGTGAGCGGAACACCGGGTGATTGAAATCGATCTTGAACGAAACGCGAAAGCCGTCGTATGGGTCGAAGCGCGCCCACTTGTCGTCATGGCGGACTTCCACCGGCTCCAGGATGCGGATGAAACGCTTGGCGGCGGACTGCTCTTCGATGCCGGCCGACTGGATCAGGAACACGAACGGACCGGCGCTGCCATCCATGATGGGCACTTCGGCATTGCTCAGGTCCACGTAAGCATTGTCGATGCCCAGGCCGGCAAAAGCCGACATCAGGTGCTCGACCGTGGAAACGCGCACGCCGTCCTGTTCCAGCGTCGTGTTCATGCTGGTATCGCCGACATGGGTCGCGAACGCGGGCACTTCGACGACCGGATCGAGATCCGTACGACGGAAAACGATGCCGGTGTTGACCGCTGCGGGACGCAGGGTCATGAACACTTTTTCACCGGTGTGAATGCCCACACCCGTGGCTCGAATGACGTTCTTGAGGGTACGTTGATTTATCATTATGGGGACTCCTCAAGGTCCTCAAAATCAGCGGCATACTAGCACACCGAGCGCCATACATCATAGCCGCCGAGTCGGTGTTTCGACCACATTTGTTGTAATTTAACAACAATTTAACGACCATGTAACGCAATCGTCACATTTGCCGCCCCCTGCCGGGTCCGGCAACCGGAAAACACCGGCGCTGGGCACAGGCCGGCACGGCGAGTCTGGTGTCCTGTCACGGCAACCGGAAACACCAGCCCGTGACGGGCCAGAACGGCGAGTCTCGGTTTCCGGTTGCCGGACGTCATTCGCCGGACGCAGGCGCGCTGAGTGGGCGCGCGCCCGAACAGGCTCCCTGGCCTGTTCAGTCGGCCTGGGTTCGGAGAAACGAAGGGATATCCAGGTAATCGATATCCTTCTGTCGCGCGAACAGGTCCTGGCTCCCGGTGTCGGCAACTTCCCGTACTGACGATCCCCGCTGCATGTCGGCTGCCGCGGTGCTCTTCATCCTGGCTCGCTTCCCGCCGGTTGTGTGCCATTGGCCACCAGGCGCATGGGTTTCTCACGCGTCAGGGAACTGCGCATCGGTTCGCCCAGCCCGGTCGCGACCACGGTCACCCGCAGATCGTCGCCCATGTCGGGGTCGATCACGGTGCCCATGACCACGGTTGCGTCCTCGGACGCCAGGTCGGCAACCGTGCTGCCGACTTCCTCGAACTCCTTCATGGTCAGGTTGGGTCCGGCCGTGATGTTGACCAGGATGCCGCAGGCGCCGGACAGGTTGATGTCCTCCAGCAGCGGGCTGCCGATCGCAGCCTGGGCGGCCATGATGGCCCGATCGTCGCCGGACGCCTGGCCCGGAACCCATCATCGCCATGCCCATTTCCGACATCACGGTGCGGACGTCGGCGAAATCCACGTTGATCAGGCCCGGACGGGTGATCAGTTCGGCAATGCCCTGCACCGCTCCCTGCAGGACGTCGTTGGCCGCCTTGAACGCATTCAGCAACAGCGTCTCACCGCCCAGCACTCGCGCCCAGCTTGGAGTTGGGAATGGTGATCAGTGAATCCACGTGCGCGGCCAGTTCCTCGATGCCCTTCTCCGCGATATCGCATGCGCCGCCGTGCTTCGAAATGGAAACGGCTTGGTCACAATCGCAACGGTCAGAATGCCCAGTTCCTTGGCTGCCTGCGCGATAACCGGCGCGGCGCCGGTGCCGGTGCCACCGCCCATGCCGGCGGTGATGAACACCATGTCGGCTCCCGACAGCATCTCCATGATGTGATCACGATCCTCCAGCGCCGCCTGCCGGCCGACTTCGGGATTGGCGCCCGCGCCCAGGCCCTTGGTGACGCTGGAGCCGATCTGCAGAATGGTTTTGCCCTTGAATTGCCGCAATGCCTGCGCGTCGGTATTCGCCGCAATGAATTCCACGCCATCGATGTTGGCGTCGATCATCTGCGCGACGGCATTGCCACCGCCGCCGCCCACGCCGATGACCTTTATCGTTGGCACTCGGTGTGTAATTCTCTACTAGTTCAAACATGGTTACTTGCTCCTCTCGCTCGCCGTTGTTATAGGGCCTGTTGATCAGGCTCTGATTAAAACTCACCCCGGAACCAACTCCGGACCCGATCAAAAAACGTATCTCCACCACTTGCCGCCAACAGATTGCGGCTTGAATCCGCCTGGTTGCCGTACAGCAACAAGCCAACGCCGGTCGCATGAATGGCGTTGTTCACCACGTCCGACAGCCCGGTTACATACCGCGGAGTCGCCAGGCGCACCGGCATGTGGAAAATTTCCTCCGCCAGTTCCTCGGCGCCTTCAATGCGCGAAGCACCGCCGGTCATCACCAGGCCGGCCGCAATCATGTTTTCGAAGCCACTGCGGCGCAACTCCGCCTGGATCAATGAAAACAACTCCCGGTACCGTGCTTCCACCACCTGCGCCAGCGTCTGCCGCGCCAGTTGCCGCGAAGTGCGGTCACCCACGCTGGGGACCTGGATGCTTTCGTCGTTGCGCGCCAGTTGATCCAGGGCGCAGGCATACTTGATCTTGATGTCTTCGGCATGCTGGGTCGGCGTGCGCAGGGCCACGGCGATGTCGTTGGTCACCTGGTCTCCGGCGATCGGAATACAGGCGGTATGGCGAATCGCGCCGTCGGTAAAAACCGCGATATCGGTGGTGCCTGCGCCGATATCCACCAGGCAGACCCCGAGATCCTTCTCATCAGCCGTCAAAACGGCATAGCTCGCCGCCAATGGCTGCATGATCAGCTCATCCACGGTGAGTCCGCATCGGGCCACGCACTTGCTGATGTTCTGGGTTGCGCTGAGCGCCGCTGTGACCACGTGCACATGGGCTTCCAGGCGAACACCGGCCATTCCGATCGGCTGCCGGATTCCATCCTGGTTGTCGATCACGTATTCCTGGGGCAACACGTGAAGGATTTTCTGATCCGCAGCGACCGGTACTGCACGCGCCGCCTCGAGCACCCGCTCAACGTCACCCTCGGAAACCTCCTTGTCCTTGATCGCAACCGTGCCGTCGGAATTCAGACTGCGGATGTGGCTGCCCGATATGCCCGCAAAAACCGAATGAATTTCACAGCCGGCCATCAGCTCGGCCTCCTCGACAGCCCGCTGGATGGCGTGCTCGGTGGAGGCCATGTCGACAACGACACCGCGGCGCAAGCCCGTTGACGGATGCGAGCCGATACCGATCACCTCAACGGTTCCGTCCGGCTGGCTTTCACCGACAATCGCCACGATCTTCGAGGTACCTACATCCAGCCCCACGACCAGTGATTTTTCGGATTTCCTTACCTTCATTCAGCTATCAGTCCTTTTGGTGGTTTCGGCGGGTTGCGGCCAAAGAACCGCAAACCCGTTGGTGTATCTCAAATCGACGTCCTGTGGCGGCACAGCCTGCTCAAACATCAGGGAATCCCAGGTCGCCAACAATCGCGACAGGCGTTCCCGTTCGAATTCACGGCCCAGCTGGACCCGTGTTCCGTTGCTGAACTGCATGGACCAGGCGCCCCGTGAGTCAAGACTCAGCTCCCCGATTTCCAGGCCCATCGGAACCAGTAATTCGCTGAACTCGGCCCAGTTATGCAGGACCTCTTCGAGCCTGTCCTCCGGTCCGGCGAGCCGGGGCAGGCCCTGGATTTCATCCGCCTCGGGAACCGAGAAAAGCTCACCTTCACGGGACAGCAGCCGGCCCTGGTTCCAGTGGGCGATCGGCTTGAACTCCTCGATCGTTACCGTGATCGTGTCAGGCCACTTCTTCTGCACATCCACCGCAGACACCCAGGAAATCCGCTTCGCGGCTTCGGCCAATTCCCCGAGGTCTATGGTAAAAAAGCTCTGATCGATTAGCGGCGTGATGCTGGCCCGCAATTGCTCTGCGCTGACCCGTTGAAAAGCCCCGTTCACTTCCAGCCAGCGTATCGGCCAGCGGTCATTGGTGACGATACCCATGCAAACCCAGGCGATGCCGCCGGATGCGAGCAGAAACAGCGCGATGACCGAAAACATGCCGCTGGCGAACCCCCTGCTGGCAGTGCGACTTGACCCGGTGTAGCGGTTCACAGGCTGGTCTCCAGGATGCGCCAGACCAACTCGTCAAAATCCACCCCCATCTCGGCAGCCGCCTGCGGCACCAGGCTGTGGCCGGTCATACCGGGGGTAGTGTTCACTTCCAGGAACCAGGCTTTGCCAGCCGCATCCATCAGGAAATCGACGCGGCCCCATCCGGAAGCGCCGAGTATCTCGAAGGCTTTCCGGGACAGTGCCTGCAATTCGGATTCCACTTCTGCATCCAGCCCGCATGGACAGAAGTAGCGGGTTTCATCCGATTCGTACTTGGCCTGGTAGTCGTAGAATTCATTGGGAGTTTCAACCCGGATCAGCGGCAGCATGGTGCGGCCGAGCACGCCGGCGAAATACTCCGATCCGGAGATTTCAGCCTCGATAATCACGGTGTCGCCATATCGGCGGGCCAAATCAACCGCGGCCTGCAATCCGGAAGCCTGGCTGACCCGCGTAATCCCGATACTGGAACCGAGGCCGGTTGGCTTCACGAACAGGGGCAGGCCGAATTTTTCGATCGCCCGTGAAAAATCCTGTTCGTCCGGGCCAAAGTAATCGAATGGCGGAGTGGGGATACCGTTTCTCTCCCAGACCCACTTCGAACGGACCTTGTCCATGGTCAGCGCCGATGAAGCCAGCCCGGACCCGGTGACCGGAATTTTCATCAACTGGAGGGCGCCCTGCAGAGACCCGTCTTCCCCGCCCGGCCCATGCACCAGGTTGAACACACGGTCGATCGCACCGCACCGGATGGCTTCAAATAAGGCCAGGGGCCCGTCAAAAACACTGAACTCGATGCCCTGGCGTTCAAAAGCGGAACCGACAGCCCGGCCACCGTCCAGCGACACCTCCCGTTCGGCGCTTTCGCCGCCGATGACCAGGCCTACCCGGCCGAACTGCCCCGGGTCACTGAATTTGCGCGGCGGCAGTTGGTTCATTCCATCGCCTCCCGGCTGAAACCGTGATCCCGGATTGCCTGGGCAACGTGACCGATATTTCCCGCACCCAGCAAAAGCACCAGGTCGCCGTCTTCCAACATCGCCGGGAGATCAACGGGAAGGTCTGTAACGTCGGAAACCAGCACGGGGTTGATCCGTCCCCTGGCCCGGATCGACTGGCACAAAGCGCCGCTGTTCACACCGTCTATGGCCTCTTCGCCGGCGGGATAGATGTCGGTCAGCACGACCATGTCTGAAGCGGAGAGCACCTGTGAAAATTCATCGAACAGGTCGCGGGTCCGCGTGTAACGATGGGGCTGGAATACGGTGACGATCCGCTTGTCCGGCCAGCCGCCGCGGGCCGCGCTGATCGTTGCCTCCAGTTCCGACGGATGGTGGCCGTAATCTTCCACCACGGTCACTTCGCCCTTTGGCACGCGGAAACGGCCAACGTCCGCAAACCGCCGCCCGATTCCCTGGAAGGATCCCAGGCTCGTGACGATCGGTTCCAGTTCGAGCCCCAGTTCCCACGCCACCGCGATCGCGCCCAAGGCATTGCGAACGTTGTGCACGCCGGGCAGGTTGAGGCTGACTTTCATCGCCGCGGGCTGGTTGGGCAGGTGCACCTGGAAATGCATCATTCGGCCTTCCTGCACCAGGTCGGATCCCCGGATATCAGCTTCCGCCGAAAGGCCGTAGGTAACCACGGCCCGGGTAACCGAAGGAATCATCTCGGCGATCTGTTCATCGTCCACGCAAAGCACGGCTACGCCGTAAAAAGGCAGGTGGTGCAGGAACTCCAGGAAGGCTTTGCGCAGGTTTTCAAAACTGTTTTCATACGATGTCAGGTGGTCCCGGTCGATGTTGGTGATCAGGGCGATGACCGGTTGCAACAACAGGAACGAGCCGTCACTCTCATCCGCTTCAGCCACCAGGTACTCTCCCGTGCCCAGGCGCGCGTGGCTGCCCCATGCATTCAGCAGGCCGCCAATGACGAATGTCGGATCCAGGCCGGCTTCCCCGAGGAGGCTGGCGGTAAGACTGGTCGTCGTCGTTTTCCCGTGTGTGCCCGCCACCGCGATACCCCGCCGGAAGCGCATCAACTCGGCCAGCATCTCGGCCCGGGGCACAACCGGAATTCTCATTTCGCGGGCGGCGGATACTTCCGGGTTATCACCGGAAATCGCGCTGGAAACCACCAGCACGTCGGCGCCTTGCACGTGATCCGCATGGTGCCCCCTGAAAATCCTGGCGCCCAGTTTTTTCAGGTGCCCGGTGGTCTGGCCTTCCGCCAGGTCTGAACCGGAAACCTCGAATCCCTGGTTGACCAGCACCTCGGCGATGCCGCTCATGCCGGCGCCTCCGATTCCCACGAAATGAACCCGCTTGATGCGTCTCATCGGCTGCAGATGTGAGCCGCTGCCTTTCATGCGGTCAGGTACTCCCGGCAAAGTTGCGCCACCCGTTCAGCAGCGTCGGGTACCGATACCAACCTGGCCTTTTCCGCCATGTCTCCCAGCTTTTCCCGGCTGGAAACCAGGGGTTCGATCGCCGCGGCCAGGGATGCCGGATTGAGTTCAGTCTCCGGCATCAGGATCGCGCCTCCGGCTTCAACCAAAAATTCCGCATTGCGGGTCTGGTGGTCATCGACGGCATGCGGGAACGGCACCAGCACGGCGGCGACGCCGGCTGCCGCGAGTTCCGAAACGGTGAGTGCGCCGGAGCGGCAAATGACCAGGTCTGCCCAGTCGTAGGCACCGGCCATATCAACAATGAATTCGGACACTTCTGCTTCCATCCCGGCCGCCCGGTAGGTCTCTGTCGTTTCCGGTCCCCAACCCTTGCCGGCCTGGTGCCTGACCGAAACAGGCAGCCCCGCCGGCAACAGGGCCAGGGCTGCCGGCACCATGCGATTCAGGGCCCTGGCGCCCTGGCTCCCGCCGGTGATCAGAATACGGACAGGGCCTTTCCTTTGCGCCAGCCGGAGCGCCGGAGCCGGCAACCCCGTAACGGTGGCGCGTACCGGGTTGCCGCAGGTGACCGGCGCGAGCGAAGCTTCCCAGGTGCCCGGAAAGGCCTGCAGTACTTTCTTCGCAACCCGCGCCAATACTTTGTTGGTCATCCCCGGCACCCGGTTCTGTTCGTGCACCAGCAAGGGAATGCCCCTCAAGCGGGCAGCAAGACCGCCCGGCCCCGCGGCATAACCGCCAAAGCTGATCGCACATTCGGGGCGGTTCCTGCCCAGCATCCGGAAAGCCTGGGCCACGGCACGCAGCAGTTTCCAGGGCATCGCAAGCCAGCGGCCCGCCCCCTTGCCGCGCAGTCCGGAAATATCGACCACGTCCAGCGGGATGCCGGCTTCAGGAACTTTTTCACATTCCATCCCACCCCTGGCTCCGAGCCAGCGGACAGGGATACCCTTTAGACGAAGGCTGTCCGCAACGGCCAGGCCCGGAAAAATGTGCCCGCCGGTTCCACCGGCCATGATCAGCACTCCGCGACCGGCAGCCATCATTCGACCGTCTCTCTTAAATTGGGTTTTTTCCTGCTGTAGGGGATGTTGTCCCGGTCCAGTTCGATCTTGATCCGGAGCACGACTCCAATCGCAAGCAACGACATCAGCATGCTGCTTCCGCCAGAACTGATCAGCGGCAGGGTCAGACCCTTGGTGGGTAACACGCCCATGTTCACGCCGATGCTGACGAGCGCCTGCAAGCCCATCCAGATACCGATGCCGTAGGCGACGAACCCCGCGAACGGCCTGTTGCTGCGATGGGCCATCATCCCGATGACCATGATCCGGGTTACCAGCAAAAGGAAAAGCAGTAAAACCGCGAACACCCCGGCCAACCCGAACTCCTCGGCCAGAACTGCAAAAATGAAATCCGTATGCGCTTCGGGCAGGTAGAACAATTTCTGGATGCTGGCGCCAATGCCAACTCCGAACAGTTCGCCGCGCCCGACCGCGATCAACGCCTGCGTGAGCTGGAATCCGCTGGCAAAGGGGTCGGCCCAGGGATCCATGAAACTGACAATCCGGCGCAGTCGGTAGGGCTCCATCGCTGCGAAACCGAACACCGGGATGACCAGCATCCCGAGGACCATAATATGGCGCCAGGCGGCGCCTGCCAGCCAAATCATGCCGGCGACAATCGCGGTAATCACCGCCGCGCTTCCCATATCCGGTTGAAGCAGCAGGATGCCGGATAACAGGCCGGCGAATATCAGCGGCTTGAGCGTGTCGAAAAACCGCGCTCGCACCAACTGGGCTTTCCGGGTCAGGTAACCGGCCAGGTAGATGATTACCATGAGTTTCACGGCCTCAACCACCTGGAAATTGACAAATCCAAGACGTAACCAGCGCGTACTTCCGTTGACGGTTTGACCGATGCCCGGCACCAGCACGACCAGCAGAAGCAGAATGGATAACGTCAGCATCGGGCGGCTGACCCGTTCGAGGAAGGAGATGGGTATGACCTTCAGCGTCAGGGCGAGGAATACGCCGAAGAAAATGTAGATCACGTGCCGCAACAGGTAGTGGTAGGTGCTCGCGCCCTGGCCTTCAGCAATCGCGATGGATGCCGAGCCAACCATGACAATTCCGATCGAGAGCAGCAACAGGGCCGGCAACAGCACCCAGCTATCCAGGTAAACCGGGGCTGGCGAGGATCCTAACTGGAAAGCCTGGCCTCTGCTTTCTGAAGGTTTCATTGCCAATGTCATTTTTCTCATTTTGGCCGACTCACCTGATCTTCAACGTGGCCAGACCCGCCAGGACGAGAATGACCGAAATGATCCAGAAGCGAACGATGACCCTGGGCTCAGGCCAGCCTTTCAATTCAAAATGATGATGAATCGGAGCCATCCGGAAAATCCGTTTGCCGGTAAGCTTGAACGAAGCGACCTGCAGTATTACTGATACGGTTTCCATCACGAAGACACCGGCCATCACGATGAAAACCAGCTCCTGCCGGACAATAACCGCCATCAGGCCAAGCGCTGCGCCCACCGCCAGCGCCCCGATATCCCCCATGAAAATCTGCGCAGGGTAGGTGTTGAACCACAGGAAACCCAGCCCCGCGCCGGCCAGTCCGCCACAGAAAATGGCCAATTCCCCCGACCCGGGAATGAACGGCATGGCAAGGTATTCCGAGAACACGGCGTGACCGGCCACATAGGCAAAAATACCCAGCGCCGCAGCGACAAAAACCGAGGGCATGATGGCCAAACCATCCAGTCCGTCGGTCAGGTTGACGGCGTTTGAAAACCCCACGATCATGAAATAGCTGGTGACGATGTAAAACATGCCCAACGGTATCGCCACGTCCTTGAAGAACGGAACGATGAGTTCGGTTGCAGCGGGCACATCGGCTGTGAAATAAAGGAAACATGCAGCAGCCAGCCCGCCCACGGACTGTCCGAGGTATTTCCAGCGCGCCGGTAAGCCCGCGGAGTCCTGCAACACCAGTTTCCGGTAATCATCCACCCAGCCGATCATGCCGAAAACCAGCGTGACGACGATAACGACCCAAACGTAGCGGTTGGAGAGGTCCGCCCAGAGAAGGGTGGAAATGACGATGGAGAACAGGATCAGCGCGCCACCCATGGTAGGCGTACCGGCCTTCGAAAAGTGACTTTCCGGGCCCAGCTTGCGTATCGGTTGCCCGACCTGCTGTTTGACCAGTCGCCTGATAAACCAGGGGCCCAGCACCAGGGAAATGACCAGGGCGGTCAACGCGCCAAGAATGCTCCTCAGCGTGATGTAGCTGAAAACCGCAAAACCGGAGTTGAACTCGGCCATTTGCTGGAAAACCCAATACAGCATCAGCCGGCCTCCCGCATGCTTGCCACATCGGTGATCGCCGCAACAATCGCTTCCATGCCCATGGAGCGGGATCCTTTTACCAGGCAGATGACATCCGGGTACAGGCTTTCAGTCAGCGCTACGGCCAGTTCTTCGTGGCTGGAAAAGTGCTGAGCCCGATCGCCGAAGGCTTCGGCCGTGTACGCGGACATCTCACCAATCGTGAAAAGGCGGCGAACCCCCATGGCCCGTGCCGCCTCACCGACTTCCCGGTGCAGCTTTCGGCTGCCATGGCCGAGTTCCTTCATGTCGCCGAGCACCAGCCAGGGTGTTCCCTGCATGCCGGCCAGGACCTGCAGGGCAGAGTACAGCGAAGCAGGATTGGCGTTGTAGGTGTCGTCAATGACGGTCCAGCCCGCAGGACTATGCAACAGGTTCAAACGACCCGGCACAGGCTTGACCAATTCGAGACCCTGCCCGATCCTGTCCAGGTCAATGCCCAGTGACAACGCCACGGCCACGGCGGCCGCCGCGTTGATGAGGTTGTGGCGGCCGGGCAACGAAAGCCGTGGCTCAAAATCACCCGCTGGCGTATGGATGCGCGGATTGCCTTCATCCCCCGTAAGCCGCACATCCGCAGCTGGTTTGCACCCGAAGGTCATGACACGCCCGGCGCGGTTCATTGTCAGCCACAGGTCGGACCACGATTCATCGGCATTGATGACGGCGGAGCCGTCGGGCGGCAGCGCTGCGTACATTTCACCCTTGGCGCAAGCTACGCCTTCCTCGCTGCCGAAGCCATGCAGATGGGCAGGCCCGATATTCGTGACAAGCCCCAGGTCCGGTTTCGCGATACCCGCCAGGTACGCTATATCGCCGGCCTTGCTGGCGCCCATCTCCAGAACGGCAAACCGGTGTTTTTGTTCCAGCTCGAACAAGCTCAGCGGGACACCCAGTTCGTTGTTGTAATTTCCCCGGGTCGCCAGAACAGGCGATTCCAGCCGCAGGATACTGGCGACCATTTCCTTGACCGTGGTCTTACCGTTACTGCCGGTAATGCCAATGACGGTCGGATCGATCCGGTCGCGTAACATCGAAGCCAGCTTTCCCAATGCCCTCAGTACGTCTTCTACGACCAGCTGCGGCACATCCAGCTTAAGCGGCCGGTTGACCAACAGGGCGGTGGCGCCGAGACTGACGGCCGAAGCGGCAAAATCATGCCCGTCGACATGGCTGCCCGGCAGCGCTGCAAACAGGGTGCCGTAATGAACCTTTCTGCTATCAGTGACGATCGCCTCGACGGCCGCGTCACGAACCGGTTTGGGGCAACCGAGCGTTTCGGCCACTTCGCTGAGCATGAGGCGTATCACGCGGCATCCTCCAGGGCGGCATGCACGGCCGCTTCATCACTGAACGGAATCTTTCGCCCGTCCGTTTCCTGCCAGGTTTCGTGGCCCTTGCCCGCGATCAGAACGATATCGCCCGGACCGCACTCCGAGACGGCCTGGCGTATGGCCGTGGCCCGGTCGATGATCACCCGGGCCTGCCCGGGGTTTTTCAAGCCTGCCAGCATATCCCCGATGATCGACTCGGGATCCTCACCGCGAGGATTATCCGATGTCATTACGATGCGGTCGGAAAGCGATTCCGCCACCTGTGCCATGAGCGGCCTCTTCCCGCTGTCGCGGTCTCCACCGCAACCAAAAACACAAACCAGGCGGCCATGCAGGTGCGAGCGCAACGCGGTCAATGCCTGGTGCAGCGCATCGGGAGTGTGTGCGTAGTCAACGACCACCACCGGTTGGGCCGCGTCCCCGCCCATGCAATGCATGCGCCCCGGTACAGCGCGCATCATCTCCAGTTGATGCATCACCTGGCTCCAGGGCATGCCCAGCAATGCCAGTGTTCCGGCTGCCGCCAGCAGGTTGGATATATTGAAGGCGCCGAGCAGGCCGGACCGGACCTCACCTTCACCCCAGGGTGACACCAGCCTGATTTTCATGCCCAGGGAATCCATCTGCAGCACCGAACCCCTCAACTCGCTTGACCCGTTGGTGCCGTAGGTGAAAACCTGGGTGCCGTTGCTGATCTCTCCCGCCAATACCTTGCCAAACGGATCGTCGACATTGATGACGGCAAACCGCGGGTGGTAGTCGATGAACAGGCGGCGTTTCGCTTTGGCGTAGGCTTCCATCGTGCCGTGATAATCAAGGTGGTCGCGGCTCAGGTTGGTGAACACGGCAGCATCAAATGCCACGTCATCGCAGCGGCCCTGATCGAGCGCGTGAGATGAAACCTCCATCGCGAGTTTTTCAACCCCCTGGTCGAGGCAGTCCGAAAGCATCGCCTGCAGAGAAACCGGATCGGGTGTCGTCATGTTGGCCGGTTTCAATCCGCCAAGCGGACCATAACCGATGGTACCGATGATCCCGGCGTCGGCGCTGGTGGCCTGCCAGGCCTGCGCGATGAAATGCGCGGTAGACGTCTTGCCATTGGTCCCGGTAACCCCTGCGATGGTCAGGTGATCCGACGGGGAATGGAAGAAGCGGGCGCCGATGCCCGACAGCAGCAGCCCGAGCCCCGGCACCTCGACGGATGGAATTTCAAGCGCCGGCACATCCGCCAGTCCATCGTGAATCACGACACACGCGCCGCGGCTTTGTGCCTGCGCAACGTGCTGCATCCCATGGGTGCGCGCGCCCGCCACCGCCAGGAAGGCCTGGCCCGGCGCCACGCGCCTGGAGTCCAGTTCGATGCCGGTAATGACCAGGTCGGGAACGGATTCGCACCAGCCCTCCAACAGCGTTTGAACACTCATGGGACAGCTCAATCGCCACCCCCCAGGTCCAGTTCGGACGTCTGTGTGCGTGCGACCATTCCTTCAAAATTGTCCGGCGGAATGTTGAGAAGACGCATGGCGCCCGTCATCACCTCTGAAAAAAGCGGCCCGGCGACCACTCCGCCGTAGTACTGGCCCGCGGATGGATCGTTGATGATCACGATGCCAACCACCCTGGGGTCACTGGAGGGTGCGAAGCCGGCGAAGCTGGCAATGTAACGCGAGGCATAACCCGAAGCGCTGGCCTTGCGCGAGGTTCCGGTTTTTCCCGATACCCGGTAGTTGGCAACCCGCGCATTCTTGCCAGTGCCCTCAGGCCCGGTAACGGTCTCCAGCATGGCCGCCACCTGGCGCGCAATGACCGGGTCCAGGATCGAAGTTGGGGGATTGGTCGCGCCCATGACCAGGCTGGGCCGGCGCAGGCGCCCTTCATCAGCCAGGGCGGCAAACGCTTCGGCCAGTTGCAAAGCAGTGACGGAAATTCCGTACCCGTAAGAAAGCGTTGCCTGCTCCACCCGGCGCCAGCGGCGATAATTCCTCAACACGCCTGCTGACTCACCCGGAAAGCCGGTTCCGGTAACGTCACCGAATCCAAAGCGGTCATAGGTGTTCCACATGTGCTCCGGCTCGAGGTCCAGCGCAATCTTGGTAGCCGCCACGTTCGAAGACTTGGTGATCAGGCGGGTCACGTCGATCGGCCCGTAATTGTGGGTGTCCTTGATCGTGTGCCCGCTTACGTTGATATAACCGGGCGAAGAGTCGATCGGGGTTGTCGGGGTCCACCTTCCGGTTTCCAATGCCGAAGCAACGACAAACGGCTTCATCACCGAACCCGGTTCAAACACGTCGGTGATCGCCCGGTTTCTGAGGCCCTCGCTGTCCATGCTTGCGTGATTCGGGTTGTAGGACGGCTGATTGACCATGGCCAGCACCTCGCCGGTTTTGACGTCCAGCAATACGACGCTACCGGAGCGCGCACCATGCTTCAGCACGGTGCGCTTGAGTTCCCGGTAGGCGAGGTATTGCAGGCGGCGGTCAATGGTGAGACTGAGGTCGTGTCCGGGCTCGGCCTCGCGAACCATTTCAACGTGCTCGACGGTTCGCCCGAGCCGGTCGCGGATGATACGGGTCAAACCCGGTTTGCCCTGGAGCCAGTCGTTGTAGGCCAGTTCCAGCCCTTCCTGCCCCACGTCATCGATGTTGGTGAACCCGATCACGTGCGAAGTGACTTCGCCCGCAGGATAGAACCGGCGATATTCCTTCTGCAAAAACACGCCGTGCAGTTTCAGCGATTTGACCTGGGCCGCGACATCCGGATGAAGCCTGCGGCGCAACCAGACAAACTCGCGTGCGGAACGCTGGGTCAGCCGCCGCTCGATTTCATCGGCATCGACACCGAGCACTTCGGCCAACGGCACGATGTCTTCGGGCGACTGCAGCAGCAACTTTGGATTGACCCAGACCGAGTCAACCGGCGTACTCACGGCCAACGGTTCGCCGTTGCGATCCAGGATGTTGCCCCGGCGGGTTGGAACCACGACTTCCCGCAGGTATCGGGCTTCTCCCTGGTCCTGCAGAAAATCCGTATCGACGATTTGCAGATTGACCGCCCTCGCAACCAGGGCGACCGAGCACAGCAGGAACATTCCCAGGAATCCGTAAAGCCTGCTGACGGGCGCCACTTGGTTTTCTACAGGGCTCATTGCTTGTCCACGACCAGGATCAGGGATTTGTCAGGCAGTTCCATGCCAAGCTCTTCACGCGCCTTGCTCTCCACGTGGCTGGCATCCGCCAGCCATGCCTGTTCGAGTTGCAGCCGGCTCCACTCGGCAATGATTTCGTCGCGCTGATCTTCGAGTAATCCCAGCTGAACCGAAGCCCCGCGGCTTTCGTGACGTGCGTAAACCACACCCAGCGCACTGCAGATGACAGCAGCCAGTGTGATCAACAGGACTATGAGTCGAGCATTCAACCGAGTTTCTCCGCAACCCTCATGACAGCGCTTCGTGCACGGGGATTGACGGAGAGTTCAGTTTCAGAGGCTTTGATGGCCTTACCAACCGGCTTCAATATGGGCTTGTTGTCCGGGTGCAGCGGGATGTTTTTGCGGACCTGTCCTGGTCGCACGGCTTCTCTAATCGTCCGTTTGACCAGGCGGTCCTCGAGGGAATGAAAACTGATTACTACCAGTCTTCCTCCCGGGCGCAACAACCTTATTGCTGTATCCAAACCCTTGGCCAGGTTAGCCATTTCATCATTTATAAAAATCCGGATTGCCTGAAAACATCGTGTTGCTGGATGTTTTTTCTTTTCCCGGCGGCCTATCGTATTTTCGATCAATCTCGCCAACTGACCGGTCGATTCAAGCCGCTGCTCCTGCCGGGACATCACGATGCTCCTGGCAATCCTGCGCGCATGGCGCTCCTCTCCGAACTCCCAAAACACGCGGGTCAATTCCCGTTCCGGTACATCAGCCAACCACTCTTCGGCCGATACACCCTGTAATGGGTTCATACGCATATCCAGTGGACCGTCCCCCATAAAGGAGAAACCCCGTTCCGGATCGTCCAGTTGCGGCGAAGAAACCCCGAGATCCAGCAAGATGCCGTCCGGGCCTTCATCAACGCCCCATTCATGGACGTAGCGCTCCATATCTGCAAAGTTTCCCTGGACAACCGTCAGTCGCGAATCTTCCTGTTGCAACTTCCGTCCGGCGGCTATCGCCTCCGGGTCCCTGTCCAGGGACAACAAGCAGCCTTTCCCGGACAAGCGGGCTAAAATGCCCCGGCTGTGTCCGCCTCTGCCAAAAGTGCCATCGACGTACTTTCCGTCTGGCCGGATGTTAAGCGCTTCCAACACTTCTTCCAGTAGAACCGGCTGGTGTTGGTAATCACTCATCTACTCCGTTCTGCACCTCTGGCTGTCTTGCACCCGCCTTTAAAGCACCAGGCGGGCCATTTCTTCTGATGCGCCTTCGTCAAGGCTGCGTTCTTCTTCTGCCCGCTTCCGATTCAGGACATCCTCGTCCCAGATCTCGAAGCGGTTGCCCATTCCTAGCAGCGCGACCCGTTTTTCCAGTCCTGCCACCTGCCGCAACGTCTGCGGTATCTGAATCCGGCCGTTACCGTCCGGTTCGACTGCACTGGCACTCCCCACCAGTTTTCTTTGCAGGCTGCGGTGACCCGGGTTGAACGTGCTTAAACCCGTTACATCGTCCCGCACCCGTTCCCATTCCTTTTCCGGGTATAGGTATAAGGCCCCGGTGTCGAAAGCACTGTAGGTGAGAACCATCCGCCCGCCGCTCAATTCCTGGATCAATTCCCGGTAACGCACCGGCATGGCCATGCGCCCTTTCGAGTCGAGATTGATTGCGGTCTCACCAAAAAACACTGCTTCCCCACCAATATGACACTACACACCACTAATTCCCACTAAAGTGCACGATAGTGATTTAACAGGCGATTGTCAAGCACGACAACGACTTAGATGTAAATGAGGGTTTTATTAAACCGGCTCTGTGGGGCGCAGGCCGGTCGGAAATGTGTCAATCAGATGATCTTTCTCGCCGACCGGTGCAACAGCGCGGTCAGTCCAAGCGCGTCCTTTCAGGTTTTTACAAACTGACTGAACCAGCCCCGGGTTTGCCTTGGCTTTCTTCAGGACTGTTTGAAACAGGATGTTTCAAGACAAGCCCCCAGGGATGGGTTCACGGCGTGTCCTGGAGAAAGCCAAGGCATTTCCGGGGCGGAACGCTGGCAAGAACTTGCAAGTCCCACTGCCTGTATTGGGTTTTCAAAAACGGAAGTGCAAATAAAAAGGAGTCGGCCGATAAGCCGGGTTCTGTCGTGGGCAATCATTCATCTGGGACCGTCGTCACCGGCGGCCTCAAGCAACCTACCCGAAAGCACCGCGGGCCGCGGTATCGCTTTCCTATTTGGTCTTGCTCCGGGTGGGGTTTACCTCGCCGCAGAGTGTTACCACCTGCGCGGTGCGCTCTTACCGCACCATTTCACCCTTACCCAGCTAAAAAAGGGGTCAGACCCCTTTTCAGCGCTCAAAAGGGGTCAGACCCCTTTTTTGGGCGGTATCCTTTCTGTTGCACTTGCCGTGGGCTCACGCCCCCCAGGAATTACCTGGCACCCTGCCCTATGGAGCCCGGACTTTCCTCCCTGCTTTGAACCGAGGTTCAAGGCCGGGCGATTGCCTGGCCGACTCCCGCCTCCATTTTCCCCTACCGGGGCGTCGATTCATAGCGCCGATTCTCAATCTCCCTGTTGTTCAAGGGCCGCGTAGAGTTCCCGGCGCGGCACATCGTGCAATTTTGCAGCAACCCGGGCCGCCTGGCTGGCCGGCAGATATTCCTGCAGGGCCCGCGCGATGCCGAGGGCCGCCGCGAATTTTTCGTCCTGATCGGCTTCACTTCCCGCGACGACCAGTACGAACTCCCCTTTGACCTGGTCGGCGTCACTCAGTATCCGGTCAATGACTTCCGCGACGGTTCCGCGCAAAACGGTTTCGAACTTCTTGGTCATCTCCCGGCAGACCGCAATTCGCCGGCTCTCTCCAAAAACGGCCGCGATGTCGGCCAGGCTATCCTCGATTCGATGACCGGATTCGAAAAATACCATCGTGCGGGATTCATTTCTCAAGCTGGCCAGGCGCTTTTGCCTTGCTACCTGGCGGGCCGGCAAAAATCCTTCGAAGGTAAACCGGTCGCTGGCCAGACCGCTGATCGAAAGGGCGGCAGTGACGGAACTCGCCCCGGGAACCGTGACGACTTCCACCCCGGCCGCGATCGCCAGCTGCACCAGGCGATAGCCGGGGTCGGAAACCAATGGCGTCCCGGCATCCGAAACCAGCGCGACCGAGTCACCACTCTGCAATCGCTCGACCAGTTTCGGAGCAATTTGTTCCTCGTTGTGTTCCTGCAGACTGAGCAACGGCTTGTCCAGGCCATGCCGGGACATCAGGACGCGGGTGTGGCGCGTATCCTCGGCCGCGATCACATCGACCGCTGCGAGCACTGCCAACGCCCGCAACGTGATGTCCTCGAGGTTGCCGATCGGTGTCGCTACCACGTAGAGTCGGGCTGTATTCATAGGACCATATTATGGATCATGGAGCCGCGCATTGCGGTATCATTTTGCAGTGATGCCGACACGTAAAAAACACCAACCGGGCCTTAAGAAATCCCCGAGGACATTTTCGAGCTTCTGTCCAGCCTCGCTGCTGGCTGTGTTGCTTGCCTTGACGCTTGCAGCATGCGGAACCACCGGGCCATCGCGGGCGCCGGAACCCGCGCAAAACCTGGATGGCGCTGCACTGTTTGAACGTGGGGAATTTGAAGCGGCCGCGGAAGCCTGGCAGCAGCAGGCGCTGGATGCGGAGCCACAACAGGCCGACGGCTTGCGGGTTCGGGCGGCCGACGCCTGGCTGCTGGCCGGAAAGCCATCCAGGGCCAGCGACGCACTTCGATGGATCAACCGTGAAGCCCTGGCGCCAACGGACGCATCCAGGCTCGCCCTGGTCCTGGCAGACCTGGCGCTGCGAAACAACCGGCCGGATGAAGCCGGAATCCTGCTGCAGGAGGCACAGACCAACCTCCCGTCCGCTTTGCGCCAGCGCTATGACAAGCTGCAGGCAACGCTCACCCGGCAAATGTCGACGCCCGGTTCCCGGGACATTTCAGATGCGGCGAAAATCAGCGGAAGAATGCCTTACTACGATCCGGAGGCTTCGGTTGACCTGATACGCTCGCTGGAATCGGTTTCTTCAGGCGAACTGGCTCTTCGCTCAGACAACCCCAGGGGCGACCGTCAATTGACCGGTTGGCTGGACCTGGCCCTGGTGATCCGGAACAACCTGGTGGTCCCGGACGGCATCACTGGGGCGATCAACGACTGGAAATTACGCAATCCGTATCACCTGCTCACGGTTCAGCAAGCGCTCGATACCTGGCTCCGCTACCGACAGCTTTTTACTCCGCCCCGAAAAATCGCTGTCCTGCTGCCGGAATCCGGGCGCCTGCAATCCGCTGGTGAAGCGATACGCGATGGCCTGATGAGTGCATACCTGGATAATCCGGCAGGCACGGAGCTTCTGTTTTTTGCCACCGGCGACGATGAGCAATCGGCCATTTCAGGGTATTTCAATGCGCTCGACGCCGGCGCGGACTGGATTATCGGCCCATTGAAAAAGGAGTCCGTCGAGGCCATGCTCAATCTCGCCGGCATGTCTACCCCGGTACTTGCACTCAATGACCTCCCGGAGAATTTCATGCCGCTGCCCGGACTGTCCGGACAGGTAACCAGCCTTTCCCTTTCGCAGGACGATGAAGCAGCTTCCATTGCCACCCACGCCCTGGCCAGCGGTTACCAAAGCGCCATGGTCATGGCGTCTGAAGACCCGTGGGGGGAAAGGATGGCCGTTGCTTTTGAATCTGAATTCTTACGCGAAAATGGGGAAATCCTGGCTGCAACACGCTACCTCGAATCGGAAAATGATCATACCGAGGCCCTGGAGCGTGTTTTGAAAATCGACGAAAGCAAGGCACGGGAACGCCGGCTGGAAAATACCCTGCAAATGACGTTGGAATTCGAGCCGGTACACCGGCAGGATATCGACGTGATTTTCCTGGCCGCCAGCGCAACCCAGGCGCGGCTGATTCGCCCACAACTCAAGTTTCACGAGGCCGGTGATATCCCCGTCTATGCCACATCACGCATTTATTCCGGTGAGCCGGACCGGTTGAAAAACCAGGATTTGAACGGCGTCCGCTTCCCCGCAGCCCCCTGGCAACTCACCCATCCGTCCATGGAGGATATTCCCGACTTCGCCAGCATCCGGCGTGGCAGCCGGTCTTCGCTATTTGCGCTGGGCCAGGATGCATGGAACCTGCTGCCGTGGTTATCCCTGATGCAGAAAGATCCGGATTTCGTTTTTCCCGGGCAGTCCGGCTATTACCATCGCTCACCGCAGAGTGAAGCACTCCAGCGAGAACCCGCCTGGGCGGAGTTCAAGGCAGGCCAGCCGGTGCCCTTAACGGCGCCTGGCGAAAAACCAGTGCGCTAGTACGGTGACCAAAACAAGCGGAAAATGTCAGCCGAGTACGCGACAGCGAGGCAGCCACTGGGAGCAGGTCGCAGAATCATTTCTTAACGGTCGCGGCATGCAAACGCTGGAGCGCAACTACCAGGTGCGATCCGGTGAAATCGACCTGGTCATGCGGGATGGAAATACCCTGGTATTCACCGAAGTCCGGTACCGCGGCAACGACAGCCACGGCAGCGGCGCCGAGACCGTCACGCTGACCAAGCAACGCCGGATCATCAGCGCTGCCCGCCGATTTCTCCAGCATCACCCGGCGGAAGCCGCCCGGCCGTGCAGGTTCGATGTCGTTTCCATTGGCTCGGACCAGGGCAGAACGCTACTGAACTGGATCCGCAGCGCTTTCGACGCTGGTTAATCGATCAACCGCCATGCCATCCAGCCTATGAGACTGTCGGGTCTGAAATGATCGTTTCGAGGGAAGACCGACCAGGGTCAGATTTGACAGACTCCCAGTATAGCCATGGCATAGAGGGCGGCTACGATATCGTCCAGCATGATGCCCAGGCCGCCGCCGAACCGGTTTTCCACCCACCGGATGGGCCAGGGTTTCAGGATGTCAAAAAAGCGGAACAGCAAAAAAGCCGCCAGCCACCACGGCCAGGCTACCGGCAGGAAAGCAATCGTCAGCCAGTAGGCGACCATTTCGTCCCAAACGATCCCGCCCGGGTCATGTTGCCCCAGGCGGTTGCTGCTGGCAGTGCATATTTGAACGCCCAACAGGAAAAGCCCGGCAAGCAGCAACCAGAATGCGAGTGCCGGCAGGCTTTTCAGCAGTAAGGCGAAAGGCACTGCAGCCAGCGTACCCATGGTGCCCGGGGCATAGCGCGACAGCCCGGAACCGAATCCAAACGCGAGGAAACCGGGCAGTGTGCCCAGGGCGACCCTGCGCACGTCCGGATCCCGGTCAAACAGCACGGTCACGCACCTTCGCCAAAGTGCCGGTAACCGGTGTTTGGCGGTTCATACGTGCCGCCCTGCGGGGTTCTCAAAACCAGGCCACTCCGGTCATCGATCCTCCCGATGACCGACAACTCGACACCGGTAGACTGAGAAAGCCCGGGAAGCGCATTCGCCATTCCGGCTGGAAGGGTGAAACATAACTCGTAATCGTCGCCGCCCGCGACTTGCAGGGGCCAGCGTTCCTGATCAGGCAGCGCGGCCAGGCTGGCTGCGCACGGCAATTTACCCAGTTCGATTTCGGCGCCGGCGCCCGACTGCTCCAGGATATGGCCGAGATCCGCAACCAGGCCGTCGGAGATGTCGATGCAGGAAGTCGCAACTCCCGACAACTTTCGCCCCAGTTCCAGGCGGGGCGCCGGGAACTCCAGCGCCGCCAGGTCGGTTGCTGTCGGTGTTTCGCCCCGGTTCAGCATGCTCAGCGCGTAAGCGGCTGCGCCCGGCCTGCCCGACACGACAACCAGGTCCCCCGGACCCGCACCTGAACGGACCAGGGCGTGTCCTTTCTCAACCAGCCCCAGTGCGGTGATTGTGATGCTCAGCGGGCCGCGGCAGAGGTCACCCCCCGCCAACTGAATGCGGGACTGCTGCGCCAATCCGGCCATACCGTTTGCAAATGAATTCAACCACTCCCTGTTTTGGACCGGCAGGGTTAAGGCCATGAAAAACCAGGCGGGCCTGGCGCCCATGGCCGCCAGGTCGCTGAGGTTGACGGCGAGCGACTTGTGGCCAATTGCACCGGGGCCGGTTGCGGCGGGAAAATGAACCCCCTCAACCAGCGTGTCGGTACAAACGACGAGGTCCTGGCCGGCGGGAACGTCCAGAACCGCCCCGTCATCACCGATTCCCACGACACATTCCGGGGTTTCCGGCCCGGCCGGGATACAGATGATTTGCTGCAGGCGGGCGATCAGGTCGAATTCGTTCATCAAACAGGTCTCGCATACGATCAAAGGTAGGAGCGATTTTAATCGCGAATGATCCCGGCCAGTGATTCGCGGATGAATCCGCTCCTACGCCTGTTTATCCCGGCACGCAACTCAACCGCCCGCATTGCTCATTTCTTCCGGACGCCAGGCCCGGGCGGCCTTGTCGAGGACAGCGTTGACATAGGCGTGGCCCTGCTCGGAGCCGAAGCGGTGAGCCAGGTCGACGCACTCATCCACGACCACCCGAAAAGGCTGCTCCGGGCAGTTGAGCAGCTCGAACGCTCCGATCCTGAGCACCACCTGTTCCATCAGGTCTACCTGGCTGAAAGGCCGGTCGAGAAATTCCTGGATCGCACCGTCCAGGCCTTCCTTTCCTGTACTGACTCCGCGCACCAGCTTCTCAAAATGTTCGACGTCAACGCCATTCATATCCTGCACGGCCAGAAACTGCGCGATGATTTCCTTGCCTTCCTGGCCCGTGATCTGCCATTGGTAAATGGCCTGCAGGGCCCGGCGGCGGGCCCTGCTGCGCGGTTCGAATTGCGGCCTGTCGCTCACAGGGCGGACAAACCGTCAAGGTGGCTCGCGACCGCTCGCGTGGTTTCCACCATTTCGATCGCGGCCATCGCGGCATCAAAGCCCTTGTTCCCCTCTCCGGTTCCGGCTCTTTCCAGCGCCTGTTCCACCGTGTCCGTGGTCAGAACGCCGAAGATCACCGGAATACCGTGATCCAGTGAAACCCGCATCAGTCCCCTGGCACACTCTCCGGCCACGTATTCAAAATGCGGCGTGCCGCCCCGGATCACGGCGCCCAGGGCAATAACTGCGTGATATTTTTTCGAGACAGCGAACCGCTCCGCCAGCAACGGCAATTCGAAAGCACCGGGAACCCATGCCAGTACGACGTTCGACGGGTTGATGCCCTGCCTTTCCAGGGCATCCCGGGCCCCGGAGACCAGTTGATCAACGATGAAGCGGTTGAAACGGCCGGCAACCACCGCGATGCGCAGATCTTCGTCCCGCGTGTTCGTGCCGATGTCCTTCATGCGCTTTCCGCCTCTTCAGCCAGCGTCTCGATATACTCGTCGACCTCCAGCCCAAACCCGGCCAGCCCGGTCAATTTCCAGGGTGCGCTAAGGACGCGCATTTTCCGGATACCGAGGTCCGCGATGATCTGGGCTCCGATCCCGTAGGTGCGCAATTCGCGTGAACGCCGGTTATCACCATTCGGCGCAATCGCGGGTGCCGGTTTTTGCTGGATCTGGTGAAGGATGTCATCGTCATCCTTGTTGCCGCCCAGCACGAGCGCGAGACCGCTTCCCGCCGTATCGATCTGTGACAATGCGGTGCGCAGCGGCATGCCGAAATCCGACCGCCTGATCGACAGGACATCACTCAGGGGATTCTGAACATGAACCCTGACAAGGAACGGCTTTTTGGGATTGGGCACACCGCGGACCAGGGCCAGGTGAAGTTTGTCCTCGATCCGGTCACGATAGGTATGCAAGGTAAATGGCCCAAAATCCGTCACGACTTCGTGGGTGGAAAGGTGGTCAACGGACTTTTCGTTCTCCAGCCTGTAGCGGATCAGCCCCGCAATCGTGCCGATTTTCAGGCCGTGTTGGCGCGAAAATTCCTCCAACTGAGGCCTGCGGGCCATGCTGCCGTCCTCGTTCAGTATTTCCACCAGAACCGCAGCCGGCTCCAGGCCGGCCAACATGGCGAGGTCGACACTCGCTTCGGTATGGCCGGCGCGTGCCAGCACACCGCCGGGGTTGGTCATCAGCGGAAAGACGTGTCCGGGCTGCGCAAGGTCCTCGGGGACGGCATCCGGCTTGACTGCGGTGCGAATCGTATGGGCCCGGTCATAAGCGGATATCCCGGTCGTAATACCCTCCGCAGCCTCGATGGAAACCGTGAAATTGGTTGCAAACCGGGTCTGGTTGGCGTTGACCATCAGGGGTAGATGGAGCTGTCTGCACCGCTCCCTGGTCAGTGGAAGGCAGATCAAACCACGGCCGAAACGGGCCATGAAATTGATATCCTCCGGCCGGACCTTGGACGCGGCCATGATCAGGTCGCCCTCGTTTTCGCGATCTTCGTCATCCATCAGCACGACCATGCGTCCTGCCCGGATGTCTTCGATGAGTTCAGGGATGGTGTTCAGTTTTGATGTTGTTTTCATGATTATTCCAGGCCCTGGTAGTCCGGAGCCATCAGGCGTTCCAGGTAGCGTGCAATCAGGTCCACTTCGAGGTTCACGGGGTCACCCGGCTGCAGGCTGCCGAGCGTTGTAATTTCCAGCGTGTGGGGGATCAGGCATACAGAAAACCTGGCGCCATCGACTTCGTTGACGGTCAGGCTGACGCCGTCGACACAGGCAGACCCCTTCTTCGCAATATAACGCGCCAGTTGGGCCGGCGCCTCGAATTCGAACCGCTCAGCCCGGGCGTCTTCGTGGCGCGAAACCAGCTTCGCCATGCCATCGACATGGCCGGTGACGAGGTGACCACCCAGTCGGGCCTCCAGGCCCAGGGCCAGTTCCAGGTTGACTGCCTGGCCCTGTCGTAAATGCCCAAGCGTCGTCAAGCCAAGGGTTTCCTGCGAAACGTCCGCGAAAAAACCCGACGTGTACGGATCGAGCATGGTCAGGCACACACCGGAAACGGAAATGCTGTCGCCGACATGAACCGACCCGAAATCCAGGTCGTCGCAATCGATTTGCAGGCGGCAGTCGCCGCCCATCACGGTTTTGCTTTTCAGAATTCCTGTGCTTGCTACGATTCCGGTAAACATATTCAGTGCCTGGGCTGGGTTTGAAGACGAATTCTAAGGTCGTTGCCAAAATGGGCTGTTTCCAGCACTGTTAGATGCGTTCTTTCGGCCATGGATTCAAGCGGCCCGAGTGCGAAAGGACCGGGGCCGCCATCCCCCATCAAAACCGGCGCCTGGTAGATCAGAATTTCATCCACCAGGTTTTCTTCCAGCAATGCGCCGCAAAGTACAGCCCCTGCCTCGACCTGGATTTCATTGATTTCCATCTCACCCAGTGACTTGATCAGATGAACCAGGTTCACCCGCCCGTCTTTTGCCGGCAAGGCCAGGCATTGCACATTCGACGACGCCGGCATTGCGGGCATGGGGATCGACTCGTCGCCGGCGATCACTACCCTTCCGGGAACCGCCAGGATTCTGCTTTTTGCCGGGATACGCCAGCGGCTGTCAACAACGACCCTGACCGGTTGTTTCACATCCTCGTCCACGCGGGCGTCCATCGAAGGATCATCCGCCAGTACGGTACCGATACCGGTCAATATGGCTGAAGAACGGGCCCGCCAACGCTGCACATCCCGCCGCGATGCTTCACTGCTGATCCATTGACTCTCACCGCTCCGCAAAGCGGACCTGCCATCGAGACTGATCGCGCTCTTGACCCGAACCCAGGGCCGCCCTGTCCGCATGCGCGACATGTAACCCGGGTTCAGAGCCTCGGCCTGCTGCGCCATCAGGCCGGTTTCCACGGTCAGGCCGGCGGCCAGTAACTGCTGCCTGCCGCCACCGCTCACACCGGGATTAGGGTCCTCGGATGCGATAACGACACGCGCAATGCCCGCTTCGATCAAGGCTTTTGTACAAGGGGGGGTGCGGCCCTGGTGGTTGCAGGGTTCCAGTGTCACGTAAGCAGTCTTTCCGCGGGCCGATTCGCCGGCATCCAGCAATGCCGCAATTTCCGCGTGAGCGCCGCCGGCTTCACGATGCCAGCCGACCCCTGCGACCTGGTCGCCGGAGGCGATGACACAACCCACCCGTGGATTGGGATCAGTGGTAAACAGGCCTTTTCGCGCCAACTGCAAAGCCGTCGCCATACATTCGTGGTCAAATCGGGAAAAATTCACTGCTTGTCCCGTTTGCCGGGCGGTCCGCCGCCACCCAGCAACGGTATCTGGCGCTTGTCACGGTCCACCGGCGCCTCCCGTTCCAGGCTTTCAATGACGTCACGAAACGCCTGTACATCCTCGAAACGTTTATAAACCGAAGCGAATCGGATATAGGCAACATGGTCCAGTTTGCTCAGTTCCCGCATCACCCATTCGCCGATCAATGAGCTGGGAATTTCCGAATCTTCAACGCTGGAGATTTCCCGCAACAGGGACCGGATCGCACGTTCCACCTCGCGGGTTTCCACCGGCCGCTTTTCCAGCGCGCGCATCATTCCGGCGCGGAGCTTGTCCTCTGAAAAAGCCTGCCGCGCACCGCCGGCCTTGATGATTCGCGGCGCCTTCAGTTCGGGTCCCTCATAGGTATTGAAACGCGAACCGCAACTTTCGCACTGCCGGCGCCTCCGTATCTGCATACCATCACGGGTCAGGCGTGAATCGACCACCCGCGTGCTTTCATGGTTGCAAAACGGACACCACATTCTAAGGAGCCTTGCTTCCCTGCTCCGCTGCTAGCAGCGAAGGCGGCTGCGCAAGGCAGCATGATCTGGTCTTCCCTCTGGCTGCGCCAGCCGGGAAGACATCGTGGAGCCTTGCTTCCCTGCCCGACTGCAAGCAGTCGAAGGCGGCTGCGCAAGGCAGCATGATCTGGTCTTCCCTCTGGCTGCGCCAGCCGGGAAGACGAGGGGGAGGCTTAGTGACCGCTTTTCTCATGAATACACGGGATGCTTGTGGCAGAGTTTGAGGGCGGTGGCTTTGGCTTGCTGCTCTGCTTCGGTGTTGCCCATGTTGTCCAGGATGTCGCAGATGATGCCGGCCAGTTCCTGGCAGTCGGCGATGGTGAAACCCCGGGTCGTGACGGCCGGGGTGCCCAGCCGCAAGCCACTGGTGACGAAAGGTGAGCGGGGCTCTCCGGGCACCGTATTCTTGTTCACGGTGATAAAGGCGCGGCCAAGCGCCTCTTCTGCGTCTTTACCGGTGAATTCCTTGCCGATCAGGTCAACCAGGAACAGGTGGTTATCCGTCCCGCCGGAAACGATTCGGTAACCGCGTTCCATGAAGATCGCCGCCATGGCCCGGGCGTTGTCGATGACATCGCGTTGATACACCTTGAATTCGGGCGCCAGCGCTTCTTTGAACGCAACGGCCTTGGCCGCTATCGCGTGCATCAGGGGGCCGCCCTGGGTGCCGGGGAACACGACGGAATTGAGGGCTTTTTCCATCTTCTCATCGGCGATGGAAAGAATGACGCCACCACGCGGACCGCGCAGGGTTTTGTGCGTGGTGGAGGTCACCACGTGGGCGTGCGGAACGGGGTTGGGGTATACGCCCGCGGCCACCAGGCCGGCCACATGCGCCATGTCAACCAGGAACCAGGCGCCGACTTTATCGGCGATTTCGCGCATCCGGCCCCAGTCAATCTGCCTGGAGTATGCCGAAAAACCACCGATCAACATCTTGGGCCGGTGCTCCTGCGCCAGCGCCTCGATGATGCCGTAGTCGATCATCCCGGTTCCGGTATTGATCCCGTACTGAACCGCATTGAACAATTTGCCGGAAAAATTAACCGGGCTTCCATGCGTGAGGTGTCCGCCTTCATTGAGACTCATGCCGAGGATGGTGTCACCCGGATCAAGCAGGGCGTGGTAGGCGGCCGCATTGGCCTGGGAACCGGAATGTGGCTGCACGTTGGCGTAATTTGCGCCGAACAGTTCTTTCGCGCGCTCCTGCGCCAGCCGCTCAGCTATGTCGACAAATTCGCACCCGCCGTAGTACCGCTTGCCCGGGTAACCCTCGGCATACTTGTTGGTCAGCACCGAACCCTGTGCTTCCAGGACCCTGGGGCTGGCATAGTTCTCGGAAGCTATAAGCTCGACGTGGTCTTCCTGCCTGGTCCGTTCTGCGTCGATGGCGTCGGCCAGTTCATCATCAAATCCGCGTATGCGGAAGCTGTGGTCAAACATTCCTGGTCCCGTATCCTTTAAATGGAAAGCTGGTTGGCGTGATTTAGAATAATAACGCTCAATTCTACCATTTTTGCACCGGCGGTCGTGCTTTTGACAATCCCCGGGCCGGGGTTTACCCCTTCTGGACCCAAAAGCTGGCATAACGCATAATTCGCCACGCAAACGCATTCAGACCTTTCGGAAAAAACCATGGCGCAATTCATATACACGATGATCGGGGTAAGCAAGATCGTGGCCCCGAACCGTACGATCATCAAGGACATTTCCCTGTCATTTTTTCCCGGCGCAAAAATCGGCCTGCTGGGTCTCAACGGCGCCGGCAAGTCAACGGTGCTGCGAATCATGGCGGGCGAAGATCCGGATTTCGAAGGCGAGGCCAGGCCGCAACCGGGGATACGCATCGGTTACCTGCCGCAGGAGCCCCAGCTGGATGACAGCGAAACCGTGCGGGAGATCGTCGAGGAAGGTGTTTTCCGGGTGCGTGAACTGCTGACCCGTTTCGACGAGATCGGCATGCAATTCGCCGAACCCATGGATGACGAGGCGATGAACGCGCTGCTCACCGAGCAGGCCGAACTGCAGGACCAGATCGAAGTCGCCAACGGCTCGGAACTCGAGCGCGCCCTGGAAATTGCCGCAGACGCTCTGCGGCTGCCGGAGTGGGATGCGTCCGTATCACACCTGTCAGGCGGAGAGCGGCGGCGGGTTGCGATCTGCCGCCTGTTGCTCTCCAGCCCGGACATGCTGCTGCTGGATGAACCGACCAACCACCTGGACGCAGAGTCGGTCGGCTGGCTGGAACGCTTCCTAACCGGGTTTCCCGGCACCGTCGTGGCCATCACGCATGACCGCTACTTCCTCGACAACGCAGCGGAGTGGATACTGGAACTGGACCGCGGGTACGGAAT
>CAVOYQ010000019.1:0-13175 GCA_963700705.1 uncultured Gammaproteobacteria bacterium | reverse complement strand
GGGAGGTTGTGGATCCTGGAGCTTTGCCGGGTGCCTTTGCCTTCTGCCTGTTCCAGACCGATCCAACGCAGGCAGCGAATGCTGTTACGGCGCCGAGGCTCATCAGCGGAGAGATCAGCATCAGGTAACGGATCACCTGCGAACTCCAGAACCAGAAAACAAGGTAGGCCAGGCAGGTTAGCTGCAAGGCCCGGACGAACGGTTTTTGCCAACGGATCAAAAAGCAGCTCAACATGAACACGCCGACCAATACGCCGCCGTTTCCGGTATAGCCATTGAACCGCAGGTGTTCGCTATACATTTTCCCGGGCAACAGGACAAAATTCAGCAGGGTTCTGTCGATACCATGGGACTTCAGCTCGCCCATTTGCGCAGCCAGCTCCTTGTCGCTCCAGATGTAATAGCCAAACAGATCGCCGGCAAACGGATGGACCGGATTGCCGGAAATCACCCAGGAACGAAGGTACCAGAAAAGGCCAAATACGCCGGTCAGGACCGCGAACCTGGCCGTCAGCTTCAGGTCCTTCGAAAACCACAGGACTATCAATCCCAGGGGAATGGTGAACAGAGCCCCCTGGTACTTGGTGCCCATCGCGGTGCCGGCGAAAAGCGCGCAAACCCACAGCAGACTGCGTTGCCGGCTTTCGACCCACAATGCCAGGCAAAGAAATGCTGCCGTCACAAATAGCACCACACCGTTATCCGCGTAGGCGTAGCCAAAAGAACGGACAAACTCTTCCAGCAGAAGAACCCCCGCGGCAGTGAGGGTTCCGGTGAACCAGTTGTGCCAGTGGCGGGACATTCCATAAACACCGGTCACGGCCAGCCAGCCCATGGCCGCATGCATCATTTGCGGCAGCACGCTGCCGGGGCGGATCAATGCCGCCGCGTACAGCAGGTTGATATTGTGCGTATGCAGCGGAAAGCGCAGGGTTTCATTGACGGCCAGTCCGCCCTGCTCCAGGTAGAAACGGGCGTAAGGCAGATGGTAGGTCAGCGCATCCATCCCGAAAGGTGGACCCAGTGGCCGGAGAACCCACGGCAGGATCAACAGGAAAACCGGCAGAATTCGCAGCCATTCAAATCCTGTGAGCCGGAAGGGCCGGGTAAAATTCTCCCAAATGGCGGGATTGAGCTTCAGCGCAACCAGGCTTCCGGCCACCAGCCCCGCGAAGACCGACAGGACAGGGACCGGGCTCAGGAGATTGCTGACGGCCAGCATGATCAGCAGCAGGATTTGCAACGACAGGCCGGCGCACACGGTGAAAAAAATGGCCAACTCCGGATTGGGCCACGACATCGTGTGCGTACGACCCATACCGGTAAACAGGCTCCAACAGACTATCCCCGGCAGCAGGCACGAGATGAGCCACGCGGCCAGCCAGGCATAGTTTTCGACCAGGATGAAAAAAATTTCCCGCACGGCCTAATTCCTGAATACCCAGAACCGGGAGACCATGAAGCTGGCCACCGCAAGAAACGCTTCGACCATCAATTTGGCAATGATCCGGCGGGTATTGTCATCACCCCACACCGCCTGCAGCCAAAGCACGGCCAGGCTGCTGATCAGCGTCATGGCGCCCCACAGCAACAGGAATCTAAGCAGGCTGCTGCCGAACCGTTTCAGTGACTCGTTTCGTTGACCAAATGTCACGTAGCGGTTCAGCAAAAAGCCGATGGCGGCCGCGCTGGCCCTGGAAGTGATATTGGCCGGCAGCGTGGACACCCCGTTGCTGATCAACACCGCATACAGGCCGGCATCCAGCAGGTATTGGATCCCCCCGACGGCCAGGAAGAACAGGGGCTGACGCATCAATCCGCGGCGTCCCTGGGTTTGAAACCGGCCAGGGCGCGCCGGGGCGCATTCTGGATATCGTAGTTCAGAAAGGACAGCAAAAGCTGGAACCCGATGATGAACGGAAGTCCCGCCAGCATGACGGTTCCGGCCGAGGCGGGCACGCCCGTTTCAATGCTGCGGGACCAGGCGCTGATGCCGGTGACCAGGCCGAACGTCCCGATGACGAAACCCGCCACCAGTTGCAGGGTGGCTACATTGAAATCGCGCAGGAAATAGTTGTAGAAAATCCGTTTGAACAGGTTGCGCATATTACCCAGCAGGAAGGGCCCCAGCACGCGGCCGATCCGCAGGCTCGACGTTTCATCGCCGTACAGAGCGCGCATCGGCATATCGCTGACCACCGCCCTGGCCACGTTCAGGCGGAACAGCATATCGCTCTCGAAGAAATAGCCGTTACTGACTTTTTCCAGGGGAATCGCCGAAAGCGCCTGGAAACCGATGGCGGTGAAGCCGTTGGTGGGATCCAGTATTTGCCAGTAGCCGCTCGAGAGCTTGGTGAACAGGGAGAGCATGCTGTTGCCGAAAAGGCGCATCGCCGGCATGTCCCTGAGGTATTCCAGCTCAAAGAAACGGTTGCCCTTGCAGTAATCGCTTTCCGCGTCGAGGATGGGTTGCACCAGCAAAGGCACCAGGTCGGGGTCCATTTGCCCGTCGCCGTCCAGCTTGACCACGACATCGCATTTCGCTTCCAGGGCCGCCCGGTAACCCGCCTTGACGGCGCCGCCGACACCCAGGTTCTGTGGATTGAACAGGACCCTGACCTTTGGGTCTTTGATTTCCTTCTCGATCAGTTGCCCGCTGTCCTGCGGGCAGGCATCGTCCACGCAGAAAATCATGTCGGCGTGATCCAGCGCGCCCCTGACCACCTGGATGATCGAGTCGCGCACGCGGTAACACGGGATGACGATGGCGATTTTTGCACGCATTATCCGGAATGATATGCGATCGCGCAGTGGTTAAGGAACCTCTGATTACACTGTGCGCGCTCGATTCTGATCTGATTTACTGTCATATTCTGACCGGAAACCATCGGTGAACTCGTTCCGCATGCCGCATAAATCTGTCAAATTGGGTATCGACACAGGGGGCACGTTCACCGACGCCGTGCTGGTCGATGAAGAAAACCGGGTCATCGCCTCGGCCAAGAGCCTGACCACGCGGCACGACCTGACCCTGGGAATCCGGAGTGCGCTGGACGACCTGCCTCAGGAGTCCTTCGGCGGAATTTGCCTGGTGGCGTTGTCCACAACGCTGTCGACCAATTCAGTCGTCGAGGGCCGGGGCGCGCCGGTGGGCGTGCTGTTGCCGGGTTATCACGACCAACAGCTGCAGAAAAGCGGCCTGCTGGAGATCATCGACAGGGAACTGGTCACCTTGCTGCCGGGCGGTCATGACGCCACCGGCACCGAGAGGGAAGCGCTCGATGAACCATTGACCCGCGCAGCCATCCGGCGGCAGATGGGCCGGGTCTCGGCGTTCGCGGTATCGTCGATGTTCGGCGTACGCAACCCGCTGCATGAAATACGCGTCCGCGAATGGATCGGCGAAATGTGTTCCCGGCCGGTGACCTGCGGCCACGAACTGGCCAGTGACCTGGACGCCCCGCGCCGGGCGCTGACGGTGGCGCTCAACGCCCGGATGATTCCGGTGATCCACGAGCTGATCGTCGCCGTTCAGAAAATCCTCGACGAGAAGAACATTCATGCGCCGTTGATGATGGTCAAGGGTAACGGCTCGCTGATCAACACGGAAACCGCGATGAGACAACCGGTGGGTATGGTGCTGTCGGGTCCGGCCGCCAGCGTGGTCGGGGCCTGTGCGCTGAGTGGCGCCGGCAACGCGATCATCGCCGACATGGGCGGAACCACCACCGACATCGCGGTGGTCACCGGCGGGCAACCGGAACTGGGCACCGATGGCGTGCTGATCGGTGACTGGAAACCGATGGTCGAGGCGGTTCGCGTGATCTCGATCGGACTCGGCGGCGACAGCGAAGTCCGCTTCAGCGGACAGACGGGTATGGAAATCGGTCCGCGCCGCGTCGTGCCGCTGAGCCTGCTGGCGCACCTCTATCCGGAAACCGTGGAATGCCTCGAAAGGCAGCTGAAAAGCCCGCCCGGCCGCGCCAACAACCGGTTTGCCATGCGGCTGGAGTTCAACGACGTGCTGATGGCGTCCTGTTCCGAGCTGGAAATGCGGGCCTGGGATGCACTTTCCGAAAGGCCGGTCGAACTGGAGGCGATCCCGGGCCGCGAGCGGGACCTCCTGCGTGGTATCGCCCGGCTGCAACGCAAGGGGATGGCCATTTACAGCGGGTTCACACCGAGTGACGCGGCGCATGTGCTGGGCCTGTCAAGCCACTGGAGCAGCGATGCGGCAAGATTGGCCGCGCTGATCTGGGCCCGCCAGATGCGGCATGTCTATGGACTGGGGAGGTGGCAGGAAGGTGATGCGGAAACGCCCAGCCGGCACGTTTTTGAACAGGTAGGGCGGCAAATCAGCCGGGCCCTGATCGAAGCCGGGTTGCATCAGCACCGCGCGCTGGAGGCAGCGTCGGCCGGTAATTTGACCGCTTTCCTGGCCGAACTGGTCTTTGAATCGAGTGATGCACCCGGCCGCCGGCTGAAATCCGGATCCTTGTTTCACCTGAGCTTTGCGGCGGATTATCCACTGGTGGGCGTGGGTGCGCCAGCGCCGACATTTTTTCCCGATTCGGCGGCACACCTGGGTGTCCGGTTGATCCTGCCGCAACATGCCGAGGTGGCCAATGCGTTCGGAGCCGTAATGGGCAGCGTGGTGCAACGCGCGCAGGTGACGGTGACCCAGCCCCTGCACGGCCAGTTCATCGTGCATGCTGACCGGGAACCGCTCCGCTTTTCGAACCTGGAAGAGGCCTTTTCAGCCGCTGAAAGCCTGGCGGAGGAGGCGGCCCGCAACCTGGCCCGGCAAGCCGGCGCCGTTTCCGTGGTTGTGCGGATCATCCGTGATGAAAACTTTATTCATCACGATGTCGATGGCGACCTGTTCCTCGAAACAAAAATTGTCGCGACCGCCACCGGCCGCCCTTCGTTGCCCGAATTTCGCTCCAAAAGCCAATAAGTTCAACTTTAAAAATCATTTCATGATTTAAATCATGGAATAGATGGCTATTAAATGTTCTTTTATGCCATGGAGCGGTCCGGATGGTTTTCCGGTCTGCGCAGGTAAGCCAACGAGGAGATTAACAATGAAGAACAGGCTTTTTTGGGGGTTGGTAGCAGGTTTGGTGCTCTTGACGGGTATCAGCACTGGCGTATCAGCCGCGACCACCACAGCGGACAGGCCAGGCTTCACGGCTGCCGATAGCGAATTTTACCTGGAAGACCAGTTATTCTTTTTCTTCCGGCCGGGACTGGTTCTGACCATTACCGACTACGAAATTCCATCCGATTTGAAGCCACTGGTGACCTTTACATTGACCGATCCGGGCGGACTGCCGTTGGATATGTACGGCGTTTATACACCCGGAGCAATCGGTCCCCGTTTCTTCATCAGCTACATTCCAGTCGGTGAAGAACAGATTGTAAATTACAATGTCGGTTCCCGCGGGCCTACCAATGATTCCGGCGGTACATTCACCACTATTGAATTGGGCACCTATACGTATAAATATGGCAACGCCATTCCCGCCGATTACGAGCAAGATGCAACCCATTACATAGCTGCTGCAGCTTATCGTGACCTCCGTCCGTTTGAGCTTGACCGTTACCCCAGCAACGACGTGGTGAATTTTGTACCCGATGGTTCATCCGCACCGGTGCCCCGGAATGTAGTGACCATCGATACCTGTAACCGCTGCCATGACCCCCTGGCCATGCACGGCGGTCGTTATATAGATGTTCCCGTCTGCGAACAGTGCCACAATCCGGGACTGCAGTCCGGTGATCTGAGTTACAGCTTCGACGTGATGATCCACCGGGTTCATGCCAATCTCGAGCCTGAACTGGGTGAAGTCGAATACCCGGCAATTCTGAATGACTGCTCTGTCTGCCACACCGGCGGCATACCAACTTCGGATCTTCCGATGGTAGCCAATCCTAATCCCGCCGAAGCCTGCAATGCGAATGGCTTGAGCATGACCACGCTGTCGTGGTTTGATGAAGGCAGCGTTTCGATCCATATCGGTTCAGCGACCGGACCCCTGTTCGGAATGGCCAACGGAGCGGGTTCCGCAGCTACCGGTGAATGGGTGATGGACGGAACAACCTTCGTATTGGTCGATGAAGGCACCGGAGAAGTCATCGAAACACTCCCGGTCCATAACACCGTGTTTGGCTGCGCCAACAATCCTCCGGGAACGTATCGCGGCACCGCCGGCTCACAGTGGGACCGGTGGACTTCAAGGCCTTCGCGCGTCGTGTGCGGTTCCTGCCATGAAAACGTCGACTTTGCCGGCGGCACAAACCACCCGGTGCAGGACACCGACGACAATTGCGGTAAATGCCATAAGCCCTATACCGGAGTCGAATTCGATCGTTCCGTGACCGGCGCACATACGGTTGTATACAAGTCCACCCAACTGCCCGGTATCTATGTTGAAGTAGTCAGCATTGATTTCACCGAACCCGGCAGAAGCCCGGAAGTAACGTTTGCGATCAGTGACAAGTTTGGCCCGATTAACCCGAACTCGCTCAGCCGCCTGCGGTTTTCACTTTCCGGCCCGAATGACGATTTCAGTTTCTATGTACAGGAAGACGCACTGGGTAAAGCGAAACAAGCCGGTCCGAACTGGACCTACCGCTTCACAGCCAAGATTCCAAAGGATGCCACCGGTTCATACTCATTCGGAGCCGAAGGCCGCAAAGCTGAAAAAATCAATGCCGGCCAGGACAACGAAATCTCGCATAACGACCAGATGCAGAATTTCATCTTCCCGTTCGCGGTAACTGATGACGACAGCAGTTGCGCGCCGCCAGGTAGTGGACGATGCGAAATGCGAAAATTGCCACGCCAACCTGAGCCTGCACGGTGAAAACCGGCACGACGCCAACGGCTATTGCGAAACCTGCCATATGCCCGGTGCGACCGATGCCGTGGTCCGGCCGGAAATCGACAATCCGCCGGAAAGTATCCACTTCAAGTACATGATCCACAAGATCCACATGGGTGAAGAACTGCAGAACGGATACGTTGTGTATGGTTACCAGGGTTCGGTGAATGACTTCAGCGAAGTCGTGTTCCCGGGCGACCTGCGTAATTGCGAAAGCTGCCATGCCACTGAGACAAGGATTGTTCAAGGCAAGAAGTAGATAGACCTATTTACCGATACTGTTCCGTTACCGGCCGACGTATTACCGACGCTGAGCCCGAACACGGCGATCAATCCGATCATGTTGCCGACCACGTCAGCCTGCCTGTCATGCCATGACAGCGATGACGCAGCAGCCCATGCAGACGCCAATACCAGCTCCAATCTTGGCGAATCCTGCGCAACCTGCCACGGCAATGGCAAGACCTACTCGGTAGAGAGGGTCCACGCCCGGTAGTTACAACAAAAAGGCCGAAAGGCCGACTAGCAAGGCAAAGGCAGGGTGCTTCGGCGCCCTGCCTTTTTTGTTGTAGGAGCGGATCTCCATCCGCGATTGTTTGGATCTGGCTAACCGGCCGGTAAGACCGCTCGCGATGAATCCGCTCCTACGCTCTTCCTTGCGTTTGGCGATGTAGGTGGTGAGTTCTTCGTCGATCGCAGGGTCCAGCGGGGGTTGCTGGTACTCCCTGAGCAGTTGCTTCCAGATCCGGTTGGCGCGTCCCTGGGCGTCGATCGAGCCGCCTTCCTGCCAGTTCTCGAAATTTCTCGAATCGGACAGGATGGGTTGATAAAAAGCGTCTTCGAAACGCGACATGGTATGCGCGACCCCGAAGAAGTGCCCGCCGGAACCGGCTTCCCGTATCGCATCCAGTGCGATGGTGTCCTCGTTGACTTCGATCGGCCGGAGGTATTCGGCCATCATTTGCAGCATCTCCGCATCCACGATCAGTTTCTCAAACGACGCGGTCAGCCCGCCCTCCAGCCAGCCGGCCGCGTGCACGATGATATTGGCGTGGCCGGTGATTGCGGCCCACAAAGACATTCCGCTTTCGTAGGTTGACTGGGCATCGACTGCGTTGGAGGAGGTCACGCTGCTGGAACGCATCGGAAGACCGTAACGCCGGGCCAGTTGCCCGCTGGCCTGCGCCGCCTTGGCGTATTCCGGCGTGCCGAAGCACGGTGAACCCGACCGCATGTCGACGTTGGAAGTGAACGCGCCGTAAACGACGGGAGCTCCGGGCCTGACGACCTGGGTCAGCGTAATGCCGGCCAGGGCTTCCGCGTTCTGCTGGGTCAGCGTGCCGGCCAGGGTCACCGGGGCCATGGCGCCCGCCAGCGTGAACGGCGTGATACACACGGCTTGCCCGGCGCTGGCCATCGCGATCAGGCCTTCGGCCATGGGAATGTCGAGTTGCAGCGGGGAGTTGGTATTGATGATCGCGAACAGCGCCGGTTTTTCCGCCAGTTCTTCCGCGCTGAAACCCAGCGCGATCCCGGCCATGTTGATGGCGTCCTGTGCGCGGACCGCGCCCAGGGCTATGGGCTGCCAGTTCTTGTCCAGCAAGCGGATCTGGGCCTGGTACAGGTCCAGGTGCCGGGTTTCCGGCGGCAGTTCAATCGGCTCGAACGGCCCGCCGCCCTCCTGGTGGATGATGTCCAGGCTTTGCACCAGCCGGATGTAGTCGCAAGCGTCCTCAAAACTTCCACGGCGCCGACCGCGGTCCAGGTCGTTGCAATAGGCGGGCCCACCCACCGAAGTAAACGCGAGGTGGTTGCCGCCCAGTTTGAAATTTTTTGCCGGGTTTCGCGCGTGCAGCGTGAACTCCGACGGCGCCAGTTTCAGCTTTTCCATCACCAGGGAACGGTCGAAACGCACCATGTGGGTGTCGTGATCGACGTCTGCGCCGGCTTCCGCCAGCATGCGCCGGGCGCCTTCGTGCAGGATGCGCATACCATAGGTTTCTAGCAGGCTCAGCGAGGCCAGGTGGATCTGCTCGACCTGGTCCTCACTGAGTATATTGAGCGGCGGGTAGGGGTTGACCGGCTGCCGCCACGGCAGCTGGTTAATGCCGCCGCTGGTGCGGCGGACCTTTCTGTTTTTTCTCGACATGGTGTTCCGCGCTCATAGTTTGTCCTTGAGGCGGAAATATAGCATGCCCAGCGCGATCAACTGGTTGCCCATCCACTGTGAACCGGGAATCCGGAAATGCTTCATGTTGGCGAACAGGTCGAACTTTTCCATGGTGCCGCCGATCGCGTCGGCCACCAGTTCACCCATGATATGGGTCGCGTTGACGCCGTGGCCGGAGTAACCCTGGCTGTAGTAAATGTTGCCGTTGATCCTGCCCAGGGCGGTAATGCGGTTCAGGACGATGCCGATCATTCCGCCCCATTCGTAGTCGATGCGTACACCCTTCAGCTGGGGGTAGGTTTTCAGCATGCGGGGCAGGATCGAAGCCTTGATACTGACCGGTTCACGGCCCGAGTAATTGCAGCGCCCGCCGAACAGCAGGCGCTTGTCCGCTGACAGCCGGTAGTAATCCAGGATGTTGTTCATGTCGGAAACGGCGACGTCCCGCGGATTGATTTCCGCGACCATTTCCTCTGTCAGGGGTTCGGTGCCGATGATGTAGCTGCCGGCCGGAAAGGTCAGGTTGGACAGGTGTTTCGGCTCCAGGTGGTGATAGGCGTTGCCGGCCAGCACCACGCTGGCCGCATCGACCTCGCCCCTGGCCGTTTTCACCCGCGGCCGTTTGCCGTGCTCAATGCCGGTCACCGGCGATTGTTCAAAAATCTGCACGCCGAGTTCGTGCGCAGCCCGCGCCTCACCGATGCACAGGTTCAGGGGATGCAGGTGACCGTCGTGATGGCTGAACAGGCCGCCGATAAAGGCGTCCGTGCCCAGCATCTCGCAGGTTTTATTCCGGTCCCAGAGTTCATACGGATGGGGGTGATTATGCCGCTCCAGTTCGGCCGCATAGTCCTCCAGTTCTTTCACGTGGCTGGGCTTTACCGCGGTTTCGACATAGCCGTTTTTCAGGTCGCATTCGATCCCGTATTTCGCCACCCGGTCGCGCACGATGTCGTTGCCGCGCCAGCGCAGTTCCCACAGCATGTCGGCGACGCCATCACCGTGTTTCTTCTGCACCTTGGCCAGTCCGCTGATGCCGTTGATCAATTGCCCGCCGTTGCGCCCGGAAGCGCCCCAGCCCACCCGGTTGGCCTCCACCAGCGCGACCGAGTAGCCGCGCTCGGCCAGCGTCAAGGCGGTAGCGACCCCGGTGAAGCCGGCGCCGACCACGCAGATATCCACGGAAACCGTGCCCTGCAGTTCGGGGTAATCCGTTTTTTCATTCACCGTGGCAACGTAATAGGAATTTTGCGGGTGTTCCTGTTTTTGATATCTGGGTTTCATGGTTTTATTTATATCAACTGATCGGTATAATACAGTTTAACCCAAATCGGAAAATTGTCCATGCCCAAAATCGTCGACCATGACGTGCAAAGGGAAAAGTTCGCCAACGCGGCGATCCGGATCGTCGCCCGCGCAGGGCTCGAGGGCCTGACGATGCGCGCCGTGGCTTCGGAAGCGGGGCTTTCCTACGGCTCCCTGTTCCACTATTTCAACTCCAAGGACGAATTGCTGATGGAAGCGATCCGGCATTCGACCGCGGAGCAGAGCCGCCGCGTGAATGAGTTTTCGGTCCGGTTCAAGGGCCTCAAAGCGCTCGAACAACTGATGTGCGACGACGCGCTGGTGGAGGAGGGAAGCCGGGATGACTCACTGGTTTGGCTGGCTTTCCTGTACAAGGCCGCCCTGCAAAAACCCTTCGCCAACATGCACGCCGAGCTGATCGGCGGCTGGATAGAGCGTATCCGCGGCCTCCTGACGGATGCGCGGGAACTCGGCGAATTACGACCCGGTCTGGATATCGATTTCGAAGCCCTCGCTATCTGGGTCTACTCCGCCGGTATCGGCCAGCAGGGCCTGCTCCACCCGGCGCGTCTTTCCGCCAAAAATCCAAAAGAAACTCGATCACCGCCTACCTGGAAAAACTCAAAACCCCCTGATTGAAGTACGCAGTCTGAGCAATGGGCTATTTTCAGGACACGGCAAAACCCATCCCTGGGGCTCCTCCGAAACACCTGTTTCAAAGCGTCCTAAATAGCGCTCCCACTCCGTACCGGCTCGTGCTACACGGAAAATGGGTTCCCTTGATTGTGCTTGCGCGGATCCAGTAGCCGAATGAGGACTGGCTCTCTTCCCGGCTACCGCATACCGTCACCCAAAGGTGAATCGCCGGAAACCCGCTACAGGATGGCCGAGCCAGACGTTCCCGAGCTACAGGGGCCTGTACTTGAGCGCAGGCCCTGTGAAAGAGGGTGATTTCGGCAAAGCCGAAGAAGCCTCACAGATGGCTGTTGCGCGCGTGTCCTGAGAACAGGCCCCTTGCTTCAGCCGGCGGATTAGGCTCGAATCGAGCTGAGTACGATTCACGAAACGCTTGACCAGCCTTCTTAAATCCACAACTAAGGAAAAAGTGACTCCAGAGTTTTGCTGTAAAGAGGCGCCAGCCCACTACCCCGGTATTCCGCCCGGTCCGCCAGGCGCATCAATTGGGCCCGCGTTTTGATTCCAAGCCAGCGCAGCGGCTCCGGTTCCCATCGCCGGAGATGGCCGGGCGGGTTGACCCAGGGCGTATTCACGCGATCGGTGTCCCGGCCCAGCACCAGGTCGGCCAGGGTTTGCCCGGCCAGGTGCGCCGGCGCCAACCCCGTTGCCGAAATAACCGCCGGCCCAGCCCCTGCCGGAACTGCGATCGAAAACGATGGCGGGTCTCAGGGCCCGGGTAACACCCATGCACCCGCCCCAGGCGTGGGTGAAGCGGACACCGCGAAGACCCGGGAAAAATCGCAGCAGGGTTTCGCGAACGTTCTCAAAATCGCGGTCTCCGGGATGAAACGTCCTGATGCCTGAGCCGAAAATATAGGTCCCCCGGCAACCGAAAGCGATGCGGTTGTCTGCCGTCAGGTGCCCGTAGGTGACCAGCCTGTCGGCATTTCCAAAGCAGTAGCGCTTGCTGAAGTGGATCTGTGCAATCTGTTCCGGGCTGAGCGGTTCAGTGGCCACCATCATCGAGTGAATCGGTATCAGCGTCTTTGCCGGCCAGCCAACGTGCCGGTAGTAACCCTTGGTGGCGACCACGATGGTCCCGGCCTTCACATCGCCCAGCGGCGTTTTCACGACGTCCTGGCCGATCAACAAAGCCGGGCTCTTTCGTAAAGGTAACGCCAAGACGCTCAACGGTTTCAGCCAACCGCGGGCCAGCCGGGCAGGGTGAACCGAGGCGCAGCGAAGCTGTGGACGGCGCCCAGTGCGCGGTCCACGGCCAGCGTGCTGCGCGCCTGCTGCGCATCGAGGAAGCGGTAATCATCGTCATTGAAGCCCAGGCCCCGCAGGTGTTCGAGTTCTTTCCGCTGGCGTTCCAGTTGTTCCGGCAGCACCGCGAATTCCAGTGTGCCGGATTGCTCAAAATGACAGTCAATCGATTCTTCCCGGGTCACGCGGCCGATCTCCGGGATGGTGTCGAACATCAGCCGTTGCAGGCGGACGCCGTCTTCGCGCGTTGACGGGTTGTCCAGCCAGTGACGGATGCCCGACAGGAATGCCGAACACCAGCCGCCGTTGCGGCCCGAGGCGCCAAAACCGGCGGTTTCGGCTTCCAGGATCACGATGTCCAGGGAAGGGTTATATTTTTTCAGGTAACAAGCATCGACAGGCCGGTGTAGCCTGCACCGACGATGGCAACATCCGCCTGGATGTCGCGTTCCAGGCGGGCGCCGGGATCCCGGCAGCCGGGGATCGAATCGTGCCAGAAGCTCAGCGCCGGATCGCGTTCATTTTGAGCCATTGTCGATCTTCAGGATGGGCAGCTCTTCACCCTGCAGCCTGGCGACAATGACTGCGCAGCAGGCGTCGCCGAAGACATTGGTGGCTGTGCGGGCCATGTCCAGGACCCGGTCGAACACCAGCAGCACCGCGAGCGCCTCGACCGGCAGTCCCACCGCGGTCAGGATGATGGCGATAGCGACCAGTGACGCCGAGGGCACGCCTGCGACGCCGATGGACGTCACCAGTGCGATGGCCACGATCAGGAACTGCTGGGTGAAACTCAAATCAACGCCATACGCCTGGGCGATAAAAATCGCGGCCATGCACTCGTACAGCGCGGTGCCGTTCATATTGAC
>CAVOYQ010000018.1:0-243687 GCA_963700705.1 uncultured Gammaproteobacteria bacterium | reverse complement strand
GATCACCGCGGTCCTGCCAGAGAAACTTTTTCATGCTTTCTTTCCCATCTGGAGATCGAGGCCGGTCATCGCATCCAGGCCAAATGCGATGTTGAGGTTCTGCACGGCCTGGGTGGCAGCCCCCTTCAATAAATTGTCCAGCACGGCGACCAGTGAAACGCGGTGCGGGTTTGTTTCACTCACGGCAAACCCGCCCAGCGCCAGGCGGTGACTTCCCCGCACCTGCTTGACCTCCGGTATGCCTGCACGCACTTCCACCAGGGGGAAGCCGGCATAAAATTCTCGGAATCTCGCCAACAGTTCCCCTTCCGATTGCACCCGGCTGAGCTCAGCCGCGACCGTCAGGCTGATACCCCGGAAAAACGGCGCGACATGCGGCAGGAAACGGATTTGCCGGCCCAGGTGGTGTGAAACTTCCTTTTCGTGCAGATGATCAACCAGGGTGTACGGCAACAGGTTGTCCTCGAGCACTGCCGGATCGTTCTTGCGCGATGGCGTCATGCCTGCGCCGCTGTAACCGGAAACGCCGAATGCCACGGGTTCGCCAACCAGCAGGTCCAGCAACGGCGCCAGGGCCAGTTGGGCACCGGTTGCGTAACAGCCCGGATTCGCAATCCGGGTTGCGCCGACCAACTGGCTGCCGAACCGCTCCGGCTGCCCGTATGCCCAGGCCGGGTCAAAGCGATGATCGGCGCTCAGATCAACCACCACGGTATCCGGCTTTTTGTCATCCAGGGCGTTTACGTATCCGGCGGCCTTGCCGTTCGGCAGAGCCAGGATGCAGGCATCGGAGCGATACCTGTCCAAGGAAACCGGACGGATATCGGAAAAAACCAGGTCGCTTCCCACCATGCCGCTGACATGCGCGCTGACAGGCTGGCCCGTTGCACTGCCCGAGCCGACAGCGATGAGCTCCACCTCGGGGTGCCGGTGCAGCAACGGCAGCAGCTCCGACCCGGTATAGCCCCGGGCGCCTATGACAACAACACTAATCACCCGCTTTCTCCACCCAGCTCTCCCTGCGCGAAAGGCAGTCTTCCTTGCAACGGCGCAACTGGTCAAAATCCTCAATACCGATGCTGAATGCCACCCACCGTTCCCTGGTGAAACTCGCATCTGCCTGGTCAAAATACCAGGGTGTAATCGGATTATCCGCTCTTGCCCGCCAATACAGCTGAGGACAGCGCTGGATCAGCGCCTGCCAGACCGCAGCCCCCAGCCCGGCGCCCTGTGCTTCCGGTGTTACCGCGAACTTGTCCAGGTAAGGGATGCCATCGACGCCTTTGAGCACGATGGCCATTGCGCCCCAGGACTCACTGCTGAGTATGCATTCCAGCGGCAGATCGTCGAAATAATCGGCTTTAAGTGAACGATTGAAACTCTGCTCGAGCAGCGCTGCCGTTTTGTCCCGGAGTACCGCGTCGAAGACCTTGTGCTCAACGATCTCCTCGCCCATCCGGATCAGCGTGCCCGCTCCGCGGTGGGTAAACAGCTCCTTTGCCAGGTTTTCGACCGACGTGATCGAGACTGAAGCACTTTCCGGCAAACCCGAGAGCAATTGGCTGATTTGCTCGAGCTTCAGTTGCATCCCCGAATGAACCCAATCCTGGTCCACCAGGTATTGGTAATCCGTCCTCAGGCTGATCGCCGAGATGATGCGGCCGGATTCGTCCAGCAAGCCACCGGTACCCGTCAGGAAGATGATCTTGTGGGGCTTCACTTCCCAGATCAATTCCCGCGCTGCGATATCGGCATTGATGTTCATCACCTGGCCGGTCGTGCTTTCGCCCAGGCAAGCCACCACCGGCAGGATTCCGCGCTGAACGACGTCGCGGATCGCCTCCAGGTCAACCCGGCGAATATCGCCGACCAGGCCCAGTTCTTCACGATCCAGGTAATCACAGACGAAAACCCCGTGCTGGATTCCCTGGGCCCGAACGCCCTGTTGATCAAGCGCGCTGACCAGTTGCCGGTTTGCGCGATAGATGACCGGCCGGGCGATTTCCATCACTTCAGGTGTGGTCACACGCAGTCCGTGTTTTTTCACCGTTTCTATGGATGCTTCCTGCAGTGCAATGTCCAGCTGGGGTCCGGCGCCATGCAGGATAATCGGCATCAGGCCCAGGTTACGCAGAAAGGCCAGTGCCGCGGCCAGCACTTCGAGTTGCTCCTCGATCACGGCGCCGCCGACCTTGATCACGGCAAACTGCAACTCGGCATCACTGCTGTATTGCTTCAGGTAGTAACGGGCTTCGCGACTGGCGCCCAACTGGCTCAGGACCTGGCTCACCACGCTTCTGATTTCAGCCATTGTTGTTCACCACGTGCTCATAAAGTTCGTAAGCCTTTTCCAGTTGATCCAGCGCGACCCACTCATCGGTTATATGCGCCTGGCTGATATGTCCCGGGCCCAATACGATAGCCGGTATATCCGCAGCTGAAAAAATGGATGCTTCGGTCCAGAAATCGACCGGATCACCCACCGGCAAATCATGAGTTTCGCAGAAGAGGCGTGACGCTTTATCGTCCACGGCCTGCCGCGGGCAATGGCTCCCCGTGGAAGGGCACTTCCCAACTGACGTTCGAACCAGCCGGCGCACAAGCCTGCATAACCTTGAGAAATTCCTCATTCGACTCCCCCGGCCGCAAACGCGCACTCCAGTGCACAAAGGCATGCCCGGCGATCACGTTGCTCTTGGTGCCGCCCTCGACCAATCCGATATTGAAGCACGCACCCGGATCCGTGGCCGAGCTTTTTCTGCCGGCCGCTTGCTGCAGCGCGCTCGCCGCCCACCTTGCCATCTGGTGGTTGGCGCTCTCCTGCAAAGCCCGTGCTTCAGATGAGTGGCCGGAAACGCCCTGGAAGCGGGTTTTCACCGACAGGTATCCCCGGTGCCCGAGTACCGCTTTGCAGCCGGTCGGCTCGGCAACAATGACCTGTTCGAATTGCCCGGCCGCCCCGGTGGCGACAAAGTTGGCCACACAGCATCCACCGGCGCCTTCCTCGTCCGAGGTGAATAACAATGCCATGGGCGCATCTACCTCGCGAGCCAGCGCCAGCAGCACCGCCGCAGCTCCCTTGATATCGCAAGCGCCCCTGCCGTAGGCGCGGCCATCCCTGATCGACAGGATGCGCGGGTCCCCGGCCCATCCGGTTCCATCAGGCACCGTGTCCAGGTGCACATTGAACAGGACTCCGGGCTTTCCCCGGACGGCAAACCAGGAGACGTGTCCTTCGCCGTGATCCCAGGTACGGATTTCGAAACCGGGACCAACCTGCTCGCTGCAATATCGGAAGATCGCGGAATCGCCATCGATCAGCCTGGGGGGATTCTGGGTGTCGCAAGCGACCAGTGCTGCGAGGTGACCCAGGACCACATCCTGATTCATTACTTCCGGCCCCGTACTTTTCCGGCCAGTGTCGTGCTTTGACCCAGCAACTTGATGAATCCAACGGCCTCCTCCGGCGTCCAGTCCGCACTCTGCGCATAGACCGCTCCGGGGTTGTGCAAGCGGTAGGGCGACTCAACCGACACGGCTGTAACGGAACCGCCCTGGGTGAACAGCTCAACCTCGCCCGTCACCACTTCCTGTGAGCTTTTCAGATACGCTTCCAGGTCAATCTTGTGCGGCTCGTAAAAGAAGCCGGCATAAACCAGCTCGGCCCAGCGGTCACTGATGTATTTTCGGAACTGGTTCTGAAACCGGGTATTGACCGTATCCTCCAGCGCCTGGTGGGCTGCCAGCAGGCCGTCGATACCGGGACATTCAAATGCGATTCGCCCCTTCAGACCAATCGTTACATCACCGGTATAAATATGGCGGCCCACACCCCAGGCACCCAGTTTCGCATTGAGCATTTTCAGGATCTCGGGACCGGCGAGGCGTTCTCCGTCGATGCTTACGGCCACACCCTGTTCAAAACCCACCCGGATCGTCAATGATCCGGCGGGCCAGGCTTCCCGTCCCGCGGTCATGGTCCACGCATCGTCGGCAGGTTGTCTGAATTTGTCGATCTCGCTGCCCGATATCGTCACGCCAAGCAGGTTTTCATTGATCGAATAACGGCTTGCTGAAACTTCCACCTCGATACCGGCATCAGCCAGAACCTGCAGCTCGTGATCCCTGACCGCTTTTACCTGCGACTGCAGGTCACGGATGGGCGCATGAATGCTGTAGTCGCCCAGGCTGCGAACAGTCTGGTCAAACCTCAATTGGTCGTTGCCCATGCCGGTGCAGCCGTGACCGAAATTCTGTGTGCCCAGCTCGTCGCAAAGTTTCAGGCAGCTTGTGACGATGAGGTAGCGGTCCGAACACAAAAGCGGGTATTCCCCGAGCATCCGCGCGTGGCTCCAGACCAGGGGTTTGACGAATTCGTCCCAGATCTCCTGGGCTACGTTAATTTCATGATGTTGTTTTGCACCCAGGCTCAAGGCCCTGGTCCGTATGTATTCCCTGCCGGCCTCGCCGACACCGCCGGAATCGATAAACGCGGTGTGGACTTCATACCCGCGATTGACGAGATCAAGGACGCAATAACTGGTATCCAGTCCGCCGGAAAAGGCCAGTACAATTTTTTCAGCTCATTTTGTTCTCTCTTTAAAGACCTGATGATCCGTAGGAGCGGATTTATCCGCGATTGGCTTTGGAAAATCGCGATTTCGCAGAATCGCAATTCCGCTCCTACAGCCCCAGCAGGTTCAGCATGATTGCTTTTTGCACGTGCAATCGGTTTTCCGCCTCGTCCAGGGCAAGACAATAATCTGAATCCATCACGGCGTCAGTTGCCTTGACGTTGCGCCGCAGGGGCAGGCAATGGCTGAACCGGGCGTTGTTGGTCATCGCCATTTTTGTTTCATCGACCATAAAGTGACGGTAATTCTTGCGCAAGGCCCATTCCTCGTCCGGCCGGCCGTAAAAAGGCAGGGCACCCCAACTCTTGGCGTACACCATGTCTGCACCGGTATAAGCCTCTTCAATATCATGAGTTACCTGGAAGCTTCCACCTGCCTGGTCAGCAAATCGTGACGCCGCGGACTCGAATTGTGAATCGAGGCGATACGCCTCCTCCGGGCACAGCAAGGTGACATCCATGCCAAACTTGCTTGCAATCAACAACGCCGAATTGGCGACCGCCGTGTTCAAGGGACGTGGATGCCAGGTCCAGGTCAACACAAACTTCCGGTTGCTGCACCGTTCCGAAGTACTCCTTCAGTGTCATCATCAGCGCCAGTTCCTGGCAGGGATGAACAATGGTTTCCATGTTGATGACCGGCACCGTGGCATGCTTTGCCAGCGCGCGTATGACCGGATCCTCCCGTTCCACGGACCAGTCCCTGAAAGGCGGAAAAGCGCGCAAACCGATCAGGTCGCAATAGCGCGACAGCACACCGGCCACTTCTGCAATATGCTCCTCGGCATCCCCTTCCATTACCGCGCCGGCGTTGAATTCAACACCCCATGCGTCTTTGCCGGGCTGCAGAACGATTGCTATACCGCCCAATTGCTGCATCCCCAGGTCGAAGGACGTTCGCGTACGCATCGACGGGTTCAGGAACATCAACGCGATCGACTTGCCGCGCAAACGGTCCTGGACCGGATCCTGCTTCAGGTCCGCCGCCAGTTTCAGCAGACCGTTCAATTGTTCCTGCGACCAATCCGCAGTGCTCAAAAAATGTTGCATTTACCGATCTCCATACAAAAAACCCAGCCAGTGGCCGGGTCTTTGTTCGAATTAATTGATCAATCTGACCTATGAGGCAACCCAGCCCGGAATAATCATCCAGGATCGGCGCAGGTGGCGGAAGCCGACGGTTGGCACAAATGTCTTCATGTCACTGAATTTACGGAAATCCCGGCGGCATTGCAACCGCTTTTGCGCGCGAGGTTCCCTATTTCGTCCTGACCCAAAAATTACTCGGCATGCCGAAAAATGGGATCTAGCCCTGGGAAACGTTCGCAACCCGGCGGTACACTGGTTCACCACGCTGACTGGAAAACAAAAAAATGGATTGCGCACACGCGATTTTGACCCTGTTCCTGCTCACGCCCTGCGAATCAGGGGGCGGCACTTCACTGGATATAGCCATTGCGGAATCACTCGCCAATCCCGCGCGCTTGCAAACAGACCGCCTGATAGATCCACTTCGACGTCCTGACCAGGTTCTTGAGTTCTTCGAAATCAAGCCGGGCATGACCGTTCTGGACCTGTTTTCGGGAGGTGGCTATTACACCGAAATCGTCAGCCGGATTGTCGGAAGCGACGGCAGTGTCCTTGCGCACAACAACCAGGCTTACCTTGAATTCGCCAAGGACGACCTTGCCGGGCGCTACCTGGACAACCGTTTGCCCAATGTCGAGCAGGTCACCGCCGAAGCCGACGACCTGGTGCTGCCGGAAAACACGTTTGATGCGGCCCTGGCCATGCTCACATGGCACGATTTCTATTACCTGGATGAAGACAACGGCTGGCCCGCGATTAACGGTACTGCCCTGGTGGAAAAATTGTGCAGCGCCCTGAAACCCGGCGCGGTCCTGGGCATCACCGACCACGTCGCCGCAGCCGGCAGTGACCCCGGTAAAACCGCGCAATCCCTGCACCGGATTGATCCGCAGCGGATCAAGGACGACCTTGAAGGCACCTGCTTCGTCTATGAAGGAGAGATCAGCGTGTTGCGCAATCCGCAGGATGACGTCGAACAGCCAATGTTTGCACCCGCCATTCGCGGCCGGACCGACCGGGTGGTTTACAAATTCCGCAAGGGCTGAAGGGTTTCACCCCTTTTTCGGCATATACAGATCGGTGATGGTCCCTTCGAACACCTCGGCCGCCATCGCCACGCTTTCGGAAAGCGTCGGGTGCGGGTGGATGGTCAGCGCAATATCCCCTGCTTCGGCACCCATCTCGATCGCCAGCGCGCATTCGGCGATCAGATCACCGGCGTTGGGCCCGGTAATGCCTGCGCCGATGATGCGCTTGCTCGAGGGATCGAACAGCAGCTTGGTAAACCCTTCCGTGCGGTCGATACCGATCGCGCGTCCGCTCGCGGCGAGCGGAAATTTACCGATGCCGTATTTCAAGCCGTTTTCCCGGGCTTCGGTTTCGGTCACGCCTACCCAGGCGATTTCCGGATTGGTATAAGCCACCGAGGGTATTACCCGTGCGTCGAAAGCGCTCTTTTCACCGGCGCATACCTCTGCAGCAACTTTTCCTTCATGAGTGGCCTTGTGCGCCAACATGGGCTGGCCGACGACATCCCCGATCGCAAAAATATGCGGGACATTGGTTCTCATCTGGTTATCAACCGGAATGAAGCCCCTGGAAGTCACGTTAACACCGGCTGACTCCGCGTTGATTTTTCCGCCGTTGGGCGTTCGTCCAACCGCCACCAGCACCCGGTCGAACATTTCCTTGCCCGTGTGTTTACCCTCGAAATGGGCCAGCAGTCCGTCGTCGGCTACATCTATCCGGGTGACCTTTGTTTCCAGGTGAATGGCTTGATAACGTTTGCTGATCCTCCGTTGCAACGGTTTGACCAGGTCCGGGTCCGTGCCCGGCATCAGGCCGGGGGTCAACTCGACCACGGTGACTTTGCTACCCAGCGCCTGGTATACGCACGCCATCTCGAGGCCGATGATTCCGCCGCCAACGATAAGTAAACGCTGGGGAATTTCCTCCAACTCCAGTGCGTCCGTCGAATCCATCAAGCGGGGGTCACCCCACGGCATCCCTCCCAATTCGAGGGATTGCGAACCCACCGCAATAATGGCGCTCCTGAAGGTCAGCGTTTTGATTCCATCGCCGGTTTCAATGGATGCTGCGTGCGGCCCGGTAAAAGAACCTCTGCCCTGGATGACATCGACCTTCCGCTGCCTGGCCATCCCGGCCAGGCCACCGGTCAGTTTGGCGACAACCCCGTTTTTGAAAGCACGCAATTTATCGAGGTCGATCAACGGTTCGTCAAAACTGACGCCATGCTGCTCCATCGCAGCGGCTTCATCGATCACGGCAGCCGTGTGCAGCAACGCCTTGGACGGGATACAGCCGACGTTAAGGCAGACTCCGCCCAACTCCGGGTAACGCTCAACCAGCGCGACACGCTGACCGAGGTCTGCGGCCCGAAAAGCCGCTGTGTAACCACCCGGACCTGCGCCAAGCACCAGTACGTCGTAATCAAACTCACTCATTGTAGATATCCATCAATCCGCTTCATTCACAGCGTCAATCGCCTCAGGTCTTCGAGCCTGCTGGCCAGGAAACGGGTAAACCGAGCCGCTGCCGCCCCATCGATGACCCGGTGGTCGTAGGACAGTGAAAGTGGCAGCATCAGGCGTGGCTTGAACTCGCTCCCGTTCCAGACCGGTTGCATGCGGGAACGGGAAACGCCCAGGATTGCAACTTCGGGTGCATTGATGATCGGAGTAAATCCGGTTCCCCCGATTCCACCCAGGCTCGAAATGGATATACAGCCACCCTGGATGTCCTGCGGCTTCAGTTTTTTCTCTCGTGCCCTGGCGCTGATTTCAGCCAACTCCGCCCCGAGTTCCATGATGCCCTTCCGTTCGCAATCACGCATGACGGGAACGACCAGGCCATCGGGTGTGTCCACTGCAACCCCGATATTGAAATACTTCTTCAGAATCAGAGTTTCACCATCCGTGTCGAGCGACGCGTTGAAAGTGGGAAACTTTTTCAGCGAAGCCACCATGGCCTTGATCAGAAACACCAGGGGGGTGAGCTTGAAGCCCTGGGCAACCGCTTCGTCGGCGTTGGCGATCCTGAATGCTTCCATATCCGTGATATCAGCCTCGTCATGCTGCGTCACGTGCGGGATTCCAACCCAGTTCCGGTGCAGGTGTCCGGCTGAAATTTTCTGGATGCGCGAGAGGGCTTTCTTCTCGACAGTACCGTAGCGGCTGAAATCAAAATCCGGGAGCGGCGGGAAATCCAGGTTGAGTCCGCCGGCAGCAGGGGCAGCCGTTGCGACAGGGCCGCTCATCACGGACTTGACGAACGCCGAAACATCCTCGCGAGTGATACGACCCTTGGCGCCATGGCCGGTCACCTTCAAAAGATCGACACCCAGTTCGCGCGCAAACCGGCGAACCACCGGGCTGGCGTAAGGCACTTTTGCGGGATCGACTGCATCGACGCCCTGCGCACGAGGGGCTGCCGGGGACGCAGTAACCGGGGCTTCGTTTGACGGCTCCTGTTTGTCTTCGTCTTCAGGCCCGCCGTCTTGCTGCTCATCCTGGTTCCCGGCATCAGGCCCGGAAACAGGCTCCGCAGTCTCCGCAACGCTTTCCGCGGAGGAAGTTTCAGCCGGGGTTTCCTGGGGCGCACTTTCTTTTTCCGCCAGCTCGAGTATCGCGACGACATCGCCTTCGGAAACATTGTCGTTCAGCTTCATCCGCAGTTCACGGATGATGCCCGCGGCAGGGGAAGGCACTTCCATGGTCGCCTTGTCGCTTTCCAGCGTAACCAGCCCGTCCTCTGCCTCAACCCGGTCGCCTTCGGAGACCAGCACTTCAATGACGGGAATGCCGCTGAAGTCACCTATATCCGGCACTTTGATTTCTATCGTTTTACTCACTTTCTGCTCCAGTCAGGGGCATCCCGGTGGCTTTAAACAAGCACCGGGTTTACTTTTTCAGGGTCGATTCCAAGGCTGGTCCTGGCAGCCAGCAACTCGCTCAGGCTGACCAGTTCGCGGCGGTACAAGGCATACAATGCAGCATAAGCGATGTTATATCTGTCCACTTCGAAGAAACCCCGCAACTTCTCCCGCGTATCCGACCTGCCGAAGCCGTCGGTACCCAGCACGATATAGTCCTGCTCTGCGAGGAATCCCCGAACCTGGTCGGCAAACGCCCTCACATAATCAGACGCGGCGATGACCGGACCTTTACGCTCGCGCAGGCAACCGGTCACCCAGGGAATCCTCGGCGCCTTTTCCGGATTCAGGCGATTCCAGCGTGCGCAGTCAACTCCTTCCCGGCGCAATTCACTGAAACTGGTTGCGCTCCAGATATCCGCGACCACACCGAAATCCTGCTCCAGGATATTGGCCGCGGCGATCGCTTCGCGCAAAATAGCGCCGGAACCAAGCAACTGGACTTTCTTGGCGCCTTCCGGGCCTTCGCGAAACAGGTACAAACCTTTCCGGATGCCTTCCTCCGCGCCTTCCGGCATCTCCGGATGGGTGTAATTTTCATTCTCCACGGTGATGTAGTAGTAGATGTCCTCACCGTCCTGGTACATCCGGCGCATCCCGTCCTGCAGAATCACCGCCAACTCGTAGGCGAAAGTGGGGTCATAGGACACGCAGTTGGGCACCATCGCCGAGATGACGTGGCTGTTGCCATCCTCGTGCTGCAGGCCCTCCCCGTTCAGTGTCGTCCGGCCCGCTGTTCCACCGATCAGGAACCCTCTCGCCCGCATATCGCCGGCGGCCCAGGCAAGATCGCCAATGCGCTGAAAGCCAAACATCGAATAAAAGATGAAGAACGGAATCATCGCAACGCCCGAGGACGAGTAACTTGTGGCGGCCGCAATCCAGGACGACATGGCGCCGGCCTCGGTAATGCCTTCCTGTAAAATCTGGCCTTTCTGATCTTCCTTGTAAAACATCAGCTGATCGGAATCGACCGGTGTGTAAAGCTGTCCCACCGTCGAATAGATCCCCAGTTGGCGGAACATACCCTCCATGCCAAAAGTCCGGGCTTCATCCGCCACGATCGGCACGATACGGTCGGCAATGCGTTTGTCCCGCAACAGCACGGACAGGGCCCGGACAAAGGCCATGGTCGTGCTGATCTCGCGGTCACCCGAGGATTTGATAAGAGATTCAAACAGATCCAGCCCGGGTGCTTCGATGGCGCCATCCTGCCGGCGACGCTGGGGAATAAACCCACCGAGTGCTTTGCGGCGCTCGAGCAGGTACTTCACTTCCTCGCTGTCTGCTCCGGGATGATAGTAAGGAACCTTCTCAAGTTCCTCGTCTGAAATGGGCACGCCGAAACGGTCGCGAAACTGGCGAATCGATTCGATGTCCATTTTCTTTTGCTGATGCGTAATGTTCTGCGCCTCGCCGGCGCTGCCCATTCCGTAACCTTTTACCGTCTTGGCCAGGATAACTGTCGGCTGGGCCGGTGAAGCCACGGCCGAAGTGTATGCCGCAAAGAGCTTGTGCGGGTCGTGCCCCCCCCGGTTCAGGCGCCAGATGTCATCATCGGTCATGGTTGCGACCATCTCGAGTAATTCGGGATATTTCCCGAAAAAGTGCTCACGCGTGTAGGCGCCGCCCTTGGCTTTATAGTTCTGGTATTCACCGTCAACGGCCTCTTCCATGCGCCGGCGCAACAGGCCATGCTTGTCCTTGGCGAAAAGCTTGTCCCAGTAGGAGCCCCAGATCACCTTGATCACCCGCCACCCGGCACCCCGGAACACACCTTCGAGTTCCTGGATGATTTTACCGTTACCGCGCACCGGCCCATCCAGGCGCTGGAGATTGCAGTTGACGACAAATATCAGGTTATCCAGTTTCTCGCGGCCCGCGAGTGAAATGGCTCCCAGGGATTCGGGCTCATCGGATTCGCCATCACCCATGAAACACCAGACTTTGCGGTCAGATGTGTCGGCGATTCCGCGGTGGTGCAGGTACTTGAGGAACCGGGCCTGGTAAATAGCCATGATCGGTCCCAGCCCCATCGACACAGTTGGGTGCTGCCAGTAATCAGGCATCAGCCACGGGTGCGGATAAGAGCTCAGGCCGTGGCCGTCGGATTCCTGTCTGAACCTGTCCAGTTGCTCTTCGGTGATTCTTCCTTCCAGGTAGGAACGCGCGTAAATTCCCGGAGACGAATGCCCCTGGATAAAAACCAGGTCCCCGCCACCGGGGTGATCGGGCCCTCTGAAGAAGTGATTGAATCCGACATCGTATAAAGTCTGACGCCGACGCAAAGCTCGCGATATGGCCGCCCAGTTCGCCACCCCGCTTGCTGGCCCGAACTACCGTGGCCATGGCATTCCAGCGGATGATTGACCCGATTCGGCGCTCCAGTTCATGGTTGCCGGGATGTTTCTTACCCAGTTGTACAGGGATTGTGTTGATGTAAGCGGTGGTTGCCTTGTAGGGCAGGTATCCTCCGGACCGCCGGGTGTAATCAACCAGGTTTTCAATCAGGAAGTGGGCTCTTTCAGGTCCCTCACGTTCAAGTACCGCCTGCAATGACTCAAGCCATTCCTGGGTTTCCTGCTGGTCTGAATCAATTTGCGTCTTGTCCGTACTTTTATTCATTCCAAGTCCTCAAACGCCGTAACGGGCGCGGCCTTCGTTATCCAGTTTAATGAATCTCAGCGAGTTGGTCCCCCCTGACTGGCACATTCTGTCGCCCATGGTGACGATGACACGGTCATTTTCAGCGACCGCGCCATGAGACATCAGCGTCTGCAGCGCTTCGCCAATCACTTTGTCCGCATCAGCACTGGATGAATCCTGCTTTACCGGAAAAACGTCACGGTACATGGCCATACGCCTTCTGCTTCCGGCATTTGTCGAAAAAGCGTAAATAGGCACGGAGGATTGCACTCTCGATAACCACTGCGCCGTCGATCCGGATTCGGTCAATGCGATGATGGCCTTGACGGAAACATTGGTGGCCATGAACATCGCCGCCATCGCAATCGCCTGGTCGATCCTTTCGAACCTGACGTTCAGCTGCCGCACATTGCCTTCAGATTCGAAATGCCGCTCTGCACCCAGGCAAATACGGTTCATCGACTCGATCACTTTTACCGGGTGTTTGCCCACCGCAGTTTCGGCGGAAAGCATGACGGCATCGGTTCCATCCAGGACCGCATTCGCAACATCGAGTACTTCGGCCCGGGTGGGAATTGGATTTTCTACCATGGACTGCATCATTTGCGTTGCGGTTGCCACGATCCGGTTGTGCCTGATCGCTGTCCGGATGATCCGTTTTTGCAGGCCGGGCAGTTCCTCATCGCCAATTTCGACGCCCAGGTCACCGCGGGCCACCATGATGGCGTCCGTGGCGTCGCAAATTTCTTCCAGGTTATCGATAGCTTCCATGCGTTCAATCTTCGCCACTATTGCCGCCTGGCTGCCGGCTTCACGCAGCAGCGCCCGGGCGCGATGAATGTCATCGGCGCAACTGACGAAAGAAACCGCAACATAGTCTGCGCCCAGGCGCGCGGCCAGCTTGATGTGCGGCAGGTCATGCTCGGCCAGCCCGGAAATGGAAAGTCCGCCGCCTTGCAGGTTAATGCCTTTGCGGTTTTTCAATACCCCGCCATTTTCCACCAGGCAGTGTATACGCCCGCCGTCAATTGATTGAACCTGCATGGAAATCAGGCCATCGTCCAGCAGAAGTATGTCCCCGGGAGTAACATCGGCCGGTAACCTCTGGTAGCTGACGCCTACACGGGTATGGTCGCCGGGCGTGAAGGGGTCTTCCGCATCCAGCGTGAAATGATCGCCCGTTGATAGTTCGACACCATCGTTTTTGAATTTCTCGACCCGGATTTTGGGTCCCTGCAAGTCGAACAACAGCGCAACCTGCCACCTGACGGCACGCGCAGCCTGGCGGACAAGTTCAACGCGTCTTTCGTGTTCGCTTTCGGAACCGTGAGACATATTCACCCGAAACACGTCCACTCCCGCCCTTATCAGGCGTTCCATGATGACCGGATCGTCGGTTCCCGGTCCAAGCGTGGCTATGATTTTTGTTCTGCGCCTGTGGCTGGCGGATTTCTTGATATCAACATTCATGGCGGCGATTATAAATGGAATTGATGACACGATTGGTATCAATTTTTTCCGGACAGTCGTCGCGGGCGGCTCTGAAGGTCACGATTCGGCCGGCCATGGGGGCTGCGGATCAGATAATCTGTTCAAACGAAATCGGCAGGCTCAAACGCGCCTGCGGTGTGCCGGGGCAAGGGACGTTTAACGGCCTGCGGTATGTGAATACTGGTCGTAAACGACATTGACCGCCGTGTACACGGCGTCACGCAGTTGCTGCGCCACCTTGTCGGTCACTTCAACCACAGCGACGCCCTGCCAGATCACGCGCTCTAATTTCGGGTCTACGAGATCGATGAACACCGAAGCTTCTGTTTGTTCTGTCGCCCGCGTACCTACTCCCACACCCATTCCAACGCCCGATCCATAGTAGCCGCCCGGGCGGCGGTAATACGCACCGCTCATGTAGGGCGCAGAGTATGTCTGGATTCTGATCTTGTCGTCAGATTGGATGGTCACGTTAATAATCAGGTCGGGAGTGTTTGACAGAACATACCCGCGCTCTGTCATTTCACGCGTAATCGCTTCGCGGAACAGCTGGCCGAAAATCGGTGAATTGTATCCACCTTCAATACCCATCGGATCGAAGAAATTGAACGTGCGGTACTGGCTGAAATCAGCCGAGGGGTCCTGGTCGCTGCGTACCTTTAGCCCGGAAGAACAGGCTCCAAGAAAAAACATGCATGCGCAGACCAGCAACACCGTGAACACACGGTGTCCCCGAAAGCATCCGGATTTCATAGCCATCACTGCCCGGATGCCGTCTGCTGTACCGGAAACTGCGAGAAGATTTTCTGGACCGTGTTGTTGACCGTCTCACGTACCTGGGATTGCATTTTATCGGTCAGCGTAAACGTGGCGACGCCTTGCCATACCAGTTTGTGCTGTGAAGCATCCACCATGTCAATGTAGACATTTGCCTCGGTGTACTGGCTGACCGTGGTGCGCGTGGTTCCGCCGGCGTAGCCCCAGGGATTGCCATACACGCCAACCCCCCGCATGCCGTAATAGCCGCCATACAGGTAAGGATCCTGGTAGGTGTTTACCCGCACTTTTTCCTCTGCGCCAATGGAGACATTGATCTGCAATTGCGGCGAGTTTGACTGCGAAAAGCCGCGCGAACTCATCTCTGAAGTGATCGCATCCCGAAAATGCTGGCCCAGGAGATTGGAATAACTGTCCCCTTCAATACCCAGCTGGCTGAAAAAGTTGTAGGTCTTGTACTGCGCCATGTTTACGCCCGGATCAGTGTCGCTCCGGACTTTGACGCTGGGGGCGCAAGCTGCCAGAACAATCGCGCAAACTGCCACCGAAAAAAATGATCGGACAGATGGCCGGAAAAATTTGAGATTCATAGATCGCTCCAAACCTGGGTAGGCAGACATCGTACCAGCGGTTGCTGCACGGGTCATCTGTTTGCGCCAGACAGGATCAGCTGGCTGCCGCCGCCTCCAGCGCCGCGACTGCGGGCAACACCTTGCCTTCAACCAGTTCAAGGAACGCACCGCCACCGGTCGAGATATAACTGATGTCATCCGCGACGCCGAACTGGTCAATGGCCGCGAGCGTATCACCTCCACCGGCGATACTGTAAGCCGATGACCGCTCGATCGCTTCCGCGATAGCCCGGGTGCCGGCCGCAAAATTACGGAACTCGAACACGCCGACCGGACCGTTCCAGATGATGGTGCCCGCCCCGGCAATCATCCGGGAATACTCGACTGCAGTCAGCGGACCAATATCCAGAATCATTTCGTCATCATTCACTTCATCCACGTTGCGCACCATCGGCTCCGCTTCATTCGAAAACGCCTTCGCAACGACAACATCCAGCGGGATGGGTATCGCCCCCCCCTTGGCATGCGCTTTCTGGATCAGCATCTGCGCATCGTGAATCAGATCAGGCTCATAAAGCGACTTGCCCACACCGTGTCCTGATGCGGCAATGAAGGTATTGGCGATACCGCCACCGACAATCAGTTCATCAACCTTGTCGAGCAGGTTATCGAGCACCGACAGCTTGGTTGATACCTTGGAACCGCCGACAATCGCCATCAACGGCCTCACCGGATGATGAAGGCCTTTTGCCAGCGCTTGCAGCTCGCGGTCAAGCAAAGGGCCGGCGCAAGCCACCGGCGCAAACCGGATGACTCCTTCCGTTGAGGACTGGGCGCGGTGGGCGGTGCCGAAGGCATCCATTACGAAAACGTCGCAAAGCGCAGCCATCGAACGGGCCAGGCCTTCGTCATTTTTCTTTTCACCAGGAATGAAGCGCACGTTCTCACAAAGCACGACCTCACCTGGTTTGATCTCAACGCCGTCCAGCCAGTCTTTCTGTAACCGGACTTCCCGGCCCAACAGCTCACCGAGACAGACAGCCACGGGCCGCAGGGAGAACTGCGGGTCGAATTCACCTTCAACCGGCCGGCCCAGGTGCGAAAGAATCATCACGGCTGCGCCCTTTTCAAGCGCCAGGTGGATGGTGGGTAAAGCGGCGCGAATCCTGGCGTCCGAAGTGACCCTGCCGTCGCTGACAGGGACATTCAGGTCTTCCCGGATCAGGACCCGCTTGCCAGCAAGGTCCAGGTCTTCCATGCGTAAATAGTTCATGATTCCTCAGGCATTCATCAATGCAATCGTGGTATCCAGCATCCTGCAGCTGAATCCCCACTCGTTGTCGTACCAGCTAAGCACTTTAACCAGTCTGCCACCCATCACGCGGGTCAATCCGGCATCAAAAATCGAAGAGTTCGGATTGTGGTTGAAGTCGATGGAAACCAGCGGGGCATCGTTATACGCGAGCACGCCTTTCATGGCGCCCTCGGAGGCGGTTTTGACGATTTTGTTGATCTCTTCCACGCTGGTGTCACGACCGGCCTGGAAAACGAGGTCAACCACGGAAACGTTGATGGTTGGCACGCGCATGGAAAAGCCGTCCAGCTTGCCATTCAGCTCCGGCAGCACCAGTCCTACAGCCGCCGCCGCCCCGGTTTTGGTCGGGATCTGGCTCATGGTTGCCGAGCGGGCACGCCTCAGGTCGGAATGGTACACATCGGTCAGGACCTGGTCATTGGTGTAGGCATGGATCGTTGTCATCAAGCCGCTTTCAATGCCGACGCCTTCATGCAGAACCTTGGCCAGCGGCGCCAGGCAGTTTGTCGTGCATGAGGCATTGGAAATCACTTCATCGGTGGCTTTCAGTGTATTGTCGTTGACACCGAAAACAATCGTGTTGTCCACCTTGTCGCCAGGGGCTGATACGATCACCTTTTTCGCGCCGGCCCGGATGTGGGCGCCGGCGGTTTCCTTACCGCGGAAAAGCCCGGTGCATTCATAAACGACGTCAATTCCCAGTTCCGCCCAGGGCAGTTTTCCGGGATCCCGCTCCGCAAACACCTTGACGTGGTGGCCATTGACTACCAGGTCGCCATTTTCAACCGCGACCGTGCCGGCGAATGTGTGGTGTGCCGTATCGTATTTCGTCAGGTGCGCATTGGTTTTGGCGTCGCCCAGGTCGTTGATGGCTACGATCTGGATTTTGTCCGTCCAACCGTATTCATGAACAGCGCGCATGATGTTACGGCCGATACGTCCATATCCATTGATTGCAACTTTTATAGCCATGTTTTTTCTACTCCTGAAGGTTTTGGTTAAGTTATCCGGCGGCCGTCATTGAATCCCTGACGGCCTGGCTGACGTGTTCAGCCGTCAGCCCATAATGTTTAAACAGTTCGTTGGCGGGTGCCGATGCGCCGAACCGGTCTATTCCGATCACGCGGCCTTTGTCCCCGACGAATGACGCCCAGCAGGCGGTTACTCCAGCCTCGACGGCTACCCGGGCTGTCAAGGCGGCGGGTAACACCGATTCGCGATAACCTGCATCCTGCCGGAGAAAGAGTCCGGGATTGGGCATCGAGACCACGTTTACCTTAACGCCGCTGGATGACAGTTCTTTTGCAGCCTCGACCGCCAGTCCCACTTCAGACCCGGTAGCGATGATCAGGGCCTGGGCTTTTCCATCCGCTTCCAGCAATACATAGCCCCCGCGAGCCACGTTTTCAAGTTGCTTTTGCGTACGCGGCTGGTGGGGCAGATTTTGCCGGGTGAAGATCAACGCGGAAGGGGCCCGCGCATTTTCCAGCGCACACTTCCAGGCTACCGCCGATTCCACCGTGTCACAGGGGCGCCATACCTCCAGGTTGGGGATCAGGCGCAAACTCGCCACGTGCTCCACCGGCTGATGCGTCGGCCCGTCCTCGCCCAGTCCGATAGAGTCATGGGTATAAACCTGGATGCTCCTGATGGCCATCAGGGCCGACATCCGGACCGCGTTTCTTGCATAGTCCGAAAACACCAGGAACGTCGCGCCGTAGGGGATAAATCCTCCGTGCAGGGCGAGACCGTTACAAATGGCCGTCATTCCGAATTCGCGCACACCAAAATGGATGTAGTTTCCGTTCCCGGTCGCGTCATTGACGTTAACGCTGCCGGCCCAGATGGTGTTGTTTGACCCGGCCAGGTCGGCAGAGCCGCCAATCAGTTCCGGCAACAGGGGGCCGAATGCATTCAGGGCGATCTGCGACGATTTCCGGGTTGCCACATTGCCGCCGGATTCCTGCAGCCCGGCAATGATCTTTTCCGACTCCTCCAACCACCCGGCCGGCAATTCACCTGACATCCTGCGTTCAAACTCTTCCGCCAGGCCGGCAAAATCGTTACGGAACGCCGTCAATTTTTCGAGCCATGCAGCTTCTGCTGCCGCACCGGCTTCCCGGGCATTCCATGCATCCGCTATTTCAGCGGGAATTTCGAAAGGAGCATAATCCCAACCCAAAGCTTTGCGCGTGGCTGCGATTTCCTCTTCCCCCAGCGGCGCTCCGTGGCAGGATTCCTTGCCTTGCTTGTTCGGGGAACCGAATCCGATCACGGTCCTGGTACAAATCAGCGTGGGCCGTTCTGTTTCATCCCGGGCCGTATCAATGGCCTGTTGAATTTCCTTCGGATCGTGGCCGTTGACCCCGCGGATCACCTGCCAGCCATAGGCTTCAAATCGCGCCGGCGTATCGTCTGTGAACCACCCCTCGACCTCGCCGTCAATCGAAATTCCGTTGTCGTCCCAAAAGGCAATCAATTTGCCCAGTCCGAGTCTCCCTGCAAGTGAACCGGCCTCGTGCGAAACGCCCTCCATCAGGCAACCGTCGCCGAGAAAGACCCAGGTGTGATGGTCGACGATTTCATGCCCACCCTGGTTGAACCGGTTGGCCAGAACTTTCTCGGCAAGCGCCATTCCCACGGCATTCGCAAACCCCTGCCCCAATGGACCCGTGGTTGTTTCCACGCCAGGCGTTTCACCGAATTCAGGGTGACCCGGTGTCCTGGAATGCCATTGCCGGAAGTTCCTCAGTTCCGACATCGGCAGGTCATAACCGGTCAGGTGAAGCAGGGAATACAACAACATGGATCCATGACCATTGGACAATACGAACCGGTCGCGATCGGCCCAGCTGGGGATTGGCCGGATTGTGCTTCAGGTTATCCCGCCAAAGGACTTCTGCAATGTCAGCCATTCCCATGGGCATCCCGGGATGCCCGGAGTTTGCCTTTTGAACGGCGTCCATGGAAAGTGCGCGAATCGCATTTGCGAGTTGAAATCGAGTAGGCATAGGGAATTTCCGTGTTAAATGAAGTGAATCACAATTTATCGTTCAATCAATGAATTTAGTCCAGATTCGGCCGGGTGGGCAAGAGCCCATGAATGAAATGCCGCCAATTTTTAGGATTGTTATGACGAGGGTCAGACGCGATTAGCGGCTTTACCGAATTTCTTCAATTTCCCTGCCTTGTAATCTGACCAGTACTCGTCCAATTCCTTTTTCACGACCGGAAGGAGGAAATAGATCCCAAGTACGTTGGGAAAGGCCATCGCAAAAATCATCGCATCGGAAAAATCAATGACCGATCCAAGCTGCATGGAAGATCCGGCCACGATGAAAAACAGGAAAAGCAACTTGTAAACGGCGTCCGTGATCATCGATTCGCCGAACAGGTAGGTCCACGCCTTGAGGCCGTAATAGGACCAGGAAATCATCGTGGAAAACGCAAACAGCACGACCGCAACTGTCAACACCCAGGGAAACCAGGATATGGCCGATTCGAAAGCCGCCGAGGTCAGCGCAACCCCCTGGCTGGGATCCACCGAAGGATTCCAGGTGCCGGTGATAATGATCACCAGCGCGGTGATGGTACAAACCACCACGGTGTCGATAAACGGCTCGTACAGGGCGACAAAGCCTTCAGTCACCGGCCGGTTGGTTTTGACCGCTGAGTGCGCTATGGCGGCTGACCCGATTCCGGCTTCGTTGGAAAAGGAAGCCCGCTTGAACCCCTGGAACAATACGCCTATGACCCCGCCCGCGATGCCTTCCGGGCTGAAAGCGCCGGTCACAATGGCGGTGAAGGCGACCGGAACCTCGGAGAGGTTCATGAAAATGATGATCAGGCCGGCAGTGACGTAAAGCACACCCATAAACGGCACGATTTTGGAGGTTACCCTGGCAATTCCCTGGATGCCGCCGATGATGACCATCCCGACCAGGGCCGCAATGATCAATCCAAACAGCCAGCCCTTGTCGGCCAGCCAACTGGCTTCACCACCGGTTACGGCAACCAGCTGCGTAAAGCTCTGGTTGGCCTGGAACATGTTTCCGCCACCAAAGGAGCCGCCGACGCAAAACACGGCGAAAAGAACCGCCAGCACTTTGCCCAGGGTCTTCAGCTTGTCGCTGCGTTCGGCCAGGCCTTTGGAGAGGTAGTACATCGGGCCGCCTGAAACCGTGCCATCCGTGTATTCATTCCGGTATTTCACGCCCAGCGTGCATTCCACGAACTTGGAGGACATACCAAGCAATCCGGCCAATATCATCCAGAATGTCGCCCCCGGCCCGCCCAGGGATACAGCCACTGCGACACCGGCGATATTGCCCAGGCCGACCGTGCCGGAAAGCGCCGTTGCCAGTGCCTGGAAATGCGTTACTTCACCTGCCGACATCGGATCGTTGTAGTCACCACGCACCAATTCGAAGCCGTGTTTAAACCCGCGAAAATTGATAAACCTGAAATAGAAAGTGAACAGTGTCGCGGCAAAGATGAGCCAGACCAACACAAAAGGGATCTGGACACCCGCCACCGGAAAGGACACGAAGACCAGGCTGGCTACCGTGTCTGCAAACGGCTTGACCGCCTCGTTGATCCTGGCATCAACCCCCTCGTTCGCTATCACGGGTAAGGAGACGGTGAGTAAAATCATGGCGAGGGCAATGCAATGCCCCATTATTTTTCTTGGCACTTGACTCTCCAGGTGGCTTCCCGGTTCAGGGAACCACGGTCACGGGTATTTTTGATATCTGAACCAGGGTATTCGCCACACTGCCAAACAGTTGTGACTTGATGCGCGACGAACCGGTTTTCCCGACGATGATATTGGTTGCGCCAAATTCCTCGGCAACCGCATTGATCGTTTCAGCAGGATGCCCATGCCGGATCACGCCCCTGGCGATGACGTTTTTCTGCCTGAGATCGTTGACCAGCGGATCTACAATTTCCGCGTGCGCGCGTTGCAGTTCAGCCTCACGACGTTTGTGCCGTTCTGCATTTTCCTGGGCGGTATTGAACGAGAATGGCGACCAGTCAATGACATGAACCACGATCAGTTGTGATTTTGCATCATCCGCGCTCCCGGCGGCATATTCCAGCGCACGGTTGCTGCAATTGCTGCAGTCGACTCCCACAAGCAGTACTTTGTCCATTAATTTTCTCGCTTCACCTGTGCTCGGACTCATACTAACCCATCATGTGGGTTCTTTTCTCCATTTGATTGAACAGCCAATCGAAGCTACCTGGTCCCGCGGCCCGAGGCCGGTCTCGGCAACCTGTTTCATCGCGAGAAACAGATCGCGCCGCACATCAGGTTCATCTTTTTGCCGCCCGCTCGCATCCAGGCGTCCCCGGTACTGCAACTCAAAGCTGGCGTTATAGCCAAAAAAATCCGGGGTGCACACTGCTCCGAATGCTTTTGCAACTTCCTGGGTCGGATCGACCAGATAGGGGAAAGGATAGCCGAAAGTTTCGGCAACACGCTTCATGTTCTCCGGGGAGTCCTCGGGATAGTCGGTCGGATCATTGGACATGATGGCGACGCTGCCGATGCCGAACTGTTTCAGTCCGGAGGTATCCCGGACCAGCTTTTCATTGATTGCTTTGACATAGGGGCAATGGTTGCAGATGAACATCACCAGCACGCCGTTCGGACCCGCGCAATCCTCGAGCGTCCAGATCCGCCCACCAGTATCCTTGAGCGAAAAACCGGGCGCCGGAGTTCCAAAATCACAAACGGGGGTTATTGTACTGACCATTTCCGGTGATCCTGATCAAAAACCGCATTATATCAGCCCCTGAGTGTGATTTTACTCGCGCAATTTTCTGAAAATTTGCTATGATTAAATTAAACTTTTTGCAGATCCGGTAATCTAACCCGTTGCAACGGTTTTTCCGGTCGCAAACCCAACGTGGAATATCAGGCGAATGCACTCAAGGGTCAAATATGCAGTGTTCAGAGCAGGGTTCTTTCTCCCCTGCCTGATGCTATGCATGGCATCTGCCGCGGCCCAGGCTGATGAAACCCTTGTCAAACCATCCATTCTGAGTGGCGCCACGCTAAGTATGACCACGAACGGTCGTGCCGCCGACGCCGCTACCACGACGCCTTTTCCATTGGTTGTCGACAACAGCGCCGGGCTCAACTTCGACCTCGGTGGCAGTGACACACGAAAGCTGCAATTGCAACTTAACCAACCACTGACGATAAGCGCGGGTTCCCGGGCCAGGATGCTCGATAACGGCGGAGATATCCTGGGCCTGGATGCAACCCTCAGTGTCCCGGTGTCAAAAAATTTCAACTTATCGGCTGGGGTAGACCGGCAGATTGGTACGGCCCATTTCCAGTCCCTTGGCAGTATCCATTGTATGAATGGCACCTTGCGCGCCGATTCTTACACGGCATCGGGCTGCCGGTTTATCAACGAACCCCTGGCATCCACAGAACAGCGTCGATTCAACCTCGGCACCGAGATGAATATTGGCCAGGCTTCCGCTTCTTTTGACTGGTTCACCCAGGAATCGGCGTTCAACCAGTACGGAGCCAGGAACCAGGCGGCGACGGGGGGACAGGCGGCAATGGGGAACAGCCTGATATCGCCAAACCTCGGCAATCCGCTTCTCTCAGCGGGCAGTTCAGATTTTCTGCAGTCCCTGAGCAGCGAGGCCAGTGGAATAAACCTGAATTTCAAAGTGGGTATTTCGACCGACACCGAGGGTGATATCCAGGTTGGCCTGGCGTTTACGCGGGTACTCGATGCGAACTACCAGGGTTTGTATTCCGACTCGGGCAATCCAATTTCCTGGACACTCGCGGAACCATTCAGCTCGGCAAGCATGAACCTGGAATGGAACCGCGGAGCGTTCAGCAGCGGGGTCCAGGCCTTCTACCGTGAGTCGGTCAATTTTCTGAACCGCGACAGCCTGGATGCACTGACGACCTTTGATGTGCACTTTACCTGGCGCACTCCCTGGAACGCCAACCTGAGCGTTGGCGCCAGCAACCTTTTGAACAGCGGCATAGACACGACCGGAAGCGCCGAAAATCAGCCGGTTGACCCGTTCGAATCCATCTATGGGCGCATTCCGTACGTAAGGTATAAACAGGATCTCTGATCTGCCATCAAGGCCTGGCGGTATCCCCTTTCAACATGTTGAACGCGCGCAGTTTTGCGCTTGAAGGTTGAGAAATGAATAAACTGATTATCACCCTGTTGCTGATCGCCGCCAGTGTATCGGCCCTCGCTGATGGTTTCTCGTCGGTGGAAGAACAGATGACCGGCAAGGAATTCACTGCTGCCGGCCTGGATAAACTCTCACCCCAGGAACTCGACCAGCTGAATGCCTGGATTCGGAAACATTCACTGGCGACTTTAGCCGCTCCGGCAACGAAAGTCGCCACCACCGCTTCAACCACCAGCAGCAAAAGCGGCGATGCCCCGAAACCGGACAAAGGTGACGATAAACGCTCGACGGTGACCAGCAAACTGGAAGGTAAGTTCAACGGTTGGGACGGCCAAACGGTCTTCAAACTCGAAAACGGAATGATCTGGGCGCAAAAAGGCAAAAAGAAATTTCATACCGAGGAAATCGAAAACCCGGTTGTGACCATTGAGCCCGGGATGTTCGGTGTCTGGCGTTTGAGCATCGAAGGTATCGATGAAGACGTTCGTGTTGTCCGGATTCAGTAATAAGGAGTCGCGCTGGCTGTGGCTCGCCCGCGGCCGCTGATCAGAGATTCCTTCGCAAATCGCTGCTTATTCTCCCGGCTTGCCGCATGGACTTCAGCTGCTGGCGACTTTTGAACAGGAATGCCCTGACCACCAGGTAGGCGATGGCCGCTATTCCCATCAGCACGAAGGGCCAGGGGGTCGTTGTTTGTGAGAATCCCCGCGATTCCAGCCAATACCAGGAAAAGGACGCAATATTCAATTTTACTCTGTCCCTGTACTCTGACCCCATTACTTTCGGTGACCCAACTGATAAACTGAGATGCACTGCAATTCAATACAAGCGAGTTTGATGGAAAAAGGCTTTTGTTCTCCTTCCACACTGTCGCGTCCTTCGTTCACTACACAACAGCCGAAGAGGTAAATCGCCTTGTCACGGCATTGGAAGAGGTGCTCTAGCAGGTGATGCCATGCACCGGTAATAAGCTCGCCCGTTCGCATCTGGCAAGTGCGGCCATCTGCACGGTGGTGTACCTGGCGTCATTCATTTACTCATCCAACTCATATGCAGAGCCGGCATTTCAAAGCTACCTCACCGGTAACCCGGGCGACGTCGTGACAGAAACGCACGGATTGCTGGTTCTGCAAGGCGGCGGCACCGACGTTGATTACAACTATGAACACATGGGTGAATTGAGCGGCGGTGGTGACTTCGTAGTGCTGCGTGCCTCGGGTGCGGACGAATACAACGATTACATCTTCGCGCTCTGCCAATGTGACTCCGTCGAGACCATTGTGTTTGGAGATAGGTCGGCGGCTTATGACGATATCGTTATTGGCAAGATTCGTAATGCCGAGGCACTTTTCATAGCAGGCGGGGACCAGTCGAACTATGTCCGGTTCTGGCAGGGAACGCCGGTCGAGGCTGCTATCGATTTTGTAGCCGAAAAACCTGCTCCGGTCGGTGGTACCAGCGCGGGCATGGCCATCATGGGTCAGTTCAGCTATTCAGCAATGACCCCCGAGAGCCTTACATCTGTGGCAGCGTTAATGAACCCGTTTCATCCCGATCTGACCCTGGAAAAAGATTTTCTGAATTTTGCGCTCATGGGAAATGTGATCACGGATCAGCATTTGCTCGAAAGGGACCGGATAGGTCGCACCGTTACGCTGCTGGCTCGACTGGTAAACGATGGCTGGACCCCCCAGGGCCGGGCAATCGCGGCTGACAGGGAGACGGCGGTGCACCTGGATCCGGTGACCGGTGTGGCGCAAGTATTCGCGACAGCCGAACACGCCACACCCCACGTGTACTTTATCAGCACAACCGAAGCGGCCAGTGTCTGCCTGCCAGAGACTCCACTCACGATGCATCACATTTCCGTTTACCGATTGTCACCTGGCGGCACTTTCAACTTAAGGGGATGGACCGGAACGGATGGGCTTGCATATTCATTGAATGTTGATCAGGGAACGCTAAGCTCCTCCCGCGGAGAGATTTATTGAACCACATCATTTTGCCAGCGCACGGTAAAAAGATGCATGCATGGATCGGAATTTGGAAAAACTGAAATGCCGGTGTATGCTGAATTGCGATGCCAATAGTTAACTAACGCTTAACACTTTTTCCGGGGACGCTTCGATCATGTCAATAAACACACTTCCGACGATGAATTCTGTTGTGCCGCGCAGTAAGGGTTACCCAATTATGGAGAGTAGCTGGCACATGCCTTCGCTGGCCCCCCTGGCGGCGTCCATATTCGGAGCGCTTTACCCGGCAGCATCAGCGCAGGCGCAAGTGGACGCCATGACAGCTGAAAATGAACTGGCCCTGGAAGAAGTACTGGTCACGGCGACGAGGCGCTCGATCAACCTGCAGGACGTGCCGCAGAGTATTACTGCATTTTCCAATGTTGACATCGAGAAGATGGACTTCAAAAACATGGAAGACTATATGAAGGCCATTCCCAGTGCCTCGTTGGTCAGCAGCTTGCCGGGTCGAAACTCGCTGACCATGCGCGGCATCTCGACCGGATCTCAGGAGTATCGAACCGACAGCCAGGTCGCGGTTTACCTGGATGAATCGCCGATCACATCAATCTCGCAACAACCTGAAGTGCGCATGATCGATATCGCACGCCTTGAGTCTCTGCCCGGTCCGCAAGGAACGCTGTTCGGTTCGAGCTCACAATCGGGCACCTTGCGCATTATCACCAACCAGCCGAATTTTGAAGGCTTTTCCGGACAAGGCGATGCAGCTTTTGGTATAACCAATGGCGGCTCACCGAGCTACGAAGGCAGCGGGCACCTGAACATACCGCTGATTGATGACAAATTGGCCATCCGCGTGGTTGGTTTTTACTCTCACGATGGCGGCTACGTCGATAACGTTCTCGGAACAACCATCTCCGGCAATGCGGGCGCATTTGTAAGTCCGGGCACCAACGCGGCGATCGCGGAAAACAATCAGAACACGTACGACGAGTGGGGTGGCAGGATTGCCGTGCTGTGGGCGATCAGCGACAAATGGGAATCGGATTTCAACTACATTTCGCAGAAAAGCGAAGCTGATGGGACCTGGGAAACTGACCCCTATCTTGGTGATTACAAGGTCACCCGCTTTTTCGATGAATATCGCAATGACAGATGGTCGCAGTTATCCCTCTCATTCACTGGTGACCTGGGCTTTGCCGAGTTCGTTTCGACATCTACCTATTTTTATCGTAAGTCGTCCTATGAATGGGACAACCAGGTGTACAACCAGTGGCAGACGAGCTATTACGGTATCTACAATGGATTTCTACCTTACGATTTCCAGTATGAATTTGGCTCCATTTTCAATTTCCAGACGCAAAAGCGCTTTGCCCAGGAATTCCGCCTGACCTCACAGGGTGAGAGCAAACTGCAGTGGATGGTTGGCGCGTTTTATGATGACGTCAGGGATGCCTGGAACTATGGAGCCCAGATTGGTGCGTTGACCCAGACCACTGCATGGGACGCAGTCAATAATGGCTGGGACGTTGACTACACCTACAACGGCTACACCTACACCTATCATTACAATGGCGCCTGCGACTATGCGGCTGCCGGCTATGATGTGGCCTGCCCGTTGCCGGATACCACCCATATCTACGTCAACGACTACCGAAGGAAGATCAAACAGACAGCCGCGTTTGGCGAGCTTAGCTACAACCTGACGGATGACTGGTCCGTCACCGGCGGTGTGCGCTGGTTCCAGTTTGACCGCAGCGATAGCCAGCTTTACCAGGCGCCACAAGGAATGCCACCGTTCGGCTCCTTCGGCAGCGGTGAAGGGATTTACAGCAGTAGTGGCACGGACAGCGATGTCGTCTGGAAGTTTAGCACCCAGTACAATTTCACCGATGACGCCATGGTCTATATTCTGTTCAGCGAGGGCTTCCGTCTGGGGGGCTACAACAGCCCCAGGGCCGCGGCTACTGGCACGATTCCACTTGTCTACAGCCCCGACCTTCTGAAAAATTATGAGCTGGGGTTGAAGAGCCAGTGGCTGGACAACCGGCTGCTGATCAACGTGACGCTGTTCGATATGCAGTGGTCAGACATTCAGATCAATAGCCGTGTCGGCGATGGGCCTTGGTGGCTCAGGGGTACGTGGAACGGCGAGACCGGTGAGAGCATCGGCGGCGAGCTGAGCTTCGAATGGCAGGCGAGCAGCAACCTGTCTTTTCAGGGCAGCGCCTATTTTGCTGACTCCAAATACACGGCTGACAGTTATGATCCCAGGGGCAACCTGTATCTGGAAGACGGCCAGGAAATGCCGAACGCACCCAAAGTGAAATATTGGCTTGCCGTGGAATACACCATTCCAGGGGTGCAGAGTCTGAATGGCGATCTCTGGTTCCGCTACGACACCAGCTACCAGGGCAAAACCTGGGATAACCTCGATGCGGCGATTGACAATGATCCGGAAGGAATCGTACCCGCCTGGCATTCCAGCAATTTGCAGATTGGCCTGAACTTGCAGAATGCGTGGGACGTGACCTTGATGGCACGCAATATCTGGGACAACCATGGATTCAACTCCCTGTATAACTCCACTTATGCATCCGACTGGTTCGGCGACCCGCGATGGCGCAACGAGCGCACCCTGACACGACCGCGCACCGTAATGCTAAGTGTTCGTAAGCGCTTCTGACGATAATTGTAGCGAAACACGGGCAAGCAAGACCAAGACACAGTACCGGCTTTGAAGCTCGTTGCAACTTCGGTCGTTCGCGGCAGCGATTCACTTCGCAGTCACGGCGGTGTTTATCTCATTGACCTGGAACAACAGTCGGTAATCCAGGCACTGGACTGGAACAAATCCGATATCGACTGGCAGGGCCGCGGTTTGGAGCGTGGATTCCGGGGCATCGCTTTCGATCGCGAGAGGGTTTTCTTCGTCGCCGGCGATGAGTTGTTTGCCTATTCGCCGGATTTTCGCCGTATCGCGTCCTGGCGTAACCGCTACCTCAGACACTGCGATCAAATTTTCGTCTACGAGCGCACGCTTTTCCTGGCCTCGACCGGCTTCGACAGCATCCTGGCCTTCGACCTCGATAGACATGAATTCGCCTGGGCCATGCAGGTAAAGGAGAAGGAATTCCAGTTTCAGGGGTCGATATTTGACCCCCGGTCGGATAAGGGCCCGCTGATGTTGAACAAACTGCACATCAACAACGTGTATTGCGACATCAACGGCATGTACATTTCAGGCATGACACACGGGTGGCATGCTGCATTTCAACGGCAAAACCGTGTTGATGTCCGCGGAGTTGCCGTTGGGCAGTCATAACGCCCGCCCGTTTCGTGATGGCGTGCTGTTCAACGACAGTGAAGCCAATGTGCTGCGCTATTCGGGCCGCACCACCGACGCTGAAGATCGTGCACTGGCGGTGCCCGTTTATGAATCAAAAAACCTGTTGCATCCACACAGCGACACCAGCGGGGTTGCCAGGCAGGGGTTTGCGCGAGGGCTGTGTGTGCTCTCCGATACTATCGTCGCCGGCGGATCGTCTCCCTCTACCGTCAGCTTGTATGATCTGGCAGCAAACTGCCGCTTGCTGTCCGTCAACCTGACCATGGACCTGCGCAACGCGATACAGGGCCTGGCCTGCTGGCCTTATGAATAAAAGAGTCTCTCCTTCTCGACCAGGTCAATGCCAGGAAATAATTACAGGCCTGCGTTCCTGACGGTTTCTGGCAATTCCCGGATGATATCCTCAAGCACCCCTTTCCAGTCATCGAGGTGTTTTTCATAACGCCGCCATCTTCCAAGCGCCCCACGATAGATGGGCTGGCGCACCTGCTCGGAACTGGCTGTCTTCACAGCGCGTTCAGTTTCGTAGAACCGCAGGCACTGATCTTCAAACGGTAGTCCGCAGAATTCCAGAACCCGCCTGACCTGGCCTTCGAGATTCGTTACCGTTTCTTCGTAGTGCACATCAAGAATCTTTCCGGGCAAGGCGGAATGCCAGTGTGTCATGACGGCATGGTACTGCTTGTAATACTCGGCAATTTCGAACATGTCGTACGTGAAGTTCTGGCCATGGCCAAACAGCTGCTTGTAAGCCCCAAGACAGCTGTCCAGGGGATGCCGCCGTGTATTGATGATTTTTGCATTGGGCAATATCAGGCTGGCCAGGCCGATATGGGAAAAGTTGTTTGGCAGTTTGTCGGTGAAGTACGGCCGGTCCGTCGATCGATGGCGGCGGGTTTCGTCCATGTACTGCTCACCGTAAGCTTTCAAGTCCTTGTCGCGAAGGTCCCTGACCGCCTCCGGGTACTGAAGGTTGTCGCGCCGGTAACGCCCGATGCTTCCCGCGATCATACCCAGAATTGGCAGCTCGGATGTTCCTTCCACCTGGCTGTGGCTGGCCAGAATCTGTTCAATCAGCGTGGATCCCGAGCGCGGCAGGCCAACGATGAAAATGGGATCTGGCGCCTCGCAGCCATGACCAGAGCGCTCCGCCAGAAACTCCGCGCTGAATACATCCATGATTTTCGATTGCCGCGATTCGAATTCGTTGATGTCGTACTGAACCTCCATGCGCTGAATCTGGTTGCCGGAATGATAGTAATGCCACGCCTTGTCGAAATCGCGAAGGTCTTCGTATGCTTTGCCAAGTGAAAAGCGAAAATGAATCTCCGGGCTGGTTTTCAGGTCTTTGTTTTCCAGTTGTTGCTCCATGGCTGCGACTTCGTGTTTCTCGAATCTGAATACTTTCAGGTTGGCCATGCTCCAGTAAACCTCCCCGAAATCGGGTTTTTCCCGGATGGCGGCGCGGTAAGCCTGTAGCGCGCCAGCCTGGTCGCCGATGGCTTTCAGTACATGGGCATACCCCATCTGCGTGATCGCGGATTTCGGATTCAGGGCCACGGACTTTGCGAAAGCCTGGACACTTTCCTCCTCGTTGCTGGCACGGGCGTGGGCGTTACCCAGCCCGCCCCAGGCCTCGGCATCTTCGGGAGCAAGCCGGGTTGCCTCGCTAAAAGCGTCTATCGCATCAAGGTACTTGTTGCGCTCCATCAGCACCGGGCCGAGCAACATCCAGGCGGCCACAAAGCCCGGTGCCACTTGTGTCGCATGTCGCAGCAGCGCCTCCGCATCGTCCAAATGGAGTTTCTTGCTAAAGTAGATACCGGCCAGGTAGCGCATGGCATCGACATTGTCCGGGTTGTCCCGAAGGATGTTCTTCAGCGCTTCCTCCGCATCATCGAAATGCCCGGCTTGGATGTGTTCAATGGCGTTGGCGACCAGGCCCTTGTCGGCATCCAGTTCCAGGTACTCCCGGAACTCCTGGTCGGCATCCTCACCCCTTCCAATGGCCACCAGTGCCTGGCCGAGCTTCTTGTGGATAAGTGGCAACCGTGGCTCCCGCTTTATCGCAGCCTGGAACCAGGGAATCGCTTCTTCAAACCGGTTCTGCATGGCGAAGATGCTGCCAAGGTCTTCCAGCAGCAACGGCGACTGCGGTTCCATGGACAGGGCGAAACGAATCTGGTCCTCGGCTTCCTGCAGTCGCCCTTGCTTCATAAGGGCATGTCCGAGGAGCCTGATGTGATCCTTGCAGCCGGGCTTGAGCAACAGGTAGTCACGGCAGGTTTCCTCGGCGCGCAGCGGCCGGTTAACCCGCAGGGCCTCGATGGCTGAGGCCAGGCTTTCTTGCTTACTGACCGGCGCTTTGCGCATCGTCATTGCAGACCGGCAGCGGACCGGTAAACGACCTGGCCGCCCACCACGGTCAACAGCACGGTGATATCAGCGATTTCCTCTGCCGGAATCTCGAACAGGTTGCGGTCCAGCACGATGAAATCCGCGAGCTTGCCGACTTCCAGCGATCCTGTCTCGTTCTCCTGGTGAAGCTCATAGGATGAGTTGATCGTGATTGCGCGAACCGCGGTCTCCCGGCTGAGACCGGGGTCATCACTGAGCCGTCCGGAGTACTGCGGCCCGGCGGCAGTGGTGTTCGTCCTCGTGACGCCGACTTTAAGTCCGAACCACTCATCCAGCGGATCCACCGGCCAGTCGCTCCCGTATGCAATCCGTGCTCCCGCTTCGTGGAGGAATCCCTCGGGCTCGATGTATTTGAAGCGCGCCGGCCCGAGATATTCCCGGGCGCCTTCGATCGTGTCGGAGGCTGGCTTGGCCCACTGGAAAGAAGGAACGGGAATCACGTCCAGCTCTCCGAAGCGCGGGAAATCTGACGGGTCAACGATCTCGACGTGTGCGATGGACGCGCGGATTTGCTCGGCCCGAAAACTGTTCGCGCATCGCTTCAAAGCCGTCCAGCGAATACCGGGTTGCTCCATCACCGTCGGCATGGATGTGAGGATCGATACCGGCAGCAGCCAGTTTCAACAGCAGCGCCTTCAGCACGTCGGCGGAAAAGTAAGGTGCCGGTCCCTTATTGCCACTGGAAACCCAGTCCGGTTTCTCGGCGGTGCCCCGGTTCACCAGGTAGGGCTCCAGCATCACCCCCGTGAAAGCCGGCGCCGTGATGACGCCATCCATGTACAGCTTGGCATTACGCACCGTGATGGCCGGCTGAGCGGTGACCGGACCCTGGTCGAACTGGCGCGCTACCTGCAGGAGCGAACTCACGGCCTGGTCCGGATTTCGCCCCTCTTCCGGCGTTATCTCGATCGCGAAGTGGGCGCGCGCGGTCAATTTTCCTTGCCGTTGCAGCGCCGCATAGGCGGCTACCGTTGCGGAATCGGCGGAGGCATCGAGAAACGTCGTGATGCCCTGCGCCCGCATCGCCTCGAGCGATGCCTGGGCCGCTGAGAGCCGCTCGGCGTCCGTCGTTGCCGGCACCAAGGGATCGAAGAGCGCCTGGGCCGCATCCTCGAAGATACCGGTTGGCTGGCCGGCAGCGTCATGCGCGATCTTGCCGGCTTCGGGGTCAGGGGTGGCCGGCGTGATTTTCGCCAGATCCATCGCCCGCGAGTTGGCCAGTGTCGTGTGGCCAAACGAAGAGTGGACCAGGATCGGACGTTTCGTGTCCAGTACATCGAGGTCCTTGAAAGTCACTTCGCTCCCTGGCGGCAGCATATTCTGCTGGAACCAACTCTCAACTTCCAGCCAGCCGTCAGGCTCCTGGTCACGCGTGCTATCGATGCAGGCCTGGATCCTGGTCCGAAACTGCTCAACGGAGAGGGCTTCGTAGTCCAGGCTGCATGCAAGAAGTTTCAAACCGCCTGAGAGCGGATGCATATGCCCATCCACGAGTCCGGGCATCATCATCCGTCCGCCCAGCATGACGACACGCGTCTCGGGGCCAATGAAAGTCCCGGCACCGGCATCGTCACCGATATACACGATTACCCCGTCCCGCACAGCCAGTGCTTCCTGCTCACTGTTACGGCCATCGACCGTGTAGATCCGCCCATTGCGATAGACCGTGTCAGCCGGAATTTCCGCCGCGCTCGCCGCGGTGCTGCACACGATAATCATCCACGTGAGAATCGCCACCCCTGTTCGGTTGGTCATAAGTTTATTACTCTTCATCGGTTGAATTCTGCGTTCACAAAACACGCCATGAGTATAGGATAAGAGAAACCCTGGCATGCGGTATTATTGTATCAAAGATGTGCTCTGAACCCTGATCAGGACTGACTATGAACACCAACCGATGGCTGCTATTCCGCTTTACCCTCGCATTCGCCACAAGCCTTGCCCTGGCAGGCTGTCAACGGGATGAGCCCGGAGCACCGGTTACTTTGGCACCGGTGCCCGACAGCTGGCTGATCAGTAATGTACTGGTCATCGATGGCAGCGGCGAGCCCGGCATGCCCGCCTCGGTGCGAATCTCCGGAGACACCATCCAGGCCATCGGTGAACTGGACGCCTTGCCGGGTGAAACCGTTGTCGATGGCGGCGGCCAGGTTCTGGCGCCGGGATTTATCGACACGCACTCGCACGCCGACGGCGATCTTCCAGAGTTCCCCGAGGCACTCAACGTGGTCAGCCAGGGCATTACGACCATCATCGTCGGCCAGGACGGTTTCTCCCATTTTCCCCTGGCCGAATTCAATGCCCGTTTGGCAAGCGACCCGGTTGCCATCAACATCGCATCTTACGTGGGACACAACACCATTCGTGAGCAGGTCATGGGCGATGACTACAAGCGCACGGCCAATGCGGCGGAAGTAGAAACCATGGAAACCCTGCTGCTGCAGGAACTCGACGCCGGCGCGATCGGCCTGGCCGGGGGCCTTGAATACGATCCGGGTATTTACTCCGACCCGGCCGAAGTGCTGCAACTGGCGCGCCTGACCGCACAGCAAGGCGGGCGCTACATCGCCCACATCCGCAGCGAAGACCGTTACTTTGAAGCAGCCCTGGCCGAGATCATCGAGATTGGTCGCGCCACCGGCATGCCGGTGCAGATTTCACACATCAAGCTGGCCATGAAGCGGTTGTGGGGTCATGCGCCGGATGTCCTGGCGCTTCTGGACGCTGCACGCGAAGAAGGCATTGACATCACTGCGGATATCTACCCCTACGAATACTGGCAATCCAACCTGATGGTGCTGCTACCCGGGCGCGATGTGAACGACCGCGCCGAAGTTGAACTGGCACTGACCGAACTGGCGCCACCCGACGGCATCCTGTTAACCCAGTTCGACCCGCAACCGGAATACGTCGGTATGAGCCTGACCGAAATCGCCGCGCTGCGAAACGTCGATGCGGCCACGGCATTTGTGCAACTGATCAACGAATCGGAAGCCATGACCGCGGAAACCGGAAAATCAGCCGATCACATGATTGGCACCAGCATGATCGAATCCGACATACTGGACTTGTTGAACTGGCCGCACACCAACATCTGTACAGACGGTGGAATCGTCGATCTCCACCCTCGTGCGCGCGGCAGCTTCCCGCGTGTGCTGGGCCGTTACGTACGGGAATTGCACGCCCTCAGCCTGGAAACAGCGGTGCATAAAATGTCCGGCCTTTCCGCCGCCCACATGGGCTTCACCGACCGCGGCCTGATTCGCCCGGGCATGAAAGCCGACCTGGTGCTGTTTGATGCGGAAACGGTTATTGATCGTGCCACCATTGAGGACTCCCAAGCCCTGAGTTCCGGCATCAGCCAGGTGTGGGTCAATGGCATCTCGGTGTTTGCAAACGGTGCGGTCAGCGGAAATCTGCCCGGCAGGGTGATTCGGAGAAACGTTCCCTGAAACTGGATACACTCGCCTCTCCCAGGTTAGTCTTGCTGGATAAACCGCCCGATCAGCTCGTACGCCGGTAACCAAGCAATTTTAACCGCGCCTCGATATCACGCAGCGAATCCAGCACAGACTCGATTTCACGTTCGTTCTTGCGCCACTTGTCTGCAGCCGGTTGGGTATGCGTGTACCGTGACAAAGGAAGCGGGTTTTTCAGTCTCGTGCGCAAACGGTCATCCATTGCCAGGCCAGAAAATTCACAAAGTCTTTCAATCGTCGTTTCAGGCTCGTCCAGCAGCGACTGGTAGTTCACCGTGGTCCACCGCCGGCTGGGGATTTTCTGTAAATCCTCGAGCACGATCCGGTTGGCACTGTGCCATTGAAACGCGGCAATTTCCTCGAGTGACCGTCCGTTCAATTCCTGCCACCCTGGCGGCAGCAACAACGACCATGGCGAACCCTGCCACCCGCGTAATTGCGGATAAGTCACCCAACGACGGGCGCGCCAGGCCTCCATGATGCTGCTGATGTTTGCGCGCACGTCCCGAAATAAAAAAATGTAGAGGGCATTGGGAAAAACTTTTTCCATGAACGGGACACGCAAGGCGTTTTTCGGGGTTTTCTCGATAAAGCGCAAATGCGTGATCGTGCGGTGACGAAAATACTCACGACCATCCCGGTCTCTGAGCAGGCGGGCAAAGCGCGAGCGTATGAACCGGATGACCGGTTCACTTGCATGAGCTTCCGTCAGTCGATTGGAACTTACCAACCCGGAATTCGGGTTGAGCGCCTTTACCCCTTCGATGACCTGGTGGCTTTCGTCGCCAATGGTCCAGGCATCCCTGGCCTCGGAAAGCGTCTCGAATAACAAGGTGCTGCCCGACCGCGGCGCCGCCAGGATAATCACGGGCCGGTCAAACAGCTTAGAGAAGTTGGGAGGCATGCCTGCATTGTATGCCAGGTCAACACGAAAAAACGCGCCGAGTCAGGGGCGGCTATCGAGCGTGGTCCCATCGAGGAACAGTATGCGCAGGTGCACATTCGGGTTCAGCGGCGAGCCGAAGCGCCCCTATGGTATCCAGGGTCGCGGCACGGTCTTGGTGTGGTTGCGCAAGCATGGTAGCCTGGACTGACGGTCCTGGTGAGATGGCAATCCCATGGCCCAAACAAATACTGGAAGTATTCGTTTGTGGTCCTGGCGCACACAATGGCTTCATTCCCAAATCAGTGTCAGTAAAGCACTCCCTCTATTGACGCCAACTGAGCCAACATCTCCAAAGCGGGCGTGATTCGCGAATAACCGTTCCTGGCCGTTAGCTGCCCTCAGAGCCGTTGAATTTCGCATCTTTTGGAGGTCTGCTTTGCGTACAACAAAGGAAGACTGAATCTGACCTATTTAGACATTGTCTGCAAGATCAAGTCTGAGTCACTACAACTAAAGATTTCTCCTTAAGTCACTACTCATTTTTGCGGCTGCCCGCATTGATTTGAGCTGCTGGCGACTTTTGAACAGGAATGCCCTGACCACCAGGTAGGCGATGGCCGCTATTCCCATCAGCACGAAGGGCCAGGGGGTCGTTGTTTGTGAGAATCCCCGCGATTCCAGCCAATACCAGCAACAGGACGCAATGAAGGCGGTGATCACTGCGTAACTGATCATGTTCAATCGATAAATCCGGTCACGGAGTCTCCGCGCCTGGTATACGCGCAAATCCTCCTCGGTTACCTCACCCAGCCGGGCTCCACAATAATTGCAGATCACGGCCCGGCTGGAGATGTTCTTGCCGCATTCCGGGCATGAAATGATAGTCATGTCACTCTCCGAAAAACCTCAATTCCGCACACAAACCACCTGTTTTGCGGTTGCTGAAGTGGATTGACCAACCGTACAGCTCACACAGGCGTTTTACGATCGCGAGCCCGAGTCCCGCTCCCTTGCCGCTGATGTTCTGGCCACGGTAATGGCGATCGAACACCCGGGCCAGGTCCTTCTCCGGAATGCCCGGACCGGTGTCTTCGACCTTGACCCGCCCATTACCGATCGTGATAACGACTTCCCCCTCGAGCGTATAGCGCATGGCGTTGCCAATCAGGTTTCCGACGGTCACCGAGATCACGGATTCCGGAGCGATGACACTGACCTTGTCCTCTTCCACCACGCGAAGAGTCAGTGGCTTGTTGCCGACCAGCGGTTCGTAGAGGTGCACAACTTCGTTGACGACCCGGCCGACATTTTGGGAGGTGCTGTCGGTGTCGATGCCCTGCTCCGCCCGAACCATGTGGAGCAGTGCAGTGGTGATATCGGCAGATTGCCGGGCGGCGCGTGCAATCCTCAGCAAGCGCGTACGCACCTTGGGCTCCAGGTCCGGCTGTGCCAGCAACAATTCGGTAGCTCCGGTAATCACTGTCAGGGGTGAACGTAATTCGTGGCTGACATCGGCATTGAACTCACGGTCGCGCTCAACCAGCTGGTGCAGGCGATCGGCATAACTGTCGAGGGCGGCAGCCAGCTGACCGACTTCATCGTCAGCAAAATGCTCGGACATACGTTCCGGCTTGCTGTCCTCGGTGAGTGTGTCCAGCCGGGCAGCCAGATCCGTCACGGGTTTCATCACCCGGCGGGAAGACCAGGTGCCCAGCATGAATGAAAAAGCCGAGAACGCGAGAACCACGCCCACCAGCGCAAAAATCAGTTGCTTCTTGATTCTCCGGTTCTCACTGACGTCGTAGATCAGAAAAGCCCAGAGATCCTGCTCTTTCCTGACGGCAACTTTGAAAACCCCTTTCGAGATCCTGACTTCGTGAACACCGCTGGCAAGGTCCCGAACCTCGGCGCTCACCGTGTGGTTCGGGTCGCCAGGGCGGGTGATATAACCCTGGATCCGGGTGTAAAACGGCTCGACCACGGATGGGTCTATACGAAGCTGGCTGATGTAATCATCCAGTTCCTGTGCCAGCGTCGCACCAATGAGCTGGTCTTCGAGATAATCCTGGAGGGCAAGGGAACTGACCGCAAAAAGCGCACTCAGCAATGTGCCGAGTAACAGAAACGAGAGAACAATCCGGCTTCGTAGCCTACGACGATACTGCATCCGGCTCCACCAGGCGGTAACCGATTCCGTGTCGAGTCTGAATCATGTTACTGCCGAATGGCTTGTCAATTGCACTGCGCAAAGAGTGGATATGGACCCGGAGGCTGTCGCTGTCGGGCATCTCTTCACCCCACACCTCCATCTCGAGCTCAGCCCGGGAAACCACGTTTGGAGAAGCCTCCATCAGGCAATGCAGTAGCTTCAGTCCAATCGGGTTAAGGTAGATTTCCTGCTCTCCCCGGCTGACGTTCAGCGTGTCGAGATTGTATTTGAGATCACCGACGCTCAGTTCCCTGCGGTTCCAGCGCCGGCCGCGTCCCGCGAGTACCTTGAGACGAGCCGCGACCTCCTGTAGTTCAAACGGCTTGACCAGGTAATCGTCAGCGCCGGTTTCAAATCCCGCCAGTTTGTCTTCCAAGCGGTCACGGGCCGTCAGCATCAATACCGGTGTGTCCTTACCGGCATCAGCCCGCAGCTTGCGGCAAACTTCCAACCCGTCCATTCCGGGCAGCGCCAGGTCCAGGACAATCGCGTCGAATTCATTGACTACAGCCAGGTGCAACCCGGTGATACCGTCTCCGGCAAAATCGACCGTGTGGCCGTGATCTTCCAGGTAATCGCCCAGGTTTGCCGCGATATCCGGATTGTCTTCAATGATGAGGATGCGCATCGATCAGAATCTGTCCCCAAGCACTTCGACACCTTCCAGGCCCTTGGACAATGACTCCATGTCGCCACCTTCGTCCAGTTTGATCATCAACCGGACTTCGTTTGCGGAGTCAGCGTGCCGCAAGGCGTCATCGTAGGAAATCTTGCCTTCCTTGTACATATTGAACATGCACTGGTCGAACGTGATCATGCCATGATGCCCGGAGTCCCGCATAACGAGTTTCAACTCGTCAATTTCACCCTTGCGAATGAGGTCCTTGACCAGCGGTGTCGCCAGCAACACTTCAAAAGCGGCCCAGCGGCGTGAACCATCCACGGACGGAATCAGCTGTTGGGCAATTGTTGCCTTGAGGTTGAATGAAAGGTCGAGCAGCACTTGCTCACGATGCTCTTCAGGGAAGAAATGCAGTATTCGATCCATCGCCTGGTTGGCATTGTTCGCGTGCAGGGTAGCCAGCACGAGGTGACCGGTTTCGGAAAAGGTGATGGCATGCTCCATCGTTTCACGGGTGCGCACTTCGCCGATCAGGATGACGTCGGGCGCCTGCCTCAAAGTGTTCCGCAGGGCGACCTCGAACGATTCCGTGTCGATTCCCACCTCGCGCTGGGTCACCAGGCTTTTTCCGTGCCGGTGAACGTACTCGATCGGGTCTTCAATCGTAATGATGTGCCCGGTCATACGCTGGTTGCGATATCCAACCATGGCCGCCATGGACGTTGATTTACCCGTACCGGTCGCGCCGACAAACAGAATGATTCCACGCTTTTCCAGCGCCAGTTCGGCCATCGCATCCGGGCAACCCAGTTCTTCGAAATTCGGTATTCGCGTTTCAATGCGGCGGCACACCATGCCGGTCATGCCCTGCTGGACAAAGGCGCTGACCCTGTACCTGACATCCGGGCCCAGGGAATAGGCAAATTGCAGTTCCTGGGTGTTCCGGAATTCTTCTTTCTGGCGTTCAGCCATGAGACTGAGCACGATTTCCCGGGTCTTGTCTGCAGTCAGCAGATCCGTTGAGATCGGCTTGATTTTGCCATGGACCTTGATGCAGGGCGGAGCGTCAACCGTTACGAACAGATCGGATCCGACTTCGTCATGAAGTTGCTTCAACCAGCTGTCAATTACCTTCATCTTTCTGCCTCCTACTGGAACATCTTCTTGTCCACTGCCCGTCGGGCAGCTTCCAGCTTGTTGATGATGCCCCGGGAAACCAGGGCTTCAAGCGCCTGGTCAAGCGTCTGCATGCCGACGTTCTGTCCGGTCTGGATGGATGAGTACATCTGGGCGACCTTGTCCTCCCGTATCAGGTTCCGGATAGCCGGTGTGGCGACCATGATCTCCCAGGCGGCGACACGCCCTCCCCCTATTCGTTTCAGGAGCGTTTGCGTGATGACGGCCCGAAGCGACTCGGAGAGCATCGACCTCACCATGGATTTCTCGCCGGCCGGGAATACGTCGATGATGCGGTCTATGGTCTTGGGCGCAGAACTGGTATGGAGCGTGGAGAATACCAGGTGACCGGTTTCCGCGGCCGTCAAGGCCAGGCGGATGGTTTCAATATCACGCATTTCGCCGACCAGGATGATATCCGGGTCTTCACGCAAGGCCGCGCGCAAAGCCTGGTTGAACCCATGCGTATCACGATGTATTTCCCGCTGATTGATCACGCATTTCTTGCTGCGGTGAACAAACTCAATCGGGTCTTCAATGGTCAGCACATGCCCCTCGACCTGGTTATTCAGATGGTCGATCATGGCAGCGAGCGTGGTTGATTTACCGGAGCCCGTAGGGCCGGTCATCAGGATCAGGCCGCGCGGGGCGTCAATGATATCCCTGAAAATCGGCGGTGCCCCGACATCTTCGAGTGTCCAAACCGTGTCCGGAATGGTTCTGAAGGCGCCACCCACACCCCGGTCATGGTGGAAACAATTGACACGGAACCGGGCCAGGCCCTGCACGGCATAGGAATAATCAACTTCGAGATTTGCCTCGAAGTCGCGCCGGTGCTTATCGCTCATGGTGCTGTAAATCAATTCCTGGAGCTGGGCTGTATCCAGCGCAGGCAAAGTCAGCCGCCGAATATCGCCATCTACACGAATCATGGGCGGAAGCCCGGAAGACAAGTGCAGATCCGACGCATTGTTCTTCACCGCAAAGGCAAGCAGTTCAGCAATATCCATATTCTCTCCTTGAAACTACCCGGTGGCGTTACAATGCAACAGTTTCAGCACCAGGTTACATGTTTCGATTCCATGACTTATACACGCCAGACCTAACCATAGATCAAGCCTTGACTTCCTGCAAGATGAATAACTTAAAAGTAAATCTTGACAATATCCGTGCACGAGTCGCCCGTGCCTGTGACCGGGCTGGCCGGGAGCCGTCCGGGATCACGATTTTGGCTGTCAGCAAGAAGCATCCGGTAGAGCGGATCGAGGCGCTGAATCGATTGGGCCAGCTTGCATTTGGCGAAAATTATGTCCAGGAAGCGCTGACAAAAATTGAGTATTTCAGCAGCCGGGAAATACTCTGGCACTTCATTGGCCCCTTGCAGTCGAATAAAACCCGGGAAGTCGCGCAGAATTTCCAGTGGGTTCAGAGCGTCGACCGGGTCAAAATACTGCAGCGTTTATCGAATCAAAGACCGGCAAACCTTCCGGCCCTCAATGTCTGCATCCAGGTCAATATCGACCGTGAACCACAAAAAGCCGGCGTATTGCCGGAACAGGTCCGTGAACTGGTCGATGCCGCACTCTCCCTGGACAGGCTTCGTCTGCGCGGCCTGATGGCCATTCCGAAGGCCGGCATCCGGGCAGCACGACCCATCCGGAAGCTACGCCCGGATGAATACGCTGTTCCAGGGGCTTATCGATAGTGGAGTTGAACTGGATACTTTGTCGATGGGGATGTCGGCGGACCTCGAAGCCGCCATAATGCATGGGAGCACCATGGTCCGGATAGGCACTGACCTGTTTGGTCCGAGGCCGGACAGCGGCACCGACTGAAACAAGAGAGGCACCCGAATCACATGTTAATAACCTTTATTGGCGGCGGGAACATGGCGACCGCCCTGATCAGCGGCCTGGCCAATCCGCCCCGGGCACACCTGGAAATACGGGTGTGTGATCCCAACGAAAAAGCCAGGGCTCATCTCGAAAAGACGTTCGGCGTGGCAACCCACACCGATGCAGGGCCGGCGATAGACGGCGCCAACGTGATCGTCCTCGCGGTGAAGCCGCAAAACATGCCACAGGTGCTCGCGGGCCTCAGGGGTAAAACCAGGCCGGAGCAGTTGGTGCTGTCCATTGCCGCCGGCATCACCATGGCCAGCATCAGTGAGCAACTCGGCGAAGACCAGGCAGTGATCCGCTCCATGCCCAATACCCCTGCGCTGATCGGACATGGCATTACGGGGGTCGTTGCAGGCCGCCACTGCAGCAAATTACAACGGGAACAGGCCGAAGAAATTCTGTCCGCTGCCGGCGAATTGGTTTGGCTGGATGATGAGGGACTGATGGACGCTGTAACAGCGATCTCGGGCACCGGGCCAGCCTATTATTTCCTGCTGACAGAGGCGTTGGCGGCGGCGGCGGAAGCCTTCGGTTTACCGGCCGAAACGGCCGACCGCCTGGCGTCGATGACCTGTTTCGGCGCCGGCGCCATGCTGGCCAGCAGCCCGGGTGAAGCTGCGGAACTCCGCCAGCGCGTCACTTCACCCGGCGGAACGACCCAGGCCGCGATGGTCATCATGGAAAACGGTAATTTCAGGGAACTGGTTTTCAGGGCCGCTGAAGCGGCCAGGGACCGCAGCAGGGAATTGGCGCTGAAATGAGCGGTTCGGGGACGAATGCGATTTCCTACCTGGTGGGCACCCTGATCGACCTGTACATCACCGCGGTTCTGCTTCGCCTGTTGCTGCAATGGGTGCGCGCAGACTTTTACAATCCGGTATGCCAGTTCCTGGTCAAGGTCACCAATCCCGTCATTGTTCCCTTGCGACGGGTGATACCATCCATACGAAGGCTGGACACTGCCTCTGTCGTGGTCATCATGGGGCTTGAAGTTTTCAGTGTCTGGATTGCAAGCAGGATCAGTTCCTCTCCGCTGAATTTTGAACAAATCATCCTTTTCAGCATCATGAAACTGGCCGCAACCCTGTTAATGACCTATCTGTTCCTGATCATCGCTTCCGCCGTTCTCAGCTGGATCGGCGGCCGGGCCCGTCACCCCGCAATCACCCTTGTTTACCAATTGACGGAACCCGTCCTTGCGCCTTTCAGAAAATTCATTCCGCCGATCGCAGGGATAGATCTTTCACCCCTTTTCGCCTTGATTGCAATACGTTTTCTGCTTCTTCTGATAGGATGGTAAATCCGTTTACGCCGGAAAAGAGGAATCAACCCCATGAAACAGTTCTTGACCGCACTGCTATTGCTTGGAGCCCTGTCTTTCTCAATAGCTGGTGAAGCACAACAATCCCAGGACTTCGGCGAATACGTCGTCCACTACAATGCGCTCAATACCAACCTGATTCCTCCCCAGGTAGCCCAGGGTTACGGTATTCAGAGGTCTTCCAGCCGGGCCCTGCTCAATGTGACCGTATTGAAAAAAGTCATGGGCTCACCGGGCACGCCGGTTGCCGCTACGGTCACGGCAACCGCGACAAACCTGACCGGACAGACCCGCGAGATTGAAATTCGCAGGGCCAATGACCCCGAGGGCGCAATCTATTACCTGGGCGAGTTTCCGGTACACAACCTGGAAACTTACCGGTTTAACATCAAGGTAACCATTGAAGGTCAAAGCGATCCGCTGGTGGTGAAATTCGAGCAGCAATTCTATACGGAGTGAACGCCGATAATCGTGATGTCGATGAGGCGGCGGTGGGGCCGTTTGCGGTGTTCCCAAAGGAAAACACCCTGCCAGGTGCCAAGCGCCAGGCGCCCTTTCCGGACAGGAAGGCCAAGTTCCGAGCAGGTCAGCACAGAGCGAATATGGGCCGGCATGTCATCCGGGCCTTCCATGCTGTGGGACCAGGCGGGATCACCATCCGGCGCCAAACGGCACATGAAATTTTCCAGGTCACGCCGGACGTCGCTGTCCGCATTTTCGGTGATCAGCAATGAAGCGCTGGTATGGCGCAGGAAAGCGTGACAAAGGCCATCCTCTACGCCGCTTGCGCGCACGTATGACTGCAATTGCGCGGTAATTTCCTGGAACCCCCGGCCGGGAGTCGCTATTTCTATCGAATGGATCAGGGATTCAATCTCTGTTTGGACCACACGCCGTCGTGCAGGGAATAAAGAAACCGGTCGTGGAGCCTGAATTCCCTCTGGGTCCAGAACTCGACGCTTTCGGGACTCAAAACAAAGCCCGTCCAGTACGGGGGGCGCGGAACTTCACACCCTTCGTATTGCTGCTCCAGCTCCTTCACGCGCTGAAGCAGGGTCTCGCGACTATCCAGGGGTTCGGACTGACGGGAAGCCCAGGCACCGATCTGGCTGCCGCGTTCACGCGTCGCAAAGTAGGCGTCCGCAGCTTCATCGGTGACCCGTGAGACGGTACCGACCAGTTGCACCTGGACACCACTCGCTTTCCACAGAAACGTGGCTGCCGCACGGGGACAGGCCACCAGTTGCCGGCCTTTTTTGCTGCTGGTATTGGTGAAGAATACGAATCCGTCCGGGTCGAGCGCTTTCAACAATACGGTGCGCGACGTCACCAGGCCATGGCCATCACTGGTCGCAAGGACCATTGCCGTGGGTTCCTGTTCACCACACACCCTGGCCTGTTTGAATACCCTGTTGAATTCGTCAATGATCTCGGTTGAAAGACTCAACGGACTAGGGCCTGTCAACACTACTTGCCGGCAGCCTTGGCCTGCCTGCGCGCCTTGGCCTGTGGCAGAGTGCGCAACCAGATCAGCCAGACAACCAGTGCATCCATGATGATCAGCGCCTGCCACAGGTAGAGATGAAACCACTCGAAAGCGACCTGGTTCCACTGCCCCAGGTAGAAAAGGCTGACAATCCGGACCAGGTTGAGCCCCTGGATGGCAAAAAAACCGATGACGAAACCAATCACCTTGTTTTTAAGAGGCGCTGGAAAGGAAAAAATGGCGGCAAAAAGAATGATCACCGCTTCCACGCCATTACAACCGCGCTCAATTCGAACACCAAAACCCGTTGTCTTGTCCCGGATCACGTTCGATATCGACATGACGTTATCATCGAACAACTGGATGATCCAGACACTGACGTCCGCGATGAAAGAAGTGAATGGCAGGATGACGTACTTTTCCGCCGGCTGTAGAATCTCCAGCGTGAAAAGTCCAACCAGAAGCACTGTGAACAAAACAAAAAAACGGATCATAGGGAAAAGCCAAGGAACCTGTCCGGAGTCCGGGCAATCTTACCCAAAGTCGTGTCCGGTTGCACGCCTGCAGGGGGCCAGGTGAATAAATCCCCTGCCAATATTTATCTGATCGGTCCCATGGGCTCAGGTAAAACCACCATTGGACAGCGCCTGGCGACGAAGCTGCACCTGGAGTTCCTGGATAATGACCACGAATTGCAGGAACAGACGGGCGCCAGCGTCAACCTGATTTTCGACCTTGAGGGTGAGGAAGGGTTCCGTAAAAGGGAAACCGCCATGTTGAAAAAGCTCACTGCCCGAAAAAACGTCGTGGTGGCTACAGGCGGAGGTACCATTCTGGCCCCGGAAAACCGGGAATTACTGGGCAGCACCGGGACCGTAATTTACCTCCGGACGTCAATCTCCCAGCAAATAAAGCGATTAAGCCGGGATCGCTCCCGCCCGCTGTTACAATCCGGCGATCGCAAAGAAAAATTGATCCGCCTGGCAAAGGAGCGGAATCCGTTATACGAAGAACTGGCAGATATTACTTTCCAATCACGCAATCGTGGCCTGGAATCCGCAGCCGAGGCGCTTTACCAAAAGGTAATTTCGTACTGGAATGGCGAGAGCCCTGACGAACCGGAAAACATCGAGTCATAAAATGCAAACCATCAAGATAGATCTCGCAAGCAACGCCGTATCCGGTTTACCTGGGACAGGGACTACTGAGCGATCAGTCACTTTGGCAACGACACGTTGGGGCAGGAAAAACACTGATCGTCAGCAACGAGGTCGTTGCCCCGCTGTACCTCGACGCCCTGAAATCCGGACTGAACGACCGGAACCCCGAGGTGCACATCATCCCGGATGGCGAACCGTTCAAGACCTCGGAAACATGGTCAGGAATTCTCGACAAACTGGTCGGCATGGGGGCCAGACGCGACGCTCAGGTCATCGCGTTGGGCGGTGGCGTGGTCGGAGACATTACCGGGTTCGCTGCAGCGTGTTACATGCGTGGAATCCGGTTTCTGCAGGCGCCGACAACCCTGCTCGCACAAGTGGACGCCTCGGTTGGAGGAAAGACCAGCCATCAACCACCGGAAAGGCAAGAATCTCATCGGCGCATTTCACCAGCCGGCGGCGGTAGTGATCGACACGGCCACCCTTGACTCCCTGGAGGCAAGGGAATTCAACGCCGGCATGGCCGAAGTCGTGAAATACGGCGTCATTCGGGACCCCTTGTTTTTTCACTGGCTTGAAGAGCACGCTGTCGATATCAACACCAGGAAAATGGCCGCACTGGAGCACCTGATTTACCAGTCGGTATTGAACAAGGCGGAAATAGTTGCCGAGGATGAAAAGGAATCCGGTGTCCGCGCCCTGTTGAACTTCGGGCACAGTTTCGGACATGCCCTGGAAGCCGAAACACGGTACTCAAAATTTCTTCATGGCGAAGCGGTCGCGATAGGAATGGTAACCGCCGCCCGGCTCAGCGAGTCTCGCGGACTGTGCAGCCAGGGAACCACCGGGAGGATTTCCGCACTGCTCACCCGCTTTGGACTTCCTGTTACCATTCCGGCTGAATCCTCGCTGGAGGGTTTGCGCGACGCCCTGGACCTGGACAAGAAAGCGGTCGCCTCGGGCCTCAGGTTAATCCTGTTAACGGGCATCGGAAAAGCCATAATCAACGATGACAGTCATCCGGATGAAATCATTGCAGTGATGAAACACAGCCTGGGCCGGGAACGGGCCGGCACCAAGGAGTAGAACACGATGGAATTGAAAAACGATACCCTGTTGCGGGCGCTCCTGCGCCAACCCGTTGACCGGACCCCGGTCTGGATCATGCGCCAGGCAGGCCGTTACCTGCCGGAATACCTCAAAACGCGTGCCGAGGCGGGGAGCTTCATGAATTTATGCCAGACACCCGAACTGGCATGCGAAGTCACGTTGCAACCTTTGCGTCGCTTCAACCTGGATGCAGCCATCATCTTTTCAGACATCCTGACCATACCGGATGTCATGGGTCTGAAACTTTTCTTCGTAGCGGGAGAGGGACCAAAATTCGAGAACCCCATCCGCACCGTGGAGGACATCCGGAAACTGCCCAGTCCCGATGTCAATGAATCACTCGGTTACGTGATGGACGCCATTTCCCTGACCCGCCGGGAACTGGACGGAAAAGTACCCCTGATCGGTTTCAGCGGCAGCCCGTGGACACTGGCGACATACATGGTAGAGGGCGGCTCCAGCAAAACCTTTGGCCGAACCAAAAAACTCATCTACCAGGAACCCAAAATGGCCCACGAGTTGCTGGGAAAGCTGGCCAATACGGTAACCGATTATCTCAACGCTCAAATCGACGCCGGCGCACAGGCCGTGCAGATTTTTGATACCTGGGGAGGCGCTTTGTCTGCCAGGGCTTACCAGGAGTTTTCGCTGCGCTACATGGCGCAAATTGTCGCGGGCCTGAAACGGGAAAATGAAGGAAGGAAAGTCCCTGTCATCCTGTTCAGCAAGGGCTGCAATACCCAGCTGGAAGCCCTGGCGGACACCGGCTGTGATGCACTGGGTGTCGACTGGACCATTACTCTGGGCGAAGCCCGGTCCCGCGTGGGCGACCGGGTCGCTTTGCAGGGCAACCTGGATCCTGCGATCCTGTTGGCCGACAAAAAAGTGGTTCGCAGGGAAGTAAAGGAAACCCTGAACAGCTTCGGACAGGGAAACGGCCACGTATTCAACCTGGGCCACGGCATAACGCCCGACGTGGAACCCGAGAACCTGGCCGCATTGATCAGCGCGGTTTGGGAATTGAGTCCGGGCTTTCATTCCTGAGCACAAGGCTCCGCCATTCCAGGGCCATTTCCAGCAACATGGCGCCAAGCGTTGATTCCAGCAACGGCGCCTGCAGGATTTTCCGGCACGGCGCCGTGTTGTAAGCAGGGTGTGGCGTAAACAGCAAAGATGGCGGTGCCCCGGGCCCCCGCCCTGCCGCTTCGCTGATCAGCAGCACAAAGCCCTTGCCGGGCAGATCAAATTCCCGGTCACTGTATCGCACACCCAGGCGGGCCAGGAAATTTGCCACGCTGCACCGAAGCGCACTTCCCAGTCGTAACTGACACTCCACCTGCTCCAGCAGCGTGCTGCGCGGAATCAACCGGCCGGGCTCTTCGATCGGCAAAGCGCCGGGCAATACGACTTCAAAACGGGCACCGCCACCCTCCGGACACGCAGTGGTGATCCGGCCTCTCATAGCCTTTGCGATACTCTGGCAGATATACAGGCCGAGGCCGCGGTTTCCGGCGTTTCCTTTCCCGGCTTCAGTACAACGGTAGTAGGCACTGAAAATCTGCTCCGTCACGGCGCCGTCGAAACCCGGCCCCGTATCGCTGACAATCAAGCGGATAGCTTCTCCAGGCTTGCCGTCGACCGCTATCGACTCCGCACCGATGACAATCTCGCCAGACTGCGTAAACTTGATCGCATTACCCACCAGGTTATCGAGCAACTGCCTTACCAGGCAGGCGTCAACCAGCCAATACCGGGGTAATTCCGGATCTGCGACCAGGAGCAACCGGTTATTTCTCGTGCGGGCAGCGGGCGTATGACTGATGACCACCTGTTCGAGCAAATCCATGCCGTCCACCCGTTCGCAGCGGGGGGCGATCCGGGGCTGACCGGCCGTATTGACGCGCCAGACTGACCGGATCAACGATTTCATTTGCTTGCCGGAAACCTCGATGGCCCTCAGCCAGCGCCATTGCTCCGGCGTCAGGCCGGAATCGCGCAGCAACTCGGCCATGCCCAGGAGTCCATTGAGAACATTGCCCAGTTCATGACCCAGGATGTGCAGATTGTGATCGTCAGGAAAATCAGTGGATGGAATGCCGTTTTCTTGCCCCTTCATCTTAAGCCCTCAACACCGCGAATCGTTTTCCGGGATCGGAAAACGAGGGGCGCGCGGTGCCCGTGCAACTTAATCTACAACGACATCCGGCTCCTGACAATAGGCGTATGGATCCGCCGCACTTGATATTTTCCCTCCGAACCGTCAAATTCGTCTGGCCATGCCAGTGCGTCTGCTTGTTTCCATTGCGATCCTGATCATCACCTTCCTGGTGCTGTTCCTGGTTCTCATCGCCTCGGAAACAGCGCTCACCGTCTGGCATTACCTGAAAGAGGCGCCTCTTTGGATACAACTGTGTTACGCCGCGATCCTTGTGGGTATGCCGTTGCTGACCCTGGCTCTTTTCTGGAACTGGTTTCGCCCTAAAAAAAAGCAACCGAAGGTGGCAAAGCGTGAATTGAGCCCCGAAGGCCTGCAGGACGAACTGCTTGATTCCGCCCGGCAGGGAATCGACGTCTCGGCAGCGCTGGAAGAAATCCAGGAGCAACGGAGGCGGCGCGCCACGGGTGAAGTTTTCATCGCTGTTTATGGCGAAGTCAGCAGCGGTAAGAGCAGCCTGGTAAAGGCGATGCTGCCAGCCGCGGAAGTCGATACCGATCCGCGTGCCGGCACGACAACGGCGATAAGGCATTACACCTGGCAAGCCCCTTCAGGCGACCGCGTCGTTATTGCCGACCTGCCCGGCTTTAACCTCCAGGACGACACCGAAGCATTGGAAGAAACCCGCCGGGCCCACCTGGTCATTTTCCTCTGTGACAGCGACCTGACCCATAGCCAGGTTGGACAACTGCAATTCCTGATTTCGCTGAAAAAGCCCGTTGTTTTGGCGTTGAACAAATCGGACCGGTATTCGAAAGAAGAAGTGCAAACCCTGCTGGACGGGATCGCCCAAAAAACCGGGTTGAGTCCGTCAGACCTTGTCGCCGTTTCAGCAGGCGGCAGGCAGGAAGTCATCCGCATGCTGGGGGAAGGCATCGAAGAGCGCAGTTCCCGTGAACGCCGGCCGGAAATAGACAGTCTGCGAGAGTGCGTGCAAAGGCACCTGGACCAGGACCGGCAACTGATGGAGTCCTTGCGGGACACCGCGGTTCTCTCCCTTGCCAGCGAAAAACTCGATGCTGCAAAAGACCGCCACCGCGCCCTGAAGGCCGAAGAACTGGTCAGTAAATATTCCCGGCGTGCCGTGCTCGGAGCACTGGCGGCCGTCGCACCAGGATCCGACCTGGTCATCCAGGGTGTGCTGGCGACCCGCCTGATCAGGGAACTGTCCAATCTTTACGGCGTTCCCGTGAAGGAAATCGAAATAGAGTCTTTCCTGGAACTGGCCGGTGGCAAGATCAGGAACATGACCGCACTCACGCTTGCCATTGCAGGGAACGCCTTGAAGGCTTTTCCTGGCCTGGGGACTATTTCCGGAGGTGTGGTGCATGCCGTCGCCTATGGCATGATCTTTGACAGCCTGGGCAAAGCGGTGGCGGAAACCATGAGCAGCCGCGGGGAGCTGCGGCCCTATCCGGCAGCGGAAGCGTTCGAGGATTTATTGCATGACCATCTGGAATCAGGTGCGGTCCGTTTTGCGAAACTGGCTCTCTCCGGCCGAGACCAGGGCAAAATTCAGCCCTGAAGAGCACCTTCTCGAAACCAATCGCAACATCCGCGAACTGATAGAGGATACGAATATCCCGGCTTCAGTGCGGGCGGATTTGTCCGCCGAGTTTGAAGACATCGAAGCCATCTCCAACAAGCTCCGCAACGGCGAGATTCATATTGCCGCCTTCGGCAGGGTTGGCACCGGAAAGTCTTCGCTGTTGAACGCACTGCTGCAGCGCAAGGTTTTCAGCACCAGCCCGCTGCATGGTGAAACCAGGAATGAAAGCCGGGAGGGATGGAGGTCGCTGCGGGAGGGGCATGTAGTCCTGATTGACACGCCGGGTATAGACGAGCTCGACGGTGCAGAGCGCGAAGCGATGGCCCGGCGCATCGGTAACCGGGCGGATGTCACCTTGATGCTGTGCGAAGGCGACCTGACCCAGTTGGAATTCCAGGCGCTGGAGCAATTGTGCGCAGTTCAACGAACCGTCCTGCTGGTCCTCAACAAGTCAGACCGCTACACCCCCGAAGAACTCGCACTCCTGCTGGAACGATTGAAGGATCGCTGCGGAATTTTACTGCCATCAGACCGGGTCGTTCCCGCCAGTTCTGATCCCCGCCCGGAAACGATCATCTATGTAGACAAGTCCGGCAAGGAACAGGAAAAGCATCGAAGCGTGTCACCGGATATCGCCCTCGTAAGGGAAACCCTGTGGTCGATTCTGGAAAAAGAGGGGCAGGCTCTGGCTGCGCTGAACGCGGCGATTTTTGCCAGTGAACTCGATCAAAAAATCGCCACGAAGATTGTCCAGGCGCGCCAATCAGTGGCCGAAAAAATCATTCGTAACTATTGCATTGGAAAAGGCTTGCTGGTTGCGTTCAACCCGGTGCCTGTCACCGACCTGCTGGCCGCCGCCGGAAGCGACGTGGCCATGGTGATTCACCTGGGCGAGGTCTACGGGTTCAAACTGTCCCGCAGGGAAGCCACCAAGTTGTTGTTTACCATTTCAGCCCAACTGGTTGCATTGATGGGCGCTTACTGGGGTATGAACCTGGTCTCCAGTGCGCTCAAAACAGCCAGCGTCGGGCTTTCAACGGCACTGACTGCAACCGCCCAGGGCGCCCTTGCATGGTACGCAACCTACCTCACCGGCAAGATGGCCCAGACCTGGTTTTCAAAGGGCAAATCCTGGGGAAATGCCGGACCCCGTAAGACCGCCCGCGCCATTCTTGCCTCGCTGGACCGCGATTCGATCATCCGGACTGCGCGCCAGGATCTCTCGAGCCGGTTGAAGGGATCCCGGGGAACCCCCGGTTAACACCCAGGAACCTCTGATCAATTATTTGGTCCGAATTGAGATATCCCCGCTGAACGTTTCAAGCCTGATCTGCGCGCCGTTGTCTCCTTCACGGTGTTGGAGCATGACGCCCGGGCCTTTCGAAACCCGGGTGGATTTCCCGAATTCAGAATTGATATCGCCGCTGTAGCTCTGGGCGGTGAATTCCGCCTGTTGCGAAGATGGAAGCCGGAGCTTCACGTCACCACTCATCGAATCACAGCTCAGGCGACCACCGTTTCCGACGGAAAGAGCAAGCGTCAAGTCGCCGGATACCGATTCGAATTTACCCCTGGTCACTTCGCCACCATCCAGTGAAACATCGCCGGACACCGTGCTGATACCGACTTCGCCTGCCGGCCCGATCAACACGATTTCTCCGCTCACCGTTTCCACCGATGACCGGTCGGCGGAGCCTTTGAATTCAACATCACCACTTACCGAATGCAACTCGAGTCGTTTCGGGGAAGCATCAATTTCCAGGTCGCCGCTGACCGTATTCAACAGGATATTTTCACCCCGGTTTCCACTCACGGAAATATCCGCGCTGACGCTGTCGGCCTCGATGCTCGCACCTTCGGGAATCCGGAGATAAAGCTCGGTGCCATCTACATTACGCTTTCCCTTGCGGTTGTGAACCTTGATTTGTACGCCGTTGGAAGTGGCTGTGATTTCCACTTCTTCCACGTTATTGCCGGCGGTTCCCCGAACCTGTACTTCCTGCCGGTCCCAGGCTGCAAACTCGATACTTCCCGCGAGGTTTTCCACCTGGACCAGACCATTCGCCGGCATTTCAAGCGTCTTGTCGATTTCCTCACCCGCGAATCCGCAGAGGGGGATCGCTGCCCAAGTCACGCCGAAAGCCAATACCAACAGCAGTTTCAGCGATGTATTCATGAGGGTTTTCATATGGTTAACCTCCGGTTATTTCGATCCAGCGAAACAATTTGTTGCAGAAAGCCGAGTTGCCGGGCGCGAAGCTCGAGCATTCTTTCAGTTAAAAACAGGTCGTCCGGATTCTGTTCCAAAGCAGATTCCAGCGCGACTTCGGTCATTCTCAGGTCGGCCCATCCCATTTCGATTTTCTCCAGGGTTTGCGGGGCCAGACCGCTGCGCACATCGTCGGCACCGATGAATTCCCTGAACGCCGCGACGTATTCCGCATCGACGATGTTGAGCATCCGGGAGATTCCGGAATCTTCATACCCGGTCACCCCGACCGCGACTGGTGCGGTATCGACGTTGGCAAGGAACTCTGTAGAAACAGCTTGCTCCTGGTACAGGGACTTCAAAACCAGGCCGGCCGAAATCGCCAGCACCACCGATGCCGCTGCCGCCAGGAATTGCCATTTGGTCCCGGATTTTTCAGTACCTGAACCTGCCGGCGAATCCCCGATTGCAGCCATTATTTCCGGCCACGGATCCCGCCCCGGACTTATCTCACGAGGCAAATCAGCCAGGCGGCTCAACAATTCCTTTTCACTCATTCTCTGACTCATTTATCCAGTTCCTCCCGGACCAGGTTTCTGGCCCGGTGCAGCTGGGCCTTTGAAGACCCCTCGGCCATGCCGGAAATTTCGGCAACCTCGGCATGGCTATAGCCCTCTACGTCATAAAGAACCAACACGGTACGGGCTCTTTCCGGCAAACGCGCGATGGCTTTTTCCAGATCCATCCGTTGCCCGGCATAGACATCCCTGTCACCCGTCGCGCCACGCTCCACCGTTTCGCTCAGTTCTGTTTCCCGGCTCATGCGCCTGATTCGTGATCGCCTGTCGCTCAGCGCAACATTTGCAGATAACTTGTGCAGCCAGGTGCCAAATTGGCTATCGCCCCTGAAACCGTCCAGTTTTTGCCAGGCCCTGATAAAGGCCTCCTGCAACAAGTCCTCCGCAAGCGCCGCATCACCGCCGCACAGACGCCATAACAGGCCATAAATCCGGTCGCGATGCCTGCGATACAGTTTTTCAAAAGCAGCACAGTCACCACGCACCGCGCTTGCGACGAGCCCGGATTCGTCATCGTGATCTGAGGTTTTCGCTTCCCACGATGCCAATACGCGCTCCTCCTGTGAAAATTAGACTTGTACGGAACCCAAAGGGTTTAAAGCAACCCCAAAAGATTTGCAAAGTGCCGCGAAAGAATTTGATCTGCGCGTGGTGCGCGGGACCGTTGACGGTCCTACGATACTTCCCTGTCAAGCCCGGCAAAAGCTCAGTCAGTGTTCAGAGCTTCGGCGACTCGTTCCTGTTCCGCTTTGAGTCGGTCCGGAGTTCTCTCGCCAAAGGACTCCAGGTACGCGCCGATTTCGGATATTTCCGTCCGCCAGGCGTCCCTGTCGACCTCCAGAAGCGCTTTCAGAGTTTCAGCCGGCACATTGACGCCTTCCAGGTTAAGATCCCTGGGACGGGGAAGCTTGCCAACAGGCGTTTCAATGCAGCCAACATGCCCCCCACAACGTTTGATGATCCACTCAAGAACCCGCATGTTTTCACCGAATCCGGGCCACATGAATTTTCCATTGGCGTCCTTGCGGAACCAGTTGACATGGAAAATCCTGGGCAGCCGATCAGACACTTCGTCATAGTTCAGCCAGTGCGCCCAATAATCCCCGTAGTTGTAGCCGCAAAAAGGCTTCATGGCCATCGGGTCGCGACGAACCACACCTACTTCGTCTGTAGCCGCGGCGGTTGTTTCAGACGCCATGGAGGCCCCCATCAACACGCCGTGATTCCAGGTTTCGCTCTCCATGACCAGCGGAATGAGGCGTTCCCGACGGCCACCGAATATGATCGCTGAAATGGGTACACCCTCCGGCGCCTCGGCCTTGTCAGAATAGGACGGGCATTGGGACATGTGGACCGTGAAACGCGAATTGGGATGCGCCGCCGGACCATTGGCCGGATCATAGTGCTTTCCTGTCCAGTCGAGCGCCGGCACGCGATCATCCAGACCCTCCCACCAGGGCTGGTTATCGTCGGTCACGGCCACGTTGGTAAAAATTGCATTCTGGTTCAGCATGGCCAGGGCGTTCGGGTTGGTGTTACTTGAAGTTCCAGGCGCGACCCCGAAAAACCCCGACTCCGGGTTGATCGCCCACAACCTTCCGTCTTCGCCGACGTGCATCCAGCAGATGTCATCACCCAACGTCCAGACTTTCCAGCCTTTGTAGTTTTCAGGCGGAATCAACATGGCCAGGTTGGTCTTACCGCACGCCGAGGGGAAGGCTGCGGCTATGTAGTGGGTTTTTCCTTCCGGGCTCTCAAGCCCGAGTATCAACATGTGTTCGGCAAGCCAGCCTTCCGAACGCGCCTGGTGACTCGCGATTCGGAGCGCGTGACATTTTTTTCCCAGGAGGGCGTTGCCGCCGTAACCGGAACCGAAGCTCTGGATTTCCAGGTCTTCAGGAAAGTGCATGATGAACCGGCGTTCGGGATTCAAATCACCCATGGAGTGCAGCCCCTTGACGAAGACCCCATCCCTTTCGATACGTTTTAACGCTGGCGTGCCCATCCGCGTCATCAGGCGCATGTTGCAGACCACGTACTTGCTGTCCGTGATCTCCACACCGCAGCGTGCGAGAGGGGAGTTTATCGGGCCCATGCAATAGGGAATCACATACATCGTTCTCCCTTTCATGCAGCCCTTGTAGAGTTCCTCCATTTTGGCGCGAGCCTCGGCCGGGGCCATCCAGTTGTTGTTTGGCCCGGCGTCTTCCCGGTACGTGCTGCAGACAAAGGTCAGGTGTTCCACGCGGGCGACGTCGGTAGGATCTGAACGGTGCAGCCAGCAATTCGGGTGGGTCTCCGGGTTCAACCGGAAAAATCCGCCCAGCGATTCCAACTGTCCCGCCAGGGTGTCAAATTCTTCCTCCGAACCATCGCACCAGTGAATTTTGTCTGGCTGGGTCAGTTGGGCTGTTTTTTCGATCCAGTCTTTTAACGCTTTATGCTTTGTCATGATCAAACCCTCATGCAATTCGACGCCGATTCCGGTTTCATCGAACATAATGTCTCTATGGTTTTACTTCAATGAGCCATATCATTGTATATCCGATGTACGGATATCGACTCAGTACGGAATCAGCGTTGAGATTACGTGCTCGATATAGGCCTCAAACTCCTCACTGCTGAGACTTGGCGTCTGATTTTGCCGTTGCAGCTGGAGAAATCCGAGGTACACCGAATAGGTAAGCCGGGCCTGGTGGCGCGCCGAGACCGGATCCATCCCCAGTTCCTCGAAGGCAGCGGACAAATGCGCCATACGCCTTTCAGCGACCCGCTCCAGTACCGGCTCCACCTGTGCGTGCCCGGCAGCTGCACACAATTCGCTATATACCTCGTGGGTGAGCTTTTCCTTGCCCACGCGCCGGAAAAACGACACCAGGCGATCGCGCGGGTGATCGATTTCACCCAGCGCGCTGTTCAGATTTCGACTGTCGTGTTCTTCCCAACGGCTCAGCGCGCGTCGAAGCAACGAGTCGCGGCTTGAAAAGTGCCAATAAAAACTGCCTTTCGTGATACCCATCCGGCGCGCAAGCGGTTCTACCGCCAGGGCCTGAACACCCTGCTCGGCAATCAATTCCAATGCCTCGCGCGCCCAATCATCAGCTGAAAGGGTGACCCGTTCATTCTTTTTCAAAGGTTTCATAGGACCTTTGGGAGTTTCCGTTCAAATCTGCGAACAAGTGTAACGCTTTTTAAAGCCCAATAAGTCATCTATTGACATGACACAACACAATTACCATACTCCACCGTATGGTAAACTTAAGATGTCCGGCCTGTTTGTAAGGACCGGGGGTCAAATTTCGCGATCAGGAGGATCGTCATGACGTGGTTATTACTTCTAACGCTATTGGTTATCTCGCTGACAAGCGCTTTTTATGGCACCAGCCTGCTGGTTTGGACCGTGGCGATGGCAGCCGGCATTGCCATCCTGGCTGCAACCGGTTCAGTGCCGATTTTCAGCTTACTGATCATTTCGACCATCTTCGCCATCATTGCCGTTCCACTCAACTTCAAGCCCTGGCGTCAGCAATTGATCAGCGCGCCGTTTCTCCAACAATTCCGCAGAATGCTGCCCGAAATTTCCGAGACCGAACAGGTGGCGCTCGAAGCCGGCACGGTGGGCTGGGAAGGCGAATTGTTTGCCGGCATGCCCAATTGGAAACTGCTTAAGAAACAGCCATACCTGGCATTGACGGTTGAGGAGCAGGCCTTTCTCGACGGACCCGTGGAAGAACTCTGTAACTCGCTCAACACCTGGGAAATTACCCACATCGATACCGATCTGAAACCGGAAACGTGGGAATTCCTGAAACGGAACCGCTTTTTCGGCATGATCATTCCAAAACAGTATGGCGGGCTAGGGTTTTCCGCCATGGCGCATCGCGCCGTGTTGCAGAAAATATCTTCGGTTTGCGCCTTGACTGCTTCAACCGTTGCGGTGCCCAATTCCCTGGGCCCCGGTGAACTGCTGCTGCATTACGGCACCGAAGAGCAAAAGAATCATTTCCTGCCCCGCCTGGCGCGTGGTGAAGACATCCCTTGCTTCGCGCTGACCGGGCCGACCGCCGGTTCCGATGCAACTTCGCTTCCAGATTACGGCATCGTCTGCAAAGGAAAATACCAGGGCAAGGAAGTTCTCGGAATGCGACTGAATTTCGACAAGCGTTACATTACGCTTGCGCCGATTGCGACGATTATTGGCATCGCATTCCGCCTGTATGACCCGGACAGCTTGCTGGGGGATAAGAAAGACCTCGGCATCAGCCTGGCCTTGGTACCCCGCGAAACCAAGGGTATGGATATTGGCCGCCGTCACATGCCGATGAACCTGCCTTTCCAGAATGGGCCGGTACGCGGTAAAGACGTATTCGTTCCGCTGGACGCATTGATCGGCGGAATTGAGATGGCAGGCCAGGGCTGGCGAATGCTGGTGGAGTGCCTTTCCGTTGGCCGGGCCATCTCGCTTCCATCCACATCGACCGGCGGCACCAAGATGGGAGCCCTCGCGACCGGAGCCTACGCCAGGATTCGTAAACAATTCAACATGCCGATCGGACGTTTTGAAGGTATAGAAGCCGCGCTGGCCCGCATTGCGTGCAATGCCTACGCCACGTCGGCATTATCCAGGATGACCGCCACTGCGGTTGACCTGGGCGAAAAACCGGCCGTACCTTCGGCCATCGCCAAGTACCACACGACCGAGATGGCGCGGGAAGTGATCCGGGACGCCATGGACATTCACGGCGGCAAAGGCGCGATTCTCGGCCCAAGGAACTACCTGGGCCGGGCCTGGGAGGGTGTGCCGGTATCCATCACGGTAGAAGGCGCCAACATCCTGACCCGCAACCTGATGATATTCGGCCAGGGCGCAATCCGCTGCCATCCCTATGTCTTAAAGGAAATGCAGGCGGCCAGGCTCGAGAATGCATCGGAACGCATCGAACGCTTCGACGAACTGCTGTTTTCACACATGGGCTACTCCATCAGGAATGCGGCAAGAAGCCTGATCCTGGGCCTGAGTTTTGGCAAGTTCGCCATCGTGCCGCATGACCGCAAAACGGCAAAGTACTACAAGAAGCTTTCCAGGTATTCAGCCGCTCTTGCGTTCATCTCCGATATTTCCATGCTCACACTGGGCGGCAAAATGAAACAGAAAGAACACATTTCTGCACGCCTGGGCGATGTGCTGAGCCATCTCTATATCTGTTCTGCCATGCTCAAACGTTTTGAGTCAGAAGGCCGACCGGCGGCTGACCAGGCCATTTTGGCATGGTCGTTCCACAGCGCCATTTACAAAATCCAGGTTGCCCTGCGCCGGGTCGTAGATAATTTCCCCAATCATTACATGCGCTTCTTGCTGCGCTTCGTGGTATTTCCATTCGGGCGTCGTGAAAAAGAACCCGGTGACCGCCTGACGCACAGGGTGGCGCAATTGTTACTCGTGCCTTCCGATACCCGTGACCGCCTGACGAATGGTGTGTTCAAGTCCGCCACGTCGAATCACCCGGTGTGCTTCATGGAACGGGCCCTGCCGAAGGTGATCCAGGCTGAACCCCTGGAACGTAAACTTCTGAAGGCGCTCAAACAGGGCGAACTGAGTGGAATCACCTGGGATGAACAGCTGAAAAGCGCCCTGGATAAGTCAATCCTTACCCGGGAAGAAGCCGAGATCCTCATCCGCGTGCGCGAAATGGTGGCCGAAATTATTGCCGTCGATGATTTCGACACCGAGGACCTTCGGGCAGGCAGGAGACCGGAAAAACGGCTCGACACCCAACACGCCGCTTAATTAGACTGCTATACTCACGACCCCGGCCGGCTCACGTGCTTCCCTGCACTGGCCGACCGGGGTTATTGCTTTGGGTGCCTGGATAAAAGGTTTCTGGCTAAACGGCCGGGTTCCTTCCAGGTGAAACGGGAAGCCGGTTAGAGTCCGGCACTGCCCCCGCAACGGTAAGCGATTCATCCCGCGATGAGCGGGTTGTAGATGTGGTCAGACGCCACTGCACTAGGTGTGGGAAGGCGCCACAAAGATCCAGATTTCAGGATCATTCGCAAGTCCGGAGACCGGCCCAGAGTTCGCAGTTACCGTGTTGCGGAGGGCAACCTGGGTCTGTGGACTTCTCCCGGCCCTCTTCTCCGCAGCGCAAAACAGACGCGGGTGTGCGCTTCGGAGGAAAAATGAACCCCAACAATAAGCTCTCCATTCTGTTGTTTTTTGCAGGCAGTCTTCCCGGCTTCCTGATCGCTGAGGAAACAGAAACTTACGAACTCAAACCAAACCTGGTCGTCACGCCGACGCGAATGATTGAGCCATTGAGCGAGTCGCTGGCTTCCGTCAGCCTGATCAGTCGCGAGGACATCGAGATATCAGTTGCCGAAGACCTGTTCGAATTGCTTCGCCTCCAACCCGGAATCGATATCGTGCGATCAGGCGGCCCCGGTGCCCAGACCAGCATTTTCATGCGCGGCAGCAACTCGAACCACGTGCTGGTGTTGATCGACGGCGTCAGGGTGAGTTCTGCCAACACCGGTGGCTTCGTCTGGGAACAGTTGCCGTTAAACCAGGTCGAGCGAGTTGAAATCGTCAGGGGTCCTCGAGGCAGCCTTTACGGTTCCGATTCCATCGGCGGCGTAATCCAGATATTCACCCGGAGCAGCCCGGAACCTTACGCCAGGGCAACCGGCGGCAGTTACGGAACGGCCGAAATCGAAGGCGGCCTGGGTTACCAGGGTGCGAGCACGCAAATCAGCATCAACGCAGGTTATCGGAATGTAAATGGCTTCTCGGTTCAAAATCCTGATGGATACAGCTATAACCCGGATGACGATGGTTACGAAAACACCAACCTGGGCATCAGGGGGTCCACACAGGTGAGTTTCGGCAGTTGGCAGTACAGTTTTCTCGGCCTCAAGAGCCAATCTGAATTTGACCAGGGTGTATCCGAAACGGATCAGAACGTCGCGTCGTTCGGGCTGCACGGCAATTTTTCACCGGCCTGGGACTACCAGTTACTGGCCGGCTACACCCGTGAGAAGCTGGATTCTGACTTCGAATATTTCACTACGGGTTTCAAGTCGCGGCGCTATGAATTCAGCTGGCAGAATCAATTCGATCCAGGTAAAAACGCCAGGCTCAGCTTTGGCGCTGACTACTACCATGAAAACGGTGAATCGCTGTATTCCTGGGACGAAAGCCGCAACAACGCCGGGCTGTTCGTGAGCTATGACTACTACCTGGACAAACTTCACCTCCAGTTGGGCGGGCGTTACGACGATAACAGCCGCTTCGGCAGCGAATTTACCGGTCAGGCGGCCCTCGGTTACGACATCGGAGAGGCCTGGCAGCTCATGGGCAGTTACGGTTCCGCTTTCCGGGGACCGAATCTGAATGAGCAGTTCTCTCCGGGTTTTGGCGGACTGTTTGCAGGTAATCCGGAACTGGAACCGGAATCATCAACCTCCGGTGAGCTGGGGCTGCGGTGGCAGCGTCAAAACCTGGGGACGTTTACGGCCTCCGCCTACCGGACCGAGGTTAAAGACATGATTTCATTCACCGGAGAACTCTACCAGGCGATCAATATTGACCAGGCCCTGCTCAAAGGCCTCGAACTTGACTACACATTGTCACGGGCGGGTTGGCTGCTGAATGCCAACGCAACCTTTCAGAGAGCGGAAAACCAGGTCACGAATGAACCCCTGCTGAGGCGCCCCGACCAAAAAGGCTCCATCACCGTGGACCGGCGTTTTACAAACGGTTCCTGGATCGGGATGGAGTGGTTTCATTCGGGCAATCGACAGGATTTCGGTGGGATCAGTCTGGCCGCTTACAGCCTCGTCAACCTTCGCGCGGGCTGGGTTTTTTCGCCGGCCTGGCAGCTTGAACTGAGAGGCGACAACCTGGCCAATGAGCAATACGAACCCGCATTCGGTTTCAACGCGTCAGGCCGTGCCTGGTACGTTTCACTTGGCCTGGATGCCCTGACCCGCGCTGGCGCACTTTGCGGCTCAGGAGTTTGGCGCGTTGCGCTGCCTCCGGAGTTTCTGTCGCGCTTTCATCGGATGCTCGACCTGCCGCAGTTTGTCCCACAGGTGGTTCACTGCGCGAAACGGATGCCGCCAGGTCATTCTGGGGCCGGCAAAGCGCATGATGTCCCGCGCCATTTGCCGTTCAACGGGTTTGTAGCAGTGAATCGGGCAATTCGCGCAGGTAGGCTTGTTCTCACCATACGGACACTTCTGCAACCTTCTCCCGGCGTAATTCATCAGGCGGGAACACTCTGCACAAAGTCCTGCGCCCCTGTGGTCATCATGATGGTGGTCACAATACAGGCGGGTCATGCAAATCAGCGTTTCATGCTCGCGTTTCAATCTGCCGGTGAGGCTGCTCATGCATCAATAATAGAGGTATTGGGTATCCATCTATTTGATCCGGATCAATACGCAGGTAAACGCCTAATTGATCAGGGGTTACTCAGTACATTCCGGTTTCGAGTCGCGCCACTTCCGACATCATGTTGTGGTTCCACGGCGGGTCAAATGTGAGTTCCACGTTTACCTGCTTGATGGTCGGCACGAGTTTCAATTTGGAACGAACGTCATCGACCAGAATATCGCCCATGCCGCAACCCGGCGCCGTGAGCGTCATATCAATATCGACTGTCCGGCCGCCACTTTCATCCGAACTCATTTCGCAACGATAAACCAGTCCGAGGTCAACGATGTTTACCGGGATTTCCGGGTCATAAACGGTTTTCATCTGTTCCCAGAGAAGCGCTTCCACGTCCTCTTCGGTAGCCCCTTCCGGAAGAACCGGCGGCAGAACCGGTTTCTTTCCGATGGCATCCGCATCCACGCCTGCAATGCGAAACAGGTTGCCATCGACAAACACGGTGAAGCTGCCACCCAGCGCCTGTGTAATGTAGCCAACCGTGCCGGCGGGAATCGTGACTTCATCCCCCTGGGGGATCATCACGACTTCGCAGTCACGTTTGAAAGTGCAGGGCTGGCTGGTATTGGAAAACATTGTCTCAAAAAGGTGTGGCCTGCTGCATGATATCTCAAGCAGCAGGCTTTCATACAACGTTTATACCTGACCGGTCGGCGATTAACCGATCTGGCTTTGCTGGTAGTTCTCGATACCCACCCGGTCAATCAGGTCAAGCTGGGTCTCAAGCCAGTCCACGTGCTCCTCTTCGGATTCCAGTATCCGGTCAAACAGGTCCCTGCTGACGAAATCCTTGCAGGATTCACAGTACGCGATTCCTTCCTTCAAATCGGGAATGGCTTCCATTTCCAGGGCAAGATCGCATTCCAGCATTTCCCTTGTATGCTCACCAATTCTCAGCTTCCCGACATCCTGCATGCTGGGCAGACCTTCCAGAAAAAGAATCCGCTCGATCAGGGCGTCAGCATGTTTCATTTCATCCACGGACTCGTGAAACTCATAGTCTCCCAGGCTTTTCAGGCCCCAGTCCTTGAACATCTTCGCATGCAGGAAATACTGGCTGATTGCGGTCAGTTCGTTGCGCAGAACACGATTCAGTAATTTTATGACTTTGGGGTCACCTTTCATTCAAGACTCTCCAGGATTCGGCAAATTCGGCCATGTGGCCAGGGAAAGCATTCATTCTACAAAATGAATCAATTGCTTGCAGAAATGAGAATCGTTTACGTGTGAAAGGTGTTCAGGTCGCAGCTACAAATTGCAGTTTGACAGTGGATTTGGGTGAGCCTGCGTCTTCCAAAGCCTTGTCCAATATTTCGCGGGCCAGTTTGACACAGCTTCCGCACTGGGTGCCGCATCCTGTCTTCAGGCTGAGGCCGCGAAAGCTGGTAACGCCACCCTCCACCGCTTGCCGGATAGCAGACTCATTTACTGCATTGCAAATACAAACATACATGGTGAAATCGTATCCGAAAGTAGTTTGTCCGTGATCAGTCCGGATCATAAATGCAAATGAGAATTATTGTCAATTAGAAAATACTCCGAAACGGGTTCGGACAATTCCTGCCGGATTGAATTTTGATTACTGGCAGGTAACCAGGCTGGAGTCCGCCAGCGGCTCCAGGAAAGAGAGGGCCCGGTGGTAGACCTTCCGCTTGAAGGTCACCACATTCTTCGCCGGGTACCAGAAATCGACCCACTTGTAGGTGCAAAACTCGGGTTCATCACACAGGTCCAGGCTGAAGGCGGATTCATCGCCAAGAAAACGAAGCAGAAACCAGACCTGCTTCTGTCCGATGCACAGCGGTTTGCTGTAGTGGCGCTGGTATCTCTTCGGAAGGCGGTAGCGCAGCCAACCGGGGGTGGACCCGAGCACTTCTACCAGGTTGGGCGTCAATCCGGTTTCTTCCCTGAGTTCACGATACATGGCTTCAAGAGGTGTTTCGTCGGTATTCATGCCACCCTGCGGGAACTGCCACCCGTCACTATTGGCGCGCTGTGCCCAGAATACCCGCCTGTCATCGTTCATCAGTACGATGGCGACGTTTGGTCTATAGCCGTCAGAATCGATCATGCTTACTGTTTGTTTGCCCTGCCTGGAGCATGTGGTACTTTTGTTGTCCGGATTCCAGAATGTTAATCGTTTCTTCCCCATGATGCCAACAGCACACCGCCGACTGTTGTTCCTGCTACTTATGCTGCTGTCCGCGGCCAGCATACTTATTGCGTCCGCGACCGGTTCTGTCACGCTGGACTGGCATCAGTGGGTGGCCGCAATACGCGATTCCTCGTCGGAAAGCGGAGAACTCCTGTGGCGTTTACGCCTGCCCAGGGCGGCTGCCGCCTGGACCGTAGGTGCGCTGCTTTCCCTTTCCGGTTGCCTGATGCAAGTGCTTCTCCGGAATCCGCTCGCCGACCCTTATATCCTCGGAGTTTCAGGCGGCGCATCCTGCGCAGCTCTGTTCGGCATGACCCTGGGTATATCCGCAGGCGCGATTCCCGCACTTGCGTGGGCAGGCGCCCTGGTCTCGATACTGGTCGTGTTCAGCCTGGCTCGGGGCGAAGGTCCGTGGAGCGGCACGCGATTATTGTTAACCGGTGTCGTCACTGCATCCGGGTGGGCTGCGCTGATCAGCCTGCTCCTGACGCTTGGCCCGGACAGCAGCCTCAGAGGCATGTTGTTCTGGTTGATCGGTGATCTGAGCTATTCCAGGCTTCCTCACTGGGCTATTGCCATTCTGTTACTCGTTTTTCTGGCCTGTTACGGAATGGCGCGCAGTTTCAATGTGCTGGCAATGGGAGAGACAACGGCACGGCTTTTGGGAGAGCCGACCCGAAAACTTCTGTGGGTAGTCTACCTTCTGGCTTCCATTCTGACGGCAACGGCGGTCTCTATCGCCGGCAACATCGGATTTGTAGGGCTGATCGTACCCCACCTGATGCGACTCCTGGTGGGATCAGACCACCGCATATTGCTGCCCGCCTCGGCGATGTTTGGCGGCTTGTTCCTGGTTTTTTCCGACACCCTGGCGCGCACGGTACTCGCACCGAGGCAATTACCGGTTGGCGTTGTCACAGCGCTTCTGGGTGTTCCTTTGTTTCTGCTCCTGCTGAATCGGGCCAGGGTGAAGCAATGATACATGGCTGGACACTGTCGTGCTCCCGGGTTGATCTGAGTATCGCCGGCATCCAGGTGGCGGCCGGGCTGAACCTGGAAATCCAGCCGGGCCAGCTTTGGGGCTTACTGGGCCCTAACGGTATCGGCAAGACCACGCTGCTTCGCTGCCTTGCCGGTCTGGATCAGCCCACCGCCGGACACATCCTGCTGGAGTCGCAGGATATCAGCGAGATGCCGCGCAAATTACTGGCCCGCCACATAGGCATGCTGCAGCAACACACGGTTTACGTGTTTGACAGCAGCGTTTTGCAGACCGCGTTGACCGGCCGTCATCCGCACCTGGCGTACTGGGAACGCGAGGGATCCGGCGACCTGGAAAAAGCCAACGAGGCGCTGCAAGCCGTTGGTCTTGAAGGCTTCCAGGAACGCAGCGTGACCGGTTTGTCCGGCGGCGAAGCCAGGCGTCTCGCGTTCGCTGCCCTGCTGGTCCAGGAGCCGGATATCATGTTACTGGACGAACCCACCAACCATCTCGATCTCAGGCACCAGGTGGAAATCATGGAAATGATTCAAAAGCGAACGAGCGGTGGTTTGAATTCAGCATTTGCTGCGCTGCACGACGTCAACCTTGCCGCCAGGTATTGCAGTCACGTTTTGATGCTGTTTGGTGAAGGCAACTGGTGCGCCGGACCCGCCGGGGACATGCTGAACGAATCAAGCCTGGAACGACTCTATCACTGCGCGATTGAGCGTCTTGAAGGAGTCAATGGACCCCGCTTTCACCCTGCCGCAGGCTAGGAGCCTGCCGGACTTAACATGATCTGCTGCGGTAAAGCCGAGTTTGGCCAGATTTCCTCCTCTTTTTCGTTGAATAGCGGTGCTATTCGCCTCAAAAGAGCAAAAAATCTGTCTCAAATCGGCTTTCCCTCGCTACGACCAGTTAAATCCGGCAGGCTCCTAGACAGCATCTGCGTATAGATTTGACCCAGTTTCCAGGCGCCGAATCCCCACACGACCATGATCGGCACGTAGATCCAGGCAATCTGGGCCAACGAAAGCCCGGCCGAGAGGAGTCCCTTGAAAATCCAGCTGGCCGTCACGTCACTCCCCCGATAAACCACCGTATCGATGAAGTTTTTACTCTTGTACCTGGTTTCCCGGTCTACCACCGTGAACAACATCTCTTTGGTTGGCCCCAATACACCGTAATTCAGCGACCGCTGTGCCACCTGGACTGCCGCAAACAGGACGATACCCAGTGAACTGCCGAGGATGATGAATCCTCCCGCCAGCAAAGTGGGTATCAACACAAGGGATTTCGACATGCCCAGGTAGCGTACCAGTCGCGAGGTGATGAAGAACTGGAACAGGAACGCCAATACCTGGACGATCTGGTCGACGTGGCTGAAAAAAGTCGTGCGCTCGTCGAACCCGGCGATCTGCGCACTCACCAGGACCGCCAGCCCGTTAAACAGGAAAGTCGAGGTCAGGTTGTGCAACAGCATCAACAGGCAGGCATAAAGCAGATACTCGGAACGAAATACCCGAATCGCGCCTTCCCAGACACTGCCACCGATCACATCGGTTGGCCGGTTCTCTCTATCCTTGCGCGTATACCTGCCGAGGAAAATTGCCAGGCACGTCGCCAGCAATAGCGATGCCGCGGAAGTCAGCATCACGCCTGAAGCACCGTACGCGGGTACGACACCCTTGGTAACGGACGGGGCGATGATCGCGCCAATACTGCCACCCGCCATGATAAAGCCGAACAACCTTTGGGCCTGGCCCGGACGAAAAATGTCCGCCATGAAGCTCCAGAAAACCGAGACCACGAACAGGTTGAATACGCTCAGCCAGATATAAAATGACCGTTGTATCCAAGCCGGGGTTGAATCGCCTTCAAACCCCAGGGCAAACAAAACCAGCTGCACGATGAAAAACAGGTAAATGGCGGGAATGAACTGTCCACGCCGGAATCGGGACACCACGAAACCAAATATCGGTACGATGGCCAGCATCGCCAGGAACGTTGCCGTGTATAGCCAGTGGAGATTCCCGCTGTCGCTCGCGGCCACCGCCCCACGCAATGGGCGCAACATGAAGTAACCGCCGAGAAGGAAAAAAAAGTACAGGAAAGCGATGGTCAGGCGCGGCCACTCGCCACGCTCGACCTGGACCAGCCGTTCGAGAAAATTACCCGTCTGGACAGCTTCGGCGGCTATCGGCATTAACCGTCCATGACACTGACCGACTGGCCGGGCTGAAGCCGCTCGTTGCCGCGGATCACGACCTTGTCTCCAGGCTCGACAGCGCCAAGAATCTCGATCCGGTCACCTTGACCGACACCGACTGTTACCTGGACCTGCCGGGCCTCGTTGTTCGCATCGACCACGAACACGCTCTGACCGTCCGGTCGCAAAACGAGGGCGTCCCTTGGAACGGTAAGGGCCTCCCGCGCATCGGAAGTAGGTATGGAAACCCGTAAAGTCTGCCCAACCGGAAACAAGGGGCCATCCAGGTCCAGGCGGATTTCAAACTGGTGCGTATTTTCTCCGCCAACGGCTACGACGGTGCGGACCACGCCAATGGACTGCCGGGATTCGGCCCGGACGTCCAGCAACTGGCCATTCCGGACAAACTGAAAATACTCGAGTGGCGCACGGGCAATGACTTCAAGATTTTCCTGGTTAACCAGCCGAACAACCTGGGCGCCGTCGTCTACGCGCTCGCCCGGGGTCATCAGTCGTTCCACGATGACACCATCAAACGGCGCAAGGATCTTCGTCCGGTCCAGTTGGTCCTGGTTCTGTGCGAGACGGGCCTGGGCGATCGCGAGATCGCCCCGGGCGACATCGCGGTCGGAGATCGTCTGGTCCAACTGCGTTGCCGCTGCCAGGTTCGACTCAGCCAACTTCGCGAACCGCTTTTCCTCATTTTCCAGAAAGTTCAGCCTTGCCTCCGCCCTCACGATCTGAGCTTGTAATTCGGTGTTGAGCAGAAGCAGCGAAGTGTCTTCAATTTCGGCAATGACTTCACCCCGGGTGACGACTGTGCCAACTTCGGCGACTGCAGTGAGTCTTCCCGTCACTTCAGCAGACAAGCGGGCGTCGTTCCGGCTGACGACCGTGCCGGGCACCAGGGTCACCGGAGCGATATCCTTGAAGCTGGCCTCCGCCACTCTCACCAGGGCCGGGCCGCCCATCTGGGCCTGGCCCGGGACTGCCGAAACAAGGGCCAGAAACGTCATTCCAAAAATTATAGATTTATAAATTCTCATATCTTATGCAGGCTCAGGTGCCAGGTTGGTTGCTGGCTTCGTTTCTTCATTCATTCTCAAAAGGCTGGGCAGAAGGACCAGGGTAAACAGCGTGCTGACCAGCATACCACCCACAATTACCGAAGCCATTCCCCGGTACAATTCCGTGCCGGCGCCCGGCATCAACATCAGTGGCAACATGCCGAAAATACTGGTGGCCGTGCTCATCAGGATGGGCCGCAGCCGCAAACGGACCGCGCTTTCAACAGCGTCCCGGCGACTCATCCCTTCCCGTTCCGCATCCCGTGCCCGATAAACCAGCAGGATGGCGTTATTAACGACCAGGCCGAGCAGGATCACAAAACCGATCATCGTCAGCAAGTCCATTTTCTGCCCACCCGACGCAAACAGCGCCAGGTCAACCAGGCGCAAAGCCATGATTCCCCCAACGGTGGCCATTGGAAGGGTGGTTATCACGAGCAGCGAATCCCGGAATGAGCGGAATAAAGCCGAAATCAGAAGGTAAAGAATGACCACTGCGAGGATAAAACTTCCGGTCATGCTGGTCAGTGCTTCATCCAGGGCTTCAGCGGTGCCACGATACTTTATCGTTCCGTCGACGGGCATGTTTGCCATGATCGCCGGAGCAACTTTTTCCTTGATGATGCGCAATGCTTCTTCCATCGCCATTGAAGCGGGCGGCGTGACTTCCAGCGTCAGTGTCCGTTTGCGATCGATGCGCCGGATTTGAGAGGGGCCCGCCGTTCGGGTAACGCGGGTCAACTCACCAAGCGCAAGGACTTCACCGCTCGCGGTCGCAACCGGCAGGGCTGACAGCTCTTCCGGCGAGTACCACCCTTCAGCCCGCATGATCACGTTGAATCGGCGGTTTCCGTCGAAGTATTCACCGAGAAATGCGCCATCACCCATGGCTCGCACCACGGTTGCCACGTTTGAGCGGTTCCAGCCCGCTTCGGCGATTTTTCGATCATCGGGAATCAGGCGGATTTCAGGTTCCGCCATTTCCAGACCGGGAACCGGCCGGACATTGGCCTCGGGCAAGGCCTCCAGAACAGCGAAAAAGCCCGCACGGCCGGCATCCAGCAGTGAATCAAAAGAGTTTGCCGACAGATCGATCTCGATCATGCGCCCACCCCGTGACCCCCCAAAAATGGGATCCCGTCCGGCAAATCCGAAGGTGTCCGGAAAGCCGGTCATGATTTCCCGATTGAACACGCCGATCAGCTCATCCACCTCGTCATCGTTGACCGCCTCTCCGCCGATAAAGGTGCCCCAACTCTTGGCGCTGCCCAAAAAATAACTTTTGAGCTGAGGCTGCTTTTCGCCCGACAGGTAAGGTGCCAGTCGCTGGTCAATGACATCAACCAGTTCATCGTTGGCCGTCTGCATGCCCATTCCCGGCGGGGTCACCATGAAACCCATGAAGAAATTCTTCTTTCCCTCGGGCAGGTAGTCGGCGGGCGGCATCAGCAGAAAAGCGATCAGTAACGGCGCCAGGGTCAGGGTGCTGATCCATGTCCATCGTTTTCGCGGCGTATTGGTCCAACTCATGATATGACTCGTTACCCAGCGCCACCAGTTGCGGTGGTGGTCATCGATCGCCTCCCCTTTGATCCAGTTGGCCGCAGCGGCGGGCAACACGGTCACGGCGACCAGCATTGAAGCGACGACAGCCGCCGAAATCGTCACCGCCAGGTCACTGAATAGCTGGCCTGCTTCGTTTTGCAGGAAGATAACGGGCATGAAAATGGCGACCGTGGTTGCCGTTGAGGCCAGCAACGCTCCCCATACCTGCGTCACGCCCCGCATGGAAGCCTCATCGCCATGCAGCCCGGCCTCGCGCTGGCGGAAGATGTTTTCCAGCACGACGATGGCGGCATCCAGCACCATTCCGGTCGCAAAAGCCAGTCCGGCGAGTGAAATGATATTCAGCGTCCGGCCGGTGAAATCGAGCACCATGAAGGCCATCAGCAGGCACAGGGGGATCGACAAGCCCACGATCACCGTGGCCCGGAACTTGCGCAGGAACCACCAGAGCACGACTACAGCCAGCGACATTCCAAGTATCAGGTTGTTGCGCACCATGCCAACGGAGGCGGATATATAGACCGTATCATCCGAGTCCTGCATGATCGTAAGGCCGGCACGTTCAAGTTCGTTTTCCGCGAGTTCCGCTACCGCCAACTTGAGATCGGACATCACCTCGTAAACATTGACGCCGGACTCGGGCATCACGTTGATCGCTATGGATGGCCCGCCGTTCTGGTGCAGGACATTTGTCGAATCCACCATGGTTTTTTCAACATAGGCAACGTCGCGCAACAGGACCGGCTTTCCCTCGCGCCATTCCAGCACCAGGTCGCCCAGCGAACTGACTTCATACTTTCCGCTGAACCGTAGCGTGTATTCACGCCGTCCGACTTCATTGAGGCCTGCTGAAACGTCCGCGTTGCTGCCAAGCCGTGTCGCGATATTGGTAATATCCAGACCAATATTGGCGGCTTTGAACGGGTCAAACGTTATTCGTATCTCGTGCTGCCGGCCGCCAAATGAACCGGCCTGGGAAACCCCGGGCACCCGCTCGAGGCGCGTGATCACGACATCGTCAATGAAGTCCTGGTAGCTCTCAATCGGAGTCATATTGCCCGGTTTGGGCATGATCGCCCACCAGGCAATAATCTTGTCGAAATTATCGCCGCCGACGCTGATGACCGGCTCGAGAGCGTCCACCGGGTAGCGCGGGACCTGGTTCAGGCGGTTCATGACCTCGATCAGGGCGCGGTTCATGTCCGTTCCAATCTCGAACTGCAGGTTGACATAACTCCTGCCGTAATTTGCCGATGACTGCATTTTCAGCAGCCCCGGAATACTGCGCAGCACCTTTTCCTGCGGTTCGATGATTTCCGATTCAACTTCATTGGGGGCGGACGCGCGCCAGGCGGTCGATATGGTGATTTCCGGGCGGGAAATATCCGGTGTCATCTGGATGGGCAGCCGGGTCAGGCTTATGACCCCAAAAATGCTGATCAGGATGCACGCAACGATAACTGCGACCGGATTCGAAAGGGATAATTTTGTCAGTGTCACTGCCTGGCCACCGTGTCCACAGCGATAAGAGCCGCAAATTATAGCGCGTCTTGACTGAAGTCAGGCATCTGCCTATTTTGCCGGTTTTCTGAAAGCAGAGGACCAGGGAAACCGGGCTCCACTTTTCACGGCGCGGGTGGTTCTCTCAGCACCCAGAATATTGGCTACAGCAATACCCCGGCCATCATGAATGCTGAAAAGTTTGCGGCGGAGCAGTCAGCAGAGGCAAAGGTACATGCATCAGGTCAGTGCTGACCCGCAGCAGTTCCAGTTCCGCCACGTCCAGGCGCCCATCATGCAATACGACACCGGTCATCGCCCTGACGAGTTTTTCTTTTTCGCCGGGCTTCAATGCATCGAGCGTCGGTAATGCCGTATCCAGGACCTTCATCCAGTCACCGACATCAGGGATTGGCGTTTCCGGGTCGAAGCCAAGCAGTTCAACCCCGGCAGAGAATGCGGCTTCGGCTTCCCCCGTGGCGTTGGATCCATGACCGGCCAGAACAGCCAGCAGCGAAAGCGCTTCGTTGCGGCAGGAAGTGATCGCCTTGTTTCCGGCAACCCGCACGCGTTGGGGATTATAGGATTCCCGAAGTTGCATGGTAATGCTGCGGGCCAACAGGTACTCGAACACATCGACCCGACCATCCGCGTCGATCATCGCCTTGGCGGTATCCAGTACGCGGTTTACAAAGTCCGGCGGACGACGCTTCAGTGCCGGAAAGGCCATTTCAAGTAACGGCAACCGTTGTTCCGGAGAAGGCAAATCGCCGGCTTCGAGCAGCGCTCGCACCTGCGTTTCGCTGTCGCTGCCCATTTTTCCGGCAACAACGAGTAATTGCTGTTCACGAACCTCCCGGTTACTGTCCAGCAGTGTGTAAAACAACACCTCAGGCGCCCATTCCGTTGAATGCGCTGCCTGGCTGATGTTGTCTGGAATCGAAGCGGAAATGGCGGCAGCCATCAGCATGCGATTCCAGTCCGGCCGACCGATCCCATCCATGATTTGCCCGGCATCGAAGATTGACTTCTCGGGTTTTGAACCTTCCTGCTGCAGGCGTTCCTCCGCCTTTTTGGCCTTGAGTTCATCCCGCAGAATGGTCGCCGCAAGCCGGTCGAGCTCTTCCGGTAAGAACCCGGGATCGACACGGCTGATACGTTCATTCAGAGGAGGGTGAGTCGAAAACATCATCATCTTGCGCCCGTCCCCGAATAACATGTGGCTGATTTCTTCGGTATCCGCATTAAGGTAGGAAGCATCGCTGTACACCGCGATCTTCTTCAGGGCCCCGCCGATACCGGATGGATCACGCGTAAACTGAACCGCCGATGCGTCTGCCAGATATTCCCGCTGCCGGGAAACCGCTGCCTTGATCCACCGGCCGAAAAAAAGTCCCACATAACCAACCGCCATCAAGCCGAATGCGATCAAGAGAACGGCGGCCCCATTCTTATCCCTGGAGCGGCCTGCAAAGTGCGAGTGGATCAGGACACGCCGCCCGATAAGCGCCAGCAGCAGGATGCCGAAAAGCGTTCCCATCAGTCGGATATTGATGCGCATATCACCGTTCAGGATATGACTGAATTCGTGTGCTATCACCCCCTGTAGCTCGTTCCGGCTGAGTTTCTCCAGGGCTCCGCGGGTAACGGCCACCGCCGCATCGGCAGGCGTAAAGCCGGCGGCGAAGGCATTGATTCCGGACTCTTGTTCAAGTACGTAGATTTCCGGGACCGGAACCCCTGAAGCCAGGGCGATTTCCTCAACGACATTCCGCAGCCGCCTCCTGTTGGAATCCCGGGTATCGGATTCCACCAGCGTGCCGCCCAGTTGCCGCGCAACATGGCCGCCGCCAGAGCGCAGGCTGGCTGTTTTAAACAGGCTGGCAAGACTGATCACCGCGATGCAGGCTATCGCACCGCCAAGGAGCAACGGCGCATTCGCGACCGCCATCTGCACAATTGAATGCGAATCAGCCCCGGGTTCGTAGGTGGTCGCTCCGATTGCGACCAGCAGCAGCAGGTCAATCGCCGCAACGATGGCCAACACGGCCAGGATGAAAACAGCGATCAGCCAGCGAGACTGCTTGCGTGCCCGGTCCTGGTGTTCAAAAAAGTTCAATGTTGAGTCTCACGTGCTACGGCATTCCGGCAGCGCTTCTTTGCCTGCGGCAAAACCGCCCCACCTCCATTGCCTGCACTTCCCTGCTCCGGCTGCAAGCAGCCGAAGGCGGCTGCGCTCGACGTCATAGTCTGGTATTCCCTCTGGCTGCGCCAGCCGGGAAGACACGGGAGTGTCTCGCTTCCCTGCTCCGGCTGCAAGCAGCCGAAGGCGGCTGCGCTCGACATCAAAGTCTGGTCTTCCCTCTGGCTGCGCCAGCCGGGAAGACACAAGATAGTCTTACTCGCAACGACGTCCTGCGAGCGCGACTTCGTCACCGGCAAAAAAACCCCTCTGTAATGCCGCTGTACTAGCGGTTCAACAGACAGCATACTGATCATTCAGAAGCTGACTTTGGGGACTTCGCGCTTGGCCTCGTCTTCGATTTCCAGCAGTTCTGCGGGCCGGAAGGCGAACCAGCCGGCGAAGAAATTGTTCGGGAAGGACTCACGCAAAGTGTTGTAGTCCATCACCGAATCATTGTAGGCCTGGCGGGCGAACGCGACCTTGTTCTCGGTCGTGGTCAGCTCTTCGGAAAGCTGCATCATGTTCTGGTTGGCCTTGAGGTCGGGATAGGCCTCGGAAAGCGCAAACAGCCGGCCCAGAGCGCCGGACAAACCCTGTTCGGCCTGTGCCAGGTTCTTCATTGCCTGGGGATCGGATGGATCGGCCGCAGCAGCCTTCAAGCCGCTTACCGCCGTATTGCGCGCGTTGATGACGGCTTCGAGCGTTTCCCTTTCGTGCTTGATATAGCCCTTGGCTGTTTCGACCAGGTTCGGTATCAGGTCGTGACGGCGGGTCAGCTGCACATCGATTTGGGCAAATGCGTTCTTGAACCGGTTACGCCCTGCGACCAGCCGGTTGTATATCGAAATGGCGAGAAGAACAACGCCAACCAGAATGATGAGGATAGTCCAGCCCATTTCGCTTCTCCCGGGTGAAAGTTAAGGAACCCGGGAAAAGTGTAGCAAATCCCCCGGTAGTATTGAGGGTGAATTTAGTCATGCACCCTCATTGGCAAGGGAAGTCAGTTGGCGCCGCCGGAGCCCTGGGCCAATTCCCGTTCAATTTTCTCCCAGGAATCCCGCAGTGTCACGATACGGTTCAAAACCGGCTGCCCCGGTTTGGAGTCAACATTGTCGTGGCAGAAATAGCCCGTGCGCTCAAACTGGTAGAAATCACCTGCCGCGCCCTCTGCAACCGCCGGCTCTACGATTCCGCAGGTGATCACATCAAGCGAGTGGGGATTGAGGAACTCGCGGTAATCACGGTCCTTGTCGCCCAGCGGGTTCGGCACCGTGAACAGGCGGTCATAAAGCCGGATCTCCACGGGTATTCCGTGAACGGCTGAAACCCAGTGAATCGTGCCTTTGACTTTTCGGGATGCGCCCGGCATGCCTGAGCGGGTATCGGGATCAAACGTGCAGTGCAGCTCCACGACTTCCCCCTGGTCATTCTTCAGCACATCGGTGCATTGCACGATGAAGGCATTGCGCAAGCGCACCTCGCCCCCGGGCTTCAGCCGGAAAAATTTTCCGGGAGGATTTTCCATGAAATCGTCACGCTCGATCCAGATTTCCCGCGTCAGGGCGATCTGCCGGGTCCCCATTTCTTCGTTCTGGGGATGGACCGGTGCTTCCAGCCACTCCGTTGTGCCTTCCGGGTAGTTGGTCAGTACGACCTTCAATGGATTGAGCACCGCCATGGTGCGTGGCGCCCTGACATTCAGATCGTTCCGGACGGCATTTTCCAATACGCTCATTGAAATGATGCTGTCTGTTTTGGAAATCCCCATTTCAGTCCAAAAAGCCCGGATCGCTTCCGGGGTGAACCCGCGGCGGCGAAAGCCTGCAAGCGTTGGCATCCGGGGATCATCCCAACCATTGACCCGTTCTTCCTCGACCAGCTCGCGCAGGCGCCGCTTGCTCATCACGGTGTAGTCCAGGTTCCCCCGTGCGAATTCGATTTGTCGCGGACGACTGGGCGCCGGAATGTTATCGAGGAACCACTCATAAAGGGGGCGATGATCTTCAAACTCCAGCGTGCAAAGTGAGTGCGTTATGCCTTCAATCGCGTCGGAAATGCCATGGGCCCAGTCGTACATCGGGTAGATATGCCATTCGTCGCCGGTGCGGTGGTGCGAAGCATTACGGATCCGGTAAATGACCGGGTCACGCATATTGATATTCGGCGACGCCATGTCAATTTTTGCGCGCAAGGCCAGGGTGCCGTCATCAAATTCACCGGCTTTCATGCGCTGAAACAGGTCCAGGTTTTCTTCGATCGGGCGGTCACGATAAGGGCTCTCACGTCCGGCTACGGTCAGTGTCCCCCGGTATTCGCGAATTTCTTCTGCGCTCAACTCTTCGACATAGGCTTTGCCGGTCTTGATCAGGTGCACAGCGTACTCATAAAGTTGCGGGAAATAGTCCGAGGCATGGAATAAACCATCCCATTCAAAACCCAGCCAGCGCACGTCCTCCATGATTGCCAGCATGAAATCTTCGTTTTCTTTCAGGGGATTGGTGTCATCGAATCGCAGATTGGTACGGCCGCCGAATTCCGCAGCGACGCCAAAATTCAGGCAGATTGATTTCGCATGCCCGATATGCAGGTGGCCATTGGGTTCCGGCGGGAAACGGGTAACGATGCGATCGTGTTTTCCGGATTCCAGGTCCTGGATGATGATATTGCGTATGAAATTGGTTGGCGTTGTAACGCTGTCAGTGCTCATGAAAAGATTCCTGGTGACGTGCGGCATTCGAAAGCGTTGAATTCTACCGTAATAGACTGGTCAGCGGCCATGTCCTGCATCTGATTTGGGTGTTTTGCCGGTGATCTGAAATATTTTGCCAGTCTCCTATGAGTACCCCTGCTTCTTCCGGGGTGGTTCCAGAACGCCTCACGAATTGCTGCCGTTACCGTTCAACCGCTCCGCTGTGCCTGATCGAAAGCCGGTTGATCACCATCACCAGTACAAATCCTGCGAGCAGGAAAGCGAGGGATGCCACTACCGTGCCATTGATGGCATCGGGCCATACCGGGCTGGCGCCCACCAGCTTTTCCTTTCCCCGTACGATCTCGTACATACGGTCCTGGAAAGGCCAGATCATCCACAGTGAGCCGATCAAAATTCCCTTGATCATCAGCAGCGTGGCCTCGTGGTAGTGCGTTAACAACCAGCCGATCGTGCGCGAGAAAACGACCAGGCCGGCCAGTGCGCCGGCGCCAAACGCGAAGATGACTGCGAAATCGAACTCACCTAACGCATTGATGATGTAGGCATACTTGCCGAGTATCAGGAGGATGAACGAGCCGGAGATGCCGGGCAGCAACATCGCGCTGATGGCCACAAAACCGCACAGGAAAATGAACCACAGCGCGGTTGGCGTCTCAACCGGAACAAGGTTGACGATGGCAAGGCCAAGCAGGACGCCCACAATGGTTATCAGGATTTCGGTGGGGCCGTACTTTTCCACTTCCCGGAACAGGACAACAATCGAGGCCAAAATCAGGCCGAAGAACAGGCCGTAAATCATTTCCGGGTGGGTAATGATCAGCAGGGGCAAGGGGATGACGCGGGTGAAGAACAACAAGGCGAGCACGATGCCTGTCAGCAGGGGCAGTAAAAACAACAGGTCGTTTCTCCCGAACGCCTCAGCCAACCGCAGGCTGAGCATATTTCTCAGCCAGGCCTGGTCAAAGGAACGGATGGCTGTTAACAGCCGTTCGTAGATCCCAAGGATCAGGGCCATCGTTCCGCCGCTGACGCCTGGAATGATGTCTGCACTGCCCATGCAGAACCCTTTAAGCGCATGGATCAGCGGCCGGGTGAAACGTTTGGATTTGTTGATCATCAGGGTTCTGTTTGGCCTTGGCCAGGGTTTGCCGATTCAGGACATCATGAACAACAAGACCGCAAAAAAAAAGCCCCGGACTAATCCGGGGCTTGAATGCGCATCGCCTAGGCATAGAAGTGTGGGGACTGCCTGTCTTGAGGGGCGACGCGCTAGGCACAGTCAACTTACGACTCTAGCTTAATGATTTGGTGTTAAAAAACTGTCAACAGATTGTTTTGAAATCGTGATAAATGGCCTAAACACAAAAAATATCGATTTCAGGCCACCTGTTGGCGTGCTTTTTTCAAATGGACCAGCAATAGCGAGATCGCCGCAGGAGTCATTCCGGGAATCCTGGAAGCCTGGCCGACGGTATCGGGCTTGACCCTTTCCAGTTTCTCGCGAACTTCCGAAGAAAGCCCCCGAACACCCGAGTAGTCAAAATCGCCGGCAATCCGCAGGCTCTCGTGCCGCAGGCGCCGTTCGATATCCTCTTTCTGCCGGCTCAGGTAACCGGAATAGCGCAGCTGTATCTCGACCTGCTCCGCCACGGCATTGTCGCTGACACCAGGGGAGATGCCTTCCAGGGATACCAGTTTGACGTAATCCATTTCCGGCCGCTTGAGCAAGTCCAGCGCCCTGCTTTCCTTGCTGATTGAAATACCGTGGGCAGACTCCAACTCCCGGGCGAGCCTGCTGTCCGGAGCCACCCAGATATCGTTCAAACGCTGCCGTTCAGATTCGATACTGTCGCGTTTGCGGCTAAAGGCAATCCATCGCTCATCCGGAACCAGGCCGAGTTCGCGTCCTTTTTCCGTCAGGCGCAGGTCTGCATTGTCTTCTCGCAATTGCAGGCGATATTCCGCCCTGCTGGTAAACATCCGATAAGGCTCGAGCGTACCCTGGGTCACCAGGTCGTCGATCATCACACCGATGTAAGCTTCATCGCGCCCAGGTGACCAGGCAGTCTCGCCCCGGGTTAGGCGGGCGGCATTGATTCCGGCAACCAAACCCTGTGCCGCCGCTTCTTCGTATCCGGTTGTGCCGTTGATCTGGCCGGCAAAAAACAAACCGGGGACATGCTTGGTTTCGAGGTGGCCGTGCAATTCCCGCGGGTCAAAGAAATCGTACTCGATGGCGTAGCCGGGACGGGTGATGTGCGCATTTTCGAAACCGCGGATCGTGCGCACGAAGTTCAGCTGAATTTCAAAGGGCAAACTGGTCGAGATGCCGTTTGGATAGAGCTCGCGGGTTTGCAGTCCTTCCGGTTCGACAAAAATCTGGTGCTTGTCCCGGTCAGCAAAACGGACCACCTTGTCCTCGATGGACGGGCAGTACCGTGGCCCGACACCTTCAATGACACCTGAATACATGGGCGAACGGTGCAGCCCTTCACGGATGATGTCGTGGGTCCGTGATGAAGTATGGGTAATCCAGCAGCAAACCTGCTCCGGGTGGTCATCACGCTTGCCGAGGTAGGAAAAAACGGGCGTTGGAACATCACCGGGCTGTTCCTGCATGACACTGAAATCAACCGTTTTGCCGTCGATGCGAGGTGGCGTGCCGGTTTTCAACCGGGCAACGGTGAAAGGCATTTCCCGCAAACGCGCAGCCAGCACATTGGATGGCGGATCGCCAGCCCTGCCCCCGGAAAACTGTTCCTCGCCAATGTGTATCTTGCCGCCCAGGAACGTACCTGTCGTCAGGACCACTGCCGGCGCGTGGAACACCAGCCCGGTTGCCGTCCGGCAACCCGCAATGCGCTCACCTTCCATCAACAGGTCATCCACAGGCGCCTGGAAAATCGACAGGTTTTCCTGTCGTTCAACGCTGCTGCGAATAAAAGCACGGTAGAGGTTTCTGTCGCACTGGGCGCGCGTAGCGCGCACCGCCGGGCCCTTGCTCGAATTCAGGGTTCGCAGCTGGATACCGGCCGCGTCCGCCGCCCGGGCCATGACGCCACCCATCGCATCGATTTCCTTGACCAGGTGTCCCTTGCCAATGCCGCCAATGGCCGGGTTGCAACTCATCTGGCCAATGGTTTCGATGCTATGGGTGATCAGCAACGTATCCGCCCCGCTCCGCGCAGAGGCAAGCGCCGCCTCGGTGCCGGCATGGCCGCCGCCAATCACGATCACATCAAACTTCCGGGGGTACTGCATCGCCATCCAACCTGGTTCAGGAGTCGCGTATTGTACTGAAATTCAAAAAGAAATGGCAGTAAGGTTAAGGAGACGCCAGCAAAATCACTGCTTGTCCCGGCCACGGGAGGATCCGGACATCTTCATGCCGCGATCAACGGGTGCCGAACCCATAGCGGGACTCCCGAACGCCGAAGACCGATCATTGCCCATTCCGGCGGACGGCGCGGACGGATTGCCGGGAGCATTCATAAAAGGCTTCATTGACCTGGGTTCGGCCATGCTTTTGTATGCGGCCACATTACCCGGTTTGATCATCCGGTCAAAACTTTTGTTATTGACCTGCCGCCACGATTCCTTCCTTTGGTTCATTGCGCTGTTATCGAAATGCGGAGCCGGGAGGAAGCTGTCTGCAATCCTGGTCGCGCCGATGGGTTCATGGCCGTGACGAATGCGATACGGAGGACACCAGTTGGAATAATTCCTCCCGTAATAACCATAAAACGGCGGGTACATCAAGTCATACCAGGCCGACAGATAATACTGGTAATAACCCGGGTTATAGTAAATAAACGAAAGTGAAGGGTTAGCGGTGATCCACCAGGGGTCAAATCCGATGCCGGCATACATGACTGAATCCGGGACGTAGTACGCGCTTTGCGCCGCTCGTTCCTCGATGTAATAGTTCCCTTCCGGGGAAGTATAGACAGTACGGTACGGACTGGCACAGCCCGCCAGGGCCATCAGTAGAGAATATTTGAACCAGTCGTTTCACGCCTTTCAGAATAGCACACCGTTGATTAACCGGCCCTCACCGGCGTCAACTCTATGCAACCGTGTCGTCCTGAAAGAATATAGAATATGGAACGGTACCGGTACTCATGGAGTCATTTTAGTGAAAGGACGGATTTACGAATTGCAGGGTTACGCAATAGCCCTGGACAAGGTACTTTTTCTGACCCGGGTATTTGCCGCGGAAGAAGGCGAAGGTTTCCAGTTCAATATTCGCTTCGCCAGCGATTTGCGCTTGTCTCCAAAATTCGCGACCAGGCCGGAAGCCGATCTTCAACGCAGCCTGCTGATCAAAGCGCTTAACGAAATCTGAATCGGAAAAATGGGGATTTGATCAAACGGGCTCATGACTTCCCTGCTGTTTTTCCATGCCGATCGCGCTGTTGATGATCTCGGCAACATCAGGTGAAAGACTCTCGACCGAGGCAATCCGGTTCAGTTCGGCGCGCATCAGGCCACGGCGATGCGGGTCGAAGCGGGTCCACGGATTGAAAGCGCCTGCCATGCGGGCCGCGATCTGGGGATTAAGCGCATCCAGCGCGATTACCTGCTCTGCATGCAGGCGGTAGCCCGAGCCATCCGGTAAATGAAACCCGGTAGGGTTCATCATTGAGAAAACACCGATGAGTGAACGGACTTTGTTCGGGTTCGCGATGCTGAATCCGGGATGTGAGAGCAAGGCACGAACCCTTTCCACGGCCCGTTTTCCGGGGATTGCGGCCTGGATGGCAAACCACTTGTCCATCACCAGCGCATCTTTCTGCCACTTAGCCTCGAATGCACGCAATGCGGCATCCGCAGCCGGCGCTCCGGTCCAAGCCAGCCCTTGCAGCGCAGCCAGTGTGTCGGTCATATTGTCGCTGGAATCGAGTTGAGCCAAAGCCAGTTCAATGCCCGGCTCCGCCTCGAGCAGAAATGACAGGCAGACATTGCGCAGACTGCGACGAGCCATCGCATCCGGAGATTTGGAATACGGGCCGCTGGCGGCCATCGAGTGGTAACGTCCGGTAAAGGCTTCCACCAATGTTCTGGCCACCCCCGACTTGATGAATTTGCGTGCAGCGTGAATTCCGTCAACGTCAACAACCGGCATCTGTTCGCCCAGGTAGTCCTCCCCCGGCAAGGTCAGTGCTTCGGCGACCAGGGCGGGGTCTGAATCCGTGTCGTTCAAAAGAGCCTGAAACGCCTCGACGAGTTCCGGCTTGAGGACGGGTTCCGAGCCCCCGGCGATTCGTTCCACATTGGCCAGGATCTCCCGCTGGGCAAGCAGTTGCGCCGCCTCCCAGCGCACGAAATCATCGCTGTCATGTGCCATCAGAATAGCCAGATCCACACTGGAATAGGGATAATTGAGCTTCACCGGCGCAGAAAAGCCCCTGAGCAGCGATGGAACCGGGGCTTCACCGATTTCTTCGAAAACAAAACTCTGGTGTTCCTGATCTAAAACCAGCGTCATGGACTTTGCGGAACCCGGGCTTTCGCCAGCAAGTTGCAACGATAACTCTTCACCACCTCGTGTAATCAGCCCGACCGTGACCGGAATGACCAGTGGCTGCTTGTTAACCTGGTCGTGCGTGGGAGGAGTCTTCTGCGTGAAATCCAGCGTGAACCGCCGCTTACCGGCATCGTAACTGCCGGCCACCGTCAATTGAGGCGTGCCCGATTGTCCGTACCAGTGTCCAAACTTCCCGAGGTCGGTATCATTGGCATCCGCCATCGCAGCCAGAAAATCGTCACAGGTGACGGCCATGCCGTCATGGCGCTCAAAGTAGAGCTTCATGCCTTTCCGGAAACCCGCTTCGCCGAGCAGGGTATGGTACATACGGATGATCTCGGCGCCCTTCTGGTACACGGTCATCGTGTAGAAATTGTTGATTTCAACGTACTGGTCGGGCCGGATCGGATGCGCCATGGGGCCGCTGTCTTCGGAAAACTGCTTACTGCGCAAATGCCTTACATCGCGAATTCGCTTGACCGCCCGCGATTGCATATCGGACGAAAACTCCTGGTCCCGAAAAACCGTTAACCCTTCCTTGAGGGTCAATTGAAACCAGTCGCGGCAAGTAACCCGGTTACCGGTCCAGTTGTGGAAATACTCGTGGGCGATGACACCTTCGATACCCTGGTAGTCTCCGTCGGTGGCCGTATCCTGCCGGGCCAGAACATATTTCGAGTTGAAAATATTGAGCGACTTGTTTTCCATCGCCCCCATGTTGAAATCATTGGTCGCGACGATGTTGTACACGTCCAGGTCGTACTCGAGGTCAAACCTGTCTTCATCCCATTTCATCGAGTGTATGAGCGATTCCATCGCGTGCTCACATCGATCGAGGTTTTCGGATTCAACCCAGACCCGGAGCGCCACGTCCCGCCCGCTGCGCGTTCTGAAGTTGTCTTCAACGCATGCCAGGTCTCCTGCCACCAGGGCAAACAAATAGGATGGCTTGGCGAACGGATCATCCCAACGGATCCAGTGACGGCCGTCAGGCAGGTCTCCCGAATCAACGGCGTTACCGTTGGAAAGCAGGACCGGAAAGCGCTGCTTGTCGGCAACGATGGTGACCTCGAACCGGGTCATGACGTCGGGACGATCGGGAAAATACGTGATTTTTCTGAAGCCTTCAGCCTCGCACTGGGTCAGCAGGAAGTTACCTGACGGATACAGACCTTCGAGGGCGGTGTTTTGATCCGGCCGGATAAGCACTTCAATCTCCAGTTTCGAAACTCCCGGCGCGCCGTGGACAACGAGTTTTTCAGCCCCCAGGGAAATGCCGCTACTGTCCAGTTTTCTGTCATTCAGTGCGACGGAAACCAACTCCATGTTTTGGCCTTCCAATTCAATATCCGTGACGGCGCCGGCCACGTCATCCAGCATGAAATGCAATGTGGACAATACCCGTGTCGATTCTTCAGCAATTTCAAACCGGAGAATCGCCTGCTCCAGCGTCCAGGGATACGGGGTGTAGTCCGTTCGATATGTCACTTTTCCGGAAGTGCCGTTTTTCATGGTAATTCCTTGATCGGGGGCATTATTATAGGTGCAACCACACCCCAGAGTCCTCAGAAATGAAGCAAAATGCCGTAGAAGACATACCTGACATTGAGGACATTCACCTGGCCCATGCCCGGATCCGAAAGCAGGTGCGCGTGACACCGGTTCTGAATGACCCGCTTCTGGATGAGGCGATGGGTTGCAGGCTTTTTTGCAAATGCGAAAATCTCCAGCGCACCGGGGCCTTCAAATTCCGCGGGGCTGTTAATGCCATTGCCTGCCTGACGGAAGAGGGAATCAGCGGCGAGGTCGCGACCCATTCGTCGGGAAATCATGGCGCGGCCCTGGCGTTGGCGGCCAGGCTGGATGGCCGGACGGCGCATGTCGTGATGCCTGAAAATTCTTCCCGGATGAAAATCGAAGCCGTCCGGAGTTATGGCGGGCAGGTTCATTTTTGCCGGCCAAGCAACGAAGACCGGGTGAAGGAACTGGAAAAACTGGTGGAACAGGGAATGATACCGGTTCACCCCTACGACAATGCCAGCATCATCGCCGGGCAAGGCACCGCTGCCCTGGAACTGTTGCAGGAAATACCCACGTTGGAACAGGTTGTAACACCGCTCGGCGGCGGTGGCTTGATCAGCGGAACAGCCATCGCTTTACGCGACCGTGGTGTTGAGGTCTACGCTGTTGAACCGGAGGGGGCGGCGGATACCGTGGCCAGCCTGCAGCAGGGGAAAATCATCGATCAGTTTTCCCCCGACACCATCGCGGACGGACTCCGGGCGATTGTTGGAGTCCGCAATTTTCACGTGATCAGCACCCGGGTCAACCGGATTTTAACGGTGAGCGATGACGACCTGCGCAAGGCCATGATCCTGTTTTGGACCAAACTGAAAATTCTGATCGAACCTTCCTCGGCCACGGTCATCGCCGCCGTTTGCAATCATCCGGAAATTTTTGCCGGCCGTAAAGTAGGAGTACTGATCAGTGGCGGAAATATTCATCCGGCCGAATGGGTAAGACTCACAGCTTCCGTTGAAGGGTAGAGAACGCCGAACCGTGTCAGGCCAGTGAAGCGATGAAAATCGCAGCAATACCGACCAGGAATCGTTCGTCTTCCGGACCAAACCTGTTCTCAACCGGGCTGTCTATGTCGAGCACGCCAATCAGTTTTCCCTCCCGGATCAAGGGGATCACGATTTCAGAACGTGACGCGGCATCGCAGGCAATATGGCCCTCAAAAGCGTGTACGTCCGCAACCCGCTGGACTTCCCGCGTTTCAGCGGCTTTACCGCAAACACCCGTACCCAGCGGAATCGATACGCAGGCCGGTTTTCCCTGGAAAGGACCAACCAGTAACAGTCCGCCTTTCAAAAAGTAGAAACCGGCCCAGTTGACGTCTTCCAGTGTGTAAAACAGAAAGGAAGAAAGGTTTGCTGCGTTTGCAATCAGGTCATTCTGACCGGATAACAAGGCAGAGGCCTGCTCCAACAGGCCCTCATAACCCGAATCGTGAGAGGCGTTTTTAATTTCGAACATCGTCTTTTTCCTGGTTTTTCCGGAACACGAGCAGGGAATTATTGGCCGGCAGCCGAAACTGCTGCACCAATTCCATGTAATGGTCGCATGCCAGTGATTCAAGCGCCTCGAGATCCCGTATCCCCATGCCGGGGTCCCTGGCCCTTAAGCTGGAATCAAATTCCTGGTTGCTTTTTGAAGTGAAGCGGCCCCCCTCGTTGAAAGGACCGTAAAGGCAGAACGGACCGCCGGGCGCGAGGACCGATCCTGTCCCGGCAAACATCGCGCAAACGGCATCCCAGTGCATGATGTGCGCGGTATTTGCGGAATAGACCGCGTTGAACTGACGCACCGGCCAGGTTTTCGTAACGTCCAGTTCCAATGGGCTGAGAACATTCGCGCCAGCCTGCCGGGCAATTCTTCCTGACAGCCCTGCAAGGTATTCGTTTTGATCAGAAGGCTGCCAGGTCAATCCGGCCAATGCCGCTGCAAAATACACCACGTGCTGGCCCGTGCAAGAGCCGATTTCCAGGACCAGGCCCGTTTCCGGCAAGACTTCTTGCAGCACACCGAGTATCGGTTCCCTGTTTCGTTCGCAGGCGTCGGAGAATGGAAGGTCACTCATCAAGGGGCTCCTGGTCCTTTTCAAGAGCATAAAACAAACGCCCGGGCATTGCCCGGGCGTTCGATACGGTTAATGCGCTATCGATCAGAGAATGGGCCGGTCTTCCACGATACTCGGCGTTACGAAGATCAAAAGCTCGCGTTTCTTTGTCTCGTTGGCCCGGCGGCGGAACAGTGCGCCTACACCGGGAATATCGCCCAGCCACGGCACTTTCTCTTCCTTGGAAGCCTTTTCATCCTGGAAGATACCGCCGAGAACCACAGTGTCCCCGTTCGCGACCAACACCTGGGTTTCCATTTCCCGGGTATCTATGGAAGGTACTGAACCGCCGCGCGCCGTCTGGAAAATCTCGCCCACGGTGTTCTGTTTTACGGAAAGATCCATTTGCACACGGTTGTCAGGGGTTATCAACGGCGTCACTTTCAACTCCAGCACCGCCTCTTTGAACTGGACTGCAGTCGCGCCGGATGACGTCGATTGCTCGTAGGGAATTTCAACGCCCTGCTTGATGTACGCTTCAGCCTGGTTGGCGGTCACGACCCGGGGCGTGGAAATGACTTCACCTTCACCCTCTGATTCCAATGCCGACAGTTCCAGGTCAAGCAGGAAGTTACTGCTCAGGAACGACATGGCAATGCTAGCCGCATTGGCGCTCGGGGCAGGCAGATTCACGTTGTAGCGGTTCGGATAAGCTGGAATATCATACAGCCCATCATCACGGGGGTCGATTGCGCGGGTTGAGAATGTCGTTGGACCGGCCGGTCGGGGATATCACGCCAATATTCTCACCAACATGCAGATAGCTGACGCCAAACCGGACACCCAGTTCATGAGAGAACTCGGAATTGGCAATCACGATACGGGATTCAATCTGCACCTGCCGAACCGCGTAATCCAACTCGGTGACCAGCTTCTGTATTTCGAGAATTTTCTCGACCGTATCCGTAACCAGCAGGGTATTGGTGCGTTCGTCTATGGTGACGGAACCCCGTTCTGACAACAGACCGTACTCGGTATCGCCCGAAGCGGTCGATTCCTGGATCAGGGTCATCAATTCCTCGGCTTTTGCATAGCTGATCGGGATCAGCACCGTCTGCAGCGGTTCGAGAATTCTGCGGTCCATCTGGGCCTGCAGAAGCTGTTGCTCACGTGCGGCAATCTCGGCCGTGGGACCGATCCAGATGACATTACCGTTGCGGCGCATATCAAGATTGCGGGCATCCATGACGATATCCAGCGCCTGGTCCCAGGGAACATTGGTCAGGCGAAGTGTCAGGTTACCGCCGACACTGTCAGCCACCACGATATTCAGATCGGATACATCCGCGATGAGCTGTAATACCGAACGGACCGGAATGTCCTGGAAGTTGAAGGTGACCTTGGTCCCTTCATAGGTCTTTTCTTCGAAGAATTTCACTTCGACTTCTTCGGCCTCTTTGGCGCCCTGGGACATGGGCCGGACTTCGATTACCAGGTCGTTCCCGGATTCATAAGCCAGGTGTTCGTACAACCCCGATGTGTTCAAATCCAGGCGGACACCTGAATTGACACCATAGGTATCAATCAGCTGCACCGGCGTTGCAAAATCCATTACATCGAGCCGCTGGTCCAAAGCTTCAGGCAGCCAGGCGTTAAAAATATCCACGCTCAGCACGTTGCTGCCTTCGTGAACCGACATGCTTGCACCCGGCCGGTCAAGGCTCACAATCACCCGGGCCTGCCCCGCATCGCCAAGCCGGAAATCGACATTGGTGACGTTAAATCCACCATGGCTTGCTGATGACGGCGCCGCAGAAGGCGAAGAAGTTCCGGAGGCTACGGACCCATCTCCGGCAATGGTAAGGATAACCCGCCCATCTTCGGCGCGGTAATCGTAAGCCGCCGACTGCGACAGGTCGACGACCAGCCGTGTTCTGCCGCCGGCGCCCATCGCCGAATACTGCTGAACCGGACCCATGCCAACAAAGACAGATTCGGCACCGACCCTGTTTTCAGTATCGGCAAGATCCAGAACAATCCTGGCCGGATTTTCCGTGGCGAACACGCTGACCTGTGGCGCGTCTCCATCGGTTCGCATCGCGATCTCAACACCGCCGTCAGCAGTAGCTGCATGGTCGATGCCGGTCACGTTACTCGCCGCCAGTGCCACTGCCATTGGCATGATCGCGAGGATCATGGCCAGGCCTGAAAGAAATCCTTTTCTCCAATTACGCATGCTGCGGCCTCTCTCACAGGTTTGCGGTTGATTCAGTGTGCATTTCATAATGCTGTTCATTGCGATGCCTCTCGAAGTTGGTCTCTTGAGCGTTGCCATTCCTAGCTTCCACCCAGGGCGACTGACGCTTCCCTGACCAGCCAGCCGCCGGTACCATCGGCAATAAACTCACTTAACTGCACTTCGTCGTTTGAAATGTGGTTAACCTTGCCGTGATTTTTCCCGATGTAGTTTCCGATGGCGACCCGGTGAATAACGCCGTCCGGATCACGTATCAGAGCCCAATCAGATGATTCTTTTGAAAATGTCCCAACCATGGACAGGGTGTCCAGCTCGTATCTTTCCAGGTATTCCCTCGGTCGCTGCAAGTCCGGCCGCGGACCTTTGGCATTGCCGCTTTGTGCCACCTGGTCACTGCCCTCGCTGGTTGACTGGCGGAACGGATCCCGGCCCAACAATCCTTCGTAAACGTAGGGTGTGTAAGTCCGCACGGGTGGGATCGGCGGAATCGGCGTAGCCGGCCGCGCCTTTACCTCTGCAATATAGCGATTGAGGTCGTCCTCTCTTCCGGAACATGCAACCATCAGGGTCGACAGCAGAATCAGGGTGACGATCAGGACATTTTTAACCGTGTTCGGATTCTTCATGGCGCACCCGCCTCGGCCCGCTCAATAGCCTCTTCTTCATCGATGTAACGATAGGTCTTGACCGTGCCCTCGAGTATCAGGCGGCCATCACCTGCATTGGCACCCACATCACGTTCATTGGCCCTGCGCAATGCGATGTCATGCATGGTGAGAATAACCACGCGCGGCAGTGACGCAACGCCACTGACAAATTCCCCAAACTGGTGATAATCACCAAGCATCCTGACGGAAATAGGACGTTCCGCGTAAAAGTCGTGGTATGCCTCGGCATTGGGCTGAAAGAGTTGTACGTCAATTCCGGCTCCAAGCGCGGTCTGCGACACATCGACCAGCAATTTATCCATCTCGGTCTTACTGGGTAATTGCCGGAACATGGTTTCAAGCAGTTCCTGCATCTCGGCCAACTGTGCCTCGTAGGCTTCCAGATTGGCTGCCTTGGCCTGCTTGGCTTCAAAATCCACCCTGAGCGTGGTTTCCAGGTTCTGCACCAGTTCCAGCTGTTCTTTTTTGGCCTTGATCAGAAGGAAATAGCCGATAGCCAGGATAATGACCAGCAGGAACCCCAGTATGACGTACCGGACCGATGTCGGTGCACTTCCGATGTCATTAAAATCAAGATCGCGTAGTTCGTTGAGCATCAGTCGGCTCCTACCGGCTCTAAGCCGGATTCTTCATTTTCGTCTTTCCTGGTGTTATCCAGCCTGACACTAATTGCAAATTCGTAGGTTTCAACACGATTCGGCGGTTTCGCGGCCGCCCTGACATATTGAAGTTCAGGTTTGACGAAAAGGTCCATGTCATCAAGGCTCTGCAGATACGCGGATACCCTGGCATTGGACTGACTGGTACCCAGCAGGGTCAGATTGTTGCCCTGCTGCCTTACATTGGTCAGCGTGATCCCAACCGGAATGGTCTTCGCAAGCTTGTCCAGCAGTTCCACCGTCAGCGAACGGCTGGCTTGCAGCGACTCGATGATCTGCTTGCGGGACAACAGGCGGTCGCGCGTTTTTTCCAGTTCCTTGATACGCGCAATCCTTTGCTCCAGCCGGTTAATCTCGACCTGGATTTGCTGGTTTCGGGATTCCTGGTGACTGATGCGCTGATCAAAAAACAGCCCAACCATCAATACCAGGATTGCGCCAAGCACCAGGGTTGCCATCAGGGAATACAGAAATTGGCGCTGGCGGTCCCTGCGCGCCTCTTCACGCCATGGAAGGAGATTGATTCTGGCCATCAGTCAAACCCCCTTAGTGCCAGTCCCATGGCAATCATCAGATTGGGTGCATTCCTTTTCAGGGCAGCAACTGCCACCGACGGCGACAACTCGAGCCCGCTGACCGGGTCGGCGATACTCGTCTTGATGCCAAGTTCCTGCTCCACGAGTTCCGCCAGGCCTTTGATGGAGGCCATGCTGCCGGCGAGATAGATCGTCCTGATATTGGAGAACTCGGCGCTGGAACTGTAAAACTGCAACGCGCGACTGATCTGGTGCACGACATTCAGCATGAACGGTTCAAGAACCTCTTCTTCGAAATTCTCGGGACCCGCTTCCCCGCGCAGGAAGAAACTGGCCTGTTCGGCAGTCATGTCATAACGCCGCATGATCTCTTCAATCAGCTGATTGCCGCCAAAAGGATGATCCCGGGTATAAACCACCCGCCCGTTTCTCAGGATAAGCAAACTGGACAGGTCGTAACCCACGTCGAAGATACCGATGGTTTCGGTACTCCTGATTCCTTCCCGTTCGCGAATCAACTCGAAAGCGTTGGCCATGGCAAAAGACTCAACGTCCACGACCCGGGTTTTCAGGCCGAGTGAGTCCAGTGCGTCCTGCCGGCTTTCAACATTCTCGTTTTTGCTGGCCGCGAGCAGGATGTCCACCATGTCCGCATTCCGGGCTGAAGGCCCGAGAACCTCGAAATCGAGGCTGATTTCATCCAGCGGGTAGGGGATATATTGATTGGCCTCGATCTGCACCTGGCTTTCGATGTCCGCTTCAGCCAGGTTGGAAGGGAGACTGATCGTTTTGGTGAATACAGCCGAACCCGATACTGCAACTGCACAGTACTTCGAACTCGATCCCGAGTTTCTTACTGCCGATTGAATCGCATCCGAGATGGCTTCAATGTCCTGGACTGATTTTTCAACAATCACTCCGGGAGGCAGCGATTCGATCGCGAAATGATCGATTCGATAAGAATTTCCATGCCGGGAAAGCTGCAGCAAGCGAATGCTTGATGACCCGATATCCAAGCCCATTAAGGGTGGTGATTTGGCGCCGAAGAGTTTCAAAATTGCCCTCAATCCTTTGCTCGACAATGGTTTATTGACACTTCCTAAACTAGTTTTTAACAGAAAACGAACTGTTTCTCAATGGTCAATATAAATTTTTTTTTGCGGAGGTCGGGGAAGCGGGTTGATAAAGGGTGTCAACCAACACATTTTTCGGGGAGTGGCCGCTTCCATGCTTGCCGCGTATTATCGTAATCTTATCAACTCTTTTTAACCAGATCCGACTTCCGGAAAATACCATAGCGGGAACCACTTGTGAAGAAACTGTTTAGAAGGTTGATGATATTTATCGTGGTTTCTGTTTTCCTGGGGATCGTGGTGGTCGGAGTCACCTACCTGGTGCTGGAACCGGACCTGCCTGATGTGGAAACGTTGAGGGATGTGCAACTGCAGGTTCCGCTCAGGGTTTTCAGTTCAGATGGCAAGCTGATCGGAGTTTTCGGCGAAAAACGCCGCATCCCGGTGACCGTCCAGGAGATGCCCGATTTTCTCAAGCAGGCTTTTATCGCTGGCGAGGACGCCCGGTTTTATGAGCACCCCGGGATCGATTACCAGGGCATTATCAGGGCGCTGTTTTCACTGTTAACGACCGGCGAAAAATCCATTGGCGGAAGCACAATAACGCAGCAGCTCGCCAGGAATTTCTTCCTGACTTCTGAAAAAACCTGGACCCGCAAGATCAAAGAGGCCTTCCTGGCGTTGAAGATTGAGCGGGAGCTGGGCAAGGACGAAATTCTCGAACTTTATCTCAACAAGATATTCCTGGGATATCGCGCATACGGCGTGGGGGCCGCTGCAGAAGTTTACTACGGCAAATCCACCGGACAACTGTCACTCGCGCAATGCGCCATGATCGCTGCACTACCGAAGGCCCCTTCCCGGATCAATCCGATCACTTCACCGGAGCGGGCGCTGGAGCGGCGTAACTACGTATTGAACCGCATGCTTGAATTGGGCTATGTGGATGAACTCCAGTACCGTTCAGCATTGACCGAACCGGACCGGGCCTTTTACCACGGGGCTATTGCAGAAATTTCCGCGCCCTATGTTGCAGAAATGGTCAGGGTAAAGGCGCTTGAAGTCCTGGGATCCGCGGCATACACGGGCGGCTTTGTCGTGACCACCACCATAGACAGCAGGCTGCAGACGGCCGCGAATCTCGCCATTTCGAACGGACTGGAAGAATACGATCAGAGGCATGGATTTCGAGGCCCGGAGGCTCATGTTGACTTACCCGGGAACGGGACCACTGCGGATTGGGCGGAAATACTTCTCCCTCACCGGCCGATTTCCGGACTGGAACCTGGCCTGGTGATCGAATCCGACGGGGAGTTTGCCCTGGTGTATTTGCGTAATGGCCAGACCGAAGCGTTGTCGCTGGAGGACATGAAATGGGCGGCGCGGTTCATCAGCCGTGACCGTAAAGGCAAGGAGCCCAAAACGACTGAAGATATCATGGTTCCGGGCGATATCATCCGGGCCCGATTACACAACGATGGCCGTTGGAAACTCGGCCAGCTTCCGGAAGTGGAATCCGCCCTGGTTTCCCTTGATCCACGCAGCGGTGATATCAAGGCATTGGTCGGCGGCTACGATTTTGCCCGCAGCAAGTTCAACCGGGTTACCCAGGGCCGCAGGCAACCGGGCTCAAGTTTCAAACCATTCATTTATTCAGCTGCCCTGGAAAAAGGCTTCACGGTAGCCAGCCTCGTCAACGATGCGCCGATTGTTTTTGATGACCCGGAACTGGAGCGAACCTGGAAGCCGCAGAATTTCAGTGAAAAATTTTACGGCCCTACCCGGTTACGCGAAGCAATGGTCAATTCCCGCAACCTGGTGTCCATTCGTCTGCTTCGCGACATCGGGGTTGAATACGCCAGGGAATATGACGAGCGGTTCGGCTTCAGCAGGGACGAACTGCCTGCAAACCTTTCCATGGCACTGGGTAGTGCTTCGTTGACACCGTTGTCCATGGCCCGGGCCTATGCCGTCTTCGCCAATGGTGGTTACCTGGTCACACCCCAGTACATTCGAAGCATCACCGACACGGCGGGCCGCGTAGTCTACCGAACCCTGCCTTCAACGATCTGCGATGACTGCGAACGCGCCACGGAGTCCACGGGCCAGGAGGAACCTTCAGAGGAAAAAGTCAAACCCGAACTCAGAAAACTGGAAATCACCTCCGGACCCGGAGAATCAGATGATGCTGCAGCCGATTCCAGTTCGGTCGTTTACGTGGAAGAGCCTGAGGAAAACTTTGCGCAGCGCGTCATTTCGCCTCAAAACGCCTACCTCGTGCGCTCCATGATGATGGATGTCGTCAGGCGCGGCACGGGGGTCAGGGCCATGGAACTGGGGCGCTCGGACCTTGCAGGGAAAACCGGCACGACCAATGAACAGCGTGACGCCTGGTTCTCGGGTTACAACGACGCCCTGGTGACCTCTGTGTGGGTTGGATTTGATAATCACGATCCGCTGGGCAAGCGTGAATTGGGGGGGCGGGCAGCCCTTCCGGTCTGGATAGAATATATGGCCGTCGCCCTTGAAGGCGTAGAAGACAAACCGCCGTTGGTTCCGGATGGTCTGGCCCAGGCGAAAATTGATCCTGAAACCGGGATGCTCGCGACACTTGATAACCCCGATGCAATCATGGAAATATTCCAGGCTGGCAGACTACCCCCAATGCAGGAAACCGAACAGGGAGGCGATCAGGATGTCCCACTCGAAGAAGATCCCTACGAAAGCTATTGACGGAGGCTTGCCGCGGCACTCCCGGCGGCTTCGGCAAATCAGGCTGGAAGTCGCCGCCGAGGCGGCGCGAATTATCGCTACCGAGGGGCAACACAATTACCGCGCTGCGAAAAAAAAAGCGGCCGACCGGATCGGCACCAGTGAGCGGCTTGCGCTTCCAAGCAACAGCGAAGTGGAGGACGCGCTGCGGCGCTACCAGGGCCTGTACGGTGGCTCTGCGCACGTCGAAAACCTGGAGCGCCTGCGTGCAACAGCCGTAGACGCCATGTACCTCCTGCAGAATTTTCATCCCAGGCTGGTGGGTCCGGTGCTTGACGGCACCGCCAATGAGCATTCCAGGGTCACCCTGCATGTCTTTTGTGATTCAATCGAATCCGTCATTCTCCACTTCCTGGAAAATGGCATTCCATTCAGGCAGGAGCAACGGCAAATTCGATGGTTTAACGGAGAACACCGGACCTTGCCCCTGATCGTGTTTGAACGGGCAGAGGCTGTTATTGAATTGATGATTTTCGACGAGGTCCACGTGCGGCAATCGCCACCGAGTCCGATCGATGGAAAACCACAACGCCGGGCGACGCTGAGCGACGTGGAATGCCTGCTGGCGGAAATTGAGCCTGTCGTTATCCAGACCCCGTTCGGATAATTACGCGCGAGATTGGTTACTTCCGTTGGTGCAGTGCCCGGTAACTCCTTTCTTTCTCGCCGGCATACACCTGGCGGGGACGCCCGATCTTGGTCGGCTCCTCGCATTGCTCCAGCCATTGTGAGACCCAGCCGACAGTCCGGGCTATCGCGAACATGACCGTGAACATGCTGATTGGAATCCCCAGCGCCTTGTAAATGATGCCGGAATAGAAATCGACGTTGGGATAAAGTTTTTTCTCGACGAAATAGTCGTCCTCAAGGGCGATACGCTCCAATTCCATCGCCAGGTCCATCATCGGATCGTCTTTGCCGAGTTCATCCAGCACTTCGTAACAGGCCGCCCGGATGATGGTCGCCCTCGGGTCGTAGTTCTTGTACACGCGATGGCCAAAACCCATCAGGCGAAACGGATCGGCTTTGTCCTTGGCCCGCTCAACGAATTTTGGAACGTTGGCCTTGGTGCCGATTTGCGTGAGCATTTCAAGCACCGCCTCGTTGGCGCCGCCGTGCGCAGGCCCCCACAGGGCCGAAATTCCTGCTGCGACACAGGCATAGGGATTGGCGCCGGTCGAGCCCACCAGACGCACCGTCGAAGTGCTCGCATTCTGTTCATGATCCGCATGCAGGATAAACAGCAAGTCCAGCGCCTTGGCAGCCACTTCACTGACTTCGTAGGGTTCGGACGGCACCGAAAACATCATGTTCAGGAAACGCTCACAAAAACGCAGGGAATTTTGCGGGTAAGCCGCCGGCCAGCCCATGTGATGCCGGTAGCAGGCGGCTGCAATCGTAGGCATTTTCGCGATCATGCGCTTGGCTGCCAACATGCGGTGTTCCGGGTTCTTCATATCCAGGCGGTTGTGATAGAAGGCGGCCAGAGAACCCACAACTCCAGCCATCATCGCCATGGGGTGCGCGTCGTAGTGAAACCCGGAAATGAACAGGTTAAGTTGCTCATGCACCATGGTGTGATAGGTCAGCTCGTCGCGAAACTGGTCGAGGCTGCTTTGTTTTGGCAGCTCGCCGTAAAGCAGGAGATAGGCCACCTCGACAAAGGTGCTGCGCTCGGCCAGTTGTTCGATCGGGTAGCCGCGGTAACGAAGGATACCCTTGTCACCGTCAATGAACGTGATTTTGCTGGTACAGGCGGCAGTGGCGCTGAACCCGGGGTCATAAGTGAAATAACCCAGTTCCGAAGGAACCGACTTGATATCCAGCGTCGGCTCCCCCTCGGTTCCGACTATGACAGGTAACTCTGTTTGTTTTCCTGTTGATTCGTCTTTTAATACTACCTTTTTTTCAGCCATTTGAGTCTCCTGCAAAAACCCGGAAATCAGGGGCCGAATATAGCACAGGTGAAAGAAGCCTTGATAACATTAAAGCTGTTAATATTCAGCTTGTTATCTCTAATGATCAATCCCGGAAAACAGGCAAGAAAAACCCCGCATTGAGCGGGGTTTCACGGGAATCCTGGCCGGGCTTACTTTCCGTAGCGTTTCTTGAAACGATCAACGCGTCCACCGGAGTCGAGCACTTTGTGCTTGCCGGTATAAAACGGGTGGGAAGCGCTGGAAACTTCAACCTTGACCAACGGGTACTCGTTGCCGTCTTCCCACTTGATGGTTTCCTTGCTCTCAACAGTCGAGCGCGTCAGGATAGCAAAATCTGTTGACATGTCCTGGAACACGACTTCTCTATATTCGGGATGAATACCGGCTTTCATGACAATTCCTATTCAATCAGTAAACGCATACGCGAAAGACCCACCAGTTTAATGAGCTGATCACCTGATTGCAATACCTTTCACGGCAAAAAGAGTGCCTGGATTTCGTTACCGAACCGCCAGCCCAGTTCGGTCGGGGAAAGGAATTCATGTTCATCCCTGAGGAGTCCTTTATCAACCGCAACCTGGACCCGGTCTGACACTTCACTCCAGGCGACGCCGGTTCTCGGCTCGAATTGTTTTTTCGACACCCCATCGCGCAACCGGAGCTGGTTGAGGAAAAACTCAAAGACACGCTCTTGTGGACCCAGTGCGCGGTTTTCCACGACACTGTTTCCATCCTGCACACTCTTCATCCACGCCTTGGGATGCCGCTGCCTGACCCTGCGCCTGGCCGTTTGCTCGGCGGGCAGGGAGATTTTTCCGTGAGCACCTGCGCCAATCCCGAGAAAATCGCCATAGCGCCAGTAATTGAGATTGTGACGGCATTGAAAACCCGGTCTCGACCAGGCAGAAATTTCGTATTGTTCAAACCCGGCGTTTGACAGTTCCGCCCCGCAACTTTGTTGCATGTCCCAGGCTTCGATCATCGTCCGGAAGCCTGGGCGGGCTTGCATGGAACGCTGTATTCGGTTCAATGGTGAGTTGATAATGCGAAATATGCGTGGGCCCGCAGTCCAGTGCCATTCGAACATCCTGCACAGCGCCTTGCTGCGTTTGTCCGGGCAGTGCAAACATCAGGTCGATATTGAAATTGCTGATGCCGGAACGATGAATGGCGGCGACTGCCTGCTCGACCTCGGCACGCCCGTGGATCCGGCCGATATCACGCAAGCGCTCGTCGTCAAAGCTCTGGACGCCCAGGGAAACCCGGTTGACACCGGCTCCGTGATAGCTGCTGAAACTGTCATGCTCGATGGTTCCCGGGTTGGCTTCCAGCGTAATCTCTGCGTCCGGACTTACCGGCAACAGCGTACGAAAACCGGTCAGCAAGGCGCCGATTTGCCCGGCGTTGAACAGGCTGGGGGTCCCGCCTCCAAAAAAAATACTGTGCACCGGCCGCCCCCAGACCAGCGGTAACTCCTCTTCAAGATCCCTGAGCAGGGCCTGCACGTATTCGTCTCCCGGCATTTTTTCCGCGACAGCATGCGAGTTGAAATCACAGTACGGGCATTTGCGGACGCACCAGGGCAGGTGCACATAGAGGGAAAGCGGCGGTAGCTCCATGGTTCAGAATGCAGTCAGCTGCCCGATCAGCGCCGACAGGGCCTGGCCCCGGTGGCTGATGCGGTTTTTCACGGACGGAGGCAGTTCTGCGGCGGAGCATTGTTCACCCGGCACCCAGAATACCGGGTCATACCCAAACCCTCTTTCGCCTGCTGGATTTTCCAGGATACGCCCGTCCCAGCGCCCGGTGGCAAGCAGGGGCGCGGGGTCCAGTGCATGACGAACCAGGACGACTGCACAATAGAAATGAGCCTGCCGGGCCGATTCCGGGACACCCTCGAGCGCTCGCAAGAGCTTCTGGATGTTAGCTTGGTCGTCCGCCCCCTCCCCGGCGAAGCGGGAAGAATATATTCCCGGCGCGCCATCCAGAGCGTCGACTACCAGGCCGGAATCGTCCCCCAGCGCGGGCAAGCCTGAGAGTCTTGATGCATGCCGGGCCTTGATCAGCGCGTTTTCAAAAAAACTCAGGCCATCCTCGACCGCTTCGGGAATATTCCAGTCACTTTGCTGCCTGACGTTCCAGCCAAGTGGTTCGAGCATGAAATTCAATTCCCTGAGCTTGCCGGGATTTCCGCTGGCCAGCACCAGTGTCCTGTCACGGGTAGATTGCTCCACTTCAGTCTCCGAGCGCACGATCCTGGTGTTCAATCAACCGGGCAATACCGAGTTCAGCCAGGCTCAGCATCGCGTCAAGCTCATCCCGCCGGAAGGCATGACCCTCGGCTGTTCCCTGAACTTCGATGAAAGCGCCGCCATCGTTCATTACGACATTCAGGTCCGTTTCGGCAGAAGAATCTTCCGGGTAATCGAGGTCCAGCACCGGGGTGTCGCCCAGGATCCCGACGGAAACGGCCGCCACCTGCCCGTGAACCGGGTTCTTCTTGATCAGATTGCAGGACATCAGCCACCGGCACGCGTCTACCAGAGCAACGTAGGCACCGGTTATTGCCGCTGTTCGTGTACCGCCATCCGCCTGCAGGACGTCACAGTCCAGGGTTATCGTTCTCTCCCCCAGTGCAGCGCGGTCGACCACGGCCCTCAGCGAACGTCCGATCAGGCGCTGAATTTCCAGCGTTCGCCCCCCTTGCTTGCCGCGCGCTGCTTCCCGGTACATCCGGCTTCCCGTCGAACGGGGCAGCATGCCGTACTCTGCCGTCACCCATCCCTCGCCTTTGCCGCGCAGAAAAGCCGGAACCCGCTCTTCAACCGAGGCGGTGCAAAGCACCTGCGTGTCCCCACAGCAGATCAAAACCGAACCTTCGGCATGACGCGTATAATTTCGCTTGATAACGATCTCTCGCAACTCTTCGGGCGCTCTGCCGCTTGGTCTCATATTGGGTTCCTGGTTTGTTGCGGACCCCCTGCTCAATATTGAGCGGAGGATCCTTTAAGGTTAAACAGCGTCGGTTCTCGCTGACGCGGTGTGCATTTGCCGTTAATATTGTGCCAATCAATTCAATGGGCAACAATTCATGATCCGCAGTATGACAGGATTCGCCGGCGCTGAGCGTCAATACCCTTTTGGACGCCTGACCTGGGAACTCCGTTCAGTCAATCATCGATACCTTGAAATCGGGTTCCGGGTTCCGGAAGAGTTCCGGGTGCTTGAACCCGAGATCAGGCAAACCCTGGGTGAGCACCTGAGCAGGGGCAAGGTTGACGCCACCCTGAAATTTGTACCCGCTGCCGGTATCGCAAACGCAAGCCTGGAACTGAACCGTGATCTGGTCATGAGATTACTGGCTTTACACACGGAAATGCAGGCTTTGAGCGGATTTGACCAGGATGCCGACCTGCGGTCCTTTATGCGTTGGCCGGGTGTTATCGAAGAACGCGCACCTGACCCGCAGCCTCTGCACGAGGCGGCCCTGGAGTTACTGGCAGAGGCTGCAGCAGGACTGCAGGCCGCCCGCAGCCGGGAGGGTGAACAAATGGATGCCGCCATCCGGGAACGGCTGCTCACCATCGAGGAGCGAGTTCGCGAAGTAAGAAGCTGGTTGCCGGAAATCCGGGATGGCCTCCGGCAAAAGCTGCTCGGACGCATCGCTGACCTGCCACAACCGCTTGATCCCGGCCGGCTGGAGCAGGAAGTGGCTTTTCTGTGTCAAAAGATCGATGTTGATGAAGAACTGGACCGGCTCGATTCGCATGTGAAAGAGGCCCGCCTGATACTTGATCGTGACGATCCTGTCGGGCGCAGGCTGGATTTCCTGATGCAGGAATTCAACCGGGAATCCAACACGCTCAGTTCAAAGTCAGTCGACCAGCGAACCACCCAGGTGGCCGTAGACCTGAAAGTCGCCATCGAACAGATGCGGGAACAGGTGCAGAATATTGAATGAATCCAGGGAACCTCTGATCCCCAAGCTTTTCGTGGTCGCCGCCCCATCGGGAGGCGGGAAAACCAGCCTGATCAGCGCCCTTATCCGCGAGGACAGCCGGGTCAGGTTGTCCGTTTCATACACCACGCGGCCACCCAGGCCCGGGGAACAGGATGGCGTGCATTATCATTTTATCGATGAATCCGGGTTCCTGGATCTCGTTTCGCGCAACGCATTCCTGGAGCATGCCCGGGTTTTCGACTACCGCTACGGTACTGGCCGCCAGGCGGTGGAACAGCAGTTGGCATCCGGACATGATGTGATCCTGGACATCGACTGGCAGGGGGCGCGTCAAATCAGGGAGACCTTCCCTTCTTGCCGGTCGATTTTCATCATTCCCCCGTCCCTGGAAGTATTGCGACAAAGGCTGACAGCGCGCGGCCAGGACAGCGAAACGGTCATCAAGCGGCGCATGCGCGATGCCCAGGCCGAGATTTCACATTGGAATGAATTCGATTTTCTCATCATCAACGACAATTTCGATGAAGCACTGTCTGACTTGCAGGCTATTGTCCGGACCGGAAAATCGAATCGTCCCGTCACCGGGAGACAGCGCAGGGAAATTCTGGCGGAACTGCTTGGAACGGGCTAAAATGGTAAGTTCAGCCTGGGAACTTTAACTTTCCAGGGACTCGAATCAAATACGTAAATTTGGAAACACAACATGGCAAGAATCACTGTAGAAGATTGTCTCAACAAAATTGACAATCGTTTTGAAATGGTGCTCACCGCAACCAAGCGGGCCCGTCAAATTGCCAACGGCGCCGATCCGTTGGTGGAAGAACAGAATGACAAGCCCACGGTCATTGCATTGCGGGAAATTGCCGCCGGACTGGTCGACCACGATCGTGTGAATATGATGCAGGCGGAAATTGAAGCCGCCGAGGTTTTCGATACGCGAATCGAGGACGACGATTTCGCACCTTAAGTCAAGACCGACGACAGTCACAAACCAAGACGCAGTCACATGCAGGCAGCAACAGGATATCCCGAACCCGTCCTGAAGCTCAGGGACCTGCTCAACACCTATCTCAGCCCGCAAAACGTGGCCATCATCCTGCGCGCCTATGACCTGGGTGAGTCCGCCCACCGCGGGCAAACCCGCAGGACCGGTGAACCTTATATCCTCCACCCGGTCGCCGTCGCCGAGATCCTGGCCTATATGCGAATGGATCACGTCAGTATCGCGGCGGCCATTCTGCACGACACCATCGAAGACACCGCGCTGGGGTGGAAGGACATAGAGGAACAGTTCGGGATCGAAATCGCCGATCTCGTGGAAGGCGTCACCAAGCTGGACAAGATGAAATTCCGGACGCGTGTTCAGGCTGATGCCGAGAGCTTCCGGAAACTCATGCTCGCCATGTCGCGTGACCTGCGGGTCATCTTCATCAAGCTGGCCGACCGCCTGCACAACATGCGCACCCTGGTCAGCATGGAGCACGGTTCGCGCCGTCGAATTGCTCGCGAAACCCTCGATATTTATGCCCCTATTGCCGATCGCCTCGGCATGAACAGCATGAAACACGAACTGGAAGACCTCGGCTTCGCCAATCTCTATCCCTGGCGCTACCGGACCATTACTGAACACCTCGACACGATGACCGGGCACCGGCAGGGAAATTGTCCAGAACATCCTGGAAGCGCTGCGCGAAAAAATGAACGACGTCGGGGTACCTTGCCGGATCACCGGCCGGAAAAAATCCGCCTACAGTATCTACCGGAAAATGCTGGCGAAAGACCTTTCCTTTTCCGAAGTGACTGATTTTTTTGCCTTCAGGATCATCACGCAGACCGAATCGCACTGTTACCTGGCGCTGGGCGCGGTCCACAGCCTTTACCAACCCAAGCCCGGCCGTTTCAAGGATTTCATCGCACTTCCCAAGGCCAACGGCTACCAATCGCTGCACACCATTCTGAACAGTCCCTATGGCCTTCCGGTTGAGATCCAGATCCGCACCGAGGACATGGACATCATGGCAAGCAAGGGTGCTGCCGCACATTGGCAATATAAAACCGGGACATCTGCTTCGGGTTCGCCTCCCGCTTCGGCTGAAGTGAGGGCCAGGGAATGGCTGATGCGGCTGGTGGATCTTCAGAGGCATACCGGGGATTCCCTGGAGTTCCTGGACCACGCCAAGGAAGACCTTTTTCCCGATGAAATCTTTGTATTTACGCCCAAGGGTAAGATCATCGATCTGAGACTGAACTCCACCGCGCTGGACTTTGCTTACGCCATTCACACCGGGGTTGGAAACCACACCGCCCAGGCCTTCGTCGACAACTTGGAGGTGCCGCTATCGACCCGCCTGGCAAACGGCCAGACCGTCAAGATCATCACGGATCCCAACGTTCAGCCAAGACCCGAATGGCTGGAATTCGCAGCGAGCGCGCGAGCCCGGACAGCGATCAGGCACTACCTGAAGAGCCTGCGCCAGGAGGACACCGTGGCGTTGGGCCTGAGGTTGCTGGAAAAAGCGCTCAATGCCCGCGGCAGCTCAATAGAAAAGGTTCCCGAGGAACGCTGGACCCAGTTTCTGAAAGAAAATCACTTCACCCGTCAGGAAGACCTGTTTCACGAGCTGGCTCTTGGCTCGACCCTTTCCAACATCGTTGCCGGGAAGCTGTCGCCGGACAAGGGCCTGTTCCCGGAACGCCAGGACAATGAAGAGGCCATCACGATCGCAGGCTCTGAGGGCAATGCCCTGAGCTTCGGCGCCTGCTGCCTGCCGGTGCCCGGCGACAGCATCATGGCCTACGTGTCGACCGACAAGGGGCTGGTGGTTCACCGGGTTTCCTGCAGTAACGTGCGGGAATTCCGGAAACACCCTGATCGCTGTGTTGACGTGGTATGGGCCGCCATTACGCGGGGTATGTTTCCGGTTGCACTGCGCATCGTCGCCCGGAATACGCCAGGCGTGCTGGCGAACATTTCCACCAGCATCGGCGAAGCCGGCAGCAATATCGAAACCGTGGCTCAGCCTGAGGCCAACCCGGAGACCGCGACTTTGTTGTTCAAGATCAGCGTGAGGAATCGTGATCACATGGCGCGCGTGATGCGCCGATTACGCAGAAACAGCAATATCATCAGGGCCCATCGCGTGGGCTGAAACGACAAGCCGGAGGAATCATCATGAGTAAAAACATTATCAAGACAGCCAGCGCCCCCTCGGCAATCGGACCGTATTCTCAGGCAGTGAAGCACGGCAGCGCGGTTTATCTTTCCGGCCAGATAGCGCTCGACCCGGAAACCATGAAAGTGGTCCAGGGGGGTATCAGCGAACAGGCGCACCGGGTTTTCAAAAACCTTCGCGCAGTTTGCGAAGCGGCTGGTGGCACCCTGGACGATATCGTTAAAGTGACCATTTACATGACCAACCTCGGGGATTTTTCCACGGTCAACCAGATCATGGCAGAGTATTTTTCCGAGCCCTTCCCTGCCCGGGCAACGGTCGGCGTGGCCGCCCTTCCGCTGGGCGTGGAGGTCGAAGTGGAAGCGGTTCTTGGCCTCTGAGCTTCGCGACCTGCGGGGCGTCGGTCCGCAACTCGAATCCTCACTGAACCAACTGGGCATTCATAACGTCCAGGACCTGCTGTTTCATCTGCCCCTGCGTTACGAAGACCGTACGCGGGTACATCCCATCGGCGCCCTTTATCCCGGCGCGCGGGCCCTGGTCGAAGGAGAAGTCGAACATGCCACGATCGTCCGCGGCAGGCGCGCCACGCTGGTTGTCGTCATCTCTGACGGTACCGGACGCGTCACACTGCGATTTTTTCATTTTCGCGCCGCGCAAAAAAACCAGTTATCCAGGGGAACCCGGCTGCGATGTTACGGCGAAGTGCGGGGCGGCTACCGGGGACTGGACATGGTTCATCCCAGTTACAAACGCATTCTCAGCGAGCAGGATGAGGCCGTCTCGGACCGCCTGACACCGGTTTATCCCTCCGTCGAAGGACTGGGGCAGGCCAGTTGGATCAAGTTGAGCGACCAGGCGCTGGAGCAGTTGCAGAACCATCATCTGGAACTCGAAGAACTCCTGCCGGATGACCTCCGCGGCAATTTGCAGATTCCCTCCCTGGCCTCAGCCCTGGCGTATATCCACCGCCCTCCCGCCGGAGCGGATGTGGCAGCGCTGGTCGAGCGCCGGCACCCCGCCCAACAGCGCCTCGCAATGGAAGAACTGCTGGCGCACAACCTCAGCATGCAGCAATTACACCGGACGCAACGCCGGTTAGCAGCGCCCGCCATGTCGGCAACAGACCGGCTGGAACGTAAATTCATCGATCGCCTGCCCTTTGAGCTCACCGGCGCCCAACAGCGGGTTATTCGCGAAATCCAGGCGGACCTGGCGCAACGCCATCCGATGCAACGGCTGGTGCAGGGCGATGTCGGCTCCGGAAAAACCGTGGTGGCGGCTCTGGCGGCGCTCAGGGCCATCGGTAACGGGTACCAGGCCGCGATCATGGCCCCCACGGAATTGTTAGCCGAACAACATCTTCGCAGTTTTCGCGATTGGCTCGAACCCCTGGGCATCGAACCGGTATGGCTCAGCGGAAAGGTCACCGGCAAATCCCGGCGCGCCGCACTGGACGCCATTGAACAGCAGGCTCCGCTGATTATCGGCACGCACGCGCTGATGCAGGAGGGGGTGAATTTCGGCAAATTGGGTTTGGTGGTCGTTGATGAACAGCACCGGTTCGGGGTTCACCAGCGACTGGCGCTTCTCGATAAGGCGGGGGTTGATTCGCTTCACGCCCATCAACTGATCATGACAGCCACGCCGATTCCCAGGACGCTGGCCATGACCGCCTATGCCGGCCTGGAGACGTCGGTAATCGATGAACTGCCACCGGGCCGTAAACCGGTCAAAACCGCGGTGGTTTCCAACGAACGCCGCAGCGAGGTGATCGCCCGCGTGGCCACCGCGTGCGCAGATGGCCGCCAGGCCTACTGGGTTTGCACGCTGATCGAGGAATCCGACGCGGTGCAGGCGCAGGCAGCCGAAGAAGTCGCCAGGGAGCTGCAGACCGGGTTGTCGGGCGTGTCCGTGGGGTTGGTTCATGGCCGGATGAAGCCCGCCGCGAAACAGGAAATCATGGACCGTTTCAAGCAGGGAAACGTTCAGTTGCTGGTCGCAACGACCGTTATTGAAGTCGGTGTCGATGTCCCCAACGCATCCCTGATGATTATCGAAAACGCCGAGCGGCTCGGGCTGGCGCAACTGCACCAACTTCGGGGCCGCGTCGGCAGGGGCGATCAACAGGCATCCTGCCTGCTGCTCTATAGTCCGCCAATCGGCCAACCGGCAAGGGAACGCCTGAACATCCTGCGGCAGACCTCGGATGGGTTCCGGATCGCTGAAAAGGATCTGGAACTGCGTGGCCCGGGCGAAGTGCTGGGAACCCGGCAAACCGGCATGTTGCAATTTCGCGTGGCGGACCTGGCAAGAGACCAGCAGTTGCTGGAAAGTATTCCGGCTGTTGCCGAACGTTTACTGACCGAAAGCCCCGAACGGGTTGTGAAGCTGATTCACCGGTGGATCGGTGACGCGGCGCGTTTCGCCGGCGTTTGAGACCGGTAATGCTCCGTTACATAGCGGCCAGACTCAACGACTGAATTTCCGCCCTGGCGTGATTGACGTCATCACGAATCTGTTCCATCAAGGCAATAAACTCCGGCATGTCACGTAAAGGCGCAAGGCGGCCGTCGATGTCCATCACCCACAGCTCCCGGAACCCCCGGTCATAGGCGTCCCTGAGTTTTTGCATGGCTTTTCCAGGCTCGCTGCGCATGGCCAGCAATACGGCTTCGTTATAGTAGATGTTCGAGTTGTCTACACCATTCAGCCGGGCCCGCTTTATTTTTCGCTCAGCGCCGGCCAGCAATTCAGCCGCTGCTTCGTCTTCGCCGACAAGTTTTGTCGCGAGGGCAGCCATGGTAACGGTCATTATCTCGTCGCCACTGTAGGCCGGATCATCTTCCGGGCTGATCGCCGACACCAGCAGGTCCCTGGCCTGAGCGTACTCTCCGCGCACCATCGCGATCATGCCCAGCTGCAGGTTGAACTTGCGCTGTAGCGCTTCGGGCATGTTGTCACCGAATTGCGCCATTTGCTCACGCAGCAGCAGCTCGGCTTCTTCGTAGCGGCGGGAAACAACCAGGGCCATCCAGCGGGTGCCTAACAGGCTGGTATTCTGATCCGAAGTTTCCAGGCCATGCAGCAGCAGGCGCTCCGCCTCCTCGGTATCTCCCAGCAATACCCATGTACCGGCCAGCGCCGCGATATCTTCGGGATTGTCGGGCTCCAGCTGGTAAGCCCGGTTGGCCAGTTCCCATCCGCGCACAATATTGCCGTTATTCAGTCTCCATCTTGGCCATGAAACGCAGCAGGATACTCGAGTCGGGGCGCAGGGCCAAAAGGTCTCCGAGCATGTCCCGGCCGGACTGCCATTCACCACGAGTGGCCAGGTTGTTGGCGTAATTAACCATGAGCAGTTCATTGAGCGGATCCCGCTGCATGGCGTTCTGCAGCACCAGGTGTTCCTCGGGATAGCGGCCCTCCTCACCCAGCACACCGGCCAGCCACAGTTGAGCGGGAATATAGTCTTCGTTCAGTTCCACCGCCTGCCGTAACGCGGATTCCGCCGCATCCATCTGGCCGATCTGCCAGCGGGCAAGTCCCAGCGCCGCGAATGCCTCGGCCGACTCCGGGTCGAGTTCCAGCGCCTTTTCAATCATCATCTGGGCTTTTTCGGTCGCTTTCACCGTGGTGATGTTGCCGTAAAGAGACAGCAGCAGCCAGCTATCGGCCATCGCCGCATAGGCCGGTGCGAAGCCGGCATCGTGTTCCAGCGCGGTTGCGAACATTTCAATCGCTTTTTGCAGTTCGTTCGGTGTTCGCTTCCACCAGTGCAGGCGTCCCGTGTGATAGGACTGGGAGGCCGCCAGGCTGTCTGTTCGGGATTCGGGCTTTTCGACCAGACCGGTAAACGACTCGACCAGCGCTGTAGCAATGCTGCTCGCGACTTCATCCTGGATCTCGAAAATATCCGTCAATTTCCGGTCATAGACCTTTGACCAGATATGATATCCGTCTTCCACGTTGATCAACTGCGCCGTTAACCGGACTTGATCCCCGGATGTGCGCACGCTGCCTTCCAATACGGTTCTGACATTCAGCAGGCGCCCGATCTCCCGAATGTCCTCGCGGCTTTCCCGGAAAGCGAAAGATGATGTCCGCGCGGCAACGTTGAGACCATCAACCTGGGCCAGCAGGTTCAGAATTTCCTCGGACACCCCGTCCGCGAACTGGCCCTGGTCGACTTTCTGCGACAAGTCGGTAAAGGGCAGGACCGCGATGGAGTTTTGCGGGGCGGTGAACTCCCGCTCCACGATTTGCACGTTTTGATCGCCGGCCTCGAATACGCCCGAATAATACTGGTAGAAAACAGAGGCGAGCCCGCCCATCGAAACCAGCATGAAACTGAAAAGAATGGCGCTCTGCGTCCGGCTCAGCAGCCCTGCCCGCTCAGTCCGGTGGATGCCGTCCGGCCGGATATCCAGGTGCCAGGCCAACAGGAACACCAGCGGAAAACCGAGGATGACGACGATGACGACCAGGGTCGGCACCCACTCCGGTAAACGCAATGGCTCTACTGCAGCGTCCATCAACTGCAACAGGACAAATACCGCAACCGCGTAAGCACCAACCGTGCGAAGGACTTTTCTGCGGTTCAGTTCAGCAAGCGTGGCTGAAAAGAAAGAGTGGCTTTCGGTCATTCTGATTTGCTCTGGTGTTCCGATTTATGCCAGTGTTCAGATAATAGACGCTCCGAAAGCGGATTTGGTTTCGCAAATCTGCTTCGGTTTAACGCGGAATCCTTTCAGAGTGCCTTTTCACCCTCCTCCCCGGTGCGGATCCGAACCGCCTGTTCCAGAGTATGCACAAAGATTTTTCCATCACCAATCCGGCCGGATGCGGCCGCATCGGCGATTGCCTCGACCACGGCGTCTACCCGGTCGTCCGGGACAGCAACTTCCAGTTTGAGCTTGGGAAGAAAATCAACCACGTATTCCGCCCCGCGATACAGTTCGGTGTGACCTTTCTGCCGGCCGAAGCCCCTTACTTCAGTTACGGTCATGCCCTGGATGCCGGCTTCCGCGATTGCGTCCCGGACATCATCCAGTTTGAACGGCTTAATGATTGCGGTGATCATCTTCATGGTAGATTCCTTTGGAACAGTAGATCAGTTGACTTTAATGCGGGCATAATCAGGCCGCAAGCGGCAAAAGGAAATAGAGCATGGTGGATTTGCGAATGGTTGACGAACTGACCCGCAAGCTGGGAGAGGCATTACCCCCGGGCGTGGCACGGTTGAAGGACGATATCGAGGACCGCTTTCGCTCCGTGCTGACCGGGGCCTTTGAGCGCATGAAACTGGTTGGCCGCGAGGAATACGAAGCCCAGTGCGCCATCCTGGAGGCGACCCAGGCAAAACTGGCCGAGCTAGAACGCCGGTTGGATGCCCTGTCAAAGGATTCGTAGCCGGGTGAGGCCGGCAGGCCGGAGGACTACCTGTTCAATCCGGATCTACACTGCATCGGCAATCCACCAACCGGGCGCAGGACGACGTGTCCACGCGGCAAACAGGTGCTTTTCCCCCAGGTAGTATGCCCGGTAAGCAGCGACTGCGTTGCCGCTGACCTTGTACTGATCGGGCATGGCTTGAGCAAATTCCGTCAGTCCGTTTGATTCATATCGATGGTGCAGGATATCTCCCAGCACGCGGATCGAAGCATGGTCACGATCCTTGTCATAGCGGTAGCGATACTCGCGATTCAAAGTAACTGCCAATTCAGTCAGCCACAGGAAGTTGTCGTAGGAGCGGTCCACCCATTGGACACAGGGATGCTGGCGGTGGGTCGACTTGTACGGTGTTTCGAAGCCGCGCTCATTGAGCACCGTGCACAGGATCTGCACGCTTTCCAGGATCATCTTGTTGACGTGCCTGTCACAGTGGTATCGGGCACAAAGCGTCAGGTCGGTGTCGAGGACGAATATGTTCACGGGCAGGTTCCGGTTAAAGGAAACCCGGATCAGGAAGGCGTCTTGCGAAATGCCTGCCCGATCCGGGTCAAGGTTGCACACGAGGGTGTGTGCGGGGGATGCCTGAAAGGCAGGGAGATCAGTTGGGCAGGAGCACGGTATCCACGACGTGGATGACACCGTTGCTGGCGCCAACGTCTGCAGAAACTACCCGCGAGTCATTAATGAATACCGTTCCGTCCACCACCCGGATGGCAACGTCAGAACCATTCACGGTCTTTGCGCTATTCAGGGTGACGACCTCGGCAGCCGTGACTTTGCCGGCAACCACGTGGTAGGTCAGGATTGCCACGAGCTGGTCTTTGTTTTCGGGCAGCAGCAGCATTTCAACGGTGCCATTCGGCAACTTGGCGAAGGCTTCATCGGTAGGCGCGAATACCGTGTAAGGACCATCGGCTTTCAGCGTGTCCACCAGTCCGGCCGCTTCCAGGGCCGCGGCAAGCGTGTTGAAAGAGCCTGCAGCCACCGCAGTGTCGACAATGTCAGCCTGCTTTTTTGCCGTAATTGCCGGAAAAAACGTCCGTGGCCAAAAGAAGCAGGGCGGCCGCGAAGGCCGTGAGGATTGAAATATTCAGTTTGCGTTTCATAATCATGATCGTGTTCTCCATTGGTTGAGAACATAATGTATAGATACTGTATAGATAAATCAAGTGTTATTTACCGATAATATGAAGATATACGAAATTATATATATATTTCGTATAGATATAAATGAGGATCTGTAAAGCTAATCGCCTGCAGCGGGCCACCCGGGCTTCAGGTGACCCCTTCCGTCCAGGTGTTGTATTTGCCGGCTGACAGGTAATCTGCGGCTTGCGCCTTACCGAATTACTTCAGTTGAGATTTGAAGTAATTGAAGGAATGCACGAAGGCCTTCTGGAGCTTGTCGCCCTCGGCGACCAGTGCTTCCCACTTGTCTTCACCGGCACTCTTGATTTCCTCCATTTTCTTCTGCGCTGCTTTGGACGCTTTGCGTAACTCGCTCATTTGCTTGTCGTACTTGACGCGAGCCTCGGCATTCACGTCTTTGGCTTTTGCTTCAAGCTTGGCGAGCTGGGCATTCAGCTCATCGAGCTGTTGCTTCATCTTCTTGACATACTGGTCTCTTTTCGACACGACGCCTTCTCCCAGGTCAATTGTTGACTACATAATATAAATATGGGCCTGCCCGGCCCAGTTTCAAATGACTTTCATCACCAAGACACTCCGGGCGATGCTCCGCACACGATGTCGGCTTCAGACAATCCGTGAAGCCCTGCCCAGCAGAAAATCCACGAGACTCCACCATCTCAGCCTCTATGCGTTGATGTTGATCCTGATTCCCACCGATTTCGGGTGGAATGCCTACAACCGGATTCCTCATCACGCCTGATCATGTCCGGCATGAGTCTTGCCCGGGTATACAGTCGCGCCGGCGTGGGTGTTGCTGCCCCGGAAGTCATCGTCGAGGTACATGTCGGGGGCGGGTTGGCGCGTGTTTCAATGGTGGGGCTCCCGGAAACCGCAGTCCGCGAGGCAAAAGACCGGGTAAAAGCAGCATTGCTGAATGCCGGCTTCAACTTTCCGGCCGGTCACATCACAATTTCTCTGGCACCCGCCGATCTGCCCAAGGAAGGGAGCCGCTTCGACCTGCCAATCGCACTGGGCATCCTGGCGGCGTCCGGCCAGGTCAATGACCGGCAGTTTGACGAATTTGAATTCATCGGCGAGCTTTCACTCGGGGGCGGTCTGAACCCGGTTAAGGGTGTTCTGCCGGTAGCCATAGCCGCACAAAAATCCAGCCGTGGCCTGGTGGTGCCGGAAGCCAACGGACCCGAGGCCGCCCTTGCCAGTGGGGAGCGGCAATTCTGCGGCGGGAGCCTGCTTGCCGTGGTCGCCTGGCTGAACGGGCGCGAAACCCTGACGCCAGTGACCCGGGCAGAAGGTACACCGCTGCGCATCAAAAAGAATATGCGTGATGTGTACGGGCAACTTCGGGCCCGGCGCGCGCTGGAGGTTGCCGCGGCTGGTGGTCACAACATCCTTTTCACCGGCCCCCCAGGTACCGGAAAAACCATGCTGGCCACCCGGCTGCCCGGAATTCTGCCGCCAATGACGGAGCAGGAGGCGCTGGACAGTGCGGCGGTCGCCTCGATCTGCAGGTCCGGCTTTGACATCAGCCAGTGGTGCAACCGTACTTTTCGTGCGCCTCACCATACCGCGAGCAGCGTTGCACTGGTCGGTGGCGGGTCAAAACCGCGGCCTGGTGAAATCTCGCTGGCCCATCACGGTGTGCTGTTTCTCGACGAACTTCCCGAGTTCAACCGTGACGTGCTGGAAGTGCTGAGAGAACCCATGGAATCCGGGCGTATCGTGATTTCCAGGGCGGCGCACCAGGCAGAATTCCCCGCACGGTTCCAGCTGGTGGCCGCGATGAACCCCTGCCCCTGCGGCTACGCCGGTGACACCAGGGGCCGCTGCACATGCTCATCCGACCAGGTGCGGCGTTACCGAGGTAAGATTTCCGGTCCGCTGCTCGACCGCATCGATATGCACGTCGAAGTGGCACGGCCAAGTCACATCCCCTACAACGGTACCGGAACGGAACCGGAAGACAGCGAGGCGGTTCGCAGACGCGTCATCGCGGCGCGTCAGCTGCAACTGGACCGGGCCGGTATTCCCAACGCCCAATTGGACACGGATGGCGTCAGGCGGCACTGCAAACCCACCCCGCATATCCAGAAAATGCTCGAACCGGCTGCCGAACCGATGAACCTTTCACCCCGCGCCTGCCAGCGCATTCTGAAGGTCGCCCGCACCCTGGCGGACCTCGAAGGCCTGAGACGCAATAAGTGAAAACCACCTGGCCGAGGCGCTGGCGTACCGGGGAATTGATTCACATCTGCCGGAAGTGGTGCAGGTAGCGTGCGGCTGACCGGCAGCACATCGGCGCGACCCTTCAGGTGAACGGTCGCCGTTTCGTTCCCGCCGCGAGCGACGTGACTGACGCGCGCGAAGGTTGACCACCACCGACCGGTGCACCTGCACGAAATGCGCCGGATCGAGTTGCGCCAGCAATTCCTTCAATGGCGTGCGCACCAGGGCCTCGCCCGGCTTGCCGGCATCGCCACGCCAGGCGACCAGCGTGTACTTGTCTTCGGAACGCAGGAAATCGATCTCGTCGACCGCAACGAGGCGCAGCGCCTGACCCACCGACGCGCGGATCCAGCGCAACGGCGCCGGACCGTTTGTCTTCCGCAGGCGCTCCGCGAGTTGCTCGAGCAACGCATCGGTGTCGCGCGCCGGTTGCGTGGCGCTTAGCCGCGCCTGCAGCCGCACGACCGTGGCGGCCATCGCGACGGCTCCACCGGCTTGACCAGGTAGTCGATCGCGCCTTGCTCGAAGGCTTGCACTGCATATTGGTCGTAGGCGGTGACAAACACGAGTTGCGCGCGGTTGCCGATGTAAGCGCGCCGCCTCCACGCCCGACAGGCCGGGCATGTGCACGTCGAGGAAACAGATGTCGGGTTGTAATGCCTCGAAGCGGTCGACGGCCTCACGACCGTTGCGCGCCTGACTGACCACCTCGAGTTCCGGCCAGGCCTGCGCCAGCTGGCGTGCCAATGCCTTGCGCAACAGGGGTTCGTCGTCCGCGATCATCGCGGTCGGGCGGCGAGTCGTCATGTCGTTGGACCTGTCTTGGCCGGGAAGTCGAGCTCGGCGGAAACGCCATGCGGTTTCGAGTGGCACGAGGTTCTACGTGCGCGTCGCCGCCGAAGGCCAGTCGTAGCCGTTCGCGCAGGTTCGACAGGCCGGTGCCCGGGCCCGGCTCCCGCGTGGCGAAGACCGACGCCAGTGTCGATGACCGCGGCCTGGCACGCCCGTCCCGCAGCCCCACTCGCACCTCGATCCGCCCGCCCTCCTCGCTGGGATCGAGTCCATGGCGCACGGCATTCTCGACCAGGGTCAGCAGCGTCATCGGTGGGCAGGCCAGCGGCAGGGTCGCGTCGTCGACCTGCAGCGAGAACTGCATCCGGTCGGGCATGCGCATGTGCATCACCTCAAGGTAGGCGCGAACCAGCTCGACTTCCTGGGCCAGCGTCGTCGCTGTGTCGTGCAAACGGGGCACGGCCGCGCGCAGGTAGGCGATCAAGTGACCCAGCACCGCCGAGGCCTGCGGCGAGCCGGAATCGACCAGCTCGCGGACGTTGGCCAGGGTGTTGAACAGGAAATGCGGTTCGACCTGCGCCTGCAACAAACGCAGGCGGGCGTCGATCTCCTTGCGCTCGAATTCGCTGCGTTCCAGGTCGAAGGCCGGCGCCTGCCGCTGGGCCTCGCCGCTGATCTGGCGGTACAGCGCCGACATGGCCATCCACGGCGCGATCAGCAGGCCGAGCATGCTCATGCCGAAGAAGCCTGCCATGCGTTCCTTGTCCTGCGCCCAGGGGACCGCATCGCCGATCGTCGTCAGCGTGTACGCCAGCGCCGCCACGAATGGCGCGGTGACGGCGACGCCGGCGACCTGCAGCACCCAGCGGGCAAGCCAGGTCGGCAGTTGCTTCGACCAGCGCTCCAGCACGCCAAACACCAGCACCAGCAGGGTGGCGATCATCAGCAGCCGGCCGATCAGCACCGCCCACGATGCGTGCCAGGTCGGCAGCCAGAGCAGGCTCAGCACCAGGCAGATGATGTAGGGAACCTTCAGGCGCCGCCAGCTCAGCATTCGCGGCAAGCCTGGTGACGGAAAGGACGTCATGGTTACGGGCATGGCTTAACGATAGCAAACGCCATGACGACCGGAACACTCGATTGCCCTTGATGCGGTCCACATCACCCCCCTCCGCCACGGTCGTTTCCGGCTCTGTCCCGCGAGCATCCACGGTGCGCTGATCCACCCCCCTGATGATGAGCCACAACATCAGCGCCAGCTCACCCAACAGCGCCGGGAAAGTCCACCCGGAAATCCCGAACCCGTATTCGGGCGCGAGAAGGCCGGTGATGCTCATCGCTACGTAGACCAGGCCGTTTATGACCAGCCAGACGCCCAGGAAGCGCGGCAGGAACCCCGATCGGTAGACCAGCGACGCCAACGGCAACAGCCACAGGCCCCAAAGAATCTGGGAAGCCACGACGCGCTGGCCATGCACTTTCAGGAACAACATGGCCAGCGCATCGCGCTGCGGCTTGTCGAATACCGACAGATAATCCGCGCCGCGCACCAGAATCAGCGCAGCGGCATCCTGGACCACGCCGGAGAAGGCTATGCACGCCGGCATCACACCACCAAGGACGATCACCAATATGGCCTGATATCGGCTTACACCCTTGAACAGGCCGATAGAACGCGAGGGTGAGAAAGATCAGCACGACCGCGGTAAACAGTTCGCTGAACATCCCGAACCGAAACAGGGTTTCGTGAGCGAGTATATTTCTCGCCGTCGCAGTTGCATCGCCGGGTACGAACAGGGTCTTGGTTATGTAGACCAGCCGCAACGGCGCAACCATCAGTAGCAGGTACAGGCACCCGGCGACGCGTCCGGGATTTTTGGTCCAGATCATGGCTTTTTCCTCAGAATGAATGGCAACGACGACTCCGGCCAATCGACGATCTTGTACCGTCAACCCCGCCGTGCGCGGCACGCGCTTTCTTCTGACTACCGGGGCTGGCCCTTTCGCAGGCTCCACAGTCCGCGCACCGAGAGCATGATGGTGAGGCCCCCGAGTGCGCCGAGCGCCCACAGTGTCCAGACGAAGAAGAAGCCACCGTTGGAGATAGCGATCTCGGCGTAATGTGCGCCTCTCATGTGAATGACGGGCATGGCTGCCGCGCACACCCCGACGAGCAGCGATGACCTGCCCCAATCGCCGTTCCGCGAGCACGAGTGTCCCGTACAGGAACACCGCGGAGACGATCAGCGCAGTGTTGGCAGGCTCGGCCTTCGATATCCCATGGACGATATCGTCCGTAACGTGAAGCGTCAGCAGGAGGATAGAAAGCAGAGACGTGATGGTCAGCATATTGCTGGTGCTTCACCTGACGCTCTCCTGTTCTCGCATCGACGGGCTCGACTGCGACGACTGTCTCTGGAAGAACGCCCAGATCATCGCTGGTCCATTCGGTTCCATCGCCGACGGGCCCAGAATTCGCGGGCGGCGCCGGTATGGCTGCGGGATGCCATGGCCACCGCCGTGGATGGCCACCAGCTCCACTTCTACCCTGGAGTCGTCGCGCCAAAGGACATGTTCGACGCTGATTCCGTCGGCAACCTCGGTATGGTCTTCTTCAGGCGCGCTGGCCAGGTCGGTTAAGTTCGCAAAATACTGGCCTGATTCGCGCGAAGACAACATCCGGCCGTTCTTGTAGAACACGCCGAACAGGCTGACCTCGCCGCCTCCAAACGGGACTATGGGGTCCTCCGTGCCATTCATGATCATCACCGATGATGTGCCGCGCCCTACCGGCTTGCACCTGAAGTTGCCAGGCGCCGGCACGCTGGCCGATACCGCCGCTACCGCACGAAAACGGGAAGGCGCTTCGAGTGCAAGGCGCAACGCCATGCTGCCGCCACGGGAGCTGCCGACCGCAAACACACGGCCCGGATCGGTGCCAACTTCGGCAATGAGCTTGTCGACTATTCCGACCAGGAACCCTACGTCGTCGGCGCCGGGCGTGTTGCTGCTTTCGTTGCCGACAACGCTGCACGCGTTCCAATAACCAGCGTGGGCATTGGGGTAGACGACGGCAAAGCCATCGTCGTCGGCAAGGCGATCGAATGCATATCCCGTTTCCAATCGAACTGCCGCGCCGTTCTCGCCGGAACCGTGCATCACCACCACCAGCGGGGCTCCTTTCGCGAGCTCACGCGGCATATAGGTCAGGTAAGTCCGCTTGATGCCGCCCACCTCGATGGAGCCATTAGTCAGCATGCCGGACAGTGGCGGAACCTCGGGGGCAGGCGTGTAGACGTAGAATGAAAGAACTCGAAAATGATCGTTAGTCTAAAATATTCCATAATATGGAAGATATATTATAATTTATAACATCTAGTTCCAATTTATGGAACTAAATATACTTTCTCCACAGGGCATTGTGCCGCCTCCCCAGTCCAACAAGAGAATCACCATGTCCCATTTCGCAATCCCGGCCAACATCAATATCTCCCCAGTCGCTGCACAGTACCTGCTTCAGCGTGTGAACCGGCTATTGGGATCAGTCTCCTGTTCCGTGTGGCCGCAAGCGTCGTGCTGGTGATGGTCGCGCTATGCGCCCGGTTCGGGCGTCGGATGACCTCAATGCGCTGCTGGCGCAAGCCATGCAGGGCACCGCCACACCTGCGGTTGGTGTGCTGATCATCCGGGATGGTCAGATCGCAGATCAAGCGGTTCGTGGCTTGCGCCGTGCGGACCAACAAACGGGAGCATTGATTGATGACGTCTGGTTTATCGGGTCCACCGGCAAGGTGATGACCGTGGCATTGATCGCGCGCCTGGTTGAACAAAGTCGTGGACTGCCACACTTGAAGAAATGCTGCCTGATCTGAGCGGGCAGATGCAGCCGGCCTATCGCTCGGTCACCCTGGTCGAATTGCTGCTATCACACCGTGCCGGCCTGGCGGAAAACCCGCGCGATCTCGACTATGTCAACCGTTTCTATAGTGATGATCGTCCGCTGTCTGAGCAGCGCCTCGATTTGATCAGCCACGCGCTCAGCGAGCAGCCCGAGAATGTGCCTGGTCATGAGTTTGTTTACAGCAATACGGGGTTCCTGATTGCCGCGGTAATTGCTGAACGCGCCACCCAGACCAGCTTCGAAGCGCTCATGTTGCAAGAGGTTTTTGGTCCACTGGGCATGCAACATACGGGCTTCGGTCCTACAGAAGGCGATCAGCCACGCGGTCATCGTGTGGGCGTCGTTATCACAGACGTCCCGCTCACAACCGAAGATGGCGTGCCTATGGCGTACACGCCGGCGGGTAATCTGCACATGAGCCTGCAGGACTGGGCATTGTTCTGTATCGATCAGTTGGCGGGCAGTCACGGCCGAGGCACCTTGCTGAGCGACGCCTCATATCAACTGATGCAACACACACAACCCGGCAGCCGGCCGGCCTTGACTGGGGCGTGCAGGCATCGATCGCCGGACGCGGGACCGGTCTGGGTTCACGGTGGGTCAGACGGCAACTGGCTGGCCTGGGTGGCGCTATTCCCGACCACGGATAGCGGCGTGCTCGTGGTTGCCAACGCCGCCGCAGACATGGGCGGCGACGGTGCCACCCACGCCGTCCTGGAAGCCTTGTTGCCCGGTCTGAGCCCGGCGCTCGAATAGTTCGGGCGCTGGCCTCGCTTTTGGCGTTGATGTCCAGGTCAAGACTGACCGCAACATGACGGGCTAACTGGCACCGTGCTCATTCGGGTGCTAGCCGAGTTGCTGGCGTTTGATAGCATCCTGCAAGCGGGGGGCGGCAAAGTCAAGGAAGGCACGCAGCTTGAGCGTCTGTTGCCCTTGCCTGGCGTACACCAGGCTGACAGGAATTTCGGCCGGTTCGAATGCCTGCAAGACACGCTCGAGCGTGCCTGAGCGCAGGGCTGCTTCCACCTGGTAGGACAACACGCGGGTCAATCCAACACCCGCAATCGCAGCCTCGATGGCGGCCTCGGCTGTATTGACGCCAAGGCGCGGGTGAATCGGCACGCGCGGCGGCTGTCTGCCTGGAAGTCCCAGGCATCTCCGGATGCCAGCACATCGAAATTGACACAGTCGTGCTCGCTGAGATCAGCGGGCTCTTCGGGCACTCCGTTTTGTACCAGGTAGCCCGGGCTGCCGCAGACCACCCGGAGAATCGTTCCCAACCGTCGGGCAATCAATGCGCTGTCGGGTAATTCGCCAATGCGGATGGCGACATCGACATGCTCATCCAGCAGGCTGATGATTTGATCGCGCAAACTGAGACGGACATTGACCTCGGGGTACGCCTGCAGGAATTCACCAACAACCGGCAGAACATGCAGACGGCCAAAAACAATCGGCGCCGTGATCGCCAGATCGCCTCTGGGCGTGCTGTAGTCTTCGCCCGCCGCAACGCGCTCTGCTTCATCGACGTCCTGCAGGATGCGCTTGCAAGCGGCCAGGTATGACTGCCCCGCATCAGTCAACTCGAGGTGCCGAGTGGTACGGATCAGCAGGCGTGCGTTGAGATGCGCCTCCAGCTCAGACACCTTTTTTGCGGCTGACTGTTGGCAGCGGCATGCCCAGTTCGCGACCCGCAGCGGACATGCTGCCGGTTTCAACTACGGCGAGCAGTACCTCCATAGATTGCAATCGGTCCATGATTATACTTCCGCAGAATGGAATAGTGTTTACATAAAGCAGCATGTCGTCTCGAATCTCGGAAGTCTGTAATCTGTTGTTCAACGAGCCCGCCGGCGCCTTTACAACCACGGAGAAACACCATGTCACGCATTCCGACCCCCGCCAGCATTGATGCTGCGCGCCTCCCGCCGCACAGCCTTTATTGCAGGCTGTGAAAAAACAAATCGGCTCCGTACCCAACCTGTTCCGCCTGGTGGCCAATAGCCCGGCCGCGCTGGAAGGCTACCTGGGCCTGTCCGCTGCTCTGGCCAAAGGCACCCTGTCCGCCGCGACCCGTGAACGCATCGCTCTGGCCGTGGCTGCGGTCAACGATTGCGGCTACTGCCAGCGGCTCATGCCTATCTCGGCAAACACGTAGCAAAACTCGACGAGGCTGAGATTGCCGCCAATCTTCAGGGCTGGTCAAACGACGCCAAAGCCGACGCCGCGGTCAGTTTCGCGGTCAAAGTCGTGCGAAAGCGTGGCCACATCTGCGATGCGGATTTAGGGGTCGTCCGGGACGCCGGCTACAGCGATGCCGAGGTAATCGAAATCGTGCAGCACGTGGCGTTGAACACCTGGACCAACTACGTCAACGAAGTCAGCAAAAACCGACATTGACTTTCCCACCGTCGAGTTGCGTAAGGCCAGTTGAACCGTGGCCCTGGGCGCCGGGCCGACGCTTGTTGCAAACGCTCCAGGCAGGCCCGGGCCCGACCACCGGACAAGGAGCATGCCCATGAGCTATTCCAGTGATATCGCCTTCACCCCCATTGTCAAATCCATTCAGCAACGCAAAGGCTCGCGGGGCGCCTATGCACGCATGGAAGAGGCAGGCTCCTGGAAAACGCTTGTCGACGCAGATCTGAAAGTATTCATTGAAGCTCAGACAAGCGCCTTCCTGGCTACCGTCAATGGTGATGGGCAGCCCTACATTCAGCACCGCGGCGGCCCGGCCGGCTTCCTGCAGGTGCTCAACCAGGAAACCATCGGATTTGTCGATTTCGTAGGCAACAAGCAATACATCACAATCGGCAACCTGGCTGAAAACCCGAAGGCCCATCTGTTTCTCATCGACTATGCCCGACAGAGTCGCGTCAAGATCTGGGGCGTTGCACGCGTGGTGGAGGGTGACGAGGAGCTAACTGCACGTCTGATGCCGCCGGCTTACAAAGCCCGGGCGTCACAGAACATTCTGCTCACGGTAACAGCCTGGGATACGAACTGCCCCCAACACATTCCGCAGCGTTTTGACGCGGTGGATGTCACGGCCGCGCTGGCGCAACGTGACGAGCAAATCATTGCGCTGGAGTCGGAGCTCCAAAAGTTCAGAGAACCGATCAAACCCGCTCGATGACTGATTGGGATTGAATATGGATTGCCACTCGATCGTTCCAGGCGTTCGGGTTAGGATAACGCCAGGTTACGCCATGGACGGAGCGCTGTTGAACACAATTCGGGCGGACACTGAAGAGCAAGTTGCCGGGTGCGGGCACGACCATATTCGCGATCATGTCGAAAATGGCGAAGGACTTCGGGGCGATCAACCTGTCCCAGGGATATCCGGATTTCGATGGCCCGCCTTTGTTGCGGGAACGGGTGGCCTGGCACATGGCGAATGGCCACAATCAATATGCGCCGCTGGCCGGCGTACCGGACCTGCTCGAGCAAATAGCGCGCAAGGTGGAAACCCTCTATGGCCTTTCTGTGGACCCGGCAAGACAGGTGGCCGTGACGCCCGGCGCCACGGAAGCCATCTACTGTGCGATCACGGCCGTGGTCGGGTCCGGGGACGAAGTCATCCTTTTCGACCCGGCCTACGACACCTACGAACCCGGCATCCGGCTGAACGGCGGCCGCGCGGTGCGCATTCCACTCGAGTACCCGGATTTCCGGATTGACTGGCAGCGTGTCAAAGAAGCCGTAACTGATCGCACGCGCCTGATTCTGCTGAACAACCCGCACAATCCGTCGGGCGCCGTGTGGTCGGCTGAGGATATCGAGGGGCTGCGGCAGGTGATTGAAGATACCAACATTCTGCTGCTGTCGGACGAGGTCTACGAGCACATCACGTTCGACGGCAGACCGCATCTGAGCCTGCTTCGATATCCGGACCTGGCCAGCAGGGCGTTTTGCATTTCATCCTTCGGCAAAACCTACCATGCGACCGGCTGGCGCGTCGGATACTGCGTGGCGCCGGCGCCGCTGATGGAGCAGTTTCTTCTCATCCACCAGTACATCAATTTCGCCACCAACACACCCCTGCAGTATGCGCTGGCCGACTTCATCCGGGACTGCCCGCAGTTCCACGAAGAACTCGGGGGTTTCTACCAGCAAAAGCGCGACCTGTTTTGCCGCCTGCTGGCTGAATCCCGGTTTCAGCTGCTGCCCTCTGCGGGCACCTATTTCCAATTGGCGGACTACAGCGCCATCAGTGACGCAGAAGGACACCGAATTCGCCATAACCCTGACCCGGGAGCACCAGGTTGCGGCCATTCCGGTGTCGGTGTTTTATGACCGCCCGCCACGGCAGCGCGTGTTGCGTTTTTGTTTCGCCAAGAACGACCGCACCCTGGCGGAGGCAGGAGCCCGCCTGGCAAGACTTTGAAGCGAACAAGCGCCCTGAGCACATTTCCCAGCCGAAGGCAGGAAAGCGGGACGCCTCAGTTCGTCTTCATCGCCTCCAGCGAAGCCTGCAATTCAATCAGCGGCATCTGATCGATCAGGATCATGCCCCGCCTGGGCCGGTCGAAATCGAGTACGACGTAGAGCACCAGCGCCAGCACCACGTTGGAGGCCAGCCACAGACCGGGGTGCCGCCGGGCCGCCTGGCCCGACGAATGTCCCAGTAGCAGGCTGGAAATCACTACGCTGGCTAGCAGCAGGGCCAATACCGGGTCCGGCAGGTGGTTGCGGTTGGCCCATGCCCGGGTAGAACTGAGATCGATCACCTCGTTGGCGGCCGGCACGATCAGGCTGGTGCGCACCGCTTCGGGATCCGTCGAGTTCTCCCGTTCCACTTCCTTCCACAGCGTGTTCATCAACCCGTCTATTTCGAGCTGCAGCCGGGCTGACTGCCTCGGTGTGGTATCCGGCGCGGAAATGCTCAAGCCGCACGTCGACGTACTGGCGCAGCGTACTGCGAATATTGCTGCTGGCGGGCTCGCCCAACAGACCGGCCCTCAGGTAAACCGTGCCGATCGCGTTGGCCTGGTCGAGAACCAGGCGCTGGCGCATATCGTAGCGACTCGAAGTCGCCGAAAACGAGAACGCCAGCAACAGGGCAACCAGCGCAAATATGCTGCCTTTTAGCGTGTTTGATACCGTCTTTGACAGTTCCGATTCCCGTCCCTGGTGCCAGCGCCCGTAACGAAAACCGGCCTCGTTTGCCGCCAGGGCACGAACAGCAGTCCCAACACGATCACCCAGGTGGGGAAATCGTACAACATCGCCTCTATCTCCTTGAACAATGGGATTCTCACCAGAAAAAGTGCGCGGATTTTATCCCAAAATCTGGCAACTCGATATAAGAGTTTTTCGTAAATCCGGAATGGGAATCCTGATGGTCAGACCTCCGTTTTCAGAACCTCCACAAATATCCGGAGATTGGATTTTCAAACCATTCGCTGTAGTCTCAGTCACCTGGATGCATCCTGCATCCAGTCCAATTCGAGGAGAAATTCAATGAAACGGATCGTGGCGGTATTGACTCTGCTGGCCTCAACGGTTCTTTGGGCTGCAACACCGGCGCCCGAAGGCGCAGAGGTTTATATCATTTCTCCACTAAACGGCGAGACAGTTTCGAATCCCGTTACTGTCAGGTTTGGTCTGAAAAACATGGGCGTTGCCCCGGCGGGAGTCGAGCGTGTCAATACCGGGCACCATCACCTGGTTATCGACGCCGGCTTACCGCCGCCGATGCTTCCCATCCCCTCCACTGCCAATTACATTCACTTCGGCGGAGGCCAGACCGAAACCACCATCGAACTGGCGCCTGGAAAGCACACGCTGCAACTGGTTCTGGGCGACTACCTGCATGTTCCCTTTGACCCGATGATCGCATCCGAGTAGATTACGATCGAAGTGGAGTAAGCGAAAGTGACCGTTTCGTTCGGGGTTGAACTTCAGAAACGGCGCAATCGGCTTTTGCCTGGAAATTCCATCACAAAAGCTACCTCATTCCTGATCATGCTCAGTCCGTCCCTGCAGCTATCGGCCGGCGATGGAAATGGCACAACTCAGAGTGATCAGGAAATTTTCTATCAGCAAGCCATTTCACAAATCAATCCAAGGCATGTCAGATGGGTAAAAAGCACGGCCAATGATGTGTATGAAAATCAATTGGACGAACCCGCCGTGATTGATCTGACGACCAAATATCTCAATCGTCGTTCGAGTGGCCTGGATGTTTTCGGTTTGGCCTTTCTGGTCATGATGGAGTATTCAAAGCGCCTACATGAAGATTCGAGAGGCCTACAGGACAATATCCTGGCGAAAAATGAGAAAGCAAAGGCCTTGCAGGAAGCCAGGAAACAGCTGAATGAAAACAGGCAGAATGTCACCAGGCAACAGCTCGATTCATATCAGTTGCTGTTGAATGGACAGTCATCAAGAACTGTTGTGGCCAATCCGTCGGAAAATTCCCGGCTGAGAATGAGTAGCCAAACGGTCACAAAGGCGGAAATTGACGCGACAAATGATCAACTCAGGGACAATCTGGTCACCGTGAACGAAATGGAAGAAATGGACATGTTAAGGCTGCAAATGGCCATGGAAAGACAAAGCAAGGCCCAGTCGACCCTGTCCAATTTAATCAAGAAAATCAGCCAGAGCCGGCAAAGCATAATTCAGAATCTGAAATAGCATCGCCGGCTTGGCGCGCTGGCCACACCCGGGCTGGTGGCCCGGGATATCCCTGAATCACCGGCAAAGGGGATCAATTGCAGTGATGCGCCGTCACGGTTCCCGCGTAACACGACATCCACGTAATAGGCTGCCATGCCCTCGGCGCGAGCAGCCGTCCATGCCGTTGTCTTCCAGCAGGGAAGACACATTCTCAACCCAGGAAGCCGCGCACACTGCCTTGTCCTGGTCTGAATCGGCACACTCAATGAGGCGATCGAATGCCAGGCGATACTGTTCGAACCCGGGCCGGTCCATCGGCTTGCCGTGGCCCGGCACCAGCGTCACGAATGGTATGGCAGAGACGCTGGCCAGCGCCGCCTGCCAGCCCTCCACGCAGGCTGTATCCAGAAAAGGAACAGGCAGGGTGACCAGGTCACCGACCGCGGCGATCCGGGTGTTGGCGTCATACAGCCAGACATCACCTGCGGTCGGGCCATTCACGGCAAGATTCAATTCCAGGTCGCGACCCGCAAGCGTAACGCCGGCCGATCGTTCGATGACCACATCCGGCCTCAAGGCTTCGCCATTGGCGAAGGTTGCCAGATCTCCCTGGATGTCCTCCGCTGTTTCAGCAGGAATCTGCGGTGACTCCAGGTACTCGCGCGCCCCTTTGGCACTCTCGGCCAGGAACCCGGTCAGCGCGCCGTCAATCGCTCCGCTGGCATAAACTTTTACCGATGGATAAGCTGCTTTGATATCCGGATTGCCGCTGACGTGATCCAGGTGCCAGTGGCTGTTGACGATCGCGATCACCGGAGCGTCGATGGAATTCGCCAGGTCGAGTATTGCCTGGCGGTGCCATTGATGGCGGCCGGTGTCGAGTACAACAAGCCCTTCGCTGCCTTTGAAAACAACGGTATTGCCGTCGGGCTGGCGATTCTCTGGAAAACCGCCGGGAATCAGCCATGTATCGTCAGCCAGGGCTTGCGGCAAGGGAAGCCTTTCCGGTGGGATACACCGGTTTCTCCGGCAGCGATGGCGTCGCCGGCAAGGCACACGACCAGGAGACCCGGAACGATCCAGGATACGACCGTATTGCCACAGCGGAGAACGCCATTCGGACGATTGCCTGGTCTGACACGATAGGTAGTCATGACCCGCTCACCGCTTGAGTTCCCGTATGATACCAGCGCGTTACCCGGCCGGTATTCGTCCCAACCGGAGAAACCGTGAATTCATCTGATTTTGATTCCGCAAGCACCTGCCGGTCGAAAAACGTCGAACATGCCTGGCCGCAACCCGGATCGGCCAAGGATTTGATTGCGGGAAAAATCAGGGATGATATGCTTGAGAGTAGCAATGACACATGTGCTGAAAACCATCATCGTCGACGACGAGGCGCTCGCCAGGCGCGGCCTCAAGCTGCGCCTGTCCCGCAGAAACGACATCGAGGTGGCCGCAGAGGCCCGCAATGGCCGTGAAGCCCTGGCCCTGATTCGCGAACACCGGCCCGACCTGGTCTTCCTGGATATCCAGATGCCCGGCATGGACGGGTTCGACGTTTTACGGGCGCTGCAACCGGACGAAATGCCCGCTATCGTTTTTGTCACGGCATACGACAACTATGCGATCAAGGCGTTTGAAGCCAATGCGCTGGACTACCTGCTCAAACCGATCGAGGACGATCGCCTGACCGATGCGCTTGACCGGGTGAACCGGAACCTGAAACAAAAGCAGGCGCTTAAACACAAAAACTCCCTGTTGAAACTGGTCGGGGACATCACGGGCGAGCCGGTACACAGCATGGAAGAGTTGAACGCGCGCGGCCTGGCAAAACTCAAAAAAAAAGAGCCGCCAAAACTGGCGATCAGGGACGGCGGTCACACCACCTGGATTCCTCAGGACAAAATCGAGTGGATTGACGCTGCCGGCGACTACATGTGTGTCCATTCGGCCGGGGAAACACATATCATGCGAATGACCATGAAAAAGCTGGAAGACTCCCTCGATCCCGATTACCTGCAACGCGTTCATCGTTCGACCATCGTCAATATTCACCAGGTGAAGGAAATGCAGGCCCACATCAACGGCGAGTATTTCCTGACCCTGAATGGCGGGCACACCGTCAAAATGTCCCGGACTTACAAAGAGAAACTTAAGCATTTCAGTTAAGTAACCTCTGAATTCCTTCGCTTTATCGAGCGGTTGATTCGAGTCGTCTCAACCCGTTACTAAAGACACAACCTTCAGCGACCGTTTGCCGTCTAATCTTCCTGAAAAGACGGAGAAGACTGCATGGGCATCATTGAAAAAGCGGTGAGAAATCCTGCCGGCGTGGCCGTCGCCGTCGCCATCATAGTTCTGTTCGGAGTCTTCAGCCTGGGGAAACTACCCATCCAGCTGTTTCCTGACATCGACCTCCCGCAATTGTCCGTCCAGGCAAACTGGCGAGCAGCATCGCCCCGTGAAGTGGAATCGGAGATCCTGGAGCCCATGGAAGAAGTGCTGCAGGGAATCCCCGGTTTGCAGGTGATGGAAGCCAATGCATTCAATGGCGGCGCCTACATCAACCTGCAATTCAACCTGGATACCGACATGCAGGCGACCCTGATGGATGTGATCGGCCGCCTCAACCGGCTTCCACCGATGCCGGCCGATTCGGACCCACCCATAGTCCAGCTCGGCGGCGGGGGTAACGCGAACGGTGCATTGACCTGGTATTTCGTCCAGAAACTCCCGGGAACTCCAGGCAATCTGACAGATTACGCCCGGCAGGTGGAAGACATCATCCGCCCCAGGATCGAAAGCATTGAGGGCGTGGCGGGCGTCAACATCCTGGACGGAGCTCCCGAGCAACTTCAGATTGTCATCGACCCGTACCGCGCGGCTGAACTGGGACTGCCACTGACCGACATCGCTGCCAACGCGAGTCGAAGCAACGACATTTCCGGCGGATTCATCGACGTGGGGCGCCGTCAGTACACGCTGCGCTTTGAAGGCCGCTACGATCCCGAGCAATTGCGTAACCAGGTGCTGGAATGGCGCGACGGCCGTCCGGTCCGGTTGGGTGATATCGCGGAAATAAAGATCGATCGTGGACTGCGCCAGGATATCGTGGTGCAAAACGGCAACCCGGCTATGGGCGTGCGCATCGACCGTCAAAACGGCGCCAATGTGCTCGCCGCGCTGACTGAAGTCAAGCAGGTGATGGGCGAGTTGCGCGAAGGACCGTTAAAAGAGCTGGGCCTGGACGTACAACAGTCATTCGACGCATCCGTGTTTATCCAGCGTGCCGTTAACCTGGTCACCAGCAACCTGCTGATCGGTATCCTGCTGGCCGTTGGCGTGCTCTGGTGGTTCCTCAGGGATATCAGGGGCACCCTGTTGATCGCTGCCGCCATTCCGGTGTCCCTGCTGACCACCTTTATCGTGCTGCAACTGACCGGTCGCTCACTGAATGTCATTTCCCTGGCCGGCCTCGCTTTCGCGGTCGGCATGGTGCTGGATGCCGCCATCGTGGTCAGCGAAAACATCGTCCGGCTGCGCGAGGCGGGCGAAACCCCGGGCCAGGCGGCGCTGCATGGAACGGCGGAAGTACAGGGCGCCCTGCTGGCCTCAACCGCCACGACAGTTGCGATATTCCTGCCCGTGCTGTTTTTGCAGGATGTCGAAGGGCAGCTTTTCGCCGACCTTGCCTTGACCATCTCCATCGCCGTTTGCGCATCGCTGCTGGTCGCCCTGACCATTTTGCCCACGCTCGGCGGCAGTTGGCTGACCCAGCACAAGGTGAAAAGTCCCCGGGTCGACATCTGGTCAAAACTCACCGATCTGCTGATGAGAGCCAGTGGCACCCACTGGCGCCGCACTGGCATTGTCATCAAGCTGATCGCGATCCCCCTGCTTTTGACCTGGCTGCTGTTTCCTCAGCTCGACTACCTGCCGCCGGTCAAGCGGGACGCCGTCGACGCTTTCCTGCAGACGCCACCCGGGGCGACCTGGGATATGAAGGAAAAGGAGATTGTCAGCATCCTGGTGGACCGGTTGCAACCCTACATGGACGGTGAGAAACAACCGGCGTTGAAAAATTACTACATCTGGATGTTCGCCGGCGGCGGCTCAATTGGCGCCCGGGTGCTGGACCAGTCCCGGGTCAAGGAACTCGAAACCATCATGCGCGAGGAAATCCTCGTTGGGATTCCGGATTTCCGGGGCTTCGCTGCGCAGGGTAACCTGTTTGGCGGCTTCGGGGGCGGGCGCGATATCGCGGTGCACATGCAGTCGGCGGATGAAGGCGGCCTGGTCGCCGCCGCTGCCGCGGGCCAGCAACAACTGATGGATGCTTTTCCGGACGCCAACGTCCAGGCATTTCCCCCGCCTGAGCTGTCGGAACCCGAGCTGCGAATCCTGCCTGACGATGTGCGCATCTCGGAAGTCGGCTGGAACCGCAATGCGATCGCCTCGGTTATCCGCACACTGGGAAACGGCCTTTGGCTGGGTGAGTACTTCGACGGTGAAGACCGCATGGACATCATCCTGAAGACCGGGGGATGGGATACGCCGGAACAACTGGCGACCACTCCGGTGATGACGCCGTCCGGCGAAGTGGTGCCGCTCGGTGAACTGGTCCGGGTGGAGCGCACCACGGGCCCGGGTCAGATCCGCAGGGTCAACGGCCGCCGCACCGTTTCCCTGAGTGTCAGCCCACCGGAAAACGTATCGCTCGAAACCGCGGTGAACCAGATCCGGCAGGACGTCGAACCGTTGCTCAGGGCTTCACTTCCCGACGACGGGACCATCGTTTACGGCGGCAGCGCCGACAGTCTCAGTGACGCCATCAGGACCATGAGCAGCAACTTCCTGCTGGCCCTGGTGATCCTCTTTCTGCTGATGGCCGGCCTGTTCCGGTCCGTCAGGGACAGCGCGATCGTTACTCTGACCATTCCCCTGGCCGGAGTCGGAGGTGTGCTGTCATTGCAGGTGCTCAACCTTTTCACCTTCCAGCCGATGGACCTGCTCACGATGATCGGCTTCATCATCCTGCTCGGACTGGTGGTCAACAACGCGATTCTGCTGGTTGACCAGACCCGGCGCGCGGAGCGAGAGGGTTTGAACCGCCACGATGCCGTTGAAAAAGCGCTGAGTGTCCGCCTGAGGCCGATATTCATGAGCACGTTCACGACGATTTTCGGCATGCTTCCGCTGGTTTTGATGCCCGGGGAAGGCAGTGTCATTTACCGGGGCCTGGCTACCACCATCGTAGGCGGGATGATTTGCAGCCTGTTTTTCACCTTGCTGATGTTGCCGAGCCTGCTCCGGTTTGGCGCTTCGCGTTCCATCGCGAAAACCCGCCGGGAAAATGCCCACAACCCGGCCCCTGAGCCCGCTGCCTGAAAAGGACAGAAAAAGGAATCCGTCATGAAAAAGACCTTATCGATACTGCTTCTTTCTTTCCTGCTCCCACTGTCATGGCCCGGCCTTGCCCAGTCCCCGCCTGCTCCCGTGTCGGTTGACAAGGCCAGGCTGGATACGTTTTCCGCCTCTCTCTGGGTTTCCGGGACCGTGATCAGCCGCAATGACGCCCTGATCGGAGCCGAGACCGACGGCCGGATCACCTGGGTTGCCGACGTCGGCGAAACCATCATGGAAGGTCAACCGATCGCCACGATCGACGACACCGACCTGAAGCTCGAACTCCAGGACAACCAGGCAATGCTGGAGAGCCTGCGCGCCAGGGCGCGTTACCTGGGGAATAACCTTGAACGCCTCAACAGCCTGGCCCTGAAAAACAACGCGTCTGCCAACCAGTTGGACGAGGCGCAAGCCGAGCTTGACATGATCGTCCAGGAAATACGCCGGGCAGAAATTACAGTGGCCCAGACCAGCAGAAGAATCGACCAGACCCGTGTCCTGGCGCCGTTCACCGGTATCGTGGTCGAACGTGAAGTGCAGGTTGGAGAATTCGTCGGGCGGGGAGCACAGGTGGCGCGCCTGGTCGATACGCAGAACCGTGAAATCCGGGCCCAGGCGCCACTGGGCGTATCCGGCTACATTCGCGAAGGCCTGGAAGTTTCCGTGCAGTTCCAGGAAACATCCACGCTGAGCCCGGTCAAGCGGGTGATCCCGGTTGGTGATGAAAGGTCACGGATGTTTGAAGTCCGGATCGCGGCAAATGATCCTGCCTGGGTAGTCGGCAGCCCGGTGCGCGTTGCGTTGCCCAACAGCGATCCGCGCCGACTGGTCGCGGTGCCCAGGGACGCGCTGGTGCTGCGCGGTTCGGAGATGTTCGTGTTGCGCGTAACCAACGACAACACGGTTGAAAAAGTCAGCGTGGCAACGGGTATCGGGCTGGGTAACCTGGTCGAAGTCATTGGCGACGTCAGTGGTGGCGATCGCGTGGTGACGCGGGGTGCGGAACGGCTCAAACCCGGCCAGGAGGTTGTGATTGCCGGCGGCTAGTGGTTCGTTCAGTATGTGGAGGCATCGTGTGCCCCTCGCTGGCGTGATTCAGGAATTTCTCTCTCGTCCATGATCAAGCCAGAATTCGATGCCCTGCGTATTGAGAACCACGTCGCCGGCAAACACTTCACGCAAGTCGTCGTCTGAACACGCCACGCCGTGCGAGCGGGCCCGCTCCATCAGCCACTCCATCATGGCGGATTCGATTTCCTGCCGGCGATCGTCACTGCCTGCGAACCGCTCACCAAGCACTGCGAACTGCTCGACGCTGTCGATCAGTTCCACCGCCAGCCGATCCACGTCCTGCACCCGGCCGAAGTGGGTCAGGTACATGTTCTCCGGCTGTTTTTCCATCATTCTTCGAATCGAAGCGACCAGCGCAGGCGGGTCAAACTGGATCGGGGTCGAGGTCGGAAAAATGAACGGTCCGTTTGCAGTGTCCAGTTCGCGATAGGAAATGCCGAACGTATCGCCGGAAAACCATCCCCTGGTCTGTTCATCCCAGACACAAAAATGGTGCCGGGCATGACCGGGTGTATCAATAAAAGACAGCTCGCGTTTTCCCACCGCGAGGCAATCGCCGTCTTCCATCACGAGCGTGCGCTCTTCCGGTACGGGCACCAGGGAACCGTACATTTCATCGAATTTCTGATCGCCGTAAACCGCCCTGGCGCTCGCCTCCAGCCGGGACGGATCTGTCATGTGCCGGAGACCCCACGGGTGCACGACCAGCCGGGCGTTGGGCATCGCCTGCATCAGCTTGCCGGCGCCGCCCGCATGATCCAGGTGGACATGGGTTACAATGACATGGCTCACCTCCGTAGCTTGCCGGCCCCGGCTTGCGAGCACTTTAAGGATTCGGGCTGCGCTGTCGTTGTTTCCGGCCTCAATCACCGCAACCGCCGCATCGGTTTCAAGCAGGTAACATGCCGCCATCCGGTGACGGACCATGCCGCTGTCGATGGCAAGGATGCCGCCTTCATATTCCAGCGAGGTGATGATTTCGGACATGGATACTCCGACGAGTTTTTGATCAATGAATAGGTGTACATTTTCGGTTGTTCGGGCACGATAATGCAATGGTGAACTTTTTTTTCCCGGGTCCTGGGCGGCAAACCCTTCCGCTTATCCTGATGCTGGCATGCTGTGTCCCGGCGTTGCCCGCCTATGGCGATCAAATGGAAATTGTTGTCCAGGGATTGGAAGAGCCGATGCTCGGAAATGTGGTGGCCCGCACCCAGTCTTTCAGGATTACCGGGAACACCCGCATTTCCAAAAAAACCCGGGAGAAAATGCAGGCCGATGCGGAACGCCGGGCAATCTCCGCCCTGCGCCCTTATGGCTATTACCAGGCGGAGGTTCAAGGCGAGATGAACTCTGCCGGGGATGGCAACTGGCTGCTCACCCTGAACGTTGACAAAGGACCTCCTGTCATCATCACGGATGCCCGCGTGGAACTCAGCGGGCCGGGAAAAAGTGACCCGGGTCTGTTGACCTGGCAATCGAACTGGCCGCTGACCCCCGGGCTTGTCCTTAACCAGGTCACCTGGGAAGAACAGAAAGCGGAGGCGCTGGACCTCGCCGAAGTTCACGGCTACCTGTCGGCGCGGTTCAGCGAGCAGGAGATCAGGCTCGACCTGGACAACAACACGGCCGGACTCACTCTGGTACTGGAGACAGGTGAACAGTGGGTCATGGGATCAATCCTTTATAACCAGGACCAGGTCCAAAATGCTGTCCTGGAATCCCTGCCGAGATTCAGCGAAGGGCAGCCTTATGATCAATGGATGATTGAGCAATTCCGCCTGGACCTCTGGAAAACCGGTTATTTCAATAACATCGAGGTGGTCGAAGAGCGCAGACAGGAGGAAAGCCCGCCACGAGTCAACCTGGTGGTCAACATGGAAGCCCGGAAACGCAATACCTACCAGGGCAGTATCGGTCTGGGCAGTGACACCGGCATTCGCCTGCAGGCCATCTGGAACCAGCACCTGCTCTCATCCCGGGGCGACAGTCTCGACGTCGGCGTTGGCTGGCAGCAGCAAAATAACCAGGTCTCCCTGCGAACCGCTTACCGCCAACCACGAAAAGTTGCAGGCCAGCAGTACTGGACTGCAGAGTTACTGTACAAGACGGAAATCCAGGAATTCGAGGTCAGCCCCAGCGAGGACCCCAACCGGTTCATCACGATCGCCCGTGGCCGGGTGGATGATTACAGCTTCAAGCCGGGATGGCTGAAAGTCCGCAGCCTGGAGCGCGGTTACCAGCAAATCTTCGAGCAATGGTACCTGCAGTATTTGAGGGAAACAACGGCATTCGACCTGGTGTTCGGCACCCCGTCGGAGTACCTGACCTTGCTGGGTCGGGGTGGCGATCCCAGGACGGTCAACGCGCCCAGTGAATCACTTTCAATGGGCGTCAGCTGGAATTGGCCGCTCATCCGCGGTAACGATTTTGAAACGGTCGGGCACAACCACCGGGCCTGGATTTTCACTTCGAACACGGCATGGGGATCAGACTTTGACTTCAGCCAGGCTTATATATCGTCGCGCTGGAACAAAATATTCAAAAAACGATGGAAAATACTGTTACGCGGCGAAATCGGCTATTCGGATGCAAAAGTTTACAACCGCACGTTCGGCCCCCAGGAAGACTCGATCAGCATTTCCGTGACCGAACTTCCTTATGCCTACCGTTTCAAAGCCGGCGGCAGTCAAAGTGTTCGCGGCTATGGTTTTGAGACTCTGAGTAACAACAATATCGGCTCCAACAACATCATCACGGCCAGCGCCGAGCTGGAGATGCGCTTCCTGCCGAAGTGGTCGGCAGCGATCTTTGTCGATGTCGGAAATGCCTTCAATGACTGGAACACCATGGAACTGAAAAAGGGCGCCGGCGCCGGTATTCGTTGGTATTCCATTGCCGGCGCGGTGCGCGTGGACCTGGCGCAGGCCCTTGATGAGCCGGGCAAACCCTGGACCGTTCACTTCACGATCGGTTCCCCGCTGCTATGAAACTACGCGCCCTGACAACCATCCTGGTTGCAATACCCGCCCTGGTGGCGGCATCGGGTTTGCTAGCGTGGTGGTGGCTGCTGCACACGGAACCGGGTGCGCGCTGGGTATTCGATAAAGCCGTTTCCGCCGGCAACGTTCCTGTGGAGGTAAGGAAGATTTCCGGTGACCTGTATTCGGGTCTGCAACTGGACGGGCTCCATTTCGAGGATGCCGGAATTCGAGCAGACGCAGAAACCATCAGGATCGCCATCAATATCGACCTGCTGCCGTTCGCAGTGGAAGTCACTACCCTGCAGGCCGGAAATATCCGCATCCAGGTCATCCCGGATCCTGACAGACAACCCCTGGAAAAGGACTCTCCCGGTGTGTTTGAAATGCCGTTTCCATTGCGTTTCGGGGAAGTGAAAATTTCCGGTCTCCAATACCTGGAGCCTTCCGGGGAAGCTTCTATCCTGATCAGTTCCATCGAAGGATCGGGTAGTCTCGACGAATCCCTGGTGCTGGACGGACTTTCGATATCACACCTGGAAAACCGGTTGGACCTGTCGGGCCAAATGGGTGTGGCCCCACCGTACAGTTTGGCGGTGAAGTTCCGGTCACAGGGACGCGTAGCCGTCGAAGGCAGCCTCAACGGCAACCTCGATTCCGCTGAGCTGGTGCTCGACCTTCTGGATCCGATGGCCCATGTTTCCGGCACCCTGGGACAACTGCTGCACACACCGGTTTGGGACCTGGCGGTAAATTCACCTGCTCTGCGGTTGCCGCCGGAAAGCCCGGATCCTGCTGCGACACTTTCCGAAGTGCAGCTGCAAATATCCGGGGAATGGCCACAATTCAACCTAGACCTGGCCGCCATCCTGGAAATTCCCGGGATTGAACCCGCACAGCTCACGGTAGCCGGTAACGGGTCAATCCACGAATTCACGGCACAGAAACTGACGCTCCAGGGTCCCGAACTTTCCCTGGATGCAAGCGGCACTTTTTCCTGGGAAGACACGCTCAAGCTGAACCTGAACGCGGTACTTGGCCGGCTCGAACCCGGAACATGGATACCGGGCTGGCCACAGGATCACCCCGTAAACGGCCATTTTGTCCTCGGCTGGGAAGGGGAAGACCTGGCCATCAATGACTTCAGCCTGGCCATCTCCGGTACATCGATGGTCGCGAACGGGCACGGAATCCTGGCGCCCGAGTCGGGCCTCGTTGATGTGGCATTGAATTGGGAAAATTTCAGCTGGCCGATCGGCGACCCGTCTCCATCGCTGGCCAGCAAGGATGGCAGCCTCGAAATAAGTGGCAAACCGGAAAATTGGCAGCTGGCTGGAACCCTCGAACTGCAATCGGGAGACTTTCCGCCGGGACGGATGCAACTCAACGGGACGGGCGATGCCGAGTCGCTGAACATCACCGTTCAGGAAGGGGAAGTGCTGGGCGGAACGGTTTCGGGCAACGCTGCCTGGAAATGGACGGGCAACCAGCCATTCAAAGCGGAGATTCTTGCTCAGCAGGTTGAAACCGGACCTTTGTTTCCTGATTACCCGGGCGTACTCGATACCCGGCTGGCCTTCAACGGAGAAGTTGAGCCATTCCGCCTGGAGGTTGAAATACAGCAGCTGGAAGGTATGGTCCGGGCGCATCCGGTTACCGGTCAGGGCGGCTTGACCATTGAACAGGACCGGGTGTTTGCCGATAACCTTCAGCTTGGTTCAGGCTCGGCAAGCCTGACCCTGGACGGTAGCCTGTATGAACCCGGCGGGATTGATTTCACTGCCGAGATCGATTCACTTGCCCAGCTCTCGACCGATTACCGGGGGAGCCTGTCCGCACAGGGAAATATTTCGCTGAACCCCGCTTCCCCCCGGATTTCAATCTCTTTATCCGGCCAGGATCTGGATTTCGGCTCCGTGAAAATCCGTCAGGTTGAAACCCGGAAGCCTTCCGGCCCCGGATCAATGGATGACAATGAAATCAGCCTTTCGGGACTGGTCGTCGGACAACGGGCCATAGAAGTCATGTCCATTCGTTTGGGCGGCGAGCAGCCGTTTCAGCGGATTGCAGTAAACGCGCGGATAGAAGACACCGACATTGCATTGGAACTGAACGGTTCTGTGATCGACTGGAGTCACCCGGCAACATCCGGCTGGGCAGGGGAACTATCTGACCTTCGAATTGAGCGCCATGACCGGTTTCTGCTCACGCTGGACCAGGCGTCTTCCCTTGAATGGTCCCCATCACGTTTCACACTGGAGTCATTCTGCCTCAACGGCGATGCGCACTTGTGCCTGGCGTCGAGTTGGCTGCGAGAGGATGAATTCAAAATCACGGCCGAACTGGCGGAAATACCCGTGGGCCTTTTCAAATTGATTGCGGATACGGAATTGCAATTTACGCAAATATTGAGCGGCAATTTCGACTGGTCGCAATCCGTGTCAGATGGCAAAAAGGGCCTTGCGCGTTTCGAAATATCACCCGGCGCGATTTCCCTGCCGGACGACGACGAAATACTGCTCGAGACCGGCACCGGCCGGTTTGGCTTTGAACTTGCCGGGGGCATACTGAGTAACGGCGACCTGGACTTCGACATTCCGGGAACCGGCGAACTCGACGTGGATTTCAACATTCCGGATCTAAGCCTGGGCGCGTACAGCCCTGTCCGCGGCAAAGTCCGGGTTGATTTTCATGATTTGAGTGCTCTCGGGCCGGTATTGCCGCTGTTCGATTCGATCAACGGCGCCCTGGACATCGATGTTGCCCTGTCGGGAATACTTTCGGACCCTGCCTTCGAAGGAAAAGCTTCGTTGACCAACGGCCATATTTCCAACCAGGCATCCGGATTCTCCTTTTCCGAATATCAATATTTCGGGAGACGTGAACGACATGGACCGTTCCGAACTGAACGGGACCTTCCGCGCCGGCGAAGGCGCAGGCAACATCAGTACGACCATCTACTTTGAAGACCTGTTCTCACCGGTAATAGAACTTTCGCTGAAAGGCGAGTCCCTGACGATCATCGACGTGCCCGATCTTGACGTTATCGCGAATCCTGACCTGGTGTTGGGCTGGAAGGACGGCACGCTGGAAATCAACGGCCGGCTGTTTATACCCAAAGCCCGGCTGGCTCCCAGCTATATTCCCCAGGACAGTGCCAGGCAAAGCGCGGATGTCGTGATTGTCTCCGGAGAATTACCGGAACCGGAGGATGATTATTTCCGGGACAACCCGATCAGGATCCGGGGCAGCCTGGAAGTCGAGTTGGGCAAGCAGGCCCAGGTCGATCTCGAAATGGCCAAAGTCAGGGTGTTCGGGACTACCCGGTTCACCTGGCAGGACGAACTCATGCCGACGGCGGACGGAAATTTTGACGTCAGGGGTGAAATCCAGGCCTATGGCCAGTTTTTGAAGATTACCCAGGGCCGGATCAGTTTCCCGGACATACCCGCCGACAACCCCTACCTCAACATCCGGGCGGAGCGCGACATTTACGGTAATTCCCAGATTCAGAAAGCCGGCCTGATGGTCGCCGGGACGCTGAAACGTCCTCTGATCGAACCCTTTACCATACCCATGACGAACAAGGACCGGGCCAGGACACTCCTGGTCACCGGCAGTGATTTCAACTATGAACAGGGTGTCGGTGCGGTAGCCGTCGGGGCCTATGTGCTTCCGCGTCTCTACATCAGCTACGGCATCGGGGTGTTCGAGGACGGCAACGTAATCAGTGCGCGGTATGACCTGGGTAAACGATTTGGCATCAAGGCGACTTCGGGTCAAAACGACACCGGTGTGGACCTCAACTATACGATCGAGCGGTGATTCAGGCAGGCAGCCACGACGAAATTCTGAATACAATAGGCACTTGTTATCGTTTTACCGGAGCATGCCTGTGACCGACCAGGAAAAACACCAGTACTGCACGAATAAATTCATCGAGCTGGCCAACGAGCTCAAGAAAGAGGAAATCGACCCTTCGATGGTATCCGGCGCCTTGATGACCGCGGCCGGCGTATATGCCACTTACGTTGCGGCCGGCAACGATGGTGCGCTGGAGCCGAGCGGTGTTGACAAGGTCGTTGCGGTTTTTCGCCGGACGCTGGAGCACCACCAGAAAGTTAAAAAAGCCCACCTGCTGAAAAAGAAAGCCTGACACCGGAAAATAACGTCTGATGGACATGCGCCTACCCCTGAAATTCACCGAGGCAGTCCCATTGCAGGACCGTTTCCGGCGAACCTTGCGGGAATTGCGCGTTTCCGTCATCGACCGCTGCAATTTTCGCTGCACCTACTGCATGCCCGCCGATTCATTGCACGGTAAAGGTGTCTTTCTACCCCTCGAAAAACTTCTCACCGATCACGAGATGGAAGACATGGTGCGGGCGTTTGTTGAGCTCGGCGTCAGAAAGTTGCGGATCACCGGCGGAGAACCCCTGTTACGTCCCGGACTGCCAGCGCTGCTCGAGCACCTCTGCGCAATACCGGACCTCGATGACATTGCGCTGACCACCAATGGCGTGATGCTTCCGCGTCTTGCGCAGGACCTTCGCGATGCCGGCCTCGACCGGCTTACGGTCAGCCTGGACACCCTGGACCGGGAAGTCCTGGCGGTCATGAGCGGCGGGAAAGCGAAACTGGAACAGATCCTGGAGGGGATAGAGGCCGCCGAGTCCGCAGGGTTCCGGCAACTCAAAATCAACACGGTCGTGCAAAAAGGCGTCAATGACCACACGGTCCTGGATTTGGTGGAACATTTCCGGGGAACGCCGCACCGGCTCCGGCTGATCGAGTTCATGGATGTGGGCAACAGCAATCACTGGAGCCGCGACGACGTGGTCCCGAATGCTGATTGGGTTGAAATCATCAACCGGAAATGGCCCATCGAACCGGTGAAATCGAATAACCCCGCAGAAACAGCGCGGCGCTATCGATATGCTGACGGCCAGGGTGAAATCGGTTTTATCAGCTCGATCACCCAGCCGTTCTGCGGCGGATGCACCCGGGCCCGGGTCACCGCCGACGGAATTTTCTACACTTGCCTGTTTTCAGACAAGGGCACCAACCTGATGCCATTGATCCGGCACGGCACCGAACCCGGCGAATTGAGCCGGAAAATCGCCGCCATCTGGACCGGACGCAAAGATCGCTACAGTGAAGAGCGTGACCTTCCCGGTCATGAACGGGAAAAAGTCGAAATGTACCGGCTGGGTGGCTAAACCGGTGAAGATCCGTGTCAGGTATTTTGCCGCATTTCGCGAAGCCGCCGGCATCGGTTCCGAGGACCTCGACTCAACGTCCCGGTCTCCGGCGGAGCTCTTCCTGGAATGTTCAGAACGCCATCACGGCTTGCAAAAATATTCCTCGTCCCTGGTCGCAATCAATGACGAAATGGCCGGCTGGGACGATCCGCTCAATGAAAACGACGAGGTCCTTTTCTTTCCGCCGGTGGCAGGCGGATGAGCGCATTTGAAATCACCGCCGAGGCCATCAACCTGCAGGCTTTCCGTGAACGTTTGCTGGACCGGTCCTGTGGCGCATACGTGCAATTCGACGGTTGGGTACGGGACCATAACGAGGGCCAGAAGGTGTTGCGGCTCGAATACGAAGTCTACGAACCGCTGGCCTTGAAAGAAGGGGAAAAAATCATTGAAGAAGCCAGGACCCGGTTTGGCGTCAGCAATGCCCGGGCCATTCACCGCAGCGGACTGATGGAACTGTCGGAAGTCGCCGTTGTGGTCGGGGTTTCGTCGCACCACCGCAGCGAGGCATTCGACGCCTGCCGCTACATCATTGATCAAGCCAAGGTCCGGCTGCCGATCTGGAAAAAAGAGTATTACCAAAGCGGCCACGCTGAATGGGTCAACTGCCAGCGTTGTGCGCATTCGGGCTGAGGAATCTCACCACGCTCAGCAAATCTTCCGGAGTCCGGTCGCGAGCATGGCCCGCTCTTACGTTGGAGCGGCCCATGGCCGCGAATCCATCATGATCACAGCCCGGCGAGGATCGACTCGACCTCGGCCGGAAGCCCGTCCGGATGGATCCAGACCCCGCTTTTACCCCCTGATTTGTAAATCAACCGTTGGTTGGTGATTTCCAACGCCGGGTTGACCGGCTTGGTCAGGTCCCAGATTGTCAGCAGCGCGATGGACAGGCCGGTGAGGGCTTCCATTTCCACCCCGGTTTTTTCCGCGATCTCGGCAACGCAGAAAACCTCCACCGAGAAATCTTCGGCTCGCGGAACAGAGTGGACCATGACCCGGTTCAGGGCGATGGGATGACACAGCGGAATCAATGACGGGGTGCGTTTCGCTGCGAGAATACCGGCGATTTCCGCCATCGCCAACGGGTCGCCTTTTGGCAGGCTTCCGTCAACCAGGAGTTGAAACGCTTTTTGCCCCAGCCGGATTTTCCCGCCTGCAATCGCAACGCGCCGGGTTGTACTTTTTCCCGAAACATCGGCCATCGACCAGTTTTTTCTGTTGCCAGGTTGCATATTCGACTCACCGGATGTAGAGACATTATTAAATCAGAAACCATAGCGGAGCGACACGCCCGCGTACAGGTTCCTCGTCGGCGCCGGTTCATAGTAGCGCCCGAAAGCCGCATTCAGGCGGATATTGTCCATGTATTCCTTGTTGAACAGGTTGTTCACACCGATAAACGGCTCAAAAACCCACTGGCCGCCGGTCCAGCGATAACCGGCCCGCAGGCTGGAAACGATGTAGGCACTGGTTTCAACTTCGTTCGCGTTGTCCGCATAAAACCGGCCCACGTACAGCATGTCCCAGCCGGCGTACAAACCGGAGGGATGCGACCAGGACAGGTCCAGGTTGACCAGTTGTTCCGGAATGCCGGGAATACGGTTGCCGTCATACACGGCGCCGTCCGGGGCCGCGAAATTCGTCGAATGTGAAATCCGACCAGGTATAGGTCGCCGTGCCGGTCAGGCCGGTCAGCAATTCGGCCGATATCGAGGCTTCCAGGCCGTCATGGGTGGACTTCCCGGCGTTCTGGAAAAAGGACTGGCCTGAACCTTCCAGTTCATAAGGCACGATTTCATCCTTCACCGCGATGTGAAACAGCGCCAATTCGTAGCGCAGGCGTCCTGCCTGTAATCCCTTGATTCCGATTTCATAATTGGTCGCGGTCTGGGAGTCGAGTTGCCGGTTGAAGCCGGTCGGGCCCTCGGGATTGGCCAACTCGGTGGTCGCCGGAGGGTCGAATGAACCGGAGATGTTTCCATAGAAGTTTACCGCCTCGCTCATGGCCCAGCTAAGCCCGGCCATCGGGCTGAAATTATGGAAACTGCGTTGACCTGAACCCCCGGCTCCGGTCCGGTCCCCCACCTTGTAGTCAACCGTGTCGTAGCGGCCGCCAAGGGTCAGGGATGAATTTGCCGTCAGCTCCAGCACGTCCTGCAGATAGAAGCCTGTGGTCGTGACATCTTCATCCTGGTTGGTGGTCAAAACCCCGCTTGCACCCTGGTTGTTCACGAATCGTTTTCGATGATCGCGGAGGGCGTCATAGTCCACACCGATGACGATTTGGTTGGCATGCGAACCCAGGCCGGTATTCCAGCTGTAATTACCGCCCAGGCCCTGGAATTTCCGCGACAGGTCAATGACGCCGCCCTGCCCGTTGCTGTTCACATCGTACGGCTGGAAGCTGTCGAACTGTCGCCTGACGTAATAATTTCTCAGCATCAATTCCTGGCCTGTGCCGATGGTCCTGCGAAAAGCCAGCCCCAGCGACTGTTGATCCAGTGATTCGCCGGCATTGAACAGCAGGTTGCGCGGGGCCGCCTGGCGGCGGTTCTGTTCGGCTTCCGTTGCCGTGAGCGCCCCGGGATCATCCGCGAGGGGTGAATCGACGGCGTTGAACACCACCGTAAGCCGGGTGCTTTCATCAAATTCATAACGGAACTTGCTGTTGAGTAAACGGCTTTCGTAGTTTGCATGTTCCCGGTAACCGTCCAGGCGGGTGTCGGAATAGTTGGCCAGCCCGTTCAGGTTTCCGAACTGCCCTCCTGCCTTCACCTGCGCCTGCCGGAAGTCGTAACTCCCCAGGTTCAGCCGCCCGGAAATAAACGGTATTTCAGGACCGTCCTCGGTAATGATGTCAATGACGCCGCCGGATGCGGAGCCGTAGACCGCCGAAAAAGGCCCGCGGATGACCTGGATTTGCTCCACCGAACCGAGATCGATCGAATCCACGCTGCCCTGGCCATCCGGCAAGGTCAGCGGAATGTCATCGGCAAATATCCGGATGCCGCGAATACCGAAATTGGCGCGCGCACCAAACCCGCGTATCGCGATGCGCAGGTCCTGGGCGAAGTTGTAGCGGTTCTGAAAAAACAGGCCGGGAACGGCTACCAGGCTCTCGTCCAGGCCGAGTTGCTGGCGGGCGCGCTGGACCTCCTCGCGGCCCACAACGCCTGCTGCAAAAGGCAGGTCCTGGATATCGGCGGGAATCGGCGTGGCGGTGACCACGATTTCCTCGAGGACCACGGGAGTTGCCTCGTTGGCCATGTCGGCGCAGACAGGAGCCCCCAGGAAAGATAAAAAAATAGAGAATCCCGGGGCCGTTTTCATTATGCTCGCCTTCATGATAGTAGAGCATGCTAACGACTTCATTCACGCACTGGAAGTAAACAATTTTCCGGCCGACTCGCCATCCGTTCCCAAGGGCGTCCTGATGGTCAAGCCGGATGATTTTTACGTCGGTAAAGAAACCGCACTGGACAATCACTACATGGACCTGACCAGCGCCGCCGACCCGGACCGCGCTGTCCGCCAGTTTCTCGGCCTGGTCCGGCTGATCAGAAAATGCGGCACCGAAGTCCTGGTGTTTCCGGGAGACCGCCGCACCCCTGACGACGTGTTTCCCAACAACGTATTCGCGACGGTGCCGGGACGCCTGGTGATCGGCAATATGCGCTACCCGATCCGGAAACTCGAGGCCGAGCGAACGGACATTCCGGCCTGGTTTCGCGAACGCGGCTACCGGATCATTGATCTGAGGACCAGGAACTGCGTGGCCGAACTCACCGGGGTATTGATCATGGACAGGGCCCGGCGGATCGGATTCTGCGGCATCAGTGAACGGGTTGACCGCGCCGGCGCGGCCGCCATGCATGAAGCGTTCGGATTGAGGCTGACCTACTGCTTTAACCTGACGCCGGACGAGTACCACACCAACGTGGTGTTCTCGGTGCTCGCCGCCAGGGCATGCGTGCTCTACCCGGACGCCTGTGCTGAACCCGGCGCACCCGCTGCGATCGAAGCTGCGTTTCCGGGCCGGACCCTGCTGCTGGATAAATCTGAAAAAGACCACTTCGTCGGCAATTGCATTTCACTCAATGACAGAGACCTGTTCATGAGCCAGGTGGCCGCGGACGCGCTGCGCCCTGCCAACCGCGCCAAACTGGAATCGTGGGGTTTCCGGATTCACTCGACGGAACTCGATGAACTGGAAAAAGCTGGCGGCAGCCTGCGCTGCATGGTGGCGAAGATTTTCTGACCGGCACGTTACCCGAATCCGGTCCGTGGAGATCCGGTTCAGCGATTAACCAAGAGCCTGTTCCAGGTCGGCGCACAGGTCCCAGTACGACTCGATGCCAACGCTGAGGCGCAAGAGCGAGGGCGGCAGATGCTCCTGCCCGGGCACGGCTGCCCTGCGTTCCATGGTCGACTCGACGGAGCCCAGGCTGGTGGCATGCCGGATCAGCTTCACCTTCCGGCAAACAGCGTCGGCCGCTTCAGCGCCGCCGGCCACGTCGAAAGAAATCATCGTGCCATAACCATCCAGCTGGGCTGCGGCAAGGGCATGCGTGGGATGCGATTCCAGGCCCGGATAACGGACCAGGTCCACGGCCTCGTGCGAAACCAGCCAGTTGGCCAGGCGGCCGGCCGTTTCCTGCGCTCTTTCCAGCCGCAGGGCCATGGTTCGTACGCCGCGCACGGCCAGGAAAGCTTCCAGGACACCCGGTGTCGCTCCCCCCACGGTGCGGGATTTCCTGATGCGCGTCAGTAAATCGGGCCGGTTGGTGACCAGCACGCCGGCCAGCAGGTCGGAATGCCCACCGATAAACTTCGTCGCCGAGTGCATGCTGATATCCGCTCCGAATTCCAGGGGCCGCTGGTTCAGCGAAGTGGCAAACGTGTTGTCCACCACCAGGATCGCGCTTTCTTTGCGCGGCGCTGAGCATATCGCGTGGAGGTCCGCTACCGTCAGCAGGGGGTTCGACGGGGACTCCAGCCACAACAGGTCGGATTCCCGGGCAGCAGCAACCCAGCCATCCGTGTCCTCAACCGCCAGCCGTTGCACCTGCCATTGCCCCTTACTTTCACCTGACCGGGCCAGTTCGGACACGCCGTGATAGCAATCATCCGGCAACACGACCTGCGCCCCCGAGTTCAGCTGATCGAATACCGCCGCGACCGCCGCCATGCCGGATGAGTAGGAAATCGCTTCACCACCTTCGAGGCCACCTACGATCTCCTCCAGCGCCTCCCAGCCTGGCGATCCGCTGTCCCGCGTGTATACCCGCTTTCCGCCGAGGTCAAAGTTCGACGCCGGCATGATGGGCACGTTCAGCGATGCGCCGGGATCCCTGGGCCGGCCGGCGGCAACCAGCCAGGATTGCAGTGAAAGCTTCGACATTATCCGGTCTCCATCCAGGGTGGGTTCAACAGTGCAATTTTCTCGTAGGCAGGACAATCCGGTCGGTGCGGGGATGGCAGATAGCCGATTGACATCAGGAATTCGCCGGTAATTTCCCCGCCCGTGAACCGGAACGTTTTCCGGAACAGCTTCACCCAGTCCGCCTTGTCCAGCGGGTGGTGGTCGCGCAGCCAGCGAGCAAATCCGCCATGGCTGTCGCGCATATCCCGGATTACGTTTGCATTGACGATCGCGGCGTTCACCTTGAGCCTGTTGCGGATAATGCGGGCGTCTTCCAGCAGGCGGCGGCGATCAGATTCGCCGTAATCCGCCACGGTATCTACATCAAAACCGTCATATGCGGCACGAAATCCTTCGCGTTTTTTCAGGATCAGCCCCCAATTCAGCCCGGCCTGGTTGATCTCCAGCAGCAGTCGTTCAAACAGGCGGCTCTCGTCGGTGACCGGGAAACCGTATTCATGATCATGATACGGGCCGTGAACCTCGTCTCCAATCGCAAAATCGCAGTACCAGGCGGTCATTGCTCCGGTCCGGATTCTGCAGCAACAGCAGATGCCAGCTCCGCCATGGAATAGAACAGGAAATCCGTTTCCGGCATTTCATCCAGTTTTGCTGTCGCCCCCCAGTCACCGCTTTTTGACAGCCCCTGCCTGTCGATCCAGGCGGTAGCCAGTCCCAATTGCTGTGCCGGCGAGTGGTCATGATACAGGCTTTGCGCCGTATGCAGGATGTCCTCCGGGCGCAATCCGAATTCAACGCGAAGATGCTCGAGCAGAAATTCAAAGTTTGCGGGGTTTGGCTTGTAGGTGCCGATGTCCTGTGCGGTATAAACCGCGTCAAACTCGACGCCCAGCTTGCGATTCGATGCAGCGAATCCTTCGCGGTTGACGTTGGAGAGGATGACCAGTTTGTAGCGCTGTTTGAGGTAGCGAAGCGCTTCGGCCGAGTCCGGAAAGGCCGGCCAATGCGGCAGTGACCGGCCAAATTCGCGGTCGAGGTCTGCTGAAGTTTGCATCTCCATCTGCAGCGCTACTGCGCGGTGGACGCGCTCCAACACGTCCGGGTACAGGGTGCCTGGAGCCTCATTTTCCACCCGGTTTTCATGCACGGCAAAGGCCTCGAGCGCTGCTTTTCTGCTGAAGCCGGAACCGCCATTGAAAGCAATCAGGGGTTGAAAGGCGTCCCAGATTCCGGTCTCCCAGTCAATGAGTGTGCCGTAACAATCAAACGTGAGCGCCTTGAAGCCGGCGAGAGGCGAAGCATTTTTATTCATCGCGGTAAATATATCTTTCCTGCCGAGGATTTCCTACAAAAGACTGCCTGTTCGCCCACTGTTTGTTCTAGCCGCCGACTCTATCCTGAAATCAACCGTTTTTCAGGCGAAGGCCCATCCATACCGCCTTCATAGGGGAAATTCAAAGTAAGCAACCAAGACAGAGGGGCAGGTCATGCAAATTCTTCAAGGAATAAGACAAGTCGCAATCACACTTTCAGCCGTTATATTCCTGCAGTCGCTGGTTTTGACGGATTTCTGGATTACGCCAGTATCAGCCCGTTACTATTGCGATAGTGTCTGGATACGTCAACCCGATCCCGACGACGTGGTCTGGTTGCCTTACCGGACGTACTGTCCGCCCTTTCAGACCATGTCATCCAACCCATCATGGTGGCTGATCGATGACTATCCCACTGAAGATCTTCTTAACTGCAAAGAGTTGAATATTGCGCGGGAGAAAGCCCGGCTCGAAGAAGGCTCAATTTGTGTTTGGGTCCCCGTGGGTGATATCCCGGACAAAATTGTTCACCAGACGCCCATCGCCTGCAATGGGAATGTGTCTTCACGCTATTTCGTCGGCACCAAGGTTGAAATCTACGATCAGGCTTTCGATGTTGTTTGCCCCGGTTATCCCACCACTTCCATGGAAATCTCCATTGGCACGAAGTATTTCGTCCGTGAACCGGTCGGACCCGGGGAACCGATTGAAGGAAAGAACCTGGGCGCGCCCTCATGCGGGCTGTCGGCAGGAAACCCGATCAACATAGCCACCGGTAACAAGTTTGAAGTGCAGCAGGATGCGCGACTGCCCGGGGGGTTGAACATTTCCCGCTATTACAACAGTAGTGACAATGCAAACCATTCATTCGGCAAGGGTTGGCGCGGGAATTTCGAGAGAAGCATCAAGACAGCATATTCAAACAGCCAGGGTGATGCCTCGTTGACGGTCATCCGCGACGATGGCGCCGAAAACTACTGGCGGATCGAAAACGGCGTTCTGAAGGCGCCGCCCGATGCTTCCGGGAAGCTGGACGTGGTCTATGCGGACGGCGGTGTTCTGGGCTTCTCGCTGATCACTAAAAACCAGTCCATCGAAACGTATGATGCGAACGGCAAATTGTTGTCCATTACGCATGAAGATGGCGAGACACTCAACTTTGCCTATTCCGATTCCATGCTTTCAACGGTCACTTCATCATCAGGCCGCACACTCACATACTCGTATAACGAGGATGGCAGGGTTGACCAAATCAACAGCAGCAGTGGTTCTGATTGGAAGTATGCCTATGACGGGAATGGCAACCTGAGCCAGGTCGAATTTCCGGGTGGAGGCGGTCAAAACCTATCACTATGAAGATCAACGGTTTCCGAATGCGCTCACCGGCGTTACCGATGAAAACGGAAATCGCATCCGAAGCTGGGCTTTTGATGACTCCGGGCGTGCCATATTGAGCACATACGGCGACGCCGAGTCTGACGTTCAACGGCATACCATCAGCTACGAAGCGGATGGTATCACCTCCACTACCGACCCACTTCAGAGTACTGTTGACCACACGTTCAAAGCCCGGCACGGGGTATTCAAATTCGACTCCGCCAGCGGGATTTGCGGTGGGTGCAGCAATTCAACAGAAAGCACCACCTATGACGAGCGGGGAAACCGCGACCGGGTCACTGATTTCGCGGGTAACATTACCGACTACGATTACTCAGTCGACAATCTGGTTGAAAAAGTCACTTACGCGGTAGGCAGCCCGGAGCAATTCGAAGTCAATTACACCTGGGATACTGATCTGAGAAAACCCTCTCAGGTGACCCGGGGGTCCAAAGTCAGTGAATTTACCTATAACTCCCGGGGCCAGATTTTGACCAGGAGTGAAACCGATCCTGCAGGCATGGCCAGCCGTACCTGGACGTACACCTACTATGAAACCCCCGCCCTCCCTTCCCTGGTTGGGAAGATCAGGAGCGTTGACGGTCCCCGAACCGATGTTGCCGATGTCGTGCAATACGAGTACTACGCGTCCAATCATCCCGGCGGTGATTACCGCACCGGTGATCTCAAGGCGATGATCAATCCACTGGGACACCGCACCGACTATCTGAAATACGACGGTGACGGACGGCTGTTGGAAATGTCGGATGCAAACGGGGTAATCACCTCCATTTCCTATCACCCGCGGGGCTGGAGAGAATCGGTTACAGCGGAGGGCAAAACGACCCACTATGCCTATGACAAGGCGGGCAACCTGACCGGATCAACGCTGCCGGATGGCAGCCATATTTCCTACGAATACGATAACCATCAACGCCTCACCGCCATTGAGGATGGTCTTGGCAATCGCATCGAGTACACGCTGGATGCCGCTGGCAACCGGACTTCTGAACGGACCTATGACGACCTGGGTGCGTTGCGCCGCCAACTGGGCCGCGTTTACAACTCATTAAACCAGCTGGAAACCACATCGACGGGAACAGCGGAGAAACCCGCTTCGATTACGACGGCAATGGCAACCGGATCAGTGTCGTGGACGCCAACCTGAACATGACCAGGTACGAATATGATTCACTGAAACGCCTGGTGAAAATAATTGATCCGGTCCTCGGCGAAACCCTGGTGACTCATGACAGCAGTGATAAGCCGTTGACCATCACGGATCCCATGGGAAATGTCACAAGGTACTTTTATGACGGGCTGGACAATCATACCGGGTTGGACAGCCCGGATACCGGCAGCACATCCCACGAATACGACGAAGCCGGCAATCGCATTGCCACCACCGATGCCCGGGGCGTGCGCACGGAATTCACCTTTGATGCAATGAACCGTTTGCTCGAAATCTCCTATCCGGACAGCTCGCTGAACGTGGTCTACGGTTATGATGAGGGCCCCTTCGGAAAGGGGCGCCTGACCAGCATGATCGATGCGGTTGGAATGGTGGAATTCGCGTACGACCGGCGCGGCAACCTGGTCAGCGAAACCCGGACGGCCGATGGGCGCCAGTTCATCACATCCTACACCTACAACCCGGCTGATCGGCTGGTTCAGACCACCTACCCAAGCGGGATGGTCATTGACTACCTGCTCGATGCTGCAGGCCAGGTAACTGCAGTTTCCAAGACTGAAGACGCCGTTACCGAAACCCTGGTCGAGAACGTCCAATATGCGCCGTTTGGTCCGGTCACCTCGTTTACCTACGGCAATGGCTCAAGCTATTCATCGACCCTGAACCTGGATTATGAGACCGAACAACTTCAATCCGGCCCGGGGCTGGAATGGTCACTGGGTTACGATTCCCTGGGCAATGTTGTAGCCATCACTGACCAGGCAGATGCTCAAAAAAGCCAGGCTTTTGCCTACGACCAGCTCTACCGGCTGGAGTCGGCTGAAGGAGCATATGGATCGGAGTCCTTCAGCTATGACTGCCAACGGCAACCGCATTCGTCTGTTAGACGAATCCACGGATGAGTTTTATACCTATCAACCACAGTCGAACCAACTGGCGACCCAGGGCAGCTGGACTTTCACCCGGGCGGCCAATGGTAGCAGGACCGGGAAGCAAGACGCCCGGGGCCTTGGTCAGCTGTATACATATGGCGATGACAGCCGGCTTTCGCAGGCGATCATTCGAAATGAATCCGGTGATTTCGTTCTCGGAGACTACCGTTACAACGGCCGTGGTCAGCGGGCGGAAAAATCGACACCGGGTCAACGTATCCATTATGTTTACGGATTGTCGGGTGAATTACTGGGCGAGTATTCAACCAATGATAATGGCCCCTTCACGGAATACGTATATCTGAATTCCATGCCGGTAGCCGCGATCATGCACAAGACAGAACGCCGACCCACACCGGTGCGGAATTGATACTGGACAACGGCGATCCAGGCACCAGCAGTACCGGCGCCTGGCGGACTGTGCGCGACAATGACAGTTATGGTGGCGAGTACCTTCTTGCCAGTAAAGCTTCAAACCGCACGTACCGGTGGACCGCCACACCCCCCGGGACTGATTACGAGGTTTATGCATGGTGGGTGGACAAAAAGAACCAGTCAGACAGTGTTGACTACACCATCAGGTATGGATCAGGTGAGACCGACACAGTGACAATGAGTCACAAAACCGGCGGAGGCCATTGGCAGCTACTGGGTAAATACCACTCAGTCTGATGGCCAGGATTACGTCGAGGTCAGTTCCCAGGATGACAAGTTCGTTGCGGACGCGATTCGCTGGGTTGAAATCAAAGAACCCGAGGTTACCTGGACTAAAACGACAAATTTCATTCACTTCGATCATCTCGGCACACCCCGCCGGGTCACGGATCAGAATCAAAACGTCATCTGGAGCTGGGACAGCACGCCGTTTGGCGATTCACAACCGGATCAGGATCCGGATGGGGATTCACAGGAATACGTGTTGAACCTGAGATTCCCCGGCCAGTATTACGACGCCGAAACCGGTTTGCACTACAACTACTTCAGGACGTACGATCCAGCTGTCGGGCGCTATATTGAGAGTGATCCGATTGGGATTCGAGGCGGACTCAATACTTTTGGCTACGCGTATCAGCGACCCTATAATAGTGCCGATCCATGCGGGCCTTTTCGTCACTGGAGAGTGGCTCGAACAACCCAGGTTCAACTTTAGACGCCTCGGACTTGTTGATTTCGACTTGGTTGGTGTATCGGGAAATTTGTGGGGACAAATAAAGTTTATTCGTCTGTTCGGCTACGTAAACGGTTTCGTAAACATAGATGTGAAATGCAAGAACTCCGATGATTGTGGTACGTCGGAATGGGAAGTTCATAGCCAAATAGAAGTCCTATATCAAGGTTCAACCAAGGTTGGGATAAATGCATATGCGTCTGCGGCCGGAAAGGTGCTAGGGCTCTACGGGTGGGCTGCAGCGAATCTATTGGCAACCGGGGGTTCAACACTTACAGGGGGTTTGGAACTGTTACAAGCTGCAAAGCAAAAAGCAGGCGCTGAAATAGCGCTGATTTATGCAAAGGGGCCTGAAGCAATATGTCTTGCCAGCGGGGGTGAATTGATGTCAAAACATTTCTGTCTTTATACGATTCTGCTACTTTTTGTAGCCTCACTATCCTTACAGTATTTCAGGATAAGGATGCGAAAACAGATAATAGATATCTCAGAGCAGTTTGTTCTCGGGACCTCAATTGAAGGAGCGTGGAAAAAGGCCAACGAAGGATTTGGCAGAGTCTTCAGGGACTTCAAGAAGATGAGGTTGGTGAATAAATCCACCGGCTATCTGCCAGATCACATTCTGGTACGGTTACAGAAATTTAGAATACTGTGTGCGATTGAACAAGTAACGACAATTTCAATGCTACTAGCAGCAGCATTTGCCTATAAATTCTGTAGTTGACCTTTTATATGTTTTCGACCAACAAATCAACAAGTAATCAAGGCCCAAAGCCGTAAGAAATTCCTAAACATGGCAGAATAGGCGCCTACATCCCAAATGATTGGTTTTCTACCTAATTAATTATGCGCCGGCAAAAAACAGAGAAACTCCCCATCACCCTCGTGCTCGTGCTGTTCTTCATGTCCGGAGCCACGGCACTGGTCTACGAAGTGGTGTGGACCCGGATGATGATGCAGGTTTTTGGATCAACTGCCGTGGCCGTGGGTACGGTCCTGGCCGCCTTCATGTCCGGCATGGCGATTGGGGCCTGGACCTTCGGAAAACGCGCCGACCGCTCAAAAAACTGCCTGCGTCTTTACGCCGGCCTGGAAATAGGCATTGCTGCAGCAGCACTGGTTTCCCACCTGCTGTTGCATCAGATGGCGCCGGCACACCGGGCCATTTTTGAACTGGCGGGTTCGGTGCCGGTAGTCTTTTCCGCCATCCGGTTTTTCCTGGCGTTCACGTTGATCATCATCCCGACCTTGCTGATGGGTGCAACCCTGCCGGTACTCGCACGCTACCTCCAGGGTTCCGGAAAGCGGGTCGGCCTGAACCTCAGCACGCTGTATGGCACGAATACTTTGGGCGCCGTGAGCGGTGTGCTGGTAACCGGATTTTTCCTGATCGGCGCCTATGGTATCCATGTTCCGGTATACATTGCGATTTGTGCCAACTTGCTGATTGGCGGCACCGCCTGGATCTTTTCCCGCGGCGAGAACCCGGTTATCCCCGGAAACAGCTTTCCTGCAACCAGGCCGGATGAATACCGCTGGCCCAACCGAGCCAGACTGGGGAAAGGGCGTGAGTCGGGTCATTCTGTTCGGACTGGGTCTGTCCGGCCTTACTTCGTTTGCCTACGAGATCTACTGGACACGTTCGCTGGTTTTCATCATGGGTAATTCGACCTACGCGCTGACCACCATGTTGAGTGCTTTCCTGACAGGCATTGCGCTGGGCGGGTACGCGATCCGTTTCCCGATCAAAAAGTTCAACGACCGGCCAATGATCTTCGGCTGGACCCAGGTCCTGCTTGGAATCTTTTCTGCACTGGCCCTGCCCCTGCTGTTCTCGGCCGCTGACCCGCAGTCATTGAGTCAATACCTGGTCAGCCATTCCGCACAACCTTTTCGTCTCATCTTCTCCGGGTTTGGTCTCGCTTTCCTGGTCATGCTCGTGCCTGCCATCCTGATCGGTGCAACTTTCCCCCTGGTGGGGGATATCTTCGCCGCGAATTTGGGTGAAACCGGTGCCGCGGTAGGCAAGGTCTACGCGGTAAACACGCTGGGCAACGTAGCTGGCGCGTTGTTGCCAGGATTGGTGCTTTTGAATTGGTTGGGAATTCAGAAAGGTATCCTTGCGATGGCAATTCTGAATGTGGGCCTCGGTTTTGTGGTGATCTTTCTGCAACTGGCCCAATACCGGAATCGCCCTGCCTGGCGCTTTTTTGTACCGGTAGCGATGGTTCTTGCCGCTTTGTTTCTGAGCCGGACTCCGCTCGATTTCCAGTTCCCGTCCAACGGGGAACGGCACCGGCTCCCGGACACTTTTTTACCGTGAAGGACCATTGGCAACGACCAAGGTATTTGATGATCCCGTGAACTGGCGAAAAACACATCAGTGTCGATGGCATTGTCATTGGCGGCACCGGGTATTCCGAATTCAAGCAGCTGCTCCTCGCCCACTTGCCAAAATTGCTGGTGGATAACGCCTCCAGCGAGCTTTCCGTCGGTATCGGTTCAGGCATTCTGCTGGGCGAAAGTGCGGCTCATACCCAACTCGACGAAATCACCGGAGTTGAAATTGAACCCGGCGTTGTCAGCGGAGCCGCCTGGTTTGCCGCCGAAAACCACGACGTCCTCAATGACCCTCGCCTGCATATCGTTGTCGATGACATTGGCGGTTTTCTGCGCACAAACGATCGAAAATACCGGGTGATTTCAGCGGATGAGAAAACCGCCGATGAGTATGCCTCCAACGGTTTTTCCTACTCCGCCGAATATTACAACCTGCTGAAGAATCACCTGGCCGAGGGTGGGCTGGCCATACAATGGGTGCCTACCACCCTGCCTCCGGATTTGTACCGTATGGTGCTGAAGACGTTTTCGGAAAGTTTTCCGTACGTTCAACTCTGGTATTTTCTGCCTGCTCACAAGCGTGGTCCATTCAACACCCTCCTGGTTGGGTCAAATGAGTCCATCCCGGTTCGGCTGGATCAGATGCGGCAGCGCTTCAAAAAGGACCCCGCAGCCATGGCTGGCCTGGAACCCTATGGCTTGACGTCGGCCGATGCCGTGATACCGCACTTCGTTGCGGGGGAAACCGTTATTCGTGCGACCGTGCAAGACGACCCGGTCAACAGCCTGGAATACCCGCGCTACGAATTTTACTACCCCTGGGATTATGCCCGCGAGAGAGACACGCAATTCATAGCCAACCACGCGCTGATCATCAAAATGAAACTCGCGGCGCTCCCGGGCTTCAGTGCAATGCAGGATCTGGACGCACAGGACTCCCTGAAGCTCAAGAAAACCCTGGTGGCCGAATTGAGCTACCTCTCGGCCTTTCAGAAATTTCTCGAAGGCATCACGATCGATGAGCAATACCGGCTATTTGATGATGTCCTGGCCATTGCGCCGTGGAACGACAGCCTGAGGGCCAGGATATTCGCCCAGTACAATTACATTGCATCCACACGAAGAGACCCTTTCGAACGTGCGCGCCTGTTTGAACGGGCCAATGCACTGTACCCGAACAAGTAAGAATCGTTCCGGTCAGAACTGATCCCAAACGGGTGTGACATAATCCGGCAAGGGCAGAAATACGCCAAGCTCGCCCCATTGTTTGCCCGGAGCGTGGAAATCAGAGCCGCAGGAAGCCAGCAGATTTTTCTGTTCACATAACCTGGCCATTTCCGCCGTTTGCTGCGGTGTTTGCTGCCCGGAGACAACTTCCATTCCACGCCCGCCTTCGCGCAGGAAAGCGTCAAGCAATCTTTTCAGTTTTGACCGGGTCAGCTTGTATTTCAGCGGGTGTGCCAGCACCGGAATGCCGTTTGCGTCCCGGATCCATTGAATGATTTGTGGCAGTTCCGCCCAGTGCTGCCTGACATCCCCGGCTTTCCCGTCACCGAGATATTTTTTGAACGCAGCCTCGATGGATTTCACTTTGCCAATACTGACCAGGTATTGCGCAAAATGCGGGCGTCCAATGTAACTGCCGGCTGAAAGGGCCAATGCACCGGCAAACGCATCATCAACGCCCATTTTTTCGAGGTTCGCACTGATCCGCCTGGCACGGTCCTGGCGGGCGCCGGTCTGAAATTCCGTACCCGCCTTGATGGCATCGCTGCAAAGATCAATATTCAGTCCGAGTACGTGAATACCCGTACTTTCCCAATGAGTGGAAAACTCGATACCGGGAACCAGCCTGAGCTCATCAGTCTCCAAGCCCAGCTCCCGATAGGCACCAATGGTGTCGTGATCGGTGATCGCAAGCGCCTCCACGCCATTTTCGATTGCGCGAAGAATCAGCTCCCGGGGGGTTAACTCACCATCGGAAAATGTCGTGTGTGCATGCAAATCAAAAATCATCGGGCGCCATTCAACAGTCTCCGGAACAGATTATTCAAGATCAGGGGATTACCTTTTCATACCCGCTGCCGGAAAGCTACTTCAGTGATTAAACCCGGGTGGTCAGACGTTCAGCAACAGATGCTCGCGCTCCCAGGGGCTGATTTCACGATGGAAATCGTGAACTTCTGCGCGTTTGACTTCACTGTAGATCATGCAAAAATCCTCTCCCAGGACGCCACGCAACTCATCGGCATCTTCAAACAGCGTCAGTGCTTCATCCAGCGTGGTGGGAATCTGGTAGTCGTCACTTTCCAGTTCACCTGCAGCCGGCTCACCGGGATTGATCTCGTTTTTCATACCCAGGTAGCCGCTGGCCAGGCCCACGGCTATCGCCAGGTACGGGTTACAGTCCACACCCACCACCCGGTTTTCCAGCCGGCGATTCTGCGGAGCTGAATTGGGCACGCGTAAACCCGTGGCGCGGTTGTCATAACCCCAGGCAAAATTGGTTGGCGCGCTTGAATTGGCGTCGGACTCGAAGCGGCGATAGCTGTTCACGTACGGCGCCATCAGCGGCAGCGCCAGTGGCAGGAATTTTTGGCTACCGCCGATAAAATGGATAAAGCGTTTACTGACATCGCCGTTCGCATCGCTGAAAATATTTTCCCCGGTCTGAATCTCCACGATGCTCTGGTGTACATGCATGGCGGAACCCGGTTGGTCGCGCATGGGCTTGGCCATGAAGGTTGCAAACATCCCGTGATTCAATGCCGCTTCGCGGATAATCCGTTTGAAATAGAAAACCTGGTCTGCCAGCAACACGGGATCGCCGTGAGTCAGGTTGATTTCCACCTGGCCTGCGCCGTCTTCCTGGATCACCGTGTCGATGGCCAGGCCGGCAGCCTGGGCATATGCGTAGATCGTATCAATGACCGGGCCGTATTCATCAACGGCCGACATCGAATAAGACTGGTTACCGCTGCCCCGGCGCCCGGTACGGCCAACCGGCGGCTGGATCGGCTCATTCGGGTCCAGGTTGGGTTTGATCAGGTAGAACTCCAGTTCAGGCGCCACTACCGGTTTCCAGCCTTGCTGCCTGTACAGGTTCACTACCTGCTTGAGCACGTTACGCGGCGCAATGTTGACCGGCGAGCCGTCGCGATTGAACAAATCATGAATCACTTGCACGGTGGGCTCTTTTGCCCACGGCACGGCACGTGCAGTGGACATATCGGGTTTCAGCACCATGTCCCCCTCGGCCCACTGGTTGGCAATGTCCATTTCCACGTCTTTTCCGGTGATGGTCTGGTAAAAGATTGAAATGGGCAGGTAAGTCTCGTGATCGGGGTCGAACATGCGAACCGGCATGGCTTTGCCCCGCGACATGCCGGCGAGGTCCGGCACGATGCACTCCACTTCATCCACCGCGCGGCCCGCGCGATAGGCCTGGAAAGCCGGGGGTAAATCTTCCAGCCAGTTTTGCACATGCTTCATCTTGAATGTGTCCTGATTCAATCCAAATTCTGCCAAGTATAAGCGGAAAGGCGCAGGACAAGATGATCATTATGTTTCCGGGCCGGTAGAAGAAAAAGGCGGGAACAGGCCCGCCTTTTTCACAAACTCCGGAGGAAAGGATCAGCTGAATTGGTTCATCGTGTTATTTTTACCGGCGGCTTTCAGCGCTGCCTCTCCGGCAAAATATTCCTTGTGGTCATCACCGATATCCGAGCCCGACATTTTCTGATGCCTCACACAGGCGATGCCCTGGCGGATTTCCCTGCGCTGGACATGGGCCACGTAACCCAGCATGGCCTGGTCACCGAAGTACTCTTTTGACAGGTTGTCCGTGGACAACGCCGCGGTGTGGTACGTCGGCAATGTGATCAGGTGATGGAAAATGCCGGCTTCACGGGCCGAATCCGCCTGGAAGCTGCGAATTTTATCGTCAGCCGCCCTGGCCAGTTCACTGTCGTCGTATTCCGCGTCCATCAGGTGGGCCCGCTCATATTCCGATACATCCTTGCCTTCCTCAAGCCAGGCATCGAAAACCTGCTGGCGGAAATTCAGGGTCCAGTTGAACGACGGGCTGTTGTTGTAAACCAGTTTCGCGTTCGGGACGACTTCGCGCACACGCCTGACCATGCCGCCGATCTGGCCGATATGGGGTTTCTCGGTCTCGATCCAGATCAGGTCCGCGCCATTTTGCAGGGAGGTAATGCAGTCGAGCACACAGCGGTCTTCACCTGAACCCTCACGGAACTGGAACAGGCCTGACTCCAGGCGCTTCGGACGCAACAGCTTGCCTTCCCGGTTCAGGACCACGTCTCCATTGTCCATGTCTTCCGCCGAGATCACTTCACAGTCGAGGAAAGAATTGTACTGGTCACCCAGGTCGCCGGGCTTGTGGGTGACTGCGATTTGCTTGGTCAGGCCGGCGCCCAGGGAGTCAGTGCGGGCAACAATCACGCCATTATCAACGCCCAGTTCGAGAAAGGCGTAACGGCAGGCGTTGATCTTGGCCAGGAAATCGGCATGGGGGACCGTTACTTTGCCATCCTGGTGTCCACACTGTTTCTCATCAGACACCTGGTTCTCAATCTGCAGGGCGCAGGCGCCTGCTTCAATCATCTGCTTGGCCAGCAGGTAAGTTGCTTCCGCATTGCCAAAACCGGCATCGATGTCTGCAATGATCGGTACAATATGCGTCTCGAAGTTGTCGATTTTATCCAGAATTTCTGCTTCTTCAGCAGCATTCCCGGCGCTGCGGGCCGCATCCAACTCACGAAACAGGTCCCCGATTACACGGGCATCCGCCTGGCGTAAAAAGGTATAGAGCTCCCTGATCAGTTCCGGAACCGTGGTTTTTTCATGCATGGATTGATCCGGCAGTGGGCCGAAATCCGAGCGCAACGCCGCCACCATCCAACCCGACAAATACAGGTACTTCTTGCTGGTCGTTCCAAAGTGCTTTTTGATGGCGATCATTTTCTGCTGACCGATGAAGCCGTGCCAGCAACCGAGCGACTGGGTGTACCGGGAAGGATCAGCATCATATTCAGCCATGTCACGACGCATGATATCCGCGGTGTACCGCGCAATTTCCAGCCCGGTTTTGAACCGGTTCTGAGCCCGCATGCGTGCGGCCGACTCAGGGTGAATGGCGTCCCAGGAACTGCCGGCAGCCTTGCACACGGCCTCCAGAGATGCGACGTCGTCGGTATATTTTGACATGGTCATTCCTCGTTACTCTTTGAAATAGCTGTGAAAAATCACGTTGCGGGTTTTTTTAAACCAACCGCATTCTAGCCACGCTTGCTTAATTTATCTAATCAATGGATATTATGTTCACCATTTTTTACATGAATATACTGCAGGGTATAACAGCGCCTGTATAAATCGATACTAATATGAAATGAACATCAAGAGCATTGACCTAAATCTCCTTGTGTACCTCGATGTTCTTCTGCGTGTGCGCAATGTCACCCGGGCCGCAGAAAGTCTGGGGATCAGCCAGCCGGCGATGAGCAATGGATTGCGACGGCTGCGTAAATTGTTCTCCGACCCTTTACTGGTGCGGACCAGCAATGGCATGAGCCCCACCGAGCGAGCCCTGGAATTACAGCCGTTGGTGCGGGATATCGTCGCTTCCGTTGAAAAGGCGATTGAGCCGGATAAGGGTTTCGATGCAGCAAGCGCGAACCGCGTGTTCAGAATTTCGTTCAGCGACTACAGCGAATCCACCCTGGTGCCCCACCTGATGCGGCGGATGCGCTCGGAAGCTCCGAATATCACGCTGGATATCCTGACCCCCAGCGATGTGAGTTTCCAGGATGTTGAAAGAGGTACCGTTGACCTGGTGATCAACCGCTTCGATGCTCTGCCGCAATCCTTTCACCAGCGGACCATCTGGACTGACAGCTTTTCCTGCCTGTTCAGTCACCACAACCCCATTCGCAACCGGTTCAACCTGGAAACCTACCTCGAAGCCAGTCATGTCTGGGTCAGTAAAACCGGCATGGGTATCGGGGTGGGTGTGGAACCCGGCGCCAGCGAACAATTGGGCTGGGTGGATGATGCCCTGGCGAAACTGGGAAAAAAACGGAGAATCCGCGTGTTCACCCGTCACTACCGGGCGGCTATGCAACTGGCCGATCTGCGCGACCTGATCATTACCTTACCCAGCAAGGCGGCCAACCTGTTAAAGGGCAATCGGGACGTTATTATTTTGCCCCCACCGTTTGAAATCCCCGAGATCGAGTTGAAGATGGCGTGGAGTCCGTTGCTGCAACAAAACCCGGCTCACCAGTGGCTGCGGCGGCTGATCGCCGAGGTGGCCCGGAGCCTGACATGATCCCATCAGCACCGGGGACATGAATGGCCGACTATCGGCCGTGTCCGCTTCGATTTCGGCTGGTGGTCAAATTTTGATCTGTGTTGTGCTAATATTCAGAGAAGACTGGGATAAAACCGGCTCTCAAGGAGCAGAAGCCGGGTAACTGACAGGGATCAAACGGATGTGTCTGTCTTTATAGCCTGCGCCATAAATGTGCGCCGGCAAGCTGACCAGACTTCGCGGGTAGATATGGCAATCTCCCGGAAGCCAGGGGGCACTCAAAATGAAGACAGTAATTTTTCTGGTTGTCATGGTCCTGGTAATTGCCGGGATGCTGGTGTCAATGCGAAAATCCCAGGCCAGGCAAGACCTCGCCCGGGAGGAATCCCTCAAGCGCCTGAAAAAGGAGCGCAAAAAAGTGCTCACCCCGCAGGAGTACGCGAAATGGCCCGTGATTATCCGGCCCGTTAAGGGCGGTGACGCCACCGGGACAAACGCCGGATCCGAGCCTGTCGAGGAGCCTTTGATGACCTCGATCGAGTACGAACCGCCTGAGCGCGTAAGGGCGTAGCCGAAGGGCTTTAAGGAGGCGGGTCCTGGCCAGCCAGGCCGTCCAACGAGGTGAGAATGGCCCTGGCAATCTCCGCCAGCAGCGCCTGCATCTGTTCGACGCCTTGCTCATAACCATCCGCATCCAGATCACGATGAAAATTGAAGTCTGCAATCACGTGTGGATGAGAGCCGTGTTCTGAAATCAATTGATAACGGCCTGCCGCTACCACTTCACCCTGGTCCGTCGCTTGCAGGCTGTCCATTCGCAATCGCAACCGGTAATCCGCCCGGGGAATCCAATCCACGGTTTTCAGATAATACGAATAATCATCCGACTGACGCTGCAACTCCCGGACCAATGCTTTCGGTAAGGCCAGTTGCAGGCTTTCCGCCCAAAGATTGCTGCGGGATACGAGCAACTGGTTATCCCCCGACTGGATGATCATGCCCGACTGCAAAAGGTACTCCGCCAACTCAACCCGCTCGATGACCAGGGCAGGTTTGTCAGACGCGCTGAACCACCTGGTCTTCAGCCGAAACCGGTGGCACCAGCGCGTAGTAGTGGATAACCACCGGCTCCGATGCGCAACCCGCGAGTCCGGCCATCAGGAGAAATACTGCGGGCAGCCGCATTTTCATGGTTGTTTCCTCAAAGGTACGGTCTCCTCGCGCGGGCTGGTGGGAAACACCAGGCCGCTGGGTTGGTTTTTCAGTTCGGTGATCAAGGGAATCATTTCTGCGAGAAATGCCGAAATCGTCTGCAAAGTGCGCTGCAGATCCTGGCTGGTCTGGGAATCATTGGTAAACGACTGGGCCGTTTCTTCAAGTGCCCCCAGGGTCGCTGACAACTGCTCCAGCAACTCCTTCGTCCGCTCATCGCCAATCAGGGATTCTCCGGATTTTGCCAGCCCCTGGATACTGGCCAGGGTGGTGGTGCCTTCGTCCAGCAACAGTTCCAGCTTTTCAACCACGGATTCCAGGGGCAGGTGATTGATCCTGGCAATCAATGCCTCGATGCTGTCAGTGAATTTTTCCAACGAGTCAACACCGGTTGGAATCACCACCAGGTCCTTGAAATAGGTCAATTCAGACTGCGGGGTGCTTTCTTCGTATCGCAGATCCACCAGTTGCGAGCCCAACAGGAAGTTTTGAGTTTTGATCGTGGCAACCAGGCCCTGGTTGATCCAGGTATTGATGTCGGCCGCTGCCCGCGCCAGGCTCTCCTCGGAGTCCGGCAGTCCCAGCCGGCCGGGGTTGATCTCGATCAGGATCGGGATATCCATGGTCTTGTCCAGCAGGTTGCGGCCTTCCGGGATGTAGTCGGTACGCAGCACTTTACCCACCTGGAGGCCCCGGTGCGTAACCGGAGAGCCCACGCTCAAGCCGCCCACGCTGTCTTTTGCCAGCACCCAGTACTGGACGGCGAACAGGTATTGTTTTTCAAATATCGCGGAGCGGCTGGGATAGATATAAAACAGCGAGTTCTCGGCGACGGGTTCGCTGACAAATTGACCCTCAGGAACGGAAAACGAAATGCCGCCAAGCAAAATGCTGTCAATTGGCCCCGCCTCGACCTGAAAGCCTGCACTGGTCACTTCAGCACGAATCCCGCTCGCTTTCCAGAAACGCGTTTCGCTGCTGATTAACTGGTGGTAAGGCGCGGAGATGAAGATGCTGTAGTAGATCTTGCGTTCCGTGAAATTCAATTCAACATCTTCGATCTTGCCGACGTTGATGCCCTTGTAATGAATCAGGTCTCCTTTTGCAAAGGAAAAATTACCGTCGGTGGTCAGCATCAGGTGCAATCCAGGTGTGTTCATCGGGGTCAAAGGCGGGCTGTCCAGGCCCCGGAAATGGCTGACCTTTGTATCCGATTTTCCGGGTGAAAACCGGATGTACTGCCCCGTCATCAGGGTGCCCAGGCCCGAAATTCCGGACAGGCTGATGGTGGGCTGCACCACCCAGAACCGCGAGCCTTCCACCAGCAGATTTCTGAACTCGTTGTTCAGGCGCGCCGTGACGATTACGCCGTTCAAATCAGAATTAAGGGTGATCTTTTCAACCTGGCCCACTTCCACGTCGCGGGTCTTGATCTTGGTGACCCCCTCTTCCAGACCTTCCGCCGTGGAAAATTCAATGGTGATGAGCGGACCCTGTTTGGACCAGTCGTCGTAGACCATCCAGGCACCTACCAACAGGGTGAGAATGGGGATCAGCCACAGAGGAGAGATCCGGCGCAACGGCGCAACCTTCGCCGGAGGTGGATTATCAGACTTGTTATTGCTCATCATCATCCCAGAATAGTTTCGGATCGATACTGTTGGCCGCCAGCATGCTGAAAATCACCATGCCGGCAAAGGCCAGGGCAGCGGGGCCCGGGTAAATGGACATCAGGTTACCCATCTGGATCAGGCTTGCCAGGAACGCAACGACAAAAACGTCAACCATGGACCAGCGCCCGACAAACTCGGTGGCGCGATAGATCATGGTTTTATTTTTTGGCTCGCGGTAAATTTTGAGTTGCTTGCTGAGGCACAGGGTAATCAATGCGATAAATTTGGCCAGCGGCACGATCAGGCTGGCAACCAGGATAATCGCGGCGATCAGGTACGATCCATGTTCCCACAGTAACACCACGCCACCGGCAATGGTGCTATAGGTTTCTTTGCCGAGCTGGCTGGTGGTCATGATGGGCAGCAAATTGGCCGGCGCATAGAAAATGAGCGCCGTCACCAGGAAAATCCAACTGCGCTGCAAACTGTGGCGTTTGCGTGCATGCAGTGCGTGGCCGCAAAAATCGCAGCGCTGAAGACTCGCGGGCTGCACCGTGCAACAGTAATGGCAGCTCTGCAAGGCCTGCATGTCCAATGAGGCTGATTCAGACGGCACTGGCGACCTGCTGCTTGTCCTGTACGATTCTTCTGATCGCCAGCGCCAGTTGAAACTTGTCGTAATGCAGCAAGGCGGCAATGAAGAACACATTGAACGCCGCATAGGCCCAGAACGAAAGCCCGACCTCGATTCTGGCCAGCGACGCAACCTTGACCATGCTGATCAATATGCCCAGGAAGAATATTTCGGCCATGTTCCAGAACCGCAGATAGCCGATAAAGCGCATCAGATGAATGGTCTGTGGAGATACCCGTTCCAGCTTTATGGCAATGGCCAGCCAACTGATCAGTACGGAAAAAAACGCCGGTAATCCAATAATGATCACCAGCATGAATGCACTCAGCGCCCACTCCTTCAATTCAAACAGCACCTGTACCGTTTCAAGCAGGCTGATTTCCCGTTCCTGGCCCTGGACCAACAGGTTCACGTAACCGAACAGATTGCTGAACAACAGGCAGATCACCGCAGTAAGAGCGAAAATCAGCATTCGATCCAGCGCGTTGCGGAAAGAACGGGTAAAAACGAACCCGCAACGCGGGCAACTCGCTTTGTAGCCATCGGGCAATTGGCCGATGTCCACCAGCAAATCACATTCGTGACAAATGACCCTGGAATCCAAAACCTGATCGCTCAATACCTGGCAACTCCAAAAGCGCCGGGAGGCGATGAATATCGGCGCTGCGGTGGGAGTTTAGCAAATTTCGTCCCGGGCCAGTTGTGAAAGCTTGCGTCTGCGCCTGTTTTTCGACCTGCCTCCGGCCAGATGACCGGGTCGAAAACCCGTCGGGATTCAACCAGGCAATCAGTCTTTCGGAGTCAGCCAGTAGAAGCGGAACGGCGGAATCACCAATTGATCCTTGAACAGGCTGGGGGCCTCGCCGCTGCACAAGTCCTGAAGCCGGCCGAATTCAAATTCGCCGCGGTTGCCCAGGTCGTTCAGGGATAACGATTGCGGCGATGCATCGAAGTTGGCCACGACCAGGACATGGTCACCCAATTCAAACGGATTGCTTCGCATGAATGCGAACAGGTGCGGATTATTGGTTGCGAGGAGTTCACGGTTGTTGAAGTCTGCAAAGGCCGGTGTGTTTTTACGGACCGCGATCATGTGCGCGATTCCCTCGAATAACTTCTGCTCCACCGTACCCCGCTGATGGCGGCGCTCCGCCTTGCTCCAGTCGATGATCGGACGATGAATCCAGCGGGTGTCGTTGGCCTTTTCCTCGTCCTCCATGAAGGAGAAATCGTTGAGCATGCCAATCTCGTCTCCGTAATAGAGCAGTGGAATACCGCCAAAAGACATGATCATGCCATGCAGCAACAGGATCAGGTCGACACAGCTCTGGATCGCGGCCTCGTCATTTCTTTCCAGTGCGACTTCCAGTCCTGCCAGGGATGCCAGCGAACCGGAAATACGGGCGTCACCGTTCTTTTCATTGCGCCCGAATGGTTGCCCGCGGGAAAGCGATCCAGGGTACTCCCCGGTAAAGTAATCGAGCAGAAACTGCCGGTGTGAGCGCGGCTCGTAACCGGCACGAATGACGTCGGCATCGTCGAACCCGAGTCCGATATCATCGTGACAACGCACATAGTTAAGCCAGGTTGCACGATCGAGCTTGTTCGGCAGACTGCGAATGCCCTGATCCAGAAGTTTCGTGTTCCGGGTGGCGACGGCATCCCACATCAACGCCATGAAAGTCGCGTTGTAGGCAATTTCACACTCCTTGGCGATGACCGCGTCTTCGCCGAAGTACTTGATGATTTCTACCGGTGCGACGATGGCTTCGGCGATGAACAGCACCCCGGGGGCAGTCACCTGGCAACAGTCTTTGAGCAGTTGCAGGATCAGGTGCGCTTCGTGCTCGTTCTGGCAAATCGTACCAATCTTTTTCCACAGGAAGGCTACGGCGTCGAGCCGCAGGATATCCGCACCCTGGTTGGCCCAGAACAAAAGGATATCGAGCATTTCAATAAAAACTGCCGGGTTGCCGTAATTCAGGTCCCACTGGTAATCGTTGAATACCGTCATCACCCAACGGCCCATCTCTTCGTCCCAGGTGAAGTTTCCGGGCGCGTTTTCGGGAAAGATCTCCGGCATGGTCTCCTCGAACATATCCGGGATGTCACGATTGGGAAACGCGTAGAAATAGTCCTGGTAAACGCGGTCACCATCACGCGCGCGCCGCGCCCATTCATGCTGATCCGACACGTGGTTTACCACCACGTCAAGGACCAGCAACATGTTGCGTGCACGCAATTTGACTGACAGGTCGTTTACGTCCTCCAGGCTGCCCACCCGCTCATCCACGTTGCGGTAATCGCTGACGGCGTAGCCCCCGTCGCTGGCTCCGGGAGGACACTTCAGTATCGGCATGACATGAAGTATGTTCACGCCCAGCTCCTGCAGGTAGCCGAGGCGCTTTCCCAACCCTTCCAGGTCATTCGCATAAGCGTTGGCGTAAAGCGCCATGCCGACCCACTCCTGGCTGAGGAACCAGTTGTGGTCGTGTTCACGCAGTATGTCGAGCTTCTTCAACTCCTTGCTGCGCCTGATGTAGTTAAGGGCAAGCACTTCGGCCAGTTTCTGCAGTTGCTGCTCGAAATCGTCACGTTTTCCATACAGCTGGCGGAAAAGGGAATAGATGGCATAGAAGTTGGCCCCGAGCCGCGTATAAAAATGTCGCAGATCCTTCTTGCGGATTTCCGGCTTGAGCTGGTCAAGTATTTTGTTCAGGAGCGAATGTGAGACTTGTTCGTACATAATTTCCCAGGGTTTGTTAGTTGCTGTGCGGATGCCCGGCATCGAGCAACCAGGAGCGCATGAATTGACGATAAAAGGATGTTTCCGGCACGGTTGCGCCACGGCGGCCGACGATCGCAGAGGCCAGCGCCTGGGCCCGATCCAGGCTGCTTTTCAAATCCCAGCCCTGCAAAAGGCCAAGAATCATCACCGAAGCCATGGCATCCCCGGCACCCACCGTATCCCTGACCTGGATGCCTGACTCTGGCTTTGCTTCCCAACGATCGCCTTCCGCGGTCAACAGCGCCGCCCCCCTGGAGCCATGGGTCAGCAGGATCCCGTTCAAGCCGAACGATTCCAGCATGGCCCTGGCGCGCAGCTCCCATTCCCCGGAACCCGGCGACAAAACATCGAGTTCCCCGTTGTTCAGCTTGACCCAGTCCGCACCTTTCAGTGAATGGAGAACTTCGGCGCGGTTCCACCACGGTTCGCGCAGGTTCACGTCGACGAAGACGATCGCCTGATCAGCAAGCGCTTTCTCACGCAATGCCTCACAACTGCGGCGGGATTTCGCGCTGCGTAGCGCGAGGCTGCCGTGATACAACAAGCTGAACCGGGGCAAGTGGGCCGGAACCTCGATGGAGTCCCAGGCAGACGGGTGAACGATGTCGTATCCTGGCTCATTCTGTTCAAACTGCACGCGAACCCGTCCAGTGGGTAACGAAGGATCTAAGCCGACTCCGCCTGGATCCATCCCCCAATCTGACATGAGGGTCTTCACGGCAGCAGCATCTTCATCTGCACCCACCTTACTGACCATGAAGGGTGACTCGCCGAAAGCCTGCAAATGCCAGGCCACGTTGAATGGGGCCCCTCCGAGTACGCGCCTTCCATCCGGAAAATGGTCAAAAAGCACCTCGCCGAATATGCAGGGCCTGGCGGTCATGCCATGGCTCCCGGGGCACAGTCTGCCTCCCTTTCCAACCATTCCCCGAGGGCCGGATGGTAGTGGGCAATTCCCTCCAGCATACCGCCACGGTAATTTCCGTTCATGTCCAGGAAACCGCCTTGGGCTATGTACAATCGGGTTTCGAAGCCCGCTTGCTCCGCGAGCAAAACCGCTTGCTGCTTGACCTCGGGCCGGGCGTTGGCCACCAGCACCGCCGGAATGGGGCTGACGAGCACTTCCAGGTCGTTTCCGCTGTCGCCACAAAACACGGTCTGGCCCAGCCTGAAACCCTCGATCTCCATCAGGGCTTCGATGGCGTGGCGTTTCGATGCCCGTCGTGGCAGTACATCCAACAGGCCCGCGCCACTGATGTCATCCCTGCTCGATACCTGTCGCGCACGCACCCCCGCTTTCTCGAGTTGGCTGGCCAGCATTCGCTGGAGGACTACTGTATCCGCGCCGTCGTCGACGTAGTAACTGAGCTTGAAGCGGTTCTGTTTGGAGGGCTCCTGCAGGCGCAAACCGGGCACGCTCGACAGCAAGTCCGCCAGGTCGCTGTGCCCAAGACCGCTCCAATCCCCGGCGATCGACTGTTCCCAGGATTCGTCCCGGTGCCAGGTTTGTTCTGACTCCACGCGATAAAGGGTAGTGCCGACATCGCCGATAACGAAATCGGGCAGCGGCAAGTGAAATTTCGCCATCGCATCTTCAACCAGGGCCCGGTGCCGGCCGCTGACGTAGGCCAGCGTCACGTTGGGTTGCGCCGTCAATGCGGCAAACAGCCGCTCAGCTGCGGGAGACTCGCTGGCGGGACCGTTAGGTATCAACGTGCGGTCCAGATCAGTGCATATCAGGTACTTGTCCTGCATTACCGGCCCGAAGACACACCGTCGAGAAAGCCATAGTGGTCAATGGCATCCAGCAGGCCGGCGGCATGCGGCTTGTCCGAAAAATAGACGCGTTCGATATCGATCAGGCCGGAAAGTTCTTCCCCGTGCCGGTTCGCTACCACGACGGCCAACGTGTTGCCGCGTATCATGCCCTCGTCGGCGCCTGAGCCGCCGGCCACCAGGATATTTTCCAGCGGAATTCCCAGCCGCAGCGCCGCGTAACGAAGCGCCTGGCCCTTGGAAGCCCGGGTAGGAACGATATCCAGGAATTGTCCGAAAGACACGATGACGTTGGCGTTCAATTCGTGCTGGTGCAGGCGCTGGGTGATTTCATCAGTCGAAGGCGCCAACCCGGGATCGTAGTAGTAGGAAATCTTGAAGCGGCTTTGTTTTTCCCTGGGTTGCAATTTAAGGCCCGGCAATTCGTCCAGGACACGGCGGATGCGCTGCAGATTCCAGTCGTGATCGACATGATCGGTCCAGTAACTGTCCTCGGTCAGGTTCAAACCGTAATGAATACGGGTTCCCAGGCTACTGATCAGCACATCGGGCACCGGGACATCGTGTTTCTTCAAGACCGCCAGCACGGACTCGAAACGCCGCCCGGAAACGATCCCGAAAGTAACCCGCCGATGGTATTCGCGAAGCGTTTTGGTCAAGGCCTGGAGCGCCGCGGTATCGCCCAGCAGAGTCTGGTCAATATCGGTGAAAATGGCGCGGTCACGGTAACTGGCCGCCTGGCTGGCCAGCCAGGCCGTCGGCTCCCGGCGCGGATTTCTGCACAGGCTCGTGGAGTTTTTCCATGTATGCGGCCGCATGTGCCTGCCAGGTGTAATGGTGGTTCACGCCTTTGATCCCGTTCCTCGCTGCTTCCTCCCATCGCGTCCTGTCTGTCAACAGGCTGAGCAGGGCATCGGCGATCGCGGGAGGATCGAGGGGGTTGATCAGTATTCCGTTTTCGCAATTGGAAATGATGTCGACCGGGCCGCCATTTTCTGTCGCAACCAGCGGCAGGCCGCTGGCTGCGGCCTCCAGCAAGGTCAGGCCGAACGGTTCGGTCAATGCCGGGTTGACGAAAACCCCGCCGGAAACCGCTACGGCGCGGTACACCTCGGGGATCTCATCCATTTCATGGTGTTTGGGTATGGCAACCTGACCGTAAAGGTCATAGGCATCGATATCCAGCAGAATCTGCGTGAGGACCGATTGCGCGCCGGCTTCGAGATCACGCACATCGTCCCGGTTACCAGCGATCAGCAACAGGTTGGCCGCGTCACGTAAGCGCTCAGAATGATGAAATGCCTGCAAAAGTACCGGCAGGTTCTTGCGCTCGTCCGGACGGGAGAGTGCCATAACCAGGGGCTTGTCCGGATTCGTCAGGAATGGCCTCAGCTTTTCCGGGTAGTCCGATGCCTCGCCTTCAGCTGGCGGATGATAGCGTTCCAGGTTGGTGCCGGGAGGAATGACCGTCATGCAGGCCGGATCGTAGTAGTTGTACAAACCGTACTGCGACTCGATTTCGTTGCCGGTGCTGGTAATGACCAGGTCGGCGTTGGCCAGTAACTCCTCCTCCGCATCAATGCGGCGGCTCATGTGGTAGGTGGTCTCGATTTCCTCCGCGGACAGTCCCTTGGCCAGCAGTTGCTTGCGCTTATCGCGGCCCAGGGAGTGGCCGGTATGAACCAGTGGAATGGCCGTCAGGTTGGCCAATCGCACGCCGACGTAACCGGCATCTGCGTAATGACTGTGCACGATGTCCGGCACGCGGGGCTGTTCACGAATCCAGTCCACCAGGTTGTCGGTAAAGCTGTCCAGGTGATCCCACAATTGCTCCTTGGGGATATAGTCGTCGGGGCCGGCATCGATGCGTATGATGCGTACCTTGTCCGACAGCGCTTCTTCGGCTTGTGCGTAGTCTTCGCTGACGGCAGGATCCACGACCCGCCGGGTCACCAGGTCTACGCGCTCGACATCATCCCGGTCCCCAAGGGCGCGCGCCAATTCCACGACGTACAGGGTCTGTCCGCCGGTATCGGCGTCGCGGCCAAGTTCGAGATCATGGCCCCGAATCAATCCGTGGATACTGACTAAAAGAATGTAGAGCCTGGAATTTTCAGATGACATAACAACGTTTCATCTTATCGGACTTCGGTTCTGATGTCACACCGGCAAAAAATGGTGGGCCCTGGCCCCGCTGACGTTTTTGTTTGGCGTATTCGCAACTTTTTTTTACCTGCGGGTTACTTTGAATTTACCAACCTCGTGCAGTTGCTGGTATCAGTCGGTGCCTTTTGCGTGTGGGCCAATTCCATGAGTTCCGCGGAACATCTCAGCCGGAACAACGGTACTTACGCTGGCCTGTTGTTGGTTGCATATACGTTTTTCGCACCGAAAATCCCGATGGGCAGTAAAAGTTAACGAACTAGCTGGGCTCTGCCGCCGATACCTGGCCCACTCACTCGGAATGCCACAGTCGAATCGTGTTGTCTGCACTGCCCGAGACCAGGGTTTTGCCGTCTGGCGAGAAGGCGACCTCCAGAACCTGCTCAGTGTGCCCGGTTAAGATTCCACGGATCTGACCAGAGGTGGCATCCCAGAGCCGAATCGTATTATCCGCACTGCCAGAAGCGAGAGTCTTGCCGTCGGGTGAGAAAACGACTGAGCGAACCGGGCCGGTGTGCCCGGTAAGGGTGGCGAAAGGCTCGCTGGTCTGAGTGTCCCACAACCAAATCGTGTTGTCCTTACTGCCTGAGGCCAGGGTCTTGCCGCTGGGTGAGAAGGCAATCGCATCCACTTTAGTGTGCCCTGTGAGCGAGGTGTTGATCTCACCCGTATCAGTGTCCCAAAGCCATATCGCGTCGTCCCTGCTGACGGACGCGACGGTTTTACCGTCTGGCGAGAAAACGACGAAATCAACGTGCTTGCTATGCGGAAGCGTGGCAAGGGGTTGGCCGCTCTGGGTATCCCACAGCCGTACAGTGAAATCCAGACCGCCGGAAGCCAGGATTTTTCCATCGGGCGAAAAAGCGGCGGAAGTAACACTAAAAGCATGTCCATCCAGTGGGACGCGAATCTGGTCTCTCTGAATATCCCACAGCCAAATCTTCTGCCACCCCAGCAGAGCCAGCGTATTTCCATCGGGTGACAGGGCAATGGAAGAAACCGACTCGGTACCCTCGGCAAGGATGGCGTCGTGCTCGCCGCTCTGGGGATCCCACAACCGAATGGTATGATCCAGGCTACCCGATACGAGGGTCTTGCCGTCTGGCGAAAGAGCGACGGATGTAACCCAGTTGGTGTGCCCGATGAGTGGCTTACGGTTCTTGTCAGTTTGGGCATTCCATAGCCGAATCGTGGCATCGGCACTTCCAGATGCCAGCGTCTCGCCGTCAGCAGAGAAGTCGATGGAATGGACCCAACCTTTGTGCCCGGTAAGGACAGCACGGATCTCGCCGCTCTGGACATCAATCATCTCGATCCCTTCCCAGCTGGCCGAGGCAAGAGTCCTTCCATCCGGCGAGAACGCGATGGAAGACTCTGAACTGTAATGCCCGGTAAGAGTGGTCAGGTTCTCGCCACTTTGGATATCCCAGAGCCGGATCGTATCGTCTGCACTTTTCGAGGCCAGGAGCTCTCCACCGGGCGAGAAGCTGAGGGCAAAAATATTATCGGTGTGCCCGGGGAGCATGGCGCGGGGTTGGCCCGTGTCGGTATCCCAAAGCCGAATCATGTTGTCCCTTCCCCCCGAGGCGAGTGTCCTTCCATCTGGCGAGAACACGACGACTTCCACATAACCTTCGTGCCCAATCAGCACCTCTATCGGCTGCAAATCAGCTGCATCCCAGAGTCGAATCGTTCCGTCCCAGGATCCCGAGACCAGGCGCTTGCCGTCCGGCGAGAAGCTGACGGAAGTGACCGTGTTGGAGTGCTCATCGCCAATGGCTCGGGGCTGGAAGGTCTCGACATCCCACAGCCGAATCGTTTCGTCCATGCTGCCGGAGGCCAGCGTTTTGCCGTCGGGCGAGAAGGTTACTGAACTCACGATACCGTCATGCCCTGTAAGGGTGGCGAGCGGCTGGCCGGATTGTACATCCCACAACCGAATCGTCTCGTCCCAACTGCCCGAGGCGATCGTCCGGCCATCGGGTGAGAAGGCGACTGCATCGACAGTGCCGGCATGGCCCTCTAACAGGAGGCGTTCGCGATCTGCCAGCCGATGATAGTAGCCCCAGGCAAAGTCACGAAGCACAGGCGGAAAGTCCTTTGATGACTCCAGAAAGACCGCCGCCTGATTTGAGTCCCGCTCCAACATATCTGCAGCACTTACCAGGCTTGCATTGTAGGCACGCAGTTCCGCCCGGTCGCGTTGCTCCACCGCAACCTGCCTCTGAAACAGTGCGACAGCGGCAACTGATAGTATGACGACACCAATAGTCGCAGCCACCCCGATAAGCCTCTTGATGCGCCACCTGCGGTGTTTCTCACTGGCGTCGATAAAGCGCTGTTCGCGTTTGTTGAGTTGGTCGCGATTCGACAACGCCAGCGGCAAACGCGGATCATCATGCCAGGACAGGCCCGGTTCTTCATCGCGTTGTGTCCAATCCGTTGCCGCACGCCACACAGCCCGGATCAGGTTCTGTGGTCCTGCCTCGCTCAACCACTCGAGCAGTTTGTCCCAGGCGACCACCAAGGTGTCATGGGCCGGTTCGATCGAATCGGAATCGAGGACCAGAAGGCGTGCTGCCACATAGTCAGCCGTGACCCGATCTACGCGGGCCTGCTCCTCGGCATCTGCATACACGAGTTCTGCCAACTCAATGCGCCTGCGCGTGAGCCGCGCGCCGTCTTGCGCGAGCATGCGCAAAAATATGCGCTGGATGCTTGCCTGGGTTGCGGGTGAACTCGCGTCAAACAGGGCGCTTGCACGCTTGTGCAGCGAGCCAACTACCCCACCTGTTGTTTCATAGTCCTCACGCATCAGTGCACGGTCAGTCGAACCGCTATTGCGGCGACGCACCTGGGCACACCGGTACATTTCAGCAAGCGCGAAAGACAACATTGGCAGGGCACCGGGCATGGCCATTACCTCGTCAACGAGTTCGCCGATAAGCGCCTCCGGCTCGAAATACAGGGCCTTCACGCCAGCTGGACCCTCAATGCACTCGCGCAACTCTTCGCCGCTAAATGCCGGAACGACGATGCGAGCTGTGGCCCACAAATCTGCCAGCGCGCCGTTTTTCGCCAGCTGTGGCTCGAAATCCGAGCGTAGCGTGAGCAGGATCGTGGTGCTGCTGTCTTCTGCAATGAGGGCCCTGAGTTTCTCCAGAAACTGATCGCGCACCTCAGCATTTCGACACTGTGTGTACAGCTCTTCGAATTGATCGATAAATAAGAGTTTACGGGTGCCCTCTTCTATTGCAGCCAGTTCGATCAGTGCGTTGTTTAGCGCCACCAACGGATCCGCGCCGAGCCGATGCGAACACACAATCGCCCATCGGCCAATGCGCTCAGCCAAGTTCTCAGGCGGACTCGCAAATTTCGGCAGTACACCAGCCTTGACAACGCTGGATTTTCCGGTTCCTGATGCACCGATGACGGCAACCAGGTGTGGCGCTGGCGAATCGACAATTTTGTCGATCAATTCTCTTGTGATTCTGTCGCGACCAAAGAACAGTGGGGCTTCGATTTCAGAGTAGGCCGACAGTCCCAACCACGGATTATTGTCGTCATCGAGTGGTGGATCTGGCTGCGTGTTCAGCGCGGCCTGCGGGTTCAGAAATACAAACTCCCCCGGGCTGGCCGGCTTCAGAGGCCAGATGCCCGGCGTCTGGTTTGATTCTTCCCCGGGTACCACCAACTCTTCAAACAGAAACTGGTACAACTCTGTGGCGGTGATGACCCCGTCGGGTTCATAGCCACCACGGCCGGAATCTGCCGCCCCAGACAATCCTCGGATCAAGGCTGCGGCAAAAGGCGAATGCCCGTCGCCGGTTTCGGCATCCCGCTGGTTGTGACGCCCCGGGGTCACATCGGCGGCTCGTTGATCGTGTGCCGCAGAGGTGAGTGCCTGCCAGGCGTCATTTTGTAAATATCTTTGGAATTGACTGTCGTAAAGTGGCTGACCGAGGAGGATGGCATCGCGTGTCGAGGCCCATCGGAAGGCGCCCGCAAAGCAACAATCCAGCACCACCAGCAGGTGGCGGCACGGAAGCAATTCGAGTGCTCCGCGTAACGTGTCCATGGAAAGCCAGGTATCCGAATCGCTCGGCCGCGCGTTCTGCGGCAGCAGGTATCCCTGGGGACCTTCAGACCCATCGCCATGCGCTACGCCGTGGCCAGCGTAATAAAGTAGAAACGCGCTCTCCCCGGAAAGTTTTGCAGGTAACGATTCCCGCAGGAACCGTTCAATTGCACGGCCGCTGGCCTGTTCATTCAGCATGGTCGTCACCGAATAACCATGCTCGGTTTGTAATAGTTCAGCGACCACCGTTGCATCCTGGACAGCGCTTTGCAAGGGAGCGATACCGTCGGTGTAGGCATCGATGCCGATTACCAGCGCATGGCATTCCAGTCCGGTGGTCATTGGCTAGGGTCTACCGTGAACCCATGATCCGTGTTGCAAACACTCCCCATTTCCAGTCGCTACTCCCGGCGTGACTATCCAAGCTTTTCATCCATCATATACGCATAAATCCAGAACAGGCCAAAGGGTATCAACAACCATTTCAGACGAATGGACACAATGGGTATGGGTAAACGTCAGATAAACACCACCGTTGCGTTTCAAACGCAAATAGTTGAACTGAGTGAGATCGCAAGTGATTGGCTAATTCCCCATCTAAATCCGGAACTCCAACAACAGACTCAACTGCAAATCCCAGTAACCCTTCAACCAGGGTGAGCAAAGAACGATTTGCACCATAGAGTTTGTCATGATGGCTCAAAAAAGACTTTCATATTATCGGCTTTAATCGCCTTGAAAAATGGTGGGCCCTGCAGGACTTGAACCTGCGACCAATCGATTATGAGTCGACTGCTCTAACCAGCTGAGCTAAGGGCCCTTTGACTTGAATTGCGAGGCGGGCATTGTAACTGATGATGTGGCTTGGGTACACGACACGGCTCAGGCCTCGAATGGATTCAGATAGTTGACTCCGATGCCCTGGATGTCTTTGGTATTTCGTGTGACCAGGATCAGACCGTGGGCAACTGCGGTTGCCGCCAGGACGCTGTCTACCAGTGGCAGGGATCTGTTTACTCCCATTCGCCCCCAAGTGTCAGCAGTTTTTTGATTGACGACCAGTAGCCGCGTGCCCATCGAAGCGGTAATTGACCGCAACCAATTCTCAATTTCCTGTGCTCTTTGGGGATCTTTGATTCTTAACCGCTCCACGCCCTGCCTGATTTCTCCCAGGACCATAACGCTGGTGTAAATATTCTCGATTTTTGTTTCGGACCACCACTTTCGAACAGCCGGATGAGCTTTCCTTCCTTTTCGCACCTCCGAAATAACATTGGTATCCAGCAGGTATTTCAAAACTCGATATCCCTCCAGGTTTCTTTGGATCGCTCCAATTCGAGTCCTTCCAGGGGAGCCGACTCAATCAGTTCTTTCAAATTCATCCCTTCATACGGATTTAAAACTGATGACAAGGCAGATCGCGTTTTTTCCGCGATTTCCCCACCAGCCCTGAGGTTGGCTGCCGTCTGACGGATCAATTCCCGGTCGGAGTCGGGTACACTGACTTCCATTCTGACCATTCCCTTTTCTTTCTGGCGCTTGCGATGGCGGCTGACCGCTTTTCGTTGGGACGCATTCATGATCTGGCTCGTTTGTTACAATGACCGGTAATATATCCGGTAATCACTGAAACAACAAATTCGTTCGCTTATATTTTATTTTCCTTTTGGAAACAGGAATAGGAGGACATGGCCAGGGCTATTGTGGGAAATTGACTGATTTTGGCGATCGCAATAAAAAAGGGCCCTCGACTACGGGCCCTTTCTTATCGCGGGCATGGCCCGCTCCAACATTAATCCAGGTCGAGGAAGCTTCTGAGCTGCTCCGAGCGGGTCGGGTGACGCAATTTTCTCAGGGCCTTGGCCTCGATCTGCCGAATGCGCTCACGGGTGACGTCGAACTGTTTGCCAACCTCTTCCAGCGTGTGGTCGGTGTTCATGTCGATGCCGAAACGCATGCGCAGCACCTTGGCTTCGCGTGGCGTCAGCCCGGCCAGGACGCCCTGCACGGTCCCGGTCAGACCGGAACCGGTGGCGGAATCGACCGGGGAAGAGATGTTGGCGTCTTCGATGAAGTCGCCCAGGTGCGAATCTTCGTCATCGCCGATCGGGGTCTCCATCGAAATGGGTTCCTTGGCGATCTTCAGCACCTTGCGCACCTTGTCTTCCGGCATTTCCATGCGGATGGCCAGTTCTTCGGGCATGGGCTCGCGACCCATTTCCTGCAGCATCTGGCGGGAAATACGGTTCAGCTTGTTGATCGTCTCGATCATGTGCACCGGAATCCGGATGGTCCGGGCCTGGTCCGCGATCGACCGTGTAATGGCCTGCCGTATCCACCAGGTGGCATAGGTCGAGAACTTGTAACCCCGGCGGTATTCAAATTTATCGACCGCCTTCATCAGGCCGATGTTGCCTTCCTGGATCAGGTCAAGGAACTGCAGGCCCCGGTTGGTGTATTTCTTGGCAATCGAAATCACCAGCCTCAGGTTGGCCTCTACCATTTCCTTCTTGGCACGGCGCGCTTTCGCCTCGCCGATGGACATGGTGCGATTGATGTCTTTCAGTTCGGCAATGGTGAGCCTGGATTCTTTCTCGAGCCGGGCCAGTTTTTCCTGGACGGTGCGGATCTCACCGGCATATTCCTTGAGTGCAGGAACCCATTTCTGGTTACCCTTCAGTATCGGCGTCAGCCACTTGGTGTTGGCTTCGTTTTCCGTAAAGGACTTCAGGAAAACCGACTTGGGCATCTTGGACTGGATGACGGCCATCTGCAGGATCATGCGCTCGAGATCCCGGGTCTGGGAAACGGTGTACCGCAACCGGTCAACCAGGTGATCGACCATTTTTGCCGGGTACTTGATGCGCAGGAAAATGTGCGCCATGGCATCCATGATTTTGACACGCGCGGGCATGGCCGGATCCATACTTGTCCTGCGCAGTCAGGTATTTTTTATACAGCGCAGCCATTTCTTCGAACTTGAGGTCGACCTCGGCGGGATCCGGGCCGGTGGGACCCTGGTCCTCCAGGTCCGCGTCGTCCTCGTCCGTCCTCGTCATCGTCATCGTCGCCGTCATTATCGTCGTCGTCACTGTCATCCAGGTCTTCCGCGACCTTGGCCTTGACCGGCTTGACCGGCTTCGGAATCTCCTGCTTGGCCAGTTCTTCGGGGTCGATGAAATCGATCATCAACTCGGTCAGGCGCTGCTTGCCATCCTTGTAGTTGGCAAATTGCACGAGCAGGGCGGCATAGGTGCCCGGGAAACGGGAAAGCGCTTCATGCACCTGCAGCAAGCCGTCTTCGATACGCTTGGCGATGGCGATTTCGCCTTCCCGAGTCAACAGTTCAACCGTTCCCATTTCGCGCATGTACATGCGCACCGGGTCAGTGGTCCGGCCGATTTCCGACTCAACGGCGGCGAGCGCTGCTGCCGCTTCTTCCGCGGCGGTATCGTCTTCGGTGTCCGTTGTCGCATCGTCATTCAACAACAGCGTGTCGGCATCCGGCGCCACTTCGTGCACCGAAATCCCCATGTCGTTGATCATGTTGATGATGTCTTCGATCTGTTCCGGGTCGACAATATCGTCCGGCAGATGATCGTTCACCTGCGCGTAGGTAAGGAAACCCTGCTCTTTACCCTTGGTAATGAGGTCTTTCAATTGTGATTGCTGATTTTCGTTCATAAAATTCTTCTGGCGATGACTAACTATAGTTTAAGACCATCAATTCGGCGACAACGTTACATTCGCGTACCGTCGAGCCGCCCCATTTACTCTGGCGTTTCGCCCTGTTGTGCGACAATTGACTTCAATTGCTGCCGCCGTTGTTGCAGCATCAGCAGTTTTTTCCTGTCTTCGGGCTCCAGATCAACGACTCTTTTCGGCATCCTCGATATCTGGATTTCTGTCCACTGCAACTCCAGGCTGGTAACCGCATCCATGAACTCCTGAACCAGCCGCGACTCTTCACCCGGAAGTGACCAGGTCGCCAGCGTATTCAAATGCGATTGGGCAGGATGATCGCGCCAAAGTTCCAGTAACTGAGCGGTTGTCATATTGGGGCTTTTGGCGCAGAAGTCAACAAGTTCGCGATAGATTTCAATGCCGGCCAGGTCACAACCTTCCAAAGCGTCGGCATTCCTGGCTTTTACCGCCAATGCGGGATTCTGCACCAGGTGTGCCAACGCCATGCGCAAAGGCGTTCTTTGTTGCACGGGTTTTCCGGCAACGGTTTTCCTCTTTTTCTGCGCAGAGACGGCTCCCGCCGGGCTGGCGAGACGATGCTGCGCCAGGGTCTCCAGGCGCGCCAGCATCATGTCATGGAACACGCCGGCGGGAATCTTGTCCACCAGGGGTTTGGTCAGTTCAACCAGCCTGGCACGCCCGTCGATGGAGCTCATATCCACGTCCGCGCTGAAATGATCAAAAAAGAATTCCGAAAGCGCCTGCGCATCATCCAGCGCCGCGGAGAACGCTTCTGCACCCTTCGCACGCACCAGGCTATCGGGGTCTTCCCCCTCGGGCAGGAACAGGAATCGCGCCTGCCTGCCTTCCCGCAGTTTCGGCAAAGTTGCTTCCAGCGCTCTCCATGCGGCTTTTCTGCCGGCCCGGTCGCCGTCGAAACAGTAGACGACCTCATCCGCCGAACGAAACAACAATTCTGCCTGTTCGGAAGTGGTTGCCGTACCCAGCGTCGCAACGCAATTATTGAATCCGAACTGGGCCAGCGCGACGACGTCCATGTAACCTTCGACCACCAGGATACGGTCCAGTTTTGCCTGGTTGTTCCTGGCCAGGTACAGACCATAAAGCTCCCTGCCCTTGTGAAACAGTTCCGTTTCGGGAGAGTTGAGATACTTTGGTCCGCCTTCATCCAGCGCTCTTCCGCCAAACCCGATCACGCGGCCCCGCCGGTCGTGGATCGGAAACATGATCCGGTGCCGGAACTTGTCGTATTCCCCGCTGTTACCCTGGCTGAGCATACCGGCGCGTTTTAACCGGGCCATTCGGCTGTCGCTGGTTCCAAGCCGTGTCATCAGGTTGTCCCAACCCGGCGGCGCAAAACCAATCCCGTATTTTTTGGCCACTTCGCCGGAAAGGCCGCGCTGTTTCAGATAAGCCACCGCTTCCGGGCTTTTTTTCAGTTCTTCCTGGTAAAATTCCGCAGCCGCATCCAGTATTTCGTACAGATCCTCGGACGGGCGCGCGGTGCGGCTTGCTTCCCTGGGGACTTCCAGGCCGGCGTGACGGGCGAGATCCTCGACCGCATCCACGAAATCGAGCCCTTCGAAATTCATCAGGAAGCTGATGGCGGAACCGTGGGCTCCGCAGCCGAAACAGTGGTAGAACTGTTTTTGCGGGCTGACGGTAAACGATGGGGTTTTTTCGTCGTGGAACGGGCAACAGGCCTGGAATTCGCGCCCTGCGCGCTTCAGGGAGACGCGCCTTTCGATGATTTCAACAATATCTGTGCGGCCGAGGAGTTCCTCGATGAACGAATCCGGGATCAACCCGCCCATTCAGCCACCCATGTTCAGGTTGAGAGTTGTGCCTTGACGGCCTGGCTTACTGCTTTCATATCCGCACGACCCTGGACCTGCCCTCGCAGCGCGTTCATGACCATACCCATGTCGCGGATACTGCTGGCGCCGACCTCGGCAATGGTCGCCTTGATCAGGTCGGCCAGTTCCTGCTCACCCAGTGGCTCGGGCAAATAGGTTTGAATCAGGGCCAGCTCGAAACGTTCCTGCGCTGCAAGGTCTTCCCGCGCTACTTTTTCGTATTGCTCGATGGACTCCCGGCGTTGTTTCACCATCTTGTCCAGCACGGCCAGCACCTGCTCGTCATTCAGGTCGATGCGCTCATCAACCTCTTTCTGCTTGATAGCCGCCGTTACCAGGCGCAAAGCCGCCAGCTGCTCGCGCTCGTGCGCGCGCATGGCCGTCTTGACATCTTCCTGGATACGGGACTTCAGTGACATTCAGTACAGGCGGGTGCGACGAACAACTTCCCGTGACAGGCGGCGCATATTGCGCTTGACGGCTGCCGCCGCTTTGCGTTTACGTTCCTGCGTGGGCTTTTCGTAGAACTCACGGCGGCGGGTTTCAGCCAGCACTCCAGCTTTTTCACAGGAGCGCTTGAAGCGGCGCAGTGCGTACTCAAAAGGCTCGTTATCGCGAATTTTTACACTCGGCATTAATTTTCACTCTTCAATTGTGCCAAATTTGGCGTTGATAAAACTTAGCCGTTTATTTTACCAAGGGTTGGAGCAATGACGCAAAGGTTTGTGTGCATTTCTTTTTCAGGCGAATGCGACCACTCCGCCGCGACGGGGATCGCCGGCCCCGTCAAAAATGCCGCCGTGCTTGACCGAAACCGTGTGCACCCCGCCAAAAAACAGGTTTTTTTCCGGCCACAGGTGCGTAAGCGGAGCTGCCGACTCCAGCGCCGCGAGCGCGGGTTCGCTGAATCCGGGTTCAATACTGAGCATATTGCCTTCCAGGTGCAGGCGGGGAGCGGCGACCGCCTGTTCCGGGCGTCATGCCGAAATCCAGCAGGTTGACCAGGACCTGGGTCACGGCGCTGCGAATCCGGTTGGAACCCCCGGAACCCAGGGCGTAACGGGTCCCGTCCGGCAATTCAGCCACCGCCGGGGACATCATCGATGCCAGCCTGGCGCCGGTTTTCCAGCGGTTGAAGCCACCCGGGTTCAGGTCTTCCTCCCCGAGCATATTGTTGAGCATGATACCGGTGCCAGGCAGCGTGTACGAACAACCCTCGCCATTGGAGGCGGTCAGGCTGGCAATGTTACCTTCGGCGTCCGCCACGCTGATGTGGGTGGTTCCCCGGCTGAATAATGAGTGTAATTCCAGCCCCTTTTGCCATTTCCGGATCGTCTCCTCACCCAGCAGGATGCGCATTTTTTCCAGTTCGAGCCCCGCCTCCATCTGGTATTCGTGCCGTGCCACGCTGGCTGCCCGCATGCCGCGCAGCAGGTTGAGCACGTGAGAGTTACTGCCCCAGGCATCATTTTCGGACGGCCAGTCACCCATCACACCAAGCGCGAATGCGATCAGCGCGCCACCGGGGGATGGCGGCGGGTTGATCGCGCAGCGGGCGCCACGATGCCTGAAAACCACCGGCTCTCTCAGTTCAACGCGGTACGCCGCGAGGTCTTCCCGGGTCACATGCCCGCCTTTTTCACGGCAGTCAGCGGCCAGCCGGGCGGCCAATTCACCCTGGTAGAACAGGCCGGGGCCCTCCGAAATCAGGGCTTCCAGGGAGTCCGCGGCATCCGGGTTACGCAGCAATTCGCCCTGGTGGATCAGATCCCCGGGCACGGTTCTTGACCCGTAGGTTGCAAATGTTTCCGCGTTTGCTTCCATGATGGGCCGCAGGATCCGTATCACGTAGTGATGGAAAGCGTCGATCAGAAAACCCTTGCGCGCCAGTTCAACGGCCGGCGCCATGATTTCCCTGACGGCATCCGCCCGAGCGCACGGTGTGCCTCGAAGATTCCGGCTATGACCCCCGGAACCGCGATGGAACCCATACCAATGTGAAACTCCTGCTCGGCCGTCCCGAAATTCGCCATGATCGGATAAAAATCGAGTTCGTGGTCGGGGCGCCTGTGTCCGGGTGTCTGGCAGAAAAAATCATAAACCCTGGGTTTGTGCCCGTCCGGCAGCGCCAGCAGAAACCCCCCGCCGCCCAGACTGACCAGCAAAGGTTCTGCGATTGCGGCGGTGCACAGGGCGCCCAGGGCCGCGTCAAACGCATTACCCCCCGCTTTCAGGATTTCAACAGCTGCCCGCGATACTTCCGCACTTCCGGAAGCCGCCACGCCCAAACGCTTAGCCACACAACACCTCATCAAAATCGAGCCGGAGAAGATACCACAGGCGCAGGATGACGTAATCCCAAAATACTCCAGGAGCCTCTGGATCGCTGATGTACTGCCCCTTTCTGGCAACAAAGGCATTGCAGTGCGGCCACGCTGCACCTATAAAGGGAGCATGCGTGTACTGGGCATTGAAACTTCATGTGATGAAACCGGGATTGCCATTTACGATGGGAAGCTCGGCCTGATGGCGCATGCGCTGTATTCACAAGCCCATATCCATGCCGAGTACGGAGGTGTCGTGCCTGAGATTGCATCACGCGATCATGTCAGGAAACTGGTTCCCCTGCTCGACCAATGCATGGAAAAGGCCGGCACCAGGCGCAGCGAAATTGACGGTGTGGCCTACACGGCGGGTCCCGGGCTGGTGGGGGCGCTGCTGGTAGGCGCCGCAGCCGGCCGGGCCATCGCGCAGGCGCTTGACGTACCGGCCATCGCAGTACACCACATGGAGGGCCACCTCCTGGCGCCCTTGCTGGAGCCTGATCCGCCCGGTTTCCCGTTTGTCGCCCTGCTGGTATCGGGAGGGCACTCGATGCTGGTGGAGGTCCGGGATTTCGGAGACTACCGCATACTCGGTGAAACCCTGGATGACGCCGCCGGTGAAGCTTTTGACAAAACCGCGAAACTCCTCGGGCTTGGATACCCTGGCGGGCCGGTGCTGGCGCGCGCTGCTGAAAGCGGTGACCCGGACAAGTTCGCGTTTCCACGGCCGATGACCGACCGCCCCGGCCTTGAATTCAGTTTCAGCGGGCTGAAAACCCACACGCGCAACCTGTGGAATAAACACTCCGGGGATCCGAACGCCTGTGCGGACATCGCCGCCGGGTTCCAGAAAGCGGTCGTGGATACCATGGTGATCAAGTGCCGGCGTGCGATGCAGCAAACCCGCTGTAAACAACTGGTCATCGCCGGTGGTGTCGGCGCAAACCTGCAACTGCGGAAAACCCTGTCCGACGCCGGCAGAAAATTTGGCTGGAGTGTTTCCTACCCGCGGATCGAATTTTGCACGGACAATGGAGCAATGATCGCCTTCGCGGGGTACCATCGCCTGTTGGCGGGAGAATCCGAGCCCAACGTCATCCAGGCCCGGCCCCGCTGGCCGCTTGATGAATTGATGCAGGCATCTTCGCCGTGATAACGGAAGGACCATGGACCGGGTATTCATAGAAAATCTGACCGTCGAAACCGTGATCGGTATTTATGACTGGGAGCGGGAAATCAGGCAGGCCATCAGCCTCGACCTGGAAATGGAATTCGACATCCGCAAAGCCGCTGTTTCCGATGCCATCGAAGATACGCTGGACTACAAGGCCGTATCGAAACGCCTGATCCATTTTATTGAACAGAGCGAATTCCAGTTGGTCGAGGCGCTGGCTGAAAAATGCGCATCCATCGTCCTCGAGGAATTCCCGGTGAAACGCCTGAAACTGAAACTGAGCAAACCGGGGGCGGTACGTGGTTCCAGCGCCGTTGGCGTGATCATTGAACGCAGCAGCAACGGGCGCGAGGAGTAGAACCGTGAGTACGGCATACCTCGGGTTAGGCAGTAACATCGATCCGACGGAACAACATTGCCTCCGGGATCGCCGCACTGCGCGAAAAGTTCGGCCGCGTCGACCTTTCTCCCCTCTACCAGACGCCTTCATTTGGCTTTGAAGGGGAAGACTTCATCAACCTGGCAGCGCGAATCGAGACCGAACTGAGTCCCCTGGAATTGAAGGCATTTCTGCACGACCTCGAAGACCACCACCAGAGGAACCGGGAAGCCCCGAAATTCTCCGACCGGACACTGGACATCGACATCCTGTTGTATGACGACCTCTACCTGGTCAGCCCGGCGCTGTCGCTGCCGCGCGGCGAAATCCTGTCGGCCGCCCACGTTCTGAAGCCGCTGGCCGACCTGGCGCCCGACCTGGTGCACCCCGTTTGCCGCCAAACCATCTCCGAACTCTGGGATGCGTTTCCCAAGCAGACCACCGAACTGACCTTAATCGAGCTGTAGGAGCGGCCCACGGCCGCGATTTGACGCCGGCCATAGCCGGCGATTAGCGTGGACGCCCGGTGCCCGCAGAAAGTCCGGTTCTCGCCGGTTCGAAGGCCGGCTCCCGCAGCCGTGGGCCGCTCCTGCATCAGATGTTGAGCGAGCGCCCGCCGTCGACGGCGAGGATCTGGCCGGTCACATAGGGTGCGTCGAGCGCCAGGTAGGCGACTGCCGAAGCGATATCCTGGGGATCGCCCAGGCGCCCCAGGGCGGTCCGTTGCAATATGGCCTTTTTCTCGGCTGACCCGGGCTCATCTTCAGGCCACAGGATCGCGCCCGGGGAAACACCGTTGACGCGGATCGAAGGGCCAAGCTCCTTGGCCAGCGTGCGTGTCATCATCGCCAGCCCCGCCTTGGCTATGCAATACACCGGATGTTCCCGCAACGGGCGTTCAGCATAGACGTCCAGGATGTTGATCACCGAACCACCCGCGGTGCTCAATTCGCCGAGCAATGCCTGGACCAGGAAATAGGGACCGCGCAAATTGCTGTCCAGCAAATCGTCCCACTGCCAGGCCTGCGTCTCGCCAACCGCGGTCGGATAAAACCGGGAAGCATTGTTGACCAGGACATCCAGGTTGCCGAAACGGTCCGAAACGTGCTTCGCCAGCGTTTCGATCCCGGCGGGTTGTGACAGATCAGCCTGCACCGTGAAAACGCTTTGGTCACGCTGGCCGGTTAAGCTGATCGGCCAGCTTCTGCGCGGCTTCGCCGTTCGAATTGTAGTGGATCAGGACATCGCAACCCCGGCCATGCAGGGTCGTGGATATGGCGGCGCCGATCCGGGCCGCCGCACCTGTTACCAGGGCTGTTTTTCTACTGGACATGAAGTTTTCGCTCAAACACACTTGCTGACTATGCCAAGCGACATCCTGCCCGAACCCACTGATGAGCTCAAGCGTCTGAGCGACTCGCTGTGTTCGCGCATCCGCGGCGAACTGGCCGGCGAAGGGATGATGCCATTTTCCCGGTTCATGGAAATGGCCTTGTATGAACCCGGGCTGGGCTATTACTCTGCCGGCCTGCACAAGCTGGGCGAATCGGGAGATTTCATCACGGCCCCGGAACTGGGCCCGTTATTCGCAAGCTGCCTGGCCCGCCAGGTCAGCGGAATCGCAGATGAACTGGGGCGCTACGATGTGCTCGAAATCGGGGCCGGGACAGGGCAGATGGCGGCCGACCTGCTGCGATCGCTGCCGCCGGAACGGCTTACCCGCGCGCTACAGGATACTGGAACGCAGCGCCGACCTGCGCCAGGTGCAGCACGACCGGATCATATCCGCGGCGCCGGAACTCGCGGACCGGGTGGAATGGCTGGATCAACCGCCAACTGCCGACTGGCAGGGCGTGGTGCTGGCGAATGAAGTGCTCGATGCACTGACTGTTGAACGTTTCCGGATTGCTGACAACGGCGTTGAGCAACTGTGTGTTGGACTGCAGGACGACCGATTTTGCTGGTCGCACCGCCAGGCGCCGGTCGAATTACAGCAAGCCGTCGAGCATGTCATGACCAGCAGCGGGATCGAATTCCTGCCGGGTTACCGCTCGGAAATCAACGTGCACCTGGCCGACTGGCTTGGCGCTGTGACCTGCCGGATGAAGCGGGGACTGGCGTTGTTCATCGATTATGGGTACCCCAGGCGCGAGTATTACCGGGCAGAGCGTTCCGATGGCACCCTGATGTGCCACTACCGCCACCGGGCGCATGATGACGTGTTCTTCTGGCCGGGATTGCAGGACATCACTGCATGGGTGGATTTTACGGCGCTTGCTGAAGCCGCCGATATCCATGGGCTGGACGTGGAAGGCTATACCAGCCAGTCCTTCTTCCTGATCGGCTGCGGCCTGGACCGGATTCTCGCAGAACACAGCCGGGCTGACGGCGACGGCGCTCTGGCGATGAACGCCCAGGCCCGGCAATTGACCCTGCCGGGCATGATGGGGGAGAAGTTCCAGGTGATGGGATTGGGCCGGGGACTGACTCGCGCCTCTCGAGGGTTTCAGCCTGCAGGATCTTCGCTACCGGCTATAGCCCCGATGCGTGCGCTCCTGAGCTTTTCTCCGATCTGGATACCATCCAGGCCTTCGGTTGCGATGTCCCTGGCCCGGATTGCGAGCGCGATCTTCAGGGCCTTGCGTAACCGCTCACCCTGAGGATAAGGCCGGTCTTCCAGCCCTTTTCTGCCCTGGTAATCAGCCTGGCATGCAAGGATGAAATCCCCGGCCTGTTCCGGCCGTCTCAGCAAGTCCGCTTTTTCGATCAACTCCATCACGGTGGACGGCTGCGCTTCCATCAACCGGTGACAGCGCAGGTGGAGTTCGCATACCTTGATCGCCAGGTCACGAAAAGCGCCGGGCACCCGCAGTCTTTCACAGACCCGGTTCACTTCCGGAACGCCGCGTTGCTCATGGCCGATGTGCGCCGGCAAAACATCCGCGGGGGTCAGTCCCTTGCCGAGGTCATGGAGCAAGAGTGCGAAAACCACCTCGGCCGATCCGCCAAGCCGCGCCGCGCGGTTCATGGTCATCAGCACGTGCACGCCAGTGTCGATTTCGGGATGGTGGACTTCGGGTTGCGGGATTCCGAAAAGGCGATCGACCTCCGGCAGCAGGATGGCCAACGCGCCGCAGTCCCGCAACACTTCGATGAAAACTTCCGGCCGGGTGCTGACAAGCGCCTTGGCGAATTCAGCCCAGACCCTTTCCGGCACCAAATGGTCCAACTCCCCGGATGTGACCATTCCCCGCATCAATTCAAGGGTTGATTCATGTACCCGGAAACCCAGGTCTGCAAACCGGGACGCAAACCGGGCGACGCGCAGAACGCGCAAAGGATCTTCGTAAAAAGCCGGGGACACGTGGCGCAGCAGGCGTTGTTCCAGGTCCTGGCGCCCGTTGAAAGGATCGATAAGCCGCCCCTGGTCGTCTTGCGCCATGGCGTTGATCGTCAGGTCCCGGCGCTCGAGGTCCTCTTCCAGGGTGACGCCCGGGTGAAAATCGACGCTGAAACCATGGTAGCCATGCCCTTCCTTGCGTTCGGTTCGCGCCAATGCATATTCCTCGCCCGTATCGGGGTGCAGGAAAACCGGGAAAGACGCGCCTACCTGCCGGAAACCGAGAGCGACCAGTTCATCCGGCGTGCTGCCCACGACGACCCAATCCTTTTCCGGTTGCGGTAATCCGAGCAGTCCATCGCGGACAGCTCCGCCGACCAGGTAAACAGCACCGGGCAAGTCAGCGACCGGCACGTTTCCTGCACTCATCCAGCCGGTGCTGGCGCGGCGTTCCGGTCAGATAACCGGGCACAATACTTTCCACGGTATGCGGGTTGATGCCAAGCCATTTCAGACTGTTCTCGTCAGAGATGTTATCGATCTGGAGGGAACGGTAATTGTCACTGGAAAACGGTTTGCCCGGCACAAAGTCCATCAGGTGCCCCTGCAGGCTGGAAACGCTGTCTGGCAACCCGATGATTTTCCGCTTCAGGCCAATGACGGCCGCGGTGTATTCAACCAGCTCCCGCAAGCTGAAAACCTTCGGACCGACCATGACCAGTGTCTTTCCAAAAGTGTCTGGAGCTTCCAGGGCCAGCGCCATCGCTGCAACCACGTCGCCCACCCAAACCGGCTGCAATTTTGAATCCGGGCAGGCCAAAGGCAGTACCGGGGCTACTTTCAACAGCGCGGCAAAGCGGTTAAAAAAAGCATCGCCGTCGCCAAAAATGACCGAGGGCTGCACAATCGTCGCGTCGAGTTCTTTCGCGTTTCGCAACAGGTCCTCTGCCCGGCCCTTGCTGACCAGGTAGTGGCTGGACCCCTTGCCGGCATTCAAAGCACTGACCTGGATAAATCGCCGCACGCCGGCAACGCCGCAAGCTGCAATCGCAGTCTCGACCAGTTCCACGTGGGCGTGGTGGAATCCTTTGCCGTTACGCCCGGATTCGTTCAGGATGCCCACCAGGTTGATCACCGCACCGGCACCCGCAAACTGACCGGTCAATTGCTCGCGGTCGAAAATATTCGCCTGGCGGACTTCAACGCCCGGGTTGACGGTCAATTCACGACAACCCTGGGAATAACGGGTCAACGCCACGCAATGATGGCCGGCGGCAGTGAGCGCCGGCAACAGGTGGTGCCCCACAAAGCCAGTCGCGCCAAGCAACACGATCCGCATAATCAACTCCTTGCCTGTCTGTCCCTTATCCGGGGGTCCGGCAAACGACTTCGGCTGTGTCTCTGACCTGCATGGTACCGCCGCCAGCGCCGGAATCAAATGCAGGCATTCGTGAGGATACGCGTATAACCGGTTTTGCCAACCTCCAGTCATAGATGGTCGCAAACGCCAACACCCTGGGAATATAGTCCCGGGTTTCAAAATACGGGAGCGTTTCCACCCAAATCGTGGGGTCGTCGGTCCGGCGGCTTTTCATCCATCGTTCAACCGCATTAGGTCCGGCATTGTAAGCACCCGACGCCAACACCTGGTTTTCACCGAACCGGTCCAGCAGTTCCCGTAAGTAAGTGGTACCCAATTCGATGTTTTCCCTGGCCTGCATCAACTGCTGAGGCCCGGAGTAGCTGATCGTATGCCGCCCGGCCAATTGTTTTGCCGTCTTCGGCATGATTTGCATCAGGCCCATGGCGCCTGCCGGGGAAAGCGCATCTTCCGCCATGGCGCTTTCCGAACGCATCAAACCCAGGACCCATGCAGGATCGAGCTTTCGCTCGCGCGCCTGGCTTTCAACCGGTCCGGCGTAGTCGAGCGGGAAACGCCAGGCATACCATCGCATGTCACCGCTGTTACCCAGTGCAAAAATCGCCATGTCAGACCAGCCTTCTTCCACGGCCAATGCCGCCGCAACGCGCAACCCGGACTTGTCGAGGCCCTTGACCGCAATCTTCCATTCACTTCTTGACCAACTGGGTATTCCCGCCTTCCTCAGTTCAATGGCCCTGTAGAAACCCGGCTGCTGCCGCAACGCAGTGACCGCCAGCTCGTCCACGCCCGGTTCCTCGGGACATATCGTGTATGGAAAACCCAGGCGGTCCGCTGATAAAAATCCAAAATAGTTTGTTTGAAGCGCCAATTCACCCAACCGTTCGCGGGCCGATTCGATCGCGCCGGTTTCAAAGCGCGCCCGGGCGTCCCAATAGCGCCAGGAGGAATCGTTTTTCTGTTCCTCCGGCATGCTTTCTATGACAGAAATCAGGCCTTCCCAATCGGCACTGGACAGATCGAAGCGGGCCCACCACTCCAACAGCTTGCCGTCCCGAAAATCACCCGGGACGTTTTGCATCAGCTCCGGTGTTTGGATCGCACCTTCAACAGCAGACCACAGAGCGACTTCACGCAGGATGCCTCCCCGCACTTCCTCCGGCCAACTGAAGCGGCCTTCGAGGGCCCGGTACGTCAGCCACGCCCTTTCGGAGTCGCCACGCGCCAGGCGCTTCAGACCATAGGCGGTAATTTCCCGGCTTTTCTCCGTATCCTGCCAGGAGCGGGCCTGCTCCAGCCGCCGGTAACCGGTGCGGTCCTGCTCGTACCAGCGCTCAACCCAAATCCCGGTCTTCCTCTCGCCAGGTAGCGGGCCAGGTAGAGAATCAGCCTGGGTTGCCGGGCTTCCATGGCCCTGCGAATCCGCTCCCAGGCAAGTTCCGGAGTAATACCGCCCTGTTTCTTCAACCAGGCAAACACCGGGTCACAGGCATCGGGCTGAGACTTGCCCACTGCCCATAGCGCCTTTGCCACGGCTTCCAGGCCTTCGGTCTGTCCGCGCTGGATCCTGGCCTGGGCCAGGTAACACTGGACATCGGTACTGGAAGGGTGGACCGCGTACTTGAGCAGGGAATCCCATTGACTGCGCTCTCCCAGCGTGCGAAGCCAGGCTTTCCTGAGCCCGTCCGTGAAAGCCCAGTTCTCGTGATTTTCCAGGAACAGGGCCATCTCCTGCGCATCCACGTTCGCCCGCCGGTACCTGTAGTCTTCGTATTGAAGGTAGGGGTACAGCAGGTAATCCCTGAGGCCAGGCATCAACCGCAGGAATTCGGACCTGTTGCCCCCGGCGGCTGCCTGCCAGGCGCGGCTGAATTCCACGCGTTGATCAGCGCCCTGGTGCTCATCTCCGAACACCGGACTCAAGGCAAAGAAAGCCACCACGAAAATCACGACCACCGGCACTAACCTGGAGGCGGTAAACTCGGGTAAGCTGGAAACAACGTAAATACGATGAAGGGTACTTTGAAAGAAGTTGATGAGCACGGCTCCCAGAATATGGAAATGCCCGTAATGCAGCAAGGTATATTAAGAGTATCGCTTCCCTGCTTCCGCCGCTAGAGCAGCGGAAGGCGGCTGCGCTCAACTGCATTGTTTGACCGCCCCTCTGGCTGCGCCAGCCGGTGCGGATGAGAGAATAATGCGCAACGGCATGAGGGGAACGTGTTGCTGATTGAATTTGCGCTGATCGGGGTTGTTGCCGGTTACCTGGCGGGTTTCCTGGGTATTGGCGGTGGGTTCGTGGTGGTCCCCGCCCTCACCTTCCTGTTTTTGCAGGACCCGGCAACAGCGCCCTGGGCGATTCACATGGCGGTGGCAACTTCGCTTTGCACCATGCTGGTCACCTCGCTCAGTTCCATTATTGCGCATCAGCGCAGAAAGGCTATCCGCTGGACGCTGGTTCGATCGCTGACCGGCGGCCTGCTGATCGGTGCCGTGATCGGCGCGGCGGTTGCGGACCAGCTTCACGGCGAGTCCCTGGTCCGGGTATTCGCTGTATTCGCCATCCTCGCCGGTCTCCAGTTGATCCTGGGACGCCAGCCCCAGGGAGAGAGACCTTTGCCGGGTCAGCCGGTCGCAACGGTGGTCGGAGTCATCATTGGGGGAATATCCAGCCTGGTCGGCATCGGTGGAGGAGCCCTGACGGGTCCATGGCAATTGTGGCACGGAATACGCGCACAAAATGCCGTGGCAACATCCGCCGCCTGTGGCTATCCGATTGCGATCGCCGGAACGTTGGGATTTGTTGTGTTCGGGCTGGGCAATGAATTGCCGAACAGCGCACTGGGTTACGTCCACTTACCGGCATTTTTCGGAATTGCGCTGACCAGCGCACTGGCAGCGCCGCTGGGCGTTGCGACGGTTCACCGGCTGACGCCCAAACTGGTAAAAAGGCTGTTCGGGGGCTTCCTGATGCTGGTGGGCCTGCGCATGCTGGCTGGTTTTTAGTTAAGGAACCTCTGATCACACTGCACGGGCGCTCCGTGCAGTGTGATCAGGGGTTCCCTACATCGTTCGCCTCGATTCTACGCTGATAACTGAGCGCGTGGCCTCTTTCAAACGGACTTTCGGAGGCAGAAAGATATCCACTGCCACCGGGCAATGATCCGAAAACGCGACATCCAGCACTTCCGCATTCCCCGCCTGCAGCCTCTCACTGATCAAAATATGGTCGATGGCGCGTTGCGGCTGCCACGAGGGGTAGGTGGCCAGGCCCCGGGTCGGAACTTTCAACGCCAGGGTCTCGCGCAATTCCATTACGTGGGGCGTGTCTGCCTGGGTGTTGAAATCACCCAGCACCACCAGGTGCCGGCTGCTGTCCAGTTCGCGGCCCAGAAATTTCAGTTGTAGTGCGCGCGCGCGTTTGCCCAGGGCCAGGTGCACTACAGCAACGTCCAGGCCGTCGAAACCTTCGCCAAACCTGACCAGCAGCGTCCCGCGCCCCGGAATGATGCCGGGAAGCCGGTGCTCCACGACCATATCGGGTTCAAACCGGCTTAAAAAGCCGTTGCCGGCATAGGCAACGGTGCCGACTTTGCGATTGGATTGGTGACACCAGAACGGCATGCCCGAATGGTTGGCCAGGTAACGCGACTGGTTGATATACCCTGACCTGAGGCTGCCCGAATCCACTTCCTGCAGCGCGACCATGTCGAAAGGTGAAACCAACTCAGCAATCGCGTCCAGGTTTTCGGTCCGTTTCGCATGCGGCAAAACCTGCCGCCAACTGCGCGTCACATAATGATGGTAATGTGCGGTCGACGTACCCGCCTGGATGTTAAAGCTCAGCAGGCGAAGTTTGCGGCCTTGACCCGGCCCCTGGTCCGTTGCTGGTTCAGTCGGCTGCGACACTGATTTGCTGATCAGCCTGGGTTTCCAGCCCAATCAGGTAGTCGACGATGTCGAACATGACGTCATAACTGGAGACCGCAGCGTTGCCGGTAATCAGGTATTTTCCATTCAGCACCAGCGAAGGAGTCCCCCGGATACCCCAGGTCTGGATCAGCGCCTGGTCCTTGCGCAGCTTGCCATCAACGGCAAATGATCGTGATGTTGAAATGAATTTTTCCCGGTCGACACCAAATTGGCTGTAAAACGTTGCCAGCTCGTCCATATTGCGCATGATGTCTTTCTCTTTCCAGATGCGAGCCATCAGCGCCGCGTGTGCTTCATCCGGCACATTCATCATTTCCGCGGTCACATAGCCGCGAGCATACAGTTCCCAGGATTCCCGGCCAAAAACAGCAGGCACCCTTCTGAAAGCGACGCCTTCAGGCATGTTTTCCTTCCAGCTTTCAACATAAGGATCGAAGGTATTGCAATGCGTGCACAGGTAGCTGAAAACTTCGGCCAGCTCCTGGGTCTCTGCCGGTGCAACCGGCGCGCCTTCAATCAGAAAATAGTGCAGACCTTCCTGGTACGGAACCGGCTTGTCATTCTGCGCCTGGGCGGAATTGCCGAACACCAGCAGGGTTGTCAGCACCATTAAAAATCGAATAACAGCATTTTTCATTGTTTGCTCCCGCAAATACCGCTTGTTGTAAGTAAACCTAAAGACCGTGTTACGCGCATTCAGTTCATTCAGTGTTGCGATACAGCCCCTGGATGTAGCTGGCAACGGCTTCAATCTCTTCATTGGTCAGCTCCGAAGCCGAGCCGTTCATGATCTTGCTGAGATGATCGTCGTCACCCCAATGTTCGCCCTGGCGGAACCGGGTCAGCATATTGGCGGCATACAGGGCATGTTGTCCGGCAAGTACCGGGTAACCGGCCAGTGGATTTCCTTCACCCGCGGGACCATGGCAGGACATGCAGGCCGGCACGCCTGACTTGGCGTTACCGGCACGGTATATCCGCTCACCCACAACGACCTTCGACTCGTCGGCTACCCCTCCCGAATTTTTCTGGGCGGTGAAATAGGCGGTGATATCGAGGATATCCTGGTCGCTCAGCCCGGGAGTGATTCCCATCATCTCCGGAACCGGGCGCGCGCCTGCTTTGATCAGGTTCACCTGGCGGACCAGGTATTCCTGGTGTTGACCGGCCAGCTTCGGCCAGTTAGGCACAACGCTGTTACCATCCGCGCCATGGCAGGCCGCACAGATTGCCGACTTCCCCTGTCCCGCAGCGGCGTCTCCCTGGGCAAAGGCATGGAGGCTGAAGAAAACCAGGGAACTGGCAATGGCCCGGAGCAATAAACGCATTTCGTGATCTCCCAGAGTCTGAATGAGGTTAAAATAGTCCGATATTATCGCGGTTTCGATCACGACGTTCCAGCATAACCAGAAAATCAAATGACATCTGCAAGTGTAAAACACAACCCCTACCGGTCGGCAAACTATGTGATCAGTGCGCACACCCTCAAGCAGCTACCTCCCGACAGTGGCTTCGAGGTGGCTTTTGCCGGCCGGTCGAATGCCGGAAAATCCAGCGCAATCAATGCCTTGACTGATCAGAAATCGCTGGCCCGAACCAGTAAAACACCGGGGCGAACCCAGCAAATCGTGATTTTCGACATTGACGAGGTGCGCCGGATCGCCGACCTGCCCGGCTACGGTTACGCCAAGGTTCCGGAACAGCTGCGCACGCACTGGCGCCAGGTCATGCAGCAGTATTTCAACCAGCGCAGGTCGCTGCGCGGTGTCGTCCTGGTCATGGATATCCGCCATCCCTTGCGAACATTCGACGAACAGATGCTGGAATGGTGTTCACTTTCCGACGTGCAGTGCCACGTAATTCTGACCAAGGCCGACAAGCTGAAACGCGGCCCCGCCCAGGCAACCCTGCTCCAGGTCCGCAAGCGGATTCCGCCCGGCGCCACGGCGCAGATTTTTTCTTCAAAAAGCCGTGCAGGCCTGGCCGAACTGATCGCCCGCCTTGACCAGTGGTATGAACTCACTCCGACAGATAAAATCAACGAAGAGAAAAAAGGAACGATAAAATGACTTTTCCAGCAACACGCATGCGCCGGATGCGCGCACATGATTTTTCCCGCAGACTGATGCGCGAAAACCGCCTGACGAGCGACGACCTGATCTGGCCGGTTTTTGTTCTTGAGGGTGACAACGCGGTGGAGCCGGTCAAGTCGATGCCGGGCGTTGAACGAATGACGATTGACCGCCTGCTGCCGGCGGCGGAGCGTTGCCTTGAGCTGGGCATTCCGGCCATCGCCCTGTTCCCGGTGGTGCCGGCTGATTGCAAGTCGGATGACGCCCGTGAAGCGTGGAATCCCGAAGGTTTGTCGCAGAGGACGGTTATCGCACTGAAAAAGCGTTTCCCGGAACTGGGCGTAATCACCGACGTTGCACTGGATCCCTTTACCTCGCATGGCCTGGACGGCCTGATCGACGATACCGGCTACGTGGTCAATGATGAGACCGTGGACGTGCTGGTCAAGCAGGCACTGTCCCACGTGGAAGCCGGAGCCGACGTGGTGGCGCCTTCCGACATGATGGACGGGCGGATCGCCGCCATCCGCCAGGCGCTCGAAACGGAAGGATTTCCGAACAAGAAAATCCTGGCCTATTCGGCCAAGTATGCCTCCAGTTTTTATGGCCCGTTCCGCGATGCCGTCGGCTCGGCGGCCAACCTTGGCGGCGCGAACAAGTATTCCTTCCAGATGGACCCGGCCAACGGCAATGAAGCCCTGCATGAAATCGAACTCGACCTGGAAGAAGGTGCGGACATGGTGATGATCAAGCCCGGCATGCCTTACCTGGACATCATCCGGCGCGTCAAGGACACGTTTGGAGTCCCCACGTTCGCCTACCAGGTGTCCGGTGAGTACGCCATGCTCAAGGCGGCATCACAAAACGGCTGGTTGAACGAGGAAGCCGTGGTGCTCGAGGCGCTGACCTGCTTCAAGAGGGCGGGCGCCGACGGCGTTCTCACCTACTTCGCGGTCCAGGCGGCAGAGTGGCTTCAGAATCACCGGTAAAGCTTGCCGTTTTCGGCAACCCTGTTACTCAATCGCTTTCGCCACGGATTCACGGGCTTTTCGCAGACCAGTGCGGGTTGAAAATCGACTACCGGGCGATCGAGGCGACGCCGGAAACCTTTCCGCAGCGGGTGACTGAACTTGCAGAAGGTGGCGGGCGCGGCTGCAACATAACCGTACCTTTGAAGCACGACGCCTGGAAACTGGCCGGTCGCTGCAGCGAAAGCGCGTCGCGGGCGCGTGCAGCGAACACCCTGGTTTTTGCCGGTGAAGGAGGATCGCAACCCCATGACTGGTATGCAGACAGCACCGATGGTGAGGGGCTGGTCAATGACCTTCTGGCGACGCCCGGCTGCCGTCTGCGCGGCGCCCGGATTTGCCTGGTCGGGGCGGGCGGCGCGGCGGCCAGCGTGCTGGGCGCTTTGCTCAACACGCGGCCGGAAATCATCTATATCACCAATCGAACCGTCAATCGCGCGAAGGAACTGGTCCAATCCCATGCCGGCCTGGGTGCGCTGGATTTCGGAACACCGTCCTGATCTGGACTCCGTTCCACCGTTCGATTTGATCATAAACGCCACATCCGCCGGGCACCGCGGAGAAGCTGTCCGGCTTTCGCGGTCGTGGTTTGCGGCGAAAGCCGTTTGCTACGACATGAATTATGCTTCGGCAGCGGAACCGCTCCGCGCCTCATGCCGCAAAGAAGGAATCCCCTATTCAGACGGCCTCGGCATGCTGGTCAGACAGGCGGCGCTCTCTTTCAACCTCTGGACCGGGCAAACACCCGACCCGTCCGCCGTGCTTTCAATCCTGCGACAGGGCGTCGCATAAAACCCGACTTTGGCCTGTATCCGGGGAATTCTGAGTCACTGACAAACAGCCGCTATTTTCGGAGTGCTGAAATGCAAGCTTTGGCTGTACTCCAGGACTGGAGCAACAGTAATGCAGGCATGATCAGAATCAGGCTCTTGAGGAGGTAAACCGCCGGCAACCCTCCGGCCTCGCGGGATGATTCCAGCGTCTGCCAGGATGCGCTCACGTAGTTCCAGCCGATCACCAGCAGAAACACGCTGAACGGAACCAGGAAAACCAGCGTCCCGAGCAGGTTTACCCAGTTTTTATAGCGACTCGAATTACTCCGGTAGAAAATATCTACCCGGACGTGGTCATCGGTCTGGAAAGCCCAGGCCACGGCGGCCATGAACACCAGGGCATGCAGGTAGGTCACACTTTCCTGCATCCAGATCCAACCCTGGTTGAAACCATACCGGATCACCACGATGCCAAAGGTCAGAACAACCATGACAAGGGTCAGCCAGGCGATTGTCCGGCCCAGCCAACGGATCAAAGCGGCTGCAAAGTCACCACTCCGGCCAGCGTCCGCGGACGAATCTACTTCCATTCCTTGACCTTCCAGTAAACCGGCTGCACCGGATCCGGGATACCCCTGGTCGTGTCCAGTTCAAGTCTTCCGTCACCGTCATTGTCCATGTAGTAATAGGGAACACCGCCTTCCGGTGTCACTTTCACCATGTAGACCTGTCCATTCAGGCGATACTCTTCGATCATCCGTCCCTCTTCCTCGCGGATCGTCACCGTTGGCTCGATTTGTTCATCCTGGATCTTTGGCGGTATCGGAACATCCTGCAAATCTTCAGGTGGAATGGGCGGCGGCTTTTCCAGGTCTTCCTGCGCCCACAGCGAATTTGATGACAGGAAGAGCACCGCCATCACGACCGGCGCCACGAATGGCCACCAGGATCTGCATGACAGGTTTCTCATGGACTTGGCCTCCCTCTGGTGTACTGTATCGCAATGAATGGGCCATTAATTGCGGTACAGTTAAGTTAGACTCTCATAATATCAGACTGACAATTTCATTATTGATTCCAGGTACTCCATGAGTAAAAAAAATACGCTGTATCTCGTTGACGGTTCGTCTTACCTGTACCGGGCTTTTCATGCGCTCCCGAACCTGACCAATAGCCGCGGTGAGCCCACCGGGGCGCTGCTGGGCGTCGCCAATATGCTCAAACGCCTGTTGAATGAAGATAACCCGGAATACATCGCCGTGGTTTTCGACGCGAAAGGCCCGACCTTCCGGCACGAACTGTACCCGGAATACAAGGCGAACCGGCCACCCATGCCCCAGGAGTTGCGACAACAGGTTGATGCCATCCTGGATTTTACGCGTTTACTGGGATTGCCCCTGTTACAGGTCGAAGGCGTGGAGGCTGATGACGTCATTGGCACACTGGCGCGAAACGCCGAGAAGAACGGCATGAACTGCGTCATCTCAACCGGCGACAAGGACATGGCCCAGTTGGTCAGCGATCGCACGACATTGACCAACACCATGACCAATTCAGACCTGGACCGGGAGGGGGTAAAAGCCAGGTTCGATGTCACACCGGAACAGTTCGTAGACTTCCTGGCGCTGACCGGGGACAAGTCCGACAACATCCCGGGCGTGGAGAAATGCGGGCCGAAGACCGCTGCGAAGTGGCTGCAGACATGGGGCAGCCTGGATGAAGTCATCCGGCATGCCGACGAAGTCGGTGGGAAAATCGGAGAATACCTTCGTGCCTCCCTGGACCAACTGCCCCTTTCCAGGGAACTGGCCAGGATCCGTTGCGACCTCGACCTGGAATTCCAGTCACAGGGCCTGAAACGCGGCAAAGCCGATCAACAGGGCCTGGTGGAAGCGCTGAAACGCTTCGAATTCAACAGCTGGCTGCAGGAAATGGATGACGACAGCGCTGCCGATCCGGTGGTGACGGATTACCGCACGATTTCAACACTGGATCAACTCGACGCCCTGGTCCTGGAACTGAAAGACAGCGACCTTCTTGCCTTCGATACCGAAACCACCAGCCTGGACTCCATGCAGGCCGAACTGGTGGGATTGAGTTTCTGCAACAAGGCCGGACGGGCGGTATACATTCCGGTTGGTCATGACTACCCGGGCGCGCCGGAACAGCCGGATCGTGAGAAGGTGCTGGCGAAACTCCGCCCACTGCTGGAAAGTCCGGATCAGCACAAGGTAGGCCAACACATCAAGTACGACATGAACGTGTTGTCGCTCTACGGGATCGATGTTCAGGGTGTGGCCTTCGACACCATGCTGGAGTCCTATGTTTTCAACAGCACCGGCAGCCGTCACGACATGGATTCACTGGCGTTGAAATACCTCGGTCGCCAAACCACACATTATGAAGACGTAGCGGGTAAAGGCGCCAAACAGATATCTTTCAGCCAGGTCAATGTCGAGGACGCCAGCCACTATGCGGCGGAAGATGCCGATATCACGTTCCAATTGCATCAACATCTGTGGCCACGCCTGCAGGACGCGGCACCGCTGGATTCGGTCCTTCAAAACATAGAAATGCCGCTGGTGCCCGTCCTGGCCCGCATGGAACAGCGCGGCGTATTGATCGACGGTGTGCTGCTCTCCGCGCAAAGCAGCGAGATGGCAAAACAGATGATGAAACTCGAGAAGGAAGCGCACCGTGTTGCCGGGCAGCCGTTCAATCTCGGTTCGCCGATGCAATTGCAGCAAATCCTTTTTGAAAAGCTCGGCCTGCCGGTTATCCGTAAAACCCCGAAGGGCCAGCCATCGACCGCCGAAGACGTGTTGCAGGAACTCGCGGTGGATTATGAACTCCCCGGCCTGATCCTGGAGCATCGTTCACTTTCCAAGCTGAAGTCAACGTACACGGACAAGCTCCCGGAGCAGATCAATCCGCGTACCGGGCGAGTGCACACGTCTTATCACCAGGCGGTGGCTGCGACCGGACGACTTTCCTCTTCGGACCCGAACCTGCAGAACATTCCAATCCGGACCCCACTGGGACGGCGCATCCGGGAAGCGTTCATAGCGCCCGAAGGCAGCCTGGTGATGGCCTGTGACTATTCTCAAATTGAATTGCGTATCATGGCGCACCTGTCCGGTGACCCGGGTCTGCTGAAGGCTTTTCATGACGGCGTCGACATCCACCAGGCGACGGCGGGCGAGGTGTTCGCGATCCCTTATGACAAAGTGGATGGCGATCACCGGCGGGCCGCCAAGGCCATCAACTTTGGCCTGATGTACGGAATGTCCGCATTCGGGCTGGCCCGCCAACTCAATATCGGCCGCACCGAAGCGCAGGCCTACATGGACACGTATTTCATGCGCTACCCGGGGGTCCGCCAATTCATGGAGGACACCCGTGCAAAAGCGCGTGACCAGGGCTTTGTTGAAACCCTGTTTGGCCGCCGCCTGTACCTGCCCGATATCAAGGCCAGCAACATGCAAAGGCGGCAGGGCGCAGAGCGCGCGGCGATCAACGCACCCATGCAGGGCACCGCCGCCGACATCATCAAGCTCGCCATGATCAGCGTCGATGCCTGGCTGCAAAAAGAAAAGCCGGCCGCCCACCTGGTGATGCAGGTGCACGACGAATTGGTTTTCGAGGTCAGGGAAGACCAATTAGAATGGCTGAAGGAGGCCGTCGTTTCGCGGATGTCCGGAGCAGCGGACCTGGACGTCCCGCTCATCGTGGACACCGGGCACGGCCCCGACTGGGATACCGCACATTGAAGCAGGGAGAACTGTGAATGAATGAAAGCACTGAAAAAAAAGGGCCCGCCAAGCCGAGGCCCGAGGACGTCAAGTCACCCGACGCCATCATCAAGGCCATGTATGAGACCATTTCCGGACCGGCCGGACCCCGTAACTGGTATCGTCAACGCAGCCTGTACGTGGAAGGCGCGCGCCTGATCCCGATCGGAAAACGCGTCCACAAGGATGGCGGTCTCGAAATCATGAGCATCGAAGAGTGGATCGATGACGCGAAAACCTTCCTGGAGGAAAACGATTTCTACGAAGCCGAAATCATGCGGAAAATGCACAGCTACGGGAACATCATCCAGGCGTTCAGCACCTACGAATCCCGCAACAGCCCGGACAGCAAGCCCATCGCGCGCGGCATCAACAGCATCCAGTTATTGAAGAAGAACGGGCGCTGGTGGATAGTCACCGTGATGTGGGATAACGAGAGCAAGGACAATCCCATTCCCGAGGAATTCCTGCCCTACCTCTGGTGATCGCCCGCCAGCCAGTCCCGGGGCATGAGGCAGTCGTACAACCCTGCTTCTTCAGACCCGGGTTCCGGTTGCCAGTTATACCGCCAGGACACCAGCGGCGGCAGTGACATCAGGATGGACTCGGTGCGTCCGCCTGACTGTAAACCAAACAGGGTTCCCCGGTCCCAGACCAGGTTGAACTCCACGTAACGGCCACGCCGGTACAATTGGAACTGCCGCTGCCGGTCGTTCCAGGGCTGCCCCTTGCGCCGCCTGACGATCGGCAGGTAAGCCTCCAGGTAGCTGTCCCCCACGGCCTGCAGGAATCTGAAACTGCGCTCGAAACCCCATTCATTCAGGTCATCGAAAAACAGGCCGCCGACTCCGCGGGCTTCATTCCGGTGTTTAAGGAAAAAGTAGCGGTCACACCATTCCTTGTAGCGCTTGTACACGTCATCGCCGAAAGGCCGGCAGGCCGACCGTGCTGTTTTATGCCAGCCGACAATATCTTCAGTCACGGGGTAGTAGGGCGTCAGGTCATAACCTCCTCCAAACCACCAGACCGGGTCTTCACCGTCTTTTTCCGCAATGAAAAACCGGACATTGGCGTGGCTGGTCGGGACATGGGGATTCTCGGGGTGCATGACCAGTGATACACCCAGAGCTTCGAAACTGCGCCCCGAAAGTTCGGGCCGGATCGCCGTGGCGGATGGCGGAAGGCTGGTGCCGGTGACGTGCGAGAAGTTGACGCCGGCCTGCTCAAACACGGCTCCGTGGTTCATTACGCGGGTGCGCCCGCCGCCGCCCAGAATCGAGCCGTCATGGGCTTCATCTTCGCCATCACGGGACCAGGCGTCCTCCACGAACCCGGCCGAGCCGTCTTCGGCTTCCAGTGCCCGGCATATCCGGTCCTGCAAATCGAGCAGGTAGGATTTGACCCGGGTTGTCGACACGGTATTATCCGAACTCATTGTCATGCTCCCCGAAGCACCCGGCCCGAAACCAGGTCGCGAATTTCACTGGGCCGGTCAGCGCTGCCCAAGGCACCCGCCACCGTACCGCAAAGAGCAGAACCAAAATATGCCTCAACCGTGGCGGCGCTGGTGGCCGGCTGGCCCTGTCTCGGATTGGCGCTGGTGGAAACGATGGCACCCCCAAAGGCTGCGCATAGTGCCCGGCAAACCGGGTGGGCAGTGACCCTGATCGCTATGGTTTCGTGGTTCCCGGCCAGCCAGTCTGGCACGGATTCATGCCGCGGGAAAAGCCAGGTCACCGGGCCTGGCCAGGTTTCGAATGCCTTTTCCGTCAGGCCGGCTTCCAGGGGCATGATGTAAGCAGCGAATCGTTCAAAAGTATCTGCGATCAATATCAGCCCTGCTTCGGCCGGCCGGTTCTTCAACGACAGTATTTTTCGCGTCGCTGTTTCACTGGCCGGGTCACAACCCAGCCCGAACACAGCTTCTGTGGGATAGGCAATAACCTCTCCAGCCTGAAGACATTGCACGGCACGGGACACGGTCAGCAGGTTTCGGCCGGACAAGGAGGAGCTACTCGCTGGCTATTCCGGATACGGCAGGTGCCGTGACGCGTTTGCTTGCCGTTTTTTTCCCGGAGGTCTTTTTCCGGGCTGTCTTTTTCTTCGTTGCCTTTTTCTTCGTTACCTTTTTCTTTGGCGCTTTCTTCCTGGTTGCCTTCTTTTTTGCAGCCTTCTTTTTCGAGGCTTTCTTGCGGCCGCGTTTTTCCGGTGCGGCTTCCAGCAGGGCCAGACACTCTTCCAGCGTCATTGATTCCGGTTCACGATCCTTCGGCATTCGGGCGTTTTTCGTTTCATTGGCAATGAAAGGCCCCCACCGGCCTTTCAGGATCTGCACGTCCGTACCCTCAAACGTCTTCAGGATACGGTCGATATCCGCCTGTTTTTTTGCCGCCACCAGTTCCAGCGCCTGGGGCAACTCTATGGTCAGGGGATCGGCGTCTTTCAGCGAAACGAACTTGCTGTCATACCGGATATAGGGACCAAAACGGCCCACACCCACGGACACCTCTTCGCCTTCGGGCGTAAAACCCAGATCCCTGGGCAGTTTGAACAACTCCAGCGCTTCTTCCAGCGTGATGGTTTCCAGTCTTTGGCCGGGCTGAAGACCGGCAAAGCGCGGTTTATCCTCATCCTCTACACTGCCAATCTGCGCGTGGGGGCCGAAACGTCCCAGGCGAACGGAAACTTCTTTCCCGGTAGAGGGTTCCTCGCCCAGGACGCGCATCATTTTCGCTTCCTGGCGGCTGACGCTGTCCTCCTTTTCCCTGATCCGCTTGATGAACGGCTTCCAGAACTGCATCAGGGGTGGAATCCAGTGCATTTCTCCCCGTGAAATCTCGTCCAGGGTATCTTCCATTCTTGCCGTGAATTCGTAATCCACATACGGTTCAAAGTGACTTTCCAGGAACAACGCCACGACCCGGCCGGTGTCCGTGGGTGTGAAACGCCGGTTTTCCAGTTCCACGTATTTGCGGCGCACCAGGGTCTGGATAATGCTGGCGTAGGTGGACGGCCGGCCGATGCCGTAATCCTCCAGGGCTTTGACCAGGCTGGCTTCCGAGAAACGTGGCGGCGGCTCCGTGAAGTGCTGCTCGGCGCGAATTTGCTGAAGTGTCACCACGTCGCCTTCTTTCATGTCCGGCAAACTGGTCTCTTTCTCTTCTTTTCCTTCCGGTTGGGCGACCTCGTAGGCGGCCAGGAACCCCGGGAACGCAATAACGGATCCATTGGCCCGGAAGGTTGCATCGGTATCGCAATCGAACTCAACCGCCACGGTATCGATCAGGGCCGGCTGCATCTGTGACGCCATCGAACGGCGCCAGATCAGTTCATACAGCCGAAATTGATCCTCGGTCAGACTGGCCCTGAGGGCGTCCGGAACAGTCGCCGCGGAAGTCGGGCGAATGGCTTCGTGCGCCTCCTGCGCATTCTTCGACTTGGTCTTGTACATGTTCGGTTTCCGGGGAACATAATCCGGCCCGAACGCTTCCAGGATCTGGGCGCGCAAGTCAGACAAGGCATCGTTTGAAAAGTGAACCGAATCGGTTCGCATGTACGTAATGTGACCGGCTTCGTAGAGGTTCTGAGCTGTCCGCATGGTGCGCTGAGCGGAAAAACGCAACTTTCTCGCGGCATCCTGCTGCAGCGTGGAAGTGATAAACGGCGGCGCCGGCCGGCGTGTCCGTTGACTGCGGTTGACGCGGTCTACCCGGAGTTTGCCCCCCGCGGCACGGATCAGGCGGTCGCGAACCCGGTGTGCGTGTTCCGTGTCGGAAATATCGAATTGCTTCAGGCGGTCATTTTCCAGGCGCACCAGGCGGGACAGAAAAGCCTGGTCCTCATGACTCATATCCGCTTCTATCGTCCAGTATTCCTGCGGATCAAATGCCTCGATTTCGCGTTCGCGCTCGACGATCATCCGCAAGGCAGGGCTCTGCACGCGCCCGGCAGAAAGCCCGGTCTTTATTTTCTTCCACAGCAGCGGCGACAGGTTGAAGCCCACCAGGTGGTCGAGCGCCCTGCGAGCCTGCTGGGCATTCACGAGGTCCATTGAAAGCTGCCGTGGATTGTTCACTGCTTCCTTGATGGCCCGCTCGGTAATTTCCGAAAACTCGACCCGGTAAAACGGTATTTTCCCGGTCAGGCCTTCCTCGCGCAGGATTTCATAGATGTGCCAGGAAATGGCCTCGCCTTCGCGGTCAAGGTCCGTGGCCAGGTATACCACTTCGGCTTTTTTTGCGGCCTTGATGATATTTTTGACGTGCTTTTCGCTGTCTTCGTTGAGTTCATAGGTCATCGCGAAATCATTGTCAGGATCAACCGCGCCGTCACGGGACGGCAGGTCCCTGACGTGACCATAGGACGCCAATACCTTGAAATCCGGTCCAAGGTAGCGATTGATGGTCGCCGCTTTCGCTGGCGATTCGACAATGAGAAGTTTTATGACCTGGTCCTCACGATAAAAGTTAAATAAATCCTATGCGATAAATTCGCAGTTCAGTTAAAAGACTAGCTTGGCTCGACCGCGCTGGCAGTTACCGCCCCTATTATTAATGGCGGTAGTCTTGCTCCGTGTCAAACATCAGGTCTTCCATCCAGGCGTAGTTGGCTTCCTGGCCGGGCTGATTGAAAAGCACCATGAGAACCACCCATTTAACATCTTCAAGCGTTATTTCATCACTCTCCAGCGCCATCAAGCGGTCGAGCACAAGCTCTCTCCGCTGGGCATCCAATATCCCGGTATTGGACAGGTACATGAGAAAATCCCTGCAGGCTGTGTCGAGGCGGTTGGTTTCAGAATCGACGAACACCCGGATCGGCTGGTCCGTGTACATTTTGAAATCAGGCTGATAACGCTGCTCGGCCAGGCCGTCAAGCCATTCGAATGCCTTGTCGATTTCACCATTACTGAAACCGGCTTCATGGAGGTTTTCTTCCATGCACGAGCGATCGGGCTGCTCTTCAGGTTCGTCGTAAAAGTAATTCTCGAACAGGTACATCAGGACGTCGAGCACGTTTTCTTTCATTATTAACCTCTTATTTACGGCTGTAGGCACCCCCGGGATGACCTTCAACCTTTCCTCTCAGCTCCAACATCATCAGCATGGCCGAGACAACTCCCGCCGTCAATCCACTTTGCTCAATAATCGCGTCAACAGGCTTCGGATCAAAACCCAGGCAAGACCACACCAAACGGCCCTCCGGATCAGTCAGGTGGGGATCACCGGCGTCGTTGTCAACCGTCCCGGCGCGCCGTTCCGCTCCAGGGATTCCGATCTGCCGACTGAGTTCACCGGCCAGTTGGCCCGCCATCGGCGCGAGCTCCTGCAGGATTTCTTCAGCGGTCTCAACCAGCTTCGCGCCGTCGCGAATCAGGCGGTGGCAGCCCTTTGCCATGGGGTTGTGAATCGAACCCGGCAAGGCGAAAACATCTCTCCCCTGGTTGCCTGCCATCCGTGCCGTTATCAGCGTGCCACTGCGTAATCCCGCCTCGATCACCAGGACCCCCAGGCTGAGGCCGGATATGATCCTGTTTCGTGAGGGAAAATGCGAGCGTTGGGCACCGGTCCCGGGCGGAAATTCGGACACCAGGACGCCATGATCACGAATCCGGAGGGCGAGATCCCGGCTACTCGCCGGGTAAATTCGATCCAGCCCCGTTCCCATGACGGCCACGGTCGTGTTCCCTGCGTCCAACGCGGCGGCGTGCGCCACGGAATCGATGCCGGCAGCCAAACCACTGGTGATGGTCATACCCCGGCGGCTGAGTTCCGAGGCAAAATCCCGTGCATTGTCCTTTCCGCCCGCGGTTGGGTTCCGGCTGCCGATAACGGCCAGTTGGGGTTGCCAGAGGATATCCGGGTCACCGTCAGCGTAAAGCGCAGCGGGAGGACCGGGAATGTCCCTGAGCAGCGGTGGGTATTGCTCGCTGTCCCAGCCAAGAAGGTAGTGTGACGGAACGGACAACCATTCAAGGTCCCGGTCGAGCATCTCCTGATCGGGATGCTTCAGGGCCTGGATGGTTTCTGCATCGAGCCCCGCGCGCTTTAACTGGTCGCGGCTCGCCTGGACCAGGGGATCAATCCCGCCCAGGGCATTCAACAGCTCGATTAAGCGAGCGCCCCCGAGTTTGGGGGCGCGCATCGCAATCAGCCAATTTTTTTGCGTCTCGACAGCAAACCCCCTGCCTGCACGCGTTTGTCGAACCGATTGGCGTGCTGTTTAACTACAACCTTTCGTCAGGATGCCGCAGCATGTCATATTCCATGACCGCCCGGTCACCACCCAGGACCATGCCGTAACTGATGTCTTCAAAAGTCCGGAAAATCATCAGGATTCCATCGTACTCCTCCGGCAGGCGAACATCGGCTTCCGTGGAGAAACTACCCCAGCGGTATCCGGTGCGGTCTTTTACCATCTGCCCCGTCCGGAATGCGGCAAAAACATTTCCGGGCTTGACGCCCTGCTTCGTGCCGGCGTTGATGGAAACGATCTGGTATGCGCCCACACCGGCTTTTTGTGCCGATGTCGCGAGAACCCTGAGTCCGTCCGGAATGGTTTCCATGGCGCTCGGATAGAACGTATTTTCGTACCCCATGTCGCTTACCGGAAGTATAAAGTCTCCCGGTTTTACTTCTGTCCGGTCACGGATGATTTCCAGGACGGAAATCTCCCCGGCCTTGACCACGCGCACCCGGCTCGTTTCCACCAATTCGTAACCGATCGGGTCCTTCGGCCGCCGGTCCCAGGGCTCCACGGTATTGTAGATTTCCTGGTTACGGTCCCAGACATTCGGTACCTGCTTCCAGTGGTCCTTCGGCAGCACCCGCCTGATTTCCGGCGGATCACCGATGAGGTCATAAATGTTGACCAGCCGGGCAATGATGAATTCCTGACCGACATCCGCATTGAGACCACGACCAAAAGTCTTGTCACCGAATGTCGCGTTCAGGTGCTGGTCATCGTTCGCGACAATGTAAGGCAAGTCTTCGAATTCACTGGGGGAAAGAACCCGCAGGTCACGCACGAAAGGTTCAATCGACTTGAACGGTATGGCGGTAATCGCATCACGGTCGGTCACCCGGATAGACGGGCTGAGCCTTACCGTATCCGCGCCACCCCGGCGAAGCCTGAGCTGTGGAACACCGTCAACGTATACCAGCGATATCACGTCGCCGGGATAAATCAGGTGCGGGTTTTCTATTTGCGGGTTAGCATGCCAAATTGAAGGCCACTGCCAGGGTTTATCCAGGAATCTTCCCGAGATGTCCCAAAGCGTGTCGCCTTTCACCACGACGTATTCATCGGGGTGGTCGGAGCGAACGGCCACGTCCTGTGCTATTACAACTCCTGTCAGCATAATAGCCGCAAAGGTGAGGTAGATGAGTCTTCTGATCACGTTCCTTCCTCTCTAGTAGGCATCCAGCCATCTGTCAGATGCGGTCAGTTTTTACTCTGGCGAACAAGGGCCGCCATTAGCTATCATAATAAAAGAATAGACAAAGTTCATCTAAATTATTTTTTACGCGTGTAAACATATGGCCATATTGGAAATTCTTGAAATACCCGATACCCGTCTAAGGACCGTTGCAAAGCCGGTTAGCGTGTTTGACGACGCCCTTCGGCAACTGGTCGAAGACATGACGCAAACCATGTACCAGGCCAAAGGAATCGGGCTTGCAGCGACACAGGTCGATGTTCATCGCAGGTTGCTGGTCCTCGATGTGAGCGAGGCCCAGGACCAGCCACGGGTCTATATCAACCCGGAAATCATTGAATCGGAGGGCAGTGAAACCTGTGAAGAAGGCTGTCTTTCCGTTCCCGGCGTCTATGCCGAGGTCAGTCGGGCGGAAAAAATCCGCATCACCGCACAAAACACGGACGGCAGTTCTTTCGAGGAAAATCTGGACGGAATGCACGCTGTCTGCCTTCAGCACGAGATCGATCACCTGGATGGCAAACTGTTTGTTGATTACCTGTCGCCCCTCAAACGGCGCATGGTCACAAAAAAACTTGAGAAACAAAGAAAAATCTCGGGGCAGAAAATGCCGCAGGCCCTGCTCTGACCCGGATGAACCAACCGTCCCGCCTTCGAATCGTCTTTGCGGGAACACCTGACTTCTCGGTTCCACCGCTGCAGCGTCTCATCGATGCGGGCATGCCACCGGTTGCCGTTTTGACCCAACCGGATCGTCCGGCCGGCCGCGGCCGGATAATGCAGGATGGCCCGGTCAAGCAAACCGCCAGGGCTGCGGGTATCCCGGTATATCAACCTTTATCGCTCAAGGACCGATGAGGCCTCTGACCTGGTTGCCGGCCTGGAGCCGGACTTGCTGATTGTCGTTGCCTACGGATTGATCCTGCCGGCGGATATCCTGAGTATTCCGAGGCACGGATGTTGGAACATCCACGCATCCCTGTTGCCGCGCTGGCGCGGCGCCGCGCCAATACAGCGCGCCATCGAGGCCGGCGACCGGGAGTCCGGCGTCTGCATCATGCAAATGGACGAGGGCCTGGATACCGGTGCGTTGATTCGCTGCGAGGCAGTGCCGCTGGGTACCCGGGAGACCGGCGGAAGTCTGCACGACCGCCTTTCCGCGCTGGGCGCCTCATCGCTGCTGGCTTGCCTGCAACAGATCGCCCGCGGGGAGCACGTAGAATCCCATCCGCAGCCTGAGACCGGCGTCACCTACGCCCGCAAACTGGAAAAAGCCGAAGCGCGGGTAGACTGGAATGAGTCTGCCGAAGTGCTGGAGCGGCGCATCCGGGCTTTCGATCCCTGGCCGGTCGCCTGGTGCATGGTGGATCAAGAAAGAACGCGTATCTGGCAGGCCTGCGTTATCGATGAGTGCCGCGAATGCAAGCCTGGAACCGTACTTGCGGCCGGCAGGCAAGGCATCGATGTCGCTACCGGGAAACGGGTGCTGCGACTGCTGGAATTGCAACGCCCGGGCAAGCGCCGGATGAGCGCGGCCGATTACCTCAACGCGATATCACTGCCGGACAGGCTGGACAACACGCAATGAAGAAAACACCAGTGGGCGGTTCGCGCCTGACGGCGCTCAAGACACTCGCAAGTGTATTGGATTCCGGATCCAATCTCGGTGACGCCGAGCCTGAACATCTGCCGGATGACGCCAGGGACCGCGCTTTTGCACGCCACCTGGCTTACGGAGTCATGCGTTGGTTGACCGCCCTGGAATGGCTTGCAGACCGGTTGCTGAGAAAGCCGCTGAGGCAAAAGGACCAGGATATCTACCGCCTGATCCTGATCGGGCTTTTCCAGATGTGGAAAGGTGATGGTGCAGCCCATGCTTCTATCAACGAAACCGCGGAGTGCGCCAGGAATATTGGTAAACCATGGGCGGTGCCCGTAATCAATGCCGTACTGCGCCGCTTTCAGCGTGAACAGGATGCCTGGAACGGAAAGCTGCTCGAACAGGACGACCGGTATGCGCACCCCACGTGGCTGCTGGAGGCGATAAAAGCCGACTGGCCCCGGGAGTGGCAACAGGTCGTCGACGAAAACAACCGGCCGGGACGGCTCTGGGTTCGTCTCAACCGTAGTTTTGACGCTGAAGAAACCATCAGGGTTCTGGTGGAAAGCGGTTTCACAGTAGAGCGCCACGATGCTGCTGAAGAAGCCATCAGCATCAGCCCGGCAGCCGGCGTAAGTTCCCTTCCCGGGTTCGACCAGGGGCGGTTTTCGGTCCAGGACCCGGCGGCCCAACTGGCTCCCCGTTTGCTGAAACTCGGACCCGGCCAACGGGTTCTTGACGCCTGCGCCGCGCCCGGCGGGAAAACCTGTCACATCCTGGAAAGTGAGCCGGCGGTGAAATTGACGTCGATTGACCTGAACCCCTCACGGCTGAAGCGTATTGAAGAAAATCTCAAACGCCTGGGGTACGTTGATGCCAAGGCGATCAAGCTGGTTGCGGCGAATGCGGCGTCACCGGCCGAGTGGTGGGACGGAATTCCCTTTGACCGTATTCTGCTCGATGCGCCCTGTTCGGCCAGCGGGGTCATCCGGCGCCATCCGGAGATCAAATGGCTGAGAAGCCCGGAGCAGGTGGAGGAAGCCGTAAAAACGCAAAGCATCCTGCTGGAACAGCTATGGCCACTTCTGAAGCCGGAGGGTATCCTCTTGTATGCGACCTGTTCCATACTCAGGGCTGAAAACACCAGGCAAATACAGCAGTTTGTCGAACTTCATCCGGATGCAGAGCTGGCAGAGATCAATGCGACATGGGGACAAAAAACCGGCTACGGCCGGCAGATATTGCCCGGTGAAATGGATATGGACGGGTTTTTCTATGCCGCCCTCGTTAAAGGAGGCGGAGGCGACGGTACCGAAGCAACGCTGGAGCAGTTGCCGGGGAAAGCGAGACCGGTCATTGCCTGAACCTGCCCGGGTGGTTTTGTTCACCGCATTGATCGTCCTGGCCGGTTGTTCCGACCCCGATGCGCAAGACCGCTTTGAAATGACCCGGGTTGAATCAACCTGGACCAACGGCCAGTTGAACGTGATGTCGGAACAAACGCTGACCCTGAGTGACGAGGCCCGCAACGCGCTGATACATGGAGTCCCGCTGACCCTTGAACTGGACCTGGTCCTTCGAAACAGTGGCAACCAGACCCGCATCGGGCAAAAAAAGAGCAGTTATGAAATCCGTTATCTGCCCCTGAGTAACTATTATCAACTGGCATTCAAGGATAGCGGGGCGGTGAAGACATTTCCCCGCCTGCGGCATGTCCTGGCTGCGCTTTCCCGGTTGAACGTGTCTGTGGAAACCGGAGTTGTGCCCACCGGAGATTACGAACTGTTGGCCAGGATGACACTGGATCAGAATAAAATGCCCCCACCGATGAGATTGCCGGTGCTCCTGTCGGCTAAATGGCGCCACGATTCATCCTGGACATCGTGGCCGCTGCAGATCGATCCGGGCGCATGAAGGAAACATGAAATCCACAGCCCGAAAAAAGGACCTCAAGAGGCGGCTGTTATTCCGGACGATGCCGCTGGTGGCGTTACTGGCGGCGCTGTTGGTGGCTTTGTTGCTCGTTTCGGGCGCCCAGACTGAATCCGGGGGCGCAGGCCTGGATAACGGCTTCATTTGGGTTTTGACCGTTACGGTTTTCGCCCTGGCCATTCTTTTCTGGAGTATCGGGTACCGGCTCGTCGCGTTGGTGAAAAACGTCCGGAACGGGGTACCCGGCGCTTTGTTGTCCGCCCGTTGGGTCAGAAACTTCATTGCGCTGTCGCTGCCTCCGGCGCTGATCGTCTTTTTCTTCTCGGCATGGTTCCTGACCAGCACGATCGACAGCTGGTTTGATGTTCGCGTGGAAGCGGCGCTTGGAGACTCGCTGCAACTTGGACAACAATTTCTGGATACACGAACCCTGGAGGTCAGAAACCAGCTGAGGGATATGGCCGGCGACCTGTCAACTTTCCAGGAGGATGGAGAAAGCCTCAGGCAGGCGCTGTTATCCCGGATTCGCTCCGCCGGCCCCACTGAACTTTCCGTGTTGGAAACCGGCGGAACACTGGTCGCCACTGCCCAGATCAACGCATTGACGGGATTGCCCGAGCGGCCGGGCGACTTCGCTATCATGCAGGCGACCGAGCAGGGAGAATATGCCGCTGCAGAGCCCACGGCTGATGGTGGCCTGCAGATCAGGGTCGTTCTGTTGATGCCTGCGACCTACCCCGGCAGTTCCGCCCGCTTCCTGCAAGCCATCTATCCGCTGCCACCGGATATCACGACACTCGCCGGATCGATTGAGCAGGAATATTACCGCTACCAGAATGTCAGCTACCTGAGGCAGTCCCTGAAACAAAGTTTTCTCCTGGTGCTTTCCCTGGTCCTGATACTGACTATCCTTCTGGCCATCCTGGCGGCTCTGCACGCAGCCCGCCGGCTGGTCGCACCGCTTTCGTTACTGTCTTCGGCAACCCGGGAAGTGGCTGCCGGTGATTTTGGCAAGGAGGTTGCTTCCGGCCAGCGGGACGAAATCGGTTTCCTGGTGGAATCGTTCAACCAGATGACCCAGGCCCTGAAAACCGCCAGCCATGAAGCGGAGGAAAGCCGGGCCGAGTTGCAGGCCCAGGGAGAATACCTCGAGGCGGTTCTCGGAAATCTTTCCTCCGGCGTCCTGACGCTCGATGAAGATAACCGGATCGTCACCGCGAACGCCGCCTGCAAGCAGATACTGGGACTTCCCGAACTGGTGAATGACAACAGTCGCGAGACGGATCCCGGCAGTGGGCGTTTGGAGCGCGTATCAAGATACGCACCGTTCCTGGCCCCGTTCATAGAGGCCATTGAGCACCAGGTAAGCCGGGGCCGGCGCGAATGGCAACAGGAACTGAAGATTGACCGCCCCGGATCACCCCTGGTCCTGTTGATGCGGGGTTCACGGCTGCCGGTAATCACCCTGCTCAACGACAAGCCGAACTACGGCACCGTTGTGGTTTTCGACGACATCACGGTTCTGAACCAGGCGCAAAGAGACGCCGCATGGTCGGAGGTGGCGCGCCGGCTTGCACACGAAGTCAAAAATCCCCTGACGCCAATCCGCCTCGCTGCGGAGCGCCTGCGCATGAAGCTTGCCGGCAAGTTGGGGCCCGCTGACAGCGAGTTGCTGGAGAAGGCCTCCGGCACCATTGTTTCGCAAGTCGAAGCACTTCGAAAACTGGTGGACGCCTTCGGCGATTATGCACAGGAGCCGAGACTCAGCCTGGAGAACATCCGCCTGGATGATCTGGTCCGGGAGGTGGTCGCTCTTTACCAGCAAGGCGATTCCAGCCTCGAATTCGACCTCGACTTGTGCGCCGGACCCGACGGCCTGGCAGCGGACAGTGGCCGCTTGCGACAGTTGCTTCACAACCTGATACGGAATGCCCGCGAAGCCGGTCAGGGAGAATCGGTTGGCATCTCCATCCGGACCGGGATTCTCGAGCGGGATGGCAAGCCGCGATTGAAACTCCGGCTGTGGGACAATGGCCCCGGATTTCCGGACATGGTGCTGGAACAACCGTTCGAACCCTACATCAGCAACAAGGGCCGGGGCAGTGGCCTGGGCCTGGCCATTTGCCGGAAAATAATATCCGAGCATAATGGCAATATCTCTATTGCCAACCGGCCGGAGGGTGGTGCTCACATCGAGATCGATTTTCCGCTGGTTCCCTAGGCTAAAAGGCTCCCTAGGCTAAAAGGTTCCCTAGGCATTTAACCTGGGTTTGGAGTAAGCTGTTGCGCGAACGCAACAGGCATCGTTTAACCAGGTAGCATTGAAAGGCCCCATATGAACCAGGCACATATACTCGTCGTTGACGACGAACCGGATATCCGTGAACTCGTGCGCGACATACTCGAAGACGAGGGTTACAAAGTGACTGTTGCAGAGAACGGTCAGACTGCGCGCAAGAGCTTCGCCAGGCACGCACACGACCTGGTCCTGCTCGACATCTGGATGCCGGACGTCGACGGCATCACGTTGCTCAAGGAATGGTCTGCGGCGGGCGGGCTGGAATGCCCGGTGGTAGTCATGTCAGGACATGGCTCCGTGGAAACCGCCATTGAAGCCACTCGCCTGGGAGCACATGACTTCGTCCAGAAACCCATTTCCCTGGCCAGGCTCCTCTCCATTGTCAGCCAGGCGCTCGAATCCGGCAGGAAAACCGCCCGGCCCCATCCAGGCTCTGCGCTCGTAATCATCGAACCAATTGGCAGCAGCGCGGTGATGCAAGTGCTGCGTAGCAAGTCTGAACAGGCAGCCCAACACGATCTGCCCATTCTGATCACCGGGGAGAAAGGCAGCGGCCGTGAAAACCTGGCCCGCTTCATACACGGTCAGAGCAAACGCCCGGGCGAATTCATCACGATGGATCACTGTGAACTCGCCCAGGAAAACGTCCATGCATACCTGCTCGGGGGTGACGATCTCACCGGCAAAGTCCAATCCGGCGGATTGTTTGAACGGGCGCATCAGGGAACACTTTTCATACCGGACCTGCAGGATATTCCCGGCGAAGCACTGAAAATCATCGTCCAGATACTGCAAGGTGAACGTGGTTCAAAAAACCTGGACTATCGCCTGATCGCCAGCGCCGGGGTGAACATCCTGGACCGTGCGAGCACCGACAGCGGGCTGCAACAGTTGTATTACAGGCTCAACGTGCTGCCCTTGCAGATTCCGCCGTTACGGGAACGGCCCGATGACGTGCCGGAACTGGTGCGTTTCTACGCCGAGACGTTTCCCAACAGCGAAAATCTTCCATACCGGCCGTTCTCTGTAGCCGCTCAGAACCGCCTGCGAAACCACAGCTGGCCCGGAAATATCCGGGAATTACGCAACCTGGTGCAACGCCTGTTGGTTTTGGGCGGCGACGGTGAAGTTTCACTGGGTGAAGTGGAAGAAGCGTTATTGCAAAGCCCCAGTGAACCGATCAGCGGCGCTTCAGACCATCCGGAATTTTTTGATCTGCCCCTGCGCGAAGCACGGGAAAAGTTCGAGCGTGAGTACCTGGTATTCAAGTTAAAGGAGGCAGGCGGCAGTGTCGGCAAGCTCGCTGAGGCCGTCGGCATGGAAAGAACCCACCTGTACCGGAAACTCAGGGCTCTCGGCGTGGATTCCAGGGGCGCCATCGCATCCGGTGAGGCCAAGAAATGAAAATAGTCATTCTCGGAGCCGGCCAGGTCGGTTCAACTGTAGCCAATAGCCTGTCCAGTGAAGAAAACGACATCACGGTCGTCGATACCAACGCCCGGCACCTCAAGGAACTCCAGGACCGCCTGGATATCCGCGGCGTCATTGGCCACGCTTCACATCCGACAGTGCTGGTAAGAGCCGGTATTGAAGATGCGGACATGATCATCGCGCTGACCAGCAGCGACGAAGTGAATATGACGGCCTGCCAGGTAGCCTATACGCTGTACAAAACACCGACCCGGATTGCGCGGATCAGGTCCTCGGATTACATCGACAACCCAAGACTGTTCGAACGTGAACATTGCCCGGTTGATGTACTGATCAGCCCGGAAACGCTCGTGACCCAGTACATCGCCCGCCTCATCGAGTATCCCGGCGCCCTGCAGGTGCTGGACTTTGCCGATGGCCGTGCCCAACTCGTCGCCACGCGGGCCTACGCCGGTGGCCCGCTGGTGGGTCAGCGGCTACATACGCTGAGCCAGCACCTGCCGGCCGGTGAAGAGGCACGCGTTGCCGCTATTTACCGGCAGGATAAGACCATCATTCCGGATGGCCTGACGGTGATCGCGGAAAACGACATCGTTTTTTTTCTTGCTGCGCAGAGAAACATCCGGACCATGATGAAAGAGCTGCGGCCCATGGACAATCCGGTCCGCCGTATCATTCTCGCCGGTGGCGGAAATATCGGCAGTAACCTCGCCCGGCAACTGGAACGTAACCACCACGTGAAAATCATCGAACGCGACCCTGCAAAGGCCGAGGCCATTGCCGAGTACCTGGAGAAAGCCATCGTGCTCGTAGGCGACTGCGCCGATGAAGAACTGCTGCGAGAAGAGGCAATTGAAACGACGGATGTCTATTGTGTTTTAACCAATGACGATGAAGCCAACATCCTGTCTTCCATGCTGGCCAAGCGAATGGGCGCTGAAAAGGTTATCGCAATCATCAACCGGCCATCTTACGTGGACCTGGTTGAATCCAGTTCAATCGATATCGCCGTATCACCCCAGCAAATCACCATCGGTGCGCTACTCACGCACATTCGGCGTGGAAATATGGTTCGAATCCATTCCCTGCGCCGCGGTGCGGCTGAAGCGATTGAAGCCGTTGCGCTGGGTGACAAGCGCAGTTCGAAAGTGGTTGGCCGGGCCATTGAAGACATCAACCTTCCGGCCGGAACCACGATTCCGGCGGTCGTTCGCGGCGATGATGTGATCATTGCTCATCATGACACCATCATCCTCGAGAACGATCACGTGATCCTGTTCGTTCCTGACAAACGTCAGATCGCCGCCGTGGAGCGGCTTTTCCAGGTCGGCGCCATTTTCATCTGAGGAAGCCATGGGCTTTTCCGCCGTTCAAAGGGTTATCGGCTTCCTGATCGCTGGATCCAGCCTGATGATGCTGCCCCCCATCCTGGTATCCCTCTTCTATTCAGATGGCTCGGCCACGCTGTTCCTGGTCAGCGCTGGAATACTCCTGGCATTGGGACTGGCAATATATTTACCGGTGCGCGGCGTTAAACAGGAATTGCGCCTGCGTGATGGCTTCATGATCGTAGTTGGCGCTTGGCTGGCCCTGGTTCTGGTGGGCGCCCTGCCGTTCCTGCTCCTGACCTCGCCGGACCTGGGTTACGTCGACGCGGTGTTCGAATCGATGTCGGGATTGACCACGACCGGTGCAACCATCATCACCCACATCGACGCCCTGCCCAGGGCGGTGCTTTACTACCGCCAGCAACTCCAGTGGCTGGGAGGCATGGGTATTATTGTTCTTGCGGTGGCCATTCTCCCGATGTTGAGAATCGGTGGCATGCAGCTTTACCGGGCCGAAACGCCAGGGCCGATGAAAGACGCAAAATTGACCCCCCGGATCACCGAAACCGCCAAGGCCTTGTGGCTGATTTATGTCGGCATCACCGTGACCTGCATTTTCGCCTATTGGCTGGCGGGAATGAAGCTGTTCGATGCGGTCGGACATGCGTTCAGTACAGTGGCCATTGGAGGTTTCTCAACACATGACGACAGCCTGGCTTTCTGGAACAACCCGACGGTCGAAATCGTCGCAAGCGTATTCATGGTCGTGGCCGGAATCAATTTTGCCCTGCATTTCACTGCGTGGCGCCGAGCCAGTATGCAAACCTATTTCATGGATCCGGAACTGAAGGTCTATGCCTCGCTGTTGTTCGTATTCGCACTCATCGCAAGCTTTGCCCTTTATTTCACCGGCACCTACGACACCCTGGCGGATTCATTCCGTTATGGTGCGTTCCAGGTAATTTCAACCATGACCACAACCGGTTTTACCACGGCGCCTTTTTATGCCTGGGGGAGTTTTTTGCCGGTTTTTCTGATTTTGCTGGCGTTTATCGGCGGCTGCGCGGGCAGCACCGCAGGCGGGATGAAAGTCATCCGGATCATTCTGCTGTACCGCCAGTCCATCCGTGAGGTTCAGCGCCTGATCCACCCGCACGCCATCATCCCGGTAAAAATAGGCGGCCAGAGGACTTCGGATACCGTCATCAGTGCGGTGTGGGGGTTTTTCTTCCTGTACATAGCCAGCTTCGCCATTATGACAATCCTGCTGACGGCGACCGGAGTGGATGAAGAAACCGCGTATTCATCGGTCGCGGCCTGCCTCACCAACCTTGGACCCGCCCTCGGTAACGCCGGTCCGAACTATGCCGGATTGAATGACACCGCCAAGGTGATACTGAGCGTGGCGATGTTGCTCGGACGGCTCGAAATCTACACCTTGCTGGTTCTGCTGACGCCGGCTTTCTGGCGTGATTGATGGGTCACAAAGGCGATAGAACGCGATGATCGCACTGCTTCAGAGAGTAGCCGAAGCCCGGGTCCGCGTTGGCAATCAAACCACGGGTGCGATTTCCACCGGCATACTCGCCCTGATCGGCGTGCAGCGCGGTGACAGCGAACGCCAGGCGCAGCGGTTATTGCAGCGGGTACTGGCATACCGGATTTTTCCGGACGAGGCTGGCAGGATGAACCTCAACCTGGAGAAGGCAGGGGGAAACCTGTTACTGGTGCCCCAATTCACCCTGGCGGCGGATACCAACAGCGGAAACCGACCCAGTTTCACTCCAGCCGCTCCCCCGGCCGAAGGTGAGCGCCTGTTCCATTACCTGGTGACGCTGGCGGAGCAGGCGCTGGGTAATGTGCAGGCCGGGGTATTCGGGGCAGACATGAAGGTCCACCTGGTTAACGACGGGCCGGTGACGTTCTGGCTTCAGGTGCCACCGGCCGCCTGATTTTCCGGTATTTGGTCTTCGGCGTCGAATTTCTGCAGCTTCCGGGTCAACGTATTGCGACCCAATCCCAGCAATTCAGCCGCCTTCTGTCTCTGGCCGCCGGTCTGGTCCAGGGCGCAGTCGATCAATACCCGCTCCAGTTCCATCTGGGCACGATCGAGCAACCCGGTTCCTCCGGTTGCCAGTTCCCTCCCGGCCCACCGGCGCAGTGACTCAACCCAGGCCTTGTCGTCGCTTTCCTGACCGCCTGCGCCAAGCACCTCGGCGGGCAGGTCATCCGGAAAAATCTGGTCGCCAGGGGCCATCACGCTGAGCTGACGGCAGAGGTTGAGGAGTTGCCTGACGTTTCCAGGCCAGCTGTAACCCTCCAGGATCCTGATGGTTTCCGGTCTCAGACGTTTCTCCTCGAGCCCCAATTCATTGGAGACCTGGCTGAGAAATCTCTGCGCGAGCATGGAAATATCGACGGTCCGCTCCCGCAGTGGCGGTAACGCAATGTGGATGACATTCAGCCGGTGATAGAGATCTTCCCGGAAACTGCCCGCCCGGACTTTTTCCTCGAGGTCCTGGTGGGTCGCCGTGATGACCCTCGCGTCCGCCCTGAGCAGATCCCTGCCGCCAACCCGATAGTAATCTCCCTCGGCCAGAACCCTTAGCAAACGGGTCTGCAAGGCAAGTGGCATATCCCCAATTTCGTCGAGGAACAGGGTCCCGCCCGCGGCTTCTTCAAATCGCCCGATTCTGCGGGAATGGGCGCCGGTGAAAGCCCCTTTCTCATGCCCGAAAAGCTCGGATTCGAGCAGTTCCGCGGGGATCGCGGCTGTATTGATTGCAATGAACGGAGCTCCCGCCCTGGGGCTGTGCTGATGGAGCACCCGGGCCACCACCTCCTTGCCGCTGCCGGTTTCGCCGGTTATCAATACGCTGATATCGGAGCGTGACAGCCGGCCGATCGTGCGAAAAACTTCCTGCATCGCCTGTGATTCGCCCAGCAACTGACCGCCGGACGCCCCGGTGTTGCTTTTCGGCTTGGCTTTACCCGTCGCAAGCGCCCGCTCAATAACCGATACCACCTGTTCCAGGTCAAAGGGCTTGGGCAGGTATTCGAAAACGCCTTTTTGATACGCGCTGACTGCCTGGTCCAGGTCGGAAAAGGCCGTCATCGCAATGACCGGGCAATCCAGGGCAAGCCTTTCGAGCGTATCCACGACACTCAGGCCATCGGCGTCAGGCAAACGGATATCGGTCAAAATAGCCCCCGGGCTGCCGGTTTCAAGCGCTTCCTTGACCGATTTGACCGTTTCAAAACATCGGACGCCATAGTCCTTGCGTTGCAGGGCCCGCTTCAGCACAAAACGGATCGCCTCGTCATCATCAACCACCCAGATATCAAACTGATCGTTCAATGCGCTTCACCCGGGACATTGCCGCCATCACGGTGACCAAACGGCAGATAAAAGCTGAACTGACTGCCCTGATCCCGAGCTTCGAAAGTCAGTAGCCCGCCGTGTGCCGAAGCAATCTGCTGGGAGAGCGCCAGGCCGAGACCGGTGCCATCCCTCCGGCCGGTCACAAAGGGAAGAAACAACAGGGATCTGAGCGATTCGGGCACACCGGCGCCGTTGTCGATAAAATCGAGGCGAATGACGCTGCCTTTCCGGGATTCCAGCAAGGTCGTGCCGTATTCAACCCGGGTTCTGATCAATATCTGTGAAGCGCCGGCCTGGCAGGCATTGCGCAACAGGTTGAGCATGAGCCGGCGGATCGCCATTCTGTCGCCATGGATGAAGGGAATGCTCGGATCATAATCCCGCTCAACCCGCACGGAATCGCGAAACTCAGCCACCAACAGGTCCATCGCCTCGTCGAGCAGTGGATACAATTCCAATTCCTGGCGGTCCAGTTCCGGCTGTCCGAATCGCTGGATCAACTCATCGATCCGGTCCGACTCCCGCATGATCAATCGTGCCAGGGTCGATAGTTCACCATCTTCCAGCTCTTCCGCCAGCATTTGAGCTGCGCCACGAATACCGCCCAGCGGGTTGCGAACCTCGTGCCCCAGGTTTTTGCTCAGCAATTCCAGCATTCCGGTCTGTACTTCCCTCTGTTGTAAACGCAGTCGCATCTTTTCCCATTCGAGATTATGAAATTCCAGCAATACGTAGCCGTCTTCAGTGGCCTGAATAGTGCAGTCGAACAGGCCTGCGGGAAATTTCAGTTCGTGCAACCGGGTGCTTTGTCGTCCTTCCGGTAAAGAACCCACCGCCGCCTGCAACTCACCAGTGATATCGGCGACCTCGAATAACAGTTGTCCGTATGCCCGGTCCCTGCTGATCAGCATGCAATGTTCCGCCGAACTGTTCATGTAGCGTATCCGGCCCGACCGCTCCATCCTGACCACCCCTGTGTCCAGTCGATCGAGCACGCCGTTGGCCTGTTCAGAATCAGTATCCACTTCAGTGGCCGGCCCCGGTGTCCTGTCCCGTAACTATGGGGAACTAGCCACTACGCCGGTTTCGTCCGACGGAATGCTGCTGAACGTAGAACGTCACGGTATCCGTACTGGCAATCCGGCGATTCCGTTCATCCCTCAACTCTGCAGAGACCTGGTGTTCACCACGCTCCAGGGTCAGGCTGAGACTGCCGGAACCCGTTGACTGCTGCGCCACCCCGTCCACCATGACCATCACCCGCAATTGCGGTGAAATCGGCTGCGAGGACTGCCATGTAATGACAACGGTATTCTCCGTACCCCAGAATGTCTCTTCCGGCATCGGCCGGGTAATCCTGAAATCACGATACATTTTCCTCAAATCGGAGAGGGTGGGGACTGCGGGCTGCTCTTCTTCCACAGCCCCTTCAGCCGGCGCCGCCGGTGGCAAATCCGGAGGAGAGGTTGTAATCACCGACAAGGGGGGTAAGTCCATCGGCTGTGCATCCGCCGAAGGACGCTGGTCGGTGAAGGTCACATTGCCATCCTTATCGACAACCTTGTAAATTTCGCCTTCGGCACAGGCAGAAAACGGTATGAGTAAAAATACCAGCGCGACGAGTGTGCCAATCATTCCTTTGCTCATGAGCGTGCTCCTTGACAGTGTGGAAACCCGCCAGGCCCCGCTTCCATGCGGGTCCTGGCGGTTTTGCCGGGTCACGATCAGTGCATAGGAACCAACGCCACCCGGGCCTGTTACAGAGAATAATACATTTCAAACTCTACGGGATGGGTACTCGCCCGGAATCTTGTGACTTCCCGCATCTTCAGCCTGATATAAGCATCAATCAGGTCATCGTCAAAGACACCGCCCACCTTCAGGAATTCCCGGTCGGCATCGAGGGCGGCCAACGCCTGATCCAGTGATGAACAAACCGTGGGAATGAGCTTTTCTTCCTCGGGCGGCAGATCGTACAGATCCTTGTCCATCGGCGGACCCGGATCAATCTTGTTCTTGATACCGTCAAGTCCGGCCATCAACATCGCCGCAAAAATCAGGTATGAGTTGCCGGCGGGATCACCGAATCGAACTTCAATCCGGCGCGCTTTCGGGTTGCTGACAAAAGGAATACGGCAGGAGGCGGAGCGATTACGGGCCGAGTAGGCGAGCATGACCGGCGCTTCGAAACCGGGCACCAGCCTCTTGTAACTGTTGGTGGTCGAATTGGAAAAAGCATTGATCGCCCTGGCGTGCTTGAAAATGCCGCCAATATAGTGGAACGCCGTTTCCGACAAACCGCCGTAGCCGTCGCCCATCATCAGGTTGACTCCATCCTTGGCGATGGACTGGTGGACGTGCATACCGGAACCGTTATCCCCGACCAGGGGCTTGGGCATGAAGGTTGCCGTTTTTCCAACGGCGTGCGCGACATTGTGGATGACGTACTTCATGTTCAGCACTTCATCGGCCTTTTTGACCAGCGAGTTGAACCGGGTACCGATTTCGCACTGCCCGGCCGTTCCCACTTCGTGATGATGAACTTCTACCTCGATACCCATTTTCTCCATCAGCAGGCACATCTCGGCCCGGACGTCATGCAGGGAATCGACCGGGGGAACCGGGAAATAGCCGCCTTTGACTCCCGGACGATGACCGAAGTTGCCGCCTTCGTACTCGGACCCGGTATTCCACGCGGCTTCCTCGGAATCAACCTCGTAGGAGCAACCGTGCATATCGTTCTTGAAACGAACGTCGTCGAAGATGAAAAATTCCGGCTCCGGTCCGAAAAACGCGGTGTCGGCAATCCCGCTGGACTTCAAATAGGCTTCCGCACGCTTGGCCAGCGATCTCGGGCAACGGTTGTAGCCTTCCATCGTGTTGGGCTCCAGCACGTCGCAGCGGATGATCAGGGTCTTTTGCTCCGCGAAAGGATCTTTGACCGCGGTCGAAATGTCCGGCATCAGGACCATGTCGGACTCGTTGATGCCTTTCCAGCCGGAGATCGACGAACCATCGAACATCTTGCCTTCTTCGAACAGGTCTTCATCCACCGCGCTGACCGGCAGACTGACGTGCTGTTCCTTGCCCATGGTGTCGCAGAACCGCAGGTCTACGAACTTGAAGTTCTTTTCTTCGATCAATTTGAGAATTTTTTCGGTGCTCATTCCTATTCTTCCTGTAAGTGGTGTTCCAAAATGGGTCAAGATATAAATGCAGGACTCATGCCAAGTTCAGGCTTCGGCACGAATGGTTACAAGAAAGCTGATAGACGCATTTTACACGCAAAAAGAGGTAATTTCGACGACCATAGAATCCCCGGGCCATTTCATCGAATCTGGAATTCAGACAGAAGATCACCATTCGCACCATAACAGTGCGCTGCGATTATGATCAAGCACCAAAACGGTGCGCCTAAACGAGCATCCAGATCAGAACCACTCCGAGCAGCAGTCGATAAATCACGAAAGGCATTAATCCCACCCGCTTCAGCAAGGCGAGAAACGCGGCGACGCAAACCCACCCGGCAATGGCTGCCAGCCCCAGTGCGAGTCCAAACTGGGTCCATTCGATGGGGGCGTCGCCCATGGCCACACGCAGTGCGCCATAGCCACCGGCCGCACCGATGATCGGAATGGCCAGCAGAAAGGAAAAACGGGCCGCCGCGTCCGGCGAAAGGCCGAGGAACCTCGCGGCCGTGATGGTCACGCCGGAACGCGATACCCCGGGAACCAGGGCCAGTGCCTGGGCCAGGCCGATGAAAAGGGCGTCTTTCAGCGAGGCTTCTTCCAGCGTGCGTCGCCTGGAGCCAACCGCATCAGCCAGCCATAACAGCAGTCCGAAGCCGATCGTGGTCCATGCAATGACGCGCACGTCACGCAGATAGAGTTCTACCAGGTCGCGGGCTGCAAAGCCGACCAGTAAAGCGGGAACACTTGCCACGATCAGGTAGATGGCCAGCTTCCGGTGCTGCCGGTCCGGGTCGCTGCGGACCGGCCTCACGCAGGCGCCGGCCATTTCGATCAACTCGTGACGAAAGTAAATCAATACGGCGATCAATGTGCCCAGGTGGGTAGCGACGTCAAACACCAGTCCCTGGTCCGGCCACCCGAAGACCCGGCTGCCGAGGATCAGGTGAGCGGAACTGGAAACCGGAAGGAATTCCGTCAACCCCTGGATCAGCGCCAGGACGATAATCTGGATCAGGGTCAAATCCCGCTTCCTATCTCATTGGCCGGAATAACTGATCCGGTAGATCACCCCGGCCTGGTCGTCTGAGACCAGCAGCGACCCATCCGGCATTTGCAGCACATCATTGGGCCGTCCCCAGTTTTCCTGGCCCTGGAGCCAACCGCTGGCAAACACCTCGCTGCCCGTGATCATTCCCTGGTCGTCAAATTTCACCAGCAGGATGTTGTATCCGGATTTTTCACTGCGATTCCAGGAACCGTGCTGCGCAATGAACAATTGATTCACATAGGACGGTGGAAACATGTCGCCGGTATAAAAAGTCAAACCCAGCGCCGCCACGTGGGCTCCGAGAACCAGGGCCGGCGGCGTGAAATTCGAACAGGATTTGCCCGCGCCAAATTCCGGGTCAAGGGTATCGCCCTGGTGGCAAAAGGGGTAGCCAAAGTTCAGGCCGGCCTCGGGCGCAACATTCAGTTCGTCGCCGGGCATGTCATCACCCATCAAATCCCGCCCGTTGTCGGTGAACCATAACGCCTTCGTGTTGGGATGAAACGCCAGGCCGACGCTATTGCGGATTCCCTCGGCATACACCTCCATGCCACTGCCGTCGGCAAGTCATCCGGCGAATCTGGGCAAACCCCGGCTCGTCACAAATATTGCAGGGCGCGCCGACCGGGACATACAACATGCTGTCCGGGCCGAACCGCAGGTATTTCCAGCCATGGTGCGTCTCGGCGGGAAACTCCGCAGTGACGACTTCCGGCTCGGGCGGATGGTCCAGCGAGGTTTCAATATCGTCATATCGCAAGATCCGGTCAACCGCCCCTACGTATAGCGAACCGAATCGGAATTCCACGCCGGTTGGCATGTTCAGGTCCTGATCGACCACGTAAATTCCTTCTGCAAAAAGATCGCCGTCCTGATCGACCACCGCATGGACTACCCCGGCTTTTCTCGACCCGGCAAAAACGGTTCCGTGATCCCCCAATGCGAGCTGCCTGGCATTCGGAACATTCTCGGCAAACAAACGTATTTCAAAACCCGGGGGCAATTTGATCAGCGCCAGTTTATCTGACACGTTGTCCCCGGCTTGGGCCTGCAGGGAACAGGCGAGGATCAACAGAGAGCAGGCTTTTTGGAAAGTTTTCATCGTTGTCACCGTGAATGACCGCGCAATGATTGGGGCCATGATTGGGGCATTAAAGAATTCCGCGCCAGTATCTCATAGAATAACCTGCGTGCAGGGATGAAAAATGACATGAAAAAACTCTTATTTGTGGCCATCTTGTTGATCGCCTCGAACCTCAGCGCGAAAAGCGCCAGCGATTACCTTCCACAGGACGCTGATCCGGATCCGGCTATCCCGACCCCGGAATCCGTCCTGGGCTGGGACGTCGGCGACTGGCACGTGAGCCACGACCAACTGGTGCGGTACATGCAGACCCTGGCCGCGGCTTCTCCACGGGTATCGATCAAGGTCATCGGCCATACCTTTGAGCAGCGCCCCTTGCTGCAACTGGCCATCACCAGCGCGGGAAACCAGGAGAAACTGGACGGACTGCGCCGGCAGCACCTGGAAGGCGACGGGCCGCTGGTGGTCTGGCTGGGGTACAGCGTTCACGGCGATGAGCCCAGCGGCAGCAATGCGTCGATGCTGGTGGCCTATTACCTGGCCTCCTCGCGCTCCGACTACGTCAGGGAACTGCTCGAAGACAGCGTGATATTGATTGACCCCAGTATCAATCCCGACGGACTGAACCGTTTTGCGAGCTGGGTGAACAGCAACGCCGGTAAAGTGCCGGTTGCCGACCCGGTCAGCCGCCAACATGTTCAGGGCTGGCCGGAGGGGCGAACCAACCACTACTGGTTCGACCTGAACCGCGACTGGCTGCCGCTGGTAAACCCGGAATCCCGCGCACGGATTGTCGAGTACCACCGGTGGCTGCCGCACGTCCTCACCGATCACCATGAGCAGGAGGGCTACCCGGGATTTTTCTTCCAGCCGGGCGTTCCTTCGCAACAGAACCCGCTGACCCCGGATGAAAATCTCGAGCTGACCCGGGCGCTGGCGCAATACCACTCCAGGGCCATGGATCGTGCGGGACAACCTTATTTCACCGAGGATGGCTATGACGACTTCTATTTCGGCAAGGGGTCGACCTACCCGGACATCAACGGCAGTATCGGCATCCTGTTCGAACAGAAGGCCGTGCTCGGGCAGGAAATCGCAACCAGCAACGGTATCGAAACCTTTCAGATGGCGGTCGCCAACCATCTCAGGATGTCACTCTCGTCCCTGGAAGGCTCATGGTCCATGCGGGAGCGTTTGAAGGCCTACCAGGCCGGATTTTTCGACTCGATGCGCAAACGGGCTGCCAGCCGCAACTTCAATGCCTGGGTCATTGGAGATGACGGCGACCCGGCACGAGCCAGGGCTTTTCTCGACATACTCGATCTGCACCAGGTCGAGTACCATCCGCTGGGCGAGTCGACCCGGTCAGGTAACCGTGAATTCCAGCCCGGGCACGCCTGGATCATTCCGGTCCAGCAAACACAGTTTGGCCTGCTCGAAGCCATGATGGAACAGCGCACGAGTTTTAAGGACAACACGTTTTACGATGTATCCGCCTGGACCCTTCCGTTGGCTTTCAACCTGCCTTTTGCAACGGTCAGCAAGATCCCGCAACACGCTGATGTGGCCGGTTCCAGCAAGGGCCTTCCGCCCGAGGCCGCTGCCGCTGCCTGGGCCATTCCATGGAATCAGCTGGAGGCTCCCGCCCTGTTACAGAACCTCCTGCAGGCGGGCGTCCGGGTCCGTGTCGCGGACCGGTCTTTCTCCGCCCAGACCAGCAACGGCCTGCAGTCTTTCGCGCCCGGGACACTGATCATCCAGTCGGGACTCCAGGCGCCGGAAGCGCGGCAGGACGGCCTGGACCTGTTGACCCGCCAGGCCCTTGCGGGTCTGGAAATTTACAGTCTGTCCAGCACCATGACCAGCGTGGGGCCTGACCTCGGATCGAAGCATTTCATCCTGGTCGAACCGGTCAGGCCGCTGCTGGTCGGAGGCGAAGGCGACCTCCGCGTATGAAGTCGGCGAGCAATGGTTTTTGCTGGATCAGCGCCTCGGCATTCCCACTACCATCGTTGAACAACAGAGACTGGGCACCATCAACATCCGGGACTACACCCACTTGCTGTTCGCCGACGGAGAATACGAATCGCTCGGCGATGAAGTGAAGCAGGTTATTGCCCGCTGGGTCAGGGATGGAGGTGTGCTGGTGGCCATCGGGCGGGCCGCCAATTGGGCGGAAAGCCTCTGCTTCGAAGCCCTGCCTGAAAACTGCCCGGTGCCGGCACCGGTGGAACCGGCCATTCAGCCGGTAACGCCCCGCGCCTATGCGGATTTTGCCGCCGACCAGGCTGACCAGGTCATCGGCGGCGCGATCGTTGCAGCGGTGCTCGACCTGAGCCACCCGATCGCCTTTGGATACGCGGGAATGGATTTGCCGCTGTTTCGTCGGGGCACTGCCGTGCTCAAGCCCAGTAACAATCCCTACTCGACACCCGTGAGATATGCCCGTGACCCGCTGATGGCCGGATTCATTGGCAAAGATCGCCTCGCAGCCTTCGCGGGACAACCGGCCGTTATCGCCGAGAAGCAAGGCCAGGGAGTGGTTGTCAGGTTTGCCAACACTCCGCTGTTCAGGGGCTTCTGGCGAGGGACGGAGAAGCTGTATATCAACGCCCTTTATTTCGGACAGGTCATTGAAACCACCCAGCTTCCCGCATTTGCTCCGCCACCAAATGCCGAGACGACACGCCAGCCTTGATATGACCGGTTTCACCAGACTCCACAGGCTGACTGCCGGCATCCTGATCCTGCTGGCCTTGCTGGTGACCGTATTGTTGGGAACCGCCCGGTTTCCGATGCCGGCCGAAAACGAACCTGAGCTGACCTGATTTGCCGGGGAAACCCAACGCCCTGACCGAAAATATCCTGTACGCGGCAGGTCTCGCCTACAGCGCCCTGGGCAACTTCGACGCGGCCCGCCTCAATTTCGCGCTTGATCCGGGAGATCAACCCTTCCAGTCCACTCGGATACGGTCCGGTCGGCAGGACATTTATCACCGAAGGGCAACTGGACCAGGCCCTGTACTGGATGGGCGAGGCGCAGGCGGCCGATCCGCGGGATTTCGAATCCGGCGCATGGATGGTCGCGCTTTATGACTGCCTGGAGGATTACGAGTCGGCCGGATACTGGTCGGAATGGCTGGGCAGCCGGGTCACGAATCAAGCCTTGCCGATCGCCATGCAGGCCAGCCATCATTACATGACGGGAGATTTTGAAATTGCCCTTCAGTACAGCAATCTTGCGCTGAAATTCAACTTGCCCGATCGCTGGAATTCCGATGCCATCTTCATGCGCATCAAGCGGGACGAGGCTTTGGCCGCGCGGCGACCCCGAATCGGGTATCCGGATTTTTTCAGACCGGTATCCGGGGCTGTTCAAAGCGCCGCCTGAAATCACCGCCGGTAACATCGGTGCAGGCTACCGACCTCGCTTTGCTGCTGAAGATGGCCGGGCAATCAACGAAAGCGCAAAGCCTGCTCGAGGCCATCCTGGCCGCCTACGATCAGCCCGGCTTCTCGAATGCGCTGTTTCCCGCCGGCCTGGCGCCGGTCAAGGCCGAGGCCCTGGCGATCCTTGGCGACCAGCCGGCCTCGCTCGCCGAGCTCAGGCGGATCATTGACCTGGGCTGGCGGTTTCAATGGCGCTGGAAGACCGATCTGAACCCGAATTTCAACGGGGTGCGCCAGTCTGCAGAGTTCCGCGGGATGGTCGCCGAACTGGAACAGGACATGGCGCAGCAACGCTTCAGGGTCCAGAACCTGGCGATCCGCAACGAAGTCCCCCAACCCCTCGATGCGCGGCGGAATAGCCGTTCCGGCCAGGGGAATGCTATGATCGCAGCCTTCTGCCGACTGGATCGGAGACTCAAGAAAAAACATGTCCGGGCTGTTTGAGGAACTGAAGCGAAGAAACGTTTTCAGGGTCGGCCTTGCCTACCTGGTGGCGAGCTGGCTGCTTCTGCAAATTGTCGACGTTATCGGGCCAATCCTGCATTTTTCCGACGAGGTGGCCCGTTATGTTCTTTTTTTCGTGGCCATCGGCTTCCTTCCGGCGCTGATCATCGCCTGGGTATTCGAATGGACCCCCGAAGGCGTGAAACGTGAAAGTGAGGTAGACCGTTCGCGGTCCATTGCTCCGCGAACGGCGCGAAAGCTGGATCGGGCCATAATCGTCATCCTCCTGCTGGCCGTGAGTTTTCTATTGTTTGACCGGCTGGCGCTGGACAGCGACGAGCCCGAGCCGGTCTCAACGGCCCAAATGGAACCATCGGATCAATTTCCGGATGAGTCCGGAGCTACCGGCTGCAATCCAGGACGCCAGGAAGTCCGTCGCCGTGCTGCCGTTCGTGGCCATGAGTAACGGCCCGGACGATGACTATTTCACCGACGGGCTGACCGAGGAGATCATCAATGCGCTGGCGCAGTTGCCGGACCTGCTGGTGACGGCCCGCACCTCGGCGTTTCATTTCAAAGGACAGAATGTTCCGATCGAAGATATTGCCCGGCAACTGGGCGTGGCGCATGTCGTCGAGGGCTCGGTGCGCCGGGCCGGTGATCAATTGCGCATCACCGCGCAGTTGATCCGCGCGGAAGACGGCTTTCACCTGTGGTCCGAAACCTTTGACGGCCGCACGACGGACACGTTTGCCGTGCAGCAGGACATCGCGGAGAAAATCGCGCTGGCCCTTGACGTGGTGCTCGACGACACGCTGCGCAACCGCATGCGCAGCGTCGGTATCAGCAACGTGGAAGCTTTCATCGAATACCAGAAAGGCCGGGAACTGTTTGAACGGGCGCACGGCAGCGACAACCTGATCAGCCTGCTGCGGCAGGGCAATGCGCACTTCGAGGCGGCTGTTGCGCTCGCGCCGGATTTTCCCGACGCGTACCAGAATATTACCGATCTTTACAGCCACATCCTGATGAGCCAGGCAAACGGTGAACTGGACGGTACGATCACCGATGACGACGTGAAATACGCACTGGAAAATCTGCGCCGCAACTATGAGCTGGTGGTTCGTTACGCCGGTGATGCCAGCCAGCGGTTGTCGGTGGAACACGACAGTGCCCTGGTGCTTGGAAACTGGAACGGTTTGTCAGCCCTGGTTGACAGCAGCTTGTCCACAACCGGTTGCGTAGCGGCGTACTGGATACACTTCTCCAGTGCTGCATTTGGAAAAGCGCGAAACCTGAAGGAGGCTTTTCAACGACTGGCAACGTGTGATCCGTTATTGACGCGCTCCTGGCGCATCATGGCCGAGGCACAATTGTGGGAAGGAGACCTGGCCGGCGCGATTTCCACGGCCGGGACCGGCATGGTTCAGGCTCCAGAGCGAATGGTTGACCCGCGCCAACATTCTGGCGCTTGCTGCTGACGGCCAGATAGCCGCTGCGAAACAACTGGCCAATACCCACCTGCGATCGGACAGTGAACAATTGATCGCGAAGTTCATGATCGCCGCGATCGCGGGAGATGAGGCGGCCGCGCTCGAACACCAGGAAGAGTTTCTCGGCAAACACGGGCCCAACGATTATATTTCCCTGGTCATGGAAGCAGCCAGGGGCAACCGCAACGAAGCAAACCGCCTGGCCGGATTGATCGACAGCCGGCCCTTTGGATACATGAGCCTGATGCAAGCCATATACTGGTGCACCTGCGGCGCGCCGTTTGATCTTGAGGCCACGCCGGTTTTCAGTTCCATGCTGGGCGGCTCCGGTTTGCCCTGGCCGCCGGCCAAACCGTTGAATTTTCCATTAAAGGACTGGTGATATGCGTTTAAATGTATCGTTCATTGGCCTGGGCGTCATGGGCTACCCGATGGCGGGCTATCTCGCCAGGGCCGGCCACCAGGTGACTGTTTACAACCGCACAGCAGCAAAGGCTGAGAAGTGGGTCACCGAATATCCGGGCGCTTCGGCGCCGACACCAGCCACAGCCGTGGAGAACGCGGATTTCGTCTTTTGCTGCGTGGGCAACGACGACGACCTGCGTTCGGTGACCCTCGGCCCGGACGGCGCGTTCAGGAACATGAAAGCCGGCTCGGTTTTCGTCGACCACACGACCACCTCGGCCGAGGTCGCCCGGGAACTGCACGCTGAAGCCGCGCGGCTCGGTTTTTCTTTTGTCGACGCGCCGGTTTCCGGCGGCCAGGCCGGCGCCGAAAACGGGCAACTGACCGTGATGATCGGAGGCGACGAGGAGCCGGTGGCCCGGACCGCTCCACTGATCGATTGTTACGCCCGGATGCAGGCACGCCTCGGCGATTCCGGGTCCGGCCAATTGGCCAAGATGGTCAACCAGATCTGCATTGCCGGGCTGGTCCAGGGTTTGTCGGAAGCCCTGCACTTTGCCGGCAAGGCCGGGCTGGACGCCAGGGCCGTGGTCGAGGTGATTTCCAAGGGCGCCGCACAGTCCTGGCAAATGGACAACCGTGCAACGACCATGATCGACGGCAAGTTCGATTACGGTTTCGCGGTCAACTGGATGCGCAAGGACCTGGGCTACGTGCTGGGTGAGGCGCGCAACAACGGCGCGCACCTGCCGGTTACCGCCCTGGTCGACCAGTTTTATTCCCAGGTCCAGGCCATGGGCGGCGGGCGCTGGGATACGTCCAGCCTGATCGTGCCGCTGGAGCAGCGCCGCTGGCTAACGCGAAATAGATACCGACATTGCTGAATGGTTCTGCTCAGAACCTGATCTGTATCTTTGACACACCGCATGAACAACTATTTAATATAAGCTCTGGTTAATTATTGATGCGGCAAGGCTATTGAAAAACAAATCACCCCGTTTTTATTACAAGGGTAACCAGCTCAAACAGCTCCGCGCGTTCTGCGCGGTGGCCAAGAGCGGGAAAATGACGGATGCCGCCGAACAGCTGTTCCTGAGCCAGCCCGCCATCAGTTTGCAGATCCGGGCACTGGAGCGCGAACTGGACACCATGCTGTTTGAACGCCATGGGCCCAAGATCAACCTGACCCGCGAAGGCCAGGAGCTGTACGAAATAGCGCGGCCCCTGGTCGAGGGGCTCGACACCCTCAATGCGCGCTTCAACCGGCAAATGAAAGGCGACCTGGAAAGCGGCGAGGTGGTGATTGCCGCCGGTGAATCAACCATCATCTACCTGTTGCCCAGGCTGGTGAAGCAGTTCAGGGAGCGTTACCCCAACATTCACGTGCAACTGCGCAACGTGACCGGGCGGGACGGGCTCGCAATGATCCGCGATGATGAGGTGGACCTGGCCATCGGCTCGATGCTGGATGTGCCGTCCGACATCAGCTACCAGCCTGTTTACTCGTTCGAACCCGCATTGATCATGCCGCTGGGTCACGACCTGGCGGATCGTGAGCGGGTGACCATTGAAGATATTGCGCCTTACGGACTGATATTGCCGCCACGCCGGCTCACGACCTGGCGGATGGTGGACCGCGTGTTCCAGCAACACCAGGTGCCGTTCAACGTGACCCTCGAGGTTGGCGGCTGGGAGGTCATCAAGCGCTACGTCGAACTGGGTTTCGGGATTTCCATCGTGACCGGAATCTGCCTGCGCGATGACGACAAGCTGGTGGCCAAGAACATGAGCGACTATTTTCCGAAAAGAAGCTATGGAACCGTGATGCGCCGGGGCAAGTACCTGTCCGCCCAGGCGCGGGCTTTCGTGGAAGTCGCGGAGGAAGCCAGCATGCCGGATTCCCCGTGGCACGCCGGACAGCCGGAATAAAAAAAAGCCCGGGACTCAAAGCCCGGGCAAAATCGCACCGAAAGGTGATCGTCGTGATTCGTCAAATCTTTCGCGATGAATCCGCTCCTACGCTGTCGCCAACCGTAGGAGCGATTTCAATCGCGAATGAACCTGTCTCCGGAAATACTCAGGAAGCAGTGAACTCCGGATAGGCTTCCAGGCCGCATTCACCGATATCCAGCCCGCCATATTCCTCTTCTTCACTCACCCGGATACCCATTACCGCCTTGATGATCAGCCAGGTCACCAGGCTGGTCACAAACACCCAGCCAAAGATCGTTGCCGCGCCCACCAATTGCCCGAGGAAGGTCGTTCCATCGTTGGTCACCGGCACCAGCATCAGGCCAAGAAAGCCCACAACGCCATGTACCGAGATTGCGCCGACCGGATCATCAATCCTCAATTTGTCCAGTGCAAGGATGCTGAAGACCACCAGGATGCCGGCCACCAGGCCAAACAGTGACGCCTGCAACGGGGTTGGTGTGGAAGGCTCTGCGGTGATGGCCACCAGTCCCGCCAGTGCGCCGTTGAGGGCCATGGTCAGATCCGCCTTGCCGAACTTGAAGTGCGCGACCACCAGCGCTCCGATCAGCCCCGTGGCTGCCGCTGCATTGGTGTTCAGGAACACCATCGCGACGCTGTGGGCATTGGCCGCGTCAGCCAGTTTGAGCACTGAACCGCCATTGAAGCCAAACCAGCCCATCCAGAGGATCAGCGTGCCCAGCGTGGCCAGCGGCAGGTTCGCACCCGGCAACGCATAAGCCTGGCCCTCCGGTCCGTATTTGCCCTTGCGCGCACCGAGCAGCAGCACTCCGGCCAACGCGGCGCCGGCTCCGGCCATGTGAACGATACCCGAACCGGCAAAATCACTGAACCCGAAATCGTCACCCAGGCTGAACAGGCCGAATACTTCCTTGCCGCCCCAGGTCCAGGAACCTTCCATCGGATAGATAAGCCCGGTCATGACGATGGCGAAGACAAAAAATGCCCAGAGCTTCATCCGCTCTGCCACTGCGCCCGAAACGATGGACATGGCCGTTGCGACGAAAACCACCTGGAAAAAGAAGTCCGAGGCCCGGGAATAGACTGCGTCACCGTCAAAACCGTTTTCCGCCGACGTGGCCAGCACATCGTCCAGGTTGAACGCCTCGATCCCGGCCAGGAACCAGCCACCGTCATACATGATGGCATAGCCACACGCGAGGTACATGAAACATGCGATCGCGTACAGGGTAATGTTCTTGGTCAGGATTTCCGTGGTATTTTTGGCCCGGACCAACCCGGCTTCGAGCATTGAGAACCCGGCAGCCATCCACATGACCAGGGCGCCCATGACAAGGAAATAAAACGTGTCGATCGCGTACTGCAATTCAAAAATCTGCGTTTCCATTCTTAAACTCCCGAAAAACTGACTTAAATGGCCTGTGGTCCGGTTTCACCGGTGCGAATGCGGATCACTTCTTCCAGGGCGCTGACAAAGATTTTGCCGTCCCCGATTTTTCCCGTGGCGGCGGTGCGCTGGATGGCTTCGACCACCAACTCGGCCATTTCATCCGTACAGGCTGTTTCCAGCTTCAGCTTGGGAAGAAAATCCACGTTGTATTCCGCGCCGCGATAAAGCTCGGTGTGGCCTTTCTGCCGCCCGAAGCCTTTTACCTCGGTCACCGTAATTCCGGCTATGCCGACTTCATGCAGGGCTTGCCGCACGTCGTCGAGTTTGAATGGCTTGATGATCGCTGTGACCAGTTTCATGGGTACTCCTGCGAAGTGGGAACTGATTGAACAGCACTGTAGATGCAGATTTCGTGCCAAGAAATGAGCCCACGGATGTTGGAGCGGCCCATGGCCGCGATGCTGCGTTCCCGGGTCACTCCCACACGCGCGACGAAATTCATTCCCGCCCATTACCCGCTCTTCCCTGCGCAGGAAATGCTCAGGAAACGTGCGCGCACCGGAATGGTGCACTGAGACGGTGCATGAATATCCGGTATCATGAACAAAGCCAGTGACCGGGCCTTAACCGCGGGAAGTAAAAATGAATTACCCCTTACATGATGTTATCGGCAACCTGGGTGTGATCCTGATCGTGGGAAGTTATTTCCTGGTCCAGATCGGAAAAATGTCCGCAAACAGCCTTGGCTACACCTCGCCGAATGGCCTCGGCGCGGCCTTTATCATGGTTTCGCTGTATTTCGACTTCAACCTCTCGGCCTTTGTCATCGAAGTGTTCTGGATATTGATCAGCCTGGTCGGGATGGTGCGGATTTACCTGCAAAAGCGGCGAAAAACGGCGCCGTAATGGTCTACATCAACGAACGGATATCCATTGCCGACGAGGAAATCACGCTGAGCGCGATCCGCGCGCAAGGCGCGGGCGGTCAGAACGTGAACAAAGTCTCGTCCGCCATCCACCTGCGCTTTGACATCAACGCGTCCTCGCTTCCCGGACCCGGTCAAGGAACGCCTGTTGAAAAGCAGTGATCAACGGATCACCGCGGCTGGCGTGGTCGTCATCAAGGCGCAGAATCACCGGACCCAGGAAAAAAACCGGGCGGAAGCGATCGAGCGATTGCGTGAACTGGTGCTGGAGGCGACGCGGACCCGCCGCAAACGGATTCCAACGCGGCCAAGCCGGGGCGCCCGGGAAAAACGGCTCGAATCCAAGAAAAAGCGTGCCTCGATCAAGAAACTCCGCAACGTGGATTACGACTGAACTAAACCTCTGGCCGGGTTGTGGCGTCAAATCATTAAATGCCTTGAACCCTACAAAGGAGCGACCCCCATGAAAAGCTATTTTCTGCCGCTTGTCCTGCTGTTGCCTTTCAGCCTGCAGGCCTCCGATTGCAAATACTCAAAAGACATCAGCCAGACACTGGATCTGGCCGGCAGCGCAGAATTGGCGGTCATGGCAGTTGCCGGCGACCTGCGGGTAAAGGGTGTTTCAGGCAGCACCCAGGCCGTCATCAAAGGCAAAGTTTGCGCGTCAAAGGAAGAGTGGATGGAAGAATCCCGGGTTGAGGCCAGCGGCGGGAAGCGGGCTGAGATCGGTGTCGTTTTACCCGGCGTTGACAGCGACTGGTCGCTGACGGGTATGAGCTACGTCTACCTCGACCTGGAACTGGAAGTGCCTGACCACATCGCCCTGGACGTCAGAGACAGCTCGGGCGATATCGACATCAGAGGGGTTGGCGCGCTAACCGTCAAGGACAGCTCCGGTGATATCGATATCGAGGATTCCACGGGCCCCATTACGGTTCAGGATTCATCAGGTGACATCGAACTGAATGACATCAAGCGCAGTGTGACCATCGAATCCGACAGTTCGGGTGACATCCGCGGGTCGGATATCGAAGGAACGCGTGCTGGTCGTCAGCGACAGCTCCGGTGATATCAGTTTCAAGGATGTCGGAGAGAACTTTATCGTGGAGCGTGACTCTTCCGGGGATATTTCAGCCACCAGGATAGGCGGTGATTTCCGGGTGGAGCGTGATGGCAGCGGTGAAATTGACGTCCGCGATGTCAAAGGGACGCGTGGACATTCCGGACGACCGTTCCTGACCGGGCTTTACAGGCGCCTGGCGAAGATGACCTTGTCATCGCCGGGCGCATAGAAATCCTTCAGCGAAGCAGCTACCTGGTAACCCATGCGTGCATAGAACGCACGGGTCGGTGCGTACTGGGGCCGGCCGGACGTTTCGGCATACATCTGGGTGGCGCCCGATTCGACGGCCAGGCGCTCTGTTTCACGCAGTAGCCGTCGCCCGAGTCCCTTACCCTGCTGCGAAGGAGCCACGGCAATCCAGTACAAATCGTAACTCGACTGCGTAGCCGGTATCAGGCCGTAACAGGTGTAGCCCAGTAATTTCTCCCGGCTCACCCGGCAGGTCGGCAAACACGAATTCATAGCCGCTGGCAGGTCCGCGCTGCGAGGGTCTCATCCACCAGTTCACGCGCAACGTCCTGTTCCTCCCGGGAGAAGAAACCGGTTCGCTCAACCAGCGCCTGCACCGCGGGCGCGTCGCTTGGTTTTACTTCCGTGCGCCAGGCCAGCTGTTTCGGTCATTTGCGACGGTGGGCCTTTGGTTCGTTGCCGTTCATGCCCTGCCAGAGCCCCTCGAAGAAATGTCTTGCGTTGATACCCAGGGTCTGGGTTTTGTACCCGCCCTCCTGCACCACCAGGACCGGCAGGCCAAGCCCGCCAATCAAGCGGCCGTTTTCGCGGAAATCCTTGGCCATCAACTGGAACGAACCGGTCGGATCGCCCTTTGCGGTATCCAGACCGAGCGCCAGGACCAGGAACTGGGGGGCATATTTCCGGATTTTATCGAGCGCGATCGCCAGTTCCTTCCGGTACCTTTCCCCGTCGATATTTTCAGGTAATGGCAGGTTCAGGTTGTAACCCTTGCCCTCCCCTTCGCCTTTTTCGTCTTCGAAACCGGAGAAGTATGGATAGCTGTAACGGGGGTGTCCATGGATGGAGATGGTGTACACATCGCGGCGGCGATAGAAAATATCCTGTGCGCCGTTCCCGTGGTGGTAATCAATATCCAGCAACGCGACTTTGCCCTGCTTGCTCAGATGGTGAGCAGCAATTGCTGATGAATTGAAATAGCAAAACCCGCCGAAAGCCTCGTATTCGGCATGGTGGCCCGGAGGCCTTACCAGCGCGTAGGCGGCGCGGCCGCCGTCCAGCAGGCTGTCGACGCCGGTCAGCGCGCAATCTACCGCACCCCGTGCTGCCTTGTAGGCATTGGCGTTCAGCGGAGTGAATGTATCGATGCAGTAGTAGCCGGCGCGCAAGGGCAGTTCTTTGGGTGGCCTGGCGCGGTTACGCACCGGAAAAACGTAAGGGTAAACCGATTTGCCCGGCGGCACGCTGGCGCAGGCCTTGCGCAGGAAGTGTACGAATTCGGGCTTGTGCACCTGCTCGATGACACCGATCCCGAAATTTCGCGGCTTGACCGGCTCAAACAACTGCGTCCGGTCCAGTTCCGAGGTAATCGATTTGATACGCACGGGCGCTTCGACGTAACCGCGGTCGTTGACGTGGTGGATCGAGTGCTGGTCATTCACGATCAAAGAAATCAGGCGTTGCCGGGGACGCAGGTCGTTTACATCAGCGACGGCTTTCACATAGCGAGGTTCTCGAAGCCTGACCGGGTTGTCCTTGACCGACCGGACGATCTTTTCGATATATTCAGGCGGGCAGAGAGCCGCGTACTTGCGTTCCAGGATGGCACGGATGATTTTCCGGGTTTGAGTCCGCTTGAGCGGCTTGTCACTCTGCCCGAGGTTGTCGAATACCAGGTACGGTGGATCGGTGTCGTTTTCCGTCAGCGGTGTTTCATATGCGGTATTCGCGAGCGGCCGGGCGCCGAAGCGCTCGTAAAACCTCAGACGGGCCATGTTCTGCTTGCGAATGGCAGGGTCGGGCGACAGCGCCGGGTCGTCAGGCAAACATTCGCAGAAAATACCAACCACTCCCAGTTGCCAGGCCTCTTCCCTCACCCTCTCGTACAGGGCTCCGCCGATTCCCCCACCGGTTTCACCCCGGCCGGCACAGATGTAATCGAGGTAGCAGAAGTTCAGGTCCGGGGCGTGCAGCAGCATCGCGAATCCGCGAACCGTGGCATCCCCGTCTTCAGCGACCAGCAGTATGGATTGAAAACGGTACTTGAGCGGATTGGCCAGTTGCGCGGGCAACTTGGCGATGTCCTTCTCACTAAGTTCATTGAACTGGATCCTGAGCATGGCCTGGACCTGGCTGAGAATCTGGCGGTTGGTTGGCGTTGTTACGTCAAACACCTTGTGAATGCGAAACATCGTTCAGGTCCTGCCCTGTGAGATAAAATGCTGTGGTCGTTCATTGGCCGCCAAACCCGGCGGCAATCCTGTTTTAAGCCCTGCATCCACGACCAGCCCGATCAGCTGCTCGTAGCCGATTCCCGCCAGCCGCGCTGCAGCGGCAAAGCCCGCATCCTGCGACAGGCAGGGATTGGCATTGACCTCCAGAACCCACGGGGTTCCTTGCGCGTCAACCCGGATGTCGACCCGGGCATAACCCCGCAGCCCAAAACACTTCCAGCACTGCTGTACCACCCGTTCGAGCGCTTCGCGCAGGCCGGCGGCGAGTTTCGGAAAAGACCTGGGCGTTGCCTGGTATTCAGATGAGTCCTCATCCCACTTGGCAGCGTAACCCACTATTCTTGGCTTGCCGGGCGGAAGACCGGAAAAGCTGATTTCCGCCATCGGCAGGATAAACGGCTTGCCGGCTTGTTCCAGCACAGAGATATTGAACTCTCTGCCCTCTACGAACTGCTCGGCAAACCACTCGCCGCCATAACGGGCTACGCTTTCTTCGATCCGCGCACGGGCGGCATCGAAACCACGAACCACGCAGCCGTCATCGAGGCCGAAGGACGCATGCTCCCAGAGCGACTTCACGATCCAGCGCGTATCAGCGACCGGCTTTTCTCCGGCTGAAGCCAGGGATACCGGGGTCGGAATGCCGTTCAATCGCATCCAGTTCTTGGCCAGTTCCTTTTGGGAACTGAGGTAGACAGCATCGCTGTGACATCCGGTGAACGGCACATTGCAGGAGCTCAGCAATGCAGGGATGAAGTGAATCAGCCTGCCGTCGCCGCCAAGCGATTCAACGAGGTTGAAAACGATACCCGGCTGGCGTTCTGTTATACCAGCCGACGTCGCGTCAAGGTCAAGGCTGGTTTGCAGCGTGGAAACGCGCCAACCAAGATCATGGAGTGCGGCGGATACCTGCTTTGCCTGCACCAGCGTATCCAGTTCGTCAGCGCGCGCATCTGGCCCGATGGCCTCGTGCAGGACCACCGCTAGTGGGGCAATCTGGTTCATGCTACTGCAATCCCGGCCGTGAGTGGCCTGTAACAGAGAAATCGAAAGCGCCTGGCTCGGTCTGATGGCGCCTGGCTTGGTCTTCACTCGGCCGATAGCTTCGGCTATCGACCTCGCTCCAGACCTGCGCAAACCACCACCATCCCTTCGTCATCCTGCTTCCGCTTTCTCTATTACAGGCCGCTAGGCGGCCATGTGTTCACTCTTGCCAGCCAGGTCGTGACGCTTGTCTGCCAGGCCACAGCGCTTCACCGCTGAATCCATGATGGCCTTGACCAGTTGAGTGTAAGTGACTCCGGACATTGTCGCCATGATTGGCAGGTCCGAGTGCTGCGGATGAATTCCGGCCAGCGGATTGACTTCGATGAAACCTGGCTGCCCGTTTTCGTCAAGCCGCACGTCCATTCGCCCGGCATCACGGCATCCGAGGGCGCGCCAGGCATCCACAACCAGCGACTCGATCGCGTTCCGAAGTTCGCCGGGTGGCAACAGGTTATAACGAACCAGTTCGTCGCATTCTTCCTTGTTGCGGTACGAATAGACCTCGGAATCCGCATTCTCCAGCAGGTTTATTTCCATCGTTGCCAGGGCGCGCGCTTTTGTTCCGGTTCCCAGCACTCCAACGGTGAACTCCCGGCCAGGCAAGAAACGTTCGACCAGGACAGGTTGCCTGTATTCGCGCAACAGACGTGCGCAGACGCGTCGCAACTGCCCCATGCTGGTAATTTTCGACTGCGGATCGATACCTTTGCCGGTTCCTTCAGCAATCGGTTTGGCAAACAGCGGCAGCGGCATGGTGATGTACTTGAGGTCTGCCAGGTCACGAATGACGGCATAGTCGGGGGTGTCAACGCCGGCAGCACGAACGACGTCCTTGGTCATGCCCTTGTGCAAGGTCAGCGCGCAGGTCAGCGTGTCTGAAAACACATACGGCACCTGGTAGGCATCCAGCAGAGCGGGCACCTGGGCTTCACGGCCGATGCCGTGCAGCCCTTCGCAAATATTGAAAACCAGGTCCCAGCGATCGCCGGCCACCAGGCGGGTGGCCAGTTGCTTGACGTGGCCAATTCGATCCACCGCGTAACCCAGTTTGCACAAAGTGTTTTCAAGAGCGTCAATGGTATCGGCGCGGTCGAATTCCGCGGTTTCCAATTCGCTGTATCCCGCTGCCAGGTAGTCGTCCCGCAAGTCGTAGGTCAGGCCTATGCTCAGCTTCGCGTGCTTTTTGTCAATGAATTTCATGATTGTGCTCCATCCTGAAAGGACAACGGCGTGCCCGAATCCGGGTAACGGTAGGTTCCACCGTCAAAACTCTTCAACAGCAGGTCACCTTCCTCGTAGCCGACGAAATAATCCGGGGCGATCGGTATTTTGCCTCCGCCATCAGGAGCATCAACGACGAAAGTGGGGACCGCATAACCCGTGGTGTGACCGCGGAGGCCACGAATCAACTCCACACCCTTTGAGACAGGCGTGCGGAAATGCGATGAGCCGGAAATCGGATCAGCCTGGTACAGGTAGTAGGGTTTTACCCGGATCTTCAGCAAGCCGTGCATCAGTTTACGCATGGTTTCGAGGTCGTCGTTCACGCCTTTCAACAGCACGGTCTGGCTGCCCAGCGGAATGCCGGCATCGGCCAGGCGCCCGCAGGCTTCCGCCACTTCCGGGGTCAGTTCGTCCGGGTGGGTGAAATGCAGACTCATCCACAACGGGTGGTAACGCTTCAGGAGACGGCGCAATGAACGCGTAACACGCATTGGCTGGACGACCGGCTGCTTGGTGCCGATACGTACGAATTCGACGTGCCTGATTTTACTCAGGCGGCCCAGGATATATTCCAGGCGGTCATCGTCCAGGCTGAGCGGATCACCACCGGAAATCAACACGTCACGGATCGCCGGCGTTTGTTCAATATAAGCCAACGCAACTTCGATATCGCCTTTCTTGACGCTGCGCTCACCGGCAGAACCGACCATGCGTGCCCGTGTGCAGTAACGGCAGTACACGGAGCAGAAATTCGTTACCAGCAACAACACGCGATCCGGATAACGGTGCACCAGGCCGGGAACCGGGCTGTGCGAATCTTCACCCAGGGGATCTTCATTTTCTCCCCGCGCGACTTCGTACTCGCCAAGCACCGGCACCACGGTGCGGCGCAAACCCTGGCTCGGGTCAAGGCTGCTCATCAGGCTGGCGTAGTAAGGTGTAATTCCGACCGGTAGCGAGCCGGTATGGCGGGTAATGGCTTCGGACTCTTCTTCCGAAAGCTCGATCATCCGCGCCAGGTCGGCCAGGGTCCTGACACGGTGGCGATTCTGCCAACGCCAGTCGTTCCATTCATTCAACGTTGCCTCGGGGTAAAACCGGTGCAGAAACTCGGCGGATTGCCTGGAGATAACAAAAGCGGAACGCGCGCCCTTTACAGCGCTCAATTCAGGTTTTCTGGATGGGGTTGTTATGACTGGTGGAACTGAAACTGCCGGGGAGGGGGAATAGCCCGCCAATCCGGGGGGTTCCTCCTCGAGAACTTTGAAGGTTTTCATTTACCTGCCTAAATGCAGTTGGGCGAGCTGCAATTAGTTACCGGCCCTGCCCTTCGGGTCGTGCGGGACAAACCCGCCTGATTTGGTGCGTAATATATGCCTGTCTGCAGGAATGTCAACAACTATTTGGGGCCGGATTTGACACAGGTTTTTCTGCCGGAAACCATTGATGCGCAAAGGTGCTTTCGGGATTTGTTCAACGAGCTGGTTTATACATCAATAGCATGAAAAAAAACACTGCATCGGGTCGAACAAAATGCCCCTGACGCCTGATTGCCAATAAGGAAAAACCGATGTTTCATTCGATTCAGTTTCTGGACCCGAACGAAGTAACAAGATTGATGCAGTGGTCGAAAACCCTGCCATTTGAAGACGGCAAAGTGACAAACCCGGATAACCTGCTCAAGAACAACCTGCAGGTTCGGCGTGATGACGCTTACCAGCAGGTCGCGTAGCTTCTTCAGCAGGCCACGGTTCGTAACGAATATTTCCGGGAATATACCTTTGCCCGCAACATCGCGCCGGTGACCCGGGGAACGCGGGTGGTTGCCATTACTTTCATCGAAAGCGCCATCCGCGATGCGGCCCAGCGGGAAATACTGGTGGAACTGCAGGAGTTTTTACACCAAAACGCGGAGAAGGTAGGGCTTGAAGCACAGATGCGTCTCGAATATGTCAAATCCAACCTGGAACGTATGTGGCTGAATAAATAACACCAACGTTGATTTTCCCCGGACTATCAAACAGGGCCATCTTCCCTACGGGCACGGCCGGGGCTCACCCCGGGTCCTGGGCAATTGCGCCAGTTCCTTGCTGTCATACACCGGGTCATACCAGCCTTCGGGCTCCTGGCAAAACCAGTAATTGCTGCGGCGGAAGTAGAACTCCCATGATTCGTTCCGCGCCTGGACCAGTGGGATCATGTAGATCATCTGCATCGTCTCGATTTCCCGGGCCATGCGCAGTGGCCCGAAATCCACCGGGTCCAGTCCCATGGCCGCCACGATCTTTGCAATGGTTTCCTTGGCCTCGCGATCGTTGGATGCCAGGGGAACGCTGATCGGCCCGTCCACGGCGCCAGTATCGTCGATCACCTGTGAGCCGAGAGTGGCCCATGCCTTTACCACCCGTGCGCCCGGATTGAAGCCCTGGATCATCTCGGCGCTGGAGGTTTTGACCATTTTTTGCGGATAGCCGTCTTCACCCTGCTCAAACGGCATCGAGACGTCGACGACAATTTTTCCGTCCAGGTCGCCCAGGCTTTGCGCCACTTCTTCCATCGCAGGCCAGGGAACCAGCATGAGTACGATATCACCCTGCTGCGCTGCTTCCGCTGGGCTCGCGGCCGAGGCACCGGCGCCGGTCATCTGCACCAACTCGCGGACTTTTTCGCTTTCAGGATCGCGTGATCCGTACACGACCCGGTACCCCAGCCTGGCAAATTGGGGGCCAAGCGAGTCGCCCATGTCGCCCGTTCCAATCACGGCCACGGTCTGCTTCATGTCTGCAAGGGCTCCGGCGACAGGGGCTGCAATGAATAAACAAAGAATAAACGCATTGATTTTTTGCATCGTGATTTCCCGGTACGTAGTAAAAAAAGTGAATGCAGCGAGGAATAACATGAAAACTATAAAAAAAACAACTTTAGGGGGTGCCAGTCATAATAAAAAAACCACCAAAAAGGTGGTTTTTTTATTATGGCGCGCCCGGCGAGATTGACTCGCGCTATCCCTGGCGCTCGCCCTTCGGGCGCCCGTGCGCGCCCAGAGCGTCCCACGAGCCATCCCTGTCGCTTCCCCTTGTATTTGTTCCTGACAAATTGGTCGAACTCAGTCGTTCAAATCTCGCCGGGAAGGGGGTCATGAAAGAAAAGCCACCCTGATGGGTGGCTTTTGGTAATAATGGCGCGCCCGGCGAGATTCGAACTCACGACCCCTGCCTTCGGAGGGCAGTACTCTATCCAGCTGAGCTACGGGCGCATACTGATTCCGGGCGCGTAGTTTAGCGGCATTTTGCGGTCAAAGTAAACGAGTAGGTGCTTCCGGTGGACTGGTGCAACCGCTATACTACCCAGCTTGCCATTTCGTTTTGTGGACGTTTCAGAGGTTTCAATGGATCGTAAAGCAGACAGCGCGTTCATGCGCCAGTTCGCCGGTGTTATCGCCGGTTTCGTGGTGCTGACCATCGCACTTATTTTCCTGGCCCGGTATATTCAGCCCGACTCAGTAATGGATGCCAACCCAAGCCAGGGCGTCCTGGCGGAAAAGCGCATCACTCCGGAAGCTTCCGTACGTTACGGCTATGAAGCGGCAACCGCGCTGGCCGAGGCCCAGGCGGCAGCTGCCAGCCCGGCTGCGACGGAGGATGCAGTGGTTGATGGCGCCGCCGTTTATAACGGCCTGTGTGTGAGTTGTCACGCCGCGGCTGTCGCGGGCGCTCCGATCCCGGGATCAGAGCAGTTTGCGGCAAGGGAAGCAGAACGCGGACTCGATGGCCTGGTACAAAACGCCATTAACGGACTCAATGCCATGCCAGCAAGGGGCGGCAACCCGTCACTGACTGACGCACAGATACAGGCTGCCGTTGAATTCATGCTGCAGTAATAAGCTTAGGAACCTCTGATTAATTATGCGCGGGCGCGACGGTGTCTTTGCGGGATGCTCCGGTCCGCTTTTGGTGAGCGTGGTTGGGTTATTCCCAATGAGCGAATCAAAACGGGGCGGAGCACGTGCGACGGCTTCACGGCCGTACTCCTTGCCTTGCAGGCAAGCCGTGTGGCCGCTCGGGCCTGCACTCGCAAAGGCCCGTCCCGTAAGGGTTTCGCCGCAAAAGCCGCATCTCGCACACAGCCCGCCTCGGCCATAGCGACGGCTATGGCGACGCGCCACGGCATTCCGGCAGGTCTTCTTTGCCTTCGGCAAAACCGCCCTGCCTCCATTGCCTGCGCTCGGCCCGCTGCGCACGACCTGCGGCTTTTTCGGCAGAAACGCGCTCCGTGCATAATTAATAAGAGGTTCCTTAAAAGGCTTGCATGCCCGGCGTTCTCGCTTGGCATGCTGCTTCTCGGCGCGTGCACTGACGCCGGTTTGCCGCCGGAATCTGCCAACGCCGCCTGCCAGTCCATCACGACGCCCGTCACGGTTATCCAGGGCAACGGCTACCACTCACCCCTGGTGGATTCGGTCCATACCGTTCGTGGAACAGTAACTTATGTCGTCCCGGATTCAGGGTTTTACCTGGAAGACACGGCATCGCCTGCTGACGGATGGTCTTCGAGAGCCATCTTCATCTCGGACCGGGAACTCGCGCGCTCCGTTCAAACGGGCCAGCAACTTGAACTCAGCGGCCAGGTAACCGAGATGGGCACAAAGCTGGACAAGCTGACCGCCCTGGCGGATGTCAGTGGCTACCAAATCTGTGCCGGCGATGTGGAACTACCCCTGACTCGCGCCGAACTGCCGCTGGATTCAGCTGCGCGGGAAGCACTGGAAGGAATGCACGTGTTGTTCCCGCAGACGCTGACCCTGACGGACGTTTACAACCTGGCCCGGGGTGAATTGACCCTGAGTTCAAGCGGTGTGTTGCGGGTGCCAACCGAAGTCCTGATGCCGGGTGATGCGGCCCGCAAGCTTGAAACAGAGAATCGAAATCACTCCCTCGTGGCCGTCCTGCCCACACCGGGAACGGTGATGGCGGCGGGTGCAAGCACTCAGAATGTCGCAGGCCTTATGGGGCATAACGGCCAGAGCCAGCAACTGTTCCTCGATGCCGCACCGGAAATGAACTTTGAACTACCTGCCCCGCCCCCACCGGCAGGCAAAAATACCCTGCGCGTGGTAACCAGCAATCTGCTGAACTTTTTCAACGGTGATGGCAAGGGTGAAGGTTTTCCCACGGAGCGCGGCGCCGGGACCCTGGATGAGTTCCTGGCGCAGTCAGGCCGGACCCGCGCGGTCCTGGAGCAAGTAAAACCTGACCTGCTGGCCGTGCAGGAACTGGAAAACGATGGTTTCGGGCCTGACGGTGCGGCCCAATCCTTGCTGAAGCTATTACGGGACAGCGGCCATGGAGAATGGGCTGTCGTTGCCCCCGGACCAGGTTCCGTAGGTGGCGATGTGATTACGGTTGGCCTGTTTTACCGGCCACAAGTCCTGGAAGCCGTTGGATCGCCACGGGTGCTCGATGGCCCGGAGTTCAGACGGCTCAGCCGGCAGCCGCTCGCTCAATTGTTCCGCGACAAGCGGACCGGACAGACTTTCCTGGTCGCGGTCAACCACCTGAAATCCAAGGGGAGTTGTCCCGACGGTGGCGGAAATGCGGATCGGGACGAGGGGCAGGGTTGCTGGAACAGGGCGCGGGTTGCCGCGGTCAGGGCCGAGATTCCCTGGCTGGATGCCCTGGCGACAGAAATGGGCACCCGCAATATCCTGGTCCTGGGCGACATGAACGCCTGGCGCAATGAAGACCCGGTCAGGGAGTTCGCGGATCTTGGGTTTATCGACCTCGTGGAACTACATTCCGGCTTGCCCCAGCACAGTTTCCTGTACTGGGGAC
>CAVOYQ010000017.1:0-172108 GCA_963700705.1 uncultured Gammaproteobacteria bacterium | reverse complement strand
CCGAAACCCAGACTCTTGATGAGGAACTGCTGAAAAAGATTGCTGATGCGCTGGGTGAGCAGGTCAGCGCAGTGCGCAGCAGCCAACGCCTGACGGATTCGGCCTCCTGCCTGGTGCTCGGCGATCAGGAAATGGCGTTGCATCTGCAGCGATTACTGGAACAGGCCGGCCAGGACGTGCCGGACAGCCGGCCGGTGCTGGAGCTGAATCCGGCCCACCCGCTGGTGGAAAAGCTTAAAGCAGAAGCTGACGGGGAACGCTTTAACGACCTGTCGCTGGTGCTTTTCGAACAGGCGCTGCTGGCGGAAGGGGGTTCATTGGAGGATCCAGCCGGTTTCGTTCGGCGCATAAACGCCATGATCAATTAGTGGTTGGAGCGGCCCACGGCCGCGATTGTAAGAGCGGCTCATAGCCGCGATATTGTTAAAGTAACTTCCTCTAACAATCGCGGGCATGGCCCGCTCCAACAGGGATTTCGTGGCCATGAGCCGCTTCAACAGGGATTTCGCGGCCATGGGCCGCTCCAACCAGTTAAACTCCACCCATGAACGAAAAAGTCCGTATCGACAAGTGGCTCTGGGCCGCACGGTTCTTCAAAACCCGTTCGCTGGCCAGGGACGCGATCAAGGGCGGCAAAGTCCAGCTCAACGGTTCCCGGGTCAAGCCCGGGAAAACCGTTGAGGTTGACGACCGGCTCACCGTGCGCCGCGGCGAAGACGAATACACCATCACCGTTAAAGACACCGGAGACCGCCGCGTTTCCGCGCCCCTGGCGTTGGAGCGATACGAAGAGGACCGGACAGTCAGGCCAGGCGGGAGGCTGCCGCCGAACAGCGCAAGGCGGATCACCAGGCGAAAGAACAGCGTCCGCGCCGGCCTGACAAACGTCAGCGCCGCGAAATCGTGCGTTTCACCAAGCCTTCCTAGAATCGAATCGTTGGAGCGGCCCATGGCCGCGATATCTGAACCTCTTTGGCACAGAGCTTGATCGCGGCCATGGGCCGCTCCAACGATGTTAACGCTCCTACAATTCTTTCAATTCGTAAAGCAGCGCCAGCGCCTCGCGCGGCGTCAGGGTATCCGGATCAATTTCTGCCAGTTTTTCCCGCAGTTCCCCGTCAGCGGGTGCATCGGGAACCTCATCGGCCTCGACAAAAGCCGCGGGGTCAAACAAGCCCAACTGCGGCTCATCCGCATGTTGCTGGCGTTCCAGCAGCGCCAGGTGTTGCCGTGCCTGCTTCAATACCGTTACCGGGATTCCGGCCAGCGCCGCGACCTGCAAGCCATAGCTTTGGCTGGCCGGCCCGTCCTGCACGGAATGGAGGAATACGATTCGATCCTTGTGCTCGACGGCCCGCAGGTGCACGTTGGCAACGGATGGTTCCGACTCGCCGAGCCGGGTCAATTCGAAATAATGGGTGGCAAACAGGGTGTAAGCTCCTACGCGGCGGGCGAGATGAACGGCACAGGCCCAGGCCAACGCAAGACCGTCATACGTGCTGGTGCCGCGACCTACTTCGTCCATCAGGACCAGGCTGTTCCGGGTGGCGTTGTGCAGGATATTGGCGGTTTCCGACATTTCCACCATGAAGGTTGACCGCCCGCGGGCCAGGTCGTCGCCGGCCCCGATCCGGGTAAAAATCCGGTCGATCGGGCCAATCACCGCGGATTGGGCCGGGACCCAGCTTCCGGCATAGGCGAGCAGGATGATCAGGGCGGTCTGGCGCATATAGGTAGACTTGCCGCCCATATTGGGCCCGGTAATGATCAGCATCCGGGTCTGCGTATCCAGCCGGATGTCATTGGGTGTAAACGGCTCCTGCTGGATCTGCTCGACCACCGGGTGACGGCCGCCACGATATCCAGGCCATCCTGCCCGGTCAGTTCCGGTTTCACCAGGTCAAGCCGGGCTGCGCGCTCGGCAAAAGCGCATAACACGTCAAGGCGTGAAAGCCTGGCGGCCATCTCCTGCAGGGGGTCCAGTTCACCCAGCAGCCGGGTCAAAAGTTCGCTGTAACACTGTTTTTCCCGCGCAAGGGCGCGTTCGCGGCTGGACAAAACCTGGTCTTCAAACGTTTTCAGCTCGTCCGTGATATAGCGTTCAGCGCCTTTCAGGGTCTGTTTACGCGTGTACGCAGCGGGCACCAGGTGCGTGTGCGTATGCGTGATTTCTATGTAATAGCCGTGTACCCGGTTATAGCCCACTTTCAGGCTGGGGATCCCGGTTTGCTCCTTCTGGGCTTTTTCGTAGCGAAGCAGAAAATCACTGGCGTTCTCCGACAGTCCCCGCAGTCCGTCCAGTTCTTCGTCATAGCCGCGGGCGATGACGCCGCCGTCGCGAATCAGTACCGGGGGTTCTTCGATGATCGCCCGTTCGAGCAGGTCCAGCAGGTCCGGAAAGACCGGCAGATCGCCTACCGCCTGCTGCAATTCGGTATCTCCCTGCTGGAGCGTCGCGGCAAGCCGCGGCATCGCGACCAGGGCATGACGCAAGGTCGTCAGGTCCCGTGGCCGGGCGGTCGCCAGTGCAATCCGCGACAGGATGCGTTCGACGTCGCCAACGCCCCGCAATTCTTCGCGGAATTGCTCGTACCGTTGTCCGGCCAGCAAGGCGCCAATGGCGGCGTGCCGCCTGGCCAGCGTTTCCCGGTTGCGCAGCGGGTTGCCGAGCCATCGGCGCAGCAGGCGTCCGCCCATGGCCGTCACCGAAGAATCGATGACGCCCACCAGCGTCGCGCGCTTGTCGCCCCCCAGGCTGGTTTCGATTTCCAGGTTGCGCCGGCTGATCGCGTCCAGGTGCAGAAATTCATCCCGCTGTTCGAGCTGGATGCTGCGTAAATGGGGCAGGGCGGTGCGCTGGGTTTCCTGCAGGTAATCCAGCAATACGCCCGCGGCGGCAACGGCCACAGGCATTTCCTCGATGCCAAAGCCTCTCAGGTCGGACGTTCCGAATTGTTCGCAGAGCATTTTTTCCGCCTGCCGGGCGTCAAATTTCCAGGGCGCCCGTTCACGGACCCGGTTGGCGCCGGCAAAGGGCAGTTTCATTCCTTCGGGGATCAGCAGTTCGGCAGGCCGCAGACGCTCGAGCTGCGCTTCGACCTCATCCAGTGAACACAGTGGATGGACCACGAACCGGCCGGACGCGAGTTCCAGCCAGGACAGCGCCAGGTCATTTCCGCTTCCAGCCAGCGCCGCCAGCAGGTTTTCCTGCCGTGACTCGAGCAGGGCCTCTTCGGTGATGGTCCCCGGCGTCACGACCCGCACAACCTTGCGTTCCACCAGCCCTTTGCCCGGTGTCGGCTCGCTGACCTGTTCGCAGATCGCCGCCGACTCTCCCAGGCGGACCAGCCGCGCCAGGTAGCCGTCCAGCGCGTGATAGGGAACGCCCGCCATCGGGATCGGTGCGCCGCCGGATTCACCCCGGGTGGTCAACGTGATGTCCAGCAATTTTGCGGCTTTGCGGGCGTCGTCAAAAAAAACTTCGTAGAAATCGCCCATCCGGAACAGCAATATCGTATCCGGGAAATTCGGACTTGATACCGAAATACTGCTGCATCAGGGGAGTGTGCCCGGAGGCTGGTTTTGCGGACTTTTCTGCCGGTTTTAGAGAGGCTGGTGAAGACATCTGGAGAAGTGCAACGTAATGTTTATCCGTGCTGAAAGACCAGGCAAGCATATCGCCAAACCCATTCTTGCTATTTTGGCGAGAATCGTGTAAGATACTGTTTCATATATATATTTAATCCTGCTCTTTTTGTTCATGTCCGAGGAGAAATTTATTACAATTACTCAAGGCGACCGTATCCACCACCCCCACCATGGCATTGGCAAAGTTCAATCCATCCGCAAACGCAGCTTTTCCGGCGAAAATGGCACCCGTTTCGCCAAGATATTCTTCAAACGTGACAGTCTCACCATGATGTTGCGCGAAAACCAACTGGACGAAATGATTCGTAAGCCCATGAGCTTAAGAGAGGCCAAAAAACTCCTGGCTCATCTGAAAACCTGGAAAGGCAAAGTCAGCAACCAGTGGAAACCCCGGGCGACGGCTCACCAACTGAAAATGGAACAAGGCGAACCGCTGCGTTACGCTGAAGTTTATAAAAACCTGCGGGTTCGCCAGGATGAAGGCACTCTCAGTGCGGCAGATCGCAAGCACTTCAAGCAATCGGGCGAATTGCTGGCTGAAGAACTGGCCAATGCCTTAGGCAAGACGCCTTCAGAAGCGCTGGAGCAGATTTCGCAGGCAACACAAAATTAAACCAAATCGGCCGCTTGTACGTGGTGGCTGACTGAAAAAGAGGACGGGGCAAATTAAGAAATTAATTTGCCCCGTCCTCTTTTCTCAAGGCCCTGGACGATAGGCAGCAACCAGGGAAACCAGTCGGGAAATAGCCTTTTCTGCGCTCCCAGCGCCCGCGGCGTACTGTACATCCTTTGACTAATATTCAGTGGCTCAAATTATGGCGTGGTGCCCGTGCGCTGCTGCAGATTTCTTTGCCGGTTTGAGTGGGGCTGGTGAAGACATCCCGGGAAGTGTAACGTAATGTTCATCCGTGCTGAAAGATCAGGGAAGCAATCGTGGAAGACTTTACCGTTCCCGGCGATGATGAGTTCGCCCGGCTGGTTGAAGAGGTGTCCGCCGGGCTGCTGGCCAGGGGCTGGAAAATGGTTTCCGCCGAATCCTGCACCGGCGGATGGATCGCCAAGTGTTGTACCGACCGGGCAGGCAGTTCCGCCTGGTTTGAACGCGGTTATGTGACCTACAGCAACGCAGCCAAGCAGGATTCTCTCGGGATCGATGCGGCTACCCTTGGGCATGCCGGGGCCGTCAGCCGGGAGGTGGCGCTGCAAATGGCTCTGGGCGCCTCGGGGCGGGCCGGAGTCGAGGTTGCTGTTGCGGTTACCGGAGTGGCCGGGCCGGATGGCGGTACGCCGCAAAAGCCGGTCGGGACCGTATGGTTCGGCTGGTCGCTCGCAGACCATTCCGAGGCGGAAATGATGCACTTTCTCCGGCGACCGTGATGCGATTCGCCGATGTTCCGTGGCGCATGCCTTACAGGGCCTGGTTACCCGCCTGGGGTCATGAAAGCCGACCACCGCCTGTTTTTTGCGCTGGTGCCCGACCAGGCAGTGATAAACCGGATCGAGAAGCTCCAGGATTCCCTGCCGGTATCAGGCCGTGCGGCCAGACCGCATCAATTCCACGCGACCCTGGCCTTCCTCGGCATGCAGCGGCAGGACACCATCCCGGTAATCCGGGCGATTGCTTCCGGGCTGACCCTGAAGCCTTGTTGCCTCGAGTTGGATTGTCTCGGCCGGTTCAAACGGGCAGGTGTGTTATGGCTGGGCGTGAGGAAAGTCCCGGCCGCACTGAGGGAGTTTCAGCAATCACTGGTCGGCGCGCTGGCGGATGCGGGAATCGGCCACGACCCGAAGCCCTGGGAATTTCACGTGACGCTTTATCGCAAATTGAGAACGGCACCACCGATAATCGACCCCGTAGCGATTGAATGGTCGGTCAGCGGCTTCGACCTGGTCGAGTCGGTCAATGTCGGAAACGGCGTGGAATACCATTCCATCGGGCACTGGAAAGCTGGACAATAGGTCCAGGGACCGCGGGCGATGCGCATTTTCGACATTTCCTGCGTAAGAATTGAACCCGGCAGGCAAATTTGGGCTGAAGAGGTACTTTGGGCTGTGTCATAATTGCCGGCATAAAAACCACGGAGAGGAACATGGACGACAACAGAAAACAGGCTTTGGCAGCGGCGCTCCAGCAAATCGAACGCCAATTTGGCAAGGGCGCCATCATGCGCATGGGGGATGCCACGGTTCCGGAGGGCATTCAGGTGGTATCTTCCGGGTCCCTGATGCTGGACGTGGCGCTGGGGATCGGCGGATTACCCAAGGGCCGGGTAGTCGAGATTTACGGCCCCGAGTCCAGCGGTAAAACCACCATGACCCTGCATGCCATCGCAGAATGCCAGAAAGCCGGCGGCACGGCGGCATTCGTGGATGCCGAACACGCCCTGGACCCGGGCTATGCGGAAAAACTCGGTGTCAACGTCGAGGACTTGCTGGTGTCGCAACCGGACACCGGTGAGCAGGCGCTTGAGATCGTCGATATGCTGGTGCGCTCCGGCGCAGTCGACATGGTCGTCGTGGATTCGGTCGCGGCCCTGACGCCCAAGGCGGAAATCGAAGGCGACATGGGTGATTCGCACGTTGGCCTGCAGGCCAGGCTGATGTCACAGGCTTTGCGTAAACTTACCGGCAACATCAAGCGCTCCAATTGCATGGTGATATTCATCAACCAGATCCGCATGAAAATCGGTGTTATGTTCGGCAGTCCGGAAACCACCACGGGTGGTAACGCGCTTAAATTCTACGCTTCCATCCGCCTGGACATTCGCCGGATCGGCGCACTCAAGCAGGGTGATGAAGTGGTCGGCAACCAGACCCGCGTCAAGGTAGTGAAAAACAAGATGGCTCCGCCGTTCAAGCAGGCCGAATTCGAGATTCTTTATGGCCAGGGCATTTCCCGTGAAGGCGAGTTGATCGAACTGGGCGTGCAGCATGGTTTTGTCGACAAATCAGGCGCCTGGTACAGCTACCAGGGGGACCGCATCGGGCAAGGCAAGGAAAATGTCCGGCAGTTCCTGAAGGACAATCCTGAAATGGCAGCCAGCATTGAACAACAGGTGCGGGCTGAACTGTTGCCGACTGCTCCACGGCAAACCGGCAAAGGAAGAACCTGTCGCCGGTTAGCCCGCATATTGCACCAAGGATCCGGAATTTACCGGGTAGCTGGCGAAACAGTTTGTTCGATCGTTCGAAATACCATGGCCGTAGCTATGGTTTGAGAAGGATCGGGCATACTGTGAAGCCAGATGCACTGTAAAACCGGATAGGACAAGGTGTATACGCAGGAAAACCGCAAAATCTTTGTTAAGACGTTGTATGAAAACCGGATTCATCAATCACCGGTCCGCCTTGGTGCAATATGCGGGTTAGTATTTTGATTTCTGAAGAAAAGGATGCGCCCTCACTCAACGAGATGAGGGCGTTTGCTTATCGCCTGCTGGGCCGCCGTGAGTACAGCATTTTCGAATTGGGCCAGAGGCTTTGCCAGAAATGGCCGGATGCATCCGATGTCGATGTGCTGATCGACGCCCTGGTGGCGGAGAACCTGCTGTCAGACGATCGCTTTGTCGAGTCTTTTGTCCGTTTTCGCCTGCAACGATTCCAGGGACCGTTAAAAATCAAGGCGGCCCTGCGCTCCAAGGGAGTCTCCGATTCACTGATCTCCCGTGAACTGGAAGCCCGTTCGCACGAATGGTCTGATCTCGCTGTGCAGTGGCTGGATCGCCAGCACGCCGGGGTGATCGATTTTGACGCGAAGAAGAAATATTACCGCCGGCTGCTGAGCCGGGGATTTACCCACGACCAGGCCATGGATGCCCTTAACCTGCACATTGCACCAAAGCGGACCGAGGATTGACAGTCTTAGTCAACCGTACTCATTCCACCTTGGATTAGGTACACTCCGGTCACACATTCAGAATAACCAACTGCAGGGTCGCGAGGCCAGAAAAACCATGGTGAAATCAACCAACCAAATCCGCCGGGAATTCCTGGATTTTTTCAGTGCCAAGGGGCACGAAACAGTGGCTTCAAGCCCGCTGGTCCCGGCCAACGACCCCACTTTGCTGTTCACCAACGCCGGCATGGTCCAGTTCAAGGACGTGTTCCTCGGCGCGGAAAAGCGGAACTACAAGCGTGCAGCGACTTCCCAGCGATGTGTGCGCGCCGGCGGCAAGCACAATGACCTCGACCAGGTGGGTTACACCGCCCGTCACCACACGTTTTTCGAGATGCTGGGTAACTTCAGTTTTGGTGACTATTTCAAGGAAGACGCCATCCGCTTTGCCTGGGAGTTGCTGACCGAGGTCTACGGGCTGGAGCCGGACCGGTTATGGGTGACCGTGTACGAAACCGATGACGAGGCGCACGACATCTGGGTTAATGATATCGGCGTCCCGAAAGAGCGGGTGATCCGGATCGGTGACAAGCCGGGCGGGGCCAAGTTCGAAAGCGACAATTTCTGGGCCATGGGCGATACCGGTCCCTGTGGGCCCTGCACGGAAATCTTCTATGATCACGGCCCCGCTGTGGCCGGCGGGCCACCGGGTTCGCCCGATGAGGACGGCGACCGCTATATCGAGATCTGGAACCTGGTGTTCATGCAGTTCGACCGGGCGGCCGATGGCAGCATGAACCCGTTGCCGGCACCCTGCGTCGATACCGGTATGGGCCTGGAACGACTGGCTGCCGTTTTGCAGCACCAGCACAGCAATTACCAGGATTGACCTGTTTCGCGCCCTGACCGAAGCTGCCGCCAGGCTGACGGCTTGTGCCGACGCGGAAAACGCGTCCCTGAATGTCATCGCCGACCACATTCGCGCCTGTGCATTCCTGGTGGCAGACGGGGTGGTTCCTTCGCGTGACGGCCGCGGCTACGTGCTGCGCCGCATCATCCGCCGCGCCATCCGGCATGGCTACAAGCTGGGTGTCAAGCAACCCTTCTTCCACAAAATGGTGGAGCCGCTGGTGGAACAGATGGGTGATGCCTACCCGGAACTGAAGCGGAAATCGGAATTGATCAGCACGACCCTGCTGGAAGAAGAGGAGCGCTTCTCGCGCACCCTGGACACCGGCATGGGCATTCTGAGGGATGTTATCGCGAAAGCCTCCGGCTCGGAAGGTGGTCAAATTGATGGCAGCACCGCCTTCCTGCTGTACGACACCTATGGATTTCCCGCTGGACCTGACCCAGGACATTGCCCGGGAAAACAAGCTCGAAGTTGATGAGGCCGGGTTCCAGCAGGAAATGGCAAAGCAGCAGGAGCGCGGGCGATCCTCGGGCAAGTTTGCCCAACAAGCCCAGATTTCAGCAGAAACCATTAAAAATCAAAAGCCTACCGAGTTCCTTGGTTATCAGCAGCTGGAAACCTGCCGATTCCCTGATCACGGCCATCCTGGTCGACGGAGAGCAGGTAGAGCAACTCTCTGCCGGTGAAGAGGCCGTGCTCCTGTTGGATAAAACCCCTTTCTACGCGGAGTCGGGCGGGCAGGTGGGGGACACCGGTTTGATCCGTTGTGGCGAAAACGTGTTCGAAGTCCAGGACACGATCAAGATCGCCGGCGTCTTTTTCGGACACATCGGGAAGCTCGGCAACGGTCATCTGAAAGCCGGGGACGCAGTCGTGGCCGAGGTTGACAAGACACGGCGCCAGGCCATCGTGCTGCATCACTCGGCGACTCACCTGCTGCATGCCGCGTTGAAGCAGGTGCTTGGCGCCCATGTCGAACAGCGCGGTTCGCTGGTCGCGCCGGAGCACCTTCGTTTCGACTTCACGCACCCGCGTGCGGTGACGGTGGCCGAACTGGCCGAGATTGAACGCATCGTGAACCGTGAAATCCGCGCCAATCCGGACGCGGATGTGCAGGTGATGAGCTTTGACGATGCCCTGCAGACCGGAGCAACGGCCCTGTTTGGCGAGAAATACGGGGACCGGGTGCGCGTATTGCGCTTCGGTGATTTCTCGATTGAATTGTGTGGCGGCACCCATGTGAATCGTGTGGGTGATATCGGCCAGTTCAAGATTGTCGAGGAATCAGCCATCGCGGCGGGTATCCGCCGGATTGTGGCCGTGGCCGGAGAATCAGCCGTGCAGCGAATTCAGACCATCGATTCACAGTTGAAGGAAGTGGCCAACGTCTTGAAAATCGCGCCGGAAGCCGTGGAAGACAGGCTGGGTCAGATACTGGAGCGCAGCAGATCGCTGGAAAAGGAAGTCGAGGAGCTGAAATCGAAGATCGCCAGCGCCAGCGGAGACGAACTGCTGGGTTCCGCTGTGGATATCAACGGCATCAAAGTGCTGGCAGCCCGGCTCGATGGCGTTGACCCCAAGGCGCTTCGGGATACCGTGGACCGGCTCAAAGACCGGCTCGGAACCGCAGTGGTCGCCATAGGCAGTGCTGAAAACGGCAAGGTCAGATTGGCTGTTGGAGTCAGCCAGGATTTACTTGCTCGGATTCAGGCCGGCAATCTGGTAAACTTCGTCGCACAACAAGTCGGCGGCAAGGGCGGAGGACGCCCGGATTTTGCCCAAGCCGGCGGGTCCCAACCGGAAAATCTGGACGGGGCGCTAATATACGGTACAAAATTGGGTCGCTGAAAATAGCTGACCCGGAGTTGCGCCGTAACGAAGGGAATTGGTGCAATGGCTGCCTGAGCAGGGCGTCCATTGCAATTTAATCGTCTCGCGATGGTTTTGGCATAAGCGTAGAAGACAAGAATAGCGCGGATACATGATGTGTCCGAAACCAAAGGAAGGTTAATATGCTCATTCTGACAAGAAGAATTGGAGAGAAACTTGTCATTGGTGACAACGTCACCGTTACAGTTTTGGGTGTTAAAGGAAATCAGATACGTATCGGCATCGAGGCACCGCCCGATGTGCAGGTACACCGGGAAGAGATTTATCAACGGATTCTGAAAGAGCGCTCCGACGGAGCAGCGCACCCCGCAGAAGACCACTGATAGCCAGCACTGGAATTCATGCACCGGCATTGCCGGTGAATTTCCTGTTTCAGCGTAAAAGACAAACGTTTAGAATACCCCTCCGGGTTCGGGTGTGAAAAATCTGAACTATTTCAGTCAAAACTTGATTTCCGGAGAGATGGCCGAGTGGCTGACCAATTCGCCGGGAGCGAATTTGGAACGTCGCAGCGAAGCGGCAGACGGCCCCGAAGGGGCGAAGGGCAGGGATGCCCGGAGTAACGCGCGTCCCGGGGAGCGCCAATAGTGCGGTCTGGTGGGCAAAGTAAGCAGAACCTGAAAATTCGATTTCCGGAGAGATGGCCGAGTGGCTGAAGGCGCTCCCCTGCTAAGGGAGTATGGGTTAATAGCCCATCGAGGGTTCGAATCCCTCTCTCTCCGCCAAATAAGAAACCCCGCTGATGCGGGGTTTTTTATTTGATGGAGAGCAGGGTGAGGAGCCTCAGCCGCGGAGCGGCCAAGGGTTCGACAAATTCGCCGGGAGCGAATTTGCGTGTAAGCGAACGGAACGCGGCGAGGCAGATGTCAGGACAATCTCACATCTCCGCCGAAGAAGCCCCGCGAAGCGGGGTTTTATTCGCCGGGAGCCGCTGACATCCCTCTGCTTCGACCGAAATCCCGCAAGCGAATTTGGTCACACGACCAACGGGAGAGCGCCCGCAGGGCCAAAACCAGGAAGGTTTTGGACAATCCCTCTCTCTCCGCCAAATAAGAAACCCCGCTGATGCGGGGTTTTTTATTTGAGGAGAGCAGGGTGAGGGCTACCGGCGACACGCAACGCGGTTCGACACAAAATTGTCAGGAACAATTTTGAACATCGTAGCGCAGCGAAGATGGCCCGAAGGGCGGAAGGCAGGACGCCTGGAGTAAATTCGCCGGGAGGCCGCTCTCGCACATCCTTGTGCTTCGTGGCACCGGTGCATCCTGCACAATGCGAATTTGGTCGCACGACCAACGGGAGAGCGCCCGCAGGGCCAAAACCAGGATGGTTTTGGACGAGTACTAGCACTGATGGAAAGCAAATTACACTTGAGGGGATTGCAGCTTAGTGGCCTGTGGTAGCCAAATCGAAAGCATCTCACTCGGCGCTGGCGCCTGGCTTGGTCTCCACTCAGCCGAGTGTGGACGCTATTCGCACGGCAATTCCAAGCAAACGCTCATCCGACCCCCTCGGCCCGATCAGTGATACTCCCAGTGGGCACCCGTCAACTGAAGCCAACGGCAGATTGACCTGCGGCAGACGGGCCAGTCCTGTAGGCACGTCCGTCACCCGGGGCAATGCTGCAGGATCGATGGCTGTGGCCCATTCGTTACGGTCGCGGTTTCGATCGCGGTGGCGGCAGCAGCCCCATGCGCCAGTTCTAAAGCATCTATGGCAACCATTATTTGGTGTAATTACCGTGTTGCCGATGGGGAACTCGGTCATGGTACGATGAAATCTAACTTGTCAACATCCCGTCCGGAATTGCGCGTCTCTGAGATTCATCAGAGATGACGAATCGCACCTCGCCAATTCAGCATGAAGTCTCGCACGGGGCAAAATTCGCCTGAAATAGAACTCAGCAGTTGCTATTTTACTTGTGCAAAAAGTATTTCCCGTTTCTGAATCTGCCAGTTTTTGCTTGCTGACTAAAGCAGCCTGGACCCAGAAATATGCCAGCGTTACATAGCCGGCAAACATCAGGTGATCGAATGCAGCGCCCCCTACTGAATCCGGGTCTTGCCGGCTGTTGGCTGCAATGTCTTCAACCAGGCGTAACCACTCTTCGGCGAGGCCTTGCAAAACGATGGACATTGGTCCCACTTCTCGCTTGTGCATACGGCAAAAAGACAAAATCTCCTCGGTGAATGACGTCAGTAGCTCATTTGAACTCCCCAGGATTTTCCGTGCCAGAAGATCCAGTGCTTGGATTCCATTCGTTCCCTCGTATATTGTTGTAATCCTTACATCCCGGGCGATCTGCTCCATTCCCGATGCAGTAATGAAACCGTACCCGCCCATAATCTGAATTCCCAAGTTGGCTGCCTCAACACCAGCCTCGCTCAGAAAGCCTTTTGCCACCGGCGTCAGTAGCGCGAGCCTGTTTTTAGCGGATCTTCGATAGTCTGCGGTATTGCCCGATCTTGCGATATCAACCTGTAGTGCACAGTAGTAAACAAGCATTCGTCCACCTTCGGCAAAGGCTTTTTGCGTAAGAAGCATACGCCGTACATCGGGGTGAACAATGATGGGGTCGGCAGGCGTTTCGGGGTAGCGTCGCGGATGCGCTCGCATTTGCCTGCGCTCGGATGCGTAAGTAACTGAGCCCTGATGAGATCTTTCAGCAGCAGCCAATCCTTGCATTGCGACATTAAGCCTGGATTCATTAATGAAAGTGAACATGGCGCTGAGACCGTGATTCGCCAACCCCAATAAAAATCCCTCTGCGCCGTCAAAGTTAATCGTGCAGGTCGCATTTCCATGGAGGCCCATCTTTTCGTTCAATCGCACTGCAATTGACCCGATTCCGTTCCGCGCTGGAGGTTTTTGACTCCGGCAGGAATTTGGGAACGATAAAAAGAGAAATTCCCTTGATTCCTTCGAGAGCGTCGGGCAATCGGGCAAGCGTGAGGTAAACGATGTTTTCAGTCAGATCATGCTCTCCGGAAGAAATGAACATCTTGGTGCCGGTGATTACAAATCGATTTTCGTCCACAGGCGATGCGCGGGTTTGGAGTAGGCTCAAGTCCGAGCCGCAGTGAGCTTCGGTCAAGCACATTGCTGCCGACCAATGCCCATCGATCAGGTGAGGCAGATAGACGTTCTTTTGCTCTTCAGTGCCATACGCTTCAATGGTCCGAATCGCACCACTATTCAGTCCTGAGTACATAGCCCAGGAATGATTAGCTGTATTGAGTAATTCATATAAAACACAGTAAACGGAATGAGGCAGTCCCTGGCCACCCCGGCTGATCTCGTGAGACAAGGTCGGCCACCCATTGGCAACAAATTTGCTGTATGCCGTTTTGAACCCAGAAGGTGTCGTGACTCGCCCGTCCTGCCATGTGCAGCCTTCGCGGTCACCGATAGAATTCAGTGGGGCTATTTCCGACTCAGCAAACCGAGCGGCTTCGGCCATGATCAATGAAATTTGCCCTTCGGCCAAATCGCCGCCAGTAACAAGACTTGCGAGATGTGGCTTATATTTCAGCACTTCATAAAGGACGAAATTGATGTCAGTCAGGGGAGCGTTGTAATTCACTAGTTGTTATTTCCATTTTTCGGCTGATCGCAATACATTCTATGACATAATGTGATTTGTGATCACATATTAATGTAACTGAGCGATCTATCTTGTGAACTGTGCTATCTGGCGTTGATGTGGCGTCTGCTCTCAGGAACCGCTTGATGATATGATGGCTGGCAACTCAAAAATTTATTGAGAAACAGTATGCGTCGAGTCTCCAATGTACCGGTCCACAGCAAAGTTTACGATCAATTGAAAAACGCGATCATGACTGGGCAATTCGAGCCTGGAGAGGCTGTGACGATCAGGGACCTGGCAGAAAGGCTGGGTGTGAGCAATACTCCGGTTCGAGAGGCGCTCAGGAGGTTGATCGCCGAGCACGCACTGGAGTCTCTTCCGAATCGATCAGTTCGAGTGCCTTTACTTTCAAAAGCCGACGTTGAAAACATCATTAATGCCCGGATTTTGGTTGAGGGTGAAACGGCGCTTCTCGCTGCGCAGAATGCAACTGAAAAAACCCTGCAGAAGCTCGAACGAATCAAGGCGGAAGAAATAGATCTCGCCGACAGGGGAGACCGTATAAGGCTCAAACAGAATAACCAGAAATTTCATTTCGCATTGTACGAGGCATGCCCAAATTCCATACTCACTGCAATGGTTCAACCGTTGTGGATGCGTTATGCCTCGGTGTTCAGCGTTGCTCCACTGCTCGCCCGTAAAAGCCTGAATGCCGGTTGCTATGTAAGGCATGACGAAATACTGGAAGCTTTGAGGCAGGGTGATCACGTGGCCGTTCGGAATGCCGTGATTTCCGATATCACGGATGGCACTAAAGCTGAAGGTTTTTGGGATAGATTCCCCTCATAGAACACATCTGTAAATACGAAATGCCTTAACTAGTTTGGCGCTGACCTGGACGGTTTCCCCTGTTTATGTTGTCGCCTTGATGGCGCAAGTAAACTCACATTGATTTTCATATGATATGTGATTTGTGATCACAATAAGTCTATGCTATCCTGCCCAAAAATGGCTGGTGGCGTTTCTTGGTAGCACCCGCAAAAAATATAAAACCTCACTAAGCAAACCATTTTTCGTGGGAGAAACACTATGAGAGATCAGGCAAGGCTTAAAATTCGTTGGTTCCTGACCGTTCTGTGTCTCGTGCCATTCGCTTTGGCAAATGCGCAACAGGGCGGCACAGACTCTGGTGACCCTGCAGAATTCCGACAATGAAGATTCAGCTCTTGAAGAAGTCATTGTGACGGGTAGTCGCATCGCCAGATCCGGCTTTGACAGTTCCACTCCTGTAACCGTTTTTGACAGCGATTTTCTCACTGAAAATGGTGAGACCAACCTTTCCGATGTATTTAAAAGGATTCCCGCAATCGGTATTGGGCTGGGTCCAGACAGTTCAGTGTTTGCTCCGGATCCGGGAGCGACTTTCATCAACCTGCGAAACCTTGGGATCGAACGCACTCTGGTATTGGTTAACGGTCGACGTCGAGTGCCGGGCACCAGGTTCAGTGGCGCTGTTGATGTGTCGACCATTCCAGTTTCCATGATTGACCGCATGGAAATCCAGACGGGTGGCGGTTCTGCCATATACGGTGCCGATGCGGTTACAGGCGTTGTAAACATCATTTTGAAGAGAGACTTTGAAGGATTCGAAGCCAGCGCCACGGCTGGTTGGTCCGACGATGGCGGTGCAGACAGCGAACAGGCCTCCCTGCTTGCCGGATTCCATTTCGCAGACGACAAGGGGCGGTTTACATTCGGCGCCAGTTACAGCAAGCAGGACCCCCTGTTTCCGTTGGACCGCGATTGGTCTGCTGAACCCGATGGCTACATGCTGTTTGGGGCAGATCCCAACAGTTCCAGCTTCGTGAGTACCCTGGATAATTATCGTTACACCAGTACCGCAGTGGGCGGTACGTTCTGGGCGCTTAGTCCAGACTACTCAAGCTGTGCGCGATACACGGTCGATCCTAATCTGCGCGTGACAGAAAATGATTTTTATCCTTTTGACGATCCAGCCCTCGGTCCGCAATGCGCCAGTTGGCTTGCCTCCGGCGGCGACGGGTTTAATGAATCCGTGTACGGACAATTGCGCAGTGAAGTCAAAATGACTACTGCCATGGCTAACCTGGAATACGATTTCTCGGACAACCTGATGGGATTTGTCACTTTAGATCTGGCGACCGGAGAAAGTACCACGCAAGGTCAACCCACGTTTGATTACGACACGGTGGTGTTGCGGAGCAATCCACTGCTGCCGCCAGACGTTGCAGCTTTAATGGATGCCCAGGAATTTTTCCTTGGGAGACGCCCTTTATGTTTCCGGCACTCATGCAAACCTGGGACCGGTAAGCACACGCAATGACAGGGATACGTATACGCTTGCCTTCGGCCTGGTTGGCGACATTGGCGATTACAATTGGGACGCTTCCTATCAGCACGGTAATTTCGAGATAGATACAACGATCGTGAACGATCGCCGGGAAAATCGTTATTACTCGGCCATTGATGTGATTTCTGATCCTGTTACGGGCGAAGCCGTCTGCAGAGATGAGTCCATGCGGGCTGCGGGATGCGTTCCAATCAGCGTGTTTGGCCAGCAGCCGCCTTCCCAGGCAGCACTTGATTTCATCCGGAACGACACGCCTTACAAGACAACATCCACCCAGGACCTGGTCAATTTGAACTTAAATGGTGATCTGTTCGATCTACCAGCTGGTCCAATTCAATTCGCGACAGGGTTCGAATACCGGAAGGAGACGATCAAATTCCGTTCCAACGAACTGTCGAAGTCAACCTACATTGGCCAGGGCCGTTCTGCCTGGGATGTGGCTGGTGCGGAGGTAAATGCCTTGTGGTCAGGAGTCGTTGACGATGCCCCGCAAGAAGCGTTCAAAGCTTACGACTACTATGCGGAGTTTCTCGTGCCGGTACTGGCGGATAAGCCGTTTGCTCATGCGGTTGATCTGGAAGCAGCCATTCGCTATTCCAATTACGATATCACTGATTCGAACACGACCTGGCGCTTTGCAGGCAACTGGGCCCTGGTTGAAAATTTCCGCTTTCGGGCAACGCGCTCGAAGAATGTCAGGGTGCCCAACCTGTTTGAGCTTTACAGCGCCCAGACCACGGGCCTGATCAACCTGACGGATCCCTGCGATAATAATTCCATCCCCGGCGGGGAAAACCGGGCGGCAAACTGTGCTGCGCTGGGTATTCCGGCCGGCTGGACCGACCCACTTGCAGGCGCAGCCAACAATGTTCTGTATGGTGGCAATCCAGACCTGAAACCCGAAACTTCCAACTCCTGGACAGTGGGTGCCGTGTTTACATCCGAACCAGGGGCAGGCCAGCTTCGCATTGCGGTCGACTACTGGAACATCGATCTGGATGATGCGATTTCCGAGACGGATGCCACGACGATTATCAACAATTGCGTGGATGCTCCGGATATCAATAATGAATTCTGCGCCCTGGTCACCCGGGATGCCGAAAATCACGCGATCCTTACCGTCGAGAGCACCAAGATCAACCTGGAAAACCTTTTCGCCGAAGGCATTGATTTCGAACTCAGCTACTACCACGACTTGCCTGGAATGTTCAAAGGTGAAGCAGGAGGCCTGAACATCGGGCTCAATGGTACCTATTTGCTGGCGAATGAAGAAACCGCGATCCAGGGTGATCCCAATACGCTCAATATCCGTGATGGTGAGCTGGGTTTCCCGAAATGGCGCATTAATATGAACACGACCTACACGTCAGGCCCGCTTAGCCTGATATGGTCATTACGGTATATCGACTCCACTGTGCTGGATACCACGCCACCGGCGCCGCCACCTGGCTATACGAGCTTTTTCTCTCCCGAGTTCAATAAATACGGGTCGGCTGTCTACAATGATCTTAGCGCCAGGTATTGGTTTGGTGATAAATTTGAGATTTCTGCTGGTATAAACAATTTATTCGACGAAAAGCCTCCAATTGCGGGTAAGTTTTTTACCGATGCAGCAGTGGGCGGATTCGACCAGATTGGAAGGTATTACTGGGTTGGCTTAAAGTATCGTTACTGATAGGTGGTGATTCAGGAGTAAGAGATTTTGAACAAGGAACTCGTGAAGGACTTCCGGTTCTTGTGAGGTCAGTTGCTCGGGTACTAAGAAGCGGCTTGTTGTTTTTACTGCTTGCCTCCCAGCTTGTGGCCGCTTCCGATGATGTTCATCCTTTAACGGCCTTGCTGGAACTGGAGTCCGCTGGCGAGCCTCGCCTTTCACCGGATGGGTCGAGGCTGGCATTTGTACGCTGGCGCGTCAACTGGATGTCCGACAGTTGGGATGGCGCCCTGTTATTGACGGATGTTACCGGTCGCAAGATGGTTGAGCTTGGGAAAGGACGAAATGCCCGCTGGTCGCCCGACAGTTCGCAACTTGCCTATTTTTCTGCTCAGCCAGACGGACAGACAAAGCTGGTGCTGGTGGATGCAAAAAGCATGGAAATCACCAGGACACTGCTCCTGCTTTCTGGTTTTCCCCGCGACATTCAATGGTCACCAGATGGGCAGATGATTTCATTCCGGATGGGTGTGCCCGGACCTGACGCCGGGTGGCTCATCGATATGCCCAAACCGCCTGAGGGAGCAGTCTGGTCGCCACCACCTCGGGTGATCAATCGACGCCACTACCGCCTGGATGGCCTGGGCTACTATAACGATATCTACGAGCATCTGTTCCTGGTGGACGTCACGACCGCTGAGTCGCGCCAGCTCACACATGGAAACTGGCATGTGGGTGCAAAGCCGGCAGGGCATGATATGGGTTCCAGTTCTTCCTGGTCCGCTGATTCCTCGCAGATATTTTTCGATGGCGTCGCAAACGAAGATTACGAAAAGACTTATGGCCTCTCCAACATCAATCGGCTGGATGTGGCGACGGGAGTTGTCAGCCAGGTCGATTTGCCGCGCGGGTTCTGGATTAATCCAACCATTTCGCCTGACGGTAAACATTTTGGCATTCGCGGGCTTTAAGCTCGGTGAGGAAATTCGGGACTACACGGCCCGAGAGCTTTGGACCAGCCAGCTGAATGGGTCTGGAATGCGCAAGATATCAGCAGATCTGGACCGTGATGTTGAGTCAATTCTCTGGGCACCTGACAGCAGTGCCGTGTATTTTTCCGCGGATTTCAATGGTACCCGGCAGGTCTTTTTGGCTTCATTGCAAGCCGAAGTTCATCAAATTACCCATGGAAATCATGCAGTTTATCTTCGGTAACTCCGACCGGCGAGGCCGGGCTGTCGCCTCTCTTTCGCTGCCGGACCGGCCGAACGAGATCGTCAGTTTCAACCTGCAGGAATTCGATGGCTTCACTGAGGTCACCGATCTGAATCGTTTGAAGCTGGAAGGTGCTCCGATAGGCAGGATCGAAGAACTCACTTCGAGTCCGCAGACGGCACTTCTTTGCAAGGCTGGCTGCTGAAGCCAGCAGATTTTGACCCTAAGCGTAAGTACCCGTTGATTCTGGAAATTCATGGAGGCCCTCATGAAATGTACCACTGGGGCTGGAGCACGTATTTTCAGGGCCTGGCTTCGCAGGGCTTCCTCGTGCTCTACAGCAACCCCCGTGGAAGCACTGGCTACGGGACAGCGTTTGGTGATGCCATCAGTAATGAATTTCCAGGGCAAAAGGACCGAGAGGATTTGATGGCTGCAGTGGATGCAGTCGCCGACCGGAACTATGTAGACGAGGACAATTTATTTGTTACCGGTTGCAGCGCCGGCGGCACGCTGACACTGTGGCTGACCGCTCATTCGGATCGGTTCAATGCAGCCGCCGCGAATTGTGTCATATCCAACTTTCTGGGCTATGCAGGCACCGCAGATGTGGCCGACTGGAGCCTCCACCGTTTCAGTGAACCTTTTTGGGAAAACCCGCAAGCATGGCTCGATCACTCGCCCGTGATGAAAGCCGGGCAGATCAACACGCCGATGTTGCTGATGACGGGAGAGCTGGACTTGCGTACGCCGATTGGTCAGGCCGAACAGATGTATTCCGTGCTGCATGTCCGGGGCGTACCGACGCGACTGGTACGGTTTCCCACCGAAGCCCATGGCACGACCGGAACCCCCTCAAACATGATGCGGACAATTTTGTACGTCAGTGACTGGTTTAAGCAGTGGATGAAGGGCGGGGATGACAAAGCCCTTCAGGCCGGTGGATAGGGGCATAGTCATACGACAATGAAAAGATTGCGGGTTGGTATCATCGGTGTTTGCGGTGGGGTTGCAGCGGTTCACCTGGCTGCCTATCGTGAACTGGACTGCATCGAGGTTGTCGCCGGCGCAGATATTTCGCAGCAAGAATTGTCCACGGTTGAGAGGAAGTGGGGTATCCGGACTTACTCGGATCCCGAAGCGATGCTGCAAAGGGAGAGCCTGGACATCGCTTGCGTCTGCGTGCCGGCGCGTTACCATCGTGAAGTCGCCAGTCTCGTGGCAAGCTACGGCGTGCATGTTATGGTAGAAAAACCCCTTGCAGTTACGATCGAAGATGCCCGGGCGATTATCAATGCCTGCAAAACCGCGAACGTCAAACTTTATTACGGATCAACCTATCGTTGCCTGAGCGCGGTGCGAAAGGCGCGCGAAATCGTTCAATCTGGCGAGATCGGTAATGTGTCTCTTTGCACCGAGGTCGCCATCGGTGGCTCAGGTTTTGCGGCCTTTGAGGACATGGGGCCCCACCATTACCCGGAAGGCGGGCCGGGTGGGCACGGCATGGGTCTGGTGGATCACGGAATTCACCTTATCGACGTATTCAGTTGGATTCTGGATTCGGAAATAACCTCGGTTTTTGGTCGGGGGAACTATCTCCGGTGACCGGCCAGTCTCCGAATACGTCATCATGAATTTCGGCAATGGCGCAGTAGGCCAACTGATCGCCAACGGAATTACTTTCCCGGCAACACTTCCAAACGAGGGAATATTCAGTTGGGGTGGAAGCTGGGCCGCGGATGGCGAACTGAAGCTGGAAGGAGGCTGGGACAGTCACCCAGGCAGCTTCCAGATCTTATGGTGACACAGGTTCACTGAATGTTTTCTACTATGCGGAACAACTGTTTCAGATCAATACATCCGGTATTGTGCCGGTCCGGATTGAACAGAGGCCTATGCCGGGCAACTTCACGAGGCAGATGGAATCATTCGCGCACAGCGTTGCGATGGATTTGCCACCCGAGGTTAGCGGTGAGGCGGGTCTTCAGGCGCTCAGAGTCTTGCTTGGTGTCTATGAAAGCTTCGAGACAGGGCGTCTGATTCATGTTTGAGCCTCCGGTTGGAAGTATTTGATTTCAAGGTGCTCGACCTTGTCCGCTGGAGTAAAACCGAAAACCCTTCCCAGGAAGTTGAGTTCGGCGTTGACAGCCCTGAGGTTGCTTTCCGGTTTTGAAAAACCATGGTATTCACCTTCAAATGCTACGTAAGCGACGGGTTTGCCGAGCTTTTCCAGCTCTTCAACGATAAACTCCGATTGGTTGGGCGGCACCACCCTGTCTTCCAGACCCTGCAGCACCAGCAGTGGAGCACTGAACTTGCTTACGTAACGAATGGGCGAACGTTGATCGTAGAGGGCTTCATTACCGGTATATGGTGCGAGCAGCCGATCCAGGTAATGGAATTCGTGTTTGTGTGTATCTCTGGCCCAGGCGCCGACGTCGCTGATGCCAAAATAGTTGATACCCGCTGCAAACTCTTTACCCCATGCCAGGCAGCCCAGGACGATGTAACCACCTGCGCTTGAGCCTCGAACTGCGATGCGTTCGGGATCGGCCAGTCCTGATTTTGCCAGATAGCGGGCTGCGGCGAGCGTGTCGTTGACATCGACGACACCGTAGTTTCCGTCGAGCCGTTCGCGGTATTCCCGGCCATATCCGGAACTTCCACCATAATTGACCAGGAAGATTCCGACGCCACGACTGGTCCAGAAGTTGAAAGCAGCTGTAAATGCCCTGTGAAAACGCCAGGTGGGGCCACCATGCGCGCAAACGATCACAGGAGGTTTTTCTCCTGCCGGACATTGAAAATGCGGGTTCTTCGGCGGAATCCAATAGCCATGAGCAGTGAGACCACCATCAGTGGGATAAGCCAATGCCCGGCAGTCCGAAACAAACCGATGATCTACACCAAGTGGCGCAGGGTGGTGAATCAGCGTGCAATGATCACTGTTTGCAGTGAGTTCAAGCAATGCCGCCGTGTCGTTGGCCGGTGTACCCGCCAATACGGCTTGGCCGTCCCGCGCAGCCATGCAATCAATGGTAACGAGTGGTGTGGATATCGGTGTGCGCGATTGGTCCTTGAGGTTAATTTTGTATAACCGATCACCATCCGGATGCTCGGCGCGCATGATCGCAACGTCAGGGGAAAGGAAGCCGTAATTTTGCTGCCCGAGTTCCCAGGGCGGATCTGCACAATCCAGTTCCATCAGGACCACGGGTTCCACGTTATTTTCCCGCCAGCGGTAGAGGTTCCACCAACCGGACCGGTCTGACATGAAATAGAGGATTCCTTCCGGTGACCATTGCGGGTCCAGAATAGAGTCAGATTGCCCCACATTGAGTTGCTGTTTGTTATGCAATTCTCCAGATTCATCGAAGTCGGCCAGCCACAAGGTGTTTTCGTTCCACGGCATCGACGGGTTGTTCCAGCTGATCCATGCGAGTTGTTTTGAATCCGGGCTGATTCGGGGATAGGCCACGAAATCCGTGCCGGAAAACAGAATCCGGCCATCGGATTCCTCTGTGAGAGATAACTGAACAAGCGTGTTTTCCGGATACTTGCCGACGTTATGATCTTCCCGCACACAGATCAGACGTTGCCGCTGCTCGTCCACAGTGAAGTCTGCATACCTCATTCCGTTCATTGGGGTTACCGGCACCGGGCTGTCGGTGTCCACCTGGCGGTAGATTCTCTGATCTTCGAAATTGACGAACACGATCGAGTCGCCGGCAACAGTGTAAGCTCCGCCTCCATATTCGTGGACGCGGGTGCGGATGTTATAGCCGTCATGTGTCATCTGCCTGATCTCGCCTGATGGGCTCCTCCGCATAATGTGGCGTGAGCCATTCCGCTCGGAAAAGTACTGCAGCCAATAAATGTGACCGTTGGCTATATGGGGTTCCCACAGTTTCAGCCTGTCCAATAAAATCATGTTCGCTGAAATCGGAGACTCCCAGCTCCCGCAGGGTGCAGTGGTCTTCATACGTCTATTTTTCTGCTTGCGCTGCACGCTCTTCTCCGGGGTGGTATTTCCGTTCCAGGTTGGCTTCAATATCGGACAGGTAGAACCAGGCTGGTTTATAAAGGCCCTGGACGAAAAGCGGAGCCTGGTCAAAATAATGTGGGGATTCCGGGTCTTTGCTCTCCCCGTAGGGTACAACCGACCAGGCTTGTACCTTGTCGCCGAACTCGACCACCGAGACGTAAGTGTTTCCAAAAGTTCCGTAACGGCGTTTGCTGTTTCCGGATTTTTGCGACGACCCCATAAACAGGGAACCCACGAGGTTCGAGTCTGCAGAGGGTAAGGGTAAGCTCGGCCGCTCATCACTGAAACTCTGGTCTGTGCGTTGGTCCCTGACCTGGTGACGCTGGACGTCACCCCATGCCGCGCGCCATGTACCAAAGTCTTGCTCGAGTTCTTGCACAGCCTCTTCCAGTTTTTCGATCCGCAGCCATGGTGTGGTGTTGTCAATATTCAGATCAGCCATGCGGGACCACCACTCGATAAACAGGGTTGTAGCAACAGACTCGGCTTTCTCCATAGCGATTCCACTCCTCCAGCGCAATGATCACCGGCGCAAGGGCGGTTGCTCGTGTCGGGTCGGAGTCTGACAAATCCCGCCATTCGCTAAAGAGTCCGGGCAATTCTTCCTCAGCAACGAGGAAATGGCGGTCCGTGGTCAACTTCATAAAGTTTTCGAGTGTCAGATCGCTGGCTTGCGTCAACAACAGTCTCGATTGACGTGCCCGAGCAGGCAGCGGGTATTGGCCACCGAAAGTGTCCGCAAATTGATCCATCAGCAGTGGTTCCCTCGTGAGGTAAGACGGAAAATTGTCTGCAGCCGGATTATCGCCATCGGCGCTCGTGAAAAAAGGGCTGGAATTGCAATTTTGCAACCAGCCGCTTTCAGGGTTCAGCACTTGTGGCAGTTCCTCCTGTTTGAAGTAGCCCTGCCAGTCCGTTGCCGGATCGGACCCGTCGACTGGTTTATTCCATTCGAAGCGACTGTCTCGTCGCGGTATGGCGCCGTTGTACAGGTAAAAAATGTTGCCATCGCGATCGGCATACAGGATGTTGTGGAAGGTGATCCGGTTCCCGGCAACAGCCTGTTTGAATTCCCCCAGGTTCCTGGATTTGGCCATCTCGAAGTAGGTTTGCAGCAAGCCTCCCCGTTCGGCGTTTGCCAGTCGTATCGAATAAAATTTTCCATCAGGTCCCTGGATGGTCGGCCCGTGGTGTGTTGTTCGAAGCGGGATTATCCTTTCTTCGAACCCATGATCCGTCTTGATCCTGAACGTCTCCATCCATTCACGGGCCTCGCGGTATTCGGATCCATAACGGTAGGCAAGCGGGTTGTCCGGATGGTCAAATGTTTCTATATAGATGTCCACGATATCGGGAACATTGACGGTGTGTGCCCAGCCCAGCACTTCATTGTGTCCCATTGTCGGAAGCGCACCGTAGCCGTAAGCCGTTAGTCCACTGATATTCAGCCCCTCGTCACTGTGCATATGTGTTTCATAGGGGACGTCGAACGACATATGTGGATTCAGGAACAGCATGGTGTTGCCGCTTGATGTTTTCGCTGGCCCTATGGCCCAGGCATTCGAGCCATCATTTTGTGTTTTGGGGGCCTCGCTGGGTGGCACCAATACCGCTTGTTCATATTTGCTGAGGAAAGGAAAAGAAGGAAGGTCCCCAAAACGATAGAGAGCAAAAATATACCAAGGCTCAACCCGGGTCAGGATTCTCAAATGAACATCCGGGTTGAGGCGCAGGTAGTAATTTACGCCATTGGCCCAGGCGTCTGCCAGCGCCCGAATTTCTGGCTGCGCCTCTTCATACTCCGCCATTGCGAGCCCGGGGACACCGACCGCCCGAGCCCACATATCCCCGATCAGGGCATCTTCTCCGTCCACTTCGGACGATCTTCCCAGCACATACAGTATCGACAGTTCGTCTTCCAGCAATTTGTCTTCCGAACGGGCATAGGCAGATCCGAATACCACACTGGCATCCGTTGGGCCGAAAGTATGCGGCACACCGTAGCGGTCTCTATAAATGGTCACCTGCCGGGCCATGTCCTGGCTGGCCCGAAGCTCGCCGGTCGTGAGAATGGGTGGGTGGTCGGATGCCTGAAGTTCACATAATGCCGATGCGAGCAGGATAAATACAAGCGCAGCAAAAATCAGTCTTTTCATTGTTGGGTTCTCCTCCACCGGCGAGATTGGTCAGGACTGTATTTATATCATTACTGTGATGATAAAAATAGATTGTGGTTCATTTTTGGGCGGTGCATTATACTTTCCAAATGGCCAGACAAACCGGAGATCATGACGCCAAGCGGATTGAAATAGCGGAAGCGGCGTGCAAGGCTATTTTGAAAACGGGGCTGGAAAAAACCAGTCTGAACGACATTGCCAGAGAGTTGGGTTACACAACCGGCGTTCTGCGGCATTACTTTCAGGACAAGGAAGACCTGCTTCTATTTACGAAAAATCACCTTTTTGACCAGATGTTCCTGCGAATGAAAGCGGCTGCCGAAAAGGAGCAAGGGATGGATCGGCTCGTAGCATTGGCGATTGAAAACCTTCCCAGCAGCAAGCGCTCCAAGAACATGTGGCGCCTGCTTGCGGCATTCAACGGTCGCGCCATGGGTAATCCTACAATGATGCGGCTTCAACACCAGCGTTATCTTAAAGGCGCATCGATCTACATTAACGAAATTGAGTCTTTGCAAGCCGCCGGCATTGTCAGCAGCGACATCGATCCAAAACTGGAAGGAGCCGGGATCTGCGCGTTTGTGGAAGGTCTTGCCGCGCAAATAAATTTGGCGCCCAGTCTGAAAAAAGCGGATGAATGGAAAGCGCTGGTGAAGCGCTATATCGGGCGAATGATCGGTTGAAGGGGCAAAACGCTTGGCGAAAGGAACCGGGAGACGCCAATTTGCTCAAGGTGGGCCATGCACGCTTCAGTTAAGGTCCAAATAGCGACTGGGGTGGAAGTTCATCAGGTTATCTTTCCAGCCCGTGACACGTTGGCTGACCAGGTATCTCGAAACATTGAAATAGATCGGTATTATTGCCTGCTCGTTCATCGCAATTAACTCTGCTTGCCTGATCAGGGCTGCGCGGGCATCTATATCCTGTTTGAAAGCAGCCTCCTCATGCAGTTGTTGGTATTTATCATTGCGAAATTTTCCATAATTGGCGACGGAGTGTGGTAGAAGCATCATCGTGAAAGTCGTAGGGTCGTTGTAGTCTCCTATCCAACTGGTCGGAAACAGGTCGAAATTACCAAGCTGAATATCGTCCAGCATCACTTTGAATTCCGACATCGAAAATGAGGTTCTGACCCCGATTTCTCTCCACATGGCCGCGATCACGATAGGCAGGTTCTTCTGGTCTCGGGCCGTTGTGTATTGGATCGTTACTTCGAGGGGGTTTTTTTCGGTATAGCCTGCGTCTGCAAGCAAAGATTTAGCCTTGATACGCCGTTGCTCCATCGAAAGTTTGCTGAACCCCGCCTCTCCGACCTGTGGATAGTTTTCCGTGCCTGGTAAAACCAGGCTGTAAGCCGCCGGATTCCCTGTGCGTACCAGTTTGTCTATCATCAGTTCGCGATCGATGGCCATCGAGAGTGCATTACGAACTCTTACATCACTCAGAGGGGGCTTCTGGAGGTTTATCACGATATAGAACAATGCGAGTTGTGGATAAATTCGCACTTCATCCTCAAGGTTTTCCTGGAGCCATTCGTATTTGCTCGTTGCGAATCCCCAGTTGACGTCGAGCTCACCAGCCCGAAACATTTTGAGTGCGGTTTCGTTATCTGACAGGGGGTAGTAGATGACCTGATCGAGGGCCACGGTTTCGGCCGCGTAAAATCGCGGATTTTTCTGAAGGGTGATTTTGTCCTGGGGTCTCCATTCACTCAGCTGAAACGCACCCGAAGTTACAATCTTATCAGGCTGGGTCCAGCCTTTGCCGTAAGTTTCGATGATGTGACGAGGTACTGCAGATGCTGACACATGTGTGAGCAACTGTGGAAAATACACAGCCGGTTCGGTCAAACGTATTTCCAGGGTGTGGGCGTCCAATGCTTGAACGCCCAGCGAGTCCTTTTCGAGACTTCCAGAGTAGACTTCAAATGAATTTTCGATCAGGAAGAAGATATATGCGATGGGTGAAGCAATCTTCGGGTCGAACAAACGCCTGAAGGAGTATTCAAAATCTCTTGCCGTGAGCGGTGCCCCATCCGACCACTCCAGCCCGGGTTTCATCGTAAAAGTGTAAGTCAGGCCGTCGTCACTCACTACCCAGCTGTCTGCGGCCCCGGGTATTGTCTTTCCATCTGCACTATAAGTGGCCAGACCCAGGAACAAGTCCATGACGATGTTCATCTCATAGACATCACGAACGAGATGTGGATCCAGGGAGCCGGGCTCACTCATGTTGCCGCGGTGCAATGTTCCGCCCGCGAGCACATTCGTGGTGAGCAGCAACAATGTGATGATGGACAACCTGGCTTTCATGGCAGTTCAGAATTCAAACGTCAGAAACTCGGAAATATCTGGCGGGCCGGCCGACAGGTGCATGACTGGTGGTCCCTGTTTTGGAATTTCGTAGATGACGCAACCTGCCGTAAATCCGAGAATGCCGGCGTTAACGTCATAGTGGTACGAAACCGGGAAATCCGGGTGATCCCGGGATGAGAACACCTCTTTCAGGGTGCTCAGAGTTACCGGTTTCGCCGGATCAGACATCCGGTCCCTCGCGGCGCAAACCCTGGTCTGGCTGTTAAGGAATCCTCGTTGGTATTTCTCTTCAGGCAGACTGGCGACCAGATCCCTGAAAATCTGCTGATCATCGTTGGCTAGCGCCTGGTTGGCATGCCAAAGACGTTTCGGGTGCTCAGCTGCGAGGAAACGGGTGATCTTTCCTGCTGAGCATTCCAGGGAAACGACTTCTTCCGGTCCGGAGATTAAGTAATTTTGACCGGATGCATGTGGCACGTGTTTAACGAAGGAGACGGCGTCCCGGTAAGATGATTTTTCAAGTGCGCCCCTGATGACGAAAGCGACCGGTAAGCCCGTGCTGGAATGATCGAGTTCAAAAATTGCATTTACAGATATGCCGACACCTCGATCATTAACACCGTTAAGTGCAATCAAACCGGCGCTGCTGAAAACCAGTGAATCCGGGCTGTCTTCCCCGCAAATCCGCAGAAGAACCTGCTGACCGTCGTGCCAGTAAGGAATGTCCATGGTCTGTCCGGCAAGAACTGGCAGTCCGGGTTGTCCATATGCCGCGGCGGTGGTGCACTTGTTGTAAGGTCCTTTCCACTGATGGGCCATGTCCTTGATCCCGTAACACCAGAGTTCGTCAGTGAAGTTTAATGCGAGCAGGTCCTGCAAACGGCAGGCAGAGCCCTCTGCAATGCCCTGTAGCTCGTCATAGAGTCCCGGGGTCCATTGAGCAATCGCCGGCAAAAAGTTAGTATCATGCAGAAATTGATCAATGGCCGCATCTGGATCAACCTTGTGTGAACGGGCGAGATCATTTCTCATCGCTTCCAGGTTTTTCCGAATCTTTTCACGCATCGATTCCCCGTGAATTCGCCCACGATTTCGGGGTGAGCCGGTCAGTTCGAGAACTGGCATTTCGTTGGTTTTCATTGCTACCGCCTGAAGTTCCGTTAATAATTATCACGGTCATGATATTATATATTAATTTTTTGGGCACTATCATAGTCAAGGTTGTGAGCTGTCGATGTTTGCTTTTGTTCTGAAAAGATTACTCAGCGCGATCCCGACCCTGTTCGTCATCATAACCTTGGCGTTTTTCCTGATGCATTCCGTTCCTGGCGGGCCATTTGACAGCGAGCGAATTTTGCCGCCCGAAGTGGAAGCAAATCTGAACGCGGCCTATGATCTGGACAAACCCCTGCTGGTCCAGTATGGCCTGTACCTGGGTAAAGTGGTTAGAGGTGATTTTGGGCCTTCGTTCAAATACGCGGATTTCACGGTCACGGAAATTATCGCGTCGGGCCTTCCCGTCAGTGCAAAACTGGGACTGACTGCAATGGCCGTCGCGCTTGTGGTTGGTGTGCTTCTCGGAACGATTGCGGCTTTGAATCAGAATTCCAGGACCGACTACACGGTAATGGCTTTCGCCATGACCGGAATAGCCGTTCCCAACTTCGTCGTGGCGCCATTGCTCAGCCTGGTGTTTGGCGTCTACCTTGGGTTGTTGCCGGTCGCCGGATGGAATGGTGGCGCAGTGCAGAACATGGTTCTTCCGGTAACGGCAATGGCGTTGCCATTCATCGCATATATCGCCCGGATGATGCGGGGCTCGATGATAGAGACTCTGCGCTCCCCATACATTCGAACCGCGCGCGCCAAAGGATTGCGCGAATCAGTTGTGATCTGGCGTCATGCCATGCCGGCTGCGATATTGCCGGTCGTGAGTTTTCTTGGGCCGGCCACGGCTGGAATTTTGACGGGTTCAGTGGTGATTGAACAAATTTTCGGCTTACCCGGAATAGGAAAGTTTTTTGTGCAGGGCGCGCTTAATCGAGACTACACCCTGGTCATGGGTGTCATCATTTTTTATTCGTTCGCGATTATCGTATTCAACATCATTGTTGATCTGATTTACGGACTACTTGATCCGAGAGTGCGGCAGCCATGAGCGAATTACAAGTCACCACCGCCAGCGCTGTCACCCTTATCAGGGGCCGAAGTCTCTGGCAAGATGCCCTGCGCCGCCTCATGCGCAACCGTGCTGCCACCACCAGCATGTTATTGCTGGCCCTTATCGTGATTCTGGCAGTCATCGGGCCGTATCTGAACCCGAATACCTTTGACTCCCTGGATTGGGAATATTTCGGCTCTGCACCAACCCTCGCAGGTGGGCACTGGTTTGGCACTGATCCGGTGGGCCGGGACTTATTCGTTCGCACGCTATACGGCGCACGGATTTCTCTGATGGTAGGCATCGTCGCGACCGGCGTAGCGCTGCTGATTGGCGTTACTTATGGCTCGATCGCCGGTTACGTCGGCGGCAAGGTGGATGAAATAATGATGCGGATTGTCGACGTCATATATTCCTTGCCTTTCATGTTTTTCGTTATCCTGCTAATGGTGGTGTTTGGCAAGAATATTCTCTTGATATTTGTTGCCATTGGAGCGGTGGAGTGGTTGACCATGGCCCGTATTGTGCGGGGCCAGACGCTGTCGCTGAAGCGCAGGGAATTCATCGAGGCAGCCCGGGCTTCCGGCGTTTCAGACGTGCAAATTATTCTGACACACATAGTGCCTAATGTTCTGGGCCCGGTGATTGTTTACGTTACTTTGACGATTCCCCAGGTCATCCTGGCAGAAAGTTTTCTGAGTTTCCTCGGGCTTGGTGTGCAGGAGCCGATGACAAGTTGGGGTGTGTTGATTGCCGATGGTGCCGCTCAGATGGAAGTGGCGCCATGGCTGCTCCTTTTCCCTGGCGCATTTCTGGGTGTCACGCTTTTCTGTTTCAACTTCATAGGTGACGGACTACGCGATGCGCTGGATCCGCGGGACCGCTGACACGAAATGATAATGGGTGACAACAAACCTCAAAGCAGGGAAAGTGGGCATGTATTCACGGTCAACGATCTCGAAGTCGTTTTTTCCACCGATGACGGGGAAGTTCGCGCAGTAGATGGTATTTCGCTGCATGTCGACCCTGGGGAATGTCTGGGTATCGTTGGCGAATCTGGCTCAGGCAAAAGCCAGCTCTTCCTGGCCGTGATGGGCCTGCTTGCCGATAACGGCCGGGTCAGCGGCAGTGCGAAACTGGAAGGATATGAACTGGTTGGCATGAGCCGTGATGCGCTGAACCGGGTACGTGGCAGGTCACTGAGTATGATCTTCCAGGATCCAATGACCGCCCTGACTCCACACATGACCATTGGTCGTCAATTGGCGGAGATGCTGACGGAACACCAGGATATTGATCGCCAGAGTAAGATGTCCTTGATTCTTGAAGCAATGCAACAGGTTCAAATACCGGCAGCATCGCAACGCCTGAAGCAGTATCCGCACGAACTATCGGGAGGCATGCGTCAGCGCGTCATGATCGCCATGGCGCTGATGTGTAAACCGGTTCTGGTGATCGCTGATGAGCCGACCACCGCGCTTGATGTCACGGTACAAGCAGAGGTCCTCGGCCTGATGCGCCAACTCAAAAAGCATAGTGCTGGCTCCATCGTAATGATCACACACGACCTGGGTGTCGTTGCTGGGCTGTGTGACCGCGTGCTGGTCATGTACGCCGGGAGGGTCGTGGAACAGGGAGTGACCCAAAAGATTCTGAAAGACCCCCAACATCCCTATACACGGGGCTTGCTTGCATCCATTCCCCGGCTTGACAGCGCTGCAAAGCGGCGGTTGGACATGATTCCTGGTCAGCCCCCGGACCTTCAAAACCTGGCGCCTGGCTGTTCGTTCGCTCCCCGTTGCGTTGATAAGTTTGAGCGGTGTAAGTTGGAGCGGCCTGAATTGCGCTGTTTCGAAGGAAGTCATTTCAAAGCCTGTCATTTGGATCAGAGGGCGGATGGGAAATGAAGAAGCCCGTGCTGTCGGTTAAGGGGCTGAAGGTCTGGTTTCCCATTGCCAGTGGCGGACAGATTCGACGAATCTACAAGGATCTGAAGGCAGTTGATGGCGTCAGCTTCGACTTGGCTGAGGGGGAAACGCTTGGCATTGTCGGAGAGTCTGGATGCGGCAAGTCGACGTTGGCACGAGCGATCCTGATGCTGATCAGGCCCACTGCGGGAAGCATTGAGTTCATGGGATGTGAGCTGACGGGACTGGAAAAGCAGGAAATGCGGGCTCAACGTCGCGAAATTCAGATGATTTTCCAGGATCCTTTAGCTAGCCTGGATCCCCGCATGAGCGTGGGCTCGATCATTGGTGAGCCCCTCCGTGCTTTCGAACCTCACCTGTCACGGTCAAAGCGTGAACTGAAAGTCAGGGAAATGATGGAAAAAGTTGGGCTGCTGCAATCAGCGTTCAATCGTTACCCGCACGAGTTCTCAGGAGGGCAATGCCAGCGTATTGGTATAGCACGGGCGATGATACTGCAGCCCCGGCTGGTGATTTGCGATGAGCCGGTTAGCGCCCTGGATGTGTCCATCCAGGCCCAAATCATAAACTTGCTAATGGATTTGCGGGAAGAGTTCCAGCTGTCCCAGGTTTTCATCAGTCACGATTTGTCGGTGGTTCACCATATCAGTCACCGGATTATGGTGATGTACCTGGGGCGCGTGATGGAGATAGCATCGCAAACTGCATTGTTTGAAAATCCCCGGCATCCCTACACTCAAGCCCTGATTTCCGCGATTCCCTCTTCAGATGTTGATTTAGGGGAGAAAAATTCGCGACCCGGGCTATCGTCTGACCTGCCAAGCCCCCTTGATCCGCCTGCCGGGTGCGTATTTCATACACGATGCTCCAAGGTAAGCGGTATATGTAGAAATGAAGCGCCTCAATTGAGAGATTTGGGGTCTGACCAGGCGGTCGCCTGTCACCACGCGGAGAGTTAGTTTGAAATACGTCAAGGTACTGCCCGATAAATCATTGGCAATCTCACACACCACGATCCCGGACATCGGTGAAAATGAATGTCTCCTGGAAGTGAAAGCAATCGGAGTGAATCGAGCGGACCTGCTACAGCGCGACGGAAACTATCCAGCGCCGGATGGCGAATCCCAGGTTTTGGGTATAGAAGCTTCCGGAAACATTCAGGAAGTGGGCGCACGGGTGGCTGACTGGACAGCGGGGGATAAAGTATTTGGTATTGTCCCTGGCGGCGCTTATGCGGAGTACGTCAAGGTTAAAGCTGACCAATTGATGCGCATCCCCGAAAACATGACATACGAAGAGGCGGCTGGTGTGGCCGAAGTGTTCCTGACGGCTTATCAAAGTCTGTTCTACCTGGCGGGGATTCAGGCAGGAAACCAGGTGCTGATTCATGCTGGCGCCAGTGGCGTAGGAACCGCAGCGATTCAGCTGGCAAAACAAGTTGGTGCCAGCGTCACCGTTACTGTCGGGAGCGATGAGAAAGCGGCTGCATGCCTGGCGCTTGGCGCCGATTACGCCATCAACTACCACGAAACTGACTTTGTCACATGGCAGGAACAAATGATTCCCCCGGGGTTCAATGGAATAATGGACTGTGTTGCAGGAGATTATGTAAACCGGAACATCGCTGTTTCGGCGATGGATGCAAGAATTGTGATTCTTGCTGCACTTGGAGGTCGATTCAGCGAAAAAACTGATATAGGAATCATGTTGAAGAGGCGAATCAGTATTTTGGCATCTACCTTACGGAATCGGAGCGATGCTTACAAAGCACGTTTGGTCTCCGACTTTGACAGCGAATTTGGAGCTGCACTTTCATCCGGTCAAATCCGGCCAGTTATCTACTCAGTTTTGCACTGGGAGTCGGTCGAACAGGCACATTGTTTGTTGGCTGAAAACAGGAACATCGGGAAAGTCATTCTGACGACGAGCTAGTCTGACGTTCATGGCCTTACGGCTGCTGGAGTTTCGCTTGCAACCCTTGGTGCTCTCTCCGCCAGCCGCTGTTTTTTCGCTTAAATCCAATAATCATTCCCCGTTGAATTTCCGGGGTGTATGGGAATTTTTACTCTGGTCAATAAATTGATATATGTGATTTGTGATCACAAGAATATTATGCTAACTTCGCTCGTATTAAGCCAGTTTAACCGGTAAAGAGTAGGATTGATCATGAAAAGAAAAGTCATTCTGACCTGCGCAGTAACGGGTGAGATGGAATACAACCGCGAACACCCGAATTACCCAATTACGCCGGAGCAAATTGCGAACGCGGCTGTTGAAGCAGAGCAAGCAGGCGCATCTGCGGTTCATCTCCACGTAAGAGATCCCGAATCCGGCAACGGTAGCCGTGATCCTGACCTGTTTGTGGATATGGTGAATCGTGTCCGTGATAAGGGCCTCAATGCAGTAATCAACGTTACCTGTGGAGGAGGAGGCTTCTTTTGTCCCGATCCGAAGGATGAGAGCAGAGCAGGCGCTGGCTCCGATGTGGCGCCGGCAGAGGAGCGCGTGATTCACATCGAACGTACCCGGCCGGAACTCTGTTCTCTTGATGTAACGACCCAGAACCAGGTGGACGGGAAAACGCCGTTCGTTTACCTGAACACCGAGTACACCCTGCGAAAAATGGCCAGGCGGTTTCAGGAACTAGGCGTGAAACCCGAGATCGAGGTGTTCGGGCCGGGTGATGTCATGTTGGCCAGGCAGATGATCTCCGACGGATTGTTCGATGGGAATCCCTTGTTTCAGATCGTCATGGGTACGCGATGGGGCTTGCCTGATACGCCGGAAACATTGATTTACATGAGAAATTTATTGCCCGGGAATGCGATCTGGGCTGCCTTCGGTATTGCCCGAATGCAGATGCCGATGGTTGCCCAGGCCGTATTGCTCGGTGGTAATTGCCGTGTTGGCCTTGAGGACAATCTCTACCTTAAACGTGGTGTATTCGCGACCAATGGACAACTGGTTGAAAAGGCCGTGCGCATCATCGAGGACCTGGGTGCCGAAGTCGCATCACCAGAGGAAGCACGGGAAATTCTTGGTTTATCAGGCTGAACTTCAGCCAGGCAGTCAGGTTTAGCATGAAAAATGTTCTTGTAACCGCCGGGGCAACCGGAATTGGTAAAGCAATAGCGGAAAAATTTATCGATGCCGGCGCCCGGGTTCATGTCTGTGACATCGACGAAGCTGCATTGACCGCGCTGCACACCAGTCATCCCAAAGTGACCGGCACCGTCACCGATGTAGGCGACCCTGAAGCGGTTAAGTCCCTGATTCACGATGCCGGGGCACTGATGGGTGGAATAGATGTTCTGGTCAATAACGCAGGCATCGGCGGGCCGCGGGCAGGCGTAGAGGATATCACCCTTGATGATTGGCACCGGGCTATCAATGTAAACCTGAACGGTGCGTTTTATTGCATTCGGGAAGTAACACCGATCATGAAACGAAAAGGCGGAGGTGTCATCCTCAATATCATCACTTCTTCAGTAAAAACCGGACTGCCGTTACGGTCACCGTACGTGGCATCCAAAGCAGGGCTTATCGGATTGAATTACAACCTGGCGAGGGAACTGGGGCCATTCAATATTCGCTGCAACTGTATATCACCCGGGCTCATCGATAATTCGAGAGGGCGCGGACTGGTCACTGCTTACGCGAAATCCAACGGGCTCACAGAATCCGAAGCTGAGAAGGAATTTCTGAAGTACGTCTCGATGAACTGCTGGATCAAGCCGGAAGAAGTAGGGAACATGGCGGTTTTTCTGGCCTCTGATGACGCCCGTCATATCACCGGCCAACACATTGCAGTCGATGGTAACGCGGAATGGGAACAGTGACTGACCTGCTTTTCCCAGCACGAATGACTGGCAGGTGAATCCGTGAGGCTCACAGCTGAAGAACATGTCGATCCTGCAGGGTGGGTCCGGGTCTGTTTTACAGAAAGTAATGGAGACCCTGGTTCGCTACGGCGATGCCCTTGGTGCACAGTGCTTTGTCGATATTGAGGGTAGTGGGCACTTTGCTCTTCATCATGTTTTACCCGGCATCGGACCAAGATTGGAGATGCTGGATGAACTGGTCGAAGCTGGTCTGCAAGCCAAATATCCTTTCACGCTTGACCCGGCGCCGCCGCTTGATTTCGAAAACCTGAGTTTAAGCGCCGATCAGGAAAAGCGATTCGAGGATATTTTCAGCAGTCAGCCTCATTTCAACAAACGCATGCGGCAGCTTGGGCTGCGAGATGAAGATTCCTGGACCTGTACACCCTATCTTCCTGTCGTTGGCAACGTGCCGAAGTATGGCGAAATCCTGGCCTGGTCCGAGTCGTCAGCGGTCGTGTACGTCAACTCTGTGCTTGGCGCAAGGACAAACCGGAATGCTGTAATCCTTGACCTGCTATCCAATATTGTCGGCAAGACTCCTCTAACAGGTTTGTTGACCGACAAGGGCAGAAGAGCTAGCTGGCTCATTGACATCAAGACAACCAACAAGCCCCATCCGCAACTTCTTGGTGGTGCGATTGGAAAACTCGTTGTCGAGGACGTTCCCTACATCACTGGCCTGGATAGATTTCTGGGAACAGGCCTCGATGACAATTCCAGCGACTACCTTAAAGAAATGGGTGCGGCCTGCGCTGCCCTCGGTGCGGTCGGTCTGTACCATGTTGAAAGCATAACGCCGGAGGCAGTGAAGGCAGGCCGGACTCTGTTACTTCAAGACCATAAGAGAATTGAGCTAACGGATCAGGATTTACAGGCCTTGCTTGATGGTTACCCCGTCATGTGGGCTGATCCGCAGGCCTCCCCGCAGCGTTGTCTCATTGGCTGTCCGCATGTCAGCCTGCGAGAACTGTACTGGTGGACAGAGCAGATATCTCGGAGTCTTGCTGAGCGGAATATGGAAGCTGTCGCAGTCCCCACAACGATTGTTGCTGCCCCGCAAGTCCTGACTGAATTCAAAAAAGACAGACAGGCGTTTGCGCAGCTGGAGAGCTGCGGTGTGCAATTGAGTTCGACCTGCCTTGAAGCGTGCTTGCAGAATCCGCTTCTCTCACAGGAGGCTGTGGTTACCAATTCAAACAAGCTGAGAGCATTTTCGACTGCGCGAATGTTCACTGATGATCAACTGCTTCGAATTCTGGCTGGGGGGGCATTGTAGAAATGCCATCAGCAACAAGGATTTTTCAGGGAAGGTCAGTGATCCCTGGCGATGTCAGCGGAGACGCACTGGTAACACGCCGGGGATTCAACAGCCTGGCGAGCTTTTACAGAAGCATGGTCACCGGGGCTTCAACGGCAATATGTTCTGACCAGGACAACCACGATCTCTTCGGCAAGGAGCTTTCAGACAAAATCATTTGCTTGCCCAAAACAACCGGTTCCACATCCGCCGGGGCTACCTGGGACACCGTCGCATCAATGGGGATCGCGCCGAAGGCAATGCTTTTTTCCGAATCTATTGATTCTCTTGCAGCGGCCGGGCTTCTTCTTGCGGATATCTGGGTCGGAAAGCCCGTCATAGCGGTAGACCGGCTCGGGGATGAGTTTCTTGACTATGTTGCAAACGGCTATCTGCTCACGATCAAAGCAGATGGAAGCGTCCTGGTTCAAATTGGTCAAAGTGCATAGCAAGTTGAAAGCACAGCGGAGACAGTCTTGAAAGAAATGTTCCTGGCCTTGGCGATGGCTGTGCTGCTGCAAGGGTGTGTTGATGATCCTTGTGGCGGCACAAAGTCGGCATACTACGATAATACCGGCCGGACTGACGTGTTAAGCGGTGGTGTGCGGTTGATACCCATTGAAACAAGCAACGGCACTTTTCGCGTATGGACCAAACGTGTCGGAAACAACCCGAATATAAAAGTTCTCTTGCTGCATGGCGGGCCAGGCGCCACCCACGAATATCTGGAAGCGTTTGATTCCTATTTTCCAGGAGCGGGGATTGAATATTATTACTATGACCAGCTTGGATCTGCTTACTCCGACCAGCCGAATGATCCTGGTCTTTGGGAGATACCTCGGTTCGTTGACGAAGTGGAGCAAGTTCGGAAGGCTCTTGGCCTGGACGCTTCCAATTTCTATCTTTATGGTCAGTCATGGGGCGGAATTCTTGCTATCGAGTATGCATTGAAATATCAGGAGCACCTTAAGGGTCTGATAATTTCAAACATGATGGCAAGTAATCCTGCGTACAACCGGTATGCTCAGGAGCAATTCTTGTCCGTCATGGATCCTGATGTCCTCGCGGAAATCCGATCAATCGAAGAGGCAAAGGATTTTACAAATCCGCGTTATATGGAGCTTCTTCTCCCGAATCATTACGTACACCATTTTTTACGAATGCCAGTTGCGGATTGGCCTGAACCGGTAACCCGTACGTCCAACCATATCAACAACGAGATTTACACGCTAATGCAGGGACCAAGTGAGCTGGGTGTGAGTGGCAAATTGGAAGATTGGGATCGAACGGCGGAGCTTTCGGAGATCAAGGTGCCGACCTTGGTTATTGGCGCTGAATACGACACGATGGACCCGAAACACATGCGGTGGATGGCGAGCGCTTTTCCGAACGGTCGTTACCTGTACTGCCCTGAAGGGAGCCATCTGGCTATGTATGATGATCAGAAAGTATACTTCGAAGGCCTGATCAAGTTCATTCTGGATGTCGATGATAAGAATGACGATGGCAATTGACGCCAGCTGCACGGATCAAAATCTGGAAGCTATTGAAAATTTGGTTATGAACATGCCCAAAAGACTGGATGCGTAAACTTTCTATTCAAGCACAGGGCTTTTAGCTGATGTTATCCCTGACAGCTCCCGGAGGCGGATTCAACAGCGCTGATTCATGAGATATACAAGCAAGCAAACGCTCATCCGACCCCCGCGGCCCGATCAGCGATACTCCCAGCGGGCACCCGTCAAATGAAGCCAGCGGCAGATTGACCTGTGGCAGACGGGCCAGGCCTGCCACGCACAATAAAGCCAATGCGTCCGAGCGAAACTGCTCCAGTTCTTTGCCTCCGGAATTCAGCGGTAAGGCAATGTCCGGTGAGGTGGGCATGCACAGGATGCCGTCCTGGCCCAGCAAGTCGTCGAGATATTGCGTGGCTTCAGCCCGCACCTCGCGTGCCCGGGGCAAAACGGCAGGGTCGATGGCTGCAGCCCACTCGAAACGATCCCGGATTTCCGGGCCAAGCTCCGGCCGGGCCTGGCGAATCCATTCGCCGTGACACCCCCAGACCTCGGCACCCTGCAGCAATCGAAAGCTCATCATCCAATCCTGGACATCACCCGGGTAAAGACGCACGTCCTGTGGGCGGCCAAGCGCCCCGGCAACCATTTCGATCGCGGAATCAAGAGCCGGGCGAACTTGCCTGCGCACCAGGTCAAGCGCATCGGTGGCGAGCAACAAACGCAGCGGCGATGAACGGGCGTTTTTACCGGGCAGAAACACTTGGCCGACGCGCGCCAGCATATCCGCATCGCGGGCAAACCAGCCTACCGTATCGAAGCTTGGCGCCAGCGGAACGACATGATCGTTCGGGATGCGTCCGTGGGTTGGCCGGAAGCCGAAAATGCCACAGTTGCTGGCAGGCAGCCGAACCGAACCGCCGGTGTCGGTGCCCAGTGCAAAATCGACCAGGCCGGCGGCGACTGCAACGGCCGATCCACTCGACGAACCGCCCGGGATCCGGCCGGGCGCGTTCGGATTAACCGGCGTTCCGTAGTGGTGGTTCTCGCCGTTGAGGCTGTAGGTCAGCTCATCCGTGTGGGTTTTACCCACCAGCGTGGCGCCGGCGTCCAGCAGGCGCTGAACCGCGCTGGCGGTGACCCTGGCGGGTTCGTGGGTTCTCAGCCAGTCCGGGTTGCCGGCGCCGGTGCGGTGGCCGGCAAGGTCGAAAACATCCTTTGCCGCAAAAGTCAGGCCAGCCAGGCTTCCGCTGGAAGAGCCGCGCAGGAAAACCGGCCGGTCAGCACAGAAAGCCCCCAGGGAATTATCCGGCGTACTCATCAAATTCCGGCAACTGGCCTCCCGCGCAGGACCAGGCCGCACTTGAACCCATGAAGATATGCGCCTGCGGGCCCATATCAGGTTCATCGTCGAGGGAACCGGCGGGGATAAAAACCACGCCGTACTGCTCGATAAACCGGGGCACCCTGCCGCCGCAGATTTCACAAAAAGTATTGGTGAACCGTTCGGCCTCCGGCACTTTGAACAACTTGATATGGTCCTCGCCGGACTCCCATTCGATCGTACCCTTCAAAAACAGATTGCTGGCATGACCGGTTCCCGAAGCCTTGCGGCACCGCGAACAATGGCAGTGGTAGAAGCGCTGTGCTTCACCCGTGGCGGTGTAACGAACGGCGCCGCACAGACAGCTTCCGGATAACGTTTTCGTGGTCATGAATTTCTCCTGGTTATTTATCAAGCACCCAATTTTTCATCAACACCTTGATTTGTGTCTGGTAGGGAGTATGGGTCAATTTCGCCTTCGTTTTAAAGGCATTCAGCAAGTCTTCCGGTACTTTCATGCTGATCAACTTGCTGGCTGATGGTTGGGAACCGTGAAGCTGTCGAAAATCTTCGAGAAACTGAAGAATTTGGTCGGGAGACAAGTCGCGGTTCTTGCCTGAGATTTTCCTCTGAGAAATACTGGAGAGTTTTCATCTGAGAGATTCTCAAGGGCTTTTACGTCTTCCAGGTCCTGGGGACGGCCGCTTTGACGTCTTCATCTCGATCAACTCCTTCAGATTCAACAAGTACAGCGGCCCGGATCGGGTCATTAATCTTTGTCGCCCTTTGCCTTTGAGATCGTACGTGATGATGATATCGGCCAGTTGTGAAATATCATCGGGGTTGTAGAAATTCCAGGCGATCAAGTTGCGGTTTTGAACATATTCGTCACGAAACCGGAATACTTCTTCAGCGCCAACCGGCAGGCTCGATACCAGGCCCATCTCATTGAGCGCTTTTACCGCTTTCTGCAAACTGCCCAGGTCCCAATTGATGACAATATCCACGTCCATTGTTCCCCGCACAGCGCCGTGAAGGGCCACGGCGTAACCCCCGACTATGGCGTACCGCACACCGGCTTTATCGAGCGTAAGGCAGAGGTTGTTGATAAATGGCATTGTAATAGTATATACCAATATATACCGGAAATCCTGAAGAAGGAGATCAGCAGATTTCCCGGGAATGGTTTAATATCGTTACCTTAATTGGCGTCTGGCAGAGAGTATGAGCCAATTTGGCCTTCATTTTAAAGGCGTGCAGTGAGACTACCGACAACCATGCGCAATTTTCTGAGGCTGGTCTATACTGATATAAACACGAAACGGTTCAATGGATGGGAACCGCCTTGTTTCTGGGGGAAAGTCAAAGGGATTTGAACCTGTTATGAAGACAAATTCACTAAGATTCTTCTTTGTTCTCGCTGTGTCTCTGATGAGTTGCGAACTAGCGGCTCAAAGTGACATGGCAATGGCAACAAGAAAGGCCGATTTAAAAACTCTTTCTGAGCAGCTGAAAAATCGTGATGTCATTGAGAAGCAACAGGCGCGCGACTATGCCCGCCGCCTGGGGATTCCCATCAGGCGCGAGTTGCCAAATGGCAAAATTCTGGAGTTACAAAGATTCTCTCCGGGGATAGGACCCTCTTTCTACATCACCAACAATGTCGATGCCGCGGACACCGTATCGACCGACGAAGTCTGGCCGGGTGGTTCCGCCGGGCTTGAATCCCGAGGGAATACACCGTTATCGACCAAAACGGCAAAGCCCTGTTCACCTCGACCCTGCCCAGGCAGGGCGATTGCGCCGCGGCCGGTTACGATTGCATGCCCGGCGCCAGCGTTGCCAAGAATATTCTCACAGTAGGCGCAGTCGATGACCTGCTGGGAGGGTATTCACTTTTTGCAGGCCCATCCTCAGTGCAGATGGCCGACTTCAGCGCCTGGGGTCCGACCGACGACGGCCGGATCAAACCCGACGTGGTTGGCAACGGCATTTTCCTGTTTTCGGCCTGGCCAGATTATCCTTACTACGCGCTGGCCGCCGGTACCTCGATGAGCGCACCCAATGTCACTGGGTCGCTCCTGTTGCTGCAGCAACATTACGAGAACCTCTACGGTACCGGGAACTTCATGCGCGCCGCCACGCTTAAGGCCCTGGTGATCCACACGGCAGACGAGGCTGGAGATGCGGATGGGCCGGACTATGAATTCGGCTGGGGTTTGTTGAACACCAAGAACGTGGCAAAGGTGATTTCCGGAAATGGCGGCGCACACCGGATCATCGAAGGCAGTCTCGTCAATGGCACGGCAGACACCATAGAATTCAGTGCGTCGGATCCAAACGCCCTGGTGTCCGCCACGTTGGTCTGGACCGATCCGCCCGGAACGCCGGTTGCCCTGGCGCTGGACCCGCCGGACAGCATGCTGGTCAATGACCTGGATCTGCGAGTCCACAAAGGAGCGACCACTTATCTGCCCTGGGTGTTGAATCCGGCTACTCCCGCCGATCCGGCGATTACCGGGGACAATTTCCGCGACAACGTTGAACAGGTCGTAACAGGTGCAGATGGCGCCGGCTCCTATTACGTGGAAGTCAGCCACAAGGGTAGCCTGTTGAACGGGGAGAACCAGGATTATTCCCTGGTCATCAGTGCAGAGACTCCGCCACCAAGCAGTTCAGGGCTGCTAATCAATGAAGATTTTTCAGGCGGTCTGCCGGTTGGCTGGTCCGTTGAAACACCAAGGGGAATTCCCTGGGCCGTCAAGACGCCCGTTCAAGGTGATCCGAGGCTCGACAACCATACCGGCGGAACGGGCAAATTCGCCATGGTGGATAACAACTATTCACATATCACGGTCACATCACTGCGTTCTCCCACCATGGATTTGTCTTCCTCTACCAATGCCATACTCCGTTTCAAAAGCTATTTCTATTTTGACACCCTCGAGTCGATCAATGTTGATGTCAGCACCAATGGGGGAGCGAACTGGACCGAAGCCTGGACTTTCAGGGGCTTCGATCCTCTACCCGGCAGCAAGGTACTCGACTTGAGTGGATTCGCGGCAGGACAGGCCAGCTTTACCCTGCGGTTCCGCTTTGACAGCGAGTCCGAAATTCAGGGAAATTTGTGGCAGATTGACGATGTGGAATTCGAAGTCTTCGGAGGTTCTGTTCAGCCGCCTGAACCGCCTGGCATCGCAACCGGACCGATCCCGGACAACGGAGCAAGCGGATTGGGGCTCAGCACCCAACTTTCCTGGGCATCCGGGACGGGCGTCAGTTCCCACGATGTGTATTTCGGCACCAACAACCCACTCAGCGTGATTGATTACCAGGTTACCCAGACAACTACACTCTTTTGATCCCGGCCCACTCGCTTACGCGACCACCTATTACTGGCGCATCGACGAGGTGAACGACGACGGCACCACCCGGGGCGCTACCTGGAGCTTCACCACCGAGGCAGAACCCGCCGTATTGCCCGACCCGGCTACCAGCCCGAATCCGGCCAACAGTGCAAGCGAACTGGGTCTCAGCACCCAGCTTTCATGGTCTTCCGGGGCATTGACTAACTCTCACAACGTATATTTTGGAACCAACAGTTCACTGGGTGCTGGCGATCTGCAGGGTAGCCAGGCGCTGGCAGCCACATCATTCGACCCAGGCCCACTTGACTACTCAACGACGTATTATTGGCGTATTGACGAGGTGAACGGCGACGGCACCACCCAGGGTGCTACCTGGAGTTTTTCCACCGAGGCGGCACCCATCGAGACCATGAACCTGTCCGGGCTCAGCGGTGCCGTAGCGCCTGCTTCACGCGGACGCTGGACCGCTTTGGTGACCATTGGTGTGGAAGACCAGGGAAACAGCCCGGAAGCGGGCGTTACCGTTGACGGGTCATGGAGTAACGGAACAAGTGGTTCAGCCAGCTGTGTCACCGATACCAGCGGCAGTTGTTCGGTGCAAAAAGCCAACTTGAAAAGCCAGGTAAACAGCGTCACCTTCACGGTTAGCAATCTGACCAAGAACAACATGGTTTACAACCCGGCCGATAACGTTGGCAGTAGCAGCGTCATTGTTGGTGATATCCCGGCAGACAAGACACCCATCGCTGAGGATGACAGCTACCAGGCTGTTGTGAATACGCAGGTCAGCGGTAACGTCATCAGTAACGATGACCAGGGTGACGGCCCAGCAAGCATCAACAGCAACACCCAACCCGCCAGTGGTGTTCTGAGTCTTTCTGCTAATGGTGGCTTTACCTATACACCAAGTACTGACTTTATCGGCACCGACAGCTTCAGCTACACCATAATCGATCAGGATGGTGATGCCAGTAACATTGCTACCGTGAACCTGACCGTAAACGACGATGTGCCTCCGCCGCCACCGCCGGCTGAGCGTTCTATCAGCTTGCGCCCCTTCAAAGTGAAGGGTGTGCAAAACGTGGAAATTACCTGGTTGAATTTCGCCGGTTCAACGGTCGAAATCAGACGGGATGGTATCGATATTACGGCGTCGCCGACGGCCAATGACGGGGCCTACACTGAAAATATCGGTGTAAAGGGCAGCGGTCAGACCTACACCTACGTGGTTTGCGAGATGGGAACCGGCAACTGCGCAACGGATTCCGTCAGTTTCTGATCATCAATGGACGCCCATCCGGCCCATTCGTCCAAAGAATGGATTATGATTATCCTTTGACTGATGATCAGGAAAATTTTCCATGAAAGACCTGCGCAAGTTTTACATCAACGGTGAATGGGTAAGCCCGGTTTCCACCGTGGAAATGGACGTAATCAATCCCGCCACGGAATCGAAAATCGCCACGATAACGATGGGTTCAGCCGAGGATGTGCAGCGCGCGGTCCGTGCCGCGAATGCTGCTTTTCCTTCATACAGCCAGACCAGCAAGGAACAGCGGCTTGCCCTGCTCGAGACGTTTCTCGGAATTTACAACGAACGGTTTGAAGAAATGGCGCAGGCCATCACGATGGAAATGGGCGCGCCGATTGCCCTGTCGCGGGAAGCCCAGGCGGACTGCGGGGCAGGGCATCTGCAGGGCTTCATCCACGCGCTGTCTGCGCAGAAGAGCCGGGAAGAACTGTACAACGGCGATATCCTGGTGCGCGAACCGATCGGGGTCTGCGGGCTGATCACGCCCTGGAACTGGCCGATGAACCAGGTGGCCCTGAAGGTCGTTCCGGCGCTGGCCGCTGGTTGCACCTGTGTTTTGAAGCCTTCTGAATTCACACCGCTCTCCGCCGCGCTGTATGCCGAAATGCTGCACGACGCCGGTTTTCCGCCGGGGGTATTCAACCTGGTCAATGGAGACGGTCTGACTGCCGGGGCGACTCTGTCCAAACATCCCGATGTGCAGATGATTTCCTTCACCGGTTCAACCCGGGCCGGCAAAGCCATCAGCAAGGATGCGGCCGATACCATCAAGCGGATAACGCTGGAACTCGGCGGCAAGTCACCGAACCTGGTTTTTGCCGATTGCGGCGCAGATCTCGAGGATCGGGTCACCCATTCGGTGCTGGAATGTTTCGGCAACACCGGCCAGTCGTGTGACGCGCCGACCCGCCTGCTGGTGGAACGTTCCTGTTACCAGCAGGTGCTGGAAATCGCTGAGCGCGTCGGCAAGGCGCAGGCAGTGGGCGATCCGGCCGTCGAAGGCGACCACATCGGTCCGCTGGTCAGCGCGATTCAGTTCGGCCGGGTTCAGGGCCATATCGAACGGGCGATCGCGGATGGGGTGCGTGTTTTATGTGGCGGGGCGGGAAAACCTGCCGGTTTCGAGACCGGGTACTACGTCAAACCGACCATCTTTGCCGACGTCGGCAACGACATGGCGATTGCCCGGGAAGAGGTGTTCGGCCCGGTCCTGGCCATCATTCCTTTCGATACCGAGGAGGAAGCGATCCGGATCGCCAACGACACCCCTTACGGACTGGCCGCCTACCTCCAGACCGGCGATCCGGAACGGGCGGAGCGGGTAGCTGCCCGCCTGCGGGCCGGCGCCGTGCACATCAACGGCGGCGGGTTTCAATTACGGCAGTCCGTTTGGCGGCTACAAGCAGTCCGGTAACGGCCGGGAAGGCGGCATGATGGGCCTGGAGGATTACCAGGAAGTCAAAACCCTGCATTTCGGTTAAGGAACCTCAGAGCAATTACGCGCCCGCGCAGTGTGATCAGAGGTTCCCTAATTTATCCGTTTGATTTGATCTCGATTCAGACTTCGGTGTTCTGATTGGGTTACCGTGGAATCTGACTTCATTGTGACCTGAGAAGGTAAATCCCGCATCATGAATCCCGAAATTTTACAACTTGAACCCCGCCCCGTCTGGAAACACTTTGCTGACCTGAACGCCGTCCCGCGCCCTTCCAAAAAGGAGCAGCGTGTGATTGCCTTCATGGTGGATTTCGGCGCCCGGCTGGGGCTGGAAACCCTGCAGGACGATGTCGGAAACGTGATTATCCGGAAACCCGCCACGCCGGGCATGGAAGACCGCACGCCCGTGGTGCTTCAGGGCCACCTGGACATGGTGCACCAGAAGAATGCCGACACCGATTTCGATTTTGATACCCAGGGGATCGACATGTTTGTCGATGGCGACTGGGTCAAGGCGCGGGGCACCACCCTCGGCGCGGATAACGGCATCGGGGTGGCTTCGGCCATGGCCATCCTGGCTTCGGATAACATACCCCATCCCGCCATCGAGGCGCTCTTCACGATTGACGAGGAAACCGGCATGTCCGGTGCAATGGGCCTGAAAGGGGGGCTGCTCAGCGGCGAAATCCTGCTCAACCTCGACACCGAGGATGACACCGAGATCACCATCGGATGCGCCGGCGGCATTGACGTCACTGCGAAGGGTGCTTACGCGCAGGAAAAACCTGCCGTGAAAGGCGTTGCCTTTTTATTGAAAATAACGGGCCTGACCGGTGGTCATTCCGGCATGGATATCCACCATGGCCGGGGAAACGCCAATAAATTGCTCAACCGCCTGTTGTTGTGCTCGGTGGAACAGTTCGGTATACGCATCGCGTCGATAGATTCGGGCGGGCTGCGCAACGCCATTCCTCGCGAGGGTTTTGCGCACGTCCTGGTTGACCACGCAAAAGCCGATGAATTCAAACAGTTCATCAACGCGCAGGCGGCAGTCCTCAAGGCAGAGTACGCGGTGACAGACCCGGGCCTGAAAGTGGAGATGGATCCGGCAGACCTGCCCGCCACGATTCTCGACAGGGGTTTCCAGGACAAGCTGCTGCGCGCGGTTTATGCCTGTCTCAATGGCGTGTTCCGGATGAGCCCGGATATCGAAGGCCTGGTGCAGACCTCGAATAACCTGGCGCGGGTGAAAGTCGCGGAAGGGCAGTACGAGATCATGTGCCTGGCGCGCGGTTCGGTGGACAGCGAAAAGCTGGACCTGGCTTGCGCCCTGCGCTGCGCCTTTGAACTGATGGGCGCCGAGGTTGAATTACGCGGCGATTACCCCGGCTGGGCGCCGAAGCCCGACTCACCGGTCGTCAGGCTGCTGGGTGAAGTTTACGAGGAATTATTTGGCGAAAAAGCCAAGGTGATGGCCTGCCATGCCGGCCTGGAGTGCGGCATCCTGGGCGCGAATTATCCGGATGTGCAGATGATCTCGTTCGGCCCGAACATCCGGGGCCCGCATTCTCCGGATGAAAAGGTGCAGGTCAGTTCGGTCCAGAAGTACTGGACGCTGCTGAACGCAGTCCTGGAAAGAATTCCTCGAAAACAGAGCTGATTCTCGAGAACAATAAACGGCGGTAAGTCATGAGCCTGGAAAACGTCAAGAACCTGGTTGAAAAGCATGGAATCAGGAGCATTGATCTGAAGTACGCTGATCTTGTCGGCAACTGGTACCACATCTCTTTTCCACCGCGGCGGCTGGATCATGTACTGAAACATGGCGTTCCGTTCGATGGCTCGAGCATTCCCGGCATGAAGTCGGTCGAGTCTGGCGACATGCTGTTGCTGCCTGATCTGAACACCGCCATCGTCGACCCGTTCAACCCGGAGACTTTGCGGATGCTCAGCTATATCTGCGATGCGGACACCGGGCAGGGCGTGAACAAGGATCCGCGAACCGTAGCCAGCCGCGCCAACCGGTTCATGATAGAAAGCGGCATCGCTGATCAGTCACTGTGGGTGCCGGAGTTCGAGTTTTACCTGTTTAACGAGGCGGAAATCCACAACGGCAAATACAGTGCCGGTTACCGGTTTACTTCGAATGAGAACAAGGAAGACCTGCCCGGCGGTTACCTGGATGCCGACGGCACCGCGGTTGCGCACCGCAAGGGCTATCACATCGACACGCCGTTCGACAAACACGCCCGGGTGCGCGAGGAAATGGTCCGGCTGATCGAGGGAGTCGGTTGTCCGGTGCGTTACCATCATCACGAAGTGGGTTTGTCCGGACAACAGGAGATTGAAACAGAGCTTCTGCCCTTCGAACTCATCACGGACAAAATGATGTACGTGAAGGATGTCGTGCATAACTGCGCACTCCAGCATGGATTGACGGCAACCTTCATGCCCAAACCGTTGTACGACGAACCCGGCAGCGGCATGCACTTCCATATCCAGCTGCGCAAGGGTGGCCGCAATGTTTTCTATGACAAAGGCGGCTACGCCGATTTGTCGGAAACCGCCCTGTGCTTTATCGGTGGAATTCTGCAACACGGCCGCTCACTGACGGCCTTTACCAACCCGAGCACCAACTCGTATAAACGACTGCTGCCCGGCTTCGAAGCACCGGTGAAGTTATTTTTCGGACTGGCCAATCGCAGTGCCGCGATCCGGATTCCCAAGTACGCGACCAGCGAAGAAGCCAAGCGGATCGAATTCAGGACCGGCGACGGCACCTGCAACTATTACCTGGCCATGAGCGCTCTGCTGATGGCCGGTCTGGATGGCGTCCGCAACCGCATTCTGCCGGACGAGAACAACGGTTTTGGACCGTTCGACGACAACGTCTTTGCATGGTCGGAGGAGCGCCAGTCGATGCTCACGCCCGTTCCTGCAACGCTGGAGGAGGCGCTGGATGCCCTGGCGGAAGATCATGCCTACCTGGTGGAAGGCGGTGTTTTCAACCAGGAACTGATCGATAGCTGGATCAGGGAAAAAATGAAAGAGGTCATTGCGGTGCGGAATCGCCCGCACCCTTTCGAGATGAACCTCTACTACAGTCTTTAAGACCCTCGATGGGTCAGGTTCCGTAGCAGGTCAAGCAGGTAGTCGATGGTGTCCTGGTGCGTCCGGAAGTTGAGCACGGCCAGCCTCAGTGTGAAGCGACCTTCAATCCGTGTGGAGGTGATGAACACCTTGCCGTCATCATGCACTGCATTCAGCAATCGCCGGTTGGCGTTATCGGCGTCTCCACCGGCCGGAAGGTATCTGAAGGTAACGATGGAAAGGTCAGGGTAGGGGCCGGTCTCGAAACCCTTCATCTTGCCCAGTTCCTGGTGAAAATAGCGCGCCAGCCAGATTTTTTCCGCCAGCGAGGCGCGAAAAGGCTTCAGACCGAACAGCTTCAGCGGAAACCACATTCTCGGCCCCCTGAAGGGGCGCGTCAGTTCCAGTGAATAGTCGGCGGGTGAGAAGTCAGCCATGGGGCTGGAATCCGGTTGCTTTGCGTCCTGCATGTAGTCTGCGTAGTAGGCGTTGGAGCGCGCCAGTTTGCTGCCGTCTTTGACCAGCACAGCGCCCGTCCCGTAGGGCAGGCCCAGGCCTTTGTGCGGGTCCATCACGATCGAATCGGCCAGGCTAAAACCGTCCAGGCGTTCACGGCCTTCTTCGCAGAGCAGGAAAAATCCGCCATAAGCGGCATCCAGGTGAAACCAGGCGCCATGCCTGGCCGCCACGTCGGCAATCGCTGAAACCGGATCCACTGCCCCGGTGTCCGTGGTGCCGGCCGAGGCAACCACCAGCCAGGGTTTCAGGCCCCGCTCCCGGTCTTCGCGGATGGTTCGCTCAAGCGCCATGACATCCATCCGGAAGCAGCCATCCATCGGGATGATCCGCCTTTGGACGTCTTTGAGTCCGGCCAGGTGCAGTGCTTTGCCGACGCAGTGATGCGCCTGCGCGGTCAGGTAAATGCAGGCTTCCGGGATACCCCGGTAATCGATACCGCAAGCGTCCCTGGCAGTGACCAGGGCCGAAAGCGTGGCCAGGCTGCCGCCCGAGGTAAGATCGCCGGCTGACGACTCCGGGTAACCGGCCAGGCCGCACATCCAGGTGACCAGGTGATGTTCCATGGCGGCCGCACCCGGCCCGGCGAAAGCCACACCGGAGTAGCGGTTACTGATGTCGGCAAGAAAATCCCCGATCGCCGAAGGATACAATCCGCCGCCCGGAATGTAGCCCAGTTGACCTCCTGAAGCCGGCAATATCCCGGTGGTGTCTACTTCCCGGCGGAAAAACTCCAGCAGGTCCGACATCTGCGCGGGGTCTTCTGCAATGGGTGACGCATCGAAGCCGTTCCTGCCCGCGTCCCGGGTATAGGTTTTCGTGTCCGGAAGCCGACCAAGAAATGACTCTGAATAGTCCCCGGCTTGTTCAAACAGCGCTTTGCGAATACGTGGCTTCAGGGTCGAGGGCGCGCGACAGTCGTTCCAGTTGCGCTAATTTCTCCGAAATCATTTTTCGAGCTCGCGGGTGCAATATCGGCTACAATATCACGCATTCCTCAGGGGTGGCCTCGCGGCCTGAGATCTGATTTCAGGAACCCTTTGAACCTGATCCGGTTAATGCCGGCGTAGGAATAGGACCATCCTTAATATTCCCGCTCCAGGCACAACCGGATCTCGAAAGTGATTGAGATCTTCGCCATGAATTTTGCCGTTTACTGTGTTTTCGCCCTGATGGTTCTGCTGCCGCGAACCACGGTCGCGAGTGGCGAATCAGCCGGTGAGGAACTGCTTTATCCTCCCGGACCACTGGAGGAGGTCGTCGTTTCGGAATTTCGCCGTGCGTCCAACCTGGATGTGGACTCCAGCATCACCGTGGTCGACCGTGAAACCATTGAAATGGCGACGTTGCAACACTTTGAGGAATTGATCCGGCTGGTGCCGAATATGAATTTTTCAGGTGATGGCTCGCGGGCCCGTTACTTCCAGCTGCGTGGCATCGGAGAACTCGAGCAGTACGAAGGGGCGCCGAACCCCTCCATCGGTTTCATCATCGACGACATCGACCTGTCCGGCGTGGGCGGCATCAGTTCGGTGTTTGATATCCAGCGCGTGGAAGTGCTCAGGGGGCCGCAGGCGACGCGGTTCGGCGCCAGTGCGCTGGCCGGGATGGTTTACGTCCAGTCGGTGGATCCGGCCGGGCAGAAGTCCGTTACCGCCGAAGTGCTGGCCGGCAATGATGAAACCTTCGCGGCCGGTGTGGCTGCCGGTGGTGCATTGACGGACAGCATGGATGGACATTTTTCGTTGCACCACTACCAGAGCAATGGCTTTTACAACAACCTCTGGCTGGGAATCGATGACAGCAACGGGCGGGATGAATGGACTGGCCGCGGTAAACTGTCCTGGGATTTGGGCCAGGGCTGGGAGGCAAAGTTAAGCCTGTTGTATGCAGACTTCGACAACGGTTATGACGCCTGGTCGCCGGAAAATGGCCGGGTCACGTTCAGCAACCGTCCCGGGCGCGATGAACAGAAAACCCTGGGGGGTTCGCTGAAAGTCATGGGGCCTGTCAATTCATCCACCGATTTCGTCAGCATCACCGGCTATGCCCATTCGGATATCCTGTTTTCTTTCGACGGCGATTGGGGTAACGAAGATTACTGGTCACCCTATGGCTATGACTACGCCTATTCCGACCAGCGTGACCGGGATTCGCTGACCCAGGAATTCCGGCTGCTGTCCTCACCGCAGGGGCGGTTGTTCAACGGACACACGGACTGGGTCCTGGGCGTTTATGCCCAGAGGCTGGAAGAGTCCGACCATATACTTTCCAGCGGCTTGTATGACGACAGTGCCGACGCGCCCTGGAGTTGGTGCACTCCCTGCCTGGACGATACCCGCCTGGAAAGCGGCTACCAATCAACCAATTACTCTGTGTTTGGCCGGCTCGACAGCGACCTCACGGACCGCCTGCGGCTCGATACCGGTGTGCGTATTGAGCGCTGGAAAGCGGATTACTCCGACATGTTCACCGACTTCATTTATGGCAATCCGGATCAGCCGGTCAGCCACGGTTTTGATCCGGATGAAAACCTGTGGGGGGGAGACCTGAGCCTGGAATACCAGCTGAACGACCAGGCCCGTTTGTATGGACTGGTGTCGCGCGGATACAAAGCCGGCGGATTCAACCCCAGCCTGGCCCGGGTGGTGATCCCGGAAGCCGGGCTGGGCCTGGAAGCCATTGCCTACGATCCGGAGCTCCTGACCAATTTCGAAGCCGGGCTAAAGGGGCTTTGGCTCGACGGGACGCTGAGCCTGGAGGCGGCCGTATTCTACATGGATCGCCGGGACATGCAGGTCCGCAGTTCCGCGCAGTTCACGGATAACCCGAATGATTTTATCTTCATAACGAGTAACGCGAAGGGCCATTCATGGGGTTTTGAAGCCAGCCTGGCCTGGCAGGTCAGCGACACCTGGCAGCTGCATGGCAACCTGGGCCTGTTGCAATCGGAGATTGACGGGTACGGGCTCGAACGCGAAGCGGATATACCGGGCACACTGATTGGCCGTGAGTTTGCGCATGCGCCGCCCTATACGCTGAACCTGGGCGCCAGTTATGCCACGCCCGGAGGTTGGACGGCACGGCTGGATTTCAACGCCGTGGGTTCGTACTACTTCGATTACAGCCATGATGAGAAATCCGGTGCGTTCCAGGTGGTCAATCTGAAAATGGGTAAACAGTGGGGCCGCTGGTCGTTGTATGCCTGGGTGCGGAACCTGTTCGATGAAACCTTTTACACGCGTGGTTTTTCTTTCGGGCTGGAGCCGCCCTGGTTTGAAAGAACCCTTTACACAAAGCTGGGGGACCCCCGGCATTACGGTATGACCGTCAGCTATAGTTACTGAGGAACCTTGAGGAGAACGAACAATGAAAATCGTTGCCGACCTGAGCCTGTATCCGCTGAAAGACGGCCCGGTGCCTGAAATCATCCGTTTCATCAGGGACATCCGCACACAGGATGGGATCGAAATCGTCACCAACCAGTTAAGCACCCAGTTACGCGGCGAGTTTGCAGCGGTGACCGGCGCGATCAACCATTGCATGCACGCCGTGATGGCCGCCTCCAGCAACACCGTGGTCCTGGTGGTGAAGTACCTGAACGTGGACCTCGAGATTGCCAGGGCGCCCAGCCTGACCCCCGATGCCTGATCCGGTTCTGTAAACAGGCGAACGGGCAAATGACCGCATTGCAGTGGTGGGAAGTGCTGGCCGTGATCCTGGCCGTCATTTACCTGGTGCTCGCTATCCGTCAGAACATCTGGTGTTGGGCCGCGGCTGCAGCCAGTACCCTGCTGTACCTGTTCATCATGTTCGAGGCCAGGCTGTACATGGAATCGGCCCTGCAGGTGTTCTACCTGGTCATGGCGGCCTACGGCTGGTACGAATGGCGCCATGGCGGGGCCGGCGGAAAGGAACTCGAAGTCACTACCTGGCCGCTGCGGTATCACCTGGCAGCCATCGTGGCGGTCATGTTCCTGGTGTTTGTCAGTGGTGAGTTGCTCTCCCGGTACAGCGCCGCGGCCCTTCCGTTTCTCGATTCCTTCACCACCTGGGGTGCGATGATCGCAACGTTCATGGTGGCGCGCAAAATCCTGGAAAACTGGATTTACTGGTTTTTGATCGACGCCGTTTCGATCGGCCTGTATTTTTCCCGCGAACTCTACTTCACGGCGGCGTTGTTTGCCGCCTACCTGGTGATGATCGTGATCGGCTACCGCAGCTGGCGCGCCAGCATGATGGAAACCTCGGCATGACCGGCATCATTCCCGGCCGGGAGTCAGCCGAACGGGTGTTGCAGGCCATCCCTGGCATGGCGGGAGCCGCGCTGCTCAACGCACTCTCTGACGGCCCGACCAATGCGAGTTTTCTCGCACAGTGCGATGGTGAGCAATACGTTTTCAGGCTGGACAAGCCTGAGGCCGCCCGGCTGGGTCTGAACCGCCTCAATGAACACCGGGTTTCCCGGATCGTATTTGCATCCGGATTGGCGCCGGAGCCGATTTATTCCGATCCCGCGGCCGGCGTGTACCTGCGCCGCTTCCGGGCGGGAAGAAGTTGGACCACGACCGACCTCACCCGCCCGGGAAACCTGGAACGGCTGGCCCGGCTCTTGCGACAGCTACATGGCTTGACTGCCCACGGCGATGCTTTTGACCCGGTTGCCGCTGCCCGGCGCTATGCTGCCCAGCTGGGCACCGAAGAATCCCGCGCGTTACTCTCGCAGGCTGAAAGCCTGGCCGAAAAGATCAATTCAGCGTCGCCCGGCCCGGTCCTGTGTCACAACGACCTGGTTTGCCAGAACATCCTGGACGGCGAACCGTTGATGCTGATCGACTGGGAATACGCTGGGCTTGGACACCGGTTTTTCGACCTTGCGGTCGTCGTGCAGCACCATTCCCTCGCTCCTGCATTGACCAGTGGATTCTTGGAATCTTACCTGGAGCGGCCTGCCACTACTGGCGACGAAAGGACGCAATTGGAGTTACAGTGCCAGATTCTATGCGTGCCTGCTGCAGCTCTGGGATCTCAGGGTTTCGTAGGAGCGGCCCATGGCCGCGATTCAACTCCGAATCCGGTGAGGGACCGGGTACCTGTTGCCGGGACACACGCGCTTAACGGCATTCCGGGGGCACTCATTCGCCTGCGGCGAAACCGCTCCCCCTGCATTGCCTGCGCTCGAGACATCCATGTTCGCTCCTCGGCTGTTCCCTACAGCCGACGGTCCCGCCAACAGGTACCCGGTCCCTCACCTCACTGTGACACGGGAGTTTAATCGCGGCCATGGGCCGCTCCAACATCAGATCGCCAGGCGGCTGGAAAAAGCGTGGGCGATGGTTGATTGGTCGGTAAATTCGAGTTCTCCGCCAAGCGGAACGCCATGGGCAATCCGGCTGACCGCAACCCCGTGTTTCTGAGCCATTCGCTGCAAATAGTAAGCGGTCGCTTCGCCCTCTACGGTGGGGTTGGTGGCGATGATCATTTCCCTGGGTGGGTGGTTGCCCAATTGCTCGCCCAGTTGTTCCAGACCCAACTCCGCCGGGCCGATACCGTCCAGCGGGGAAAGCCGCCCCATCAGCACAAAATAACGCCCGCGGTACCCGGTCGCCTGTTCAATGGCGATAACATCACTGGGTGATTCCACGATGCAGAGCTGGGTTTTATCGCGTTGCTCGTTGGCGCAGATCCGGCAGATCTTGTGCTCGGTCAGGTTGCGGCAGATGGAGCACCTGCCGATGTGTTCCATCGATTGTTCCAGGATGCTGGACAGGCGTTTTCCACCGTCCCGGTCCCGCTCAAGCAGGTGCAGCGCCATGCGTTGCGCCGACTTGGGTCCCACGCCGGGCAGGCAGCGCAATGATTCGATCAGCTGTTCCAGCAGCGGCTCCAGGCTCACGGTCGATCTGGCCCGGTCAGAATGGCAGTTTCATGCCGGGGGGCAATGAAATTCCTGCGGTCATGTTCGACATGCGTTCCTGCGTGGTCGAGGCGATGCGATTGACCGCGTCGTTGACCGCTGCAGTGACAATGTCTTCCAGCATTTCCTTGTCGTCGAGCAGCGAAGGGTCGATTTCCACCCGGCGCACCGCGTGCTTGCCGGTCATGGTTACCTTGACCAGGCCTCCGCCCGCCTCGCCGGTGACTTCCAGCCGGGCCAGTTCTTCCTGGGCTTTTTGCATTTCCTGCTGCATTTTCTGTGCCTGCTGCATCAGGCCTGCGATATTTCCTTTCATTGTTTGACGTTTCCTGAAAATGAAAAAATTTACTGGATCGGTTGTATCGAGTCTTCGACCAACTTCGCTCCCATTCGTTCTTTGAGCTCCCGCACGGTCGGGTCGTCGTTGATGGCCCGTTCCGCTTCGCTCATGCTGTTACGTACTTTTTGAGCCTCGAGCGCAGCCGCCGTTTTCAATTCGGCGGACTTGTTGTCGATGATGCGGACGTTAACCGGGTGCCCCAGGCGGCTGCTGATGGCCTGGCTGAGCCGGTCAACACAGGTTTCCGACCCCAGGTATCTGAGGCTCGGAGCGATTTCGAAATCCCAACGGTCCTCAGACCGGGATTTGAGCTGGACGTTACGCGCCAGTTCGCGTGCCTGGCCCACGAGGTCCAGGTCATCGAGCAATGATACCCAGTCGGAACCTGCCGCTGCGTGAGGCTGGGGCTTGGCGGATTCCGGGGGCTTGGCCGATTCCGGGGGCTTGGCCGTAACCGGGCTGGTCCGGCCCCTGGCAGGCTTCGGCGCCTGTTTTGCCGGCTTCGTGGAACCTGGCGCCGGTGCAGAGCCGGTAGCGTCCGCGGGCCGGAAAGCCAGCATGCGCAGCAATGTCATTTCAAGGCCGGTCCGCGGGTCAGGCGCCAGTCCCAGTTCGGCCCGGCCCTTGATTGCGATCTGGTAAAACAGCTGGGCATCCTCTGCGGTCAGCTGCCCGGCCAGTTCCTCGATCGCGTCCCAATCACTGCGCTCCGGGTCCCGGTAACCCGGCACGCACTGCACCAGCGTGACGCGATGCAAAACCTCGGCGAGGTTCATCAGGACGGTTTCCAGGTCGCGGGACTGTGAAACCAGGTCTTCCACGATGCCGAGCAAGGTCTGGGCATCGTTTGAAGCCAGCGCCTGTATCATCGAAGTGACGTGTGCGCGGTCGACCAGGCCGAGCATTTTCTTGAGGTCGGTCATCACCAGCTTGCCGCCTCCGAAAGCGATGGCCTGGTCCAGCAGGCTGAGCCCGTCCCGCATGCTGCCGTCAGCAGCCCGCGCCAGCACGGTCAGGGTTTCAGCTTCAGCCTCGATGTTTTCAGCGCTGATCAGCTCTTTGAGATAATTGGCGATCTGGTCGGGCAACAGCCGGCGCAGGTTGAAGCGAAGGCAGCGCGACAGGATCGTGACGGGGATTTTGTCGGGATCGGTGGTTGCCAGTACAAACTTCACATGCGGCGGAGGTTCCTCGAGCGTTTTCAGCAGGGCGTTGAAACTGCTGGTGGAAAGCATGTGCACTTCGTCGATGATGTACACCTTGTAACGGCCACGCGTAGGTGTGTACTGCACCGATTCGAGCAGGTCGCGCATATCGTCCACGCCGGTTCTCGATGCGGCATCGATTTCGATCATGTCGACGAAACGGCCATCGTCCAGATCGACGCAACTGCTGCATTCGCCACAAGGCGTGGAACTGACGCCCGTATCGCAGTTGAGGCACTTGGCCAGGATTCGCGCAATCGTGGTCTTGCCTACTCCACGGGTTCCCGTAAACAGAAATGCATGGTGCAGCCGGTCCTGGTCCAATCCATTGATCAGGGCCTGCGATACGTGCTCCTGGCCGATGAGCTGCTGGAAAGTTTTCGGGCGCCATTTGCGCGCCAGGACCTGGTAACTCATCTATGGCGTCTCAGCGAGGTTCATTGGGTCCACTATAGCAAACTGGAAGCGGAAGATGGTGGCAACCCCCGCCCGCCGCACCCCGGCGCCCGAGTCCATTGTTGCCGCTGCTCCCTTCCGGGCCTGACGGGGTTCACAACTTGTCGTCGCGAGGGGACCAGCGGGGGCCACCCTTGAAGTCCCCGGAAGCCCGGGGAAGGGCATTGTGCCGGAAGGTGGTGGTCTGTTCAAGGCCGATCGCGCAAAAGGCGTCTCCGATTTCCTACAGGCAAACGGGCTAAATCCATCTATGGAAAACCCGGCCGCATGATTAATCTTGATCCTGCACTTTTCAGTAATTCGCAGCACAGGCGTCTGTGCTTTGTTCAACCACCAAACGAGGGATGCAGTTTATGAAATTTCTCCTGAGCTTTATCGCAAGCAGCTTGTTCTTCACATCGGTATGGGCGGCCGGACCCGTCAATGTAAACACGGCTTCCGCCGAAGAAATATCCGAAAGCCTGACGGGCATCGGCCTCAGCAAGGCCCAGTTGATCGTTGAATATCGCGAAGCCAACGGGTCGTTTGATCACGTCGATGAGCTGGTCAACGTCAAGGGAATCGGTCTTAAAACCATCGATAAAAACCGCGACCTGATCATCCTGCAGGAAACAGCAAGCCAGGAAAACAACTGAACTACGGCAGTGAGCCCTTTTTTCCGGGCAGGACAATCCTGCCCGGATTTTTTTTAACCGGGCCTCTCACGTTTTGAGAAGTTGCTGAAGTTAAATGAATGCAGACTCAGGATAATTTCTTGTTAAGGAGCGGAAAATGAGAGCAAACCAGGATCTTATCGGCAAAACGATAACCGGTGTCGTGGCGGTAACTCAGCCGGGTGATGATGTTCGCGAAATCTGGATGTTGCAGTTTTCAGACGGGTCCCACGTGGAATTTGTTTCCCCGATGGCCAGAAAGCGGCTCAGGCGCAAAGCCAGCATCCGCAAAACCGCGATTTCCAGGCCGCCAAACGGCCTGCAACTGGCTTTGAACGTAGCCTGAAAACTTATCCACAAAAGCTGTGGATAACCCTGTTAAGAAAGCTGCGGGGTCAAAGGTCTCGTGGGCGTCGTTCCAGTTTGATCAAAAATTAACCACTTTAAAAATATCCTTTTAAATCAGACAGATAAAATTATGTGTGTGCATTCACGGGGCCATAGGGATTGTAAAAATTCTGTCATAAAGACAATCAGGCACTTGTGTATAAACAATTCGAATCAAATAGAGGAAGTGCTTCTAAGTCTTTGAAAAATGTTTGTCACATTACCGGGATGATCGACCTTTTCAGGTAGATTTAATCTCTGTGGGTGAAATTGTTCAGCTCAGAGGTTGCCAATGCCCGATTCAATCACCCAGGCATCCAGTTTATCGAGAATTCTCTGGGCTCCCGGCTCATCTTTTTTCTGTTCCCTTAGCTCATTCATCGCCAGCCTGAAGGTGGCCAGGGTGAAATAATCCGGGTCATTGGTTTCCACCAGTCGCAAACGCCGGTCCCGCTCCCACAAACGGGATTCTTCCATGCTCAAAGTGTCCGGATGGTTCCGGGCGCGGTACCGGAACAGCATCAATGGAAGCCGGTTGTCCTGGAAAGACCATAGATGACTTCCCAATTGCGCGGGTGACACCAGCAGAATTTTTTTCATCAGGTGCTTGTCCGCGGCTGAAAAAAAACCGCCTGAGTAAAGCATTCTGTCCGGATCAGAACTATCAGGAGAGCCGTCATATGGGGTTGCGAAAACCTCGATCACCTTCTCCCTGACGGCCTGGAGTGCTCCGAGTAGCAGGCGCGCGTGCTTCTTGCACAATTCCGGGTCCATGTGGATCCGGTCCGTATCGACGCCGGCGAGTGTGCCGATGGGTGCCAGCATCGGTACGTGATTGCCATGGATCATCTTCAACGGCAACCGTTCCATTTCCTCCGGTAGATCACCGGCCGGGGTAAACACCAGGTCACGAATGACGTCGGCAGGTTCGCTGAACAGGGGCCCGGGGTCAGCGGCCAGGTCAAATGCAATCACTGACCTGGGCCGGTTTGGCACCACCGCCAGGGGCAGAACCATTGCTGTGCAACCGCGTATGGCGGGAATGCGTGAAGACGTATGCAGCAGCGGTGTTGGCTCGACGGTGTCCAGCAACTTCTCAACCTGTTCATTTTCTCGCATTTGCAGCGCCCACTCGAACAACCTGGGTTGAGCTGCTTTCAGCCGCCGCGCCAGGTCGATGGTGGCGCGCACATCCACCAGGGCATCGTGCGCCCCTTCGTGCGCAATTCCATTTGCGCGGCAGAGGTCTTCCAGCCGAAAGCTGGGTTTGCCCGGTTCATGCATCGGCCACTCGATCCCTTCCGGTCGAAGCGCGTAGCACATCCGCGCCAGGTCGATCAGGTCCCAACGGGAGTTGCCGTTCCGGTACTCGCGCTCGTACGGGTCCCGGAAGTTTCGGTACAACAGGTTTCGCGTGACGGTGTCATCAAAACGGATGCTGTTGTAACCCGCGCTACAGGTTCCCGGTTGCGACATTTCATCAAGGATCCTGCCCGCAAATTCGGTTTCGATAATACCCTTGAGTTTGGCTTCCTGTGGCGTAATCCCGGTCACCAGGCAGGCCATCGGGTGGGGTAACACGTCGTCCGACGGCGAGCAGAACCAGGTCACAGGTTCATCAATCGGATTGAGGTCCGGGTCCGTCCTCAGGGCCGCAAATTGTGCCGGCCTGTCCGCCATCGGATTCGCGCCGAATGTTTCGTAATCATGCCAGAGAAAAGATTTTAAGGGCTTCACATCAGTACCTTAGGTTACCAGGCAGAAATCATGGTTCCGGTCGGCGGCGATCACCCGGTCTGCCCACCGCGGATAAGTTTTTTGCATGTGCCGGAATATTCTCTCGAAAACCGCGAGAAAAAGTTCGACCTCATGGCGGTTGTCCAACCGCCTGTGCGTCAGTTCCTGTTCCTGTTGCCAGCGCCAGTCAACGACCGAATCCCAACCGGGCACCTGAATGTACCATACCTCGTCAAGACGATTGTCCAGGGCGAGGTGCATGAGTTGCCACTGGTGTTGAACATGATTGCGCCAGGTACACCTGGCGTCTTCGGCGCGTTCCAATTCGTTCAACGGTTTCCGCAAATCCGGATTATTTTTCGGCCGCGCCCCGATACACCAACCCTCGAGGATAATGATCTGTGGGGCGGCATGGACTGGACGCCATTCGGATTCGACAGCCCGGTCGTCCACAGACTTGTCGAAAACCGGCAGTCGCACTTCCTCAATATGTCCGCTCCTGAGCCGGTCATAATCCGCCAGAAGGCGGCTGAGGTCGTGCGTCCCGGGTACCCCGCGGTGACGAAAAAGCGGGTGAATTTCCTTCGCCAGTTTCGCCCTTTCAGCCTGGCCCAGGTAATAGTCATCAAGTGAAAGCAGGCAGGCCGGAACGCCTTTTTTATTCAGGCAATGAGCCAGCAGGCGGGCCAGGGTTGATTTTCCGCTTCCCGGGGCGCCCGAAATGCCAATGCTGCCGGCCCGGTCACCCTGGATCCGCTGCAGCAGAGCCAATCCGGTAGCCGCCAGCGAAAAGCGGTTTCCTGCCGGCAGCGAAGTATTCAGCTTCAGCCATGACTCGATTTCTGAAGCTGAACAGAACTCTTGGACTTGGGCACCGGACATGCCAACATGGTAACGAATTTAAACAGCGGTTCCACGGGAATTAACCCTCCATGACCAGACAGTCAGAAGCCTTTGATGAGCTCCTCAGGTTGATGCAGTTGGAAACCCTCGAAGACAATCTGTTTCGGGGGGTAAGCCGTGACATCGGCACCGAACGCGTTTTTGGCGGGCAGGTACTTGCCCAGGCCCTGTTGGCGGCCAGTTACACGGTCGAAGACCGGCTGGCGCATTCCCTGCACGCCTATTTCCTCCGCGCCGGCGATCACAATGCGCCGATTGTTTACAGCGTCGACCGCAGCCGCGACGGCGGCAGCTTCAGCGCACGGCGTGTCGTGGCGATTCAGCACGGCCGGCCCATTTTCACACTGGCGGCGTCCTTCCAGGTCGAAGAGGAGGGGCTGGAACACCAGTTCGGCATGCCTGAAGTTACACCTCCGGAATCGTTGAACCCGATGGCACTGCTGCCCCGGAAAGAATTCGATCATATGCCCAAGAGCATGCAGCGCTGGCTGGATCGTTTCGGGCCATTCGAGTTCCGCGCTGTGCGGGGTTCCGACCCCGACCACCAGGCGCCGCAGCCACCGTTCAAGGAACTTTGGTTCAAATTGCACGGTCCACTGGAAGATGACCCGCGCCTGCATCGGGCGATACTGGCATACGTGTCGGATTTTCACCTGGTGGGTACGGCAACCCTGCCGCACGGCATTTCGTGGGTGCAGGGCAATCTGATCATCGCGAGCCTCGACCACGCGATGTGGTTTCACCGGGATTTCCGGCTGGATGACTGGTTGCTTTATGTGTGTGACAGCCCCAGTTCGAGTGGTGGCCGCGGGCTCGCCAGGGGAATGATCTTTGACCGGCAAGGCAACCTGGTGGCCAGCACGGCACAGGAGGGAGTAATCCGCCTGCGCCGGGACAACAACGAAAAGGAGAGTGGAGAATGAGTCAACAGACAGCAAGTTTCGCGGCAGGTTGTTTCTGGGGTGTGGAAGCACGTTTCCGTGAAGTTGATGGCGTGCTGGACGCGGTGTCCGGCTACATGGGTGGAGTGACGGAAAACCCGACTTACAAGCAAGTCTGTGGCGGCGACACCGGTCATGCAGAAGCGGTCCAGGTGACCTTTGATGATGAGAAAACCGGTTACCGGGAGCTTCTGGACCTGTTTTTCGACATGCACAACCCGACTACCCTGAACCGCCAGGGGCCGGATTTTGGAAGCCAGTACCGTTCCGCCATATTCTGGCACGACGAGGGGCAGCGTCTGGCCGCCAGCGAAAAAATCAGCGAAATCAATGAATCGGGCAAGTGGCCCTCTGCCGTGGTCACCGAGGTTTTACCGGCGGCAACGTTCTGGCGCGCCGAGGAATATCACCAGCGTTACTTTGAGAAAAATGGCGGCGGCTACTGTCACGTGTAGGAGCGATTTCAATCGCGAATAAATTCGCTCCTACCGCGCAGGTGATTTAACGCAGGAGCGATTTCAATCGCGAATAAATTCGCTCCTACCGCGCAGGTGATTTAACGCAGGAGCGATTTCAATCGCGAATAAATTCGCTCCTGCCGCGCAGGTGATTTAACGTAGGAGCGATTTCAATCGCGATCAGGCCTTGCCCTTGAGCTTCCCCACGAGCCACAACAGGATCACGGCGCCGATCGTGGCAGTGATAACGGAGCCAATAATTCCGGCGCCGAGATTCGCGCCGAACAGGCCGAAAAGCCAACCGCCAATCACGCCGCCGATGATGCCGACAACGATGTTCATCAGGACGCCCAGGCCCTGGCCTTTCATGATCACGCCGGCCAGCCAGCCGGCTATGCCGCCGACGATCAATGAAGCGATTAATCCACCCATCATTTTCTCCACAGTGACTGAAATACTTGATTGAGTTTAAAATAGGTCGCGCACATTTGAAACCAGCCATGGAAATGGAGAAGTCATCAGTGCAAGGGATAGCCGGGAAATCTGTCAGGAAGATGGCTGCTGTGGCGGCAACGCTCCTGTTATTGCTTGCTGCTTCTGCTGACGCCCAGGTTTACAAGTGGGTTGATGAAAACGGCATCGTGACCTTTTCCAACATCGCACCACCGAAAGACCGGGATTTCCAGGTGCTGCGGTTTCCCTGTTATGCGGCCGATCCCAAATGCCGTTCGATCAGCTGGGAGAAAGTGCCGCTGAACACGCAGGCTTTTCGCGCGGAAATTCGTTCTGCTTCGCAGTTTAACGCAGTGGATGAATCTCTCATCCGGGCGATTATTCACGCCGAGTCAGCCTATCAACCCGATGCACAGTCTCCCAAGGGCGCCCAGGGGCTGATGCAGTTGATGCCTTCCACCCAGGTTGAACTGAACGTTTCCAACCCGTTCGATCCAGGCGACAACATTCGCGGGGGTGCGCATTACCTTTCGCGGTTGCTGGATGAATTTGGCGGAAATCTTGATTTGGCAATGGCCGCTTACAACGCGGGGCCAAACGCGGTGACCAAATACGGCGGAATACCGCCATACGACGAAACGCGGGAATACGTGCGCCGGGTGAAAATCCTCTACCGGCGCTACCAGCAAGCGTTGTAGGAGCGAATTCATTCGCGATCGGGTATATCGCGATTAGAATCGCTCCTACGCCGTTTCCCCCTTAATAAACCAGCCGCGCCTCGCTGACCATCTCCAGTTCACCCAGCGCAGCGACCAGTTCCTCACAGGCTTTCACCTGCCATTCCTCCCCCAGTTCCATCCGTACCCGTGCGCGCGGGTTGCTGTAATCAAGCCAGACCTGGGCTGATCCGTTCCGGTAAGGAACGAAAGTCGACTGCAGCGCAGAACAAATATCTTCTCCGGGACCTCGCAATGAAATCTGGAGTCCTTTGGCAAAACGGGATTTGGCTTCGGAAAGCGTCATGACCTTCTGAACCTTCATGCGAAAACCATCGGAAAAGTTGTCCCTCGCCACCCGGCCTTCAACCACGATGATTTCATCCTTGACCAGCAGGTCGGCATAAAGCGCCCAGCCATCGTCGAAAATCGAAGCCTCGATCCTGCCGGTATGATCTTCCAGCACGACAAATCCGCCGCGATTGCCACGGCGGCGAACCCCCTGGACCAGGCCAGCCAGGATCATCGGTGTGCCGTTCCAGTTCTTTTTGCTATCGGCCGGCAGCCGGCTGCCGACGGATCCCAGGGTGACGGCCGTAAATCGGCCAATCTCTTCGACCTGCAATTCAACCGGATGCCCGGTCAGGTAAAGGCCAAGTGTGTCGCGTTCAGCCTGCAGTTCCTGCAGTCGGGTCCAGGGTGTGACCTGGCCGTGTTCGGTAATGTGCGGCGCACTGGAAACGCTGAAGCCGCCAAACATATCCACTTGTCCCGATTCACGATCGCGCTGGAATTGCTCCGCCGCGTGAACCGCCTCCGGGAGTTCATTGATCATCCTTGCTCGATTGCCATCGGGATCCAGTTTGTCCAGCGCGCCTGAACGGACCAGGACATCCATCGCACGCTTGTTGACTTTCTGGTGATCCATCCGGTTACAGAAATCCGACAGGTCGCTGAACGGGCCATTGGCCTCCCGGTCTTTTTCTATGATATCGATGGCGGCGTGTCCGACACCCTTCAGTGCGCCCAGGCCGTATAGGATCGTGTTGTCATCGACGGCGGTGAAAGCATGCAGTGAACTGTTGATGTCCGGTGGCAGCACTTTCAGGCCGAGGGAACGACATTCGTGAATGAACTCGTCGACCTTATCGGTGTTGTCCATGTCGGATGACAGCACCGCGGCCATGAAAAAGGACCGGTAATGCGTTTTCAACCAGGCTGTCTGGTAGGCAATCAGCGCATAAGCCGCGGAATGTGACTTGTTGAAACCGTAGCCGGCGAAAGTCTCCATCTGGTCAAAGATCAGGTTGGCGATGTCCTCGTCGACGCCGCGTTCGATAGCGCCCTCAATGAAGATGATGCGCTGTTTCGCCATCTCGGCCGGCTTTTTCTTGCCCATCGCCCGGCGCAGGATATCGGCTGCGCCCAGCGTGTAACCGGCCAGTTCCTGGGCAATTTGCATGACCTGTTCCTGGTACAGGATCACACCGTAAGTCGGTTTGAGTATGTGCTCGAGGGCAGGGTGGGGGTAGCGCACCGCGGTACGCCCGTGTTTGCATTCGACGTACGTGTCGACCATGCCGGATTCCATCGGACCGGGCCGGTGCAAGGCAACCAGCGCGACAATTTCGTCAAAGCTGTCCGGCACCAGTTTGCGGATCAGGTCTTTCATGCCACGCGATTCCAACTGGAATACGGCGGTGGTCTGGCAGGCCTGCAGCAGTTTGAAAGCTGCCGGATCATTCATCGGCAACGTTGCGAGCTCGATCGGATTCTGTCCGGCTTCGGCGCGTTGCGCATTGATGGCTTTCAGCGTCCAGTCAATGATCGTCAGTGTGCGCAGGCCCAGGAAGTCGAACTTCACCAGCCCGATGGTTTCCACGTCATCCTTGTCGAACTGGGTCACGATGCTGCCGCCGCCGGCTTCACAAAAAAGCGGGGTGAAGTCGGTCAGCGGCAGAGGGTGCGATGACCACGCCGCCAGCGTGCTTGCCTGCATTGCGCTTGATCCCTTCCAGGGACATGGCGAGGTCGAGCAGGGAGCGGGTTTCCTCTTCCTCCTCGTAACGTTGTTTGAGCTGGGGTTCGTCCCTCAGCGCATCGGTGAGCAAAGTCCCCGGGGCCGGTGGAATCAGCTTGGCAATGCTGTCGACAAAGCCGTAGCCGTGCCCCAATACCCGCCCGCAGTCGCGCACCACGGCTTTGGCGGTCATGGAGCCATAAGTGATGATCTGGGCGACCTGGTCACGACCATAGGTCCGGGCCACGTAGTCGATCACCAGGTCCCTTTTCTCCATGCAGAAGTCGACGTCAAAATCCGGCATGGAAATTCGCTCGGGGTTCAGGAAGCGCTCAAACAGCAGTTCGTGCACCATCGGGTCGAGGTCCGTAATGCCCAGGGCGTAGGCCACCAGGGAGCCCGCGCCGGAACCGCGTCCGGGGCCAACCGGGATGTCATTCTGCTTCGCCCAGTCAATGAAGTCCGCAACGATCAGGAAATATCCGGGAAATCCCATTTTAGTGATGACATCGAGTTCGTGTTCCAGCCTTTGCTCATAGGTCGCCAGCGGAAACTTTTCGCTCGGCGGCAGTACCTTGAAACGGGCTTGCAACCCGGCCTCCGATTCGTGGCGCAGGTGCTCAGCAACGCTGATCCCATCGGGGGTCGGAAAATTCGGCAGGTAGTAGGTGTCGAACTCCATCTGCAGGTTACAACGCATGGCCAGGTGGTAGGTGTTTTCCAGGGCTTCGGGCAGGTCGGCAAACAGTTCCTGCATCTGCTCGCTGCTTTTCAGGTACTGCTCCGGCGAGTAGCGCAGCTCGCGCCGTTTGTCCGACAACAAGCGGCCGTCATGAATGCAAACCCGGGCCTCGTGGGCCTGGAAATCTTCGCGGTCCAGGAAGCGCACGTCATTGCTGGCAAGCACCGGCAGGTTCAGGGCAGAGCTGATAGCGAGCGCTGCGTTTTCATAGGGCTGTTCCTGTTCGCGACCGGTCCTTTGCAGCTCGATGTAAAAACGGTCGGGAAAAATCCTGGACCATCCGGTGGCCAGCTTGCGGGCCCGGTTGGGGTGTCCGGCAAGGATGGCCTGGCCGATATCGCCGTCGCGGCCAGCCGACAAGGCGATCAGGCCGGCAGAATGTTGGGTCACCCAGTCGTGGCGCACATAGGGAACGCCGTGGTGCTGGCCTTCCAGGTAGCCGCGGCTGAGCAAGGCGCAGAGGTTCAGATAGCCTGTCCGGTCCTGGCACAGCAGAACCAGGCGCGAGATCGAGTCCGGATCTTCCGGAGAACGGATCAGGACGTCTGCGCCGACAATGGGCTTGATGCCGGCGGCTTCGGCAGCGCGGTAAAACTTCACCAAAGCGAAGAGATTATGCTGGTCGGTGATCGCGATGGCCGGCATGCCGAGTTCACGGGCCTTTTCGACCAGCGTCTTGATGCGCACCGTGCCGTCGACCATCGAATATTCGGAATGGAGGTGCAAATGAACAAACGGTGAGCGGCATCAGTGCAGAGTAACAAAACCGGGGCCGAAGAACCATTGCCGTTTTTGGTTGTTGGAAGGTCTTGAATGTGATAAATTTCGCGCCCCGATCGAGAGCGGAATCTTGCTATAATCGGGGTGCAATATATGGGCGCGTAGCTCAGGGGTAGAGCACTGTGTTGACATCGCAGGGGTCGACAGTTCGAAACTGTCCGTGCCCACCATATTATTGAAAATGCCGGTCTGAATCCCTTTCAGACCGGCTTTTTTTATTGCGGGTTAACCGCGCGTGGAAATCGAATTATCTCCGGACATTCGCCGTTTTCAGGCTGTTAGGAGTATGCGATTTCCGATTGATCAGGATCTCCGGTTGTGGCCTGCGCGGTGTCCTGGTAAACAGCATGATCAGCGAGCCCAGCAGGCATGCTATTGCTGCTATCAGAAAAGGCGTCATCCAGACCTTGGGTGAATCGCCCATCGCGGCTGCGTCCTTGAACACGCCGGCCAGCAGCGGACCGAGAATCCCGGCAACGCCGTAGGCGGTGAAAACCCAGCCATAATTTCTGCCAACTTCCTTGTTGCCGAAGTAGTCAGCCGTGATCGCCGGAAACAGTGCGAAGATACCGCCGTAGTTAAAGCCGACAAAAGAGGCGCCAATGACCAGGCCGGTAGCCAGCCCGAAATTGATGAAACCATGGTACATGGCGAGCATGATGAGACCCTGGAAGGCCGACATGGCAATGATTGCGTTTTTCCGGCCGGTGCGGTCTGAGATCATGCCCCACAGGATGCGGCCCAGCCCGTTGAAAATGGCGTACCACGCCATGGCGGTGCCGGTGATCACGATCGCATTCGGCACTCCGCGGTATTCCAGTGCATCCATGCCAAACAACTGGATGCAATAGATGACCATCAGGCCGGCGATCGCTGAGGAGGCGAATACCAGCCAGATCGCATAAAACTGGGGTGTGCGGATCATCTGCCCCGGCGTGAAGCCATTGCCGTTGGATTTCGCGACCGCAGCGGCTTCGGCGGGGTTCCATCCCTTCGGGCTGTAATCTTCGGGCGGGTTGACCATCACGAAGCTGCCCAACAGCACCAGCACGGCGAAAACGATTCCGTAAATCAGGAACACGCTTTGCACCGGGGGCAGGCCAAAGACCTCGGCGTTATTGAGCAGCCCGCCAAACCAGGAACCGGCCAGTTTCACCCAGATCGTCGCACCGAATCCAAAGCCGGCCACCGCCAGCCCGGTAATCGTGCCTTTTTTGTCCGGGAACCATTTCACACCCACCGCTATGGGAACCACGTAGGCCATGCCGATGCCGGCGCCCGCGACGATGCCGATAAACAGGAACTGCGCCCAGAAGGTGCTGCCGAACAGCCCGCCCAGCACAAAACCCAGGCCGAGCAGCAAGCCGCCCAGGATGGTCATCAGGCGAGGCCCGGTTTTTGCCTGCCAGCGTCCCGCGAGCACCATGACCAGCGCAAAAGTCGCCAGGCCGGCCGAAAAGATCCAGGCCGTTTGCGTCGCGGTGAATTGATAAAGCCCTTGGGGATCAGTCAGAAGCTTGGTGAAAACGGACCAGGCGTACAGGGCGCCCAGGGCCAGTTGAATCAAAATTGCGCCAACAACTACGAGCCATCTATTCGGTTTAGTATTAATATTCATAATAATCAACCTATCTGTTTTTAAATAAGGCTTTCAGGGGAAATAACCACCTTGTGGATAAGACTGAATTATCGTCAATATTAAGAGATTGAAAAATGATTAAGGTCAGCAATTCAGGGTAAAAAATCCTCGGGAATTGCGGGTTGACACGGTGGTTGAAGACCCCGGTGCGCTGAGAAAAATTGAAATGCCCCGAAACCTTTCATGAAACCCTGATAAGCCGTACAATATGGGCCATGAAAACCCGCACACGAACTACCTTCTGAAACAGGGGAGCGGCAAAGCGCGAACCAAAGGGCGCTTTGCGCCTTTTTTTGTATCCGGGTAAAAAAATTCAAGGAGTTAAACAGTCATGCCGGCGATTACGCTACCTGACGGAAGTCAAAGGAATTTCGAAAAAGCAGTTACGGTGATGGACGTTGCCGCCGATATCGGTCCCGGCCTGGCGAAAGCCACTTTGGCCGGCGAAGTCGATGGCGTGCTGCGCGACGCCAGCCACCTGATCGAAAGCGACGCGAAACTGCGCATCATCACCGGCAAGGATCCCGAAGGCCTGGACATTATCCGCCATTCAACCGCTCACCTGATGGCGATGGCGGTGGAACGCCTGTACCCCGAATCCCAATGCACCATCGGCCCGGTGATCGAGGATGGCTTTTTTTACGATTTCTCCTACCCGCCGGGTTTCACCATGGACGACCTGGACCGGATTGCCGCCGAGATGCGTCGAATCGCCAAGGACGAATTGCCGATAACGCGGGAAGTCTGGCATCGCGGGGAAGCCATCCAGTTTTTCGAACAGGAAAAAGAAACCTACAAGGCCGAGATCATCCGCGACCTTCCGGAAGGTGAAGATATTTCGCTCTACCGGCAAGGCGAGTGGGTCGACCTCTGCCGCGGGCCGCACGTGCCGGATACCGGCCGCCTGGGTGAATTCAAGCTGACCAAGCTGGCCGGCGCTTACTGGCGCGGTAACAGCGACAATGAAATGCTGCAGCGCATTTACGGTACGGCCTGGGCCACCAAGAAGGACCTCAACGATTACCTGCATCGCCTGGAAGAAGCAGAAAAGCGCGATCACCGGCGGGTGGGCAAGCAACTGGACCTGTTCCACTTCCAGGAAGAGGCGCCGGGCATGGTGTTCTGGCATGACAACGGCTGGCGCATCTACACAGAGGTCACCAACTACATGCGCACCCAGTTGCGCAGGAACGGCTACCAGGAAGTGAACACGCCGGAAGTCGTCGACATCAAGCTGTGGGAGAAATCCGGCCACGCGGATAAATTCATCAAGGAAATGTTCATCACCGAGTCGGAGAACCGCACCTACGCGGTGAAGCCGATGAATTGCCCTTGCCATATCCAGATTTACAACCAGGGTCTGCACAGTTACCGGGACTTGCCGATGCGCATGTCGGAGTTCGGTTCCTGTCACCGCAATGAACCCTCGGGCGCCCTGCATGGCCTGATGCGGGTCCGGGCGTTTACCCAGGACGATGCGCACATATTCTGCACGCCGGACCAGGTGCAGTCGGAATCGGCTGCATTTATCAAGCTTCTTGTACCAGATCTACTCCGACTTCGGCTTTAACGAAGTGCTGGTCAAGCTGTCTACCCGGCCGGAAAACCGGATGGGAGAGGAAGCCCTCTGGGACAAGGCGGAAAAGGCGTTGGCGGAAGCCCTGGACGAAGCCGGCATCGATTGGGAAGAAAGTCCGGGGGAGGGCGCGTTTTATGGTCCCAAGATCGAATTCTCGCTAAAAGATACGATCGGCCGCGTGTGGCAGTGCGGCACCTTGCAACTGGATTTCAATATGCCCGGCCGCCTGGATGCCACCTACATTGATGAAGACAGCTCCCGGCAGACACCGGTTATGCTGCACCGCGCAATCCTTGGTTCACTGGAGCGTTTTATCGGAATCCTGATCGAGAATTACGGTGGCGCTTTTCCGGCCTGGCTGGCCCCGGTTCAGGCGGTTGTATTGAATATCAGTGAAAAACAGGATGAATACTGTAAAAAAGTTGCCAAAGCCCTTGAAAATCAAGGCTTCCGGGTTGAATCAGACTTGAGAAACGAGAAGATCGGCTTTAAAATTCGCCAGCACACGATGAGCAAGGTTCCATATTTGCTTGTAGTGGGCGACCGGGAAGTCGAGAATGGGAAGATTGCCGTCAGGACCCGGTCGGGAGAAGACCTGGGAAGTATGCCGGTCGAAGAGTTTGTACAACACCTTGCCGATGATGTGGGGCGGCGGGGACTTACTGAAATCCAACAGGAGGATTGACACATCGCAGCAGGAAAACAAAAAACACGGCGCAACTCGGATATAACTGCGCCGCAGGTTCGCGTCATCGACGCGGAAGGTGAACAAGCCGGAATCATGAAAGTGAGCGACGCCATTTCGATGGCAGTGGCTGAAGGTCTCGACCTGGTCGAGATCGCGCCGAACAGCGAGCCGCCGGTATGCCGGATCATGGATTTCGGCAAATTCAGGTTTGAGCAGGCGAAGAAGGCACAGAGTGCAAAAAAGAAGCAGAAAAATGTGCAGGTGAAGGAGATCAAGTTCCGGCCCAGCACAGAAGAAGCTGATTACCAGGTCAAACTACGCAACATTCATCGCTTCCTCGACGAGGGCAACAAGGTGAAGCTGACGCTTCGTTTTCGTGGCCGTGAGATGGCGCACAGGGAACTGGGCGCTGCGATGCTGAAAAGAGTGGAAACCGAACTGGCGGAAGAAATCGTCGTGGAGCAATATCCGCGGATGGAAGGCCGCCAGATGGTAATGATGGTCGCGCCGAAGAAGCATTGATTTGTAGGAGCGAATTCATTCGCGATTTAAATGTCGCAGGCATTTATAATCGCGAATGAATTCGCTCCTACGTGTATAAAAAGCTTGAAAAAATAGCGATTTAAGCTGAAAATACCCTCCCCGCGAAAATGCGGGGTAATAAGAAGCGATACCGAGCCATAAAGTGCCTCAATGGCCGCTTGTGTAACGTGACATGTAGCGTCCCCTCCAGGGGGGCAAAAAAAGGAGCAAGACCATGCCCAAGTTGAAAACCAACCGGGGCGCGGCCAAGCGTTTCAAGAAAACCGCCTCGGGCGGATTCAAGCGCGGCCACGCCTTTCACAGTCATATTCTGACCAAGAAATCGCAGAAGCAAAAACGCGGTTTGCGCGGCACTGCAATGATCAGTGCTTCCGACAACAAGTCGATCAAACGCTTGCTGCCGCATTCGTAAAGGAGGGTCAGGAAAATGGCAAGAGTAAAACGTGGTGTACAGGCTAATGCCCGTCACAAAAAAGTACTGAAAGAAGCCAAAGGTTATTACGGCGCGCGCAGTAAAGTCTATCGCGTCGCCAAGCAGGCCGTCACCAAGGCCGGGCAATACGCCTATCGTGACCGTCGTCAGCGGAAGCGGCAGTTCCGCCGCCTGTGGATCGTTCGAATCAATGCCGCCGCGCGCAGTTTCGACCTGTCCTACAGCCGCTTTATCGATGGCTTGAGCAAGGCGCAGATCGAAGTCGATCGTAAAGTCCTGGCGGACCTCGCCGTGCACGATATCGAGGCCTTCGGCGTTTTAGCGGAAAAAGCCAAAGCCGCCTTGTAGGAGCGATTTCAATCGCGAATACTAAGAGTTTATAGCGAGTGGTTGCGTTATTTCGTGGATGAATCCACTCCTACGATATTTTCAGGGCCCTCGATGTGAACCAAATCACTGACCTTCAAACCCGCGCGCTGGCTGAAATTTCAGCCAGCGGCGACCTGCAGTCACTCGATGATTTGCGCGTCCGTTATCTGGGCAAGAAAGGTGAAGTCACCGCGCAGTTGAAATCGCTCGGCTCGATGGAACCGGAGCAGCGCAAAGCATACGGCCAGCAGGTCAACGTGGTGCGGGATGCCGTGAACCAGGCCATCCTGGCGCGCCGGCAGGCCCTGGAGGTTTCGGCCCTCGAGGAAAAGCTGCTCCGCGAGAAAGTCGATGTAACGTTGCCGGGCAGGGGAGAGCAGCGCGGTGGCCTGCATCCCGTCACCATGGCCATGGAACGGGCCATCGGTATTTTCACCCGGCTGGGCTTCGAAGTGGCGACCGGGCCCGAGGTCGAAAGCGACCATTACAATTTCGAAACGCTTAATTTCCCGCCGCACCATCCGGCGCGCGCGATGCACGATACCTTCTATTTCGGCGATGGCAGGTTGCTGCGCACGCACACGTCACCGGTGCAGATCCGGGTGATGGAAAAAAGTGATCCGCCGTACCGGATTATTGCGCCGGGCAAGGTTTACCGAAGTGATTCCGACCAGACGCACACCCCGATGTTTCACCAGGTGGAGGGCTTGCTGGTTGGCCGCAATGTCAGCATGGCGGATCTCAAGGGTGTGCTGCACACGTTCGTGAACGCCTTTTTTGAACGCTCGCTCGCGGTGCGCTTCCGTCCTTCCTATTTTCCTTTCACCGAACCTTCCGCCGAAGTGGACATCGGTTGGGAGAAGGGCGACGGCGCCGAACCCGGCTGGCTGGAAATCCTGGGCTGCGGGATGGTCCATCCCAATGTGCTTCGCGCCTGTGGAGTGGATCCGGAAGAATTTACCGGCTATGCCTTTGGCATGGGCATCGAGCGCCTGGCCATGCTGCGTTACGGTGTAACGGATTTACGGCAGTTCTTCGAGAACGATCTCGAGTTTTTGCGCCAATTCACGTGAGATGAGCCGGAAGCACGATTATGCAATTTAACGTTGAATGGCTGAAAAAATGGGTCGCCATTGACCTGGACGCCGAAGCGCTGGCGGCCAGGCTGACCGGATCCGGCCTCGAAGTGGACGATATCCGGCCGGTTGCCGGCGAGTTCACGGATGTCGTTGTCGCAGAAATCGAAGCCTGCCAGCCGCACCCCAACGCCGACAAGCTTTCCCTGTGCACCGTCAATGACGGCGGAGAGGAAAGGTTGCAGATCGTCTGCGGCGCGCCTAACGCCCGTGCCGGCATCCGTGTACCGCTGGCCAGGATAGGCGCACAGATCGGGCCGGATTTCAAAATCAAGCGCGCAAAGCTTCGTGGCGTCGAGTCCTGCGGCATGTTGTGTTCGGCCAGGGAGTTGGGTTTGTCAGATGACCACTCCGGGCTGATGGAATTGCCGGCGGATGCACCCCTTGGGTACGCCGCTGCGTGATTACCTGTCGCTGGATGATTCCGTAATCGAGGTCGACCTTACTCCGAACCGCGCAGATTGCCTGTCGATCCGTGGTTTGGCGCTTGATGTTGCGGCCAGTTGCGACGCTGAATACACCCCGCAGGCGATTACGCCGGTGGCTGCCGAAATCGATGCCCCTTTCCCGATCAGGCTGGAAAGTCCGGCGGACTGCCCGCGTTATGCCGGGCGGATCATCCGCGGGATCGATCCCCGGGCCAGGACTCCGTTGTGGATGTCTGAAACCCTCAGGCGCTGCGGTTTGCGCAGTATCAGCCCCACGGTGGATGTCACCAACTACGTGCTGCTGGAACTCGGTCAGCCCATGCATGCATTCGACCTGGACAAGCTCAACCGGGAAATCGTCGTTCGCAGGGGCAGACCGGGCGAAAAGCTGGTGCTGCTCGACGAGTCCGAGGTTGACCTGGACGAAGACGTCCTGGCCATTTGCGACAGCAAGGGGCCGGTTGCCATTGCAGGCATCATGGGCGGATTGGACAGCGGCGTGACCGGAGAGACGCGCGATATCCTGTTTGAAAGCGCGTATTTCAACCCGGCTACCATCATGGGTAAGGCCCGTGCCTATGGCATGCATACAGACGCCTCACACCGGTTTGAGCGGGGTGTCGACCCGCACGGCCAGGTCCAGGCGATCGAACGCGCCACGGCGCTCCTGGTTGAAATAGCCGGCGGCAAGCCGGGCCCGGTTTTACTGGCCGAGGATGTCGCCAGTATTCCGCATAACCCGGCGGTCCCATTGCGTCCGGAACGGCTGAACGCACTGATCGGCTGCGATATCCCCCGGCAGACAACCGAGAACATTCTGCGGCGTTTGGGTATGGACGTGGCCTGGTCCGGTGACCGCTGGACCGTTACGGCGCCTTCGTCGCGTTTTGATATTCAAATCGAAGAAGACCTGGTCGAGGAAGTCGCCCGGATTTTCGGCTACGACGAAATTCCGGAAGCGCCGGTATCGGGTGAATTATCGCCTCAGGGCAGCGGTCACCGGGTGTCACTGGCGCGAGTCCGGGAAAATTTATGCGGGTCGGGTTACCAGGAAGCCATCAATTACAGTTTCGTGGACAGGAAGCATCTCGATGCCGTTCACCATGGCGAGCAGGTGCTTGCGTTGGCAAATCCGCTGTCATCGGACATGGATGTGATGCGAACGACGCTGCTGCCCGGCTTGCTGACATCGCTGGCGCGCAATTTGCGCCGTCAGCAATCCCGTGTCCGGCTGTTCGAGTCCGGTGTCGCATTTCTCCAGGGCGACCAGATGAACGAAGAGCAGCGGCTGGCCGGCGTGGTGTGCGGTGACGCCCTGCCGGAACAATGGGGAGAGCCTACCCGCGCAGTCGATTTTTTCGACATCAAGGGAGACGTTGAGCGTCTTTTCGCGATGCGCGGAGATTCGGGCCGGCCGGTGTTTGAGGCAGGGGAACTGCCCTGGATGCATCCCGGCGCCTGCGCCGTGATCCGGATCAACAACGAGGTAGCCGGCTGGTGCGGGGCGTTGCACCCTTCGGTTTGCAAGGCATTCGATATCAAAAAGACCGTTTTTGCGTTCGAACTGGAGCTGGAAAAACTCCTTGAAAGAGCAATTCCATTCACGAAAACAATATCGCGTTTTCCATCGGTGCGTCGTGACCTGGCGGTACTTCTGCCGGTTGACATATCTTACTCACAGGTCGAGAAGTGTGTCACCGACGTAGCCGGGCCGCTGCTGGAGAAAGTGGTCGTGTTCGATGTGTACCAGGGCAGCAATCTAAAAGAAAATTGCAAAAGTCTTGCTATAGGCTTGATTTTTAACAACGTTTCCAGCACTCTAACGGATGAAGATGTTGATCCGGTAATAAATACCGTCGTATCCGCATTGGGTCTTCATCTGGGTGCCAAGTTGAGAGGTTAACAATGTCGCTGACAAAGGCAGAAATCGCTGATCGACTGTTCGATGAGGTCGGCTTGAACAAGAGGGAAGCCAAGGAATTTGTGGACTCATTTTTCGAGGCTATAAAGAGCGCTCTTGAACAGTGCGAAAATGTCAAACTTTCAGGGTTTGGTAATTTTCAATTACGTGAGAAAAATCAAAGACCGGGCAGAAACCCCAAGACGGGCGAAGAAATTCCGATTTCCGCGCGCCGGGTGGTAACGTTCCGACCAGGTCAAAAACTACGCGCAAGGGTGGAAGCTTATGTTGGATCCGGGGATTGACCGAGATCTACCGCCGATTCCGGCAAAACGATATTTTACTATTGGTGAAGTCAGTGAATTGTGTGGTGTAAAGCCGCACGTGCTTCGCTACTGGGAACAGGAATTCGAGCAACTAAAACCGGTCAAGCGCCGAGGTAATCGCCGCTATTATCAACGTGGCGATGTCATGATGATCCGGCAGATTCGCAGCCTGCTGTATGAACAGGGTTACACCATCGGTGGTGCCCGGCAGATGCTGGAAGGGGATGAAGCCAAAGACGACGTAAACCGCAGCCAGCAAATCATCCGCCAGGTCCGGATGGAACTGGAGCAGGTATTGCAGGTTCTCAAGCGCTAAATCATTCGGGATCGAAAATATATATTTTTCTACGTTTGGAGCGTAGCTGTAGGAGCGAATTCATTCGCGAATCTTTTTCATAGTCGGGGCGTGGCGCAGTCTGGTAGCGCACTGCAATGGGGTTGCAGGGGTCGGAGGTTCGAATCCTCTCGCCCCGACCAGTTAATAAAAAAGGCGGCCGCAGGTCGCTTTTTTTATAACTGCATCAAGGACGAGGGTTCGAAGCTCCGAGAAGGAGGTTCGACAAAATTGTCGGGAACAATTTTGGTCGTGCGAGCAAAGCGAGTACGCCCGAAGGGTCAAAACCAGGATGGTTTTGAACAATCCTCTCGCCCCGACCAGTAATAAAAAAGCGGCCAAGGTCGCTTTTTTTATTACTCATCAAGGAGAGGGTTCGAACCGGAGAAGGAGGTTTGACAAAATTGTCTGGAACAATTTTGGTCGTGCGAGCAAAGCGAGTACGCCCGAAGGGTCAAAACCAGGATGGTTTTGAACAATCCTCTCGCCCCGACCAGTTATAAAAAAGGCGGCCGCAGGTCGCTTTTTTTATAACTGCATCAAGACGTGGGTTCGAAGCTCCGAAGGAGGTTCGACAAAATTGTCGGGAACAATTTTGGTCGTGCGAGCAAAGCGAGTACGCCCGAAGGGTCAGAGACCAGGATGCCGCGTTGAACAATCCTCTCGCCCCGACCAGTAATAGAAAAAGCGGCCAAGTGCCGCTTTTTTTATTACTCATCAGGGAGAGGGTTCGAACCGGAGACGGAGGTTTCAATCCGACAGGTAGTATTCAACCGTCGAAACCACCCGCACTTTCTTTATGTGCGGGTTGTTGGTGTCACGCGCCTCGATCGAGAACTGGCCCTGGGTGGCCTGGCGGATCTTACCCAGCCGGCTGTCTGAATCTTCCGCAAATTTTGACGCGACCTCGCGGGCGTTCCGGGTGGCTTCCTCGATCATTCCGGGCTTGACTTCGTTCAGACGGGTGAACAGGTATTCGACCGGGTTCTGGTAAGCGTCGCCGGTGAATGCGACGCCCTCTTTACCCAGTTCCACCAGCCCACCCATGGCGGTGCGCACGGTCTCGACCTGTTGGGAGTAAACGGTAACTGTCCGGGTCGCCACATAGCGGAACTCGGCGCGCTGGGCGTCACCCCAGGCCTGGGCTGACTTGTCGGTCAGTACGGGGGTTGAAAGTGTGATCTCATCACCGGCTATGCCGGCCTGCTGCAGGAAGGCACGAACCCGCAGACTGGTCGCATCGAGTTCTTCGTAGACACGGGTCAGATCGTTGCCGGTGACCGTGAAGCTGACGGGCCAGATCACCACGTCAGCCGGGAACTCACGTTCGGACAGGCCTTTTGCCGTGACCGTGCGTTCGTATTCCTTGACCTGCACGGCCGCCTGGCCGAGCAAATAGCCGAGGGCCGCCAGGCCGAGAAAAATTGATAAACCAAGCCCGAAAATGCTGATTCCGGATGATTGCCGCATGTGGGTAATTCCTCTTGCTGATGATCAGGCCGCTACCGGCCCGGATAAGGCACAGTTTCGTCAGAGCCCGGGGTTGAAGGTGGGGCCGAATTGTGACGAACCAAAGTCAATTTCACCTGGCTCGGTCACCATCCGCGGGCTCAAGTTCGATACTGAACCATCCGTCATGATTGCCGCCAGCAAGATGAAGCGCCGATGACCGGCCGGGATGGAGTGTCCGGGTTCAATCCAGGCCCCGAAATCTGCATAGATAAACGCGGAGAGGCGGAGCCGCAGCACGGACCGTGTTGACCCTGATCACGCCTTCTGATTAACGTCAATTACGCGCCTGCCGGAGAGGAGTAACGTCATACAAAGACCGCTCGCCACGCGACGGCGGGCATCTCACATGACGGAGATTCACGGTATGGACAGGAAATACAGGATAGCGTGGTTGCCCGGTGATGGCGTTGGTAAGGAGGTAATGGAGGCGGCGCGAATAGTGCTCGACCGCGTGGGCCTCGATGCGGAGTACCTGCACGGCGACATCGGCTGGGAGTTCTGGTGCAGTGAGGGCGACGCCTTCCCGCCCCGGACCATTGAACTCCTCAAAAACGTCGATGCCGCGATGTTTGGCGCGATCACCTCCAAGCCCGTAAAGCAGACGGAAAAGGAATTGGTGCCGGCATCTCCAGGGCAAGGGTCTGACCTACCGCTCGCCCATCGTGCGCATGCGGCAACTGTTCGACCTGTACGTGTGCCTGAGGCCCTGCAAGGCCTATCCCCGGAATCCAATCAACTTTCACGAGGGTATCGATCTCGTCATCTTCCGCGAAAATACCGAGGACCTTTACTCCGGTGTTGAATTCAATCCCGTCCCGGACGGCCTGCGAGACGTGCTGTCAGACCTGGCGCCGGCCTTCAAGCCGTTCGCAGACCTGCCCGCCGACCAGTACGCGATCTCCTGCAAGATCAATACCCGGAAGGGCTCCGAGCGGATCATCCGCGCAGCCTTCGAGTTCGCCCGGACGTTCGGGCGCAAGAAAGTCACGGTCGTGCACAAGGCCAACGTGGTGCGCGCCACCGACGGCCTGTTCCTGGAGACGGCGCGCGAGGTGGCCAAGGACTTCCCGGACATCGCCATGGACGACGCCAACATCGACGCCATCACCATGTGGCTGCTCAAGAACCCGTTCAACTACGACGTGCTGGTGGCGCCCAACCTCTACGGCGATATCGTTTCCGACCTCTGCGCCCAGATGGTCGGCGGGCTCGGCTTTGGCTGCTCCGGAAACATCGGTGAGAAGCTCGCCGTGTTCGAACCCACGCATGGCTCGGCCCCCAAGTACTCGGGGAAGTACAAGGTCAACCCGATCGCCACCATCCTGGCCGCCAAGATGATGCTTGACTGGCTGGGTGAGACGGAACTGGCGCAGCGCATCGAGGATGCCGTCGCCGCGGTAGTGCGCGAGGGTGAAGTGCGCACCTACGACATGGGCGGATCAGCGACCACCCTGGAGATGGCCGAAGCCATCGCCGCAAGCTTTAGGAGGAGTCATGGATCATATCGTTATCCACGAAGTAGGCCCCCGTGACGGGCTGCAGATGGAGCGGCAGGTCGTCCCGATCGAGATCAAAGAGGACTGGATTCGCCGCACGATGGAATCCGGCGTCGATATTGTGCAGGTCGGTTCCTTTGTCCACCCGGTGAAGGTTCCGCAAATGGCCGACACCGATGAACTGATCCGGCGGCTGGTCAAAGACAAGAATTCCCCGGTGATTCTCGCCGGACTGGCGCTGAACGAGAAGGGTCTGGAACGCGGCCTGGAGTGCGGCGTGGAAATGTTCTGCCTGGGCGCCTCCGCCAGCGAGACCCACAGTCTCAAGAACACCGGCATGGCCAGCATGGAGGCCACGCGCCGGATCATCGGTGCGGCGCAGCAGGCGCTGGCCGCCGGGAAGAAAGTGCAGGTTTCGGTGCAGTCGGCCTTCGGCTGCGGCTTTGAAGGGCCGATCCCCGAAGAACGCGTGCTCGAGATGGTCGGCGCCTACCTGGAAGCAGGCCTGCGCAACATCAGCCTGGCCGACACGGCCGGGCATGCCTACCCGGCCCAGGTCGAGCGGTTGTTCGGCGCGCTGTTTGAACTCGATCCCGACATCCAATGCACCTGTCACTTCCATAACACCTACGGGCTCGGCATGGCGAACATCATGGCCGCCCTGCATGTCGGCGTGACCTCGTTCGAAACCTCGTTCGCGGGTCTCGGCGGCTGTCCGTTCACCAAGGTGGCGGCAGGTAACGTGGCCACCGAGGACTTCGTCAACGCCCTGCAGTTGCAAGGGCTGCGCCGGGAAGTGGATCTGGCCCGATTGATCAGCGTGGCTGGTGATGTCGCGGAATTTTTCGAGCGCGAGATGCCGGGTTGCGTCTACAAGACCGGGCCATTGGCCAGGAGGGAGGCGGCATGAGCAAACAGATTCTGAAAGGTATCCGGGTCCTCGACCTGACCAATGTGCTGGCGGGCCCCTTCGCCACGCTGCACCTGGCGCTGCTGGGTGCGGAGGTGATCAAGATCGAGCGGCCCGGGAGCGGTGACCTGGCGCGCAAGCTGGGCACCCTGACCGAGTTGAATGAACAGCTGATGGGAACCAGCTTCCTGGCGCAAAACGCGAACAAGAAGTCGGTGACGCTCAACACCAAGTCTCCCGAGGGCAAGGAGATCTTCAAGAAGCTGGTCAAGACGGCGGACGTGCTGGTCGAGAACTTCCGGCCCGGTGTCATGGACCGTTTGGGGCTCGGCTATGACGTGCTGAAGGAGATCAATCCGGGCTTGATCTATTGCGCCATCTCGGGATTCGGGCAGACCGGGCCCGATGCCCACAAGCCCGCCTATGACCAGATCATCCAGGGCCTCAGCGGCGAGATGGCGGTCAACGGAGACGAGCGCCTGAATCCGCTGCGCGCGGGTTTCCCGGTGTGCGACACGGTCGGCGGCCTGAACGCCGCCTTCGCCATCATGGCGGCCCTTTATCACCGCGAGCGCACCGGTGAAGGACAATTCATCGACATCGCGATGCTCGACTCCATCATGCCCCTGATGGGCTGGGTGGCCGCGAACCTGCTGATCGCGGAGCAGCAGCCGGAACCCATGGGTAACGACAACTTCACCGCGGCGCCGTCCGGGGTGTTCCGCACCGGGGATGGATATATCAACATTGCCGCCAACAAGCAGGAGCAGTGGGAGGCGGTCTGCGACGTGCTCGGCCTGCCGGAACTGAAGACCGATCCACGTTTCCAGAAACGTGACATCCGCAAGCAGAACCGCAAGCAGCTGACACCGCTGCTGGAGGCGAAACTGGCAGAGCGCAGCACCGGTGAATGGGTGGAACTGCTCAATGCGCAGGACGTGCCGAGCGGCGCCATCCTGAGCCTCGAGGACGCGCTGAACCAGCCACAGATCAAGCACCGCCAGACCCTGAAGGAGGTGCCGGTCGAGGGCATCGGAACGCTTCCGTTGTTTTCGCTCACCGCGAAGTTCCAACAAACGCCGGGGGATATCACCGCCCCGCCGCCACGGCTTTCGGCGCACACCGCCGAGGTATTGGCAGGTATTGGTATCACCAAGGAAGAATTGGACGAGCTCGAAAACGAAACAGGTGGTCTGACGATCGCCACGCAAAGGAGACTGACATGGGCATGACATATGTACAGAAGCTGCTGGCCCGGGCGTTTGGCAGGGACGAGGTGGCCGTGGGGGAGGTCCTCGAGTTGCCGGTGCATCTGGCCATGTCGCACGAGAACGCTGCGCTTGTCATCAACCAGTTCAAGGAGATTTTCCGGGACACCGGTCTGGAGGCCCGGGTCTGGGACCCGGAGCGGATCGCGATTATTTTCGACCACCGCGTGCCGGCCGAGTCGTCGAAGACGGCGACCAATCAGCAGAAAATCCGGGATTTCGTCACGGCGCAGGGAATCACCAAGTTTCACGACATTCGCGGTGATGTGGGCGGTATCTGCCACCAGATCCTGCCCGAAAACGGTTATGTGCGGCCGGGCCAGGTGCTGGTCGGCACGGACAGCCACACGACCACGCACGGTGCGCTCGGCGCTTTTGCATTTGGTATCGGGGCCACCGAGATGGCTGCGGTCTGGGCACTGGGGAGTATCCTCAACGTTGAAGTGCCGGGCACCATCAAGGTCGTGGTCAACGGTGCGTTCCAGCGCGGGGTCTACGCCAAGGATCTGATCCTGTACCTGATCGGTCAGCTGACCGCCGAGGGCGCCAACTTCAAGGTGATCGAGTTCCACGGCGACGCGATCCGCAACCTGCCGACATCGGGACGCCTGGTGCTCTGCAACATGACCGTAGAGGCCGGCGCAACCGCCGGCGTGGTGCCGCCGGATGAGGAAACCGTCCGTTATCTGCGCGACGAGGCCGGTGTTGCGGACGAACTGGACCTGTTCGCGCCGGATCCCGACGCCGCGCTACGACCGGGTGATCGAGATTGATGCCACCCGGCTTGAGCCGCAGATCGCCTGTCCACACACCGTGGACAACGTCAAATCGATCGGCGAAGTGAAAGGCAGAAAGATCGACCAGATCGTGGTCGGCTCCTGCACCAACGGCCGCCTCGATGACATCGAGATTGTCGCGCGGACCCTCAAGGGCAAGCATGTCGCGGAAGGGACACGCATGCTCGTGTTCCCGGCGTCGTGGCGCATCTACTCCGAAGCGCTGGAGGCCGGTTACCTGCGCGACCTGATCGCAGCCGGTGCCGTGGTCTGCAATCCCGGCTGCGGACCCTGCCTGGGTATTCACCAGGGCGCGCTGGGCGACAACGAGACTGCGCTCGCGACCACCAATCGCAACTTCAAGGGCCGCATGGGCAACCCGAATGCCGAGGTGTTCCTGTGCTCGCCGGCGGTGGCTGCAGCGAGCGCGCTGACCGGCGTTATTTCCGACCCGAGGGAGGTACACTGAAATGGCAACAGGCAAAGTCGTTCTGAAACTCGGAGACGATATTTCGACCGACATCATTTACCCGGGCCGGTTCATGGCGACGGTGCTGCCGACGGAAACGCCGCAGTTCGCCTTCATGGACGACAAGCCGTTCAACCAGGCGCTCAATGCGAAGCAGGTCCCGGCGGGAAGCTTCATCGTGGCCGGGGATAACTTCGGCTGCGGTTCCTCGCGCGAACAGGCTGCCTCGTGCATCAAGGGTTACGAGTTGACCGTCATCGCCCGCAATTTCGCGAGGATATTCCTGCAGAACTCGATCAACGTCGGGCTGAAAATGATCATCTGCCCGGACATCGAGGCCGGGGAGGGCGATGAACTGGAGATTCAGGGACAACGAGGTCTGCAACCTGACCTCCGGTAAGTCTTTCGCGATCGAACCGTTGCCGCAGGCCCGCCAGGCCATCATCGACGCCGGTGGACTGATCCCCTACGCGCGGCAACTGCTGCTGGAGCGCAGCGCATAAGACCATGGCCGTCAGACCGAGCCATGAGGGTCAGACGTCAAGTGCCAGATCAGCATGATCTGGCACTTGACTCTGACCCCGGGGTTTTCGTTATTCTGAGGGCGACCATTTTCGAGAATCGAGGCAGAGACGATGCGCAAAGTGATTTCCTGGGTTCTGCAAATCGTGGTGCTCGCACTGATTGTAAAGCTGGGTATGTGGGCCTACCAAAAGGACTGGTCAGATGGTCAGAAACCTCAACCCAACGAAGTGGCCGAGGCTGACAAGGTCTGCACCATGGTTCCCGACACCGGACAGTGCATGTGCCGCAACCGGCAGACCAATGAGAGAATAGCCATCTCCTACGAGGAATGCGTTTCCAGGGCTCAGGGCGGTGAACCGGTCATCCCTTTTCGAAATCGATGATCGCCTGTCCCGTAGGTAACGTCGGCAATCGAAATTTTTTCTTTGACTTCGCGTACCGTCAGGCGCGCCACTTCGGTCATGCTTTCATCGAGCACTTCGCCGGTGTCCGGGTCACGTAGCATCTCGACTTCCCCGACCGTGCAAATTTCTGGCCGACGACGACGCCCTCGCGGGTTCCCCGGTTGACGTAAACCTGCTTCCCTTTTACCAGCACCACAGAACCGGTCCACTGGAAGTTCGGCAGTTGCTTCGAGCAGGAAGGCCACGGCCTCTGCGCAGGCGTCTTGAACGGCGAGCCCGACGTTGTCATTCGAGTGACCCCCAAAAGCGGCGCCCCAGTTTCCGCTCGCGTAACCCACGTCCATGGATTTTCTCTCGTGCGTGCCCACCACGCTGGTTGACGCAACCACCTGGCCGGTCGTCGAGTCGACAATATAGATCGTGGCATTGACTTCGCCTTTGCCGCCACTGCCGCCTATGCCGAATGCCCTTGATGCTGATGCCGCCACCCATGCCGCCGGTATCGCTCTGGACATGGGTTATCGCGCCTTTGACGAGCAGCTGGGCCGGTGTCATTTGCCCGGTCACCGGGGCCTTCTTGCCGCCGGCGGTGGCCCCGGAAGCGGCAAAATCCTGCTCTTCCATCGCCGCGTAACGCATGTCCGTTTCGCCCAGAACAATAAATTGGCCTGTCTGGTTCAGCATGTCCGTCAGCACCGTGCCCCAGGCATCCCCGATATTCCACTGGCCGTACCAGCCCGACCCGGTTCTCAAACTTCGACACCGTGATGGTGTAACGCAGCCCGCCTGCCGGCTTCCTGCGCGTGCAAAGGAAAAACCGCGCAGGACAGCATGATCCAGACAGCAGCAACAACCGATTGACTTAACAATTTCATGAACGAGTTCTCCGATTTCACCAGTGCCTTTCACGAGCAAGTATAGCTCGGCTTTTTTTGTATAGTTTCGCCCAATTCGCGGATAATTCAGTCCCTTGGTGTGATGGAAACACTTGATTGCAGGTCCAATAAGACCGATATCTGGGTTTCAGCAGCGGAGAAGTCCTGATGACTCCATTAGAAAGCATTTTGCGCGACATGCCCGACATCGCCAACGAAGTCCAGGCGGAAGTGGCCGGAAAACTGGCGTGGGTCGGGATGAACGAGATCGAGATGCCGGTGCGTATCGAGGACGATGCGGGCGGCCTGATCCAGTCCACCGCGCTGGTTACCGCCTACGTCAACCTGGTGGACCCGGATGTCCGTGGTATCCACATGTCACGCCTGTACCTGCACCTCGACCAGGGCTTCGGCGAGCGGCCGCTCAATCCGTGCACGCTGCGGCAATTGCTCCGTTCTTTTCTTGATTCACACGAAGGCCTGAGTGACCGGGCGCTGATCCGCGTGGATTTCGACTATGTGACCCGCCGGCCGGCGCTGGAAAGCGACAACGTCGGGTGGCGCAGGTACCCGGTTTCCATGATCGGCATCCTGGAAGGAACCGAATTCAGCCTGGAAATGGGCCTTGAAATCCTTTACTCCAGCACCTGCCCCTGTTCGGCTGCCCTGGCGCGCCAGCTGATCCAGGAGAAGTTCCGCCAGGACTTTGACGGTAACGGGCAAATCGATTTCGACAGGATCCACGAATGGCTGGGTTCTGAAGAGGGCATCATGGCAACGCCCCACAGCCAGCGCAGCGCCGCGGAAATCCGCGTCCGGCTGACACCTTCTTTCGAAATGTTCCCGATCGTCGAATTGATCGATGAAATCGAGAACTCGCTGAAAACCCCGGTCCAGGCGACGGTCAAGCGCGAGGACGAGCAGGCTTTTGCCCGGCTCAACGGCCAGAACCTGATGTTCTGCGAAGACGCCGGACGCCGGATCCAGACGGCGCTCAACAACGATGAGCGCATCCTCGATTTCTGGGCGCGCTGCACACACTATGAAAGCCTCCACCCCCACAATGCGGTATCGGTCGTCACCAAGGGAGTCGAGGGCGGTTACGTGGCGGGCGCAGGCGCACCGGTGCGCCTGGAGTTGTCGCGTTCGTAGGAGCGAATTCATTCGCGATTTTCCAAATTCATTCGCGAATGATTTTCCGAGTTGATTCGCGAATGAATTCGCTCCTACGGTGTTGGCTCGGAACCGCTGAGCAGCAACTGCGGATCAACCCTCTGATCCATCCAGTTCATCCGCCAGTCAAGGTGGGGGCCGGAAGCCCTGCCGGTGGAGCCGATTTCCGCAATCAAATCGCCTTTTTTAACCACGGTGCCGGCTTCGACCAGGATCCTGCTCAGGTGCAGGAACGTGGATGACAGGCCCTGGCCGTGATCCAGGATGATGGTGCCGCCGGAAAAATACATGTCAGGATGGGTCATGGTGATCACGCCGTCCGCCGGGGCATAAACCGGGCTGCCGGTTGGCGCCGCGATATCCAGGCCGAAATGCGGCCGCCCCGGTTCGCCGTTGAGTACCCGTTGGCTGCCGTATACACCGCTGATACGGCCACCCGCCGGCCAGGCAAAGCCTCCCGAGTAATCCGTATTCTCCCCGCGCCGGGCCCGGGCGGTCACGACCATTTCCTGTTCCTGGCGAATCCGTTCCAGGTCTGCCGGGTCAGGGGTCACCGTTTTCGGCGGCAGACCGTCTACCCGTTCAATCGGGTATTCACGGGTTGCGATGGTAAGAGTCTGTGACGCAACGGCGCCGCCGGTCTCCTGTACCCGCAAACTGCGCTGCCCGGTCTCGTCACGACCAAAGCCAATGACGAACCTGCCGTCCGGGGAGACCATGATTTCGGTGTCATCGAGGAACACCCGGTCGCCCGGGTTGACCGTGCCGAAGATCAAGCCTCCCTGGACCGCTTCGCCGTCCAGTTCCAGCGCCATGGCAGATGTGCCAACCAGCAGGAGCAGGGTTGCCAGTGCGACGATAGGCGACAGAAACAGCCTGGGATGTTGCATGGATCAGAGTTCGATACGAATGGACTGGCCGGGTTGAAGCGTCGAATCACCGTTCAGGCTGTTCCAGTTTTTAAGGTCGGAGACCCGCACCTGGTATTTACGTGCGATGCTCCACAGGGAATCTCCCCGTTGCACCACGTATTTCACGCTGCCGCTGGTTGCGGGACGAGGCTCCGCCGCCGGTTGGTGGAACACGGTGATCGTGACTCCCGCCCTGAGCGTGCGGGGGTCTGAAATATTGTTCCAGCGTTGCAGGTCCTGCACGGACACCTTGTAGCGGCGTGCGATCACGGACAGGTTTTCACCATTGCGAACCTTGTGGGTGATCTGGTCGGCGGCGATCAGGCCGGACTGGAGGTTGGACAGTTCCATGGCGGCCTGTGCATAGTACGGGTCGACCATCAGTTGATCATCTCTCGGCAGCTTCAGTTTCTGGCCCACGTGAATCACATCGCCCTTCAGGTTGTTGCTGCTGCGCAACACCGAGACCGGCACGTGATTGCGCGCAGAAATTTCCGACAGGGTGTCGCCATTCTGCACCACGACCTGGTCCCAGCGCATCAGCACGGACGCGCTGACTTTTTCGAGGCGGGTTTCGAGGCGTTGAGCGCCTTCGACCGGCAGTACCACCCGGTAAGGGCCGTCGGGTGAAGTCGCCCAGCGGTTGTAGCCGGGGTTCAGCGTAAACAGGACATCGATCGGCACATCCGCCATCTGGGCCACCAGCACGAGGTCGGCCTGCTGGCCGATGTCCACGGCGGCAATGACCTGCTCATTCGGGGTCTTCGGAATGGCAAAATCAAAATGTTCGGGGTTGCTGAACAGGCAGGTCAGCCCCAGCAACTTGGGCACATAGCCCCGGGTCTCGCCCGGCAACTTGAGGTTCCAGAAGTCCGCCGGTTTTCCGGCTGCACGGTTTTTGGCGACCTGGCGCTCAACCCGGTTTTCACCCGAGTTGTAACCGGCCAGCGCCAACAGCCAGTCTCCTTCGAACTGATCAGCCATGGTGCTGAGGTAATCCAGTGCGGCCTCGGTGGAAGACCAGACATCCCGCCGGCCGTCATACCACCAGTTCTGGTTCAGGCCGTACCTTCGGCCGGTGTCGGCGATAAATTGCCAGGTTCCCAGCGCGCGGCCGCGAGAATAGGCGAACGGGTCATAGGCAGATTCGACGATCGGTAACAGCGCCAGTTCACCCGGCAAACCGCGCTCTTCGATCTCTTCGGTGATGAAGTAAATCCAGGGTTCCGCCCGCTTGAAAATGCGCGCCATGTAGTCGGGCCGGTCCGCATACCATTGCGCCCACTGCAGGCTTTGCTCATGGGCGGAGCAATCCTGAAGTGCGAAACTGTGCACCAGCCGCTCCCAGACACTGTCATGAACGTGCGACAGTGGCCCATTGGCGGGGATTGCCAGGGCCGGAGGTACGTAAAGATGTTCATCCACAGTCGCGACGGAACTTGGGACTGCTGACTTCGTGATGGGAACCTCGGGAGCGTTTTCGACCGTTTCGGTCTTACCATTGCCGGTAGTAACGCAACCCGCCAGGAAAAGCAGCATTAATGCTGGTAGCAGGCGTACAGGCACTTCTACTCCCGAAATCGTTGTTTAGTCAGTTATTATCGCTTTTGAGCGGGTCAGGTCAAGCTGAAACTGTCCCGTTTATGTCCGCCGCTTACCATCGGTCTTTCCACGCACGGATCTCCGCCAGGGTGGATTCCCCGGGTTTGGCTGCCGGGTTGTGCTTTTTGGCCGCTGCGACAACCGCGGGATGCCGGCTTCTGAGAAAAGGATTGACGGCCAGTTCCTCGCCGAGTTCGCTGGGTAACGTACTGCGGCCAGTAGCCCTTGCAGCCTCCGCCGCGCTGGCCCGAGCGGCCAGCTTTTTATTGTCGGGTTCAACCTCCCGTGCAAAATCGCAGTTCGAAAGCGTGTATTCGTGTCCGCAATAAACCCGCGTGGCGGGCGGCAGGGCGGCAAGCTTGTCCAGTGAGTCCAGCATCTGTGCGGGCGTGCCCTCAAACAGCCGGCCGCAACCGACGCTGAACAGCGTGTCGCCACAAAAGAGACTGCCGTGGCCGTAAAAAGCGATATGGCTGGAAGTATGCCCCGGCACTTCGATAACGTCGAACTTGAGTCTGAGCTTTGGCAGATCCACCGTTTCACCCTCGCCATAGCTCCGGTCCTGGCCGGGAATGCGGCTGTCGCGGGGGCCGTAAACCTTCGCGCCGGTCGCGCTTACCAATTCGGCCGTACCGCCGATATGATCCATGTGGTGATGCGTCAGCAGTATATAATCGAGCTGCAGGCCGATTTGCTGCAGCGCTTTTTTCACCGGCCCGGCATCGCCCGGGTCGACAACGGCACAATGTTTGCCACCTGATGAAATGAGCCAGATATAATTGTCGGTAAATGCGGGTATCGCTGTCACGGAAATTTCAGGCATGTTTCACTCCAAATGGCTCCAATATGACATCGTTTCCCGAAGGAAGGCGCACTATTCTAGCAAAAGAAACGCAAGGGCCTGCAGATAGATAATGGGTTCCTTCCCGCCATCAAGAGATCACCGGGCGACGCTGAAAAACCTGTCGCAAGGCCTGTTACAGAGCACGGGTAAAACCGGGGCAAAGGGTAACCTGCTCGAGATTCACCATCCATCCGCCCCCCTGTTCGATCCGGTTCTCCTGCACGCAGCTTCCGGATACGGTGGGCTTACCATCAGCCTGAGCCAGGATGAAGACGACCCCGGGGAACGGAAAATCCGTTGCGCCGCGGACCAGCTGCCGTTCCAGGACCGGGTGTTCCAGACCGTGGTGTTGCACCATATCGTCAGCAACGGCAGTGAACCGGAGCTGGAGGAGGCGGTCAGGGTGCTGACGCGGGACGGCGTCCTGATCCTGCTCGGACTCAACCGCATGGGTTGGAGGTACCGGTTCCAGGAGCGCGCCGGCAAGCTGCCAGGCATGTCCCCGCTGAAGGTCAAGGCGCGCCTGGAGTCGCTGTGCATGACGATGCAGGGCTTCGCCGGGGCAGGGTTGGGCGGCATGAAACGACCCGCCTGGATGAACAGCGGGTTCGCCAGCCTGGGCGCGCCGCTGGCCGACATCGTGCTGTTGCAGGCCAGGCGTGCCAACAGTCCGGAGGTCACGCCGCTCCGGTTCGAAAAACCGCGCACGGGCGTTGTACAATCAGCAGCCATGCGTGGCTAGGGCCCGTTAACACTACGTGGACCCGTGCTGTTGTGACTGAAACCACGCCAATCAAGGCGCGAGGAATGAAGTTTGGTGACTCCAAATGAATGACGAGCAACACCGAGTGGCGTGGTTTCAGCCACAACCCTCCGGGACGCGGCCGTTTTTCCGCCTGATGGCGTTATCGTTCGCTCATGTAGCGGTGCTACACCACGCTCACGTGCGACGGCATTCCGTCTTCGCTTCTTGCGCTGCGCGCAAACCGCAAAGCCTCCATCGCCTGCACTCTGCCTTACCAGTCGAAAAAACGACCTGCGGCAGCGCGGGTCCACGCAGTGTTAACGGGCCCCAATGACAACAGAAAACAAGGTCGTGATTTATACCGATGGCGCGTGCAGTGGCAACCCCGGCCCGGGCGGCTGGGGCAGTGTCCTGATCTACAACGGCCACCGCCGTGAACTGTCCGGCGGGGATGCGGAAACCACCAATAACCGGATGGAAATGATGGCGGTGATCCAGGCGCTGGAAACCCTGAAACGGCCATGTGCAGCCATTATTCATACCGATTCGGTTTATGTCATGAAGGGCATGACCGAATGGATCGGGGAATGGAAAAAGCGCAACTGGAAAACCGCGGCCAAAAAACCGGTCAAGAACGTTGAGCTGTGGCAGCGGCTGGAAAAGGCGATAAACAGTCACGACGTCGAATGGAAATGGGTCAAGGGCCACAGCGGCGTAACGAAAACGAACGGGCCGACGAACTCGCCCGCCTTGCTATCCCGTAGGAGCGAATTCATTCGCGAATCAATAAAGGCAAAACCACCATGCGCCAAATCATCCTCGACACCGAAACCACCGGACTGGAACCCTCCGACGGCCACCGCATCATTGAAATCGGCTGCGTCGAGCTGATCGACAGGCGCCTGGGCAGCAATCATTTCCACCAGTACATCAACCCGCAACGCGATATCGAAGACGGTGCGCTGGAAGTGCATGGCATCAGCAGTGAATTCCTGCAGGACAAGCCGTTATTCGCCGATATCGTCGGCGACCTGCTGGAATTTGTCGATGGCTCGGAACTGATCATCCACAACGCTCCTTTCGATATCGGGTTCCTGGACTGGGAGCTCTCCTTGCTGGGTCGCAAGGATCGAATGATCGACCACGTGACCGTACTCGACACGCTGGAACTGGCGCGCGACCTGCATCCCGGCCAGCGCAACAGCCTGGATGCGCTGTGCAAGCGTTACGAAGTCGACAACAGCAGCCGGACACTGCACGGCGCCTTGCTCGACGCCGAAATACTGGCGGACGTCTACCTGGCCATGACGGGCGGGCAATCCGACCTGGGGCTGAGTTTCCAGGCGGATGAACCGGCGGACCAGGAACCCGGCGACATCAACCTGGAAGTGCGGCCCACCCTGTTGGTGCTGACCGCCAACCCCCGGGAGATAGCCGCGCACGAGGCGCGCATCCACGCGATCCAGGAGAAATCCGGGCACTGCCTGTGGAACGAGGTCTGATTGGTTTTTTCAAATGAAATCGCTCCCACGTAGGAGCGGATTTATCCGCGACTTAAAGGGCAGGACCGGATTTATCCGCGACTTAAAGGGCAGGACTGCTTCCCGCGACTCACCGGTCATCAACAAAGGATGATCCCGCGTGTCCATCCACACCAGGATTTCATAATAGGCCTGGATATTCTCGACAAACTGCTTGGCTTCGAGACCGCGCGCAAAACCGTAGCGGGTCTGTTGATGCCATTGTTCATGGCCCAACAGCTCAAGCCGCTCGCTGACATCGTCCCACGAGTCCGGGTTACCCCCCTGGATTTCCGTAAGGACGCGCACGTCTTCCAGGTGCCCCATGCCGAGGTTGTAGGCAGCCAGGGCCATCCAGGTCCGGTCGGGTTCCCCGATGTCGCCGGGCAGCCGTTTCCGGAGCCGCTGTAAATAGCGTGCCCCGCCGTCAATGCTCTCTTCCGGGTCGAGGCGGTCGGTCACGCCCAGCAGGTTTGCCGTGCGCTTGGTCAGCATCATCAATCCGCGCACGCCGGTCCTGGATTCAGCCAGCGGGTCCCAGTGCGACTCCTGGTACCCGATCGCCGCCAGCAGGCGCCAGTCCAGGTCCAGCTTGTCGGCCGCCTGCCGAAAAAACGGCAGCAGGTCCGGCAGGCGTTCCCGCACCTGCCGCAGAAACTGGAACATTTTCACCCGGTCCAGCTGGGTCTCCGGTTGGTAAAACGCGTTGTGAATGCCTTGCAGCAAGTTGCTGTTGCTGGCTTCAAGCATGAATTCGCGGGCTTTCTGAACCAGGCTGTCATCCGGGCCCGGCTGAAAAGCCCAGGCCAGGGGCAGGGATTCGGGCAGGGTAAAAGCCTCGGCGACCCTCGGATAGTAATGCCCGTTCAGATTGTAGATGCTCGAATCGAGCAGGGTGACGTCAATCGCGCCATCAGCCACGGCCAGCAGAAGTTCCTCGACGCCCACATCGCTGCGGGATTCCCACTCCAGTTCCGGCACCGACTTCCTGGCTTCGATCAGCGAGTCTTCATAGCTGCTGCCGGCGATGACCATGATTTTCAGGCCGGCGAGGTCTTCCAGCGATTGCGGGACGGCGCTGGCCGCGGCGGTAGACCACGGCCGTCGTCGTTTCCAGGTAGTCCGGGCCGAAATTGAAGAGCCGTTCGCGGTCCGGCGTGCGGGCCAGGTTGGCGGCGATCAGGTCGCCTTTGCCGTCCAGCAGAAGGTGGGTCAGCTGGTTGAACGCAGCAGCCACCTCGATCTCCAGTTCAACCCCCAGGTAATCCGCGAACTTGTGGACGAGTTCATAATCGGGGCCGGTCGGCCCGTCCGGCCCGAGGTAGTAACTGCTGGCGCCGTTGCGCGTGAGCATGGTCAGGCTGCCGCGCTGCATCACCTGCTCGAGTTGAGTCGGCTGGTCGTTACCGGAATAGAGGAATAACAGCAGCACGGCGCCGATCAGCGCCGTTCCTGAGCCCCCTTGATAATCGTCTGAATCTGGACCGTTGCAAGAGGCAATGTATTTAACAGCGTGAGGTCTAATCCCAGCAGGCTGCCGGACCTTTGACGCCGCTCTGGTTCATGGTCATAGCTATCAGTCAATATTCCACAGGACGTATTGTCCCTGGACTCGTCATTGTCCTGATCGTCGCCATGCGTTGCCGTTGCGGTCAGGTGTATGCAGGTGGTCGCGAGAGGTTGCATCGGTAACGTCAAAGTCGTAGTGGTCATGAGTAGGCACAGGAAGTTGCGCTGCAGTTGCGTAGCGACGTGTTGTTCGACCGCCAGATTTCCTGGTTGATCGACCAGTTCATCAGCAATTGCTGCGCTTCACCGCGGTTGGCTTTGCGGACATATTTAATATAAGACGGATAGGCCAAAGCGAGTAAAATGGCCACGATTACCAACACGATCATCAGCTCGATGATCGTGAAACCCCTATTTCTTTTTGCACGTAAAGTTTTCATAACGCACCCGATTTTCCCTTTCCAGGCCCCCCGAAACAGTCGTTTCCGGACAGGCGGTTTCATACAAACGACAAGCGGTCTGACAAAACGCCCCTGGTCCCTCGAGGCGCACCTATACTATAAATCGTAAGTCAATCATATTCTCCTGAGGTGCAAAATGCCAAGTTCAGCACACACCAGGAAGGATCCGCAGAAAGGGAAAAAGGAATTTTCCACACAACAAGGGGTTCACCGCTGATCGAAGCTGATGATCGCGAGTGGGTGTTATCGCAATTATCATGCTCTCTGGCGTTGCCTTCCTACCGATCGATCATTGAAAAGCGACAGGTCACCAGCGGTGCAGAAAAGCTGGGGGCTTTCCTCAGCGCAGTGCAAATGGAAGCGGTAAAACGCAGTGAAAACATCACGGTTACCTACAGCAAAACGGCTGATGACAACTGGTGCATCGGCATTGTCACCGGAATCGAAACCGAGAAATGCGATTGCATGGATACCGATCCGGCAACCGCTGATTGTAAGATCGATGGCCAGGTCAGGATCATTAACGACAGTGACATGATGTATGCCGGTATCATGGGCTCAGATGGTTGGTGATGGATCGTTTACCTATGACCCGGCGCGCGGTCTGATGGTCAACCATGCCGACGCGATGGAGATGCAACTGGTCTCCGACAACAATGCCTATGCGCTGAACGTCCAGTTGACGGCGACGGGCAGGGTCAAGACGTGCTCGGACATGGACAATGCCACTCACCAGGTGCCTGGTTATCGAAGTTTGTGCATCACAATGAATTTTCAAGGGGAAAAACACCATGAAAAGTATCCGCAAACAAGCTGGCATCACTCTGATTGAAACCATGATCGCTTTGGCGCTGAGCCTGATCGTGACAACATCGATGGTCACATTAATGGGCAACTCGATGGGGTCGGCGACCCGCATCATCAAGATGTCCCAGTTAACCGATGAATTGCGAAACGCGATGAGCATGATGAGCCGCGACGTCCGCCGGGCCAATTACAACGCCAATAACATCTACTGCTATGCCAATTCGGATTGCGGCATCGATAACAGCGCGACGCAGGCCAGTGATGTGCTCATCACCACCAACGTCAACGGCGACAACTGCTTTGTTTTCGGCCTGGACCGCGACTATGACGGCAACGCCAATAACGATGGCGGCGGCGGGTTCCGGCGCGTCACCGATGCTACGAGCGGCGTCGGCAGAATCGAGATGTGGGTAGGGACTTCAGTACCGACTTGCGGATCAAACAGCACTGACTGGATCGCTGTGACTGACCCCGATTTTGTCGACGTTACTGCGTTTCGCTTGGATGATTCGGCTTCGTTCAATAATGTTCTGAATCCCACGAGCGGAACGATAACGCAACGCACACGTTACGTGGAAATGGAAATTAATGGGCAGTTGATCCTGGATAATACGATTTCACGTACCATCCTGGACAAGGTCAATGTCCGGAATAACTACTTCCTGTGAGTAGCGGCGTTCACGGCATAAGAGAGGATTATTTATGAAACACGGCTTCAGAATAGCAATCAGCCGCCGCGGGCAGTTGCCAGGAAATCAAACAGGCGCAGTCACCATGTTCAGCGCCGTTCTGATCCTGATTCTACTGACCGAAATGATCATTTACGCCGTCCAGGTCGGCGTTTTTGAACAGCGCAAGTCGAGCAATGAAATGCGCCAGAAGGAGGCGTTTCATATTGCTGATGCCGGCATCCAGTTCAGCAGGGAGTTTATCCGGGCGAACATCCCGGAGGCTGCCTCGGCTGAGTCCGGAGGCTGGCTGGATGCCGCTTCACTGCATTGGCAAAAATGCAGCGAAGCCGGCCTCACAGAGCACTCAGGGCACGCACCCCTGTTATGCCGAACCGGCCAGCACGGGATTGCGCGACAACATGTATTATTACTCAGCCATTGGTGACACGAGCGCCATAAATCTGCCGGTCGATGTTTCCGGTGTCATTGCGGATGGGAATACCACACAACAGGTTTCCGTGCATGCCTTGTTGTGCATGCTGGACATTGACCGTAACGAGGATCCGATCATCCAGGGTTGTACTTTGACACCGGCAGTAGACCCGGAAAATACTCAGCCTGGTGAGCAGGACAACCGATACTTCCTGATCACGCTGCTGGCCCGCGGAGAAGCGGACTGCGACGGTGGAACCTGTACCGCCCGGGCCCTGGTTGCTGACCGGATCGGCGCTTTTGCTCCCGGTAGCGGGGAAGGAGGCAGTCCCGCTCCTCTCGTGACGCGTAGTAATTTCCCGCCAACCGGTGCTGCCGAAATCGTTCCGAATCCGAACGGCGGTGGTGTCGGCGTGCCGATCTCGGCCTGGATGAACGCCAACTCCAGTTGCCCCCAGCAGGTGGTCGTTGATGCCGAAACCGGCTCGTGGGCTACCTGCGAAGCACACGAATGGTATGGGGTGGACATCATGCCTGATGATTTCAAATGCCCAACCGCAAATTGCGCTTGCGGCTCGCAGGAGAAACTCCTGAGCCACTCTGCGAACGGCAACAACGGTTCCAGCCTGGGTATCGATCTGGTTGCAGATCCGCTTTTTCCCTGCGACCTGTTCGATATGATGTTTCACGTCCCCAAATATGAGGCCGATGGCGTAACCATAAACCAGGAAAGCGTCGATTTTGTCAAGTACGTTTATGCCCAGGAAAGGATCACCGACTGCTCCAGCCTGGATGAAAATTCTTCCGGCATCATATGGGTGTCGGGCACTACCTGCTCGGTCAATGCAAATACGCAGGTGGGTAGCATTGAGCACCCCGTGTTCCTGATATCGGCAGCGGGCACCACCCGTTTTAACGGTGGCGCCAGCCTGTTTGGCATTTTATTTATAACGGACGTGGAAGTTCCAACAGCAAAATTTAACGCAGTCGGCTCAATGACCATTTACGGTCAGGCCATTATTGATGCAACGCTGGATCAGTACCAGGGTACGTTCCAGGTAGTCTGGCTGGATACCGCGATTGACGGCGCTTTGGAAAACGGCGGGGTTGGAAAAGTCGCAGGCGGCTGGACTGATTTCCACGAAAACTGGCGATAGGTGACAGAGATGAATCATATGAATCAACGATCAAGAGGTGGCGCCATGACGACACGCAACAAGGGTTTTTCTCTGCTCGAAATATTGCTGGCCATCGTCATTTTTGTCGTGGGCATGCTGGCCCTGGCGCATCTGCAAACCAACCTGACCCGCTCGGCAACCGATGCAAATACCCGAACGGTCGCAGCCGGTATTGCCGAGGAAATATTGGAAGAGCTGCGTGGGTTCCGCCGAATTTCAACCGATCCGAACGGCGTGGTGTTTGCATTTGCGGATATTGACAGCGCGTTTATCGCAGACACAGTCACCCGCGGTGGTAACGATTACGTCGTTACCGCGGATGTCAAGGGTTACAATTTCAACACGGACAGGACAGATGTGGTTGAAACTGATCCTGCAGTTGCCGGTGCTATCTACGACTTCAAGAAAATCGAGTTGACCGTTACCTGGAACAACAATCAGGAGTTCCAGATCGATGAGGGCACAACCATTGCCAACACGGACATGAACAGCGGACGCATTGTTCTGAAAGACGTGATCCACTCTTCACCTGCGCTTGGCGACGCGATTGTGGCCGAGGATCTGGCAGCGATGGGCGGGCCAATAGTCGACTATACGCCCGGCTTGAATCCCGATATCGTCGCCATCAAGCTTTCTGATGCCAAATTCAAGGAATCGACCACACCCAAGCCGGAAGTGATTCGCAGGGATGAGTTGGTTGAAACCTGGTTCGACGTGATTACCTACAACCAGGTGACTGATAGCGCTTTTTTCCTTCGTCGTGAAGAGTTTCTGGTCGTCAGTTGCCAATGCACACTGAGGAATCCCGGTAGCGACCCGACGGGTTTCCAGCCCACGACCTGGAACGGTAAAGAGTATGTCGAAGGGGATTTTGTGGCCAAACCCTATGGTGAAAGCGCCATTAACCAACAAAGCCCTTATTGCGACACCTGCTGCCGCGACCATCATGACGGGGCCTCGGGAACAACTCCTGCGGATAAATTGTACGATCCACACAAAACCTGGACATCAGGAACCAATACTTCAGATCATGCGCACTACGGTAGGGATAACAGGGGAAACCTCACCACAAATCCGGTTTCAGCCGGCCAGGATTACGTTGAAGCCTGCCGAATGATCAGGAAAGACGGGTTCATGCGTGTCGCGCAGGACTTCCGCCAGGAACAGTTCATCGCATTACCGCAGGTCTATCTTGCTGACACCAACGGCGTCGAGGCATATTCCGACTACGTAACGTCGGCGATTGACAACTTTATCGATGAGTTGCTCAACGGAAACAATGTACCGGACCTGGACGGGCCACGAGACCTGAACCCCCAGGTGCGGTTCCCTGCTGACGATGCCAATAATCAGATGGATTTGCCGGTGCTGTCGCCAGCGTCGGACAACGCGCAGCTCGTCACCCGGGGTATCTATGTCGACCATGTAACGGCGGAAACCCTTGCCCTGCTGGATTGCCTTGCCCCAAGCGGGTTGGGCGGTCAAGAAAGGACTCCGGAGGACTGCGAAGCGGGTGACGTAACCAATTACCTCGAGATATTCCCGTTTTTCGACGTCCAGACGACCTGGTTGTCATTGTGGGCAGAGAACGTGAACCGCAACCCGGTTGCCGTTACCAACGAGGCACTGGCCGACAACAACGGCCACAGCCGCGGATTGGCTTCGATTACTACATCGAACCCAGCCGATGTGACAGTCACCTCAAAAATGCATCGGGGTAACATCGGTCTTGCAGCAGTTGACCCGATCGATCCATTTCACTTCACCACAGCTGCAACTGCGGAAGCAAACCTCTATATCAACGCCAATGGAGGCGGGTCACCACCGGTTGTGAACGGCACCCGGTTCTCCGGCACTATCGGGTCATCGGTGGGGGGGGTTCAGGCCAGCGGTGCGACATTCACCGGCAACGGTGGCGTGATTTGCTCGCAAAACCTTACCCAGTTCAGTTGCACTATTCCATACACGGCGACCAGTCCTTCCCTGACAATTTCCGGCTACTGGAAGAATGCCAATACAGATCTTTGGGTGTGTGAACCATCGGGACGTCTTGTGGGTACCAACGTAGTGCAGTCGAATCCAAAATCCACGGTGTTTGATCTGACCGGTGTTTCTTCGGACTGGACGAATGTGGTCTTTACGATAAAGAATTCCGCAACCTGTCCCTGAGTTCACGGACCATTTTTCCGGAACCTGGTCAACATCGCGAGTTCCGACCGCCCCTCCGGGGGCGGTTTTCTTTTACCCGCCGACAAACGGTCAATAACCGCTCCTGAAAGGTCGACGATTTCCGGCAATTAGTGACAATTTCTGTCAGAATTAGAGCTGTCTCAGGATGAGACGGATTAATTTCAAGGATGGAAGCCATGATCAGAAATACTCTGGGCATTCGCTCAAGGGGCATCTCCCCAGCCTGTACGCACAACCGGGGTTTCTCCCTGGTTGAAGTCATGATGACGGTTGTTTTGGTAGCCATCGGCCTGGCCCTGGCTCTGCCGTCATATCGCGATATGGTGGAAAAACGCCAGATCACCAACGGCGCCGAGCAGCTGGCCTCGTTTATCAACACCGCGCAGGGAATCGCCATGAAGACCAACCAGGTCGTGACGATATCCTATGACCGAAACGACGACGAATGACTGGTGCGTGGGCGCCATTTCCGGCGACACGGCCTGCGACTGCACGCAGACCGACACGACAGCCACGGATTACTGCCAGATTGCATCCCAACCCTTTGTTCTCAACAACACCCATACCGGCAACCTCGAGTTGATGCACAGCATGGACGGCGACGGCGATTACGCCTTCGATCCCATTCGCGGCCTGTTCATGGACCTCGATGATGGACTGACGGTCGAATTGCGCTCACCCAGCGAGGATTTCCGTTTGAACCTGGTCGTCAACAGCACCGGGCGCGTACTCCTGTGCAGTGATGACAGCGCGCATGCCGTACCGGGCTATGCAACCTGTCCGGCACAGGTCGTCAACGAAGTAGCGCAGGAGTTGTAAGAATGAAATTCCGCTCACTGAACCTACGGCAGACCGGCGCTTCCCTGATGGAAGTGATGATTGCGATGAGCATCAGCCTGGTGGTCACCGCTGCGATGATTGCGTTGATGTCCAACTCGCTGGGCACAACCGCGCGAATCATCCAGATGACCAAGCTCTCCGACGATCATGCGCGTCGCGCTGCAGATGATGAGCCGCGATGTTCGCCGTGCCAGTTACAACGCCAATTCGATGTTTTGCTACGCCAATACGGATTGCGCCGATGACGGAATCGTTACCGTGGCTGGCGACATCACGATGGTCGATCATCGATTCGGATAGCCTGAACGATTGTTTCACCTTCCTGCTGGACCGTGACTACGACGGTGACTCCACCGAAGACAACGCCGGTGGGTTCCGGCGCGTCACGTCGAACGGCGTGGGTGTCATTGAAATGTGGACTGGTGATGCGACGGCAGATTGCACTGATGCTCCTGGCGCTGCGGGTTGGGTACAGATCACCGACCCGGATAATATGAACATTTCCGGCTTTTCAGTCGACGACAACCTGTCCTATACGCAGAACATTCTGGACGATGGCACGAACACCGTATCGATGAAGGTCCGTAAAGTCCGGATGAACATGGAAGGCGAACTGGTGCTGGACAGTTCAATCAACAGGCAAATGGAAGACATCATCGCAGTGCGCAACGACCTGCTGCTCTGATCTCACGATTCATCTGACCAAACAATTTGCACAGGGAAGGGCAAATTTAATGAAACACACAAACCGCTACTCCAGCTCTGACGACCACGCTACCAGGCCGGGGTGATGACCACCTTTACCGGTGTCCTGATCCTGGTGATGCTAACGCTGATGATGTTCTTCGCGATCCGTGTCGGTGTGTTTGAACAACGCGTGTCCTCCAACGAAATGCGCCAGAAGCTGGCCTTTCACGCGGCGGAATCCGGAATCCACCACGCCAAGGAATACTTGCGCAAACATTCTGTATTGATCGCATCTTCCGTCGAGAATCTGCTGCCCGATGGACACGGATGGCTGGTTGGCGGAAACCGGTGAAAAACGTTGGTTGAAATGTTCTGATGCCGGGCTCGATCTCGCGAACGGAAGCGGAAACCATCCTTGTTTTGGCGAATCGGTACCGGCAATGCGGCCCAATACGTATTTTTATTCGGTGGGTGGAAACACGGCGTTACCAGTGGACACCAATGGAGTGCTTCCCGGCTCGGCCGAGGAAGCCACCGTCGAGGCACTGCTCTGCGTTCTGGACGTGGATGAAGAGGCCGCGGTCCCGGTTCAGGGATGTAGCGTGGACCCATCCACAGCGCGTAGGCCTGGCTGATGGCACTTACTGGATGGTCACTTTGCTGGCTCGCGGCGGTGCGGACTGCGATGGCACAGACTGTACAGCCGAAGCCCTGGTCAGTGAACAGGTGTCCAATTTCGGTGCCGCCGCCGGAGGCAGGTCGCCAGCCGTGCCCCTGACCACGAAGAGCACGTTTCCGCCATCAGGATCGGCGGAAATCGTTCCCAACCCAAACGCCGGGGGCGTGGGCGTGCCAATTTCGGTCTGGATGCCCGTCGATAAAAGTTGCCAGGGTAGCATCGTCCTCATCGACCCCAGCGGCGGTTCCTGGGCGACCTGCGAAATGCATGAATGGTATGGAACCGACTTGCTGCCGGAAGATTATGCCTGCCCTGGCAACTGCAGCTGTTCCAAGATGAGTCAATCAGCTACACGCACGGCAACCTGAGACATACTGGGTATCGACCTGGTGCAGGATCCGGAATTTCCCTGTGACCTGTTCCAGTTCTATTTTGGCGTGCCCCGCACCAGTTACGAAATCGTCAAGGGCTATTCACAAATCATTACTGATTGTGATTCCCTGGGCCCCAACTCCTTCGGAATTTACTGGGTCTCGGGCCTTGAGTGTCGGATCAATTCAAACACACAGGTAGGGTCGCCAGAGGCGCCGGTGATGCTGATTTCCGCAGCCCCGCTAACCAAGCTGAATGGTGGAGCAATAATTTACGGCACTTTGTTCGTCACGGATGTCGAAAACTCAGGCGCAAAGCTGCAATCGAATGGCACAAATACCATTTATGGCTCAGCGATCGTCGACGGCATCCTGGATAGCTACCAGGGCACATTCCAGGTGGTATGGAATGAAAACACCAGCAGAAAAGCCGGCGCTGATGGAGGCATTGGGGCCGTCATTGGTGGCTGGTCAGACTTCCACCGCGACTGGGAATAGGAAAAATCATGACGAACTCAAGCACACAGAAATCGCAAAAACAGAGGGTTTACCCTGATCGAAGTCCTGATCGGTATCCTGATATTCGCCCTCGGAATGATGGCCCTTGCCAAACTGCAGGGCAATCTGGCCCGCAACAGCGGCGATTCCAATGCCCGCACCGTCGCAACCAACATTGCGGAAGAAACGATCGAGACGTGCCCGCGTCTTCCAGAAAATCGAATCTGGCGGAAGCGTTGCTGCTTACAACGACATTGTAGACAATACCCGGACCATCGAGAGGAGCGGCAATCTGTTCACAGTCGACAACCGACGTGACAGATTATTACTACGACGCAACCAATGATGACGTTTATTGACCCGGAAACACCACCTGCCGGGGTTGGAAGGTCGGATTTCAAACAGATCGACCTGACCGTAACCTGGAACTACCGGCCAGGAATTCCAGGTGGACGACGTCAACCAAACCAACGGACGCCTGGGAAGCGGCAGCATCAGGATCACGGATGTCATCTCTTCCATGCCTTCAGGATCGGGTGGCAAGGCCGGGCTGGGCTCGGTGGGTGATAGTTCCTATGCGCCACCGGTCAATTACAACCCGGGCTCCAAACCTGACATCATGTCCATCAGTCTGGGTCACAACAAGTTCAAAGAGTCCACCACACCGTTACCGAATGTCATCAGGACCGATGAGTTGGTCGAAACTACGTTTGACGTCGTTACCTACTCACAAGTGGGCGACGACGCGCAGTTCCTGCGCCGCGAAGAATTCAAGGCAGTCAGTTGTGAATGTACATTGAAGGCGCCCACGAATTACACAGAGGGTGGACTCAGGCCCACGATCTGGGAAGGCTACGACTATACGGAAGGCGAATTCATCTCCAAGCCTTACGGTGTAAGCGCAAACAACCAGCAAAGTCAGTTCTGTGACATCTGCTGTCGGGATCACCATGACGGTGGCAGGGAGGCGTCAATGACAGCGGTGCCGATCCGGGCCGTTCGCGTTACAACCCGTTTCGGGGCTCGGATGACTACCTTACAGATGGTGCTTTGACCGGAGACCACAAGCACTATAAGCGTAATAATGGAAACGGTGCACTGGACGTGGCCGGAGTCGGAGACACCTATCTGGAAGCCTGCAGAATGATACGCAAAGACGGATTCTTCCGGATTGCCCAGGATCTGCGACAGGAAGGGCTGACGGCTTTTCCGGGTGATTACCTGGATCAGCATTGGAGTCGACACGTACTCCGACTACGTGACCGGAGCGGTATGGCATACGAAGGCGCCACGGGTACAACGAATAACTACGAAACCAGATCCCCAGCTTCTGCGCAGCCGAAAGCCCAGAGATCTGTCCGTTACCTTCCCGGCCAGCAGTCCTACCATTCCGATCTATCTGCCCGACCGTGGTACTGGCGCAACTGAGCAGCAATTGCGCTCTCGTGGCATCTATGTCGATTACATGAGCGACGTTTTGCGTGACCGGATCAACTGCCTGGACGATCCGGCGGAACCGGCGCCGACTGCGATGTTCCGGACGTGAACTCCGCGCTGGAAATGATTCCATTCTACGATGTGCAACTGACCTGGCTTGCGCGCTGGAACGAATCGCCCAACAACAATCCGATCGATGTCACCAATGAAGCGATCGAGAGCAACAATCGCACACCGCGGGTGCGCAGTGCTGACGGCAGGTTCGGCTTCCACACGCATCAGTTCGACTGCGAACACAGGTAACCTGGGCCTCACCGGCACGGATCCGATTGATCCCCTTTATGTTGCGGAGAAGAGACATATTACCTCTATGCACGGGCCATGGATTACGGCTCGCTGCCGCGCGTTAGCCTACGTTTTTGTATCCGGAACGATCACCTCTCGCGGTTAATGGTGTTAAGGCTTCTGACGTGGAAATAATGGCAACAGATGCGCAATGTGACCGCACCAATACCGGCTTTGTATGCAATTTGCAACTCAGCGCGACGCAGCGCTGGATCAAGTTCTCTGGCTATTTCAAGGCTAATAAGACTCCTGACTGTCTGTACCTTCGAACCCATGCGCTGACCAATCGTCAAAATGACGCTACTGCTAATGACTGGACGCGATTCGACCTGCCAAACGGCAGAGGTAACACAAGCCAACATCGTCATCAAGGTGGATGGCTGCAACTGATTACCCAACGAAGCACGATCCGTTCTCTCCTACCGCCGTGCTTCTGATAAAATGCCGCCTCATGCCGAGGCGGCTTTTTTTTGGATATTGACAAGTGAAAACCCGATTTGCACCCAGCCCTACCGGCTACCTTCACGTTGGCGGCGCCCGTACGGCCCTGTTCTGTTATTTGCAGGCGCGGGCTTCCAACGGCGTGTTCATCCTGCGCATCGAGGACACCGACCTGGAGCGATCGACGCCCGAGTCGGTGCAGGCCATTCTCGACGGCATGGAATGGCTGGGGCTGGATTACGACGAAGGCCCGATTTACCAGACAGACCGGTTCGAGCGTTATGCCGAAGTGGTGCAGCGCCTGCTCGAGCAGGGCAAGGCGTACCACTGTTACTGCAGCAAGGACCGGATCGATGCGCTGCGCGAGGAACAGATGAAGGCCGGCCTGAAGCCCCGTTATGACGGACATTGCCGGGATGGCGCCGAACCGGTGGCCGGTGTCAAACCGATCGTGCGTTTCCGCAACCCGCGCGATGGCGACGTGGTATTCGACGACCTGGTGCGCGGCCGGATCAGCATTTCCAACACGGAACTGGACGACCTGGTCATCGCCCGCCCGGACGGCTCGCCCACCTACAATTTCACGGTCGTGGTCGATGACGTCGACATGGCCATCAGCCTGGTGATCCGCGGCGACGACCACATCAACAATACACCGCGGCAGATCAATATCTACCGGGCCCTGGGCGCCGAATTGCCGGATTTCGCGCACGTGCCGATGATCCTCGGCGACGACGGCGCCCGGCTCAGCAAGCGCCACGGCGCGGTGGGCGTGATGCAATACCGCGATGACGGCTACCTGCCGCAGGCCTTGCTCAATTACCTGGTCCGGCTGGGCTGGTCACATGGCGACCAGGAGGTCTTCAGCCTGCAGGAGATGATCGACAAATTCGACATCCGCGATGTCAACCGCAAGGCTTCGGCGTTCAACACCGAAAAACTGGACTGGCTGAACCAGCATTACATGAGAGAGCTGCCGGCAAGCGAAGTGGCGGAACACCTGTCCTGGCATTTTGAACAGGCCGGCATCGATCCGGAAAACGGGCCTCCGCTGGCGGACCTGGTCAGCGTGCAGGCCGACCGGGTGAAAACCCTGAAAGAAATGACCGCGCAGAGCCGGGTTTTTTACGAAGAATTCGACGAATTTGATCCCGGCGCTGCGCACAAACACCTGCGCCCGGTGGCCGAGCAGCCGCTGAGAGCGATCGGCAGCCGCCTGGCGGAACTGGATACCTGGGCGCCGGAACAGCTCAACGAAACCGTGCGGATCGCCGCCGAAGAACTGGAACTGGGCATGGGAAAAATCGCACAACCGCTGCGGGTTGCGTTGACGGGTACCGCGGTTTCCCCGTCCATCGACAAAACCCTCTGGCTGATCGGCCGCGAACGCAGCCTGGCCCGTATCGAGCGCGCGCTGGAATACGTCATGGTCCGCGCAGTGCTTCGTAGGAGCGATTTCAATCGCGATTTAATGGAAACACATTTCGCGATTAAAATCGCTCCTACATTACCTTAAACCTGGCTGACAAAATCTGAATGTCAAAAGTAGAACGCCTTTACCACCTGCACAACATCCTCAACCAACGCAGGACGCCCATCTCCCGCCAGGAACTGATGGAGCGGCTCGAGTGTTCGCAGGCCACGCTGTACCGCCTGGTCGGTGAATTGCGTGACTTCCTGGGCGCCCCGATCGAACAGGATCCGGACACCCGCAGCTTCTACTATGACCGCAGTTACGAGCAGCCTTTTGACCTGCCCGGAATCTGGATCAGCCCGGGAGAACTGCAAGCCCTGCTGACTGCGCGCCAGGTGCTGGCCAACGTGCAGCCCGGGCTGCTCGAGGGTGAGCTCGAGTCGCTGCAGGGCCGGATTACTTCACTGCTGCAGAAGAAAGGCGTGGAACCGGAAAGCGGCGAATCCCGCATCCACATCCAGCACGTGGCGGGCAGGGCGGTGCCGGCCCGCATGTTCCAGGACGTGCTGGGCGCGCTGGTTCGCCGTCAACGGCTCAAAATCCGCTACCACGGGCGGCGCAAGGACGAGGAAAGTGAGCGCGTCATTTCACCGCAACGCCTGACCCAGTACCGCAACTCCTGGTACCTCGATGCCTGGTGCCACCAGGCCGAAGGCCTGAGAAGTTTTGCGCTGGAGCGGATACGCGAACAGAGCCTGGTGGATGAACCGGCCTTCGAGGTCAGTTCTTCGGTGCTTTCCGCCCATTTTGACCAGTCCTACGGCATTTTTTCAGGCCCGGCGGAACACGCGGCAGAACTGCGCTTTACCCCGGAAATGGCGCGCTGGATTTCGGAGGAAATCTGGCACCCCGACCAGCAGGGGGCATTCGAACCGGACGGTTCCTGGCTGCTCAAGGTACCGTTCAGCAATTCCCGGGAATTGATCATGGACGTGATGCGCTACGGCGCCGACGTCGAAGTCCTGGCGCCGGCTTTCCTGCGCGAAGCGGTTGCCGCCGAGGCGCAAAAAACCCACGATATTTACACCTGATTGGTCTGCGTAGGAGCGAATTCATTCGCGAATGGGTTTTTTTTGGGTCACGGAGAATTCAAACATTCGCCGCAATGAATTCGCTCCTACGAAAATCTTCCTTCTCATGGTTTGAGAACACCCCGTGTTCTCCTGTACCCGTCACTGGAAGGAGAACCAGCCATGTTTCAAAGCCTATTGATGTTCCTGGCCCCGGCGAACGCTTCGCAGGCAACGCCAAACTCGCCACCTGCCGTCGTCCGGCCTGCGAAACCACTCGTTCAGATCCGGAGCAGAATCCGCTTCGGCGCCAGCGTGCTGGGAAACACCATAGGCTGCGGCGCGATTTTCGCCGCGTGCTGGTTCTCCATCCAGCTGATGCAGGTCTTGATGGAACTGTAGGAGCGATCTGGTAGGAGCAGCCATGGCCGCGATTTTGCCGTAGGCAGAGTAGCCTTACGAATGCCGTAGCTTATTAACACGCGATTTTTCTTGGAATTTCAATCGCGAATTTTTGAAAACCGACTTCGCGAATGAAATGCGCTCCTACGTTCGATGCTTACCACCGGTCCAGCCCCCACGCGCCAGCACCCGCTCCCCCATGGCTGCGGGTGAGGCTTCCAGGTCGGTCGCCATGGAGTCGTTCCAGCGGTTCAGGAATCCGTAAAGACTCACGGCTCCCAGGATCTGCACGATCTGTTCCTCGCTCCAGTGTTGCTTCATCCGGCCCATCAGTTCGGCGTCAACGGCGTTCGGGACGGCGCCGGCCGCCAGCGCGAAATCCAGCGCTACCCGCTCGGCTTCCGAATACAGGGGGCTTTCGCGGTATTCCCAGATGGCGTCCAGCTTTTCCTGGCTGATGCCGTGGATTTTCGCGGCGACCAGGGAGTGTGCCTCGCAATACTGGCAACCTGCCGCCCGGCTGGAGAAATGGGCGACCAGGCGCATGAACCCCAGGTCCACTGTTCCATTCGGGTCCATCACGGCCTTGGTCAATTCGCCGAATCCTTTGACCATGGCAGGCATGCGCTGCATGGTCAGCAGGCTGTTCGGGACAAAACCGAGAATGCGCTCGAATATTGCGAAATCTTCGCTCAGTTCGGGCGTTGTTTCCGCGGGAAGAGGCTGGAGATGTGCCATCGGGTCAGGCGGCTTCAGCCTCCTTCGAAACCTGTTTGACCGGGCCGTGGAGTACCGCTTGCCGGGTCGCCTCGACAATCAGGTCCACCTCTTCACTGGTCATGCCGAAAACGGGTGTAAACCGTAATGAATTTTCTCCGCCATGAATCACGCAAAGACCATGCAGCCGCATGTATTCTTCGATGGAGTTTGCTCCGTAACTCTTGAAGCGGTTGCTGTCGAGCCCGACACTGAGCAAAAGACCGGTGCCCTGGACGCCGGTAATCCGGCCTCCGGCTTCTTCCCGCAAGGCTTCGAACTTGGTCAGCAATTCAGCGCCCCGTTCGCGGATGTTCCGGCGCAGTTCGGGGGTGACCGCCTCGAGTACGGCGTAAGCGACGTCCAGCGCCCTCGGGTTGGTTGTCATGGTGTTACCGTACACACCCTTTCTGTACAGTTTGGCGGCGTGTTCATTCATTGCCAGGACCGACAGCGGGTATTGGCCGGCGTTCAATGCCTTGGAATAGGTCTCCATGTCCGGCGCTTCCAGGGATTCAAATCCCGGATAATCGATGATGGACAAGACGCCGTGCGCGCGCAGGCCTGCCTGGATGGAGTCGACCAGCATCAGGGCGCCATGTGCCTTGGTCAGGCGCCGGGCTTCGGCGTAGAACTCCGGAGTAATGGCCATGCCCGGGTTTCCTTCGCCCATCACCGGCTCAAAGAAAAACGCTTCGAAAAAGACATTGTTGGAGTCCGCCCAGCGGAACACCTGCTTCAACTGCTCGACATCGTTGGGTTCGACCGTGATCAGGTTGTCGTGGTCGCGGAAGCTGGCCAGGTGTTTGCAATAGTTCTGGCGCGTTGAGTCGGAAAACTGGGCCGGCCTTTGCGTGCGGCCATGAAAGCTGCCTTTCAGGCTCAACATCTTGATGGTCTTGTTGGCGTGGCGTCCACCCGGGTCTGTCATCAGCTTGGCGTTGATGTCGGACAGGCGCGCGCCCACGGTCACGGATTCCGATCCGCTGTTCACGCACAGGAAGCGATCGTAAGGGCAGGAGCCGCGAGTATGGCCGATTTCCTTGCGCAGCATTTCCACCAGGTATTTCTGGCTCAGGTTCGGAGTCATGATATTGGCCATGACGTGCCGCTGGTTCATGCTCTTGAGCACAGCGGTGGGGGAATGGCCGAAACCGAGCATGCCGTATCCGCCGGTGTCATACACGACCGCGCCCTTCAAGGTAATGATCCAGGGACCGTTTCCGGCCAGCGCAACGTAGGGATTGATCGCGTCATCCGGGTAAAAATTGACGTAACCGTTCTGGATTTCGTTGATTTGGCTCTGCTCGTCCATCGCCAGCATTTCGGGCTCGTCATCGAGCAGGTCGCGGAACAGGGAATGGGCTTCCTTTACAGCCTTTTCAAGACGGTCATCGCTTGCTGCAAACCGGGAAAGAACATCATCGGCCAGCCCGGTGGTCAGTGCCGGCCCGCCGTGGTTCCGCATTTCATTCAACAGTTCAAAAATGGACATCGAGCGCTCCTTATTATGTCGTTTGAGACGTCACCAGTGCCCTTTTGGTCGTCTGCAGATTCAACCGCCGAGAATACCACACCGGACCCGTGTCTTAGAACCCCGGAACCGCTTTCTCATGACGCTTGAGCGCCCATTCGACGTGTTCCCGGACCCGATCCGATGAGTGGTGTCTGCGTCGATTCAACGCGTCGATCACGGCCCGGGGCTCCGCAGCATGCTGCAGGTCCACGTTACCCAGCGCCACGGCGATGTTGCGCAGCCAATTGACGTACCCGGTGCGGCGGATCGCGCTGCCCTCGGTCCGTTGCAGAAACTCCGCTTCGCTCCAGCTGAACAGTTGCACCAGCGAGGCGGCATCCAGCCCGTGGCGCGGCAGGAAATCGGTTTCCGCCGACATTTTTGCAAAGCGGTTCCAGGGGCAGACCAGTTGGCAGTCATCACAACCGAAAATCCGGTTTCCGATCAGCGGGCGGAGTGCTTCCGGAATCGAGTCCTGCAGCTCAATGGTCAGGTAGGAAATGCATCTGCGGGCATCGACCTGGTAGGGGCCGGTGATCGCCCCGGTAGGGCAGGCCTCCAGGCACCGGACGCAATCCCCGCAGTGATTTTCGGCCGGTGTGTCCACCGGAAGCGGCAGATCCGTGTAGATTTCGCCGAGGAAAAACCAGCTGCCCGCCTTCATATTCAACAGGTTGCTGTGCTTGCCGATCCAGCCAAGACCGGCTTTTTCGGCCAGGGCTTTTTCCAGCACCGGGGCGGAATCGGTAAACGCCCGGTATCCGAACGGACCCGTTTCCTGGGCAATTCGGGTTGCCAGTTTCTGCAAACGGTTGCGCAGCACCTTGTGGTAGTCGCGCCCCAGCGCGTAGCGCGAGATCAACGCGCTTTCCGGGTCGGCCATCAATTCGGTCACGGGCTTTGCCGCTGCGGTCAGGTAGTCCATGCGCGCAGAAATCACGCGCACCGTACCCGGCACCAGTTCAGCCGGCCGGCTGCGGCGGGCGCCATGGCGCTCCATGTATTCCATCGAGCCGTGGTAGCCTTTTTCCAGCCATTTTTTCAGCAGTTTCTCATGGCTGCGCAGGTCCGTATCGGTAATGCCCACTTGCTGAAAGCCCAGTTCTTTCCCCCAAACCTTGATCCGGGTTGCCAGTTCCAGCAGGTTGCCGCCGCTGAGAGAATCCGTTGATTCTGTGGCTGCTTGCGAAAAGGACGGTGTACCGGGTTTGATCATCACCGCTATAATCGATGGATGGCTGACGAGGTATACAGATTATACACCGCCGAACAGGTCCGGCGTCTCGACCGGTGCGCGATTGACGGTCACGGCATACCCGGTATCGAGCTGATGGAACGGGCGGGGCGCTGTACGTTCGAAGCAGCGACAGAAGCCTTTCCGGAGGCCCGTAGATGGCAGGTTTTTTGCGGTGGCGGAAACAACGGAGGCGATGGCTACATCATTGCCAGACGGGCCAGGGAAGCGGGCCTGGGCGTGGCAGTCTGTGCCTTGAAAAAACCGGCTGAACTGTCAGGCGACGCCGCGATTGCCGCGCAGCGCTGGTTTGAGGCTGGCGGTGAAGTGACAACCTGGCCGCCAGGCGACCTGGACGATTGCGATCTGGTAGTCGATGCGCTGCTCGGCACCGGGCTGGACCGCGAACCGGCGGGTGATTTCGCTGCGGCGATTGGCTGGATCAACGGCGCCGGGAAACCGGTCGTGGCGGTAGATATTCCTTCCGGTCTCAATGCCGATAGCGGCGTTGCGATGGGGCTTGCGGTAGAGGCGCATCTCACGGTGACTTTCATCGGGAGCAAGCGCGGCCTGTTTACCGCTGATGGCCAGGATCATTCAGGAAAAGTCAGATTCCACGATCTGGAAACACCGCAAAGTGTAAGGGATTCGGAAAGTGATTCCGGAATTTTAATTCAGGAAAGATTATTATCGGAATTGCTGCCTCCCCGGCGCCGGAATTCTCACAAGGGAAGCTATGGCTGGGTGCTCTGCGCGGGTGGTGATTTTGGCATGAGTGGCGCCGTTCGTCTCGCCGGTGAGGCCGCACTTCGTGGCGGCGCCGGCAAGGTAACGCTGGCGACGCGTGAAACGCATGCCGGGCTGGTCAACGTGACCTGTCCGGAACTGATGGTCAGGGGCATTGAGGACGTTTCGCAACTTGCGGAGTTGTCCAGCCGGGTGGACGTTCTGGTCACCGGTACCGGCCTCGGCCATTCGGACTGGTCCGGGCTGGTGCTCCGTTCCTGCCTGGAAACCGGCCTTCCGACCGTGATCGACGCCGACGGCTTGAACTTCCTGGCTCGAATGCAACCGGGTTCTCTTGAACCTGCAGGGCGCAGCCGGATTCTGACGCCCCATCCGGCTGAAGCAGCGCGTTTGCTGAAAACCAGCGCGCGGCAGGTGCAGTCTGACCGCGTCGGCGCCGCTATTGAAATCGCCCGGCTTTACCAGTCGGTCGTCGTTCTCAAAGGCTGTGGTACGGTCGTGGCCGCCCCGGATGGCCGCTATGCCATTTGCCCTTATGGCAATCCGGGGATGGCGACCGCCGGTACGGGCGACGTGCTCTCCGGGGTGATCGGGGCCATGCTGGCCCAGGGCATCGATGATCCGTGGGCCGCTGCGCTGGCCGGGGTACTGGCGCACGCGCTGGCCGGCGACCTGGCGGCGGCGGAGCAGGGTGAAAGAGGCATGCTGGCCTCCGATATCACCGCTCGCCTGCCGCGCGTGTTGAATCCCGTTCGATGACCGGGTCCGGGGGCGAAGCAGGCTGGGTGGAGGAAGTTGGCAGTGAACAGGCCGTCGCCGCCCTGGCTGCGAGATTTGCCGCCTGCGTCCGGGTTCCGGCGGTACTCTACCTTCGTGGTGACCTCGGCGCGGGTAAAACCACGTTTGCCAGGGCTTACATCCATGCGCTGGGATTTACCGGCTATGTCAAAAGCCCGAGTTACGGCCTGCTTGAGACCTACCAGGTTGGCGGTCAGAAGGTTCTGCACCTTGACCTGTACCGGATCGAAGACCCGGAAGAGCTCGAATACCTGGCGCTTCGCGACCTGTTTGACGAGCAATCCGTGCTCCTGGTCGAATGGCCGGACCGGGGTGAACATTACCTGCCGAAGCCGGACCTGGTGCTGGATTTCGGCGAAAATAACGAATCCCGGTTCATCAGCTGCCGTATTTTCTCCGACCGCGGCCGGTTGCTGTCTGAAAAGGTCTCCGAAACGGGTCGCTAAGTCGTTTCTAGTTTGAACGCCTATCTAACGGTTTTATAACGAAAACTGTTGCAATTTCACGATTTTCAATTCATTATTGGCGCATCGACAACGGAGGTTGATCATTTCGATGGCGATTCGATTGGTTCTGATATGGATTCTGGTATCCCTCGCGATCCCGGCGATAGCCGCGGATATCGACGGATTCCGTGTCTGGACCGACCCTGAAAAAACCCGCGCCGTGCTGGACCTCGACTCCCGGGCCGAGTACCAGTTATTCACGCTTGACGACCCGCCGCGCGTGGTCATCGACTTACCGAAGTCCAGCCTGGATCATGCCCTTGTATTTACCGAAGAACACGCCGGCGTGATCAATGGCGTGCGCCATGGCGCACCCGACCCGGACATGTTGCGCATCGTGCTTGACCTGGCGAGCCAAAGCGATGTCAAAAGCTTTCTGCTCGAGCCGACCGGCGAGTACGGCTACCGGCTGGTGGTTGACCTGTTTCCGAAAAGTCAGAAGATCAACAGAACGACGATCAATCAGATCTCTGCGATGATGGCGAAAGACCGCGACGTGATCGTCGCCATCGACGCCGGCCATGGCGGCGAGGATCCGGGAGCGATGGGAAAAAACCGTACGCGTGAGAAAGACGTCGTGCTGGCCATCGCGCAGGAGTTGAAGAAAACCATCGACGCACAGCCCGGCATGACGGCCGTGCTGATTCGTACCGGCGACTATTACATCCCGTTACCCGACCGCTTTGAAAAGGCCCGCAAATTCCGGGCGGACCTGTTCGTTTCCATTCACGCCGACGCATTCAAAAACCGGGAGGTTTCCGGCAGTTCGGTGTTTGTCCTGTCCAGCAAGGGCGCCAGCAGTGAATTCGCCCGCAGGCTGGCGGCCAGCGAGAACAGTTCCGACCTGATCGGTGGCGTCACGCTGAGCGACAAGGACGACATGCTGGCATCGGTGCTGCTGGACCTGTCCCAGAGTGCGACCATGGAAGCGAGCAACTCCGTGGCGGAAAATGTTTTCGGTTCCTTGCGGATGCTGGGAAAAACCCACAAGAACACCGTCGAACACGCGAATTTCGTGGTGCTGAGATCGCCCGATGTGCCGTCCATCCTGGTGGAAACGGCATTTATCAGTAATCCGTCGGAAGAGCAGCGCCTGAAGGATCCCGCCTGGCAGCGGAAGACGGCTCGCGCCATCACCGACGGCATCCAGAACTATTTCTACATGAGCCCGCCCCCCGGAACCTGGATCGCGTCCAACCGCCAGCCGGTCCGTCACCAGGTGGTCAGCGGCGACACCCTGGGTGAAATCGCCGACCGTTACCGGGTCAGCCTGTACAGCCTGCGCCAGGCCAACCAGCTGAAATCCGACAACATCCGCGTCGGCTCCGAGTTGCTGATACCCACCACCTGAAAAATTTCGTAGGAGCGGATTTATCCGCGAAAAGAATCGCGATTGAAATCGCTCCTACGCTGCGGCCGAACAATTCTCCCGTAGGAGCGGATTCATCCGCGATTGGTTTTTCGTAAAAGGATTATTCGCGGATGAATCCGCTCCTACGCTTTTTTTAGATACACTATTCCGGATGCCCATCCAACTCCTTCCAGATCACCTGATCAACCAGATAGCCGCCGGCGAAGTGGTCGACCGGCCGTCGTCCGTGGTCAAGGAACTGGTGGAAAACAGCCTCGACGCCGGCGCCAGCCGGATCAGGGTGCAACTGGAGCAGGGCGGGAAACGCGCTATCCGGGTGACGGATGACGGGCTGGGCATGGACCGGGAAGAACTGGCCATGGCGCTGCAGCGCCACGCCACCAGTAAAATCGCCAGCCTGGAGGATCTCGAGCGGGTCGCCACGATGGGATTCCGGGGCGAGGCCCTGCCCAGCATCGCCTCGGTCGCCCGCCTGGACCTCAGTTCCCGCCACGGTTCGGGCGATCATGGCTGGTCGGTAAAAGTCCGGCGCGGTGAAATTTCCGGGCCCGAGCCGGACCCGATCGGCGCCGGCACGCGGGTGGAAGTGGAAGACCTGTTTTACAACGTGCCCGCCCGCCGCAAGTTTCTGCGCGCCGACAGCACCGAGTTCAGCCATGTTGACCTGTTGCTGCGGCGCTTTGCGCTGGCGCGTTTCGACGTCGGCTTTGAGCTGGAGCACAACGGCAAGACCATCAGCGCCTTGCCCCCCGCGCCGGAAGAAGCCGGCCAGAAAGGGCGGCTTCAACGGGTCATGGGCAAGGAGTTTCTCGACCACGTCGTCCGGATTGACGAAGAACGGGGTGAGATTGCCCTGGAAGGCTGGGTGGCCGAGCCGCGTTATAACCGCGCCCAGGCGGACCGGCAGTTTTTCTTCGTCAATGGTCGCGCGGTGCGCGACCGGGTGATTGCCCACGCGGTGCGCTCTGCTTTCCAGGATGTGCTGTACCACGGCAGGCACCCGGCTTTTGTGCTGTATCTTCGTGTCCCTCCCGAGGCGGTCGATGTCAATGTCCACCCGCAGAAGCACGAGGTTCGGTTCAGGGATGCCAGGGCGGTTCACGATTTCCTGTTTTCGGCGCTGAGAAGGGCATTGGCGGACACCGGGTCCGGTGCGATGCGGCCCGGATCCGGCCTGGACCAGGGGCTTCCGGTCAACTCCGGTCCGGCGGCAGCGGGCGGAGCCGGGTGGCCGCCGGGTGCGGCGCGCCAATCCGCCATGGCCTTGCCGGTCAGGGAACAGATCAACGCGTACCGGACCTTGCTGGGGGCTGCGCCGGGAAGCGGCGCTGCAGGCGGCGCCCGTGACCGGCGAGCCGGCAGGCGAGAACGAAGCGGAGATTCCGCTGCTCGGTTATGCCCTGGCGCAACTGCACGGCGTTTACATTCTGTCGCAAAACGCCAGCGGCCTGGTGTTGACGGACATGCACGCGGCGCACGAACGCATCACCTATGAACGCCTGAAAACCCGGCATTCCGGAGAAGGCATCAAGGCCCAGCGACTGCTGGTGCCGCTCGATGTCCAGGTCAGCGAAACCGAGGCTGACCTGGCCGAGAATCGCCGGGATGAACTGGGCAGCCTGGGCTTCGTGGTGGACCGATCAGGACCGGAAAGCCTGGTGCTGCGTGAAGTCCCGGCATTGCTGGCGAACTCCGACGTCGCGCAATTGCTGCTCGACGTGCTGTCGGACATGGCCAGCCTGGGCCAAAGCGCGAGGGTTGAAACCGGGGTCAACGAGATACTGTCGACCATGGCCTGCCACGGGTCGGTTCGCGCCAACCGGATCCTGACGCCGGCGGAAATGGACGGCCTGCTGCGGGACATGGAGCAGACCGAGCGTTCCGGCCATTGCAACCATGGCCGTCCCACCTGGATCCAGCTCGACATGGCGACCCTGGACCGGCTGTTCCTGCGCGGCCGCTGATGCCCGGCCTGAAAAAGCATCCGCCGGCCATTTTCCTGATGGGGCCGACGGCTTCCGGTAAAACCGCGCTGGCGGTGGAATTGAGCAAGCGTTATCCGGTCGACATCATCAGTGTCGATTCGGCGCTGGTCTTTCGCGGCATGGACATCGGGACCGCAAAGCCGGATGCGGAGACCCTGCGGATCGCCCCGCATGCATTGATCAACATCCGCGAGCCGGAGGAGGTTTACTCGGCTGCGGATTTCCGGTCGGATGCGTTGACCGAGATGTCGAACAGTGCGCACCGGGGCAGGGTGCCGCTGCTGGTTGGTGGAACCATGCTGTATTTCCACGCGCTGACCCGCGGGCTGGCTACGCTTCCCCCGGCCGATGCCGGGGTCAGGCAGGCGATCGAGAAACAGGCCAGGGACGGCGGCTGGCCCGCCTTGCATTCCCGGCTGGCTGAGCAGGATCCTGAAATTGCCGGGCGGATCCATCCGAATGACCCGCAGCGCATTTCCAGGGCCCTGGAGGTGATCGAACTGACCGGTAAAAAAATGAGCCGCCTGCAGCGCGAGCAGGAGCGGCAGGACCTGGACTACCGGGTATTGAGAATCGTGGCCTGTCCGCAGCCACGCGCAGTGTTGCATCAGCGGATCGAACTTCGTTACCGGCAAATGCTCTCGGAAGGGTTCATGCAGGAGATGGAAACACTGAGGAAACGCAAGGGCCTGCGGCGGGATATGCCGTCCATGAGATGCGTCGGATACCGCCAGGCATGGAGTTACCTGGAAGGTGAAATCAGCCTGGAGGAGATGATTCAAAAAGCACTGGCGGCCACGCGCCAGCTGGCCAAGCGGCAGATTACCTGGTTGAGGCGTGAAACCGGCGCCCTGTGGTATGATTCAGTTGCGGCAAAGGAGCAGGATTCCGTGATCCTGGAAGTTGATAAATTCCTTGAAAAGTAATGCTGCTGAACCAAAATAGTCGTTAACCTGCCTTTTTCCGGCCGGAAAAGCCAGGTGACGCCAAAAATAAAATGGAGAACGGACATGTCAAAAGGTCAGTCATTACAAGAACCATTCCTCAATGCACTGCGCAGGGAGCGCGTGCCTGTGTCCATATACCTCGTCAATGGCATCAAGTTACAAGGCCAGATCGAGTCCTTTGACCAATTTGTCGTTTTGCTGAAAAACTCAGTCAGCCAGATGATCTACAAACACGCCATCTCGACCGTAGTCCCGGCCCGGAACGTTCGCGTGTTCGAAGAGGACGATGTCCAGGACTAAGGAACCGTCGCGCCCGCGTATAATCGATCAGAGGTTCCTGACTTTTGATTGACCGCGCAGAGCGTGGCAATCGCGCTGTAATCCTGCATCCTGAATTCCGCTTGACGGGGCCTGACGCCCTGGATGAATTCCAGGAGCTTGCGCGGTCAGCGGGAGCTGAAATCGCCGGCATCGTGACGGCTCCCCGTGACCGGGTGGAAGCCCGTTTTTTCGTCGGAAAAGGTAAAATCGAGGAACTGGCCGGGCGGGTCGAGGAGACCGGCGCCGACCTGGTCCTCGTCAGCCAGTCGCTGAGCGCCGTTCAGGAAAGGAACATCGAAAAAGCCTGCCAGTGCCGGGTGCTGGACCGGGCCGCCCTGATTCTCGACATTTTTGCGCAGCGGGCACAGTCCTACGAAGGCAAACTGCAGGTGGAGCTGGCCCAGTTGCGCCACCTGTCGACCCGGCTGATTCGCGGCTGGACCCACCTGGAGCGCCAAAAAGGCGGTATCGGCCTGCGCGGGCCGGGTGAAACCCAGTTGGAAACGGACCGCCGCCTGATTGGTGTGCGCATCCGCCAGTTGAATGCCCGGCTGGACAAGGTCGCCCGGCAACGGGACCAAAGCCGGCGGCAGCGTTTACGTTCCCGCGCCCCGCTGGTTGCGTTGGTGGGATACACCAACGCCGGCAAATCCACGCTGTTCAACAAGCTCACCGGTGCGTCGGTAGGCGAAGAAGACATGTTGTTCGCCACGCTGGATCCTACGGTCCGCCGGCTGCAGGGAATGCATTGTGGAGATGTATTGTTGGCCGACACCGTTGGGTTTGTCAGCGACCTTCCACATGAACTGATCGCTGCCTTTCGCGCCACCTTGCAGGAAGCCCGTGAGGCCGACCTGTTGCTGCACGTCACGGATGTGTCCGATCCCTACCGGCTGGAACGGCAGCACGATGTGGAAGAAGTGCTCGAATCGATCGGGGTGGAAGGGATCCCGGTGATCCGGGTATACAACAAGATCGATCGCTGCGACCAGCAGGCTACGGTCAACCGCGACGAGGAGGGGATGCCGGTCAGCGTCAGTATCTCGGCCCGAACCGGCGCAGGGATCGATGCATTGCGCGAGGTCGTCAGCGATTGTCTGGCGAGCGAACGGATCAACCGCTGGATCGAGCTGAAAGGCGAGGATGGCAAGTTTCGCGCCCATTTGTTCGAATTGGGTGTGGTCAGTGAAGAACGAATAGCGGAAAATGGCTCATGGTTGCTGCACGTTGACGTGCCGCGGGAAACCGCCGAGCGCCTGGCCCGTTTGCCCGGAACAGAAGGAAAAGTTGCGGCCAATGCGCTGTTGACACCTTGATTAATGCGTTTGTTAAGCCCAAATTGAGTGAACAAGTCAGTCTCAGGAGACACACATGCCCTGGAAAGAACCCGGCAAGGGTGACAAGGACCCCTGGAATTCAGGTGGCCAGCAGCCCCCCGATCTGGAAGAAGTCTTCCGCAACGTAAACAATCGCCTGAAATCCATTTTCGGCGGCGGTAGCGGCGGCGGTAAAAATCGAAAATCCGATTCCAGCGGCGCCGGCGGGATGGTCGGCATTCTCCTGGTGGCACTCGTTTTGTGGGTTGGCTGGGACTCCGTACACATCGTGGACCAGGCCGAGCAAGGCATCGTGCTGCGGTTTGGCGCGTACAACCGGACCTTGTCGCCCGGTATCAACCTGACCCTGCCGCGCCCGATCGAAACGCTGCTGGTGGTCAATGTCAGCAACGTGCGTTCCCAGGAAGACCGCGGCCACATGTTGACCCAGGATGAAAACCTGGTCGAATTCATCTACAAAGTACAGTTCCGGGTCGCGTCGGCCCAGGACTTTGTGTTCAAAATCCGTGATCCGGAACTTACGGTCAAATCTGCAGCGGAAAGCGCGTTGCGCGAATCGGTCGGAACCAACCGGCTGGATGCGATCCTCGAGGGTACCCAGCGTGAGACGGTCCGGATAGAAACCCAGCGGGTCTTGCAGGAGACACTGGATCGCTACCAGGCCGGCATTCAGATCACCGAGTTCAACCTGGTCGACGTAAACGTGCCCGCCCAGGTTCGCGAGGCCTATTCGGACGTGATCCGTGCCCGTGAGGATCGGGAGCGCTATATCGAGGAAGCACGCGTGCATGCCAACAGCGTGGTGCCCGAGGCTCGTGGTCAGGCCGCACGCATCATCCAGGAGGCGGAAGGCTACAAGGCGTCTACCGTGGCGTTGGCCAACGGTGAGGCGGCGCGGTTTACGCTGATGCTGAATGAATATCAGAAAGCGCCGGAGATCACCCGGAAACGCCTGTATCTGCAGACCATGGAAAACGTATTTGCGCGTTCCCAGAAAGTGTTTCTGGATGCAGATAGCAGCGGCAACATCCTGTATCTGCCGTTGGATCAACTGGGCGGCGACGCCAGCTCCGCACGGGCCTTGCTGCCGCCCGTGCTGACACCCGATTCCGGGCCGGTCGGAGAAAATTCCGCGACCAGCCGCACATCTCGCAGGGAGGGCCGGCAATGATCCGTCCAGTCGTATTGATCCTGATCGTCATCCTGGGTGTGCTTGGCCTTTCCAGCCTGTTCATGGTCACCGAGACCCAGTACGCCATCAAGTTCCAGTTGGGGCGTATCATCAAGTCCGACTACGCTCCCGGCCTGCATGTCAAAGTACCTTTCGTGAACAATATTCGGAAGTTCGAAAAACGGCTTTTGTCATTGGATACCAACGCCGAACAGATGCTCACTTCGGAGCAGAAATTTGTTGCGGTTGATTCTTTCGTCAAGTGGCGTATCGTCGATGTGGAACGGTTCTATACCTCGACCCAGGGAAATGAACTGGTGGCGCTGAATCGCCTGGATAGTATCGTCAAGGATCGTATCCGCAACCAGATCGCCAGCCGCACATTGGTACAGGTGATCTCCGAGCAGCGCGTTTCAACCATGCAGGATATCGCCCGACAGGCCAATGCGGCATCCAAGGAATTCGGTATCGAGGTGGTTGATGTGCGTATCAAGGCCATCGAGTTGCCCGATGACGTCCGTGAGTCGGTGTTCCGGAGGATGGCGGCGGATCGCCAAAAGGAGGCGAATCTCTACCGTTTCGAAGGCCGTGAATCTGCTGAAAGGATCAGCGCCGGTGCCGATCGTGAAGTCCAGGTCATCCTGGCCGAAGCGCAACGCGACGGGCAGACCCTGCGGGGTGAGGGCGATGCCAAGTCGACGGAAATTTATGCCAACGCCTACGGACAGGACCAGGAGTTCTACGCTTTTTACCGCAGCCTGCAGGCCTATGGCAACGCATTTGGCGGCAGTGGCGATGTGATGGTGCTGGATCCGAAATCGAGTTTCTTCCAGTACTTCGGCAGCGACATACCCGAAAAACCTTAATCCGGGAAGAATGCGTTGATCCAGGACTTGCTGACGGCCTTCGCCCTGTTGTTGATCATCGAGGGGCTGTTACCTTTTTTCGCACCGGATTTTTGGCGGCAGGCCATGCAGAATCTGTCACAATTAAACCCCAGGACCATTCGTACCGGCGGCATCATCAGTATGCTGGCCGGTGCGGTGCTTCTCCAATTTATTTGATGAGCCCTGATGAATAAAAGCATCGTAGTACTCGGCACCCAGTGGGGTGACGAGGGGAAAGGAAAAATCGTTGACCTGCTGAGCCGCGATGCCCACGCCGTGGTTCGTTTCCAGGGTGGGCACAACGCCGGCCATACCCTGGTGATCGACGGTCAGAAAACGGTCCTGCACCTGATTCCGTCCGGCATTCTTCAGCCGGGTGTCGAGTGCCTGATCGGCAACGGGGTGGTGTTGTCGCTGAAGGCCCTGCGTGAGGAAATCATCGAGCTCGAGGCAAAAGGGCTGGATGTGCGTTCGCGGGTGCGAATTTCACCTTCCTGCGCGATCATCATGCCCTGGCACGAAATGCTGGACCGGGCCCGCGAGGAAGCGCGCGGTGACAAGGCCATTGGCACGACCTGCCGGGGAATCGGCCCGGCTTACGAAGACAAGGTCGCGCGCCGCGGGCTGCGCACCACGGACCTGCTGAACCCGGAATTACTCAGGGAGAAAATCGAACACGTCCTGGATTTCCATAACTTCGTGCTGACGCAACGCTTTGGCATGAAAGCTCTGTCGGTCGAGGAAATGATCGACCAGGCGCTGGAACTCGGGGCTTATTTTTCCGGCATGGTCGCGGACGTCAGCGGACGTTTGTACCAACTGCGCGATGAGGGCAAGCGGGTCATGTTCGAAGGCGCCCAGGGCAGCCTGCTGGACATCGACCACGGCACTTACCCCTACGTGACCTCGTCGAACACCACGATCGGCGGAGTTTGCACCGGGGCCGGCATCGGACCGGACGCCATCGACTACGTTCTGGGCATCACCAAGGCCTACGTCACGCGTGTGGGCGGCGGGCCTTTCCCCACTGAATTGTTCGACGACAATGGCAAGCAACTGGCTAAAAGAGGCGATGAGTTTGGCGCCACCACCGGGCGGCCAAGGCGTTGCGGTTGGCTGGATGCGGTTGCATTGCGTCGCATGGCCCGGCTGAACGGGGTCACCGGATTCTGCGTCACCAAGCTGGATGTGCTGGACGGCCTGGAAGAAATCAAGATCTGCACGGCCTACCGGCTCAAAGGTGAACTGCTCGACGCCCCGCCGCTTGACGCGCACAGCTGGGCCGATCTGGAACCGGTTTACCAGAGTTTTCCGGGCTGGAAGGAATCTTCGCGCGGGGCGACTTCGCTGGCCGACCTGCCGGCCAATGCGCGCAGCTACCTCGAGGCGATGGAAGCGCTTTGCGGCGCCCCGGTCCACATCGTATCGACCGGCCCTGACCGGCGCGAGAATATCATCATCAAGTACCCCTTCGACCTTTGAGCCGCTCCCTTCGGGGCGGCTTAAATCCATTTTTTAAATACGCCGCGAGCTGGTTTGTCAATCCGGTTTGCTTGATCTCGATCAGGTGGATCAGTGTTACCCGCTATACTATAAAAACATAAATTAGAGTATACTAATATACATCGAAAGAAACGGTTTCAAAACGTTCTGGTGTCACTATGAAAGACTCAAAAATGGGTTGGCTTGCCGGTCTCATCTTCCTGCTTGTCATTGTCTCTGTTCCCGTCTGGTATTTCACGAAAGCCCAGGCCGAGGCGGAAGTCCGGGTGGTTGACTCCCCGTGGGATTTCGTCCCGCGCAGGGCCGAACCGGTAAGCCACAAGGACCTCCTCGAAGGCCCGTTCGAAACCGGGCAGCAAGTCACGCAAGCTTGCCTGGACTGCCACCAGGATGCAGCGGAACAGGTCATGCGTACGGCCCACTGGCGCTGGCAATCGGACCCCGTGATGATGGAGGGCCGCGATGAGCCCGTTTCACTGGGCAAAAAGAACGCCATCAATAATTTTTGTATCGGAATCCAGGGCAACTGGTCCAGTTGTACGTCCTGCCATGCCGGTTATGGCTGGGAAGACGAGAATTTCGATTTTGAAGACAGTGAAAACATCGATTGCCTGGTCTGTCATGACCACAGCGGGGGCTACAAAAAAGGCAAGAGCGGGCTGCCGGCTGAGGGTGTAGACCTGCTGGCCGCGGCGCAAAGCGTGGGTCTGCCCAAGCGGGACAACTGCGGCGGCTGTCATTTTCGCGGCGGCGGCGGCGACGCGGTCAAGCACGGCGACCTGGACGAAACCCTGTACAACCCGAGCGAAGAACTCGATGTTCACATGGGCCGCTACGATTTTCAATGTGTGGACTGCCACCAGACCAGGGATCATGTCATTGGCGGACGCTCGATCTCGGTGAGTGTCGACAATGCCAACCAGATCGCCTGCACCGACTGCCACCAGCCGAACCTCCATGCGGACGAGCGCATCAACGCGCACCTGGACACGCTGGCTTGCCAGACCTGCCATATTCCGGCTGTCGCCAGGAAAGAAGCCACCAAGACCCATTGGGACTGGGCCAGCGCAGGTGACGACAGCCGGGAGGAAAGCACCCACGAATACCTCAAGATCAAGGGCAGTTTCATCTACGAGAAGAACCTCAAGCCCGAATATTTCTGGTACAACGGCCTGGCGGATCGATACCTCCTCGGCGATCCGCTGGCCGTCGATGGCGCGACGCCCATGAACCTGCCGAAGGGCAACATTCATGACCCGTCGGCCCGCATCTGGCCCTTCAAGGTGCACCGTGCCACGCAGCCTTACGACAGCAAATTCAACTACCTGTTGCAGCCGGTCACGTCCGGCGAAGGCGGGTACTGGAAGGAATTCAACTGGGACCAGGCCTTCCGCCTTGGGGCCGAAATTACCGGACTGCCCTATAGCGGGGAATACGGTTTTGCCAATACAACCATGTTCTGGCCGCAAACCCACATGGTGGCCCCAAAAACCGAGGCTTTGCAGTGCCAGGCCTGTCACGCCGAGGGCGGACGCATGGACTGGGAAGCCCTGGGATACCCGGGAGACCCAATCAAGTGGGGCAGCCGCGTACGCGCCAGGGAGGGGACGCTGTAGGAGCAGCCCATGGCCGCGATTCCAGGGAGCCCGTTGCTGCACCTGTAGGAGCGGCTTCAAGCCGCGATCCCAAGCCGTCAGGAGAAAAATAATGAACCGTTTTTTCCTGATGGCACTGTGCGCCCTGTTTTCCTCCGCCAGCCTGTCCGCCAACGATTTTCACCCGGTGTTTCCGATTCTTGACGCTTCGGGCGATCGGGTCGTGGAAACCGGGCTTCCGATGGCCTCGATGCAGACCTGCGGCGCTTGCCACGACACGCAATTCATCAAGGATTCCAGTGACCACCTGGCGGCAAATGTATTTGAACCCGGCGAATTTGACTGCCTGATATGCCATTCCGACGTCGACGTGAACCGTGACTGGACGGCCGGCACGATGGGGCCCGACGGCGTTCCGCTCGAGCGGCTGAATATCCATAAACCCAAGGATCAGAACTGCGCGCAGTGCCACGGTATTGTCAGCAACAGCCTCGACATCCCGCTGACCATACCCGGTGATGAAAAATCGCGCACGATGACAGAGTTCACCGGGCAAATCATTTCTCCGCAGAAAATATCCAACAGCGGCCTGAATGTCGCCGGAAAGGAATCCCTGGCGCACCCGTTCGACGTGCATTCCGACCGGGTCGTAGCTTGCGTGAATTGCCACTACTCACTGAACAACCCGGTCTATTTTCAGCAGCGTGCCGAGAGCCGGCCGTCCCACCTCGGGTTCGACCCGCGCCGGCTGACCAGCGCCGATTACCTGGAGCGGCCGTTGCACCAGGTAGCCAAGGGCAGCTCGGAACACGGTCTGCATTCGGTGGAAAGTGAAAACAGCATGCGGCGCTGCGAATCCTGTCACGAAGCACAAAACGTGCACCAGTGGCTGCCGTACCGGAAACGCCATTTTGACTCACTGGCCTGTGAATCCTGTCACGTGCCCGTCATGTACGGACCGGCCTTGCAGTCGGTTGACTGGACCCTGGTGGACGCAAGCGGGCAGCCCCGGCGCCAGTATCGCGATGTCGATGGCGATCCCGCCAGTGCAGACAGTCTGATCAACGGTTTCCGGCCGGTTATGCTGCCCCGCGACAATGTCGGCGGCAAACGCAAACTGGCGCCGTTCAACCTGGTCAGCAGCTGGTTCTGGGTTGCCGGCGAACCGGCTGGCCGGATCCTGCCGGAAGAACTGATGGCGGCCTTGTATGAGAATGGCCGCCTGCATCCGGATGTCGTGGCTGCTCTGGACCGGGATAACGATGGAGAAGTCGATGACTCCGAGAGGTTCATCGAGTCGGCCGAACAGACGGAGGCGATCCGCAGGCGCCTGCAGGCTTCGGGCCTGGGTGACGTGCAGATGGCGGGCGAGATCCAGCCTTATTCGATCAGCCACAGCGTGGTCAATGGCGTGTGGGCAACCCGGCAATGCGATAGTTGCCATGGGGATGATTCGATCCTGGCCGGGAAATTTACCTTGTCCGGTTATCTGCCCGGAGGCCTGCTTCCGGTTGCCGCCAGCCAGGGGCAGGTGGAATTGAGCGGAGACAGTCGTCGCCGGGCCACAGGGAGGAGCCATCTTCCAGGCCAACAACCATACCGCGGGTTATTACATCATCGGGCTTGACGGCCTGGACTGGGTAGATGTCCTCGGCTTGCTGATGTTCCTGGGTATTACCCTCGGCGTCACGGTCCATGCGATTGGCCGGTTTATCGGCAACCGCAGGCATCCGCACGCTCATGAGGCGACCAGGCGAGTCTACATGTACGATGCATATGAACGGCTTTGGCACTGGCTGCAGGCCGGCGCCATCCTGATGCTGATCTTCACCGGCCTGATCATTCACAAGCCGCATATTTTCGGAATGTTCAGCTTCGCCTACGTCGTGCAGATACACAACGTCCTGGGGTTCATCCTGCTGATCAACGCGGCGCTTGCCCTGTTCTACACGCTTGGCCAGTGGCACGATCAAGCGCTTCCTGCCGGCGCCGAAGGGCTTCTTCGGGCGTGCAATGGCGCAGACCATGTATTACACCAGCGGTATCTTCAAAGGTGCACCGCACCCGTTGGAGAAAACCAGGGAGCACCGCCTCAACCCGTTGCAACAGCTCACCTACCTGATGATTCTCAACGTGCTGCTGCCGGCCCAGGTCGTAACCGGCGTGCTCATCTGGGGCATGCAAAAGTGGCCGTTGCTGGCTCAAAGCCTCGGTGGTTTACCGGTGCTTGCGCCACTCCACACCTTCCTGGCCTGGGCCTTTGCCGCCTTTATCGTGATGCACGTATACCTGACCACTGCGGCCGGCAAAACCGCCGGCGCAGGCATCAAGTCCATGATCAGTGGCTGGGAAGACGTTGAAGTGAACGAATCGACTACAAACCAAGATACCAAGGAGACCGTCAATGCCTAAAGCCTATATGAACCCGTACCTGGGAGGTACTTTACTGGGTATCGTTCTCTTTCTTGCTTTCCTCGATCACCGGCAACGGGCTTGGAGCTTCAGGTGGCCTGAACCGGATACTGGTGTATTTCCAGAACATGGCCGTTCCGGAGCATATCAACCAGGTTCCCTATCTGCTGAAAATGGCCGGCGGCAACCTGAACCCGCTCGACAACTGGGTCGTCTACATGACCATCGGCACCATCCTCGGCGGTTTCCTGTCAGGGTTGATCGGCCGGCGAATCAAGCTGGAGACCAACAAGGGTCCGCGGATCGGTAACAAGACCCGCTGGATGATGGCTTTCCTCGGCGGAATCCTGATGGGTTACGGCGCCCGCCTGGCGCGGGGTTGTACGTCGGGCCAGGCGCTTTCAGGCGGTGCGGTGCTGTCAGTCGGCAGTTGGGCCTTCATGTTCGCCGTGTTCGCAGGAGCTTACGCATTTGCGTATACCCTGCGGCGTTTCTGGAACTAGGAGAACACATCATGACCACTTTTCCCTTGCCCCTGGTCGAACTGCTGGGCCACTACGGCTCTTTTGTCATTTACCTGCTGATCGGGCTGGCGTTCGGCGCAACGCTGGAAACGGCCGGATTCGGCAATTCAAAGAAACTGGCGGCACAGTTCTATTTCAAGGACCTGACCGTGTTCAAAGTGATGTTCACGGCCATCATCGTGGCCTGCACGCTGATCTTTCTTTCCACGGCGTTCGGCATTCTGGACTACAACCTGGTCTGGGTGCCGCCAACGTATTTGTGGCCCGGCATCGTCGGCGGCCTGATCATGGGCGTCGGGTTCATCGTGGGCGGTTTCTGCCCCGGCACTTCGCTGGTGGCGATGGCAACCGGCAAAGTGGACGGTGTGTTCTTCGTGCTGGGCGTATTGACCGGCATTTTCCTGTTCGGTGAGACGGTCAGCAGTTTTGAGCTCTTCTTTGACAGCTCCTACATGGGCCGCTTTACGCTGCCGCAATTGTTCGGGCTGGATTACGGAACCGTGGTCGTGGCCGTCGTGGTGATGGCGTTGCTGATGTTCTGGGGCGCGGAAAAGATCGAGTCCGCCACGGGCGGAGAAACGGCGCAGAAAGCACCGCGCTGGGCGATACCTGCGGCGGTCGGACTGGTGGCGTTGGCGGCGCTGACCCTGGTGATTGGCCAGCCGGACAACGCGGATCGCTGGGAGCGACTGGAAGCGAAGCTGACGGCCCAACTGGACGGCCGCGAGGTCCAGATTTCACCGGCTGAACTGCTGAGTCTGATCCACGATGTGCAGATCCGGGCAGTCCTGCTGGACGTCAGGGATGAACGCTTTTACAACCAGTTCCACATCCTGGGAGCGCGGCGATTGCCGCAGGATCAAATCATCGAAACCGCCCACGAACTGATGTTCGAGCCGGCCAACACCGTTTTCATCACGATGAGCAACGATGAGACGGCGGCAACCGAAGCCTGGAAGAAGCTGAAAGCCGAAAGCCTGCCGAACGTGTATATCCTGGAGGGCGGTGTCAACAACTGGATCAGGACCTACGGCGGCGACGAGTTCGTTCAGCACAGCCTGCTGCGTGACCGCGACAACGACCAGCCCGCGTTCCGTTTCGAAGCAGCGCTGGGTGCGCGGCAACCGGCTGCGGAACCGAACCCGGAAGCCTTCGAAATCGAGTTCGAGCCCAAGGTCAAGCTGCAGAACAAGCGGGCGCCGGCCAGCGGCGGATGCGGGTAGAGGGGGGCGCTCTCTGTAGGAGCGAATTCATTCGCGAATCGGCCACTCCGAACCACCGGCAGACGGGCTGTTCCACAGCACCCTTTCTTATCCGGCCCTGCGGGCTGCCCTCGATCTGGAACCCGCCTTACGCGCGACGGCTCCGCGACAGCACTTCTTGCCTTGCAGGCAAACCGTACTGCCGCTTCCAAACCATCGGCGAGTTTGCTGCCAAAACAAAACAGCGCGTCCGACCTGTGATTGGAGTGGTTTCTTGATCGCCGGCAAGGCCGGCGCCAAAACCATCGCGAATGAATTCGCTCCTACAACACGGCTTTCAGCGAGCTGATGAAGTAGTCGATGTTGCTGTCGTTAAACGACGCGACGTTCACGCGGGCCGAATCGACGGTATAGATCGAGAACTCTTCCCGCAGCCGCCTGACCTGGTCGACCGAGAGACCGAGGAAGGAAAACATCCCCGACTGGCGCTGCAGAAACGTGAAATCCTTGTCGATGCCCGCGGCGCTGATTTTCTCCGAGAGTAATTTGCGCAGCCCGTTGATGCGGTTGCGCATACTATCCACCTCGCCCCGCCACAGCGTGGTCAGTTCATCGGAATGCAGGATGATGTCGACGATGCCGGTGCCGTGTGCCGGAGGCATGGAATAATTTTTCCGGGTCAGGGAATTGACCACCGTGACCACGTCGGAAGCTTTCTGTGAACTGCCGCAGACGATGGAAATTGCGCCCACGCGCTCCCGGTAGACCGCGAAATTCTTGGAACAGGAACTGGCGACCAGGACCTCGGGGCACTTTTCCGCAAAAAGACGAACCGGCAACGCATCCTCTTCGATACCGCGCTCGAAGCCCTGGTAGGCCATGTCAACCATCGGCAGGAACCCCCGCTGCGCCGCCATGTCGGTAATGGCCCGCCACTGCGCCTCGTCGGGGCTGACCCCGCAAGGGTTATGGCAACTCGCGTGAAAAAGCACCACGTCGTCCGGGCCCCGTTGAGCCAGTACGCTCATCATTTCGTCGAATCTCAGGTCACTCCGTTCCCGGTCAAAATAGGGGTAGGCTTCCATGCGCAATCCGGAGGCGGGAAAAATGGCATTGTGATTGGCCCAGGTTGGATCGCTGACCCAGATGGTGGCCCCCGGTGATGCGGTATTGATCAGGTCTGCCCCGACGCGCAGTGCACCCGTACCGCCGGGTGTTTGTATGGTCCGGACCCGGTCTTCAGTCAATACGCTGCTGCCTTCTCCAAAGATCAGGCTGCTCATGGCGCTGTTGAACCCGACCACGCCCGGAGGACCGAGGTACATTTTGGTCGTCTGCGTGCTGTCGAGAATCTGCTCGGCCTTTTTCACGCACTCCAGGATCGGCGTATCGCCTTTCTCATCGCGGTACACGCCGATGCCGAGATCGATCTTCTTCGGGTTGGGGTCCGCGGCATGGGCGGAAATAATCCCCAGGATCGGATCCGGAGGTACAGAATGGAGTGAATTGAACATGGAGTGAATTCCCGGGAAATTTGTTACCGCAATTCTCGCCTCCGCGCCTGGTGAGGGCAAGAGCCAGGACAAAAAAAGCCCCGTAAACGGGGCGTCATTTCTTATTTTTGATCGTTATTATCGTTTTGAAACTGGTGCCCAGGAGAGGACTTGAACCTCCACTACCTTGCGATAACTAGCACCTGAAGCTAGCGCGTCTACCAATTCCGCCACCTGGGCAGTAAAAGGCGGAGGTAAAGGGGGAACCTCCGCCTGGGGTCGGTTCGCAGGTAAAGGGGGAACCCGTGAACCGGTGCGTACTGTAGTGATTACGTCCCCTGAAGTCAACCAATATGTTCAGGCGTTTTGATCAGGGGCCGGCCTTGTTTTTTCGTCAAACCCGCTGGCGTTTGGGGCTACAATGTCATCATGAGCAAAAAAAATAAAGGGCAGGAAAGTGACGGGCATATTGATGCCTCGGCGCCGGAAAGGCAGGACATACTGGGTCTGTTTGAAGACCAGGGCCGGCCCTTGCAACGCCGTGAAATCGTCGAGCGGCTGAACGTCGTTTCCGACGACAGCCGCGAGATACTCCGGCGGCGGCTGAAAGCGATGGTGCGTGACGGCCAGTTGGTTAAAAACCGTCGTAATGCATACGGCTTACCGGCAAAAATGGACCTCATCGCCGGGCGTATCAGTGCGCATAAAGACGGCTACGGATTCGTCATGCCCGATGACGGCGACACGGATCTCTACCTTTCACCGCGCGAGATGCGCAGTGTTTTGCACGGCGACCGCGTACTGGCGTCAGTCATCGGTGTCGACGCCAGGGGGCGCAGGGAAGGCGCGGTGCGTGAAATCCTCGAGCGGGCGCATGAACGGGTGGTCGGCCGGTTTGTCGAAGAGAGCGGCATCGCCCGGGTGGTTCCGGATGACCCGCGTATCAACCAGGATATCCTGGTCGCGGTAAAAGACACGCTCGGTGCGCGCCCCGGCCAGGTCGTCGTCGCGGAAATCACGCAGCAACCCGGGGAGCGAAAACCGCCGTTGGGCCGCATTGTCGAGATCCTGGGTAAAAGCGGCGCTCCCGGAATGGCGACCGAAATCGCCATCCGGAATTTCGATTTACCCCACGATTGGCCGCAGGGCGTGGAACAGGCAGCAGAAGCATTCGGCGATTCGGTTACCGAGGCCATGCTGACTGGCCGGCGGGACCTCCGGGATCTGCCGCTGGTGACCATCGACGGCGCCGATGCGCGCGATTTTGACGACGCGGTCTTTGCCCAGCGCCGCAAGAACGGCTGGCGCCTGGTCGTAGCGATCGCCGATGTTTCATTCTATGTAAAACCAAATAGTCCATTGGACGAGGAAGCCCGCAAGCGCGCGACCTCGGTGTATTTTCCCGGCAGGGTCATTCCGATGCTGCCCGAAGCGCTCTCCAACGGCCTGTGTTCGCTGAAACCGGACGTGGATCGCCTGTGCCTGGTCTGCGACATGTCGATCAACGACTCCGGGGTTGTCACCCGTTCCCGTTTTGATTCGGCCGTCATGCGGTCGCAGGCGCGACTGACCTACAACGAAGTCTGGGAATGGCTGGTCAGCGGGAAACCCGAAATCCGGCCGGGCACGCCCGAGGTCTCTTCATCGTTGAAAGACCTGTATGGTCTGTACAAGGCCCTGCGGCGCGCCCGGAGCCGTCGCGGCGCAATTGATTTCGAGAGCACCGAGGTGCAATTCCAGTTCGACGAGCGCGGTGCAGTGGCGGACATCCTGCCCTACGAGCGAAACGATGCGCACATGCTGATCGAGGAGTGCATGATCAGCGCGAACGTCGAGGCCGCCGGGTTCCTGTTGCGTCATCGATTGCCCGCGCCGTTCCGGGCGCATGAGCCGCCGCAGCCGGATCGCGTCGAATCACTGGAGCAATTCCTGCGCGGGCTGGGGATCAGGGTGCCGTGGAAAAACCGCCCCGAGCCCCGTGATTTCGAAAACATCGTACAGCAGGTCAAGGGCAGGGAAGACAAACCCCTGATCATGGCCGTGTTGCTGCGCGCCCAGAGCCTGGCTACCTACCAGGCGGGCAATACCGGCCACTTCGGGCTGGCCCTGGAGGCCTATGCGCATTTCACCTCGCCGATCCGCCGTTATCCCGACCTGCTGGTTCACCGCGCCATTCATTACGTGATTGAAAATCACGGTGCGGCCGGTTACCCCTGGTCGCGGGAACAGATGGACAAGGTCTGCGAAAAGTGTTCGCACCTTTCGCGTCGCGCCGAGGAGGCGGAACGCGATGTCAACGAGCGGCTCAAGGCGTATTTCATGGAGCAGCACATCGGCGATGTGTTCAAGGGGCAGGTGACCGGCGTTACGTCGTTCGGCCTGTTCGTCGAGATCGCGCAGAACCACGTCAGCGGCCTGGTGCACATCACCTCGCTACCCAACGATTACTACCATTTCGACCCGGTGGTGCATCGCCTGACCGGTGACCGCACCGGCAAGGTTTACCAGTTGGCGCAGAAGGTTTCGGTTAAAGTCCTGGCGGTCAACGTGGATGAACGCAAGATTGATTTTGAACTGGTGAAATAAGGAATTTCTGATCAATGATCCGCGGTTCCCCGAGTTTGAAACATTCGTTCAGCCTGTTGATTGGAATTCACCCGGTTGATTCCGCCCTGTCAAAAGCCCCGCAACAGTTGCGGCTCATCACCGTGGCTGACGAATGCCGCAACCCCAGGGTGCAGGAACTGGTCGCCCGGGCCCGGGAGGCCGGCATTCGCGTCGTCACGGAGCCACGGACGTCGCTCGACCGAAAAAGCGGCGAGCAGCGTCACCAGGACGTCATTGCCGAGTTCGAAGCGATCAATCTTGGCCAGGAAAAAGACCTGGACCGGGTTCTGGATGAGATCGGAGCCGACCCGCTGGTGCTGGTGCTCGACGGGGTCCAGGACCCGCATAACCTCGGCGCCTGCCTGAGAACGGCGGAGGCGGCCGGGGTCAACCTGGTGATTCTGCCGAAGGATGACTCGGCCGGTTTGACGCCGGTGGCGCGCAGGGCTGCGTCCGGCGCTGCCGAGGTATTACCCATTCTCATCGTCACCAACCTGGCAAGGGTTTTGCGACGCCTGAAGGAGCGCGGAATCTGGCTGGCCGGCACGACCGACAGCGCCGGCACCGGCCTGTATGAAACCTCGCTGACCGGCGCGTTGGGGCTGGTGATGGGCAGCGAAGGTAAAGGCATGAGGCGCCTGACCTCGGAGCTCTGTGATTATCACCTGCGCATTCCGATGCACGGTTCCGTGAGCAGCCTGAATGTTTCGGTGGCGACCGCGGTATGCCTTTACGAGATCGTCAGGCAGAGGCAGGTCCGATGAGCCTGCAGACGGCTTGCGAGATTTCGCTTCCGGCCTGGCTGGAAGTTTTTGTCAGCGGCTGGAAAGAGCCGCTCGACACCGAGGAGCAGCGAATGCGGCTGGCCGTGGCGCTGGCGGCGGAGAACGTCAGGCGCCGTACCGGCGGTCCTTTCGGAGCCATCGTGGTGGAGACCCGGACCGGGCGGCTGCTCGGCGTCGGGGTCAACCTGGTGACGCGGTTGGAACTGTCCCTGGCCCACGCCGAGATGGTGGCCATCAGCCTGGCCCAGGGCGCCATTGAAAACTGGAATCTCGGGTCCGGGATCGAAACCCAGTTGGTGACCTCCTGTGAACCCTGCGCCATGTGTTTCGGCGCCGTCCCCTGGTCCGGGGTCAAAAGCCTCGTCTGGGGTGCCGGCAGGCAGGACGCCGAGGCCGCGGGTTTCGACGAAGGCGACAAGCCGGCCGACTGGGTCGATTCACTGGAGCGAAGGGGTATCAGCACCAGGGGCGGCGTGCTGGGCCGGGAGGCCGCAGCCGTGCTGGCGCGCTACGCCAAAAAAGACGGCGACATTTATCATCCGGAGAAGAAATGAAAATCGCATTGGCTCAAATGACCCCGGTCTGGCTGAATCGCACAGCGACGCTGGAGAAAATCACCGCGCAGGTCGAAAAAGCAGCAGCCGGCGGCGCGCAGTTGGTGGTATTTGGCGAGGCCCTGCTGCCCGGCTACCCGTTCTGGCCGGAGCTGACCAACGGTGCGGTGTTTGACAGCGCCGTGCAGAAAGACCTTTTCGCTCACTATGTCAGGAACGCCGTCAACCTGGACGATGGTGGACTGGATTCCCTGTGTGCCACGGCGGGCAAACTCGGAATTGCAATTTACCTTGGCGTCATTGAACGTAGCGCCGAGCGCGGAGGGTTCAGCCTCTACGCGACGCTGGTGTACATAGCACCGGATGGTCAGATTGGCTCGGCCCACCGTAAACTGATGCCAACCTACGATGAGCGGCTGGTCTGGTCTCCCGGCGACGGTCACGGCCTGCGGGTGCACAGGCTCGGCGAATTCACCGTCGGCGGGTTGAATTGCTGGGAAAACTGGATGCCTCTGCCGCGCGCCGCGCTATACGGGCAGGGTGAAAACCTCCACGTGGCCGTGTGGCCCGGCAGCCGCCGGAATACCGAGGACATCACGCGGTTCATCGCGCGCGAATCCCGGTCATACGTCGTGTCCGTCAGCGGCCTGATGCACCGGGACGGGATTCCGGACGATGTTCCCCACGTGGACCTGATCCGTGCCGGCCTGGAGGCCGGGCAGGGGATGAATGGCTGACCGATGGCGGTTCCTGCGTGGCAGGACCCGACGGGAACTGGTTGCTGGAGCCGCAGGTTGGGGAGGAAGGCCTGTATTTCGTCGACGTTTCAATCGAGCAGGTGGCGCGTGAGCGCCAGAACTTTGATCCTGCGGGTCATTATTCGCGCCCGGACGTGACCCGGCTCAAGGTCAACCGGAAACGGCAGAAAACCGTGGTATTCAAGCCGTAGGAGCGGATTTATCCGCGATTTTTTCATGAAACGATTTCAATCGCGAATAAATTCGCTCCTACAGGATTTCAGCACGAAGCTTATCCAGGTACTCCCGCATCAGCGCCGCCCGCCGGTCGGCTTCTTTCCGCCCGGCCCCGGTCTGCATCGTCCCGGGCAGGTTGAACAGCTTGGCGTAGAAATGATCGATCGTGAACTTCGAGTCGTCCGGATCACGGGAATCGCAGAACGGATCCACGGGATCGAACAGCGGGCGTCCCAGGTGGCCGCCGACCAGCAGGCAGCGGGCGATACCGATCGCACCCAGTGAATCGAGCCGGTCGGCGTCCTGCACGACCTGCGCTTCCAGCGTGCGTGGCGGAATGCCGGCGCTGTAACTGTGTGCTTCGATCGCGTGGTAAACCGCGGGCAGCAAGTCGGCGGGGTAATCGATTCCGGATAAAAATTCCGTTGCAGTCTGCGCAGCCAGCCTCGAACCCTGGGCCCTCTGCGGGCTGTCCTTGGCGACTGCGACGCAGTCGTGCAGCCAGGCGGCTGGCACGGTGACGTGGGCATTAGCGCTTTCCATATCAGTAAGATAAGAGCAATTCTTGACAACGCGCTTCACATGGCTGATGTCGTGAGCCATGTCCGCAGGCGCCGATTCTGCCGAGGAATTCCAGGCACTGGCGCTGCAGACGCTCCAGGTTCATCGGCTGCGCTGGTTGCGGGGCTTCCTGCGTGCCGCGGGCCGCGCCCGCGAACCGGGCTTTTTACCCCTGGCCGGCTTGCCGCGGGCCGGGCCGGGCAGTTCGATAGACAGGCCGGTTGCATCCGCCGCGAGGCCGACATCCTCGCGCAATATCGCATGGTCCTTGGGTGAGATTTCCGACCACTCACCCATGCGCAGGCGTTTGGGCAGGAACGCGGCGCCGTAACGCACGCGTTTCAGGCGGCTGACGGTCAGCCCCTGTGACTCCCACAGGCGGCGCACCTCGCGGTTGCGGCCTTCCATGATGGTCACGTGGTACCAGTGGTTCTCACCGCTGCCGCCGGCTTCCTGGATGTCGCTGAAGCTGGCCGGCCCGTCATCGAGTTCCACCCCCTGTTTCAGTTGCAGGATTTGTTCCGGTGTCGCCTGCCCGCGGATCCGGCAGGCGTATTCACGGTCGACATTGCTCGATGGGTGCATCATCGCATGCGCGAGTTCACCGTCGGTGGTCATCAGCAGCAAGCCGGTGGTATTGATATCCAGCCGGCCGATGGCAATCCAGCGCCCGCTTTTGACCTTTGGCAGGCGGTCAAAAACCGTGGGGCGTCCCTGCGGGTCTGATCGTGAAGTGACTTCGCCTTCGGGCTTGTTGTAAATCAGCGTTCGCTGCCGCGCCGGTGTCGCCACGACCTGCCAGCGCTGGTTCTCAAAGAGAATCGTGTCGCCTTCGCTGACGCTCAGGCCCAGTTCGGCGATGTTGCCATTCACGGCAACTTCGCCATCGGCAATGCGTTTTTCAACGGCGCGCCGCGACCCGAGGCCGGCGGCAGCCATCAGTTTCTGGAGTCGTTCAGCCGTCGTCGTCTGCGGTTTCAAATTCGAGCTCCGGTTCGATGCTGTCCATGTCCTTGATTTCGGCCAGCGAAGGCAGGTCGTCGAGGCTGCCGAGGTTGAAGTAATCAAGAAACGCCTTGGTCGTGCCGAACAGGGCGGGCTTTCCCGGAACGTCGCGGTGGCCGACAACCCGGATCCATTCACGTTCCTGCAAAGTCCTGATGATATTGCTGCGCACCGATACGCCGCGCACTTCCTCGATGTCGCCGCGGGTGATCGGCTGCCGGTAGGCGATCAGCGCCAGCGTTTCCAGCAGCGCGCGGGAATACCGTTGCGGCCGTTCTTCCCACAAGCGGGCAACCCAGGTATTGACTTCCTCGCGCGCCTGGATGCGGAAACCACTGGCGACTTCCTTGAGTTCGAGACCGCGCTCGGCGTAATCCTCTCCCAGCTGTTCCAGGGCCTTGCAAATTTCCGTGTCGGAGGGCCGCTCCTCCTCACTAAACACGGCCGAGAGCGCTGCCAGGTTCAACGGCTCGCCCGCAGCCAGCAATACCGCCTCCAGTATGCTTTTCAACGAAGTACGTTTTGAATCGCCAATTCGCGCCATCGAGATTCCTTTATTCCGGTCGCTTTACGTAGATTTGCCCCATGGGCTCGTTCTGGATGATTTCGACGATACGCTCCCGCGTCAGTTCCATCAGCGCGAGAAAAGTGACCACCACGCCCATGCGGCCTTCTTCAGCCGTGAAAAAATACTGAAATTCAAGGTAGGGAGTCTTTCGCAGCCGGTCGATGATCGCGGTCATTCTCTCTCGCACCGAGAGCGGCTCCATCTGCACCTGGTGGCGCGTGAACAGGTCCGCCCGGGTCATCACGTCGCGCAGCGCATTGAGCATGTCCGTGAGGTCCACTTCGGGTGGAATGCTGACCACCTGCCGGTCTTCCAGGAACGCCCGCGCCACGACGAAGTCACGGCCTTCGCGCGGCAGGTCGTCGAGGTTCTCGGCAGCCTGTTTGAACCGCTCGTATTCCTGCAGCCTGCGCACCAGTTCCGCACGCGGATCGTCCTCGTCCTCGTCGTCACCCGGTGGCCGCGGCAACAGCATCCTGGATTTGATCTCGGCCAGGATCGCCGCCATGACGAGGTATTCGGCCGCCAGCTCGAATTGCAGGTCGTCGAGCATCGCGATATAGCCCATGTACTGCTTGGTGATTTCCGCTATCGGAATGTCCAGGATGTCGAGGTTCTGCCGTCGGATCAGGTACAGCAGAAGGTCGAGTGGACCCTCGAAGGCTTCCAGGAAAACCTCGAGCGCATCCGGCGGTATATAGAGATCCTTGGGAACCTGCATATAGGGCTGCCCCTGCACGATAGCGAAAGGCATTTCCGCTTGTTGCGCAGAGGGGTTGTCGGTTGATCCGGACTGGTTGGTCAAGGGTTCCATGGAGAAATCTGTGGCGCAGTATTTCAGAAGTCTACCACGCCCTGTCCCTGCCGGAGCACGCGGGGGCCGTCTCCGCTCATATCCAGTAACGTTGTCGGCTCCATCGGGCAATAACCGGCATCGACAAACAGGTCCACCTCGTTGTGCACCGCGTCGTACAGGTCTTCGGTGTCGAAAATTTCGTCCTGCCTGCCGGGAAGGATCAGCGATGAACTGAAAATGGGCTCATCGATGGTTTCCAGGATGGCCTGGACCACTTCGTGATCGGGAATGCGGATTCCGATTTCCGCGACCCGCTTTTGACCGTGATGTTTCGGCACATTGCTGGTGGCCGGAAGAATGAAGGTGTAAGGCCCCGGCGTAAGCTGCCGGATCAGGCGGTGCGCCCAGTTGCTGACATGCGCGAAACGGCTGACATCCGAAATCGTCCGGCAGCAATAGGTGAAATGGTCCTTGCGGCTGAGCTGACGGATCCGGATAACCCGCTCCTGCGCTTTCTTGTTGCCGGCGCGCCAGCCGAGCGCATAGCCCGAATCCGTGGGGTAGGCGATCAGGCCGCCGCGGACCAGGACCGCGACGATGGTATCAATTTGCCTTGGCTTGGGCCCATTGACCCGTACTTCGATTCGTTCACTCATTGCCGTATATCAGGACCTGTCATGCAGCGCGTCATTCTAAAGCACATGGGCATCCCGTGAAACACAATATGATGTTGCCGGCACAACCCAATGGCGGCATGACATCTCCGCCGGAGCCTCTCTTTACCGGAAGCGGTTATGCACGTAAGCTTTTAGCATGTGGTACGTAATCTATTCGAAGGATCGAAACGACAGCCTGCAGGGACGGTCGGGCGCCCGCGCGGATCACCTTGCACGGCTGAACACCCTGCTTGACGAAGGGCGGTTGTTGCTGGCCGGACCACGGCCGGCGATCGACGCCGAGGACCCCGGCCCGGCGGGCTTCCTGGGTTCGCTGGTGGTCGCCCGGTTCGATTCGCTGGAAGATGCGCAGGCCTGGGCCGATTCTGATCCCTATGTTGCAGCCGGGGTATATGAGTCTGTAGAAGTGACGCCGTTCAAAAGGGTTATGCCATTATGAATCCGCAGCAACGCAAAGCTGAGATCACCCGCCGCCTGAAAGAGGCCTTCGACCCCGAGACGCTGGGTGTCGAAGATGAAGGTTACCTGCACGCCGGCCACGAGGGGGCCAAGGACGGCCGGGGCCATTTCCGGGTGCTGATCATTTCCAGCCTGTTCGAAGGCAAAGTCCATGATCGAGAGGCACCGGATGATCTACCGGGTGCTCGACGACATGATGCGGCTGGACATCCACGCGCTGGCGATCGACGCCTGGTCCCCCGGCGAACTCGACCGCTGATCTCCCGTAGGAGCGGATTAGCACAGGCGATGAAGACGGGACGGTTTTGCCGCAGGCAAAGAAGTCCTGTTGTAATGCCGTCGTGCGTCCGCGAATCGTTTGAGAAATATGAAAATCGCGGATAAATCCGCTCCTACATGTTGTGCTCGGCCACCACCGTGGTGTAGACACCGCCGCGGACGTTGAAAATGGCCTCGATCCGGGCGTAACGCGGGCTGATCGCGGCTACCAGGTCGTCGAGGATCCGGTTGGTCACGGCTTCGTGAAAAGCCCCTTCATCGCGGAAGCTCCACAGGTATAATTTCCAGGATTTCAGTTCAACGCAGGTCTCATCCGGAATATACTCCAGTTTTATCGTCGCAAAGTCGGGTTGGCCGGTCTTTGGACACAGGCAAGTGAATTCTGGAGACTCGATCCGGATGGTATAATCCCGCGACGGTTTGGGGTTCGGAAAAACTTCAAGATCTTTGCTGGGTATGGTGCTCATGGCAACTCCGGAAAATTCCCTGTAGATTAGCCCGAAATATAATCAACGAGCCACACAATTAACCAAAGTCAGGCAGTTTAGCTACTTCATGAACAAAACTTCAATGGTGTATTGGACATACGTCCGGACCGGGTATTTTCCAGGCGATCCACCCGGTGAAACAGGACGATGCAAGCCCCTGTGCCCGGGTGTTCGCGAATGAGACTATCAGCCGTCAAACTGGCCGGTTTCAAGTCGTTTGTCGACCCCACGATTTTCCAGGCGCCCACCAACCTGACCGGTATTGTCGGTCCCAACGGCTGTGGCAAGTCCAACATCATCGACGCCGTTCGCTGGGTCATGGGTGAGGGCTCGGCCAAGGTCCTGCGCGGTGAATCGATGGCCGACGTGATTTTCTCCGGATCGTCGACCCGCAAGCCGGTGGGAACCGCAACGGTGGAGCTGATTTTCGACAATTCGGAGGGCCGGATTGCGGGCCAGTTTGCCGGTTACAACGAAATTTCGGTCAAGCGCCAGATATCCAGGGACGGGGTCTCGGTGTATTACCTGAACGGCACGCGCTGCCGCCGCAAGGACGTCAAGGACGTCTTTCTCGGCACCGGCCTGGGTTCACGCAGTTACTCGATCATCGAGCAAGGCATGATTTCCGAGGTGGTGGACGCGCGACCCGAGGAAATCCGGGCGCATCTGGAAGAGGCCGCGGGCATTTCCAAGTACAAGGAACGGCGCCGCGAAACCGAGCGCCGGATCCAGCATACGCGGGACAACCTGTCGCGCCTGTGCCGATCTGCGTGACGAGGTCGGCAAGCACCTGGGCCGGCTCAAACGCCAGGCCAGCGCGGCGGAACGTTACCGCAAACTCAAGCAGGAAAAGCGCGAACTGGAGTCCCGGCTCATGACCCTGCGCTGGAAGAGCCTGATGGAAAAGGCCAAAGCCGGGCAGCAGGACCTCTCCCGGCGCGAAACAGCCTTGCAGGAAAGTATCGCCCGGCAGCGCGCAGCCGAAGCGTCTCTTGAAGAACTGCACGAGGAGCAGGGGCAGGCGAGCGAAGCCTTCAACGAAGTCCAGGGCGAACTGTATGCGGTGGGCGGCGAAATTGCCCGCCTCGAACAGGCGATCCAGCACGCCCGTGAACTGGCGGAAAGGCAGAAGGCCGAATTCCAGGAAACCGAGTCCGCCCTGCAGGATCTCGAAAAACACATGATGCTGGACAAGGCGCAGGTGGAAGACCTGACCCGCGGGCTGGCGGAAGTGGAGCCGGCGCTGGCGCAGGCCCGTGAAGTTGAAGAGATCGCAACCCGGGAACTGGCGGAAGCCGACAGCGCGGTGGCCGAATGGCAAAAAGGTTTTGAACAACACCATCTGAAAAGCGCGGAAAGCAACCGCGAGGCGGACCAGACCCGGGCGCGGGTCGAAGTCCTGGATCAGCGCCTGTTGCAGGCTTCCCGGCGGATCGAAGCGCTGGAAGTCGAAGCCGGGTCGATGAATACCACGGGCCTGCAGGACGAACTGGACGGCCTGGCCAGGGAGTCAGCGAAGCTGGCCGGCCAGGAAAAGAAACAACAGGAATCACTCGATGCCCTGCGTAGCCAGTTGACCGACCTGCAGGCCGCCGTGCGCTCTTCCGGGGAAAAACACGGGAACGTTCAGCGCGATCTGCACACCCGCGAAGGCCGGCTGGAATCCCTGCAGGCTTTGCAGCAAGCGGCCCTGGAAGCCGGTTCGAGCAAGGATTGGTTGCAGGCGCAGGGGCTGGCGAAAGCGCCCCGGCTGGTCAAGGGCATCAAGGTGCAGGCCGGTTGGGAAGCGGCCGTGGAAGTCGTGCTGGGGCGCTGGCTGCAATCGGTCCTGGTCGGCCAGGACAATGATTACGGCGGCAAGCTGGATCAGCTCGACCAGGCATCACTGGACTTGATGGACAACAGCCGGGGCGGACTGAAACCCCGTGCCGGCAGCCTGGCCGCGAAAGTCGAGGCGCCTGACGCCGTGGTCGCCTGGTTGAACCGGGTCGAAGTAGCCGACACGCTGGACCAGGCCCTGGAAAAACGCGAAAAGCTGGATGATTCTGCTTCCCTGGTGACACCTTCCGGAGAATGGATCGGCAAAAGCTGGGTCCGGATCGCCCGCGGGCAGGCCGGGCAGGACAGCATGCTGGCGCGCGAGAAGGCCATTGCGAAGTTGCAGGAAGAAGTCGGCAAGCTGTCTGCCGAAGCAGACAAACTGTCGCAGGAAGTTGAAAAAGCGCGTGCCGCTGCAACCGGGACCGAAAGCCGGATCGAGCAGGCGCAAGCCGAACTGAACGGGCTGCACAGAAAACGCAGTGAAGTGGACGGGCAGCTGGAAAGCCGCCAATCCAGTATCCGCCTGATGACAGGCCGCCAGCAGGCGGTCAGCGAAGAATCCGCGCAACTCAGGCAGCAGGTCAAAGACGACGAAAGCGCGGTGCGCGAAGCGCGCGGCCTGCTGGAGGGTATTCTTACCCGCATGGCAAGCCTGAAAGAAGAGCGGGACGGGTTGGACGCCCAACGCGTCGCGCTGATATCCCGCCGGGAAAATGCCCGCAGCGCGCTCGGCGCCGCCCGGGAAAACCGTCACGAACTGGCGCTCAAAGCCGGGTCGCGCCGGGCCAGCCTGGATTCGCTGAGCCAGTCGCTGGAGCGCATGGACACGCAACTGAGCCAGCTGCAGCAGCGATACATCAGCCTGAGCGAGCAGATTGCCCGGGCCGCCCAGCCCGGCAAAATCCACGCCGGGGAAATGGACGGTTTGCTGCAGCGCCGGGTTGAAACCGAGACCCGCCTGGCGGCGGCACGCGCCCATCTGCAGGGCCTCGAAAATGACTACCGTGAAAAAGACGGGCAGCGGCAGAAAGCCATCCAGGAATCGGATGAGATCCGCCAGGAACTCGAACGCTCCCGCTTGCACCAGCAGGAAGTGGAATTGAACGCGCGCGCCATCCGGAAGCAGGTCGAAGAAAACGGCGGCGATGTCGATGCGCTGGCCGAAGACCTGCCGGACGATGTGGAAACCGGCGACTGGGAGGATGAGCTCGAACGCCTGCGCACCCGGATTGTCCAGCTTGAACCGGTCAACCTGGCGGCGATCCAGGAGTTTGAAGAAGAACAGAAGCGCAAGGAATATCTCGACGCCCAGAACGAGGACCTCTGCTCGGCGCTGGCCACGCTGGAAAACGCGATCGCCAAGATCGACCGCAAGACGCGCACCCGCTTCAAGGAAACTTTTGAGCGCGTCAACAAGGGCGTGCAGGAACTCTTCCCGCGCCTGTTTGGCGGCGGACACGCCTACCTGGAACTGACCGGTGAGGACCTGCTGACGACAGGGGTCAGCATCATGGCCCAGCCACCGGGAAAACGCGTCAGCAGCCTGCACCTGCTTTCGGGCGGAGAGAAAGCCCTCACCGCGGTATCGTTCGTATTTTCGATTTTCCGCCTGAATCCGGCCCCGTTTTGCCTGCTGGACGAAGTGGACGCTCCGCTGGACGACGCCAATGTTGTGCGTTTTTCAAACATGGTCAGGGAAATGTCCGAGACCGTACAGTTCATCTACGTCACGCACAACAAGATCACCATGGAAATGGCTCACCAGATGAGCGGCGTTACGATGAGAGAGCCGGGCGTTTCGCGCCTGGTCCAGGTGGATATTGACGAAGCGGCCAGGCTGGCGGCGAGTTGAATCGTGCAAACAGGCCCTGGCAGACCCTAACAGACCCGGAGAAGCAGATCGTGGAGACTTCAACACTACGCTGGATACTGGTGATCATCGGTATCGTCATCGTGGGTTCGATTTTTCTGTTCGGAAATCCCGAAAAGAAACGCAAGCCCAAAGCCTCAAGAAAAGAGACCAAGGACACGCATGAACGCCGGGAACCGACCCTTGACGGGCACGCTGCCGACGAACTGGAACTGACCGGGGCTCCGGGTTCAGCGGACGGGATGGCCGCCCAGCGCGAACTCGATATCGACGGCGCAGTGCCGGTTAAAAAACCGGTGCGGATTCCACGCAAGCCGGCCGGGCCTCCGCCGGACAAAATCATGACCCTGTTCCTGCTGGCTTCGGACAACCGGGTCATCACCGGGGCCGAATTGCTGCAAGCCACGGTCAGTACCGGTATGGACTTCGGTGACATGAATATTTTTCACCGCTTACCCGAGGGGTCTGAAAAACCCGTATTCAGCCTGGCCAATGCTGCCAAACCCGGTCATTTCGAACGGGATGAATGGAATACGTTCGAAACCGGTGGTGTAGCGCTGTTCATGACGTTGCCCGGCCCGGTCGGCGCACTGGACGCCTGGGACGCCATGCTGGCGACTGCACGGCGCATCGGCGGGATCCTGCACGCTGAACTGCTCGACAACGAGCGCAATCCCTTCACCCGCCAGAGGGAAGCGCAGGTCCGTGAAGAAATGCGGGATTATGACCGGCGGAAGTCCAAGGGTTTTTCCGATTGATCAGAGGTTCCCTGGATGAGGGGTTGGCGCAGGCATGAATAAAGAGGATGCGGAACGGCGCATAGGCGAATTGCGCGCCGAAATCGATCAGCACGACTACCGTTACTACGTGCTGGACGCCCCGTCTGTCCCGGACGCCCATTACGACCGGCTGATGCGCGAATTGCAGGCGCTGGAGTCGGAGCATCCCGAACTGATCAGCCCCGACTCCCCGACCCAGCGCGTGGGTGGGGCGCCGCTCGAGGGTTTCGCGGAAGTGCGGCACGAAACCCCGATGCTGTCCCTGGCGAATGCCTTCTCGGAAGAAGAAATCCGGCAGTTTCATGAACGCGTATTGCGCGGCCTCGAAACCGGGCATGTCGGCTACGTAGCCGAGCCGAAACTGGATGGTGTTGCGATATCCCTGCGCTACGTGGATGGGCGCCTGGCGCAGGCGGCGACCCGTGGCGATGGCGCGACCGGCGAAGACGTTACCTCCAATGTGCGGACCATCTCCGCCATTCCTCTGCGGTTGAGACTGAGAAACGGCGCGGCTGAATGGCCGGACCGCCTGGAAGTGCGGGGTGAAATCTACATGCCCCTGGCGGGCTTCCGGCGCTACAACGAAATCGCGCGGGAAGAGGGCGGCAAGGAATTCATCAATCCGCGCAATGCCGCGGCCGGCAGCCTGAGGCAGCTGGATTCCCGGCTGACGGCGCAGCGTCCGCTGGCCTTTTTTGCCTACAGCCTGGTCGCGGCCGAAGGTCTGCCGGAAAGCCATTTCGACGCCTTGCAACTGCTCAGGAGTTGGGGCTTCCCGGTCAACCCGGAAATACGGCGTGTCCAGGACGCGGAAGGCTGTATCAGCTATTACAATGAAATGGCGGCCAAACGCCCGGACCTGCCCTACGATATCGATGGCGTCGTCTTCAAAGTGGATAGCCGGCAGGAGCAATTGACCCTCGGCTTCGTCAGCCGCGCCCCGCGCTGGGCCATCGCGCAGAAGTTTCCGGCCCAGGAGGAAATTACCCGCCTGCTGGACATCGACGTCCAGGTCGGGCGTACCGGAACGATCACCCCGGTGGCCCGGCTGGAACCGGTATTCGTGGGCGGCGTTACCGTCACCAATGCAACACTGCACAACCTGGACGAGATCCGCCGCAAGGACGTCCGTGCCGGCGACTGGGTTGTCGTGCGGCGCGCCGGGGACGTGATCCCGGAAGTGGCGCGGGTGGTGCTGGAACGCAGGGAAGGGGAGCCGCCCGAGTTTCAGATGCCGACGCAATGCCCGGTGTGTGGGTCCGCGGTGGAGCGGGACGAGGGTGAAGCGGCATTCCGCTGCACCGGCGGACTGTTTTGCGCCGCGCAAAGAATCCGCAGCATTCAGCATTTCGTGTCGCGCAAGGCCCTGGACATCGAGGGCCTGGGGGAGAAACTGGTCGAGCAACTGGTCGAAACGGGTCTCGTCCATTCCGTGGCGGATATTTACCGGCTCGAACGTGAACAGTTGACCGCACTGGAGCGGATGGGCGAAAAGTCAGCAGACAACCTGCTGGCCGAGCTGGAACGCAGCAAAAAGCCCGGACCTGGACCGTTTGCTCTATGCCCTGGGTATCCGGGAGGTGGGTGAAGTGACGGCGCGCGCGCTGGCGCTCCATTTCAAGTCGCTGGAGGCAGTGATTGAAGCCAGCGAGGAAGACCTGCTCGAAGTGCCCGATGTCGGCCCGGTCGTTGCCAGCCATGTCCATGCTTTTTTCCGCGAGCCCCACAACACCGCGGTCATCGAGCAACTCCAGGCTGCCGGGGTGCGCTGGAAGCCGCTGGAGATCACGGGCGGAGAGCAACCGCTGGCGGGACAGACCTGGGTACTGACCGGGACGCTGGGCATGCCCCGCGCCCGGGCGAAGAATATGCTGGAATCGCTGGGCGCCCGCGTCAGCGGCAGCGTGTCAGCGAAAACCTCGGTCGTACTGGCGGGCGAAGCCGCCGGATCCAAGCTGCGCAAGGCGGAAAACCTGGGCATCGAGGTCATCGACGAGCAGGCGTTCGAAGCGCTGATGAAATCTCACGGCGTGTCCCTGTAGGAGCGATTTCAATCGCGATCGGAAGACAGCATTCCCCCATTCGCTACTGGTGGGTTGTCCCGAAGTCGAGCCGGTAAATCGGGGCCGGCCGTCGTTCGGTGGTCACGTAAACCACACCCGGTTCAAAGCCGAAAGCCACCGCCTCGTCGTAATAGCCGGGCGGGCCGACGTACTCTTCCGGCGCATTCTGAAACGCCTCGCTCCAGGTTTGGTCATCCCCGCGCCTGAAAATGTACAGGCTGCGGTAAGTGATCACGGCCGCGGTCCTGCCGTCCGCCGAGATATCCATGCCGGTGGGCTGGGAAATCCACAGGCCACGCTTGGGATTACGCAGGATATCGAGCCGGGATGGCGGCCGGAACCCCGGCACCTCGGCCAGGAACTCCGCTTCGACATCGTCCTCCCATAACGCCAGGTCCAGCGGAATGCCGAACAGAAGCGGTGGTTGGTCGCGCTTGGTCAGGAACAGGATCATGTCGCTGGAGGAATCGTAAGCCACCGATTCGACATCGTGCGGTCCGTCCGGGTAGCGCACATCCAGCCTGTGGTGCACTTTCAGGTCTCCCTCGTAGTCGCCTTCCGCAGGCTCCGTAATGAAGTACAGGCTGCTTTTTCGGCGGGTCCCGAGATTGTCCCCGGTATCTGCGATGACCAGCAGCGGACCATCATCCCCGATCACGCGGGTCATGTCCTCCCAGTCCGCGCTGCCGGCGCCCTGGACCTTCATTTCACCGAGGTCGCGGCCGGTCGCGTCGATCGCAAAGATCCGCGCGCCTTCGTCGTTGTGAACAAAAAAGACGCCGTCGGCGCCGGCCTGCAAGCCGCTGGCTTCGTCCAGTTTCCTCGATTCAAGTTTGCCCGTCATTTCGAATCGTGGGCGTGCCGGGTTTTCATTATCGGGCGTAGCGGACGGTCCGCATGCTGCCAGCATCACGAGGGCAGGGAGCAACAACCTTTTTACGTTCAGGGCCAAGTCGTTCACCTCACCCTAAGGTTTTGAGAAATTCCCGCATCGCCTGGTTGACGGCTTCGGGTTCCTCGATGGTGGATGAATGTCCGCCGCGCGGAAGTTCCCGGTAAACGGACCCGGCAATCGCATCCCGCATGCGTTGTGATTTGGCCGGCGGCGTCGCAACGTCTTCCTTGCCCACGATGATCAGCGTGGGTGTCCTGATCTCCCCCAGTTGGTCGTACACACCTTCACGGTCGATCACGCCGTGCGCCGCACGGGTGGTGCCAATCCGGTTCAGGCTGAGCAAGTGGTTCTTCCACTTTGCGAGCAACCCGGCCCGGTCCGGGTCCTGCAGGAAGGACCGGCCGAACATGATTTTCATCAGGGGATTGATCACCATGCGGAAACTCAGCCAGCGCCCGATGAAGGCCAGCCGCCGGTAAGGGCCCTTGTTCTGTTCCGGTTCCGGGTCCGCGGTGGTATCCAGCAAAATCAGCGAGCGGAGCAGTTCGGGGTGCCGGATCGCCAGGCGCAGGCCGACGAAACCACCCATGGACAGGCCGGCAAAATGGCAGGGGGCGCAGTCGAGTTCCCGGATCAGTGCGGCCGCGTCCCCGGTCAGCGTGTCCATGTCATAACCGGAATCGGTAATCCCGCTGCGGCACTGGCCCCGGTGGTCGTAACAAATGCAGCGGTAGTGGTTCCTGAAGGCTTTAACCTGCTCACTGAACATATCGCCGTTCATCAGCAGGCCGTGTGAGAAAACAAGGGTTTCAGGCCCGGAACCGGATTCCTCGTAATAAATCTTCGCTCCGTTGATGTCCAGCAGTGGCACGTTTTTATCCTCTTCGATGGGCCTTTCGTGGAGTGTTCAGTATATCGCAAGCGGTTTGCTATGATGCTACTTCGCTATACCCGGAGTACCTGCAAAGACTCCGTCGCGCCCGCATTCAATTGGCCAGGGGATCCATGAATTGAAACTGTTGCTGGTCTTCAACCCTGCCGCCGCTGCCGGCCGCGCCGCGCGGCTTCTGCCCGGCGTGGTTTCGGCCCTGCGCAGCATTTGCCGAAGTGGAAGTCATGGAAACCCGCGGGGCAGGCGACGCCGTTCAACGGGTCGCCGCGGCTGACCTGTCCCGGTTCGATGGATTGCTGGCCGCGGGTGGTGACGGCACGCTGTTCGAGGTGCTCAATGGCCTGTATCGGCTGGACAGGGCGAGCCGGGTTCCGCTCGGCGTGATTCCGGTGGGGACCGGCAACGCGTTCGCCCGGGATCTCGGCCTGATGCCGGGTGACTGGAAAAAGGCGGTTGACCTGGTGCAGGCCGGCAGCATAAAAGCGGTTGACGTTGGCCGCGTGGCGACCCCGTCCGACACCTATTATTTTCTGAACATCGTTGGCGCAGGCCTTCCGGTGGATGCGATGAAAACTGCCGGCAAGCTCAAGCTGATCGGCAATGCCGCCTACACGCTGGCGACGCTGTGGCATGCAATGAAACTCAAGAGTTATCCGTTGCATATTGAAATTGATGGAAAAGATTTTGCACCAGGACAGCATGTTCGTGGAGATATCCAATACCCGTTTCACCGGGACTTCCTTTTTGATCGCACCGGATGCCGTTTTCGATGACGGATGGCTGGACGTTGTCCTGCTCAGGCGGCTTTCGCGTCGCCGTTTACTGCGCCTGTTCCCGACGATCTATTCCGGCCGCCACGTGCAGTACGACGAAATCCGGGTCACGAGGGCAAGAGAAATTCGCATCCTGGCGCCGGCAAACATCGCGCTGGCGCCGGATGGGGAAACCCGGGGTCACACCCCGGCGACAGTTACCTGCCTGCACCGGGACCTGATGATATTCGGGGCTTAACCAATCCCTTCGATGGTGCCGTCCGGCAGGTACTTCACATCAAGCGCCAGCGGTCTGCGCGGCAGTCCCGGCATACGCATGATGGCGCCGGTCAGCACGACCAGGAAACCCGCGCCCGAGTTGACCTGGATATTCCGCACCGTCACCTGGAAGTCGCGGGGGCGGCCATGCAGCGCAGGGTCATCAGACAGAGAACTGGGCGCCTTGGCAACGCAAATCGGCAGCCCGCTGAAGCCCAGTTCTTCGATCCGCCGGAGGTCTTTTTCCGCTTCCTTGGTAAACGCCACGTCGTCGGCGCCGTACATGCCCCGGCTGATCGCCTTGACCTTTTCAACGACCGGAATATCGAGATCGTAAAGCGGTTTGTAGGCTGAACGGGTTTCCGCCGCTGACATGACCTCGCGGGCCAGGTCGGTGGCGCCGGCTCCGCCCTCGGCAAAATGGCGGGATTCAGCAAAACGCACCCCGTGCTGCGCCGCCCTTTCCTGGACCAACCGGATCTCTTCGTCGGTGTCGGAATAGAAGCGGTTCAGGGCGACCACCGGGTTTTTCCCGAACTGCTCCACGCTTTCGATGTGTTTGTCCAGGTTTTCAAGGCCTCGCTGCACCGCGCTGGTATCGGTTTGCTCCAGTTGGCTTGCATTCTTTCCGCCGTGGAGTTTGAGCGCCCTGACGGTGGTCACCAGCACCACCGCATCGGGGTTCAGGCCGGCGGAACGGCACTTGATGTCAAAAAATTTCTCGGCGCCCAGGTCAAAGCCGAAGCCCGCCTCGGTAATGGCCCAATCGGCAAAGTGCATGGCCATGCGGGTGGCAAATACGCTGTTGCAGCCATGGGCGATGTTGGCGAACGGGCCACCGTGCATGAACACCGGCGTGCCTTCCAGGGTCTGCACCAGGTTCGGATGTACCGCGTCGCGCAGCAGGGCAAGCAGGGCGTCGGTAATACCCAGTTCGTTCAGGAACACGGCTTTACCGCTGTAGGTTGAACCGATCAGGATCCGGTCCAGGCGGACGCGCAGGTCGTCCATGTCGTTGGCCAGGCACAGGATCGCCATGATTTCCGATGCCGCCGTGATATCGAAACCGCCTTCCCGCGGGGTTCCCTGGAAACGCCCGCCCAGGCCCAGCACGATGTTGCGCAGGCTGCGGTCGTTCATGTCCATGCAGCGCCGCCAGACCACCATCCGGGGATCCAGGCCCAATTCGTTGCCCCAGTAGATGTGGTTGTCGATCGAGGCGGAAATCAGGTTGTTGGCCGTGGTGATGGCGTGGAAGTCGCCGGTAAAATGCAGATTGATCCGGTCGGCCGGAACGATCTGGGCATAGCCACCGCCGGTGGCGCCGCCCTTGACGCCGAGACACGGGCCCAGCGAGGGCTCGCGCAAGGCCACGCAAACCGATTCGCCGAGCTTGCTGAAGGCCTGCCCGAGACCGATGGACGTGGTGGTTTTACCTTCACCCGCCGAGGTCGGCGTGGTGGCCGACACCAGGATCAGCTTGCCCGGTTCAGGGCGCGATCCTGGGCCGCGACAGTGCATTGATTTTGACCTTGGCGATGTCATCGCCATAGGGAATCAGATCTTCCTTTTGTACTCCCAGCCTGGCCGCGATTTCTCCAATGGGCGCTGTTTTTACCTGTGCTGCAATCGCGGTATCTGAAAGCATGTCGGTTAGTTCCTCCGGTTATTGTTTCGGCTCGTATTTGAAGCGCTGTCCGCCAACCGAGCCTTCGAACATCAGGCCGCCGGCGGGGTGTGTGAAAATGGCTACACCCTTGTCATACGACGCGTCAGCCGAGGCGCCGGCCGTGACTACCACGGCCGAGGCCTGCGCGCCGAGTTCAAAATTACCGCGCTTGAAATGACCGAGTGCCACATCATCCCTGAAGAAAATGAACTGGGCGTATTTCTGCCCGCCAGCCTGCAGGCCGATGGTGGCCTGGGTCATGCTGGTGTAGCCATCGATCTTCTCATCGACCAGGACCAGGCCTTTGCCGTAAGCCCCGCCAATGACAAAGCCGCCTTTGCCCACGCTCGGAAATACCGCGTAACCCGCGGCATTTTCGAACCAGGCCTCAATCCCCGGGTCTGCCTTCTTGATGGCGATAATGGCTTTTTGCACATCGAGCTGAAAAGAGTCATTGACGTCCGGTTCAAAGGCATGAACCGGGGCGATGAACGCAGTCAGCAGAATGGCTGCCAGGGCTTTGAGTGATTTGGGCATGAATGATTCCTTGTTGATGATTGATTACAGAGATTCGTAAGTGAACGTCTGTCCGCCGACCGATGCTTCGAACATCAGGCCGCCACCCACGTTGGTGAATATCGCGACACCCTTGTCATAATCGGCGTCGGCTGATGCACCGGCGTTAACAGCAACAGCGGATGCCTGGGCGTTCAGTTCGAAATTACCGCGCTGGAAATGCCCCAGGGCGACGTCGTCCTTGAAAAAGATGAACTCTGCATAAACCTGGCCGCCCAACTGCAGACCGACCGTAACCTGGCTAAGAGAAGTTTTGCCAACGGCCTTGTCGTTGGTGATTACAAGGCCCTTGCCGTGTGCGCCGCCGATGCCGATTCCGCCTTTACCTACGTTCGGGAAAACAGCGTAACCAGCCGATTCCTTGAAAAACTTTTCAATGGTGGGGTCTTTCTTCTGGACATCCAGGATGGCTTTAGCCACGGATAACTGCATTTCACTGCTGGTATCGGGTTCAAACGCCAGCAAAGCGGTGGTTGAAGAAAGCAAGAAAAACATAACAGCTGTAAGCGACAGTTTACGCATGACAAACTCCTTGGTTGTTAAGTGGTTGGTAGTGGACACCTGGTGAACAATGTTTCTAAACTCCGTACGGAGTTCAGGTGGGGGAAACAGTAGCAAAGTAAAGCACATTTGGGGAATTTATGCCACATATTGGCGGGCCTCACTGGGTGGTTTGCCCGTCCAGGCCTTGAAGGCGCGCGAAAACGAACTCGCCTCCGAAAAGCCCAGCATGAAAGAGATCTCGGTCAACGTTTTACTCCGGTCCTGGATGTATTTCAGTGCCAGGTCCTTCCTCATTTCATTCAATAACTGCTTGAATGAGGTGCCTTCTTTCTGCAATTTGCGGTGCAGGTTACGTGGCGTCGTGTGCAGCTCAGCTGCCACGGATGCCTCGGTGACCATGCCGCCGGACAACCCATCGATGATGCAGGCCTTTACCTGGTTGACGACGTCGTGTTTCGCAAGGTGCGCGAGGTACTTGACCACGACATGCTCATTGAGCCGGGCCAGTTCGTCATTCGATCCGGTCAGGCGCTTGTCCACATCCGCCAGGTTGATGACCGCTTTCGTCGACGACGCTTCGAATTCGATCGGGCACCGAAAAAATTCGTAGTAGTAGCTGGTTTCTGCCGGCCTGGCTTGCTGAAAACAGACTTTGGCCGGGTTGAAGCGGTTACCGCTGATGACCCTGCAGAGCTTGGTGACAATCGAGAGTTGGCCCTGTTCACGGATCTTCTCGTCAAGCGCCGGGGCGTGGGCATCGATTCCGACGTAAAAGAATTCATCATCCTCATTCAGTTCAACGGTCAGTTTTTCCTGGATCATCCGGGCATAGCGGCTCATGCGCTGGAAAGCCGTGCGCAGGCTGGAACTGGCCAGCCAGGCGAAACCCAGGGCCCCGAGGTGAGCCGGCCTGAAATACTCGGCGCCTTTGAGGCCGAAAAAAGGGTCCCTGGACAGCTCCGCGGCTTTCAGGCCGACGCGCTGGTAGCGCTCGAAAGACACCCGTGCGCCGGCGTCGAACATCGTTTCCGGGTCGATACCTTCCGCCCTGAAGATGGGTTCGGGATCAATCCCGTACTCATCCAGCTGTTTCCAGATCACACCCATTGCCGGAGCAAAAATGGACATTCCAAGGCCTCGATATAATGCTGCGAATCTCAGCATTCTCACTGTCGTGACAGGTACAGTCAACAACCTGTCCCCTGCAGTCAAGCAGGTGGAACGGGATCTTTCTATGATGGATTCCCGGGCCCGTTTACCGCCCAGGCACCTTTTCCGCACAGATAAAAGACCAAAGGACATCGAATGAGTTCCCCTTCTGATAAAAATACTGAACAACAGGCCACATCCGGCCTGAACTACGAGGCCTTGCTTCAGGTTGAAATCAGATTCTGGCAGGAAATGATCTCGACCTGTCCGGCCACCCAGCCGGGTGAAAGCCTGGAGCGGATGCGCCAGGCCCTGGCCCTGGCCGAATCGAAGTTGACAATGCTGAACAGTACTGCCGGAGTCGCCGGATTTTCCAGCAATCGGAAACACTGACCATTATTCCATTTACCGGTCCGAAACGTACTGGCGGATACCGGCATAATTATTGATAATGTGCCGATGAATGAAAGACAGTGCTCAGTTTGTACCGCATGTTGCGAAGGATGGTTGTCTTCCGCCGAACTTTCGATGGAGCCGGGCAAGCCCTGTGCGCATTGCACGGTGCAGGGTTGCGCGATTTACGAGAACCGTCCTGAAATTCCCTGCCGGAAATTCAAATGCGCCTGGTTGGCTGACGGCGAAGTCATACCCGAGAACATGCGGCCTGACCGGTGTGGCGCCATCGTGATGTTCGATCGCAAATGGAACGGATGGAGCATCGTTAAAGCCGTAGCCGTCGGTGATCTTATTCCGGAGGAAACCCTCGAATGGCTGATGGCCTACGCACGGGAAAACAAAATACCGTTGCTCTGGCAGGAAAACCTGGTTGTGGACGGAAAAAAATATGGTGCGATCAGAAATCGGGGCTATGGGCCACCGGCGTTCGTGGAGCACGTCAAGCACGCGATTGGGCCTGAAGACATCATGCGGTTATAACCATGCACCCGGCGCAAGCAGCACTCATTCCCGGCCTGTTGGCTTTGCTGCTTTCAAGCAACTGTTTGTCCGCACAGAATTCCGCTGCTGAGACCATCCCGACCGCGGGCGATGGCAGCCAGTCCGGGCAGACGTCGGAATCAGCAGTCGATGTGGAAACCAACCGCGTACTGGAACAATCGCTTCGTTCGATGTTCCAGGAAAAGAAATCTCCTTTGCTGCACATTCGCTGGGGCACAAAGATTTATGTCGATGTGCCCTTCGGTAACGAACCGCAAGGCGCCAGCCCGGTGCTCAGAAAGGCTGAACTCAAACTGAGCCGGGCATTTGGTAAAAATTTCCAGGCTAAGCTGACGGCCAACTGGAACCAGGGTGAGTTCAAAGCCGGGGACAGCTACCTGGTCTATTCCGGCTGGAAAAAGGCCATCCTGACCTCGGGCGTCCAGAGTCCGCCGTTCAGCCTGGAATCATCCGGAACATCATCGGCCACTTCGTTCATGGAAAATGCATTGCCGGTCGAGGCGTTGTCTGAGAACAAGAATGCCGGTATCGATTTCCTGAGGCGAACATCCAACAGCATTTATAACGTCAGTTGGGTGTTTTACAACCCGCGGGTGCAGGGGGTCTCGGAAACAGGCCAGGCCCTGGTTGGCAGGTATGTGTATTCGCCCATCACCTTCCATGGCCGTGAGAACTTTCATGTCGGGGGATCCCTTTCCTATCGAATACTCAGGCAAGGCGCCGAGGTGCAGTTTCAGACCACGCCGGAAGTGGCGACCGCCGACGTAAATTATATTGACACCGGCAATATAGACAACGGCAGGGAAGTGCTGCGCCTGGGGCTAGAAGCCACCCAGATCCTGGGTCGGTTTTCCTGGCAGACCGAAGTGCTCGCCTCGCAGGTAACGCGCGACAATGCCGACACCGTCCATTTCTGGGGCGCGTACTTTCACCTCAGCCAGTTTCTGACCCACGACTCGCGCAACTACGACCAGGGTTCAGGAACCTTTGTCAATGTCGTCCCGAACGCCCCGGTGGGCAGAGGAAACGGAATTGGCGCTTTTGAACTGGCCTTTCGGGCCAGCTATGCCGATCTGACCGATAAAGACATTATCGGCGGCAGGGAAAGCAATCTTTCGCTCGGACTCAACTGGTACCTGAACGAAAAGCTCCGCTTGATGGCCAACATGATCAAGGTCCTGGACGTCGACAGGCCGGGCAGTGAATACGACGGCCTGGACCCGATGATCTACGCTTTGCGCGCGCAGTGGTTGATCTACTGATTGCAAAAATCGAAAGAACATAAGGGGCCGGATACAATCCGGCGAACCCGCCTCTTTTCCGTTATTACAGTGTCTTTGCCAGCCCTTGAATTCCTGCCCAGAGAATTTGCAGGCCAATACACAATGTTACGAACGCCATGATGCGGTTCAAAGCGTGGGCTCCATCGGGCCCCAGCTTTTTGTCGATGACGTAGGAATACACGTAACAGAGGTAGACCACGAGCGCGACACCAAAAAGCCCAATGAAGGTTCCCGATAAACTGGCGAGTTGTGCGTAAAGGTCTTTACTTGCGCCATGATGCACGGCAAGAGTAAAGATAACGGCAATACAGCCAGGACCTGATGTCACCGGAAAAGTGAACGGATAGAAGGCCTTTTTGAAATAGGTATCTGAATCGACCGCGCTCACCGACGTTGTATCGGTTGCATCGGGGGCGTTGAGCATTGACCAACCCATGAATGCCAGGAGTAAGCCGCCACCAACCCGGATAATTGAAATATTCAATCCAAAGAAACTCAGGATATAGCTACCGAACACCAAAACGACCAAAAATATCCCGATGCAATTGATGACAATTTTTCGGGCCAGCTTTTTCCGTTGATCCAGCGTGATGCCGTCGGTCATGGCCGATAATACAAAGCCGGTCCCCAATGGGTTGATGACCGTAATCAGCGCCATGAACGCGACCGGCAGGGCGCTGATAAAATTTTCCAGCAGAATTGGCATGAGCTATCTCCGATAAACGTTTTTCTTGTTCCAGGGTTTGTCTTTTGGGCCAAATCCTGACGGTTCATTTCGTTTAATTTTACCGGACAGGGAGCAGGAGTAAAGCGACGGTGACCTGCCCGCAGAAAAGCTATTTCTTGGGCAACTCATCTCCATCTGGCGCCTGGGGTGGCTCGGGTGGCTCGGGTGGCTCGGTGGAACCGGCTTCCATTTGCAGGGGTCCGCGAAAATGGATATCGCGCTGAGGAAAGGGTATCTCGATACCCTGTTTGTTGAACTCGGCATTGATGGCGCGATTGAGGTCGCTGATCACGTGCAGACGCCGGTTGATATTGTGGATGATGGCACGCAGCTCAAAGTTCGAGTGAACTGTCACCGAATTCCAAAAAGAGCACGTAAGGATCAGGCAGTTGGGGGTTGCCGGTAAAGACCTCCGGATGCTTGTTCGCCACATCCAGCAGAATCGCAATGACAGCCTCAATATCGCTGCCATAGGCGACACCGATCTGTACCTTGGCCCGTCCCCAGGTATTTCCCAGTGTCCAGTTGGTCACCTGGCCGGAGATCAGATCCGAGTTGGGCACGATGACATCGGCCCGGTCAAAGGTCTGTATGGTCGTGGACCGAATACTGATGCGCTGCACATAGCCCTCGGTATTACCAACGATAATCCAGTCGCCGTTTCTCACCGGGCGTTCAACCAGCATGATGATGCCGGAAACGAAGTTATTGACAACGTTTTGCAAGCCGAAACCGATGCCGACCGACAGTGCGCCGGCGATGATGGCAAGATTGGAAAAACTGATTCCGGCGACCGATAACGCCACAAGCACCGAAATGCCTATTGCGACGTATCCGAAGCTCGTAACCAGCGCTTCCCTCGCGCTGGGTTCCATCCTTGTTTTGACCAGCCATTTTGTATCCAATCTGCCCTTGAGCCAGTCGGTCAGTGTCAGCAATAGCGCGAGAACGAAGAGAGACCAAAGCAAATGAGATGGGACAATGGTGAGGTTGGCGACCTGGAATCCCTGGGTGAAATAAGTCAGGGTTTCGGTGGTAATATTTTCATTGGGGTCCCAGATACGCAGCAATAGTGCGCCGCCGCTGAGCCATAACAAAAGGTTGACAGCCAGCCGCAGCCAGCCCAAACCGGGCACATAGTCCTTGTCCTTGAGACCGAAACTTCGGCGCAAGGCTTGCTGCCAGCGAAAGCGACCCTCATCAAGACCATCGAACAAGTCTGAGAAAAACCGGCTCAGCAACAGTACCAGGCCGAGCAATATAAGGCTGTAGGTGATGCCTAGGACCACCAATGCGCCGAGATTGATATAGCCGATCCAGGCCACGACCAGGCCACCGAACAGCGCCACGCTGAGCAGCAACAGGAACGCCCACTTATCCTGCCAGCCCTCAATCCGGCGCAAAAGCCAGCAGACCCAGATAACATTCAGGACCCAGACGATGCCGATAATCTCACGGATCAGCGTATACATCGTCTCGTCGAGCAAACCGTCCGCGTGGAGTTCCTGCATAACCCACCGGAACACCGCGACCAGTGCAAGTACGTGAATGCGTTTGCTCAGCGAAATCGCAATGGCAGCCGGCAGCGCCAGATAATGGGTCGCCGGCGGGCAGGGGTTGAACAGGGCCCTGATAAGCGCTGCGAGGACAAAGTAGGCAAGCAGGCTGTACATGATGGTGACAGGAAGCCCCAGGTCACCCACCGTGCTGGGGATGAACGTCACATAAGCGATGATGCCGCCCAGGGCGAGCACAATGGGCGCATAGCGGGAAGCAGAGGAAATGAGCGCTTCTACCAGGCCGCCTGAAACGCCCTCTTCCTCGTCTTCCATATTGGCCATCCGGGCCTGAAATCGGCGCGGCAACAAGCGTCCCAGGATAAAGCCAAGACTGAAACCCAACAGACCCACGACCAAAGCACCGAAGAGATAAACCGGGCGGATCGCGCCCAGGCCCGCAGATGTCTCAGCCAACTGCCCGGTTAAACTGCATCCAGCGTTCACGCTCATCCAGATTGGTCTGTATCACCTGACCAGATTTGGGCCACGGGTCAGCAATTGCCGTTTCTCGAGGCTGCGCAGGTAATCATCTATATTCTGAGTCCAGATCGTCACTGCTCAGCAGCATCAGCTTGCAAGTGGCGATACGCTCTTGCAGGCTCGACTTTCTGCCCTGCAGATCCTGAACCTGCCGGGCGATAGCCGGCGACACTGGCGCCTGGGATTGATCTGCGGCCTGGGTCCCTGTTGCCGTTTTGGACTGCTTGCCCGGGGTGGGACTGGGCTGGAGGATGGCGAGTTCTTCTGTCCAGCGCTTTGATCTTTGGTTCCGCCTCTTGTACGCAGTCCTGGGCGTTGGATCGAACCGCGGCAATTTCCTTCTTGAGTGCTTTCAAATGCTCTGCTGAAGCGTTCTCGGCACCGGCGACCTGTTGTGTAATCTGTTTGAGTGCGGCTTGCGCCTGGGGCAGAGTGTCGGGGTTCACTGCCTCGGCTGCCTGCGCCGAGCTCAGAAGCACCAACAGCAGCAAGGCCAGGACCTGGCAGAAAGCAAAACGGAAGAGGAAAGGGTGATTTGTTTTGTGGATCACTTTATTTGAATTCCGGTGCTTGAATTTCAGGTGAACCAGTGGCCTGTAACAGGCCACTAATCGTCCTTTTGGGTCCAATTTACAGCAAGGAATGTAAACTTGGCAATTGAGTATAGGGGGGGTCAGGTCTTTTTCAGAGGAGTTCTTTTCAATACTTGTTCGAGTTCATTTGCAATCATCCGAAGCATTTCTACAGAGTGATCAACTTGATACATATTCCGTAACTTACTCACTTCCCGGGCAATGCTTCGGATCCTGTCCGGATAGGATTCTGATCTCAATTTCATTGTTTTCCTCCATAAGTCAGCCGGGCGAGCCCGTTTTAGGTGGGTTGAAGCGCCGAACCATTCTGCGTAATTCGTCTATCCGGTGCGGAAACCGGATGTCATACCGTTGAATGACATAGGTGTTGGCTATTGCCATCACTTCCGATTCGATCTGCGGCCGATCAGCTGCAATGCGCCGGGAAAAATCGAGAACACCCTCGCCGGTCCGCCGCGGCAGACCGGCCCGGGCCATCTTGTCGAAGAAAAGATGAATCAGGACATCCCGCGGATCCGGTTTAACGCGCTGGCGGATGATGAGCCGTTTAACCAGGTACGGCAGCAGCGAGATGCCGGCGGCCACCAGGAACAGCAGACTCAGCCGAAACACTGACACCTTTCCCAGCAAGCGCTGCAGGAATTCGACTTGCCGCTGGTCGTAGCCGAGCACCCAGGTGGCCCATGCATAGTCGAAGTAATCCCGCTGCAGGATGATCCAGTTGACCAGCCTGAAATCACGGAAGCGAATCAGGCTCAACGGGCTGTCCGCCAGGAAGCCGTCTTCGTTGCCGAACAGATCGGCCAGGCTCATTTCAATCCGCTCCGGCGCAACGGCAGCCGTCGGGTCGATGCGCTGCCAACCCCTTCCCTCGAACCAGACTTCAGCCCAGGCATGGGCATCGTATTGACGAACCGTGACGAAGTTTTCGGTGGGATGGACCTCACCGCCAAGATATCCACCAACCACTCGTGCGGGATAACCGGCCGCTCGCATAAAAAAAGCAAAACTCCCTGCAAAATGTTCGCAGAAGCCTCGCCGGGTCTCCCACATGAACTCGTCAACCGCATCTGTGCCGAGCAGCGGGGGTTCCAGCGTATAGACGAAAGAGCGATTGAAAAGCCGCAGCACCCGTTCGACGAGGGCTTCGACATCCGGTGTTTCCCGCGCCCATTCCCTGGCGACCCGCACTGTTTCCGGGTTGGAGCCGGGCGGCAGTCTCCGCTCCAGTTCTTCGCGATGTGGATGCAGTCCTTCCGGCTCCAGCCGGTAATCGAGCCAGGAGCGCAATTCATAATTGTGCCGCATGCTGATCCTGTCGACGCTGACCAGCCGTGAATCCCGCATCAGGCGGATGCCGGGTTCGGAGGTCGCAGGCGTCGAGAGCGCAAACAACCATCTTCTTTGTGTGGGCTCCATCGTCAGCGAGTAGCGGACAGGTTCACCAAGTCGCACGATGCTCTCGTTGCTGCCAGCGCTCAGAATCGGTTGATCAGGGCCATAAAAATCCGCCTGCTTCCACTCCCTGCCATCGAACTCGGAGAACACGAGCCCGCGCCAGTAAAGTCTTTCACGGGGTGGTATCTCCCCCTCGAAACGAACACGAAATGCCAGCTTGTCGGAACGTACCAGGCTCGAGAACTCACCCGGCGAGAGGGTGTCTCCAACGCCGGTTCGGGCCTGGCTTTTCGGCCCGGGGATCGACCAGAGCGCACCCAGCCGCGGTACCACGAGGAACAGAACCAGCATCAGCGGCAGGGCGGTTGTCAGCATTTTGACAGCGATACGCGAAGGGCCCATGGAGAAGCCGCGGGTGTTCGATTGGTTGATACTGACCAGGGCAGAGGTGGCAATAACATAGGTCAGCAGCACCAGGATGAAATCAGGAATGCCCTGGGTGAATATGCAGTCTGCAGCTGCGGTGAAGAAAGCCAGGTAGATCAGCACGACGGCGTCCCGCTTATGGTGCATTTCGAGTAACTTCAGCCCGAATCCCGCTATCAGCATCGAGAGCATCGGCTCCAGGCCGAGCAGCGACGGATACACCACGGCCAGCCCGGTCACGCAACCCGCCACCAGGATGGCCTTGAGCGGCCAGGGCGGGAACGGAACCGCGCCGCGATACTCAAGAATTCGCCACAGGATGCACAGCCCTGCGACGACCGTCACCCAGAGGGGCAGGTGGTCCAGGTGCAGCGTGACTACAGCAGTGAAGGCAAACAGGACCCAAAACAGGCCGTTACGGGACAGTTGCCAATCAGGACGTCTCATCAACAGCCCCGGCTTCATCGTCGATACCGTACAGAGCCAGGCGCCTGAGTGCCGACTGCCGGTGAGCCAAACCCTGGTTGGGCAATAATTCAGTGCCCGGCAGGCGCAAGCCATACACCTTACCGGCAGCCTCACATTCACAAACCTGCCAGGTCATCCGTGACAGGCGCTGCTCGGTGTCCATGCCGGTGTAGTCGTCCCAATCCACCCACACCCTGCTATCAACAGGGTCACCGTATTGCTTGGACCAGAGTCCCTGCTCGCGCGCAAATTGTTTCCATGCAACATGCCGCAGAGACTCACCGGGCGCGAAAGTCTTCAACCCGAAGTACTCTTCGGAGCCGGACGTGCCGGTGTAGTGGCCATCACCGGATCCGCGCCGATCTGAAGCATGTGCCCGGTCCGGTACAGGCGCCGGAAAGACAACCGCGTCAAAGCGAAAACGGATGTAGGTCCACACGCGCATCAGGCCTGCCGGGTATACGCTTTCAACGGTCAGCAGGCCGGGATCGAGATAACCCCGCCGGGTCGTCGGCGCCAGCACGGTCACGAAGGTGTCGCCGGCCTTCTCGAGCGTAACCATCAAGGGCTCGCCACCAGCAAAACGCAGCACCACCTGTTCACGGCGCCGGGCCCTGGCCTGGCTGAAACTGAGCTCGACAGCAACCGCATCACCTTTGAACACGGACTGGGCACGAACCGGCTTGACCCGCAAACCGGAGAGCGTGCCGTGGGTGAAGTGAATGCTCACCACGAACAGGGCCAAAAGCAGGAAACAGAGCATGAAGATCAGGTTGTTTTCGAAGTTGGTTGCCAGCAACCACAACGCAGCAATGAGAACGAGGAAGCCGAAGCCTGCTTTCGACGGAAGAATGTACAGGCGCCGGTGATCCAGTTGGCACTCACTTTCCAGCCGTGTGCGGCGGTCCACCCACCGCCGAAAGCGTCTGCGTAGTGCGTTCCGGATTTCTGACAACGGGTTCATGGCCGGACCGGTGCCATGCTCAAATGATGTCTACGGAGTCGAGCACCTTGTCGATAAGTACCCGGCTGCCGCTGTCGTGGCCGCGGCCAGCACCTTGTAACCGGTGATTGGCGACGGCCGGGAATACAGCCTGGATATCCTCCGGGATGACGAATGCCCGGCCATCGAGCAGGCTGATGGCCTTGGCCGACTGCAGGATCGCCAGGGCCGCGCGAGGTGACAACCCGTACTCAAAAACCCCGCTCGTTCGGGTGAACTGGATCAGGCGCTGCAGATAGTCCACCACCGGTTCAGCTACGCTGATTTGGTCGACCTCGTCCTGCAGCGCCTGCAACTCTCCGATGGAAAGCAAGGGCTTGATCTCGCTGAGACGTTTCCGCGGATCACCGCCGGTCAGAATCATTTTCTCCGAGGCAAGATCCGGATAGCCCAGCGACACCCGCATCAGGAAACGGTCCAGTTGCGATTCCGGCAGGGGAAACGTGCCGGAGTACTGGATCGGATTCTGAGTTGCGACCACGAAGAACGGCTCCGGCAGGATTCGCGTCTGTCCCTCCACTGTGACCTGGCCTTCGGCCATCGCCTCCAGCAGTGCGCTCTGGGTCTTGGGGGTGGTGCGGTTAATCTCATCAGCCAACAGCAGTTGGCAAAACACGGGCCCTGGAATGAAGCGAAATGCGCCTTCGGCCTTGTCGTAGACGGAGACGCCCACGATGTCAGCAGGCAGCAGGTCGCTGGTGAACTGGATGCGATTGAATTGGAGGCCCAGAACCCGTGCTATAGCATTGGCCAGCGTAGTCTTGCCCAGGCCGGGGAGATCTTCGATCAGCAGGTGACCCCTTGCCAGCAGACATGCCAAAGCGATTCTGACCTGCGGTTCTTTGCCGATCAATACAGAGCTGATCGACGTGACGATCGCATCCAGTTTTGCCTTTGAAATGGTCACAAGCGAATCCCCTGACGTTTGGTATTGGTATGCCGTTGCATGATACAACGGGAACCGGCCGAAGCCACGCAGCCTGGCTGCGCCCTGGCAGCCATCTACCGAGAGTCGTTTCCTTGACCTGATCACCATAGATTGGTCCAGCAGTACCTGCGCCATTTCCTCGTGCTTTGGCATGCCATTGCGCTCGTACACCTCGATCGCCTCGCGCAGTAAGCCTAGCGCCATGTCACGGTCTCCCGGCGCCAGCCGGCGGAGAAGCATCATGGCGTGCCAGCGCCGCGTATCACCCAGTTCGCTGACGAAAGCCAGCTTCCTGGCCAGTTCCAGGGAAGCCTCAAAGTGCGCCTGCGCCTTGTCGTATTGCCCGCCGGCCATGGCTGCGATACCCGCGATGCGCTCAATCAGTATGGGGAAGTAGCAGGTGACGGTGTCGCGCCTGATCAGGTCGACCACCGATTCATAATGCTGCGCCGCGCGTTCGTCCTGGCCCAGAAGAACGGCGCTTTCCACCCAGAACAGCAGCATGTGGCAAGACCCAAGGCTGTTCAGCCGTCCGCGGACGGGCAGGATTGCCTCGTATCGGTCGAGCAGTTCGTGTGCCCGCGGGTCTCCCATCAGTGTGCGCAAGTAGAGAAGCTGGCAGGTTTCGAGCCCTTCGAAGGTGGGGCAATCGACAGCCTTGTCGACGGCTTCCAGGATTTCCGTTTCGGCTGCTTCCCAGTCGCCGGCCAGGATCGCCGGAGCGGCCGCTGTCGCGATCACGGCAGATGTCCACGGCATGCCAGCCTCACTGAACATGGCGATTACCTTCTTCTGCCGTTTCCGCGCCCTGGAAAAATGCCCCGTCGCGGTATCGACGATGCTGTCGAATAATTCAAGCTGGGCGGCGGTGCCCACATCGCCGTAGGCAGTGGACAGCGGCATCACCTCGGCATGAAGAGCTCGAACGCGCTCGAATTGACCGGCGCACACGAGGGCCACGATGGCGTTGCCTACAGTCATGGACAGGTCGGAGGGTGAGCCGTGGGCCTTCCTGCAGCGCAGTGGTTTCATCGACGGCATCCAGGTAAGCGCGTACGTCAAAGGTGTGCTGGAAGTAGTAAAGCCGCGAGAACATCACTTCGCTGCCCAGAAGCTGAAAGTCTTCCAGCGCTTTTGCCATCTCGATGGCCTCCCGTTCGAGCACGTCGCCCTCATCCAGGATGCCGCTGTTGGTCCGGTAGTGACCGAGCAGCGCCAGCAACCGCGCCCGGCCTCTGCTCGGCTCCTTGCCAACTCGCTCCAGGGTCTTTTCCAGCAGTTCCGCACCCTCGCTCAGGCGGTTTTGCCAGGCCAGTTGAAAGCCTACTTCCCAAGCCATCTTGGAGAGCCGATCCGTCTCCTCGGTGCCTTCCATGAGATCCAGCGCTTCGAGCCAGTCCCGCTCCGACTGCGGCCAGTCACCGAGGGCGCGGTGGGCGTAGCCGCGGCGTTCGAGAATCGCGGCACGGTCGTGGTGTTTCGATTCGGGTGTTCTGGCGAGGGCGGCGTCGTAGTGGAGGATGGCCTCGTCGAAAGACATGGCATTGCTGGCATGGGTACCGGCGATCATCAGGTAACGGGTGATTTTCTCCGCATCGGCGCGCCTTCCGGCCGACATGAGATGCCGGGCCAGCGCAGCGGCCTGCGCCGGTTCCTCGCCGAAGAGCGACTCCATCGCCGTCGCGGCCTTGACGTGCAAGCGCTCCCGGCGCAGGGGTGTGGTCATGTCCAGCAGGGATTGCCGGACCAGCGCGTGGCTGAACTCGTAGCGGGTTTCCCCCTGGCCGGAGGCCGGAAAGATCAGGTTGGCCGCTTCCGCCTCTTCAATGCCATCGAGTATCGCGTCTTCGTCGGATTCCAGCGCTTCCTGGAGCACGTCCGGTTCGAAGCGCAAGCCGAGAATCGCTGCCATAACGAGGAGTTTTCGTGTTTCCACGTTCAGTCGCTCGACCCGCTGCTCAATGATCAGCCGAATATCGTTCGGGACGACCAGGTCCGTGCGCGAAATGTCGGTGCGCCAGTCACCGTTCGCGTCGAACAGGCGGCCTTCCTCGGCGAGGCTCTGGTAGACCGATTGAACAAACAACGCATTGCCGCCGGACTCCGTAAAGATGATCTCCACCAGTCTGTCGGGCGGGTCCGGGCGTCCGAGCTTGGCCAGTAACGTGGCAACGTCAGCAATCGTCAGTTGCTTCAGCGCAATGTTGCTCGTGTTCTGCAGACGGCCGAGATTCGCGAGAGCATGCCGGAACGGCGGGCCCATGTCGGCCGCGACGTCGCGATAGGTGACCACGTACAGCAGGGGCAGGTCGCTGATGTTGGGCGCAATGTGCTCCAGCAGGTTCATGCTGGACTCATCTGCCCAGTGCAGGTCATCGAGCAGGATGACACAGGGCACCGTATTAGCTCAGGCGTCGGGTGAAATCCAGCAGGGCGTTGTACAGGTAGCGTTGCCGCTGTTCCGGTGCAAGCTCGATGGGTGAGGGTATATCGGAAAACCGGTCCCTGAGCCTGGGAACGAGTCGTGCGATCTCCGCGGCGCTGTCACCCAGAACCTGCCGGAGGGCAGAATCGGGCAGCACACGCATGAGCGCTTCGATGATTTCGACGGCGACGATGAAGGGCTCGCCGCGCTCCTCGTATGCATGACCAACGAGGGTCAGCATGTCGCGCTCCTGCCCCAGGGCCAGGCATTCCTCGGCGAGTCGGGTTTTGCCCACGCCGGGCTCGCCCCCAATGAACAAAACTCCGCCCTGGCCGGCCCTGGCCTTGTCCAGGCAGGCCTTGATCGCCTCCCTTTCGTCTTCGCGCCCGACCAGTGGTGTAAGTGCAGGGCGCGCGGATTGGAGGGCGGCCAGATCCAGCTTGACCGGTTCATCGCCCTGACTGCGAGCGCTGTCGACGGCTGCGGCGAGGGAATGTTCTATCGCGGATGTTCGTCGCGGGCGGCTCCGGTTCAATGTGCCGCGTAAGTGTCTGCTTCAGTGTTGCGAAGCAGGAATCGCCAACATCGCCGGTCCAGTTGCAAAAATCGATGGACTGGAACTGGCGAAAACCGATCTTGGGCTGTATGTCGTCGATGACCAGCGGCACCAGTTTGCCAGCGTCGCGGCCGAGTTCTGCTTCATCCGCGACCCAGGTGGATTCGATCGATTTCCTGGACCAGACCACCACGACGGCCTTTGCGGCATTGATTCGCGCCTCGATTTCCCGCGAGTATTCGACGCCCCCGGCCAGGTCGCTGTCCCACCAGATCGAATAGCCGCTGGAATGCAATGCATCCGCCAGAAGCGCAACGCGTTCGCGGTCACTGCGCGAATAGGAAATAAATATGTCGGCCAATACCGTCTCCCAACTTACGGACAGAAAGTATAAACCGCGCGGAGTATAGGAAGCATTAAAAGCCATATTGCCACAAATCCACATGCACTGTGGAGTAAGGGGGCCATCACTCTGGCGGCCCTGCTTCTTTGCACAATGGCTTCCCTTCTGGCCGCTTTCTGAACTGAACGGCCTTTTTCATCGCATTTTCCTAAATGGTTATACTCGAGCCAACATAAGTTATCTGGCTGGGTAATGGAGGTTAAATGAGCAAGACAGACTCAAAAGACAATAGTGCATATTGGATTAACCGACTCATTATTTCCATGTTTGCCAGTTTGTTTGCAAATTCACCCACCAAAGAAAAACGGGAAGCCAGCATGATAGCTAACTTCCCGTTTTCATTACTAAATTTGGCTCCCCAGCACGGACTCGAACCGCGGACCTAGTGATTAACAGTCACCCGCTCTAACCGACTGAGCTACTGGGGAATGGGTCGAGGCGCAGTATTTTCGGTGCTTTAACGGGGGGAGTCAAGGATTACCTTGGACAATCGTCCGTATCCAGGTCGGGAGCCTCGTCCCGGCGGATTCTGCCCAGGTTCGACACCACCAGTTTACGCGCATGGGCGGGACCGCCAAGTCCGCAAAAACTGATGCTGCCGTTGCTTCCCGGCGCACTGCCGTCCGGAAAAAAGCGCACGTCGGTTCTGCCGGATGAGCTCAGGACCCGAAGGTTTTCAACTTCCTCACCGCGGCGAACAACCCTTTCACCCGGCTGGCGCTGGCGGTCGGCGTTGTCGTCCGCGAAGACGATCCAGCCGGTGTTCCATTCATTGGATCCGGTGCAGCCCTGTGCCGGGTCGCCGGGACAGGTCACGACCCGCATGTTAAGGCGAACGGCTTCACTGCGGGCCATCATCAGGTCGTTTTGCAGGCTGGTAACAGCCGCCTTCATTTGCTGTCGCTGGGTGAAGCTCTGAAACGAGGGAGCCGCGGTCACGAGCAGGATGCCGGCAATACTGATCGTAATCATCAGTTCCAGAACGGTGAAACCGGTTTGGAATGGGTGACCTGTGCCGTGACCATGGATTTGCATGTCCGGCATTGTGACCTCAAAGTCGTTCAATGGACGATGTAGGCTTATTGGCGTGAGTTTTTGTAGGAGCGGATTAGCAGCAGGCAATGGAGCGAGTGCGGTTTCGCCGCAGGCGAAGAAGCGCTCGTGAAATGCCGTTGTGCGTCCGCGAAAGGTATTAGCCCACAACAATTCGCGAATCAATTCGCTCCTACGTTGTGGAATCGAGCGCTTTCTTGATCCGCCCGACGGCCTCTTCGAGCTGATCCATGCTGGAGGCGAACGACAGGCGCAGATGGCCGGGCGCACCGAAGGCGGTTCCCGGCACCGTGGCCACGCCGGCTTCCTTGAGCAGCCAACTGGCCAGTTCCACGTCATCACGGATGTTTTCCATCCGGTCGATAAAGCCCTGGAAAGACGGGAATGCATAGAAAGCGCCTTCGCATTCCGGGCAGTCCACACCATCGATCCCGTTCAGCGCTTCATACAGGTAACGGTACCTGAGTTCGAAAGCCTCGCACATTTCCTCGAGGCAGTCCTGCGGGCCTTCCAGGGCGGCCACGGCAGCCGCCTGGGAAATCGAACCGGGGCACGATGTGCTCTGGCCCTGGACCTTGCGCATGGCGCTGACCACTTCTTCGGGGCCGGCCAGGTAACCGATCCGCCACCCGGTCATGGCGTAGGCCTTGGAAACACCGTTGATCACGGCCGTGCGTTCGGACCAGTTCGGGGCAGGAATTCAGGAACGTCCGGTACGGGCTTTCACCCCAGTAGATATGCTCGTAAATGTCGTCGCAGACGATAAAGACTTTCGGGTGTTCCAGCAGGACGTCGCCCAGCGCCCGGTACTCGTCCCCGGAGTAGACCTTCCCGGTCGGATTCGAGGGCGAGTTGAGGATCAGCATGCGGGTGTTTTCGTTCAGTGAATTCTGCAGTTCACGCGCGGTGATCTTGTAGTCATTTTCCGGGCTGGCCGAGAGAATCGCCGGCTCGGCATCCGCCAGCTTGACCATGTCCGGGTAGGAAACCCAGTACGGCGCCGGGACAATCACTTCGTCGTCCCGGTTCAGCAGGGCCACCATCAGGTTATACAGACTCTGCTTGGCGCCATTGGATGCGATGATCTGCGAGGTGGTGAATTCCAGCCCATTCTGCTCGCGAAATTTACGTGCAATGGCATTTTTCAGTTCCGGCGTGCCATCCACCTGGGTATAGCGCGTCTTGCCGGCGTGAATCGCGGCGATCGCCGCCTCCCGGATGTGCACCGGGGTATCGAAATCCGGCTCACCGGCGCTCAGGGAAATGATGTCCTTGCCCTGCGCCTTCAGGTCCATGGCCTGGGCGCTCACCGTGATCGTGGCCGAGTGCTTGATCTGGTCGACTTTTGTCGCTATTCGTGTCATGGGCTTATTCCATCAACGGAACGCCTTCCGCGATTTTCAAATCGACCATGGCGTCCATTCGATTCTCGATCTGCATCAGGCGCACGACCTTGGTTGCGGGCAGGATCCGGCCAAACTTACCGGCGTATTTCTGCTTCGTGCTGGTGATCTCTTTTTCAACCGCAAACGACCGGTCCAGCAACTTCTTCGCCAGTTTGTCGGTCATCGCGTCCATGTTGTCCGCGTAGTCGACGAGCACGGCCAGGCGCTTGTCACCCACTGCCCACATCGCGTCACGGTATTCACGGTACAGGGGCCAGAATTTCTCTTTTTCCTGTTGCGTGAATTTCATGTTATACGCGATGGCCGTGTTGCGTTTGTCATTGATCATCTTGCGCGAAATATCGATGTCGCGTTTCGCATCCAGGCTCATGGATTGCTGGGCTGGCAGGGGATTTGCCAGGGCGAAGAAAAGTAACAGCGCGATCAGGATTTTCATCCACGTATAATAACAAGTTTGGGAAATGAAATTGCATGTCTGAGCGGTCCGCGAAACAGTTTACATTGCACAGCAGCTTCAAGCCTGCCGGCGACCAGCCGCAAGCGATCGCGAACCTGATCGACGGGCTGGAAAGCGGGCTGGCGCACCAGGTCCTGTTGGGTGTGACCGGTTCGGGAAAAACCTTCACCATCGCAAACGTGATCCAGCACATCCAGCGGCCCACCCTGGTGCTGGCGCCGAACAAAACGCTGGCCGCGCAACTGTACGGTGAATTCAGGGAGTTTTTCCCGGAAAACGCGGTCGAGTATTTCGTTTCCTACTACGACTACTACCAGCCGGAAGCTTACGTTCCGTCGTCCGACACCTACATCGAAAAAGACGCGTCTATCAACGAGCACATCGAGCAGATGCGCCTGTCGGCGACCAAGGCCCTGCTCGAGCGGTCCGATACCATCATCGTCGCGACCGTTTCGGCGATTTACGGTCTCGGCGACCCGACACAGTACCTGAGCATGGTATTGCACCTGTCGCGCGGGGACCGGATCGACCAGCGCGTGATCCTGCGGCGCCTGGCTGAAATGCAATACAGCCGCAACGACATGGAGTTGCGGCGCGGCACCTACCGGGTGCGCGGCGACATCATCGACGTTTTCCCCGGGGACGAGGAGGCGCAGGCCATCCGCATCGAACTGTTCGACGAGGAAGTGGATTCCATCTGCGTGCTGGACCCGCTGACCGGAGAAATCCTGCGCAAGCTGCCCCGGATCACGATTTTTCCCAAGTCCCATTACGTGACGCCCCGCCAGGTGGTGCTGGACGCGGCGCAGGCGATCAGCGCCGAGTTGCTCGATCGGCTGGAGGTGCTGCGGGAGCAGAACAAGCTGGTCGAGGCCCAGCGCCTGGAGCAGCGCACCCGGTTTGACCTGGAGATGATGCTGGAACTGGGTTACTGCAACGGCATCGAGAACTACTCGCGGCACCTCACGGGCAGGGGGCCGGGCGAGGCGCCCCCGACCCTGTTCGATTATTTGCCGGCAGAATCACTGGTGGTGCTGGACGAAAGCCACGTGATGATCCCGCAGCTGGGCGCGATGTACAAAGGCGACCGTTCGCGCAAGGAAAACCTGGTGACCTACGGTTTCCGCCTGCCGTCGGCGCTGGACAACCGGCCGCTGCGTTTCGAGGAGTGGGAGGCGCGCATGCCGCAGACCATTTTCTGCTCGGCGACCCCACGCCCGTATGAAATGCAGATTTCCGGCAACGGTGGTTGAACAGGTCGTGCGCCCGACCGGGCTGATCGACCCGGCAGTGGAAGTGCGGCCGGTCGGTGACCAGGTGGACGACCTGCTGTCGGAAATCAACAAGCGCACCGCGCTGGGCGACCGGGTGCTGGTCACCACGCTGACCAAGCGCATGGCGGAAAACCTGACCGAGTACCTGGCGGACCACGGCATCCGCGTGCGCTACCTGCACTCGGACATCGACACGGTGGAGCGCGTCGAGATCATTCGCGACCTGAGGCTGGGCGAATTTGATGTGTTAGTTGGCATAAACTTATTGCGTGAAGGTCTTGATATGCCTGAGGTTTCACTTATAGCAATTCTCGATGCTGACCGCGAAGGCTTCCTCAGATCCGAGTCCTCGCTGATCCAGACCATCGGCCGGGCCGCCCGCAATATTCGCGGCAGGGCGATCCTTTACGCCGACCGGATCACCGGTTCCATGGAGCGCGCGATGGCGGAAACCGAACGCCGCCGCAACAAGCAGATTCGAATATAACGAGGAACACGGCATCACGCCCAAAACGATCAGCAAGCGGGTCACTGACATCATGGAAGGCGCGCACGACGAGGGCAGGGGCCGGGGACGGCGGGCGACCAGGGTTGCCGAAGAGGAGGCCCGGTATGCCAACGTGACGCCGAAAAACCTGCCGCAGGCGATCGCCGAACTGGAAAAACGGATGTTCAACCACGCACAGTTACTGGAATTCGAGGCGGCGGCCCAGATCCGCGACGAGATCGCAAGCTCAAGGAGCGGGTCTAAAATGTAGGAGCGGATTTCCGCGATTGTGATCTCGAAAATCGCGGCATAACCCCAAAAACCCCGCCGGGCGGCGGGGTTTTTTGTTAATCCGGCTGAGTGTTGCTTAGCCTTCGGTCTTCACATTGGTGGCCTGCGGGCCTTTGGGGCCGTCCTCCACGTCAAAGCTGACTGCCTGACCTTCTGCAAGTGATTTGAAACCACTGCCCTGGATGGCTGAGAAGTGCACGAACACGTCTTTGCCTCCATCAGATGGGGAAATAAAACCAAAACCTTTGGATTCGTTGAACCACTTAACGGTACCTGTCGTCATTTCAAAATTACCTTTATAAAAATTAATAAAAACTACCAGTCGCAGACGTCATTTCAATCAGGATACAGGAGATGCCAAATTTGAAGCTTCCGAGATGTCCTTCAGGACTTGCAACCAACTTTATTCCCGGCTGAAAATTGAAACTAACACTTTGTTTTTAACGAATTTCCACCGAGTAACAGAAGATTAGCTTCGATCAGCGAAAAAGACAAGTTAATTTTTTGTTACAAGGCCCCGACCGCGGCGGCCCATGGCAACGTGGCGCAACGGATACGGCTGGGGTAAGGCGTCACGCCCAGCAATGGTTTGAGCGTATCCGCGTCGTCCAGGTCCTGGCCGTTTTCGAGCGCCGCGTGAAGCCGGTCATGCAGTGCTACCAGGTGGGCAACCGGATGCCCCGGCGCGGCCTCGCACAGCAACGATGCCGAAGCCATGCAGATGGCGCAGGCCTCGCCATCAAACGCCGCAGCTTCCACCAGGCCATTGATGATCCGCAATTGCACTTCGATACGGTCGCCGCACAACGGGTTGAATTCTTCATGCCGGTGCGTGGCATCGATGGGTTGGCGGAAACCCACCGGCTCGGCCGCGTGTTGCCGGATGGCCTCCCGGTACAGGCTTGAAAGTCCGTTCACCGTTCCAGATCCAGCCAGACCAGGTGATGGTCGGAAACGCCCGCCAGGTCATGGCCTGCTTCGTCCTGCGCCGGCCAAAACACGCCGCAGGCGACAATCGCGAGGTTGGTCGAAGGCAGCAGGTAATCCAGCCGCAGGTTACCGGTGTACTGGTCGTTGAAATCCGCCGTGTCGGACGCCGGATCACCTTTCTGACCGGTGTTGATGCCGCCCTGCAGGCGGGCCGCTTCCGCGGCGCCCTGGCTGACCGGGACACAGGAACTGTTGATCCAGGGGGCGTCCAGCAACTGCCCGACCGCGCCTTGCACCGAATCGCCGTCCAGCGGGTCTGCGTTGAAGTCGCCCGCGATGACGAAAGCCGCGCCGGGACTGATACCGCCCGGTGTGCCTTTATCGTCCAGCAGATACTGGCCATTCCCGGCTTGCGTGTAGTCGGCCCAAAACCGGATCTCGTCAAAATTACGCAGCCCGTTACGGTCTTCAACCCCGTCGAATACGGGCGGGGTGGGGTGGTGGGCGAGCAGGTGCAGGTCGGCGCCATCGATTTCGATGACCACGTCCCAGTGGCTCTTGGAACTCAGCCTCAGCAAGTTCCAGGTATCGTCGGGGTAAAACGGGCTGCCGTCGGGGTTCATGGGTTTCCTCGCCCCGGGCATCGCCGACC
>CAVOYQ010000016.1:0-98188 GCA_963700705.1 uncultured Gammaproteobacteria bacterium | reverse complement strand
TCGGGCGCCGGCCACGAAGCTGTTTTGACCGCTGCCGGGCTTGCGATGAAAGCTGGCTACGACTGGTTCTATCCCTATTACCGTGACCGGGCGTTGATGATCCAGCTGGGAATGACGCCGAAGGAAATGCTCTTGTCGGCCGTCGGCGCGGAAGCGGACCCCAACTCGCACGGCCGCCAGATGCCTTCCCATTGGGGATCCGTCCCGCTTAACGTACCTTCGCAATCTTCTCCACCGGGACCCAGCTTCTGCAGGCGGTCGGGCTGCCGAAGCGAGTTACAGGGCGTCGCTCGTCAAGGAACTGAAGGACAAGGTCAAAGGATTTAAGGGCGACGAGGTCGTGTACGTGTCTGTCGGCGACGGAACAACGTCGGAAGGCGAATTCTGGGAAGCGCTGAATACCGCGTGCAATCTGAAGCTGCCAGTTATATTTCTTGTCGAGGACAATGGTTACGCCATTTCGGTACCTGTCGAGGTGCAGACCGCCGGAGGAAGCGTTTCGGACCTTTTGATCGGGTTCCCGAACCTGTTCATTCAGAAGATCGACGGCACGGACCCGCTTGAATCTTACGAAGCATTCACAAAAGCCGTCTCGCATTGCCGCGAACGAAGGGGCGCCGCGCTTATCCACGCGAAGGTCATCAGGCCTTATTCGCACTCGCTTTTGCGACGACGAAAAACTTTACAGGACGGATGAAGAACGCCAGCAGGATGCGAAGATCGATCCGATCACGACGTTCGGCGAATTCCTTATGACGGAAGGGATCGCGAAATCCGAGGAACTTGAAGCGTTGCGTAAGGAAGTCGATGCCGAGATCTCAGTGGCAACTGACGAAGCTCTCGCGAGTCCGCAGCCCGATCCTTCGACAACTTACCGAAACGTTTACTCAGAAGATGTCGATCCGACTTCGGCAGAGTTCGATTCGGAAGAAGGTGCCGAGCTTTCGGGCAATCCGGGGACGATGGTCGATCTGATCAACCGCTGCCTCCATACGGAGATGGCGCGCGATCCGCGCATTGTCGTATTCGGCGAGGACGTCGCCGACTGTTCGCGCGAAGAGTACCTTGAGCAGGTCAAAGGCAAGGGCGGCGTGTTCAAGGTCACCGCGAATCTCCAGAGGGAGTTCGGGAGCGAACGCGTCTTCAATTCCCCGCTCGCGGAAGCCAACATCGTCGGACGCGCGATCGGGATGGCGACCCGCGGTTTGAAACCGGTCGTCAAGATCCAGTTCTTCGATTACATTTGGCCCGCATATCACCAGATCCGCAACGAGCTTGCTCTTATGCGCTGGAGGAGTGACGGAGATTTCAGTTCGCCGGTGGTGATCCGTGTCCCCGTAGGCGGATACCTGAAAGGCGGTGCGATCTACCACTCGCAATCCGGCACTACCATCTTCTCACACACGCCCGGTCTCAGGATCGCGTATCCGTCCAACGCACTCGACGCGAACGGACTGCTCAGGACCTCGATCCGCTCGAGACGACCCCGTTCTTTTCCTTGAACACAAACACCTTTACCGTCAGGTCTACAACCAGTCGGAGTACCCGTCTGATGAGTTCATGATCCCGTTCGGTAAGGCTAAGACCGAGTAAAGGAAGGTTCAGATGTATCGATAATCACATTCGGAGCGCTTGTCGAACGATCGAGACAGGCCGCGAAACAGCTTGAGAAGGACGGGGTGTCGAGATCGTAGATCTGCGTACTCTAGCTCCATTTGACTGGGAAGCGATCGCCGAAAGCGTGAAGAAGACCAGCCGAGCTGTTGTCGCGCACGAAGATCCGCTTTCATTCGGATACGGCGCGGAGATCGCGGCCAGGATTTCCGACGAGTTGTTCGAATTTCTAGACGCTCCTGTCCGCCGTGTCGGAGCGACTGATACGTTTGTCGCGTACGCGCCGAAGAAATGGAAGACGCGATCCCCACAGGTTGCTGATGTTGAAGAAGCCGTGCGCGAATTGATGCGGTACTAGGTACCGCGACTTGTGATTCGCAGGTTGTAAGGGCGGGGCTTGTCCCAGCCCGATGCGTTTAGGAAGCTCAATTTGCAAGAGGATCCAACCCGAACGGCTCGGTGACTCCCTTGAGCGCGCCTCTTGACTCATTTCTCTCTTTACCGCACGATGCATCTGCATTCAAAGAACCAGTTCCAGAAATTCAGTAAACATCTCCGGGCTTTCGAGCCATTCAGACATCACAGCAAATGAGAAATCGGATCCTGCTCGTTTTCGTACTTGCGCCCCTCTTCGCGTCACATCTGCTCGCCCAAACGGACGCGGTATCGGCCGCTCGCAACTACCGACAAGAGAACGAAGCGAAGCTGCTTCGCGAATTCTCGGAGCTTCTTTCAATGCCTAATGTAGCGGCGAATGTTGCGGACATTCGGACAAACGCCGAATACATCCGGCAGCTGCTTGAAAACAAAGGCATTTCGGCACGGCTTCTTACCATCGACGATCCAAAGGCCCCGCCAGCCGTCTACGGGGAATACATTGTCCCCCGGGCAACGAAAACGATCATCTTCTACGCACACTATGACGGTCAGCCTACCGATCCGGCAGACTGGAAGGTGACCGAGCCCTGGAAGCCGATGCTCCTTACAAATGCGGCGGAAAAAGGCGGTAAGAATACAGAAATTCCGAAGGGAGGCGGGAGGATCACCTGGCCCTGATAGACATCGACGTTGGGTTCGATAATCATCCTGCCGCGGTCCTGCAGGTTGAACAGGGCATAGGCCAGGGCTTTTCCGGTACTGTTTGAAATCAATACACCGTTGTTGCGCCGGGAAATGTCACCGGAATGATAGGGTCCGTAGTGGTCGAAAATGTGGAACATCAATCCGGTGCCGGCGGTCAATGTTCTGAATTCAGACTGGAAGCCGATCAATCCGCGAGCCGGAATGATGTAGTCAAGGCGCACACGGCCTTTGCCGTCAAGCTGCATGTTTTTCAGTTCGCCGCGGCGATCCCCAAGGCGTTCCATCACGCCACCCTGGTAATCACTCACCAGGTCGACAACCAGCTGCTCGTAAGGTTCTTCCTGGCCGTGTTCGGTTTCGTGAAGGATGACTTCAGGACGCGATATGGCCAGTTCGTAGCCTTCCCTGCGCATCGTTTCAATCAGGATGGAAAGGTGCAATTCGCCGCGTCCCGAAATCTTGAAGCGTTCCGGGCTATCAGTATCCTCGACACGCAGCGAAACGTTGTGACTGGCCTCCCGCAGCAGGCGCTCCCGCAGTTGCCGGCTGGTCAGGAATTTTCCTTCGCGACCTGCGAACGGTGAATTATTGACCCGGAATGTCATGCTGATCGTGGGTTCGTCAACAGTCAGGGCCGGTAAGGCTTCGGGTGCGCTGCGGTCGCACAGGGTGTCGGAAATCTGCAAATTTTCAACACCGGTTATCGCGATGATGTCGCCGGCTTGCGCGGTAGGCACTTCGATGCGCTTCAGGCCATGGAATCCAAGCACCTGGAGCACCCTGGCATTACGCTGATTGCCGTCACTGCTGACAACGCAGATCTGCTGGTTTGGCTTGACGCTGCCCCGCTGTACCCGCCCGATACCGATCACGCCCACATAGGCGCTGTAGTCGAGAGTCGTGACGCGCATCTGGAAAGGGCCGTCGATATTTACCGGCGGATGGGCGACATATTTGACGATCGTTTCAAACAGCGGCCGCATGTCGCCTTCTCTCACGTCTTCAGTGAGACCGGCATACCCATGCAGCGCCGATGCGTAAACCACCGGAAAATCCAGCTGCTCATTACTGGCACCCAGCTGATCAAACAATTCGAAAGTCTGATCCAGGACCCAGTGGGGCCGCGCACCGTCACGATCGACCTTGTTAATGACGACAATCGGCTTGAACCCCATTTCAAAGGCTTTCTGGGTGACGAAACGGGTTTGGGGCATCGGGCCGTCGACGGCGTCAACGAGCAGCAAAACGGAATCTACCATGCTGAGAATCCGCTCGACCTCGCCGCCGAAATCCGCGTGCCCGGGAGTGTCTACGATATTGATATCGTAGGTTATTTCTCCGTCATTCCACGTTATGGCCGTGTTCTTGGACAGGATGGTGATCCCGCGCTCTTTTTCGAGTTCGTTCGAGTCCATCACTCGCTCAGGCGTTGCGGCCCTGTCGCCCAGCGTGCCTGATTGCTGCAACAACTGGTCCACCAGCGTGGTTTTTCCATGGTCTACATGGGCGATAATGGCGATGTTTCGAAGGTTTTCTATCACGATGTGGTCCTTTCCGGCAGGCGCGCACACTACAGGGTTTACCCTTGGAAATCAATCACTTTCTTGCGACCCTTTTGGTCAGTAACCGGCGGCCTGGCCGTCCTTGCGGGATTCCGATGCGCCGATATAGACCCCGTATTCCGGGTGTTTCATGATGGCCTGGTAGCCACCAAAAGGTCCCAGGGCGTGTTCGATCCTGTGCCCGCGATTCAGCAGGTCACGGATCGCTTCGTATTCGAACCCGGTTTCAAGGTTTACCACGCCGCCATCACTCATCGTTTCGCCCGTGGGTTCGCTGGAGCCGGAGTGATGGATGCGCGGCGCGTCACCGGCTTCCTGCAACCCCATTCCGAAATCAACCAGGTTTGCGACGATCTGGGCGTGGCCCTGCGGTTGCATTCCCCCGCCCATCACTCCGAAACTGAGCAGTGGCTTGCCGTCCTTGGTAATGAATGCCGGGATGATGGTGTGAAAAGGCAGCTTCCCCGGTGCCAGGGAGTTGGGGTGTCCGGGATTCAGGTCAAATAATTCGCCTCGATCCTGCAGTACAAACCCCAGCCCCGGCGGCGTCATACCGGACCCCATCCCACGGTAGTTACTCTGGATCAGTGAGACCATGTTGCCTTCGCTGTCGGCTGTAGCCAGGTAGATGGTGTCGCCTTCACGCAGCACTTCGGGGTCGCCGTGAGGAAATTCTGTGGCTGCCTTATTCATGTCGATCAGGGCTTTTCGCCCGGCCGCGTAATCCCTGGAGATCAGTTTCTCCACCGAAACGTCCATGAAGGCGGGATCCGAGTAAAAGCGGGCGCGGTCTTCGAACGCCAGTTTCTTGGCTTCCAGGAAGAGGTGAACATGGTCCGCCGAGCCGAAGCCCATGGCCGCAACGTCAAACTGTTCCATGATCGCCAATATCTGGAGTGCGGCAATTCCCTGGCCGTTAGGGGGAAGTTCCCAAATGTCGTATCCACGGTAGTTCATGGACACGGGATCTACCCAGGTGCTGGTGTGGGCAGCCAGGTCATCAAAAGAAAGAAACCCTCCATTGGCCTGCATGTACTCTCCAATCACGCGGGCAATATCCCCCCGGTAAAACGCGTCGCGGCCTTCATGGGCTATCTGTTCCAGCGTGTTGGCAAGATTGGGGTTTTTCCATACCTCCCCGGCGGCGGGCGCACGGCCGCCGACGGTCATTTGCTGCAGAAAGCCGGGGTAGGGCGCGCAGCTTTTTATGGACTGGTCCCAGTAATAAGCAATGGTTTCGTGCACCGGGTGTCCGCTGCGGGCGTAGTCAATCGTGGGCTGGAGGATCCGCGCCATCGGCAGCCTGCCAAAACGTCCGTGTAACTCGAACCAGCCGTCCACGGCCCCGGGAACGGAAACCGGCAAGGGGCCATAAGGCGGGATTTTCCCTATGCCGTTCCTGGCAAACCACTCGAGCGTCAGCGACATGGGTGATCGACCGGACGCGTTCAAGCCGTGAAGGGACAGGGTTTTCGCCTCCCAGACCAGCGCGAACAGGTCGCCGCCGATGCCGTTGCTGGTTGGTTCCATCAGACCCAGCGCAGCGTTGGCCGCAATCGCGCGCATCGATAGCGTTCCCACCGTCGCGCATGATATCCAGCGCGATCTGCGTGGCCAGCGGGTGACTGGTGGCAGCCATTGCACTGGGGGCCATGACCTCCGAGCGCGTGGCAAATGCCTTGCCGGTCACCCGGTCAGCAGCCATGGCGCCGGTACTCACGGTGTGCGTTGATGTACGTCATATTTTTGCTGCGGTTATTCGTATTCAATACAACCAGAGTATTACGCTCGAAAAAGCAAAGCATTAACGATTGAAATAAACGGTATAAAGGCATTATCAGCTACAATGATGCGGATATTTTTCGGGTATACAGGCCCGGTACGGCCGGGAAAGTGATCGCCTAATTATTGAAGGAGTCATCAATGAACCATCCTGTGAGAGTTGCCATTACCGGTGCCGCTGGCCAGATAGGCTACCAACTTTGTTTCAGAATTGCAGCCGGAGACATGCTGGGGCCTGACCAGCCGGTCATTTTACAGCTGCTGGAAATAACCCCGGCGATGGGGGCGCTCCAGGGCGTGATGATGGAGCTTCAGGATGCCGCCTTCCCGTTGTTGGTGGAAACCGTGGCTACCGATGATCCTGAAGTAGCTTTCAAGGATACAGATTACGCGTTGCTCGTCGGCGCCCGCCCGCGCGGGCCTGGCATGGAGCGTGCTGACCTGCTGTCCGCCAATGGCAAGATTTTCGGCCCGCAGGGCGCAGCCATGAACAAGGTGGCCAGCCGGGATATCAAGGTGCTCGTGGTTGGGAATCCTGCGAACACGAATGCCCTGATTGCCCAGGCCGCGGCACCCGACCTTAACCCGCGCAATTTCACGGCGATGACCCGCCTGGATCATAACCGTGCGCTGGCCCAACTGGCGGGCAACATCAATCAGCACCACTCCAGCATTTCCAAGATGGTGATCTGGGGCAATCACTCGTCAACCCAGTATCCGGACATCCGGTTTGCGGAAGTGGGCGGCAAAACCGTTGCCAGCGGCGTTGACCAGGACTGGTACCGCAATACATTTATTCCCAACGTGCAACAGCGCGGCGCTGCGATCATCAAGGCACGTGGCGCATCCAGCGCGGCGTCCGCTGCTTCTGCCGCGATTGATCACATCCGGAACTGGGCGCAGGGAACACCGGAGGGAGACTGGGTCTCGATGTCGGTGCCGTCCGATGGCAGTTACGGAATCGGGGCCGGCATCATTTACTCCTTCCCCTGTGTTTGTGAGAACGGAGATTACCGTATCGTCCAGGATCTGGAAATCGACGCATTCAGCCGCGACCGCATGGCCGCAACCGAAGCCGAATTGAGGGAAGAGCGAAAAGCGGTCGAAGACCTGCTTTGAGTTCGGCGGATCTTACACCCGGCGCGCTGCTGCGCCGGGCGGTGGCCGGCCAGGCTCCGCTTCAGGTAGTTGGAACGATCAACGCATTTACGGCCATGATGGCGAAGGCCATTGGCCACAGGGCGATTTATCTTTCCGGTGGGGGGCTCGCGGCCAATTCCCTGGGGCTGCCGGACCTGGGCATCAGTTCGCTCGAGGATGTCCTGACCGACGTCAACCGCATTACGCACGCCTGCGATCTGCCCCTGCTGGTCGATGCGGACACAGGGTTCGGCGCCGCGTTCAACATTGCCAGGACCGTGCGTTACCTGACGCGTGCCGGTGCGGCCGGGATGCATATCGAGGACCAGGTCTCTACCAAGCGCTGTGGCCACCGTCCAGGCAAATCCATCGTCTCCAAAACGGAAATGGTCGACCGGGTCAAGGCCGCGGTCGATGCGCGCACCGACGACAGTTTCGTGATCATGGCCCGCACCGATGCACTCGCTGTCGAGGGGATGCAGCTGGCCGTCGAAAGGGCAGTGGCCTGTGTCGAAGCCGGGGCCGACATGGTGTTTCCGGAAGCCGTGCCAACCCTGGAACAATATGGCGAATTCAGGCAGGCGGTCGGTGTGCCGATCCTGGCAAATATCACCGAATTTGGCCACACGCCGTTGTTTACCACGCCGGAATTGGGAGCGGCCGGTGTCGATATCGTCCTCTACTGCTGCGGCGCTTACCGGGCGATGAACCGTGGCGCGGAGACGGTTTACCGTGCTTTGCTGGAAGACGGGCATCAACGCGATGTGATCGACATTATGCAGACCCGGGCCGAATTTTACGATTATCTGGGGTACCACCAATACGAGCAGAAGCTGGACGAATTGTTCGCCGCTTCCGCCGGCGATCAGACCGAAGAGGACTCACGAAATGGCTGAAGAACAGGCGACTGGCAAGAAGAACTCCGGGGCAGGCTTACGTGGTCAGTCAGCCGGCCGGACAGCGGTGTGTACCGTGGGCGCGGAAGGCAACAGCCTGCGGTACCGGGGCTTTGACGTTACTGAACTGGCCGAGTTTTCGACGTTTTACGAGGTTGCTTACCTGCTGCTGAAAGGGCACTTGCCGAACCGGGCGGAACTCGACGACTGGAAGTCCAGGCTGAAAGGATTGCGCGGACTGCCGCAGCCAATGAAGGAGGTGCTGGAACGGATACCCGCCAGTGCTCACCCCATGGACGTGATGAGAACGGGCTGTTCGTTCCTTGGCAACATTGAGCCGGAAGGCGATTTTTCCAACCAGCAGGACGTGGCGGACCGGTTGCTGGCCATATTTCCATCGATCCTGCTTTACTGGTACCGGTTTTCACACGACGGCGTGAGAATTGAGACCGCCACGGATGACGACGGTATCGGGGCGCATTTCCTGCACATGCTGCATGGCGAGGAACCGGATGAGCTGTCTGCCCGCGTGATGGACGCCTCGCTGATCCTTTATGCCGAGCACGAATTCAATGCGTCGACCTTTACCGCGCGTGTTTCCGCCTCGACGCTCACCGACCTCCACTCCTGCATCACTGCAGCCATCGGGTCGCTCCGCGGTCCTTTGCACGGCGGCGCCAACGAGGCCGCTATGGCGATGATAGAACCGTATGAATCCGAGGATGAAGCGGTCGCCGATGTTCTGCGCAGGCTGTCGGCAAAAGAACTCATCATGGGTTTTGGTCACGCCGTTTACCGGGTCCGCGACCCGCGTAATGCCATCATCAAGGAGTGGTCGCGCAAGCTCGCGGAGTTGAAGCAGGACATGATGCTGTATTCGATCTCCGTGGCCGTTGAGCGCACGATGAAAGAAGCGAAGAACATGTTTCCCAACGTGGATTTCTTCCATGCCAGCGCTTACAAGTTGATGGGTATTCCGACCGGTTTGTTCACGCCGCTATTTGCCATAGCACGCGTGACGGGCTGGTGCGCGCATGTTTTTGAGCAGCGGGCGGACAACCGTATCATACGCCCTGCCGCCGACTACATTGGTCCAGGAGAAAGGAATTACATAGCGATTGACGATCGCTGACCGGAGAAGGATTTCCATGTCCCAAATCGGCATACGAACGGCTGAGCGGCCGGAATACGACAAGGTCCTGGTGGATATTGCAGAGTATGTGTGCAATTACAGGATCAACAGCGAAGAAGCCTGGTCCACGGCAAGGTATTGCCTGATGGACAGCCTGGCCTGCGCCATGCTGGCGATGAAATTTTCCGGCTGCACGCGCTTGCTCGGCCCCATGGTTCCCGGCGCCGAAATGAAAGGTGGCGCACGCGTTCCGGGTACAGCCCTGGAACTCGAACCGGCCCAGGCTGCCTTCAACCTGGGTGTCCTGATCCGCTACCTGGATTTCAACGACACCTGGCTGGCCGCGGAATGGGGTCACCCCTCCGATAACCTGGGCGCCATTCTGACCGTCGCCGACTACGTCTCGCGGCGCAACATGGCTGCGGGTAAAGCGCCGTTGGTGATGAAAGACGTGTTGGAAGCGATGATCAAGGCGCATGAAATCCAGGGTGTCCTCGCCCTCGAAAACAGCTTCAACAAGGTGGGCCTTGACCACGTGCTACTCGTCAGGGTCGCCTCGACCGCCGTGGTTACCCGCATGCTGGGCGGCAACCGTGACCAGGTCATCGATGCCGTGTCCAATGCCTGGATCGATGGCGGTGCGCTGCGAACCTACCGCCATGCGCCCAACACGGGCTCGCGCAAGAGCTGGGCCGCAGGAGACGCCTGTCGCCGGGCGGTCACCCTGGCGCTGATGGTTCTTCGCGGAGAGATGGGTTATCCGTCGGCTCTGACCGCAAACGTGTGGGGTTTCTACGACGTGCTGTTCAAGGGGCAGCAGTTCAAATTCCAGCGTGACTACGGCAGTTACGTGATGGAAAACGTGTTGTTCAAGATTTCCTTCCCTGCGGAATTTCACGCCCAGACTGCGGTCGAGTGCGCGATGCAATTACATCCGGAAGTCCACGGGAAGCTGGAAGAGATCGAGCGAATCACGATTGAAACCCAGGAAGCCGGCGCCCGGATCATCGACAAAACCGGGCCGCTGGACAATTATGCCGACCGTGATCACTGCATCCAGTACATGGTTGCCGTGCCGCTGATTTTCGGGCAACTGACCGCGGAAAGCTACAGCGATGCAGTAGCCTCAGACCCGCGGATTGATGCCCTTCGGGCCAGGATGGAAGTCCGTGAAAATGAACGGTTCACGCTCGACTACTTCGATCCGGAAAAGCGCGGAATCGGCAACGCAATCCAGGTTCACTACACGGATGGGTCATCGTCGGGGCGGATTGAGGTCAGCTACCCGATCGGTCATCGCCGGCGGCGGGAAGAGGGCATTCCCGTGCTGATTCAGAAATTCCGGAGCGCCATCGGAGATCATTATCCGGCAGGCCAGGCCGCTCAGATTGAACATTCCTGCACTGAGCAGAAATCGTCTGGAGTCCATGGCCGTCCCGGACTTCGTGGCCAATCTGGTTATCTGAAAAGCTCTCACCCAGGGTGAATTCAACCGATCGGCGATCCGGGTGGCGCAGATCGTGGCGCTACCGTTTCTTCGGGTATGGGGCGATCCAGGAACCTGAGAATTTCCTGGCGCGCAGCGGTGCCGTGGGAGTCACTTCTGCGTGATTTTGTGTTCAATTCATTGGCAAGCGATATCAGCGTGGCAGTCGCATTTTCCCGCACCACGTCACTCGCTGACTGATCCGCGGAAAGCGCCATGAGGCCGCGCAGCAGCCGCCATTCCACTTCGGTCTGGACCGTGGCCAGGTAAAGATTTCCAGGTTTGTTTGCCCGCCAGGTAACCTTGAGCGCTGCATCCATGACATCGCCGATTCCGGGAAGCTCCGGATTCATGGCCTGCTGCTCGGCAAGTCTGGCCAGCCGCTGTGGCTGCAACAATTCCTCGATGACCAGGTCTGCGCCCGCCCTGACCGGGGAAAAGTGATCGAAGGTTACGCCGGTCTGGCCGGAAAAGAATTCCCGGTCGCGTTCATATCCGTGACTGGCCGGCGGCACCAGGTAACGCAGGTTTTCGGGCAAGGCGAGACGTTCAGGGCGAAGCAGGTTAACCATTGCAGCCAGGGCTTGCCTCTGGGTTTCGGCAGCGACCGGTTCAAGCCTCGAGGGGCGTTCCTCTTTAAGGGCATAATCGTAATAAAGCCCTCCCAGGAGTTTTGCCGTCGCTTCCAGCTGGTAACGGTGCAACAGGTAAACCGGCACCAGGCGCCGTTCCATCTCGAACAGCGGCGTTCCCCCGGCAATGACTGCCGGCGAGAAATTCTCCAGGCCGGTTTGCCGGATTTCAAGAATTTCGCTGAGCCTTCTGAAAACATCTTCACCGTTGTCCCAGAGGTGCGCGCCCGGGTGTGCGCTGCCCGGCACGCGGGCATCCCGGTCGGTGATGAATGCGATACCGTTACTGTCCGCCTCCTCCAGGATGGCCTTCAATCCCGCGGTTTCCTGTCCGGCGGCAAACCGGCTGTAGCCGTAACGGATGGTCAGCTTGTCCCAGGGGCTGACTCCGCGCTCATACGCCTTGTCGAGTTGAACGCGGCCATTGCTATCCAGGTAGAAGTTGGGATGGGGGTAGTCCATGACCGATGCATCGCCTGAAGAGGATGCCGCGAAATTGTGGTCGATTCCCAGTGTATGGCCCACCTCGTGGGCAGCCAGTTGACGCAGCCGGGCCAGGGCCATTTCCCGGGCTGCGGCTGGCGTCGATTCGGGGCTGGTGAATGGAGCGGTCAGGGCTTCAGCGATCAGCTGGTCCTGGCGGACCCGCAGTGATCCCAGGCTGACGTGTCCCTTGATGATCTGGCCCGTGCGCGGGTCGGCGACACTTGCGCCGTAGGACCAGCCCCGGGTGGACCGGTGCACCCACTGGATCACGTTGTAGCGCACATCGAGAGGATCTGCATCGTCGGGCAGCACCTCGACCGAGAACCCGTTCTCGAATCCGGCGGCTTCGAAAGCCTCTTTCCACCACGAGGCGCCCTCGATCAACGCACTGCGAACGGGTTCGGGCGTGCCGTTGTCGACGTAGTACTTCAGTGTATCGCCCGGTTCCAGCCGGTGCCGGTAGATCAGGCGTTTTTCCATCGATGCATCGAGTGGCGCCGCGTAATCGCGGTATTCCAGCGCAAAATATCCCGACCTCGGATGAAAGTTCCGTGCCTGGTATCCGTCATCCGGCAATCGCACGAACTGGTGGGTCACGCGAACCGTCAACGAATCCGGCGTCGGTGTGACATCGTCAATGTATGCGCCCGGTTTGGATCCCTTGAACGTCAGCACCACGGGAATAAGGGTATTGTCCGGAAAATTCCGGATTTCCGCGGTGTCCACGGCTGATCGGTCAGGATCCAGTTCGAACGTCACCCTGGTCCAGGTCGGCGATTTTCACCGCAATCCGGGTGATGTCGGAGAGCAGAAGAGGCGCGAGATCGATTTTTACATGGTCCTGGTCTTCGCCGGCTTCGATTGGAAAACCGGCAATTACAGACTGCGCGAATGCTTCGCTGACCGCTTTTCGCTCAGCACCATTTGTCGTTTCGGCCCGGTACGCCAGGTTGGGTTCGAGTAACAGCACCCGGTTCCCGTATCGCTCAAAACGCACAAGGCGGGTCCGGTCAAGCTGTCCGCGGTCCAGCCCCAGGTCGTTGGAACCGACGCCGGACTGTAAGGCCGGAACATAGAGAAATTCGGCGGGAAGTTGATCCAGTTGCAAAAAAACCGTGCCGGATTCTTCCACGATGGAGAGGTTCAGAAGCTTCCCGGCATCAGCGCCCAGGTTTACTGAGCCCAGGCACAGCACAAGAGTGGCAAAGAGCCGAAATATGATTTCCCGGGGCCAGCAGCCGCAGGCGGCCTGCCGAGCCCGGTAGGGTAAATGAGACGCCTTGATCACCGCTTCATGAAGTTGAAGAACTCTTCGTTGGTCTTGGTGGATTTCAATTTGTCCAACATGAATTCGATGGCTTGCGCCTCGTCCATCGGGTGCAGGAGCTTCCGCAGGATCCAGACTTTTTGCAGCTGATCCTGGCCGATCATCAATTCCTCACGGCGGGTGCCCGAGCGGTTGATGTCGATGGCCGGGTAAGTCCGGCGTTCCGCAATCCGGCGGTTCAGGTGAATTTCCATGTTACCGGTGCCCTTGAACTCTTCGTAGATGACTTCATCCATCTTGGAACCGGTCTCGACCAGCGCCGTGGCGATGATGGTCAGGGATCCGCCTTCGGTCACGTTCCTGGCTGCGCCGAAAAAGCGCTTGGGGCGCTGCAGCGCGTTGGCGTCCACACCACCGGTCAATACTTTGCCGGATGATGGGGCTACCGTGTTGTATGCGCGGGCGAGCCGGGTGATCGAATCCAGCAGGATGACCACGTCGTGTTTGTGTTCAACCAGGCGCTTGGCGCGCTCAATGACCATCTCGGCAACCTGGACATGCCGCGAAGCCGGTTCGTCGAACGTACTGGAAATCACCTCGGCATCGACGTTGCGCTGCATCTCGGTAACTTCTTCCGGGCGCTCGTCGATCAGCAAAATGATCATTTTGCAGTCTTCGTGGTTTGCCCGGATGCTGGTCGCGATGTTCTGCAGCATGATGGTTTTGCCGGCTTTTGGCGGGGACACCACCAGGCCGCGCTGTCCGCGTCCTATCGGTGAAACCAGGTCGATGATGCGCGCGGTGATGTCTTCCGTGCTGCCGTTGCCGCGTTCCAGCTTGAACTGCCGGGTCGGGAATTCCGGCGTCAGGTTTTCAAACAGGATCTTGCGTTTAGCCGCTTCGGGGGATTCATAGTTGAGTTCTTCCACCTTGAGCAGCGCGAAGTATCGTTCGCTGTCTTTCGGAGGCCTGATCTTACCGGACAACATATCGCCGGTCCGCAGGGCAAAGCGTCTGATCTGGCTGGGCGACACGTATATGTCGTCAGGCCCGGCCAGGTAGGAACAGTCGGCTGAACGCAGGAATCCAAAACCGTCCTGGAGGATTTCGAGTACACCGTTCCCGAAAATGGCCTCTCCATTCTTGGCATGAGCCTTGAGAATGGAAAATATAATGTCCTGTTTTCGGGTTCGGGCAACGCCTTCGAGGCCCATTTCATCGGCGATTTCCTGTAATTCGGAAGTCGGTTTTTGTTTCAGTTCAGTAAGGTTCATAGGTGGGTTTTCTGATTTGAGGGTTGTGCCCGTTCAGTGGTAATAGATCGTCATTGATAAATCGATACGGCGTTCGTTCAGGCTAAAGTGCCGAAGGTCAAAATGGGAAGTGTACAAACCGGACGGGGGGATCCGGCTACAGATTGAGTAAAACTAGCACGATTGCGGAGTAGCGTCCAGTCATTCGAGCCGATTGTGAAAATCGGGGTTGGGTCCGGCCAAACCCAACCCCGGTTTTGGTTTACACGACTTCGTCTACAAAAGCCTTGAGTTGTCCTTTTGTCATCGCCCCGACCTTGGTGGCCTGGACTTTTCCATCACGGAAAATCATCAGGGTAGGAATGCCCCTGATGCTATACTGCTGGGGTGTCATCATGTTGCTGTCAATATCCATCTTGGCAACCGTCAGGCGATCGCCGTATTCATTGGCGATTTCCTCAATGATGGGTGCGATCATTTTGCAGGGACCACACCATTCCGCCCAATAATCCACCAGCACGGGACCCGTGGCCTTCAAGACGTCCTGGTCAAAGCTGCCGTCGGTGACGTGTTTAATTTTATCACTCACTATGATTCTCCAGAATTCACGCGGCCAGCACACTGGTACATGGAAAGCTGCGCGGTTAAGATGGTTTATTCAAGGGCCCGGAAAAAACCGATAACGGGACCATGTATTTCAACTGAACTGTCCAACGATTTCAAGGCGCCGGCAGCAATTTTCAAGTCCCCTGCTTCCTGAAATACCTATTGGTGCATTATCAGCTGCAACAATGACGACTTAAATAGTATAAACAGACCCCAATTGACATAAGTCCGGCTAATATGGCCGCAACAGCAAAGTGACCCCTAAATGTCCGATACCCATTCAAGCAACGCCCTGTCCGAAGTCGAGTTCTCATCCCTGGACCTATTGCCATCAGTCCAGCGTGGGCTGACCAGGATTGGTTTTACCCACTGCACCCCGATCCAGGCGCTGACGCTTCCAACCGCGCTCGAAGGCAATGACGTCGCCGGCCAGGCACAGACGGGCACCGGCAAAACGGCGGCGTTCCTGCTGGTGATTTTCCAGCGCCTTCTGAAACACGGCAGCCGGACAGACGGACGGCATCCGCGCGCCCTGGTGCTGGCGCCGACCCGTGAACTGGCGCTGCAGATCCACAAGGACGCACTGTTGCTCGGTTCCGAAACGGGCCTCAGGTTCGGATCTGGCCTATGGCGGCGTCGACTACGACAAGCAGAGAAAAAGCCTGGAAGACGGAGTCGACGTATTGATCGGCACTCCGGGCCGGATCATCGATTACTTCAAGCAGCATGTGTTCAACCTCAAGCAAATCGACGTCATGGTGCTGGATGAAGCCGACCGGATGTTTGACCTGGGTTTCATCAAGGACATCCGATACGTGCTCCGGCAATTGCCGCCGCGGGAAAAACGGCAGTGCCTGATGTTCTCCGCGACACTGTCACAACGCGTGCTCGAGTTGGCTTACGAGCACATGAATGAACCTGACCTGCTCAAGGTCGAAAGCGACCAGGTGACGGCCGATAACGTCGTACAGACGGTCTACTACCCGGCCAACGAAGAAAAGCTTCCGTTGCTGGTCAGCCTGTTACGCGCCATCAAGAACGGCCGCGTGATGGTATTTGCCAACACCAGGGTGGCGACGGACCTGGTGGAACGAACCCTCAACGCCAACGGCATCGAGGCTGCGGCCATGTCCGGAGAGGTTCCGCAAAAAAAGCGCCAGACACTGCTCAAGCGGTTTCATGACGGCGAACTTCCTGTGTTGGTGGCCACCGATGTCGCCGCCCGGGGACTCCACATCCCGGATGTGACCCACGTCATCAATTACGATTTGCCGCAGGATGCGGAAGACTATGTCCACCGGATCGGTCGCACGGCGCGGCTTGGCGCCAAAGGCGAGGCGATCAGTTTTGCGTGCGAAAATTACGCCTTCCATTTGCCCGAGATCGAAAACTTCATCGGCTACCCGATCGTCACGGAACAGGCCGAACAGGATCAGATGCCGGAAATCACCCGGGTGTCTGCCAGGCGCAAGCGACACGGTAAAAAGACCGGCGGCAGAAGCGGCCCGCCACGCAAGCACAACAGTGGGCAGCAGCGTCGGCGAAGGTAAGCACATTGAAGGCTCGATGATTACCTTTGAACATGTGACCAAACGATACCAGAGCGGCTCAACCGCTTTGCAGGATGTCAGTTTTCACCTGGACCCGGGTGAAATGGTATTTCTCACCGGGCATTCCGGAGCGGGAAAAAGCACGCTGTTACGGCTCATCCTGATGCTGGAGCAGGCTACCAGGGGCCAGGTGTTCGTCAACGGCAAAAACCTGAGCAAGACCAAACCCGGACAGGCGCCGCAGATACGCCGGGGTATTGGCATGATCTTCCAGGATCACAAGCTGCTCAGCGACAAAACGGTTTTCGACAACGTTTCCCTGCCGCTGATGATCGCGGGCGAGCGCTATCAGGATATCCAGAAAAAGGTTCGTGCCGCACTGGAAAAAGTTGGCTTGTCGGGAAAGGAAAAATCCTGGCCGATGCGGCTTTCGGGCGGGGAACAGCAGCGGGTTGGGATTGCCCGGGCGATCGTTGGCATGCCGCCGATTTTGCTGGCCGATGAGCCGACAGGCAACCTGGACCCGGAATTGTCCCGGGATTTGTTCGGGTTGTTCCGGCAACTGAACACCAGGGGCGTCACCGTGTTGGTTGCCAGTCACGACCTGGCGCTGATCCGGTCGATGTGCCAGAGGGTGCTTGTGTTGTCAAAGGGCAGCCTGGTGGACGATATTGCGGGCGCAGATATCGCAAGGCGCTCGGCATGAGCTTTTTCAAGCTGCACAAACGATCACGGGCGTGGGGACGTCGCCAGTTGTACAGTTTTTTCTCCAGCCTGGGAACCATGCTGAGTCACCTCGTGGGCACGCTTATGACCGTGCTGGTCCTTGGCATTGCAATGGCTTTGCCCCTTGGCCTGTACACAGCGGTCAGCAACCTCGGCGCGCTTGATTTGCAACAGGATGAGTGGGGCGCCATCACGGTGTTTCTGCGCAGCGAGGCCGGGGAAGAGCAGGCTGCCTCCATCGCCAGGCTGATCGACGAAGAACTGCTCGCCGACGCGGAAATCATTTCTCCGGACCAGGGCATGGAGCAATTCCGGCAGGCATCGGGCTTTGGCCAGGCACTCGATATGTTTGAAGACAACCCCTTGCCCTGGGTCTTGCTCGTGACCCCCGAGCCGGTCGGCGGGTCGCGCCTCGAACAGGCCGTGGCGAACCTTGAACACTGGTTGCAGGAACGGCCCGAGGTGGAATTGGTGCAGGTCGATTTCAAGTGGCTGCAGCGGCTTTCGGGATTACTCAGGCTTGGCGAAGCGTTGGTCTCGGTGCTTACCGCGGTATTTTCCCTCGCGGTCATTGTCGTCGTGGCAAATACCATTCGACTGGATGTGGCGAGCCGCTCCGAAGAAATACAGGTGTTGAGCCTGATCGGAGCAGGGAACAGTTTCATTCGTCAGCCTTTTTTGTATTCCGGATTCTGGTACGGGTTCCTCGGCGCCTGGGTGGCGCTGGGCTTATTCAACGTTTGCCTGTATTACCTCCGGCAACCTCTTGAGCAGCTTATGGACTCGTACGGGAACAGCTTTGTTGTGCAGAACCTGGACGGATCGGCCGTGGCCATGATTGTGCTGGCGGGAGGTCTGCTGGGACTATTGGGCGCGTGGACATCCGTCCAGCGCTACCTGCGCCAGATCAGGGACACCGGCATGCTTGGACGGCTTTGAAAAACATGCGAAGTGGCGTGGAACATTTCTGTTCCGGGAGGGTCAAAACCGGCAGTAAAAAAATTTGGCCGCAGTGTTATCGAGGTTTTACCTGGCAGACCCCGAAACGGGTTTGTATGGTTTTAAACCGGTAAAATTATGATAAACTTGCGCGTTGCCCTGGAGGATTAATGAACAAAAATCTCGTACCAAGTCATTTACTGGTCCCGGCGGGAACCGGCAGCCTGGATGCCTATATCCAGGAGGTCAACAAGATCCCGGTGCTTACGTTCGAGGAAGAGCAGGAACTGGCTCGCCGTTACCGTGATGAAGACGACATTGAAGCGGCCCGCAGAATGGTCCTTGCGCACCTGCGTTTCGTGGTTCACGTGGCCAAGGGTTATACCGGCTACGGGCTGGCATTGGGTGACCTGATCCAGGAAGGCAATATCGGCCTGATGAAAGCGGTCAAGCGTTTCGATCCGGATCACGGTGTTCGCCTGGTTTCCTTTGCCGTGCACTGGATTCGTGCCGAGATGCACGAATTTATCCTCAGGAATTGGCGAATTGTCAAAGTCGCCACGACCAAGGCACAACGTAAGTTGTTCTTTAACCTCAGGAAGTCCAAGAAACGACTGGGTTGGCTGAGCCATGATGAAGTAAAGGCGGTCGCCAAGGACCTCGGCGTCAAGCCTGAAGTCGTATTGGAAATGGAATCAAGATTGTCCGGTCAGGACGTGGGTTTTGATCTTCCTTCCGATTCAGATGATGATGTTCCGTACGTCGCGCCTGTAGCCTTCCTGGAAGCCAAGTCCAGGGACCCGGAACTGGAACTCGAATCATCGGACTGGACCGAGCACAACAATTCGTTGTTGTACGCCGGGCTTGATGAACTGGACGAACGCAGCCAGGATATCATCCGTTGCCGCTGGCTCGAAGATGGCAAAATGACACTTCAGGACCTGGCGAACCGTTACGGTGTATCAGCCGAGCGTATACGACAGTTGGAAGCCAATGCATTGCGAAAGATGAGGGCGACAATCACCGCCTGATACCGCGATACGCCAATGATATGAAAACGGCCTCCCCTGCGGAGGCCGTTTTCGTTTGGAGAAAGAGAGTATGCAGAAGGAATTGACCCGGCCTTGGGTCGTAATGAAATTCGGGGGAACCAGCGTCAGTTCGGTGGAATGCTGGAAAACGATCTGCGCACGGGCCAGGGCGGGCATCGAGGCTGGTGAACGGGTGATAATCGTGGTGTCGGCGCTGTCCAGGGTGACCGACCTCCTGACGCGATTGGCCGAAAGTGTCGCGGCCGAAGAAAAGACAGCAATTCTCGCTGAATTGGAAAACCGGCACTTTTCGCTCCTCGAGGGCCTGGGACTAAAACCTTCGGAACGGTTTAAAGCGCACTGGGAGAGCCTGCTCCACCTGTCAGCAGAGTCAGATCCCCGGCCTTCACCCGGGCAACGGGCGCTGCTCCTGGCCCATGGCGAGTTGCTTTCCAGTTCGATCGGTTCCGGGGTGCTGTCTGCGGCAGGCCTGGATGCGTGCTGGCAGGACGCCAGGAAACTCCTGGAAGTCACACCGGGATCAGTCAACCAGGTGCTTTCTGCCCGCTGTGATGACCATGCAGACCCGGAGATGGCCGGGCGATTGGCCGGGGAAGGGTCGCTGCATATCACCCAGGGTTTCATTGCTTCGGCGCCGTGTGCGGGGGAGGGGGACCCGATAACCTGCCTGCTTGGCCGCGGCGGGTCCGATACATCCGCTGCGTACCTTGCCGCACGACTGACGGCATCCCGGCTTGAGATCTGGACCGACGTGCCCGGCATATTCAGCGCCGATCCCAGGGTCGTCCCGGAAGCAAGGCTTTTGAGACACCTGGGGTACAGCGAAGCCCAGGAACTGGCGTCGATGGGGGCGAAAGTGCTCCATCCGCCGAGTATTCAGCCGGCCAAGCGGCATGGAATCCCGGTCTATATCAAGGACACCAACAGGCCGGCGGAACCGGGAACCCGCATCGGCGACCACCCGGTTCAGGAAGACGCCCAGGTAAAAGGCGTAGTGAGCCGGGAAAATATCACCCTGATCAGCATGGAAAATCCGTCCATGTGGCAGCAGGTGGGGTTCCTGGCCGATGCCTTCGCCATTTTCAAACGACATGGCTATTCTGTTGACCTGATTTCGACTTCCGAGTCCACCGTCACTGTCAGCCTCGATCCGCAGGTTCCGGCCCATTTCGACGAATCCAGGATGGCCGCCTTTCTGCAGGAACTGGAACGACTTTGCAGGGTCAAGGTTCACAAGGGCTGCATGACGATCAGCCTGGTGGGAAATTCGATCCGCACCATCCTGGGCAGGTTGTCGGCCGCACTGGATGTGTTCCAGGACCGTCATGTGCACATGGTGACGCAGTCAGCCAATGACCTTAACCTGACGCTTGTAGTGGACCCTGAACATGCTCTCAGCCTGGTCCGCAAGCTACACCAGTTGCTGATTACATCGATAGCTGAAAACCGGCCTGAATTCGGACCCAGCTGGAAAGAGCTGACCCGCCTGATGGAAACCGTCGAAATCGCCGAACCGTGGTGGAGCCGGAAAGCGCGAACAACTGGTCGGGTTGATGGGTTCGCGTGATTCAGCTTACATATACGATCTCGACACGGCACGGCTGGCGGCGAGGAAAATAAAGAACCTCGATGCGGTCAGCCGGGTTTTCTACGCGGTGAAAGCGAACGATCACGTTGGACTGCTCCAGGTGCTGGCTTCAGAAGGCCTGGGTTTCGAGTGTGTTTCCATCGATGAGGTGCGGCATGTCTTGACCAGTGTTGCCGGTACGCAACCCGCCGATATACTGTTTACTCCGAATTTTGCACCGCGCAGTGAATACCAGGAAGCCCTGGACCTGGGGGTTCGCCTGACGGTTGATAACTCGTGGGTCATCCAGCAATGGCCGGAACTGTTTGCAGGGCGTGATATTTTCCTGCGCCTGGACCTGGACACCGGCTACGGCCACCACAAGAAAGTCATTACTTCCGGCGTGGACTCCAAGTTCGGTATCTCGATGGAACATCTCGAACAAGTCCGGGAGACACTCGATGAGAACGGGACACGGGTGGTCGGCCTGCACGCCCATACCGGTAGTGGGGTCCACAACGCAGAGGTCTGGCGGGAACAACTGGACCGTTTCTTCGAAGTCCTGCCGCTGTTCCCGGAAGCAAGGGTCGTGGACCTGGGTGGCGGTCTTGGCGTTCCGGACCGGCGTGGGCAAGCGGGTTTCGATCTCGCCAGGATGAACGATCTTCTGGCGCAGGCGATCGAGGGACTCGACCTGGAAATCTGGCTCGAGCCCGGCCGCTACCTGGTGGCCGAATGCGGAATCCTGCTCGCCCGCGTAACCCAGCTGAAAACCAAGGGCCAGTATCATTACATGGGCATCGCCACCGGCATGAACGCCTTGATTCGCCCGGCTCTGTACGGCGCCTACCATGACATCGCAAACCTGTCCCGTCTGCAGCAGCCGGCAAGCAGGATCTACCGGGTGGTCGGACCCATTTGCGAGTCCGGGGATGTGATCGGTGAAAGCCGCATGTTGCCGGTCAGTGAGGAGGGCGATGTAATCGTCATCGCCAACACCGGCGCGTACGGCCGGGTGATGTCGTCGCACTACAACCACCGTTTCCCGCCCGAGGAGATAACCCTCTGATCGCCGGCTTATTCGTCCGCGTCGAACACCCACGCTTCGGGAGGCGGGCAGGAACAGACCAGGTTGCGGTCGCCAAAGACGTTGTCGATACGGCCAACCGGCGCCCAGAATTTTTGCAGGTACAAGCCGGGTACCGGGTAGGCGGCCTGTTGCCGGTCGTAGCCATGATGCCAGTCCGCGGCCAGGTCGGCGATCGTGTGCGGTGCGTTTTTGAGCGCATTGTCGCCGGGGTCCTGCTGGCCCGACTGGATCGCCCGGATTTCTTCACGAATGGTCAGCATGGCCTCGCAGAACCGGTCGATTTCCGCCAAAGATTCGCTCTCAGTGGGCTCGATCATCAGCGTGCCGGGAACGGGAAATGACATCGTTGGCGAGTGAAATCCATAATCGATCAGTCGCTTGGCCACGTCTTCCTCCGAGACGCCGCAGGACTCCTTGAAAGGCCTGATGTCGATAATGCATTCGTGGGCGACACGGCCATTACGACCGGTATACAAAACATCGAAGGCGCCCGAGAGTTTCTTGGCAATATAGTTCGCATTAAGGATTGCGACCTGGGTGGCCTTTTTCATGCCGTCCCTGCCCATCATCGTGATGTAAGCCCAGGAAATGGGCAGAATGCTCGCGCTACCCCATGGGGCTGCCGAGACGGCGCGGTTGTTTGCTGATTTTCCGGCCATTGAAACGACCGGATGGCCGGGCAGAAATGGCTCAAGGTGTTTGCCGACGCAAATCGGGCCGACTCCGGGTCCGCCCCCGCCGTGCGGGATACAAAAGGTTTTGTGCAGGTTCAGGTGCGACACGTCGGCGCCGAATTTCCCGGGAGCGGCACAGCCGACCAGGGCGTTAAGATTCGCGCCGTCCAGGTAAACCTGCCCGCCGTGCCGGTGAATCACATCGCAGATTTCCCGGATATCCTCTTCAAATACGCCATGGGTAGACGGATAGGTGATCATCAAGGCGCCCAGGTTATCGCTATGTTCCCTGGCCTTGTTGCGCAGATCATCCAGGTCGACATTTCCGCGCGCATCGCATTTGACCACGATGATTTTCATGCCCGCCATGGCTGCGCTGGCCGGGTTGGTGCCGTGGGCGGAGGAGGGAATCAGGCAGATATTTCGCTCCAGGTCTCCCCGGGATTCGTGGTATCCCTTGATGGCCAGCAGCCCGGCGTACTCACCCTGCGAACCGGCGTTCGGCTGCAACGACACCGCATCGTAACCGGTGCAGGCGACCAGCATCTTCTCGAGTTCGCCGATCATCTGGCCGTATCCCGCGGCTTGTTGTATCGGTGCAAACGGGTGGATGTCGCTGAACTCGGGCCAGGTCACCGGAATCATCTCTGTCGTGGCGTTGAGCTTCATCGTGCACGATCCCAGCGAAATCATCGCGTGGGCCAGCGAGAGATCCTTGTTTTCGAGCCGCTTGAGGTAGCGCAGCATCTCGGTTTCGGAGTGGTAGGCATAAAAAACCGGGTGTTGCAGGAAGTCACTCTCCCGTCGCAGGGAAGGGGGAATGGCGGTCCAGTCGGGATCCAGTTCGCGGTCGTAATCGGAAATCGCGCGGACCGGCCGGTCTCCGGCAAAAGCGCCCAGCACGATTTCAACATGCCGGCGCGAGGTTTTTTCATTGACGCTCATACCGAGAATGCGGGTTCCCTCCCTGCGGAAGTTCACTCCGTTGTCGAGTGCCCTCTGGTAGATGGCCGATGCTTCGGCTTCATCCAGTTCATAAGTCAGGGTGTCAAACCAGGATCCGGTCGAGTTTTGAAAGCCCAGCTCGCGTAAACCCATCTCCAGTAAACCGCTGAAACGATGAATTCTGCGGGCGATTTTCTTCAACCGTTTACGGCCGTGCCAGACTCCGTACAGTCCGCTGATGACGGCCAGCAGCGCTTGCGCCGTGCAAATATTGCTGGTGGCCTTGTCCCGGCGAATATGTTGTTCACGGGTTTGCAGCGCCATGCGCAGTGCCGTCCGGCCTTTGCTGTCCTGCGACACTCCGATGATCCTTCCGGGCATGGAGCGTTTGTAGTCTTCGCGTGTCGCAAAAAAGGCGGCATGCGGACCGCCATAGCCCATGGGAACGCCGAAGCGTTGGGCGGAGCCGATAACAACGTCTGCATCCATTTCCCCGGGAGGCGTGACCAGAACGAGGCTCATCAAGTCGGTGGCGACGGCAACCAGCGCATCACTTTCGTGTGCTGTCGATATCAGTGTACGGTAGTCGCACAGCCCCCCGTCCAGGCCCGGGTACTGGAGCAGGATGCCGAAGTACTCGCCGTCCCGGATCGCCACTTCGGGATCACCCGTTACGACTTCGATGCCGAAATAGCGGGCGCGGTTTTCCACCACATCCAGGGTCTGCGGAAGCACGTTCCGGTCCACCAGGAAGCGCAGGGATTTCGATTTCCTGTTCATGCGCTGAAGCAGCGTCATCGCTTCCGCTGCGGCGGTCGCCTCGTCGAGCAGCGAAGCGTTGGCGATCGGCATGCCGGTCAGGTCACTGACCATCTGCTGGAAATTCAACAGGGCTTCGAGCCGGCCCTGTGATATTTCCGCCTGGTAGGGGGTATAGGCCGTGTACCAGCCCGGGTTTTCCAGGACATTTCGCTGGATGACCGAGGGCAGAATGGTTTCGTGGTAACCCATGCCGATCATGCTGTGCTGGACGCGATTCAGCGAGGCCATTTCGCGCAGCCTCGTGAGCGTGTCCAGCTCCGACCTCGCTTCCGGCAGATCCAGCGGCTCGCTGAGCTGTATCGAAGGCGGCAACGTAGTTGCGATAAGTTCATCGAGTGATGAAACCCCGATTTCCTTCAACATGAGGCTGACGTCGTCATCCCGGGGGCCGATGTGACGCATGATGAATTCGCCATGGTCTTCCAGCTCATGGAGCGGCGATTTTTCGGAACGGGTCGGCATGTTTTTACTCATGTTTCCAGGTCTCTGAATGGATATTGCCAGGGGCGTATTTTAGGGCACATCTGATCAATTATACATGGGCCCGACAGTGTCTTTGCGGGATACTCCGGCCCGCTTTCGATACGCGTGACTGGGTTAATTCCCAGCCTGGTGCAAGAACATCTGAAGAAAGTGGTCTGCCAGCAGAAAAATGAACAGGACCATCAAATAGATCACGGAGTATCCGAAAGTCTGCATCGGAATGCGCTCGTCATTGTCACTGAGCAGGCGGTAAGCGTACCAGAGGAATCCCAGGTTCAGCACGGTCACTCCAGCCAGGTACAACACGTCACTCATCCCGGTGAGGTAGGGCAGGGTGGTGACCAGCACCAGGAGTATCGTGTAGAACAGGATATGCCAGCGGGTGAAGCGGGGGCCATGGGTCACCGGAAGCATCGGAATATCCGCGGCCGCATAGTCGTGTCTGCGGTGAATCGCCAGGGCCCAGAAGTGTGGTGGCGTCCATACATAAATGATCAGGAACAGGATCAGCGCATTGGGATCAATCGAACCGGTGACCGCAACCCACCCGAGCACCGGTGGCGCGGCCCCGGCGGCTCCGCCAATGACGATGTTCTGGGGCGTGGCGCGCTTCAGCCAGACCGTGTAAACGATGGCGTAACCAATCAGCGACAGGAAGGTCAGCACCGCGGTCAGGGTATTGACCCAGACCAGCAAAACCGTCATGGAAATAACGCAGAGAATCAGGGCAAACGTCAGAACCTGTCCGACGTTCAATTGTCCGGACGGCAGGGGCCGGTTTCGCGTCCGGGCCATCACGGCGTCGATCCGCTGGTCGAGCAAATGATTGATCGCGGCCGCAGACGAGGCCGCCAGGCCGATACCGATGGTGCCGAAAACCACGGCGCTTGCCGGTGGCCAGCCAGGCACTGCCAGGACCATGCCGACGACCGCGGTAAACACGATCAGCATAACCACCCTGGGTTTGCAGAGTTGATAGTATTGGCTGGCTGAAGCAAACAACGGGTTCAGCCCGGGTGTGCCGTGGAACGGTACACAAGCCACAGCATCGCGGCCAGGAGAAGGGCGCCCATGCCATTGTGAGCCACCGCATTGATGAGCGGCAACTGCAACACGATATTTTGGATGCCCAACGTAATTTGCGCCAGCAGCAAAGCGCCCAGGATCATGCCTTCTGAACGGGCGGCCGGCCGCCGGATCAGCATTATGGATAGTAAGCCGACGACTATCAGCACCGCGACGGCGCCCAGCCGGTGGGTCATCTGGATGGCCATCCGGGAACGCAAATCCAGCAATCCACCTTCATAATCGACCCCGACTTCCCGCAACAAGACGAATCCGTCACGGAAATTGGCCGCCGGCCATAGTTCTCCATGACAAGTCGGAAAATCCGGGCAGGCCAGGGCCGAATAATTCGCGCTGGTCCAGCCGCCCAGCGCAAGCTGAGCCACCAGCAGGGCGAAGGCCGCGAGGATCAACGGACGCAGCCGTTTGAACGCTTCCTGTCCAGCGTGCGGCTTCCGGTCTGCCGTTCTCCAGGCAAGCCACAGCAACAGGCAGAACGTGGCCAGGCCGCCCATCAAGTGACCCATGACAACGATGGGCAGCAATTTGAGGGTTACTGTCCACATTCCGAGTGCCGCCTGGAACAGGATCAACGCCAGCAGCGCAGCCGCCAATACGCGGATACCTCTCCTTGATGCGGATTTCCAGGCCAGAAAATTGATCAACAGCACAAGCAGGACCAGCGTTCCGGCCAGGTAACGGTGGACCATTTCCCTCCAGGCTTTTCCGGATTCAACAGCCCGTTCCGGAAAGGATTCACTGGCTTTCAGAATTTCGTGGGATTCGACCGGCCAGGTCAGATGGCCGTAACATCCCGGCCAGTCCGGACAACCCAGGCCGGCATCGGAAAGACGCACAAAAGCGCCAAGAATGATCACGGCAAAGGCGACTATGGAGGCTGCCAACGCCAGGCGGTGGAGGACAGGATGCGTCATTATTCGTCCAGTTTTGACCAGGTCAGAAGCCGTATTAAATCCTGCTTGATATGATTGGGGTCGGCTCCCCCTTTGTAGGTCATCATTATATTACCTGGCGGATCGATTAGGTAGACAGTGTCCATTGGGCCTGCAGTCTGTTGCAGGGTGGAGCGTAATTTGCCTGCCGGATCGCGGATCAATTCAAACCTGGAATAGGTATCGTGCAGAACGGATTCGAGGTCCGGTGCACCGGCCTGGGGAAGCAAAAGCGCAATTTTGATCCGGGCCTGGTGGCGACCTGAAGCGAGGTGAATTTGCCGCAGGGCCGAGACTTCCTGCAGGCAGGCGTCAAGGCACTGTGTCCGGAACCGGGTAAAGGATCACCCAGTGGTTTTTGAAAGCTTCCGCCGCACCAGACGGGGTTGACCCGTTAACCGGCACCATGGTCACATCCTGCCAATGCAAGGGCAGCGGAGGCTCCACCAGTTGTCCGAAATTACGGGTTGCAGCCGGCTTGTATTGAATCGTTCCGTTATACATGAACCAGGCCAGCAACAGCGGCAACAGGAAGATCGCTGCAATAATCAACAGGGAAATTCTTGGCGAAATCTTGTTCTTCATTTCGTTTTCCTAGGGCGCTTCTGATGAATCATGCGCGGAACCTGTTTTCGCCCGCCGGACACCCAGTACGATCCAGATGATCAAGCTGGTGAAAGCGAGCGCAAACCACTGCACGGCATAGGCGCCGTGGACCTCCGGTCCCATGACGGCCGGTTGCCAGTCGCGGCCTTGAAAACCACTCACATCGCCCGGATCGAGCTGCAGCAGCCACGGCTCAAGCGTCACGTCCAGGGCCTCCCCAACGGTACCGATGTCGAGGTAGGTCACCAGCTGTGGCCAGTGACTCCGCACCAACCGGTCCGCATCTCCGATTCGTGGGCCGCCTGCGGGCGGCTTGACCAGCACGCCGCTGATCGTCTGCCGTGCATCCTCTGTGACCACATCCGGCAATGACCGGCGGTCCGGCGGAAGAGGCAACCAGCCGCGGTTGACCAGTATTTCACGGCCACCCTGCATCACGAAAGGCGTCAGGACATGCACGCCGGCGCGCCCATCGAGTACCTTGTTGTCCAGCAGGATATGACGAACCGGGTCATAACGGCCCGTGGCTTCGACCCGGGCAAACAAGGCATCACGGGCGATTGCGTCTTCGATGCTGAGCACCGGCGCCTCTTCAAACTGCTGGAACAGAGCCTGTTTCTCCGACTGGCGTTCCATTTGCCACATACCGAGGCGCGCAAAAACCAGTGCGAGCACCAATAGCACCAGGGTCAACTTGATCGAAGGCTTGAAAATCATCTTTCTTCCGCTTTATTCAGAGCCTGTTAACATCTTGAACCGGTTTGGCTATAATCAGGGTTCACCGAAACGTTCAGTTGAGGCAATCATGCTCATCAAGATACTGATCATCGTTTTTTTAATCGCCATCATCTACAGCCTCGGTTCCGCATTGTTTTTCCTGGTAAAAGACCACGGTGAAGGTGACCGGACTGTGAAACGCCTGATGTGGCGAATCGGTTTGTCCCTGGTCCTGTTCCTGTTCCTGTGGGGAGCTTACCAACTGGGCTGGATTGAACCAAACAGCGGCCCGATTCGCCTGCCGGCTGTTCAGCAACCGGCCGAACCGGAATAGGAGTCATCGTTTTCCCGGGTCCGGGCGCGTGCTGTGAACAAGAAGCCCGCCATGTGGCGGGCCTCCGCTTGTTTCATGTTCAGCCGGCGGTGTTAATCCGCGGCCGGGTCCACGCACTCAGTAAACGTAAACAAAAATAAACAGTCCCAGCCAGACCACGTCAACAAAATGCCAGTACCAGGCAACGGCCTCGAAGCCGAAGTGATGCTCGGGCTTGAAGTGCCCGCGCATGCAGCGGATCGCGATGACGGTGAGCATGATCGCGCCCAGCGTGACGTGCATTCCGTGAAAGCCGGTCAGCATGAAAAACGTGGAGCCATAGATTCCCGAACCCAGTGTCAGGCCAAGTTCCAGGTAGGCCTCCTTGTACTCCTCGATCTGCAGGAATACGAACAGAAAGCCCAGGATGACGGTTGCCAGAAGCCAGGTAACCAGTTTGGCCCGCGCATCCTTTTTCAAAGCATGGTGCGCCATCGTGACCGTGAAACCAGAGGTCAACAGTATCAGTGTATTGATGAACGGCACGCCGAATGCCGGGATGGTCTGGAATGGCCCCCCGATCTCTGCCGGGCCGGCGGTCGGCCAGACCGCGTCATAACCCTGCCACAGGACTTCATTGGTCAAGGCGCCGGTTCCCTCGCCGCCCAGCCACGGCACGGCAAACATCCGGGCGTAGAACAGGGCGCCGAAAAAGCACGCAAAAAACATGACCTCGGAGAAAATGAACCACATCATGCCCATGCGGAAAGAAGTATCTACCTGGGCGTTGTACAGGCCGGATTCGCTCTCGCGGATGACCTGGCCAAACCAGCCGAAAATCATGTAAATCAGGATCAGTGCTCCCACCAGGAACGTCCAGGGTGCTGTCTGTGAGTCATTGACCCAGAATCCGGCGCTGGCCATCATGGTGATCATTCCCAGGGATCCGATAATCGGCCACTTGGTTCCGTGGGGTACGTAATAGGAGTCGTCAGCGTGCTGTGCCATTTCTAAGCCTCGTCAGTTCTTTCAAAGTCCGTATCTTTCATTCCGATGATGATTCAGATGCAGCGATCAGGGCCACTGCGTCCGCGCTCTCGTCCCGGTAGAACGTGTAGGACAGAGTAATTTCTTTAATATAGTCAGGTAGATCCGGTTGTATGAAATAGTAAACCGGCATCTCCCGTGGTTTCATTGGCCTGCAGAACCTGTTCGGTAAAGCAAAAACACTCGGTTTTTACGAAATACAGGCTTGCCTCGGGTGGCGTGACATTATAAATCGCCTGGCCTGCCATGGCCTCGCCGGCCGGGTTCATGGCCATGTAGAATGCCTCGGTCATTTCGCCCAGGGCAACCATGGCCGACTTTTCTTTGGGCTGGAAAACCCAGGGCAACCCGGAATTGACAGTCGCATCGAACCGGACCCGGACCTGGCGATCGGATTTTTGCAGGTCACCGGCGGTTTCCGCGACTTTCACTCCGCGCCCGCCCAGGCCGGTCAGGTCGCAAAACACGGTATACAGCGGCCACATGGCAAAGCCGAAGCCGAACATCCCGACGGCAAGAAGCACCAGTTTACGCACCAGTTTACCATGTGACACGCTGGTCATTTCAAGAGCCCAGCACGCCGGAAAGGATGAAGGCGATAAAGATCAAGGCAGCCACCAGCGCGAGAACCCAGGCCGTTTTTACAGCCCGTTTCCTGCGAGTCCTCGATGTTGTTCTGTCCGGTCAATTCCATGGTCCGTTTCAGTGCGCACCTTCAACATGCGCAATGGTGGTCGAGTCGATGACCGGCGGCGTGTTGAAAGAATGGTAAGGCGGTGGGGACGACAACGTCCACTCCAGGCCCTTTGCCCCTTCCCAGACGCGACCGGACGCCTTTTGGCGGCTTTTGAACACACAATGCACGATCACACCGACGAAAATCAGCTGTGACGCCCCGAAAATGAATCCGCCGATTGAAGAAATCATGTTGAAATCCGCAAACTGCGTTGAATAATCAGGAATGCGGCGCGGCATGCCGGCCAGCCCGAGGTAGTGCTGCGGGAAAAACAGGATATTGACTGATATCGCAGACACCCAGAAGTGTATTTTGCCCCATTTCTCCGAATACATATGCCCCGTCCACTTGGGTAGCCAGTAATAAGTGCCCGCCATCAGGGCAAACACGGAACCGGGTACCAGCACGTAATGGAAGTGGGCTACAACGAAATAAGTATCGTGGTACTGCAAATCAGCCGCGGTCATCGCCAGCATGAGCCCGGACAGGCCGCCGATCGTGAACAGCACGACAAAGCCGATGGCGAACAGCATGGGCGTCTCGAAAGTCATCGAACCCTTCCACATGGTGCTCACCCAGTTGAATACTTTCACCCCGGTGGGAACCGCGATCAGCATCGTCGCATACATGAAAAACAACTCGCCGGTCAGCGGCATGCCGACCGTGAACATGTGGTGGGCCCAAACGATAAACGAGAGGAACGCGATGCTGGCCGTTGCATAGACCATGGCAGTGTAGCCAAACAGCGGTTTGCGGGAAAAAGTGGGAATGATTTCAGATACCACGCCAAATGCCGGGAGGATCATGATGTAAACCTCCGGGTGTCCGAAAAACCAGAATATGTGCTGGAACATAACCGGATCGCCACCGCCGGCAGCATTGAAGAAACTCGTGCCGAAAAAATGGTCGGTGAGCAGCATGGTCACCGCGCCAGCCAGTACCGGCATCACCGCGATCAGCAGGAAGGCGGTAATCAGCCAGGTCCAGACAAACAACGGCATTTTCAGCAGCGTCATGCCAGGTGCGCGCATATTGAGGATCGTGGCGATCACGTTGATCGAACCCATGATGGATGAAATACCCATCATGTGAACGGCAAACACCACGAATGCAAAACTCTGACCGCCCTGCAGGCTGAGCGGCGGGTACAGGGTCCAGCCGGCCGCTGGGCCGCCCGAATCCATGAACAGCGTGCTCAGGAGCATGGTGAAGGCGAACGGCAGAATCCAGAAACTCCAGTTGTTCATTCGCGGCAGTGCCATGTCGGGCGCCCCGATCATCATCGGGATCATCCAGTTGGCAAAGCCTACCCAGGCGGGCATCACGGCGCCAAAAACCATGATCAGCGCGTGCATCGTGGTCATCTGGTTGAAGAATTCAGGCTCCACCAATTGCAGTCCCGGCATGAACAGTTCAGCGCGGATCACCATGGCCATGCTTCCGCCGATGAAGAACATCAGCAGTGAGAAAACCAGGTACAGCGTCCCGATGTCCTTGTGATTGGTTGTATACAACCACCGGTCCAGGAATCCACTGGGTTTGTGATCGTGATGATCGTCGTGTGCTACTTCGTGACTCTCGATACTCATCTCATCAATTCCTGTAATCGTTAACCGTTCTTGATGCGGGTGATGGTCTGCGGCTGGACCAGGTCACCCGTTTCATTGCCAAAAGCGTTGCGCGTGTAAGTCAGTGCGGCTGCTATGTCGGAAGCCGACAGCATGCCGCCCCAGGCCGGCATTGCCGTGTCTTTGCGGCCGTGCAGCACGACCTCGATATTATCGTCGACTGGCCCGTTGACGACCGGGCTCCCGGCCAGTGCAGGGAAGGCCGGCGCCAGCCCCTGGCCGTCAGCCTGGTGGCAGGTGGCGCACTGGGCGGCATAGACCTTTTCACCCAGTTCCATCAGTTCATCGCGGGCCCACAGCCGTTCAATTTCCGCTTGTTCATGAGCCATGCCCTGACGTTGCTGGTCGATCCAGGCCTGAAATTCCGCTTTAGGCAGGACATTGAGGACGATCGGCATGAAACCGTGGTCCTTGCCGCACAATTCGGCGCATTGACCGCGGTATACACCGGGTTCCATGACTTCGGTCCAGGCTTCGTTTATGAATCCGGGTATCGCGTCGCGCTTCCAGCCGAGGGCCGGAACCCACCACGAGTGAATAACATCGTCAGCCGTGATCAGGAACTTGATCTTGGTGTTGGCGGGCAGCACCAGCGGGTTATCCACGTCCAGCAGGTAATTCTCCACCGTGGAGGGTTCGGTTCCCGACGCCAGGCGCCGGGCCGCGTTGGAGTCGGACTTCAGCGAAGAAATGAACCTGACCCCATCTTCAACGTATTCATATTGCCAGCGCCACTGAAACCCGGTGATTTTGACCGTCAGCTCGGTTTCCGGCGCGACTTCCATGTTGACCAGCGCCGTGGTCGCGGGCACAGCCATCACGATCAGGATAATGACCGGGATGATCGTCCAGATGATTTCAGCCTTGGTGCTGTGCGTGAATTGCGCCGGATCGTGCCCCCGGGATTTACGATGCAACACGATCGAAACGAACATCGCGCTGAATACGATGATTCCAATGACCACGCAGATCCACAGGATAATCATGTGTAACTCATAAGCGAGCGTCGACTGGGAAGTCACGCCGCGGGTCATATTGATTCCGTTTCCGGTGTAGCCGGGTGCGGCCAGTAGCAACCAGAAAGCGGCGATTACGGCCGCGGTTACCGCTGCTGCAACAATGAAAGTATTTTGTTTCTTCATTGGTATTTAAGGCCTCAAGCTTCAAGTGCACCTTATCATGGCGCTGTGTTTTTCAATGGCACAACGAATGTGCTGTAACAGTTGGTGCTTTTCATCGCTCGTCAGGAACGAGCCCAGTTCCACTACCTGAGACCGCGACCTCAGTAGGAGCCTTGGGCTGTACCATGTGATTTCGGGTTGTTTCAACTCGATCACTGCCCAGGCGGTTTCAAGTTCGTAAAAGTGCTTTTTCCGGTGTCTCTGGTGCGTTACCCGGATCTTTTCCGCATCGATGTCGATAAAGTCAGCAACCCAGGCTCTGTTCCCATGCGCGAACCAGGATCCAGGCCACCAGCGCGAGTTGAATTACTGCAATCAGCAGGATTGGCCAGTAACCCCCGAGCGCCAGCAAACCGGCAAGGAACAGGCTGACAACAGCAAGAGACAGCAGCAGATTTACCAGGCCGCCGGCTCCCAGGGAAAAATTACCCCTCGCCACGATGCCCGCCCTGCGAGCTGTCAGAACTATGCCACGTAACGACCATGGAATTCCTGTAAACCCGCTCCAAACGATCCGGCAGCCACGACAAGCCGCCAATTGTATCCGCGCTTCCAAGGCATGATCAAGGAAAGCTTGCCGGGGAGGCCGATAATTCATCGTCCCCGGTCTGCTTTTTCAACCCGAAAGTCAATTTATGCATTTATCTGTCCCTTTGATTCCACCCCGAGTTTTCACGGTTAACCGCGGAGAGTAAACTTGCCACTGCTTCCGAGAATATTATGGAGAACCTGTAGTGAGCGACCGCCAGGCCAGCGATTTCTTGATTTCCCGCCAAACCACCACTGATCCTCTGAAGGATGCCGTCAATCGCGCCTACCACGCCGATGAGGCGGAAGCCGTCGGCGAGTTGCTGGCAAAAGCGAAACTGGACCAGGCGACCCAGGAAAGAGTTGACCGCCGGGCCCGGTTGCTGGTCGAGTCCGTCCGGGGAAAAAGGGAAGAGCGCGGCCTGCTCGATGCATTCATGCAGGAGTATGACCTCTCTTCCGAGGAAGGCGTGGTCCTGATGTGCCTGGCAGAGGCGCTTTTACGCATTCCGGACGACGACACCGCTGAAAAACTGATTGCCGACAAGCTCGGTGATGCAGACTGGGAGTCCCACCTGGGAAAAAGTTCTTCGGTCATGGTGAACGCTTCCACCTGGGGTCTGATGCTGACCGGCAAACTGGTTGCGCTTTCCGGATCGACGCAAACCACTTTTTCATCGATTTTCAAGCGCCTGGTGAATCGTAGCGGAGAACCGGTCGTCCGCACTGCGATCCGTCAGGCCATGCGCATCATGGGGCATCAATACGTCATGGGCAGGACCATTGACGAAGCGCTGGACCGATCACTCAAGAAGAAAAACCTGGGCTATCGTCATTCATTCGACATGCTGGGTGAAGCGGCTTTGACCAGCAAGGATTCAGAGCGATACATGGAGTCATACCGCGCCGGAATTCGCGCGATCGGCGCGCGCAAGACCCCGGGCGACATATTTTCCGCCCCCAGCATTTCCGTGAAGCTTTCCGCGTTACACCCCCGTTTCGAATTTGCACAGAAAGACCGTGTCATGCGCGAACTGGTGCCGGGATTGCTGGAGTTGGCTCAATTGGCCATGTCCAACCGTATGGCGCTGACCGTGGATACCGAAGAAGCGGACCGCCTGATGTTGACCCTGGACGTGTTTGCCGCCGTTATCGGCGACCCGTCCCTGGCCGGCTGGAATGGCCTGGGCCTGGCGTTACAGACTTACCAGAAGCGGGCGCCCGCGGTGATTGATCTGCTGGCGGACCTGTCCGCCAGGAGTGGCCAGCGCATTCCCATCCGCCTGGTAAAAGGCGCGTACTGGGATGCGGAAATCAAGTATGCCCAGGTTGAGGGATTTGCGGGTTACCCGGTTTTTACCCGCAAGGCGAATACCGACGTTTCCTATATCGCCTGTGCGAAACAGGTGCTCGCAAACCGGACGGCCTTCTACCCCCAGTTTGCGACGCACAATGCCCACACCATCGCGGCCGTCACGGAATTGGCCGGAGACCGGCTGGATTACGAGTTCCAGCGCCTGCACGGCATGGGGCACGACCTGTATGACATCGTCATGAGCGAGAAAGGATTCCGCCACACCTGCCGGGTTTATGCCCCGGTAGGCAGCCATGAGGACCTGTTGCCTTACCTGGTCAGGCGCTTGCTTGAAAACGGATCGAATACCTCTTTCGTCAACCGCATCGTGGATGAAACGCTTCCGGTCGAAAAGGTTGTCGAAAACCCCTTGCTGAAAGTCGCCACCACCGAACCGGTCTCGCATCCGGCGATACCGTTGCCGCGCAACCTGTATGGCAGTGAGAGGATCAATTCGAAAGGGGTCAACCTGGCCAATGAAGCGGACGTGCTCCGCTTGTCTGAACGGATGCAGCCTTTTGCGGAAAAACAGTGGGACGTGGAGCCTCTGTTGGCCAGGGCCTTGGGCCGGAGCGGCGGGCCCTTGAAGGACAATATCAACCCGGGCCGGTTGGATGATCGCGTGGGCACGGTGCGCCAGACAACCCTGGAAGAGCTGGAAGGCGCGGTTGAAGACGCTTATGCCTACAAAACCGAGTGGGACCAGACTCCGGGAAGCAAGCGTGCAGAAATGCTGGAGATCGCCGCAGGCCTGATGGAGGACAACTTTGCCGAGTTCATGGCGCTGGCCACGCGGGAAGCCGGCAAAACGGCCCACGACGCGGTTGCCGAAGTCAGGGAGGCCGTTGATTTTCTCCGGTACTACGCGCTGCAGGCCAGGAAGAACTTTGATGTCCCCATGGTGCTGCCGGGCCCGACCGGCGAACGCAATGAACTCAGCCTGCACGGCAAGGGTGTGTTTGTCTGCATCAGCCCCTGGAATTTTCCGCTGGCCATTTTTACCGGCCAGGTCAGCGCGGCCCTGGCGGCCGGTAACACGGTTCTGGCCAAGCCTGCAGACCAGACGCCGGCGATCGCCGCCCTTGCCGTCAAGATCATGCACCAGGCGGGTATTCCGCGACCGGCCTTGCAACTGGTGCCCGGAAGAGGTTCCGTTGTCGGGGCGAAGCTGACCACCGATCCGCGGATCGATGGCGTGGCGCTGACCGGGTCGATGGATACGGCGCACATGATCAACCGCAGCCTCGCCGCCCGGGATTCGTCGCTGGCCGCGATGATTGCCGAAACCGGCGGGCAAAATGCAATGCTGGTCGACAGTTCGGCTTTGCCGGAACAGGTCGTGAAAGACGTGATTCGAAGCGCTTTTCACAGTGCCGGACAGAGGTGTTCCGCTCTGCGTGTTCTTTTCCTCCAGACCGATGTGGCTGATCGCGTCATTCGTCTGCTCGCAGGGGCGATGCAGGAGTTGGTCATCGGCGACCCCAGGGTTTTATCAACGGATGTGGGTCCGGTGATCGACGGTGCGGCACTCCAGGAATTGCAGGAGCATGTCCAAAAGATGGAGAAGGATTTCACCCTTATCGCAAGAGCGCCGATGGGGACGGGCCTGTCGGGGCATTACTTCGCACCGTGTGCCATCGAGATCGATTCCATCAATACTTTGAAGCAGGAGGTATTCGGACCGGTTCTGCACGTGGTACGGTACCGGGCGGGGGATCTTGACCGGATCATCGATGAAATCAACGGAACCGGATATGGTCTGACGCTGGGTGTCCACAGCCGCATTGACCGCACCCAGAGGCATATTGCCAGGCGGGTCATGGCCGGAAATTGTTACATCAACCGTAACATGATCGGCGCAGTGGTCGGTGTTCAGCCCTTCGGTGGTGAACGCCTGTCGGGAACTGGCCCGAAAGCAGGAGGTCCACACTACATGTTCCGCTTCGCCACCGAACGCACGTTGACGGTAAATACCGCCGCTGTTGGCGGCAACGCGCTCCTGCTCGAATTGGACGACTGAAGAGAGAATAAATTGTACCTGCAGTTTTTTGGATTGAATGAAGCGCCGTTTTCGATTACCCCGGATCCTGCGTTTGTTTACCTCAGCGCGGCGCACCGGGAGGCGCTCGCACACCTGTTATATGGTGTGGGCCAGGGTGGCTCAGGCGGGTTTGTTCAGCTGACCGGCGAAGTCGGCACGGGCAAGACGACGATTTGCCGGTGCCTGCTGGAACAGGTGCCGGAGGACACCCGGGTTGCGTTGGTGCTGAACTCGCTGGTCACGCCGCGGGAATTGCTCGCAACCATCTGCGAAGAATTGGGCCTGGATACCCAGGGTCTGACCGAAAGCAATAAATTGATGGTAGACACCCTCAATGATTACCTGTTGAAACAGCATGCGCTGGGCCGGCGCGTCGTCGTGGTGATTGATGAAGCGCAAAATCTGAGCCCGGAAGCCCTCGAGCAGGTCAGGCTGCTGACCAATCTCGAAACAGCCAAGGATAAATTGTTGCAAATGGTTCTGCTGGGCCAGCCTGAGCTCAGGCAGTTATTGCAAAGGCAGGATCTGCGTCAGCTATCGCAAAGAATTACGGCCCGCTACCATTTGACGCCGCTGAACCAGGAAGAAACCATAGCCTACGTGAAACACCGCTTACAGGTCGCAGGCGCCAGGCGGAATCCGTTCCGGCGTTCCGCCATGCGTGCCCTGTACCAAAGATCGGGCGGGGTTCCGCGATTGATCAATATCATTGCCGACCGGTCGCTGGCCGGCGCATATGCCCGGGAAGCGGATAACATTTCTTCCGCTTTCGTCAATGCAGCGGCCAACGAGGTCCAGCCAAGCGAGTCACGGGTGCGTTCGACCCGCTGGCCCGCGGTCGTCGCCATGGCATCGGTAGCGGCGCTTGCGGTTATCAGCCTGCTCCTGTGGGGTTTCCCTGCGCTGGAACGATTTCTCCCGGTCGAAACACCGGTAGCGACGGCTTCGGTTCAGCAGGCCCCGGAACCCTTGCCGGTGATTGAGGATTCCGCGCCGCCCATCGGGATTGCCGTGAGCCAGGCAGATTCTGCTGTCGGCGCCGAGTTGGCGGACGAACCGTTGGCGCCAATGCGGGAAGTTGAACCGGAGTGGCTCGACTCGCAACACCGCCTGGCTTGGCGGACCATGGCTGACCTCTGGCAGGATGGTGAAAACGCCAATGCCATTGCAGCTGCTTGTGACGGCGTTGCCGGTGTCGGCTATGCCTGTTTCCGCGACCAGGGCAACTGGTCCAGGATCCGGAACCTGGGGTTGCCGGTGATCCTGGTGTTGCAGGGCGACAAACCGAGGTTCCTCGTATTGCTCGGGTTTTCCGGTGAAGGGTTGCTGGTCGGATCAAGTGAGAAGCCGGTGACGGTGACGCGCGAAGCAATCGAAAACCACTGGTTGGGCGAGTACCTGGTCGCCTGGCCCCAGGCGGCGGACTGGCCGGTACAGATCCGCCGCGGGGAATCCGGCGTGGCCGTGGATATAGTCATGGAAATGGCGGGCTACGCTGAACCTGCCTGGACCGGCGAGGGGGTGTTTGATTCCGGTTTTGAAACCTGGCTGATGACCTTTCAACGACGCAACGGTTTGCGGGCGGATGGTATTATTGGGCCCAATACACTTATCTACCTGATGGCGCCAACCATCACACAACCCCGTTTGATCACGGCAGCCGGGGAGAGGTCGTAGTTCATGTCGATTTTGCTTGAAGCGCTGAAGAAATCGGAGCAGGAGCGTCAATTGGGCCAGGTGCCCACGCTCCAGAACCGCCCTGACGATCCCGCTCAGCGTCACCAGCCCCTGAATCCGTGGATCATACTCTTGATGATCTTGCTGAGCGTCAGCGTGATGGGCTGGTTTGGCTGGCAGCAATTCCGGCAGTCCCCGGGGGAGGAAGTCGCTCTTGTCGCGGTGGAGAACGCGGACGACGGAGTCCCGCCGGTGGACGAACCCCCACAAAATCGTACGAAGACCGAATCGTATCAACCGGAAAATGCGAAACAGCTGCCGATGCCCATCAATCCAGGGGCGAACAAAGCCAAAGCGTCCAGCGACCGCGACAGGGTCGCCCGGTCCGTCACTAATTTCAAAGCGGAAAACGAAGAGCCGGCGTCCGAAAAGCCATCGGAGTTGGTTGTGGCCATTGCCGAACCGGTTCCGGACCCGGTTGCCGATTCATCGACTGCGGAAACGGATGCCACGGCGGAGGTCAATGAAGAAAGTCTCCATAGTGCAGTTGAACCCCACGTGGCGGAACCCATCAGTTATTGGGAGTTGCCGCAGGGGATCAGGGATGATTTGCCGGAAATCAAGATTACCGTCCTGGTTTATGCCGAGCACCCGGGCGATCGCTTCCTCCTGTCCAATGGCCAGCGCCTGGTCGAGAAAGATGAATTGGATGGAGGCCTCGTGCTGGATGAAATCCGCAAGGACGGGGCTATCTTCCTGTACAGGAATTACCGCTTTCTCGTAAAGAGTTGATCACGTGAATTACGGGATCGTGACCAACTGGTCGGAACACCCGCCGCATCCACCCTTCGTAACGATCAGCATCAGCCTGGTCTGTATTCTCGCCCTGTTTATATACACCGGGCTGAATCCACTGATGCAGCAGGCGATGATCGACATGGGCGGGATGCAGCCGTCTTCCCTTTCGGCCCTGCTCAGCGAGAATCCGGCTTCGTGGTGGAGTTTATCGGCTTTGAGCCTGGTGACATCGCTCTTTATCCATGCCAGTTGGCTGCACCTGTTGGGAAATCTGGCCTACCTGTGGGTTTTTGGAATCAAGGTTGAGCAAAGGCTCGGGTCAGTGGGGATCATCCTGATTTTTCTGCTGGGCGGAGCCCTGGCGAACGTGATCGTTGCACTTCGCCTGCCACAGCTGGATACACCCATAATTGGCGCAAGCGGTGCGATTTCAGCGGTTGTCGGGGCATACCTGGGTTTGTTCCCCAGGCGAAGAATAGGACTTTTTCTCCCGCTCGGGGTCTACCTGCAATTCGCCCGTGTTCCCGCGTTGCTGGTTATCGGCTCCTGGTTCACTTTGCAGTTGCTTTACACGGTATTTGGCCCCATTAATGGGGCCGTGGCCTGGTGGACCCACCTCGCAGGTTTTGCGCTGGGTCTCAGCTTCGCACTGATCGCCCGGGCCCTCGCACAGATCAGGCTATAATTAACCAGGAGTTACCTGGGTTAAAGGAAACAGACCTCGGACAGATGGCAGAAAAGCGACTTTATAAAATCATATTCCTGAACGGTGGCAAGGTTTACGAATTGTTCAGTGAGGGTGTCACTTCCAGCGGGTTGTGGGGCTTTATCGAGGTCTCCGGCCTGGTGTTTGATACCTCGGATGGGCTGGTGATCGACCCGACAGAAGAAAAAATGCGCGAGGAGTTCAGAAACGCCCGGGTCTTGCACCTCCCGATCCAGAGCGTGTTACGCGTGGAGGAAGTGGAAAAACGCGGCCAATGCCGGATTCGGGATCGTGAGTCCGGTGAGAAAGTGACTCCGTTCCCGGTACAACCCCACGGGCGCTCGGCTTCGGACTAGCTTCCTGCTTGCGCGCCTGGCGGTCGACCTTCCTGGCTTGCTGTACACGCCTTACAATGCGTGACAGGGCATCAGGACTCCTGGTCCGGAATGATTTCTGCGCTTTTCAGGGCCTGCAGTAACTTTTCCAGCGGAAAATCTTCAAGTGCCGGGTTATGTTGCGTCGGGGAGTCTGCTTGTGATTCGTGCCCGAGGTGCCGTTCGAGGTCGGCTTCGCGGAGTTGCCCATCCTGATCCTGTCCGGTGGTATCTTCGTTCCATTCTATGTCCACGTCCGGCACGATTCCTTCCGCCTGGATGGAGCGGCCCGAAGGCGTGTAGTAACGGGCAGTGGTCAACTTGATGCCCGCACCGTTGCGCAGGGGTAACACTGACTGCACCGAGCCCTTGCCAAAAGTCCGTTCTCCGACAACTACCGCGCGGCCGTTATCCTGTAATGCACCGGCCAGCACCTCGGATGCCGATGCCGTACTGTGATCGACCAGTATCATCAATGGAACGCCCGGAAGCCACTGCCCCGGTGTGGCATTGAATTCGAGTTGCATGGTTGAATTTCTACCTCGGGTAGAAACGATGCCACCTTCGTCCAAAAACCCGTCAGCCATGGCGACTGCCTGGCGTAAAACCCCGCCCGGGTTTTTCCGCAGGTCAATGATCACAGCGTCGAGTTCGATGCCGTCGTTCTTTATGTTTTCCAGGGTTTGCTCCAGGTCGGACGCGCTGTCCTGGTGAAACTGGGTCATCTTGAAATAACCAATCGAGTCGTCGAGTAACTCAAAGTTCAGCGTCGGCAGCTTGATGTATTGCCGGGTGATTTCGACGTCCCGTTCCTTGCCTTCGGCCGAAATGACGTGCATCACGACATTGCTGTCCGGCTTGCCCTGCAATTCATCCATTGCTTCGTTCGGGGGCCGGCCTTCCACCGGACTTCCGTTTATGGACGTAATGACATCGCCCGGGTTCAGTCCGGCCTGGTCAGCGGGGCTGCCGTTGATGATGGCGTTGACAACCACTTTGCCTTCCCGGTCCTGCACTTCGATCCCGATGCCGCTGTACCGGCCTAGCGCCGAATCGTTGAGGTCTTCCAGTTCTTTTGCAGGCAGGTAACTGGAATGAGGGTCCAGTTCCTGCAGCATGCCGCGTATGGCCGCATTGAGCAAAGTCTGATCATCAACTTCCTCCACGTAGTTTTTTCGAGCCTGGTTAAATATGTCCGTGAACGTACGCAGATCATCCAGCGTCAACTGGGCGGCCTGAACGGGCGCCTGCTCAGCAGGGACAGGTTCGGTCGCGCTCTGAGCATAAACCAGGGAGAAACCGGATAGCGAAACCAGAGCGGCAGAAAGTACCTTCATATAGCATTTCATCATATTTAAGTTCGGTCCGTGTGATGTGGCGACCGGGTCAGGCCGGTCATCGCGCGATCCATGCTGCCGGATCCACCGCTTTTCCATTTTTCCGAAATTCAAAATACAGGCCCTGGTCAGTTCCGGGATTGCTGCCCACTATACTGATAATTTCACCGGGTTCTACCCAGGCGCCAACTTCACGCAGCAGGCTTTCATTGTGACCGTAAAGGCTCAAAAAGCCCTGGCCGTGGTCAATAATCATCATCAATCCATAACCGCGAAGCCAATCCGCGAAGGCCACCCGGCCGTAGGCAACGGCGCCGGCCTCAGCGCCCATTTGCGCCTCAATCAGCCATCCCTGCCATTTCAGTCCGCCGGCCCTTTGCTGCCCGAAAGCGTGTTTTACCGGCCCCTTTAAAGGCATGGGCAGCTTGCCTTTCTGCGCAGCGACGCCGGCGCGGTTGCCGAGGTCCGCCGGAATATCGGCAAGAACATTGCTCAAACGTTCCAGCAGGGCTTCCAGGTCTTTCCGGTTTTGTTCGAGTTCGCGGAGCCGGGACTCCTCATTGTCGATCCGGCTGGCCAGCGCTGCGATCATAACCTCACGTTCGCGTCTTTGCTGGCCCAGGTCTTCCAGGACGATGCGCTGCTGGTTTTGAACGCGTTCAATGCCCGAGAGTTCCAGGTCTATGGAATCTTGCATTTCATCAAGCGTCGTCAGGGCTTCTTTCAAGCCGGAGATCTTCCGAACCTGGGCCTGGTTGAGGAAATCATAATACGCCAGCATCCGGCCGAGGCGAGCCGGATCATCCTGGTTCAGTACAAGCTTTATCCGTGACTGGCTACCCAGTTTGTAGGCGGACCGGACCTGTTCCGCCAACTGTTCCAGCTGAACGTCAAGGCTGGACAGGTACGTTTCCCGCTGGAGTTCCAGTTTCGCCAGTTCATCCATGTGTCGATTCCGTTGTTCCTCCAGGGTTCTGAGTTTCAGACCGGCCGCCTGGATGGCGAGATCCACTTCCCGCATCCGCGCCTGTTCCTCCCGGTGGTCCGCTCTTGATGAGTCCAGCTGTTCCCTCAGGTTGTCGATCGCCAGCGTGACTTCGCTCAGCCTGGATTCCGCCTCCGCCTTGCCGGCATCCTGGCCGGCTGTTGCCGGAAGCCAAAAAGCAAGAGCAATCAGCAATACGAAACGGGTGACACGTTGAGGTGCGGAAGATTTCAGGGATTCAGGCCGTACCACCTTCAATTTCCACCAGCGGTTGACCGGTCATTTCTACAGGTTGCGGTAATCCCAGCAAACACAGCATGGTCGGCGCAATGTCCCTGAGCGAACCGCCTTCCTTCATTTTTGCGCTGCGGCCATGAAACAGGAGGGGTACCTTGTTGGTCGTGTGCGCCGTGTGTTTCTGTCCGCTCACGGGGTCAACCATCAATTCGATATTGCCATGGTCCGCGGTAAGCAACAATTGCCCTCCGACCCGGTCAATCGCCGCCCTGGTTGCCGTGAGGCAGCGGTCAACAGCCTCGACGGCCTTGATGGCGGCCTCCAGGTTTCCGGTGTGCCCGACCATGTCGGGGTTTGCGACGTTACAGATAATCACGTCGTATTTCCCGGAGCAGATCGCTTCCACGAGCTTTTCTGTCAGCAGCGGAGCACTCATTTCGGGTTGCAGATCATAAGTGGCGACATCCGGTGACGGGATCAGGGTCCGATCTTCCAATGGGTAAGGTTTTTCTTCGCCGCCGTTGAAGAAAAAGGTCACGTGCGCATATTTTTCAGTTTCCGCAATCCTGAGTTGGCGGAGTCCGGCTTCCGCCAACTCACTGCTCAGCAAGCGGGGCAGGGTTGATGGCGGAAACGCCACGGACACCGGGAGATCAGCCATGTATTCGGTCATACAGACGAAATCGGACAATTTTATCCGCGAGCGGTGGAAGCCATCGAAAGGCTCGTTGACAAAGGCCATGGTGATTTCTCGCGCCCGGTCCGCCCTGAAATTGATAAATATGATCGTATCGCCATCGTGCATGCCGGCGGCTTCACCAATGACAGTGGGTTGGACAAACTCGTCGTTTTCTCCCCTCTCGTAAGCCTTTTGCAGGGCCGAGACGGCTGTTGGCTCGTGCCATGCGGACTCCGCCTGGGCAATGGCGCGATAAGCGCGTTCGACCCGGTCCCATCGCTTGTCCCGGTCCATTGCATAATAGCGGCCGCTTATGGAGCTGAATTCAGCCCCTGGAAGGGTGTCCAGGAGCTCCTGCATCCGGACGATCGATGCTTCCGCGCTGCGTGGCGGGGTATCCCTTCCGTCCAGGAATCCATGAACGGCGATAGACCGGGCGCCTCTTTGCGCGGCAAGTTGCACCGTTGCAATAAAATGATCGTCGTGGCTGTGCACTCCGCCCGGGGAAAGCAATCCCATGATATGAACGGTTGCGTTCCTCTCACGGGAGGCGTCAATCGCCTTGCATAAATTGGGGTTCCGGGCAAAATCACCATCCCTGATCGCCTTGGTGATACGGGTGAAATCCTGGTAAACGATCCGTCCTGCGCCAATGTTCATGTGGCCCACCTCGGAATTGCCCATCTGGCCATCCGGCAAGCCGACGGCTTCACCCGAAGTCTCGATCAGTACATGGGGGTCGGTTTTCCACATGTCGCTCCAGCAAGGAGTTTTTGCCAGTGCAATGGCATTATTCGCGCTCTCTTCACGATAACCCCAGCCATCGAGGATCATCAGGACGAGCGGCGTGTGCGAAATTTTTTGATTCATTTTTAGCTCTACCTACTTGCAATTTATTGCGGCCGACTCCAAATGTGACAGGCCCACAGGCGATAGAGCGGCGGCAGCATCACTGCGGCCCAACAAGCGACTGTGGGATTGTCTTATTATTTCATAAAAGAGATTGCAGCATGGAGCAGGTATTCGAATTTGCAGGGAATCATTTACTCCTCGTGGGTGGCTTCCTGGCGGTTCTCGGGCTCGTTGTCTGGACCGAGGTAATGCGAAAAGTGCAGGGGCTGACTGAACTCACCCCGGCAGAATCGGTCGCATGGATCAATGACCCCAATACCGTGATCATCGATATTTCACCGGTCGCCGATTTCAACAAGGGCCACATCGTGAACGCCCGGAACCTGCAACCTTCGCGGCTGGCAAATCCCGATGCGGAGGTGCTGAAGCTGAAAGACAATAAACTGCTTGTCGTTTGCAAAAGCGGCCAAACGGCCATTTCCGCTGCCGGCAATCTCCGTAAAATGGGAGCTGCCGACGTTGCGGTACTGAAAGGCGGTATGGCCCAGTGGCGCGGTGACCAGTTTCCGGTCACGACGAAATAATGAGATAATTCCATTTTTTGTCGCCCGTCACGTTGGGCGACCCAACCCCCAAGAGTGATTAAAACATGGCAGAAGAACAGAATCAGGATCCGGTCATGACCCCGGGCCCAGAGGGTGCAGGACAATTCCAGATCCAGAAATTGTATACGAAAGACGTATCTCTCGAGTTGCCGAATGCACCACAGATTTTCCAGGAAGCCGGCCAGGCGGACGTGAAAATGAGCCTGGCCCAGCGGGTCGAGAACCTGGGTGAAAACCTGCACGAAGTGATATTGACCGTCACCGTGACGGCGAGTGTCGGTGAAAAAACCGCGTACCTGGTTGAAGTTGCACAGGCCGGTATTTTCATGGTGGGCGGGTTTAACGAACAAGCCACGCACGCCGTGATGAACACCATGTGCCCGACAACGCTGTTTCCATATGCCCGGCAAGTGATCTCCATTTTGGTCGCGGAGGCCGGATTCCCGCCGCTGGTTCTTCAGCCGGTCAATTTCGACATGCTTTACGCCCAGCGTATGCAGCAGATGGTGCAGGAACAAAATAACGGCGCCGCCACCGGAGAAACCGTCACGCCCGAGTTTTCAACCAACGATTGATCGCCCGGCGATGACTGCAGATCCGGGATTGGTAAAGCCGCAGAACGGCACCTCCGTGTTCGCCGTCCTGGGGGCCGGTTCCTGGGGAACGGCGTTGTCGATGCAGTTGATACGTTCCGGTACCGGGGCCGTGCTTTGGGATTGGGATCGTGAACACATCGAGGCCATCGGCAGGAACCGCAGCAATGAAAGGTTCCTGCCGGGACATCGGCTGCCCGAGAGTTTGGTGGTGGAACCGGACCTGGAACGGGCTGTGGGCATGGCGGACGAAGTACTCATCGTGGTCCCATCCCACGCCTTTGTCGGGATGCTCGGACAGATCAAGCCGTGGTTGAAACCGGGGCAGGGCGTTTCCTGGGCCTGCAAGGGCCTGGAACCTGGAACCGGACAGTTTCTGCACGAACCCGCCCGAAAAATCTTTGGCGACGAACATCCGCTCGCCGTTGTCACCGGGCCGTCATTTGCGCGGGAAGTGGCGGCCAACCTTCCAACGGCGCTTACCGTGGCCGGCACGGAGCCTGAATACTGCGCCAGGGTGGCCTCCGCGCTGCATGGTGGAAATTTCCGGGCATACACCAGCGATGACATCGTCGGTGCGGAATTGGGCGGGTCGGTCAAAAATGTTTTGGCCATCGCGACCGGGATCAGTGACGGAATGTCCCTGGGTGATAATGCGAGGGCCGCGCTGGTGACCCGCGGATTGGTGGAAATGATGCGGCTCGGGCGGGTGCTCGGTGCGCGTGACCAGACCCTGACGGGTCTGGCGGGCATGGGTGACCTGGTGCTCACCTGCACCGGAAATTTGTCCCGAAACCGGAGGCTGGGATTGGCCCTCGGCGCCGGCAAAGGCATCGACGAAGCCCTGGCCGAAATTGGCCAGGTCGTTGAAGGCGTGAAAACCTCGCTGGAGGTCTGGCGGCTTGCCACGAGGCATGATGTCGAAATGCCTATATCCGAGCAGGTTTACGGAATACTCCATCTCGGCAGGGATCCATACCAGAGTCTCAGGGATTTGTTATCCCGCGAACAGAAACAGGAAACTGCCTGAGCGTTCAACCGGTTCACTGTAATCCCGGAAACTCCATCTGGCGCAAGGCTTCATACAGGCCGATAGCCACGGTGTTTGACAGATTGAGGCTCCTGCTGTTTTTTCGCATCGGTATTCTTAGGGTGTAATCGTCACCTGCCATGTCGAGAATTTCCCCGGGCAGGCCCCGGCTTTCCGGTCCGAACAACAATCCATCACCGTCCCTGATTGCTGCCTGGCTGTGGCTTTTTTTTCCGCGCGTCGAAAACGCCCAAAGCCGGAGTCCCGGGTTTTCCTCCAGGAACGCAGGCCAGTTCGGATATTGCCGCACATCGGTTAGTTCGAGGTAGTCCAACCCGGCGCGTCTCAGCCTGGCGTCGTCAAGGACGAATCCCAGTGGGCCGACCAGGTGTAATCGGGCGCCCGAATTGGCGCACAGGCGGATGATGTTACCGGTGTTGGGAGGTATTTCCGGTTGGTACAGGATAACGTGCAGCACGGGGTGCTCCTGGATTCAAATACGGAGTATTTCAGCAGGCGACATAAACTCATATGCTGATTTGCGACGAAGCGAATCCCAACGTTCAAGCGGATTTCAGCCTGCAGGTGGAATGCGGAGAATTGCGCGCCTTGCGAGCTGATATTTTATAAGCTTTTGAATATTAAATATAAATTTGAGTTTTCCAGGCAAGTTCACCTGAATTTCCGCCATTTGACAGGGCCGTTTCACCAGCGTATCTTCTTCCCCGCAGGCACAATATCTTGTGTCCTAAAAAAAAATAGCGCACAATAACTTGTGCCCATAACTTAATAAAACCAACTAAATACACGGAAGATTTAATGAACAGCGTTCAAGTTGAGGCGATTGGCACTGATTCCATAGAAATTCCTTTCCAGCCGGCCTCGCTGGATATATGGGATAAAAAGTACCGCCTGAAGTCTAAAACAGGGGAAATCATAGACCAGACGATTGACGACACATTCAAACGTGTCGCCAAAGCGCTGTCAGATGTAGAGGACACCGAGGAGAAGCGGGAGGAGTGGAATGAGTCTTTCCTGTGGGCCTTGCGCCGGGGAGCGATTCCGGCGGGTCGAATAACCAGTAATGCCGGCGCACTGGACCACAAGCCGGCGACCTCCACGATCAATTGCACCGTGTCCGGCACCATCACCGATTCGATGGACGGCATTCTCGACAAGGTGCATGAGGCCGGGCTGACACTCAAGGCCGGTTGCGGGATAGGCTACGAATTTTCGACCCTGCGTCCGAAAGGAGCTTATGTATCCGGCGCTGGCGCGTACACATCCGGCCCCCTGAGTTTCATGGATATCTACGACAAGATGTGTTTCACGGTCTCTTCTGCCGGTGGTCGTCGCGGCGCCCAGATGGCGACTTTTGAAGTGGGGCACCCGGATGCAATGGACTTCATTCGCGCGAAGCGTGAAGACGGGAGATTGCGCCAATTCAACTGTTCCCTGCTGGTTACCGATGAGTTCATGAAAGCCGTGGAACAGAATACCGGCTGGTCGCTGGCATTTCCGATCAATCAGCACGAAGCGGACGGCATCGACCTGGATGACAAGCAAAAAGTGATCTGGCGCGAGTGGCCCGAGACGCGCAACTACATCACGCGGGAAGATGGCCTGGTGGCTTGCCGTATTTACAAGACCGTTCCGGCGCGCCGGATGTGGGACATGATCATGTCGTCGACCTATGATTTTGCCGAGCCGGGCTTCATCATGATCGATCGAATCAACGAGATGAACAACAACTGGTTCTGCGAGAACATCCGGGCCACCAATCCCTGCGGTGAGCAGCCTTTGCCGCCGTATGGCGCGTGTTTGCTCGGCTCGGTGAACCTGACGCGCTTTGTTGTCGATCCCTTCACCAGGAAAGCTTCATTCAACTGGGAAGAATACCGGGAGGTTGTCCGGATCTTTACCCGGATGCTGGACAATGTCGTCGAAATAAACGGACTCCCCCTCGCTAAGCAACGCGATGAAATTGCGCGCAAGCGGCGCCACGGAATGGGGTTCCTTGGCCTGGGTTCGACCCTGACCATGCTGGGCATGAAATACGGCAAGGAAGATTCCCTGGAATTCACCGAGAAAGTCGCCCGCGAAATGGCCCTCGCCGGGTGGGAGGAGGCTCTCGAATTGACCCGCGAGAAAGGTCCCGCGCCGGTCATGGAAGAACTGTTTGAAGTGACGGGCGAAATGCTGCGTCGCCGGCCGGAGATGCGGTCCGACGGTTACAAGCCGGGAGACAAGGTCGCCGGCAAGGTGCTGATGGCGAAGTACAGCCGCTACATGCAGAGAATTGCCGGGTATGCCCCTGACCTGGTGGAAGCCCTGGCGAAAGAAGGCGCCCGGTTCACCCACCACACTTCGATAGCGCCAACAGGAACGATATCGCTATCACTGGGCAACAATGTGTCCAATGGCATCGAACCCAGTTTCGCGCACCATTACAGCCGGAACGTGATTCGCGAAGGGCGGAAAACCAAGGAAAAAGTGGAAGTGTTCAGCTATGAGCTGTTGGCCTACCGCGTGCTGGTCAATCCCGCCGCGATGCCTTATGCCCAGGATGACGCTTCCCGGCTGCCGGACTGTTTCATCACGGCTGAAGACGTTTCACCCGCTGAGCACGTGGATATCCAGGCGGCGGCGCAGAAATGGATCGACTCTTCGATTTCCAAGACTGCAAATGTGCCGACCGATTTCCCGTATGAACAATTCAAGGACATCTACACTTACGCCCATCAGAAGCAGTTGAAAGGCTGCACGACCTTCCGTTTCAATCCTGAAGCATTTCAGGGCGTATTGGTCAAGGACAAGGACCTGGAAAACACGACGTACCGCTTCGTCCTGGATGATGGTCAAGTCGTGGAAGTGGCGGGTAACGAGGAGATCGAATATGACGGTGAAATGCACACCGCAGCCAATCTTTTCGATGCCCTGAAAGAAGGATATTACGGAAAGTTTTAGCCCAGACCCTGATGAAGTGATCAGTCGGAGAGGAGAAAGGAGAAGGCGAGAGCCTTCGAAAAGGAAACAATGGATTTGTTTCCGGTACACGGAGGTGTCCACAAACAGCACGGACGTTAACAATAACAAAACAAGGATAAAGTGGCGGCGAGGGAAGTTTTGGGTTCCGCCAAACTTTACGGAGGTGTCGTGTACATGGATGTACACCTCTTTTTCCGACCCTGAAAATACCGGCCAGAATATAGGAATAACGCACAATGAGTATCAAGATTTCCAACAAGATCGTTGGCTATGAAGTCGTAAAAGAAGAAGAAACCAACACCAGGGAAGAAGCGGCGAACGATGGCCAGGGGCGCCAACAAGCCAAAATCATCCGAATGACCGAACGCGTCCTCAGGCCGGAGGGCATGGAAGCCCTTGAAGGCTCCACGTACAAGATCAAAACCCCGCTGGATGATCACGCCATGTATGTCACGATCAATGACATCATCCTGAACCAGGGCACGGAACACGAGCAGCGCCGGCCATTTGAAATATTCATCAATTCGAAAAACATGGACCACTTTCAGTGGATCGTGGCCCTGACCCGGTTGATGTCCGCCGTGTTCAGGAAGGGTGGCGACGTCACGTTCCTGGCGGAAGAATTACAGGCGGTGTTTGATCCGCGTGGCGGCTACTTCAAGCCGGGTGGAAAGTTCATGCCGTCCATCATTGCGGACATTGGTGCGGTTATCGAGCATCACCTGCAGAAAATCGGCTTGATGGAAAAAGAAGAGCTATCCCAGCAGCAACAACTGATCCTCGATCAGAAGCGCGCTGAAGCGGTTGCGTCCGATAAAAAGAGAAACGCGGATGCAGAGTCCGATACCGGCTATCCGACTTCAGCGACCCTGTGTAATAAATGCCACACCAAGGCAGTGATTGTCATGGATAATTGCGCCACCTGCCTGTCCTGCGGCTACTCCAAATGCGGCTGAGGAGCCTGTCTCCTGTTTGAAAACGTTTGATGATTCACGCGCTCTGGATTGTTCCCCTCATATTATTGATCGCTTTTTTGAGTTCGCCCCGGTTCCGGGGCGACATCGCTGAAACCCGGGTCAGGCGGCTGCTGGCCGCCGGGCTGGAGAAAAGCCGCTATACCACGTTCCATGACATCACCCTCCCTGCGAGCGGCGGTACGGTGCACATCGACCACCTCGTGATATCCCGATTCGGTATTTTTGTGATTGAAAGCCAATATGCCCCGGGATGGGTGTCGGGCGCTGAATTCCAGGAGCGATGGAAGCTCTATAGCTGGCGTCACTGGATACGCATCGATAACCCGCTGCACCGCAACACTCTGCAGGTCGAGGCCGTTGAAAAAATCCTGAAAGTTCCATCCAGAATAATGTTTCCGATGGTGGTTCTGGTAGGCCAGAAAGGGTTCAAGACGGTGATGCCGGAACGGGTAGTGACCCCGGAAAATCTCCTCGCCTATCTGCGCAAAAAATCTCGCACCTTACTGGAGGGCGAACAGGCAGACCAGGCGATAAAAACGATAGATGCGGCGCAAATCCGGACGCTGGGCAGCACGACCATCAACAGCCGGAGATTGCTTCTGCAGCTTGTGCTTTTCGTGGTTGTGCTGGTGGGCGCCTGGCTCGCTTTTCACGATCAACTGGCCGAACTGCTGAACTTTCTGTAGCAACCACAAAAAGCCTCAGACCTGATTTCTGCGTGATCCGATCAGGGCAATGGTCAGCCAGACGAAATGATTTTCTTCAAACGCCCGTTTCATCCATGGAACCTGTTATCAATCATGCATGGAGCGCTCGCTGTTCTCTTTTATTCCGGACTGGGTTATGGTCTGAAGCATATCTTCCGGCCAGGCGTGTTCAAGAGCAAGAGTCTGGCGAACCTGAAGGAATATTAATGCACCTGGTCGAAGAACTCATTCAAAAAAAACGCGACGGGTTGCCGTTGAGCCGTGACGAGGTCGGCTTTTTTATCCAGGGCATTTCCAGCGGTAGCGTCACGGACGCCCAAATCGCCGCGTTTACCATGGCGACCTGGTTCAGGGGGATGAACCGCGAAGAACAAATGGCCTTGACACTCGCCATGCGGGACAGCGGTAAAGTGCTCACCTGGCGCGGGCTGGACGGACCTGTAGTGGACAAACATTCCACCGGCGGTGTCGGCGACATGGTGAGCTTGATTCTCGGGCCTGTGGTGGCTTCCTGTGGCGCGTATGTGCCGATGATATCCGGACGCGGGCTCGGTCATACCGGCGGGACTCTGGACAAACTCGAGAGTATTCCGGGCTTCAACGTCCGCCCGGGAGTCGAACGGTTTCAGCAACTCGTACGCGACCACCACATAGCAATCATCGGACAGGACAAGGACCTGGCCAGTGCAGATCGCCGCATTTATGCTGTCAGGGATGTGACCGCCACGGTTGCTTCAACGCCCCTGATCATTTCATCGATTCTTTCAAAGAAACTGGCTGAAGGTCTGGATTCCCTGGTGATGGACATCAAGTATGGTTCAGGCGCCTTCACGCCCGATCTGGAAGACGCACTTGTCCTGGCCCGGGAAATTTGCGCAGTCGCGTGCGAGGCCGGCCTGCCATGCAGCGCTCTGATTACAGACATGGACCAACCCCTGGCCTGGTCGGCGGGAAACGCCCTTGAAGTGCTCGAAACCGTCCGGTTTCTGCGCGGCGAAGCGCGTCATGAGCGGCTTTTGGCCGTGGTGCGGGCGTTATCCTGTGAACTGCTTCAACTGAGCGGGTTGGCCGACCAACCGGCGGATGCCGATAAAATGGTGATGCACTCTCTGGATTCAGGACGGGCCGCCGAACAATTTTCGAGGATGGTCACCGCGCAAGGGGGGGCGTCCGGCCTGGTAGACAACCCGGCGGCATGTTTGCCCGCGGCAATGGTGATCCGGCCCGTGTTTGCGGATCACGACGGTTTCATAACCGCAATCGATACCAAGACGGTTGGCACGACGGTAGTCGCGCTGGGCGGCGGAAGACAGACAGCTGAAGACACGATTGACCTGGCGGTAGGAGTCTCGAATCTTCTGGGGCTCGGGGTCAGAGTTGATTCCCATGTACCCCTGGCTGTGATACACGCTGCGAACGAAGGAAGTTGGGAGCAAGCTGCGAAATTGCTCAGGTCGGCGTTCCGGATTGGCCAGGTTCCCGGTGAAGCACTACCCGCAGTGCACTGCAGGGTGCAAGGAGAGAATGCGAATGCAAAGCCGTGAAACCCTCATCAATGAGCTCAAACATTACGCCAAACAGGCGGCCGGGTGGTCTTACTCGCCCTACAGCAACTTCCGGGTCGGTGCCGCAGTCATCAGCGCAAGCGGAGACATTTACCAGGGCTGCAATGTCGAGAACGCTTCATTCAGTCTGACCCAATGCGCGGAGCGGTCGGCATTGACCGCCGCTATCAGCAACGGAATGGCTCCGGGTTCATTGACGGCCTTGCTGATTTACACCCCCGGGGACACCGCACATTCGCCTTGCGGCGCCTGCCGGCAGGTCATGCACGAATTGATGGCGGCGGACTCGCTGGTCTTCTCGTGTTGTGATGGGGAAGCAAGCAGGACATGGACCCGGTCTGAATATCTGCCGGATCCTTTTGTTCCGGATGTGTTGTTGAAGTAACCGTTTCCGGAGCTGTGGGTCAGAAAATACCGGGAACCAGGATCCGTCTTTCGGCGGGGTAATCAGCAAAGCGCTCCCGGTACCAGCGGTCGTTCGAAATGGCGCGGGGCGCCAGGTTGCACAGCGTGAAAAGCGCGAAAGCCAGCCCGGCCGAAGACCAGGTCATGACGGCCCAACCGGCCCATTCGATGATTTCACCCAGGTAGTTTGGAGAACTGACCCAGCGGAACAGCCCGCCGTTGGGAATACGGTAAACCGTTTCGCCGGGTTTTCGCAGGTGCCGGATGGTTCTGTCAGCCTGGAAATGCAGGGCAAAACCCGCCAGGAAGATCGCCGCGCCGATGAGGAAATGGGCGGAAAGCAGAGGCTCAGGGCTTTCCCCGGCTTCGATCAGCGCAGCGGCGTTGTTGTACCCGTTCAACGAATTGAAAGCAATGGCAAAGACCACCAGCAGGACTGGAAAGGTCTTTTCTGATGGTTGCATCAGGGCTGGAAAGACAAACGTGCGGTACGTGTAATGAAACACCCAGAAACACAACGGGACCCAGGCTTGCGCTTGGTCGTGCGCGGGGCTCAGAAGCACCAGTGCCGATATGACCAGCAGTGCCGGAAGTTCCATCAACATCCATGCGGCGCGGTTGGGCAGCCTGGGACCCCACCCGGACCTGTAATGTCGCCCATAAGGAGCGGTGACCCACAGCAGGCTCACAAGAACCAGCGGACAAAGCAGGAATTGAACCAGAAGGGGCAAGTTCATCTGCGCATCTTGCCAGAAATGAGCCGTTCCTGCCTATCGGATCTGCAACACCTTGGCGCCCTGTATATGCCCCTGTTTCAGCTCCAGCAGAGCCCGGTTCGCCTGTTCCAGCGGGTAGGGCGTGACAAACGGTTTAAGCGGGATTTCTTCTGCCAGTCGCAGGCATTCGCGAACGTCATGGCGGGTGACGTTGGCTACCGTTCCCAGGGCTTTTTCCCGCCATAAATGCCTTTCGTAATCCAGCGATGTCAGCAGCTCCCGGTCGGTGCTCTCCTTGCGTATCGCATTGATCACCAGTCTTCCCCCGGGCGCCAGCGCATCCATGGCCGCAAGAACCGGCAGCCAGGCCGGCGTGGTATCGATGATGGCGTCGAGCCCGACTCCGGGCTGGTCCGGAGTGTTTCCCGTCCAGACCGCCCCCAGTTCCGAGGCAAACGCCCTTTCCTTTGGGCTGCGGGCAAATACAAAAATGGCGGAATCCGGGTAGAGATATCGCGCCATTTGCAAAACCAGGTGACCCGAAGCGCCAAAGCCGGTCAACCCGAGGTTCTGGCCGTTCTCCAACCGGCACAAGCTGAGCGCGCGGTAACCCACGGCGCCGGCGCACAGCAAAGGCGTCGCCTCCAGATCACCGATCCCGGCCGGGATCGGAATTGCGAAAGATTCCGGAACAGTCATGTATTCGGCATAGCCCCCCGCCACGTCGCGTCCGCAAGCGATGAAGTCCGGACAGAGGTTTTCCCGGCCGCCGATGCACCATCGGCACCTCCCGCAAGCCGAGTGAATCCAGGCGACGCCAACCCGCTGATTGAGCAATCCGCTGTTACAGGCTACGCCCTGCGCCACCACCGTGCCGACGACCTGGTGCCCCGGTGTGACGGGCAAGTCCGGTGGCGGAGTCCGGCCTTCGATTTCATCTATTTCGGTATGGCAGACACCGCAGGCATGAACCCGAATCAGCAGGTCATGCTTGCCCGGCGAAGGCACCGGTACGAGGTTTTCCTCCAGTGGAGGATGCCTGGCGTCGACCGGACCGATCCGGTGAATCCGCATGGCGCGCATTTTGTTGCCATCGCTGTTCATCTTGAAATCATAGCCCCTGCAGGCGGGACGCCTTTGATCCCTGTCATCCATTTTCGCCCAGCCTGGGGTAGAATGAAAACGAGGGGCTTTGTCAGAGCGGAGAATGATATGTCTGGTTACAAGAAAATTGCAGTTGCAATTGATTTAAGCAGTGAGTCCTCTGCCATTTTAAGCCGGGCGCTGGATGTGGCTGCGCCGGAAAGCGAAATACACCTGATTTATGTCCAGGAGCCGATGGATTCGGTGTACATGGGCGTCGTGCCATACGGCCCGGTGTTTGTGGGCATGGACGAAGTTGAGGAAAATTTGCGGTCCGAACTACGGGCGAAGCTCGATGAAATCGGCAAGAAAGCCGGCGTGCCGGAAGCCTTCCGCCATTTCCTCAACGGAACACCCGCCCGTGAAATCCGGCGGTTTTCGGAAGAAAATGACCTGGACCTGATTGTTTTGGGCACCCATGGTCAGAAAGGTGTCCAGTTGCTGCTCGGAGCCACGGCAAATTCGGTGCTTCACGGTTCGACCTGTGATGTGCTGGCCGTCAGGGTCTACGAAGCCGAATAATTGAAAATTATCTGGCTGTTGGTTTTCTTCCTGGTCCTGGCTTGGTCAGGATGGAAGCCGCATGATTATCCCACCTGGTGGCTGGAAGTAACGCCTGCGCTGGTCGCCCTGGCTGTCCTCGCAATGACCCGGACGCGTTTCCCGCTGACACCGCTCGCTTACGGGTTGATCCTGGTGCACGCCATTATCCTGATGGTCGGCGGGCATTACACCTATGCTGAAGTACCCGCGGGTGACTGGGTCAGTGAATGGATGGGCGGGGGACGCAACAATTACGACAAGCTGGGACACCTGGCGCAAGGGTTTGTACCCGCGATTGTCATTCGTGAAGTCCTGATCCGCAACCGGGTTGTCGCCAAACGGGGCTGGCTGTCATTCATCGTGATCAGTATTTGCCTGGCAATCAGTGCTTTCTACGAACTGGTCGAGTGGTGGGTTGCGTTGCTCAGCGCGGAAGCGGCCGATTCATTCCTGGGCACCCAGGGCTATGTCTGGGATACCCAGTCCGATATGTTTTGGGCGCTGTGCGGTGCCTGCCTCGCCCTGGTGGTGCTGGGCAAGCTGCACGACCGGCAGATCCGTAATCAGGCGCTGGTCTGACGCAAGGGAACTTCCGGAACAGACCGCTGCTTCCCGGCGCCAAAACGCCTGATGATTTTCGCCAGGATGCCCTCGCTGTCCAGGCCCGCCAGGTGCAGGCATTCCTCCCGTGTCCCGTGCTGGATGTAGTTGTCATCCAGGCCGATGTTAAGGATGCCGGCTTTCAGGCCTTCGGCAGCCAGCAGTTCGTTGACACCGCTCCCCGCACCCCCTGCCACTGCATTCTCTTCCACCGTTACCAGGTTTGCGTGCCGGGCCGCAGCCAGGACGATGGCCTCACGGTCCAGGGGTTTGACGAAGCGCATATTGATCAGCGTGGCGTCAAGTTGCTGTGCGACCGTCTTGCAGGATTCCACCATGCTGCCAAACGCGAGTATGGCGATTTCACTTCCCTGGCGGAGTGTCACGCTCTTTCCGAGCGGGATCGCGGTCATTTTTTTCCGGATTTCAACGCCCGGGCCGCGGCCGCGCGGATAGCGCACTGCGGCAGGTCCCGGATGGCAAAACCCGGTATAAAGCATTTGCCGGCATTCGTCTTCGTCCGCCGGCGCCATGATGACCATGCCCGGAATGCAACGCATGAAGCTGAGATCGAAACTTCCTGCGTGGGTCGGGCCATCCGGACCCACCAATCCGGCGCGGTCGATAGCAAAGAGTACCGGAAGGTCCTGCAACGCCACGTCGTGAATCATCTGGTCGTAAGCGCGCTGCAAAAAAGTGCTGTAAATGGCGACTACCGGGTGCGCGCCTTCACAAGCCATTCCGGCTGCGAGCGTGACGCTGTGCTGCTCTGCAATTCCGACGTCGAAGTAGCGTTCGGGAAAACGCTCGTGAAACTGGACCAGTCCCGAGCCCTCCCGCATGGCGGGCGTGATGGCGAGGAGTCGATTGTCGACTTCGGCCATGTCACACATCCATTCTCCGAAAACGTCGGTATAGTTCTTCCTGGACTTTTCGGTGGAGGGTCCGGAGACGACGCCAGTCGCCGGGTTAAAAGGTCCGACTGCATGGTACTTGATCGGGTCTTTTTCAGCCGGTTCGTAGCCCTTGCCCTTTTCGGTAATGATGTGAAGCAAGTTGGGCCCGTGTATGTCCCGCGCCGTGCGTATCGTGCGCACCAGGGTAGGGATGTCATGCCCGTCGATGGGGCCGAGGTAATTGAAGCCCAGTTCCTCGAACAGCGTGCTGGGCATCACCATGCCCTTGATGTGCTCTTCCCAGCGACTCATGAAGCGCCAGGTCCGCGAATCGCGGTGCATCAGGCTTTTACCGCGTTCACGAATGCCGGTCATCGTGGGGCCGCTCATCAGGCGACCCAGCACCTTGGTCAGGGCCCCGACATTCGGGGAGATCGACATTTGATTTTCGTTCAGAATCACCAACAGGTCATTGTCGAGGTCACCACCGTGGTTAAGCGCTTCGTAAGCCATGCCGGCCGTCATGGCGCCGTCGCCGATTATGGCCACGCACTTGCGGTTCTCACCCTGCAGGGCCGAGGCGACCGCCATGCCAAGGGCTGCGCTGATTGAAGTCGAGGAATGCCCCGTTCCGAAGGTGTCGTACTCGCTTTCGGAACGTTTGGGGAAGGGGGCCAGACCCTGTTTCTGTTTGATCGTGGTGATACTGCCCGCGCGTTCGCACAGAATCTTGTGCGGATAGGCCTGGTGTCCGACGTCCCAGACGATACGGTCATGTGGTGTGTCGTACAGAAAATGCAGCGCGACGGTGAGCTCGACGCAACCCAGGCCGGCGCCAAAGTGCCCGCCGCTGGTGGCGACCGACTCGATCAGGTAGCCGCGTAATTCTTCGGCGACCTGCGGCAATTGTTCTTCATCAAGGCGCCGCAAATCCGCGGGAGAATTGATCGAACTGAGTAATGGGTAGCGCTGATTGTTCATGTTTTCCATTTTATCTGTGCTGACGCCTGGAAGCTATCGGTCCCGGCTAACGACGTAATTGGCCAGCCAGGCCAGGCTCTCGGTATCGCCATCGATATATTGCAGGTGGAAAATGGCCTCATCGCGCAGGTCAAGTGCCCTTTTGCGGGAGTTTTCCAACCCCAGGATGGACGGAAAAGTGGGTTTGTTCAACGAAACGTCGGCCAGGGTGCTCTTGCCGGTCAATTCGCTGTCTCCGGTGATGTCCAGGATGTCGTCATGCACCTGGAAGGCCAGGCCGATGCACTCCCCGTAAGCCGAAAGGTGTTCCAGTGTGACGGCTTCCGCGCCGGACAAAAGTGCAGGGGTCGTAACCGACGCGGTAATCAGGGCCCCGGTCTTCAGGCGGTGCATGGTCGTGAGTTGCTGCTCACTGATTTTCCGGCCTACTGCATCCAGGTCCAGGGCCTGGCCTCCGGCCATTCCCATCGAACCGCAGGCGCGGGCAATGGTATTGATGGCCAGCAGGTTATTCGGCAGGGCCGCGGATAATTCGTTGGCGAGAATCTCAAAGGCCAGCGCCTGCAGGGCGTCGCCTGCCAGGATGGCCGTGGCTTCATCAAAAGCCCGGTGACAGGTAGGTCGGCCGCGTCGCAGGTCATCATCATCCATCGCCGGCAAATCATCGTGTATCAGGGAGTAGGCATGAATCAGTTCGACCGCTGCGGCGACCGGGTCGAGTGTTGATTCCGGGACACCCAATGCCCGTCCGGCCGAGTAAACCAGGACCGGCCGGAAACGTTTTCCGCCATCCAGTGACGCGTAACGCATGGCACGGTGGAGTGAAACCGGCTCACTCGAGTCGGGTGGCAAGCGCTGCTCCAGGACGGTCTCAACCCGGTCCTGCCAATCAGCGACCAACTGGTTCGAATCAGTCACTGGAATCGAAGGGAGCGGCTGATGTTTCATCGTCCGTATCCATCAGTTTGAGGACAACCTGCTGTGCCTCGTCCAGAACACCCTGGCAATGCCGGGTGAGTTCAACACCGCGCTTGAACTGGGCCAGGGACTGGTCCAGGGTCAAATCGCCGGATTCCAGTTGCTCAACCAGGGTTTCGAGTTCCTCGAGCGCTTTCTCAAAATCGGGTAGTTTTTCGGTTTTGTCTTTCATTACATTCCGCTTATCGTTGGCAGTCGGACCGTATCCGGCCCAATACGGGATCGGAAGGGCGCCATTGGTACTTCAGGTCGTTCTCGAATAACCAGTCTTGCAGGCGGTGCCCGATGACCCAGTCCCCAAGCGCCACGGCCTCGCCATCCCATTCGAGTACGGGTATGCCGGACCGGAGCCAGGGCGGTATCATCGCAGACCTGAACAACTGTTTGAGTTTGCGACTCGGTCCGTGCGGCACCAGGCGTATCCGGTCCCCGGATTTACGCGCACGGACTTTCCAGGAGGCGGGAATCGAAGCGGGCTCGCCCACCAACCGGAGCCCGCCGGAATCCGGACCGATGTCGAGTTTCATGCCGTGCTTCCATTTTTTTGCCGGGCACGCCAGGAAAGGATTGCGCCGGTGCAGCCACAGATCGTGCTGATACCGCTTGATCATCCAGTCTTCCCATTGGACTTCGGCCTGGCTGGTCAATTCCGCGCCTGCCAGCTGTTCGAGAAACTCGGTGAGCCGGGCTTCCGGCAACACGGGCACTTCGTGCCTGCGCAGCCACTGGCGCAGAATCAGTGTCTGCATTTCCGGTTCCAGTTCAAGGAGCTTGTGCAGCGGCATCTTGAACCGGTCGCGGATCAGTTCACCGGACTGGCTTTCAATGAACATGGCCATGGCGCCGGCGGTGATGCGGGCGTTCCTCGCGGTGCGGAACAAGCGCCGCCGTAACCCCGGCCAGCGTTGTTCCATCAGGGGAAAAAGTTCCTGTCGCAGGTAATTTCGATCGAATGTGGTGTCCGCATTCGAAGGATCGGTCAGCCATTCGATGTTTCGCAATTGCAGAAAACGTTCCAGTTCCGGCCGGTTCCGGTCCAGAAGCGGCCTTGCTACCCACCCGTTTTCCAGGTTGCGCAGTGCGGGGATGCCGGCAAGGCCTTCAATCCCGCTGCCGCGCATCAGGTTCAGGAACAGGGTTTCCGCCTGGTCTTCGGCATGGTGGGCTGTCAGGTACATTTCATCGGGTCCGAGGATTTCGGCAACCGCGCGATAGCGACAGTTGCGGGCCGTTTCCTCGGGGCTGCTTCTGCCTGAAAAATCGATTTCAAGATTTTTGGAAACATACGGCACATCCCGTTCGGCGCAAAACGCGCGGCAATGTTCTTCCCAGGCATCTGCGCCCTGTTGTAAACCGTGATGAAAATGTACGGCCTGGAAGGATACGGACAGCTGTTCACGGCATTCATGCATCGCCTGCAGCAGGGCTGTGGAATCAGCGCCGCCACTGAATCCGATCCAGTATTTTCTCGGCCTGGGCAGACGGGCAAGGCTGTCGAGCAGGTGCTGGCTGCAGAAGTCGGATACTTCGGGTTTCATTTACCCTGACCGGTCAGCGACGCGCTGGTCGTATCGAAATTCATGGGTCACGGTACTAGTCCTGGAATTCACCGTAGCTGAGCAGTCGGCGAAAACGGTCCTCGACAAGTTGATCGGTGGTTTTCTTCTCGAGTTCAGCCAGTTGTTTTTCGACGCAATCCGCGATTCGTTTGGCGACTTCCACGGGATCCTTGTGTGCACCGCCCAAAGGCTCAGGAATGATCTCATCCACCAGCCCCAATGACTTCAGGCGATCGGAAGTGATGCCCAATGCGGTTGCGGCTTCTTCCGCGTTGGCGGCATCCTTCCACAAGATCGAGGCACAACCTTCCGGCGAGATGACCGAATAAGTGCTGTATTCGAGAATATTGACCCGGTCGCCGACGCCAATGGCCAGTGCGCCACCTGAACCACCTTCCCCGATGATGGTGCAGATAATCGGTACCGGAAGCCGGGACATCACCTGCAGGTTTTTTGCGATCGCCTCTGATTGCCCGCGTTCTTCCGCACCCACGCCCGGGTAAGCTCCCGGCGTGTCGATGAAGGTGATCAAAGGCAGATGAAAACGCGCTGCCATGTGCATCAGCCGTAAGGCTTTGCGGTAACCTTCGGGCCGCGGCATGCCGAAATTCCGAAATACCTTTGCCTTGGTATCCCGGCCTTTCTGCTGGCCGATGAACATGATGGAGCGGCCCCTGAACCGGGCGAGCCCGCCAACGATGGCATGGTCGTCGGCGAACGCGCGGTCACCGTGTAATTCGTGGAAGTCGTCAAAGATCTTTTCAACGTAATCAAGCGTGTAAGGGCGCAGGGGATGCCGGCTCAATTGGGAGATCTGCCAGGGCGTAAGATCTTTGAATATGCTGGTAATCTTGGTGCGCATCTTGGCTTGCAGCCGCTGAATTTCTTCGTCGAGATTGATGGCGTTATCCGAGCCGACGTTTTTCAGTTCATCTATCTTGGCCTGCAATTCGGCAATGGGCTGTTCAAAATCTAGATAATTGGAATTCATTGCATTGCTCACACGAATGAACAGGCATTATAGCGTGAATGCCGTGCGGGGAATCCTCGAGAGTTGCCAATTTTCCAATGCCCAGTTCAAAAGCCCGGCCTGGCTGAGACCCAGGGGGCAGGGTTGGCCGAGAAATCGAAGCGCTGCTTCCAGCGCCCGCTCCGCGCTGAGCGCGGCGACAGGATCTGAATTAAAACGTTTGCTCAGTTTGGCGCCGTCCTCCCCGAGCGCAACCGGGTGGTGGGCATACGCGGGTGTGTCAAGCCCCAGGCATGTCTGCAGATAGATTTGCCGAGCGGTGGAATCCAGTAAATCGGCCCCTCTCATGATTTCGGTCACGCCCTGGAACGCATCATCCACGACTACGGCCAGTTGATAGGCCGCCAGGCCATCGGCCCGGCGGATGACAAAATCGCCGACGGATTCCGACAGGTTTTCCTCTACCAGGCCCTGGATAAGATCGGTAAAAGCGATGATTTCATCACTGACCCTGAGGCGGACAGAGCGGGGTGTTTTCCCTGCCGGTATGCCACGGCTGCAAGTGCCGGGGTATGGCGCCGGTTGCGGGCAGCTCGGACCGGCTGCAGCCACACCAGTAAGCCTGGTTGGAATCCAGCAATTGCCTGATCGCGATTTCATAGGCTTCGGTTCGTGTACTTTGATAAAGCACCGGCTGATCGGGCTTTAATCCGAATCTCTGCAATTCCTGCAGAATCCGCCCGGCGCTGCCGGGCACCTCCCGCGGCGGATCAATATCCTCGATACGGACCAGCCACTGGCCGCCTGCAGACTTTGCCTGCAAATAGCTTGCGACCGCGGCTATCAGGGAGCCGAAATGCAACTCTCCGGTCGGAGAAGGGGCGAATCTGCCTGTCCGGTACATCGGACAGAGTTTAATGACTTTTTATTTTGCCAGCACCTGTGAGGATTCCCTGAGGAACGTTCCGGCGATCAACTTGACACCGCATTGCCACAGGACCGCCAGGCTGGCCGTATCTGAAACTTCGTCGGCAATGACGGCAACACCACGCTTTTCAGCGGCCTCTACGATCTTGTTCACTGCTTCCTGGTTCTTGGTAATGGCCGTCATGTTTTCAGTCAATGCAGGATCGATCTTGATGAACGAGACATCCAGGTGTTCCAGCAACTGGCGTGTGCGCCGTTCCGAGTCAAACAGGCTGACAGCCAACTGGCAACCGTATGGACTGAGTTCCTTCATCAGGCGCTGCGCCGGGCGCAGATTGGTGACCGCCGCGTTGGCGGCAATTTGCAGGATAATCCTGCTGCCCTCCACGCAGGACAACTTCAATTGCTCTGCGAACCAGCCGGGGAAACCGTAATCGAGAATCGAATTATTGCTCAGGCTGATGACCTGGCGTTCCTCGCTGTCCACGAAGGTCTTCAACAGGCCCGGAATGACGTGCCGGTCAATCGTCCCGGCGAGGTCGTTTCGATCGGCGATCTGCTGGAATTCCCGTGACGGGTAATCGCCGTCCTCACCGCGCATGAAGGTGATGTTTTCCATCATCTGTTCGCCTTCGCCATCCAGATCGACAATGGACTGCTGCACGCTGTAAAAGTCCTGGTTGGAAAGGGCGACCCTGATGCGGTCAATCCACTCCTGTTCTCCGCTGACGGCGGTCACCGCGGTCAGACTGCGGCCTGTAGACAATCAGCTGATCGCCTTTTTCCGCCGCTTCCGCATGTGCCTTGCGTGCGCAGGCTAATGATGTCAGGCGCGCTGGTGGCCAGGCGACCAACAGCGGCCATGCCCATGCTGCAGGAGGCTGAAAGCGCACGGTCACCGATATCGATGATGTGGCTACGGTATGCAGAAACCAGTTCGCGGCCGGCTTTTTCCAATTGAGCGCTGGTCGGCCGGGCCATGAGGATCGCAAAACCATTGTCGCTGATGCGCGCGGCAAAGTCGGCGGGAGCCATTGACTTCCTGATCATTTCGGCAAGATCGGAAACAAAGGCATCCATCGCCTCGGGGGAGAGTTCGTTCTGCAGGTCCTTTATATTGTCTGTTTCCACGTAGAACACGGCTGCGGTGTCGTTGGCCGAAGGTGAGGCGATACAGGCTTCCAGGGCATCCGAAAACGCCTTCCGGTTATGCAGCCGGGTCAACGGGTCAAGCGTGCGCAGACGTTCCAGTTCCGCTGCCAGCTCATTGGCGGAATCCCTGATCTGCATCATCATCTGGATGCAATCCTCACCGTCGTAACGGGCGGGTGAAAATACCAGGTTTGCTCCAAACGTGTTGGCGTCCGGCCTCGAAACCTTGACTTCAAGCGGTCCGGCCGGAAATTGACCCTTCGAAAGTCCTTTGAATAATGATTTTCAAGTTAACGTCGCCGGCATCCAGCATTTCAAGCAGCGAAAGACCGGCGATCTCCTCTGCTTCCGTGACTCCGAGGGCTTCAAGGTAAGCTCGGTTGGCGTAGACGTGCAGTCCCTCGTGGACGTAGGCGATGGCGTCACGCGAACTGTCCAGCAGCAGGTTGTAGCGGTGTTCCAGTTCTTCGACGAATTCCCGCTGTTTTTCAAAGTTCCGCTCGTTTTCGCTGTTTCGTATCAGGCGGCTCTACCGCGCTGGTAAGCAAATTTTCATTTTCAGAATTGATGACGAAGCAGGCTGTCGAGCCCAGGATTCTCGTCAGCTTTTCAGGGTCATCCATCGGAGTGAACAGCGCCAGGGGAACACTGAAAGCCAGGGAAAGTTCGTTGATGTCTTCTATCGGCGCATCGGATTGATCGGGGTTGGCATAGAGGATTAAAACCGGAGAATCATGGTCCAGTGCACGCTTGACCTCGGAGCTGGTCTGTACGTGTAATACATGAATTTTAATTCCGGAATTGCGGAGCAATGAATTGATATGCTCAGCGGACTCAGGTGATCGGTCTATGACTAAGAGATTAACGCTGTGCATGCGTAACAGGCCTCCATGCCCCTTACCTATTCATTAGTTTTAACACACTTATCCAGTAAGAATCAATTAATTACAATTCATTTTACATATGGATTCAAAGATACTGGAGGATCGTTTCCCAAGTCAATTATGGATCAATCTGGCATGAATTGACAGCGTGCGGCAAGCTCGTGGTTTCGCATCGCCGTTCGCGTTATCATTCCCTTTTTCAGCCGGAGTCCTAAATGGCGACCTACAGCACCAGCGAGTTCAAAAGTGGTTTGAAGATTATTCTTGACGGGGATCCCTACAATATCGTTGAAAACGAATTTGTTAAACCGGGCAAAGGGCAGGCCTTCAGCCGGGTCAGGGTCAGGAATCTGAAAACAGGCCGCGTCATCGAGCGCACCTTCCGGTCGGGTGAATCGGTCGATGCCGCCGACGTGTTCGAGATGGACATGCAATATCTTTATAGCGATGGCGAGTTCTGGCACTTCATGGACCCCGGCACGTATGAACAACACGCCTGTTCCAAAGAATCGATGGGGGACGCGATCAAATGGCTGAAAGAGGAAGATATGTGCCAGATGGTCCTGTATAACGGGGCGCCTCTTAGCGTGATGCCACCGAATTTCGTTGAATTGAAAATTGTCGATACCGACCCTGGCTTGCGCGGTGATACATCGGGTGGTGGTGGTAAGCCGGCAACGCTGGAAACCGGGGCCGTGGTGCGGGTGCCTCTGTTTGTAAACAATGAAGAAGTCATTCGCGTGGACACCCGGACCGGAGAATACGTTTCCAGGGTGAAGGAATAGCGTAACGCCGCGTGGAATTTCCATGTGACTCATCCGTGAGCCGGCCGATGTCCGTGGTTCTGATCCGTGCCGGGTATGTCGTTCCCGTCAGGCCACGCGATGTGGTCTACCAGGACTACTGTGTCGCGATCGCCAATGACCGGATTGTGGACGTATTGCCATGGCCTGACGCGAGGAACGCATGGCCCGCGGCGGAAGTTATCAATCTGCCCGGTCATGTACTGCTACCCGGGCTGATCAATGCCCACACCCACACACCGATGACTCTGCTGCGCGGATACGCGGATGACATGGAACTGCATGTGTGGCTGAAGGAGCATATCTGGCCGGCCGAACGTGAGTTTGTCGGTCCGGAGTTTGTTGCCGACGGAACCCGGTTAGCCATAGCAGAGATGATTCGCGCAGGAACGACCTGTTTCAATGATATGTACTTTTTTCCCGACGCGGTCATTGATGTCTGCGTTGAAACCGGGATGCGCGCAAGCATCGGAATTACGATCATAGAAATTGAGACCGCCTGGGCCCGGGATGTCGACAGCTACATTGAGAAGGGAATGCGCTTGTATGAGAAATGGAAGTCGCAGCCGCTGATCAGCTTCACCTTGTCGCCGCATGCCCCTTACACGGTCTCGGATGAAACGCTGGAGCGGGTTTCGTCCCTGTCAAAAGAGAGGGGTTTGCCGGTTCACATCCATTTGCTCGAAACCGAATGGGAAATCAAGCAATCCTACCAGCAGCATGATCTGCACCCGTTACATCGCCTGGAGCGGCACGGCTTGCTGAATTCGCGGTTGCAGGCGGTGCACCTGACACAAATTTCCGCAGATGATATCGAATTGCTTTCTAACGCCGCAGTGAATGTGATCCATTGCCCGCAATCCAATCTCAAGCTGGCGAGCGGGATCTGCCCCCTGTCGGAACTGTTGAACGCCGGCATTAACGTGGCGCTGGGAACCGACGGCGCGGCGGCAAACAACGACCTTGATCTGCTTGCCGAGGCGCAAACCGCGGCTTTGCTGGCCAAAGGAGTTTCCGGTGACGCCAAGGCGGTAAATGCTTTCCAGGTGCTGGAAATGATGACCATAAACGGTGCAAAAGCCCTGGGCATGGGCGATATGACCGGAAGCATTGAACCGGGCAAGCAAGCTGATTTGTGCGCGCTTGACCTGGATGCACCGGAAACGCAACCCTTGCATCATGTTGTCTCGCAACTCATATATGCTGCTTCGAGAAGGCAATTCACCGATGTATGGATTGCCGGTAAACGATTGCTCGAAGGCGGTACATTGACAACCATCGATCTTAACGCAGTTCTCAAATCAGCCCGCAAATGGCAATCCCGACTTGCCGGCCTGGAAGCAGGATCGATTGTCGAAGATAAGGAATCAGCCTTGTGAATTCTCAAAACGGACAGAACATTGACAACACCGAACGCGACAAATTCGACGCGATCGCCTCCGGGTGGTGGGACCCCGAAGGGCCGTTCCGCCCGCTTCACGAACTCAATCCGGCCCGTCTCAGGTTTATTGCAGACCGGGCGGAACTGTCCGGTGCCCAGGTCCTCGACGTGGGTTGCGGGGGCGGTATCCTGGCCGAATCCATGGCCCGGCAGGGCGGCCATGTAACCGGTATTGACGTAGCGTCGCGCGTGCTGGCAACCGCAAGACTGCACCTGTACGAATCCGGGCTTGCCGTGGATTACCAGGAAATATTGGTTGAGGATAAGGCGCAGGAATCACCGGGTGCATTCGACGTGGTTACCTGCATGGAAATGCTCGAGCATGTGCCCGATCCCGCATCGATCATCCAATCGATCGCCGGGTTGCTCAGGCCGGGTGGGAACGCATTTTTTTCAACCCTGAACCGGACCCCGCTGGCTTTTGCGCTGGGTATAGTCGGCGCTGAGCACATCGCCCGATTGCTGCCGCGAGGAACTCACCGCTATGACCGTTTCATCAAACCATCTGAACTGAGTGCCTGGCTGAGGAATGCGGACCTGGAAGTCCGGGATATCCTGGGGCTGCATTACAACCCGGTCACCAGGAGCGTGATGCTCGGTGGAAACGTACAAGTCAACTACCTCGTGCATGCTTCAAAGCCGGAATCATGACGCGCATTGAAGGGGTACTTTTCGACCTTGACGGGACGTTGTTGGATTCCGCCCCTGACCTTGTGGGTTCCCTTAACTGGGTCAGGGAAACTGAAAATTTACCGCCGCTGCCGGTTGCAGAAATGAGCCGTCACGCGTCCAAGGGGGCCGTTGGTTTGCTCAGGGCAGGAATGCCGGAAACCAGCGGCGAATGTTTTGAAACCTGGAGAAAAACGTTTCTCGAACACTACGCCGAAAACAGCTTCCGACATTCCAGGCTTTATGATGGAGTGCCGGAATTACTCGAGATGCTGCGACAGGAGAACATTCCCTGGGGCATCGTAACCAACAAGATCGAATCTCTGACCCTGCCCATTATCGAAGCGGCAGAACTCGACCGGATCATTGCTTGCGTTGTATGCGGTGACACTCTGAACGAAAGTAAACCCCACCCGGCCCCCGTCCTGCTCGCGTGCGAGATGCTCGCCGTACAGGCTGAAGCAGTATTGTTCGTCGGCGATGATATTAGGGACATCCAGGCCGGCAATGCAGCGGGCACGCAGACCGCGGCAGTTTTTTATGGTTACGGTTCGGATGGGCTGACCGGTGAGGACGTCCGGGACAGTATGCGGGTTCATCATCCGAACGACCTGGTCGAACTGATAAGGCCCAGGCATATAGCTGGCGATAAATGACCACCCCGGATTCTGAACACAATAATGACCGTATGTTTTGCTGGGAACAGGTGTCCAGGACCAATCGCCTGTTTCGTATTTCACGGGTATTCGCACCCCGCGATTGCGTCGAAAAATTGCTGCCGTTGTACGCGCTCTTTTCAGTCATCGAACAAATTTGCTCCAGCCAGACCGACGTGGAGGTCGCCGCGAGTAAATTGAACTGGTGGCGCAATGAGTGCCTGCAACAGAATTTGGCCGCCAGCCAACACCCCCTCATTAAGGAGTTGGTCAGAACCGGTGCAGCCGATACTCTGCCGGCTGCATCGATCGCCGCACTGTTCGAGGGGGCCGATCAGAGGTTGTCCGGGGCCGCACCCACGGACATGGCTCTTTTAAGAAGAAACTGCATTGAAATTTACCGGCCACAGCTTGAGCTGGAACTCAGCTTAAGTGAGTCTCCCCTTGCGGTGGGTGACTTCAATCCTGATCTTCTGGCCCGCAATGGGCTGTTTCAGCTCCTGCGTGAAAGCTCAAGAGGGAGGGGGCAGGGCAGTTTTTGGTGGATTCCCCACAATTCCCTGGCGCGACACGGTGTGAGCCGGGAAGAAATTACCCGGAACCCGAAATCCCCTGCCGTTGCAGACCTGATGAAGTCTCTGATCGGCTGCGGAGTTTCGTGGGGCGACGATCCGCATCATTCGCTCGAAACCGCCACACCTGACTATTCACCGGCCAGGCATGTTTTTGCCATCAGCGTCTTGTACAGCCGAAAACTTCAGAGGCTTCTGCGAACCACAACGGACCGCTTCGCCGGGGAAATGATGCACCTGAATCCGGCAGACCTGCTTGCAGCCTGGAAACATGCGCGCCGGCCCGGTTGATACCCGGGTTCAGTCATCGCTTATGACGTTCGGCCCTTTGCCGGCGGTTTTTTCGTAAACGCCCTTGCCGGCTCTCTTGTATTGCGTGAAACCGTGTTTTTCAATATCCGACGAGTCCAAAGAAGGGCCGCTTCCGCCGATGTTGGGTGCGGAAATCAATCGGGTCACCGGCGCATTGCACCGTGGACAATGTTGAAGCTCCGGATCGTTGATTTTTCTCAACAATTCGAAACCGGGTGAGCAATAGTCACAATACTGCTCGCTGGTTGCCTGGTATTCATAAATGGGCATTCTTTTAACTCGTCCTGCAAAACCGTTAAACTGCCGCGGCGAAACATAATCTTAGCACCGGGAGTCAGCCTTGAGCGGAAAAACCATCATTATTACCGGAGCAGCCGGCGGTCTCGGCTCGGCCCTGTCCCGGGCATGTGTACTGGCTGGGTTCAATACCGTGATGCTCGACTGCGACCGGCCCGGACTCGAAAATGCCTGGGACCGCATCGCCGTGCAAGGCTTGCCTGAGCCGGCGCTTTACCCGCTGGATTTGCTTGGAGCGGCCCCGGAGCATATTGACGAACTTCTGGAAAAAGTCAGGGAAGAATTTGGAGGTCTCGACGCGTTGGTCCACTGCGCTGCGCGATTTGATGGACTGACTCCTTTGGAGCAATTTTCCCCTCCTGAATGGCTGGCAACGATGCAGGTAAACGTGAATGCAGCGTGGCTGCTCAGCGCTCAAAGCCTTCCGTTATTGAAGCAATCGGATTCCGGGCGGCTGTACTTCATGCTGGAAGACCTGCCAAAGGTAAGTGGCGCATTCTGGGGGGCATATGGCGTCAGCAAGCACGCGCTGAAAGCGCTGGTCAGCCAATTTGTAATCGAATGTAAATCATCAAGCGTCCAGGTGCTTGGAATCAATCCCGGGGTTATGCGTTCAGCTTTGCGCTCGCGCGCTTATCACGCGGAAAATCCTCAATTGGCTCCGAACCCGGAAACAGCCGCTTTCAGGATCCTGCAGTTTCTACAGGGAGATGTTGACCCGGCCACTGCATTCATTGACCTGGGGATTGCTCACACCAGTTGAATCAGTGCTGTTATGCCGGATAAAAGCGGGTTAAAACCCGCATGAAACAGCTTCGTAACCAATAATTGCCCTTTTTGTCGTTTCTCCCCATCGATAGCCGCCAAGTTCTCCAACCTGCCGGATCACCCGATGACAGGGAATGATAAAGGCGATGGGGTTGCCGCCGATGGCGGTTCCCACCGCTCTTGCCGCCCCGGGATGGCCAACCAGCCTGGCCACTTGACCATAGGTGGTATGTGTTCCTTCCGGAATTTCCAATAAAGCTTCCCATACTTTGAGCTGAAAAGCGCTGCCGCGAAGCCAGAGAGAAATCGGCTTGTCACGGCTTTCGCTGAATATGGTGTTGAGCCAGCGTTGCGCGCCTTCGGAGTCTTCAACCAGGATCGCCTTGCTCCATTGATCACGCAAAACCGAGAAGGTCTGAGCCGGGCCGTCTTCCTGGCAGAATCCAAGAAAATTGATACCTCGGGAAGTCCAGGCGATAAGCGCTTGACCAAACAAGGACTCGCCAAAGCCATAACGCAGTTGAATACCTTCACCCCGCAACCTGATTTCGCCGGGCGTCAGGGCATCGGTTGAAATCAGCAGATCATGCAACCTGCCGGGTCCAGACAATCCCGATTCAAGCGCAGCATCGAGGACTGTACAGCCTTCTTCGAGCCGGGCAAGGGCTGCCTTTCTGGTCAGAGACTTCAAAAACTGCTTAGGGCTGACCCCAGCCCAGCGCTGAAACGTTCTTTGAAGGTGATGTGGACTCACGCCCATGGCCAGAGACAATCGGCTCAAATCCGGTTGTTCAGACTGATGTTCCGCCATCCACCTTATGGCGGCTGCAATAAGATCATATTGTTGTATTTGCTGCATGGGGTCATTTTAGCCCGACTGATCCAGCGAACCACCCGATTCTTGCGGTCTGATGGTTGCTTATCCCATACTTGGGAAACTTATCCAAACCGCAAGGAAAACGACATGTCGGATGAACTGTTTCTGAAAATCATCAATCGCGAAATACCCGCAAAAATCGTTTATGAGACCGATGAGATTCTGGCGTTCCGCGACGTGAATCCCCAGGCGCCTATTCACGTGCTGATCATTCCCAAAGAACACATCAGGACGCTCAACGACCTGCAAACGGAACATGCAGAAATAGCGGGTAAATTATTTTTAGCCGCTGCTGAAATTGCAAAAAACGAAGGGATCGAAGAAGAAGGATACCGGGTAGTTATGAATTGCAATAAAGCTGGAGGGCAGGCCGTTTATCACATTCACCTGCATTTGCTTGGTGGCAGACAGATGGGCTGGCCACCTGGTTAGGGTTGATTAATTGCTTAATTGATGATCAGTGAATCTTATTCATCTAACAATATGCAGCTTAATCGCCGGAATCGGCAAAATTATAATCTTTTTGATCGATAATTTTTTCAATAGTTAAATAAATTCCAGACAAGAATGCCCCTGCAAAAATGCAGGGGCAAATTTCGCTCGTTGGAATTAGCGAATATCTTGAGTATTACAAATACGACTCCTAATTAGCCGTATAAAAGTCCTGTCCCGGGTTCGCTCGGAACGCCGCTCCGAATTCACCGCGAGAGTTTTTGGCGCATCTCGTAGACCCGCCAATTACCGGTACTTTGCTGAAGGAAACTACTGGTGCTGAGTTTTCATCGACGATCTCCACGTCGGCAACACCGCACCCAATGGTTACTTCCATAGACATACCAGTGCCGTTTGGCAGTGTTATTGAAATTGCTTCAGTGCCCGTGCCACCACCTGTGACCAATATAGTGGAGCCAGTGCCGCCTCCGGTTACCTGGGTGCTGGAACCTGTGCCACCGCCAGTTACCTGGGTGCTGGAACCCGTGCCACCACCGGTTACCAGGGTGCTGGAACCCGTGCCGCCACCTGTTACCTGGGTGCTGGAACCCGTGCCGCCACCGGTTACCTGGGTGCTGGAACCTGTGCCACCGCCAGTTACCTGGGTGCTGGAACCTGTGCCACCGCCAGTTACCTGGGTGCTGGAACCTGTGCCACCGCCAGTTACCTGGGTGCTGGAACCTGTGCCACCACCAGTTACCTGGGTGCTGGAACCTGTGCCACCACCAGTTACCTGGGTGCTGGAACCCGTGCCACCACCAGTTACCTGGGTGCTGGAGCCCGTGCCACCACCAGTTACCTTAGTGTGAGATCCCGTGCCACCACCAGTTACCTGGGTGCTGGAACCTGTGCCACCACCAGTTACCTGGGTGCTGGAACCTGTGCCACCACCAGTTACCTGGGTGCTGGAACCTGTGCCACCACCAGTTACCTGGGTGCTGGAACCTGTACCGCCGCCAGTTACCTGGGTGCTGGAACCTGTACCGCCACCAGTTACCTGGGTGCTGGAACCTGTGCCACCACCAGTTACTTCGAGGCCATACGATGGGTTGCCAAGCGCGACTTCAGTTAGCATGAGGCTTGCAAATGAGCCGCTAACCGAAGAAACACCGGAAAATACGCTGTCACCGATAATCCAGGAAACAGCCACCTTGTCTTTGCTGACAACGATTTGCAGAGATCCTGCTGGGTCAACAGATCCTGCTTGTACGTTTCCAGCGCACAAAGTCGCAGCGAGCGAGCATGCTAATAGCCCCCGCCGAATTCCGGTGCCTGATTTCTCTATTCCGGTGCCTGATTTCTCTATTCCTGTGCCGGACTTTTCAATTCCGGTTCCAGACTTTTCGATACCAGTGCCGGCCTTCTCGATCCCTGTGCCGTCCTTTTCTATCATCCAACGAGACATTGCTTTTCTCCTCTTTCATCAAGTTCAAGCCGCTTGCGGGTATTTCATACCTTCTGCATTTGGCCAGGCTGCTAAACACACCTGAAGAAAGGTTGAGTGCTAAATCCCCCCTTTACTCATCCTCCTCTTCAGGTAAATGGTCACGCCATTGATACCAACCGATACCAACAGTCATTTGACCAGGTCTTTTTGTCGGTTCCTCAAACTCTTCGAGTAACGACTCCCCTTCACTAATTTGCTTACCCAAGAGAGCCCTTACTCTCTTGCGAAATTCTTTATATCTTTCAGGCGCTAGCCGATAGGTCCATCGTCCCTGTTGGGGAACCCGGATATCAGGATCAGAACTCATGTTATGAATCACTGCGCTAAGAACTCGAGATGCTTCTATCAAGCCAACTTCAGTTTGTTTTGCTCTGTCGGTTGATACAGGAGAATAGAGGCCAGAAAGCAGTTCTACCTCTTCAACGTCACCTTGTGTTACGCGAATGTTTTCGGAAGCCTCAAGTCTGCCGATAACAGTTTTGACAGTTATATTTCGACCGATTGATCTGAGTACGAGTGTTTGAAAAGTTCGCCCTCGCCCGGAAATCGGAAGAGGGGCAGGTTTTCCGGTTTCAGGGTCTTGAAAGAATGGATCGCTGGACCACATGTCGATCAGGGCATTTTCAGGATTTACGTTTTGACTTTGGATCGTGTCTGCCAGGTTCTGAGACGAGAGCATAGACACAACCCGGGTATCAAGTCCGGTCATCAGGGCGATGGCGCTTTTGGTTGGTTTTGAGCCTTCACGGATCAGCTTCTTTTCAGCTTCTTCAACATAAATGGCTTTGAGAATTTCGATAAGAGCGGGCAGGGATACCGAGCCAATCACAAGGCGCACGACCTTGCGAAAAACTCGACTCAGAAAATGCGTGATGGACTTCGCATCATCTTGTTGATTTACATCATTCTGCATAACCAAGCCCGGCATTATTCAGTCTCCTGATAATCCCCTAAAGCTGTTTATGAAGTCCATCTCGTGAAAACCTGTTCGGGCCCTCGAACAGGTGGAGGTGCTAATTACCGTCAAACAGGGTATAGGATAGTCTCTTTTTCAATGACTTGGCAAGTTTATTTAAACTTTTACTCGCCACTGAAAATCCCCGCCGGTCGCACTTTCTTCTAAAGGCGTTTTATCTTCTTACACCCGGCGCTCACAATCCGTGTGCGCGCCGGGTGTAAACCCGCCTTTCGATGCTATGGAACTTCCCTGTTCCTTATGCGGAAATCCTTTCCACCCCTAGCATTCAAGTTTCGAAATTGAAATAGATTCCTTCTATATCAATTTGATTTCCCTATCAATAATCAGGGACAATCCTTATCCCTGGTGCTTTCCACTCGCCCTCAGTGCAATGTAGGCTTCCTGCCTGCCACTGGTGAGGCTTCCACACAGGTATCACTTTCCATGTGATCTGATTCAGCATCACGCAAGTACTGAACGAAATTTGCCATGATGCTTAAAACGGGCTGGCATCCTTCAGCCTCCCTGGCCGTGATGCCGGTACCGCCTTTTTCTACAAAACCGTCTGTCTCTGAAAAGTCCTTTTCGGAGACAGAAACCAACTTGGCATGTGATCCCAATTGACGCTGACTCCACTTCAGAACCTGATCCCGGTCCTGGGCTGAGAGCATCAAGGTGCCTTTTGGATGATGGAGTATGTAGTACATGGTTCGTAATCTATTCCTGTTAGCCAATATTGTCAATAGCCATTTATGAATTTAGACAAAAAAATATATAGCCAAAAAAGAATTTAGACAAAATGTGAAATAGACACTTGCGTCTAATTACAAATGTGGCTATACTGTGTCTCAACAAGGTTGGAAAAGGCAAGGATCGCCGGCTCCAAAGCAGAAGGATCTGCAGCCCTTGTGATGCATGGATGCACTTTGCGGGTGGCGAGACGTCCGCAGGACGGCCAGGAACAACACGGATGATGTTCCTGGCCGTTTTTTATGCGCCGGTGAAAATCAGCACGGCATCCAGACGAAGCTGTCCTGCGCCATCAGTCGGGATACCGATGCAATATGCAGGCTAGCCCGTCTTAGAAGTCAGCTTTTCCGGGAACCCGGGGGTAGGGGATAACATCCCTGATATTGGCCATACCGGTAATGTAATTCACCAGGCGTTCAAACCCGAGGCCGAAACCAGAGTGAGGAACCGTGCCGTAGCGGCGCAAATCCAGGTACCAGCTGTAGTGTTCTTTATCCAGTCCCATTTCGTCCATGCGCCGTTCAAGCACTTCCAGCCGCTCTTCGCGCTGTGATCCACCGATGATTTCACCAATGCCTGGCGCCAGCACATCCAGCGCCGCCACGGTGCGTCCGTCATCGCTGAGCCGCATGTAGAAGGCTTTGATTTCGGTCGGGTAGTTGAGAACTACCACCGGCGCCTTGAAGTGTTTTTCAGTCAGGTACCGTTCGTGTTCGGTTTGCAGGTCCAGCCCCCATTCGGCAGGGTAGTCAAATTTCACGTCGGCCTGCTTGAGAATTTCGATGGCGTCCTTGTAGTCAAGGCGAACGAAAGTCGTATCAATGAGTGTTTTCAGCCGGGTGATTGCTTCCGGTTCAATCTGCTTCTCAAAGAAAGCCATGTCCTCCGGGCATTCTTCCAGCACCGCCGAAAACACGTACTTGAGGAATTCCTCGGCAACATCAGCAAGGTCATTGATATCGGCAAAGGCGATCTCCGGCTCGACCATCCAGAACTCGGCGAGGTGCCTCGATGTGTTTGAGTTCTCGGCGCGAAACGTCGGTCCAAAGGTATAGACATTGCTCAGCGCAAGGCAGTAACCCTCCACGTTCAGTTGTCCGGAAACGGTCAGAAACGTTTCCTTGCCAAAAAAGTCACGGCTGAAGTCGACCGCGCCCTTTTCGGTGCGGGGCAGGTTGGCCAGGTCCAGGGTGCTCACACGAAACATGTCGCCGGCGCCCTCTGCATCGGAGGATGTAATGATGGGCGTGTTGATCCAGTAGTAGCCGTTCTCGTGAAAATAGCGGTGTATTGCCTGGGCTGCCGCGTGCCGGACGCGGGTCACTGCTCCGAACGTGTTGGTTCGTGGCCTGAGATGGGCTACTTCTCGCAGGAATTCAAAAGAGTGCCGTTTCGGCTGTATCGGGTAGGTCTCGGGATCCTCCACCCAGCCGATGACTTTGACTGACGAGCCCTGGATTTCAAATTGTTGTCCGCGGCCGGCGGACTCGACCAGGGTTCCGGAGCATTCAACGGCGCAGCCGGCAGTCAGTTTCTGGACTTCGCTGGAATAATTTTCCAGTTCACCGGGAGCAACGACCTGGATGGCGTCGAAACATGAACCGTCGTTGACATTTATAAAGGAGAAACCGGCCTTGGAGTCCCGGCGGGTTCGAACCCAGCCCCTGATGGTGATTTCTGCGCCAAGGGCCGGTTTACCGGCGAGGGCGTCTTTGATTTTGGAGAATGACATAATAGATGAGTTGATCCTGAGTCAGGCAACCCCAGATAATAAAGCACCTTAGGCGGAACCAAAACCCCGCGAAAGGATCAATTAAGCAATTTAGAGAGTATAAGTAGAGACATGGCCATAAGTTTGACCCAAACCGCCGCTGAGCGGGTTAAGAGTTTTCTGCACAAGGACGGGGGCATCGGCCTGCGGCTGGGAGTGAAGAAAACCGGTTGTTCCGGCTGGGCGTACACTGTCGAATTGGCAGACGACATCCAGGACGGCGACGTTGTTTTCGAGCAGGACGATGTAAAAATCGTCGTGGCGAACGGCAGCCTGGCATTTCTCGACGGCTCGGTCATTGACTTCGCTCCGGAAGGCCTGGGTTCCTCGTTTCAGTTCATCAATCCCAACGTAACCGAAAAATGTGGTTGCGGTGAGAGTTTCACCATCGGCTAAAGCTTGCTATAATCCGTCGGCTTCGTTTCCGGTAAACCATCCGGTTCGAACATCCTTGCTTCACTTCGCGCAAAAAATCTGATGAAGGAAGCTTTGGTGGTGCGGTTTTCGCATCGACAAATCCACAAGGAGTCACAATGAGACACTACGAAATATGTTTTCTGGTTCACCCGGACCAGAGTGAGCAGGTTCCTGCCATGCTGGAACGTTACCGTGCCCTGATCGAGGGCAGCAACGGTGCGATCCACCGCCTGGAAGACTGGGGCCGCCGGCAGTTGGCATTCCCCATCGCCAAGCTGCACAAAGCCCATTACGTCCTGATGAATATTGAGTGCGACGCCGCCACCCTGGCTGAACTCGAGGGGATTTTCCGCTTCAATGATGCGGTACTGAGACACCTGACCGTTGTCCGCCCGGAGGCGATTTCCGAACAATCGCTGATGATGAAGGCAAAGGAAGAAAAGGATCGCTCCAGCCGCAGCTACGAAGATCGCAAAGCCGTCGGTACGGCAGACGATTCAGATGATGATTCCGAAGATCTGGATGATGATTCTGACGACGATGATGATGACGAAGACGAAGATTTTGATTCGGCTGCGGTGTCAACCTCAACTAAAGCAAGCAAAAGAGCTTCAGACGCAGACAGCGCTGACGCCTGATCAGGAACAGGAGAAATATCATGGCACGTCAATTCAGACGCAGAAAATTCTGTCGGTTTACGGCTGAGGGTGTTACCGAAATCGATTACAAGGATCTCAATATGCTCAAGCAGTACATCGGTGAGTCGGGCAAAATCGTGCCCAGCCGCATTACCGGTACCAAGGCGCGTTATCAGCGTCAGCTTGCCAAGGCCATAAAGCACGCGCGCTACCTGTCGCTCCTGCCTTATACCGACAACCAGTGATCTGCTGAGCTATCCGGAGAACCAAAATGGAACTGATACTGATTGAAAAAGTACTGAACCTGGGCAACCTTGGCGACAAGGTAAAGGTCAAGCCCGGGTACGGCCGTAACTACCTCGTCCCCGCCGGCAAAGCCATGCGTGCGACCCCGGCCAATATTGCTGAATTTGAAGCGCGCCGCGAAGAGCTCGAGAAAATCGCCGTGCAGAAGCTGGCCGCAGCGGGAGACCGCATGGCCGCGCTGGCCGGATTTGAACTCGTACTGAGCGCGAACGCCAGTGAAGAGGGCAAGCTCTACGGTTCGATTGGCCCGCGGGAAATTGCTGATGCCGTTACCGAAAGGGGCGTTGAGCTTTCCAAGGCAGAAGTGATCATGGGTGAAGGCCCGATTCGCTTTGTCGGTGAACACGCAGTCCTGATACACCTGCACGCGGATGTTGAAACCGAGATCAAGGTAACCGTTAATCCGGAATAAGCCCAGGGAATGCCAGCCCCCAAACTTGCTACCGTCGAAAACCTGAAGGTTCCACCTCATTCTTTAGAGGGCGAGCAGGCGGTACTTGGGGGGCTTTTACTGTCACCTCGTGCATTTGACCAGGTGGCGGACATCATCACCGAAACCGACTTCTACCGTGAAGACCATCGCCTGATTTTTCGGGCGATTCACGAACTCAGTAACAAGAGTAAACCCTGTGATGCGGTAACCGTCACCGAGTGGTTCGAGTCCCACGGAAAAGTCGACCAGGTAGATGGTGGCGACTACATCAACCAATTGGCTTCCAATACGCCCAGCGCAGCCAACGTCAAGGCGTATGCTGAAATCGTGCGTGAGAAATCCATTCTCCGCCAGCTGATCGACGTCGGCGCCGAAATCACGACGAATGCATTCACTTCCGACGGCCGCGACAGCGGCGAATTGCTGGAGGAGGCAGAACGCAGGGTTTTCGCCATTGCAGACCAGGGCATGCGGTCGGGGTCGGGTTTCGTCTCGGTCCAGGACACCATCAAGGAAGCGATTGAAAAGATCCAGGAGCTTCACGAGTTCGAAGGTGAAATCACCGGAACGCCAACCGGGTTCAAGGACTTCGACAAACTGACCGCCGGGCTGCAGGATTCGGACCTGATCATCGTGGCCGGGCGCCCGTCCATGGGCAAAACCACGCTGGCCATGAACATTGCCGAAAATGCCGCCATCAAGCACGAAGTGCCGGTGGCCATTTTCAGCATGGAAATGTCGGCGTTGCAGCTGGTCATGAGGCTGTTTTCTTCGCTGGGTCAGATCGACCAGACCCGCTTGCGCACCGGCAACCTGGATGAGATGGACTGGCCGAAACTGACTTCGGCGATGAACCTGCTGCACAAGAGCCACATTTTTATCGATGAGACGCCGGCACTGTCGCCGTCGGAACTGCGCGCCCGGGCCCGCAGGCTCAAGCGGGAACACAATATCGGCATGATCGTGGTGGATTACCTGCAGCTGATGTCGGTGCCCGGTTCCAACGAAAACCGGGCGACTGAAATTGCGGAAATATCCCGGTCTCTCAAAGCCATCGCGAAGGAACTGCACTTACCGGTCGTTGCGCTCTCGCAGCTCAACCGGGCCCTGGAACAGCGCCCGAACAAGCGCCCGGTGATGGCGGACCTGAGAGAATCCGGCGCCATCGAGCAGGACGCAGACCTGATTGTCTTTATCTACCGGGACGAAGTGTATAACCCGGAAACACCGGAAAAAGGCAAGGCTGAGATCATCATCGGTAAGCACCGGAACGGTCCCACCGATACGGTTGCGCTGACATTCCAGGGTCAGTGGTTACGATTTGTTAACTACGCGCCGGAGTACGCCTACGCCCATATTCACGATTGAGGAACCCCTGAACTAGTCCTCTTCAGTATCCGTCAATTCGTACTTTCTCAAATATCCGCGCAGCTGGTGATATGTCATGCCAAGGAATTCAGCGGTCTTTTTCTGGTTGTAACGGCAGCGTTTCAGCGCAGCCTGCAACAGTTCGATCTCGACATTCTGGACATGTTCCTTGAAGTCATAGGCTTCCGCAGGCGCATCGCTGGCGACGCCGCGAGGGCTGGCATCCGTTGCGGAACCCGGTCTCCAGGGCGAGTCAAACGGGTCGAAATTGATATCGGAAATAGGAGCGTCATTGCCCAGGGAAGTGTAGACAGCGCGCTCAACCACGTTTTTCAATTCGCGGACATTGCCTGGCCAGGGATAATCAAGCAGCAGGTGGCGGGCGGACTCACTGAAACCGGCAAATAATTCAAGCCCCATTTCGCCGGACATTTTCACTGCGAAAAATGACGCCAGCGGCAAAATGTCATCGAAGCGTTCGCGCAACGGGGGGAGTGTAATCACGTCGAAAGCCAGGCGATCCAGCAGGTCAGCACGGAATTTACCCTGCTCCGCAAGCGATGGCAGGTCTTCGTTGGTGGCTCCGATGATGCGCACGTTTGTCTGGATGGTGTCGTTACCGCCAACGCGCTCCAGTTCGCCATACTCGATGACCCGCAATACCTTTTCCTGCACGCGTTCGGACGTATTGGACAACTCATCCAGAAAGAGACTGCCCTCGTTGGCCAGTTCAAACCGGCCGAGCCGCCGGCGCGTGGCGCCGGTGAAAGAACCCGCTTCGTGGCCAAACAACTCCGTTTCGAGCAGGGATTCGGCCAGCGCGGCGCAATTGAGCTTGACGAAAGGGCGGTCCCACCGGGGCGACAGGTAATGAATGCGGGCGGCGATGAGTTCCTTGCCGGTGCCGCGTTCGCCGATAACCAGTACCGGCCGGTTCAACTGCGCGACACGGGAAACGCGCTCGAGGACTTCGAGAAAAACAGGCGATTCACCGATCAGTGGTTGCTCCTGCTGGCGTTCCATCAGTCCTCATCATTAAGTAGGCGTTCGGCCATTGTAAGAAAAATGGATTAAGAGTGATATGGGCTGGAGGTAACGGGCCCGATCTGATACAAGAACGTTGGGCTAAGCTGCGAAGAGCAAGACGGATCCGGAATGGCGAAAAACAAGAACAGTTTTCAATGCGAGGCCTGTGGCGTGCAACTGAGCAAGTGGGCCGGCCAGTGCCCTGAATGCAGGGAATGGAACTGCGTGATTGAAACGGTCGCGGAATCGCAGCCCCGGGGCCGGTTCAGCGGTTTTTCGGGGCAGCTGAGCAATGAAGTGAAGGACCTCTCTTCGATTGGCCAGTCAGGTGTCAACCGGATGGCCACGGGGGTCGCTGAACTCGACCGTGTGCTCGGTGGAGGCATCGTTCCCGGATCCGTGATTTTGCTCGGCGGCGACCCGGGCATCGGCAAATCTACCTTGTTGATCCAACTGGTTGCAGCATTGGCCGGGCGTTTTCCGAGTCTCTACATCACCGGTGAAGAATCACTGGAACAGTTGGGAATGCGGGCCAGGCGCCTGGAACTCTCGCTTGACGGCATCCGTTGCCTGACGGAAACCTCGGTCGAGCAGATCCTGGGCCACGCGGACAGCGAAAAGCCCAGGTTGATGATCGTGGATTCCATTCAGACCGTTTTCACCGAGGCGCTGGCTTCGGCGCCCGGATCAGTCGCACAGATTCGCGAATCGGCGGCTGCATTGGTGCGATGGGCGAAAGCGCAGCATTGCTGCGTGATCCTGGTCGGCCATGTCACCAAGGAAGGCGCCCTGGCCGGGCCTCGCGTGCTGGAGCACATGGTGGACGCCGTGCTGTATTTCGAGAGTGACGCCGGCAGCCGGTTCCGGGTTATCCGGGCCGTCAAAAACCGGTTTGGCGCGGTCAATGAGCTGGGGATGTTCGCGATGACCGGAAAAGGGCTCAAGGAAGTCAAGAATCCGTCGGCCATTTTTCTGTCAGGGCACGAACAACCGGTCTCCGGGAGTGCGATCACCGTGGTGCGTGAAGGGACCCGGCCGATTCTGCTGGAAGTTCAGGCCCTGGTCGACCCCAGCCACCTCAACAATCCGCGCCGGGTCTCCCTGGGGCTGGAACACAACAGGCTGGCGATGATGCTGGCAGTCCTGCATCGTCATGGCGGCGTGGTCCTTGCAGATCACGATGTATTCATCAACGTCGTCGGCGGTATGCGGATCACTGAAACTGCAGCGGACCTGCCCATGCTGCTGGCGCTCTATTCAAGTTTCCGGGACCGTCCTTTGCAACCCAAGATGATCTGCTTTGGCGAAATCGGCCTTTCAGGAGAAGTCCGTCCCGTACCGGATGGTGAGCAGCGTTTGAAGGAGGCGGCGGGGCACGGTTTCAACATGGCCATGATTCCTGCGGCCAATGCACCGCGGAAGCCGCCGGACGGTCTTTCGATCGTGCCGCTGCGAAGTGTTGGCGAAACCCTGGAACGGCTGGGTTGATCTTTGAAAATTGAATGGAAAAAAGGGTTTGCGCCCTCACGCGGCACCTCTGCGGCGATCCGGATGATCCGGCCGCTGCTGATTCTGTTCATGACGCTTGCCCACCTTTTCATGATCGATCATCTCAGCCGGATGAACGGTGTCACCGAGCTGGATTTCGACAACTGGCTCATGGTGTTTTTAAAGGCCGGTCTGGCCAAGAGCGGCGTACCCTTGCTCAGCCTGATTTCCGGCTACCTGGCAGTGGTCAGCCTGGAACGCTACGGTTATGGGCAGGTCTTGTGGAGAAAGGCCAAGCGGCTGATTTGGCCGCTGTTCTGGTCGAACCTTTTGTTCATCATCCTGGTCACTTACCCGGAACAAGCCCGGGACCCCAATGTTCGACCGGACCTGCAGATTTATCCCTTCAACCTGCTGGGCTGGTTCCAGGCTACCTTTGCGTTTTACCGGTTGCCGGCGAATGAACCGCTGTACTTCCTGAAGGACCTCTACACCTGTTTCCTTTTGCTGCCCTTGCTGATGCTCGTTTCCAGGGTCAGGTTCCTGAATGTGGCGGTGATTGCCTGGATGGCTTACAAGTGCATTTATCTGAAATCCGCCTTTTTTTTCGAAGTGTTCCCATTGTGGTTCATCCGTTTCGATATCGTTTTCGCTTTCTACGTGGGAATTCTTTTGAACTACTGGCAAAAGGACCTGGTGATTAAAAACCGGAACGTGAATCTCGGCCTGGTTTTGCTGTTTCTGGCCGCAACCAGCCTGGCCAGCGTGGCGTACGTGGTGCTGGCAAAACCCGATCACGAGGTTTTGTTTCTCTGGACTGATTTCGTCGTTAAAGTCTGCAGCGTGGCCGGATGTATCGGGATCATGAGCTTGCTGGCCGGCTATCCGGGCCGGCTGTCCCGCGAATTGGAGCGAATGTCGCCGTACGCCTATACGCTGTTTCTGACGCACGTGTTTTCGTTCACTTTTTTCACCCGGGCTTACCTGCATTTCTTCCCGGCGCCGGAGTTTTTCAGTGTTGCGGGCTACCTGTATATTTTCACAATGCTGCTGACCGCGGTCATCGTCTCGATCGTGCTCAAGTCAGCCTGGACCGGGCTGGTGGTCAAGGTGCGTGCCTGGGCTTGACCAGGACTTTGCCGATCGCGTTACCCCGGAATTCCATGATGGTCATGACGTGCGGCCCGATTTTCAGGCTGGTCCGCCCGAACGGAATTTCTCCCAACTCTTCCAGCAGCAGGCCATTCAGTGTACTGGCATCATCCTCGGGAAGCCCCCAGTCGAGGTTGCGATTCAGCGAGCGCAGCGACACGGCCCCATCGACCACGTAGGTGCCGTCATCCAGCAGGCGGATGTCACGTGATTTGGCACGGCTTTCCGCCGTGTATTCCCCGACGATTTCCTCGAGTATGTCATCCAGCGTGACCAGGCCCTGGATGTCTCCGTATTCGTCAACCACCAGCCCCATCCTGCGTTCGCGGCGCTGGAATTCGAGCAACTGCATGGTCAATCCCGTACCTTCCGGTATGAAATAGGGCCGCCGGATCGCGCGTTTCAAATCTTCGAATGTCAGGGCCCCATGAGCCAGTTTCGCAATCACGGTTCGGATGTGCAAAAGCCCCTCAACCTGGTCGATGTTTTCGCGGTAGACGGGCATGCGCGTATACATGGTTTCAGTCAGTTGGGTCAGGATGTTTTCCCAGTCGTCATCGAGATCAATTCCCACGATCTCCTGGCGCGGAATCATCACGTCTTCAATGGTGGCCTGCTCCAGGTCCAGGATATTGACCAGCATGCGCTGGTGGTCGTCCGGTATCCGCTTGCCGCCTTCTTTCACCAGGGTCCTGAGTTCTTCCTGGTTCAGGTGCTCGATGAATTCAACATTGGTTCTGACCTTGAAAGGCTTCAGCACCAGGTTGGCCATGCCGTTGACCAGCCAGACAATGGGATAAACAACCTTGAGAAGTCCGTAGAGTACATAGGAAGCCGGAAAGGCAATGCGTTCCGGATGGATGGCTGCCACGGTTTTTGGAGCGACTTCTGAAAAAATCAATACGACGACCGTCAAAGCCAGTGACGCGATCCAGACACCGTTGTCGCCAAACAGCCGGATTCCGATGATGGTCGCGATCGAAGCGGCCAGGATGTTGACCAGGTTGTTGCCCAACAGGATCAGGCCGATCAGCCGGTCCGGGGTGTGCAACAGCTTTTGAGCCAGTTTGGCGCCGCGATGTCCCTTGTTGGCCAGGTGCCGCAGGCGGTACTTGTTGATGGCCATCAAGCCGGTTTCCGAGCCGGAAAAAAACCCGGAAAGCAGGATCAGTATCAGGAGAGATGAAATACAGTTTACTTAGGGCAATGTCTTCCATGGCTCAGGACTGCCAGCTCCTGCCCAGGATCATTTCCAGGACCAGCTTGCTGCCGAAATACGAAAGGATCAACAGCACCACACCGGCCAGGGTCAACCGGACTGCCAGGCTGCCACGCCAGCCATACCGCCAGCGGCCCCACAGCAGGATGCCAAACACCAGCCAGGTCGTGATCGAGAGAATGGTCTTGTGCACCAGGTGCTGGGCAAAAATGTCGTTGATGAACATGATCCCGGAAAGCAGGGATATGGTCAGTAATACAAAGCCTGCTGCAATGGTTTTGAACAACAGGTCTTCAAGAACCTCGAGCGGCGGCAGGGACCTGACCAACGGGTTGAGATGATGGCGCCTGAGGACATGGTCGATGAAAAATACAAAAAACGCATAAACGCCGGCGATGCTGAGCAGTCCGAACGCCAGCACAGAACTGATCATGTGAATCGCGATCCCGGCCGAAACCTCGTGCAGCGGTAAATTGCCCTGGGGAAGGATCCATTCCAGCAGCATAACCCCGGCGGCCATGGGTAGCGCCACCAGGCCGGCGGCATAAAGCGCCGGGCGCGACAATGCCGAAGTGATCAGTATCAGCATGACCACCAGCGCACACAGCGAAAGCAGGTGCGGCAAGCTGACATCCGGCACCGTGTGGCCAAACCAGTGGCTGTACTGGGCGGCCGCATGAGCAAGAGTCCCGACAATGGCCAGCACCAGCGAGGCATGACGCCAGCCCGCGGACTGATTCCTGATTGAAACATATAAGAGCGGCGCCGCCATGAGGTAACAGGCAGCGGCCAGGATCAAAAGAAAGTCGTGACTCATTTCGTTCCGGTAATCGAACAAATCTGAGGCTATAATACCTGAGTAATCATCAGCTGTTTACATTACACATCATTCTTTCGGAGTAATTCATGTTTGAGAATTTGACCGAGCGCCTGTCCCGCACGGTGCAGCAACTGCGCGGTAAGGGCCGTCTCACCGAAGATGGCGTCAGGGAAACCCTGCGGGAAGTGCGCATTGCGCTGCTGGAAGCCGACGTCGCCCTGCCGGTGGTGCAGACTTTCATCAAGGAAGTACGCGACAAGGCTCTTGGCCAGGAAATCCTGAAGAGCCTGACGCCGGGCCAGGCCATGGTGAAGCTGGTTCACGACGAACTGGTCCAGATCATGGGTGTCGAGAACGAGGCGCTGGACCTGAGAGCCCAACCGCCGGTGCCGGTACTGATGGCCGGCTTGCAGGGCTCCGGTAAAACCACGACCACCGCCAAACTGGCCCGGTTGCTCATCGAGCAGCAAAAAAAGCGCGTGATGGTCGTCAGTTGTGACGTTTACCGGCCTGCCGCCATCGAGCAGCTCAAGACCCTGGCCGGCCAGGTCGGCGCCATTTTCCAGCCTTCATCGGTCAGCCAGAAGCCGGAGGCGATTGCGCGCGAGGCTTTGGCGGAAGCGCGCCGGCAAATGTGTGACGTGCTGCTGGTAGATACCGCAGGGCGGCTGCATGTCGATGACGACATGATGGCGGAAATCCGTGAAATACACGCCGCCATCAGTCCGCATGAAACGCTCTTCGTGGTCGATGCAATGACCGGCCAGGACGCGGCGAATACGGCAGCGGCGTTCAACCAGGCGCTGCCGCTGACCGGTATCGTGCTGACCAAGACCGATGGTGATGCCCGTGGCGGCGCCGCGCTTTCCGTGCGGCACATCACCGGCAAACCGGTCAAGTTCCTGGGTTCCGGCGAAAAGACCGATGCCCTCCAGCCTTTCCACCCGGAACGCATGGCGTCACGGATTCTCGGCATGGGCGACGTGCTGTCGCTGGTCGAGGAAGTTCACCGCAAGGTGGACCAGCAGGAAGCCGAAAAGCTGGTCAAAAAAATCCGCCGGGGACAGGTTTTCAACCTCGAGGACTTCAAGTCCCAGCTCGAGCAGATGCAGAACATGGGCGGCCTGGGCGGCCTGGTCGACAAGCTTCCTGGCATGGGCAATATTCCGGACCACGTCAAATCACAGGTCAACGACAACCAGACCCGCCAGATGATTGCAATCATCAACTCCATGACTCCCCAGGAGCGGCGTTTTCCGGATGTCATCAAGGGCTCCCGCAAGAAACGGATCGCTTTGGGTTCGGGTACACAGATCCAGGCCGTTAACCGCTTGCTCAAACAGCATTCACAGATGCAGCGAATGATGAAAAAAATGGGCAAGGGCGGAATGGCCAGGATGATGCGCAAGGTCGGTAAGCTGGGTGGGCAAATGCCGCCCGGAAAGTTTCCAGGTGGTAAAATGCCGTTCTGAGGTTCGGTTTGTGAGTGGTTCTACGCGAAGGCAATTCCTGACATCCAGCTTGCTGGGCGCGGGCGGTATTTCGTTGGGCCTGATCGCCTTTGCCAGGTATCGCGTGGCCGGCAAACCACCGGCCATAACGGAAGCCATGGGCCGGCTGGGCGTGGTCAACGATGAAACCACCGGCTTGCCCTTGCTGGAGCTGCCGGCGGGGTTTCGATACAAGTCCCTGTCCTGGGCCGGCACGCGTTTGCATGACGGGCACCTCGTGCCCGGATCCGCCGATGGCATGGGCGTGGTGCGGCAGGAAGGCAGCCGGGTCACGCTGGTCAGAAACCACGAACAGCAGGGCTCCCACGGTCCGATCGGTGACGTCAATAACGCCTATGACGCCACGCCCGGTGGCACGACTACGCTGGTATTCGATACCCTCCAGGAGGACCTGGTCGATTCCCGGGTCAGCCTCGGAGGCACGCTCTACAATTGCGCCGGGGGTGTCACCCCGTGGGGAACGTGGCTGAGTTGTGAAGAAGCGGTCTTCAATCCGGCAATGGCTCACCTCTCTCCGCCGAGTAAGCAACGCTACTGGGATGTCGGGACGGCCCGCCGGCCGCACGGGTTTGTCTTCGAGGTGCCCCCGGACGGTGTTGCCGTGCCTGAGCCGATCCTGGCCATGGGACAGTTTTTCCACGAGGCGGTCGTGATCGATCCGGCGACCGGTTTTGCCTATCAGACCGAAGACACTGGCCCCAATGCCGGTTTTTACCGTTTCCTTCCGGATGTGCCCGGTCAACTCGCCAGGGGTGGTCGTCTGCAAATGATGCGGGTAGTTGATCATCCGGAAATGAAGGACTACCTGGAACTCGGCCGGGAGATGGACGTCGAGTGGGTCGATATCCCCGACCCGACGGCGGGCCTGGTTCCCGGGCACCCGAACGGCGATGGTGTTGTCAGCCAGGGCCTGGCTGCCGGCGGTTCGGCCTTCGTGGCGCTGGAAGGATGTGCCATTTCCGAAGGCAGAATCCATTTTACGTCCAAGCTCGGCGGGCGCGCGATGGCGGGTTATATTTTTGAATACGATCCGGTCCGGGAAAAAATCTGGCTGGTTTTCCAGTCACCCGGCAATGACTATTTTTCCGGACCGGACAACCTCGTGGTCAGCCCCCGGGGCAGCCTGGTGGTTTGTGAAGACCGCCTTAATCTGTATAAAGACGCCCAAAGCGTCGCGGGCCTGACCCGCGAGGGCGAGTTTTTCCGTTTTTGCCGGATTAACCCGCGCCTCAGGGGATCGTTTGGCGGGCATAACCTTGCCCGTACCGCCCTGAAAAGCGAGTGGGCCGGGGCGGCTTTTTCCCGTGACGGCAACTGGATGTTCCTCAATATCTACAATCCCGGGATTACCCTGGCCATTACCGGCCCCTGGCAGGAGGGTTATTTCTGATCGGCGGTGCTGCTTAGACCTGGGTCAGTGTTAATATCGTGAACTGCCAATAATGATGCCGAGGTAGCGCCATTAAACTCGCCTTTGTCTTCGGAACCCGACCGGAATTGCTCAAAATGATTCCAATCGTTTGGGCGCTGGAGCGGCGGCGCCCCGGCACGGTGTTGCTATTCGATACGCAGCAGCAACGGGAATTGACTCCAGCTTTATTGAGTGATTACGATCTTTGTGCGGTTCCGATTGTTCGCGTTGATTGCCTACGGGATTCACTCGCCAGCCAACTTGCTTACCAATTGATGCAGCTCGATGGTCGAATCGCGGGTTGCGTCGGGGTAGTGGTTCAGGGGGATACTACTTCAACCGTCGCGGGCGCCCTGGCCGGTTTCTATCGTGGTTTGCCGGTCGTGCATGTTGAGGCCGGCCTGCGCTCCCATGATGTTTCACAGCCTTTTCCGGAAGAGATGAACCGACGCCTGGTATCAGAAATTGCAAGTTTGCACCTTGCACCAACAAAAAGAGCAAGATCACATTTGCTCGACTGTGGGATCAAAGCAGACAGCGTCGCTGTCGTCGGCAATCCGTTGTCGGATCTTTGCCGGGAGGTAGACGGCTGCGAGCCTGCTCCCTGGGATGTGCTGATCACCATGCATCGCCGTGAAAACCGGACCTCCGGTATCCAGGCGCTCTGCAGCGCGCTGGATATTCTGGCAAATCAAAACCCTCTCTGCCGGTTTGCTGTTATTCAACACAGTCACCCGGACGTGCACGGCAGGTTCATACATCATCTGCCTCGGCGCGCTAACCTCGTTTATATCGCTCCAATGACACACCGGGTTTTCCTGAAGGCGCTGGCCACATCAAAACTCGTGATGACCGATTCCGGTGGTATCCAGGAGGAAGCGGCCATGCTTGGAGTAGTGACCCTGATCTTGCGAAATGTGCTGGACCGGGAAGACGGTATTGCAACAGGCACAGCTCGCTTGGTCGGCACACAATGCGATGAAATTGTTATCGCGGCCAATCGGGTTTTGCAGGACAACGCGCATTTCAAACCTGCGCGGTAGCATCGGGCAGGCACGCCCCGGGGAACTGATCGCCTCACGTATCCTGGCTTACTTTGCGCTCAATCAGGAATCGGCTGCTTGAACAACGCTTCAATCGGGAATGTGATTCAGCGAATCGATGGATGGCTGACGGGCGCGCCGGTATTTTGTTCCGGCAGTGGTGCGGTTGCAGGGATTACCCGCGGACAAGAGATCGTTTACTGGTATGGCGAAATTGCCGGTTATTACCTGAGTTACCTGGCAGGTTTGACCACCCAGTCATCAAAACACGAGAAGTTTGCGGTGTCAGCCGCCGTCCGGGTTGGAACATGGCTGCAGGATCAATGGAGAAGCGAACCCGCTCCGACGCGAATCTACGCCTGCGAAACTGAAGACTGGCGCAACGATCGCATATTCGCATTCGATCTCGCGATGATTTTACAAGGATTGGCCGTCGTTCAACGTTTTGACGCCGGGATTTGGAACGGGCGGCAAATTGCCGAATGTATAAAGACGCGACTGATCGACGAGCGGGGAGGCTTACGCGCAGTATCTGAAGACGCCAGAGACAAGCCGCCGGACACCTGGTCAACGCGTATTGACGGTTACCATTTGAAGGCGGCGGCCAGCTTGATGGCCTGGGGCAAACAGTTTGAAGACCCGCTAATACTTGCGCTGGGGGAACGCACCGTGCGATTCCTGGGTAAAGACGGAGTTTCGGATTGGCCTCAGCTGCCCTTGCATCCAAGGCTATACGCTCAGGAGGGCGCCTTGCGCTGCGGACTGGCAACAGCAGACGCGATGGCTGTCACTCTCAACAACGTTTTTGTTTCAACAGACGTCGCAACTGTACGCACTGATTCAGCAGCCCAGTTGTTGAGACTGGCGCTGATTGCCCGGATTGAGGGTCCGTGCGTTGACGCACTGGTAACCCGATTGCTGACGTCTGTTGATGCCGATGGTTCCGTAACCATCCACCCCGACCCGATCACCGACGAACGAAATACCTGGTGTGCCATTTTTGTCCGCCAGGCATTGTTTTTCTACCTTGAAGCCCGGCTGGGTAGAAGACCGAAGGTTGACATGTGTATTTGATGAGTCAATGAACACATCGATTTCACTGCACCCCTATCAAAATGCCGTGACCGCAGTTAGCCGGACGCCTCGCGTGGCGTGGATCGAACTCACCTCAAAATGTCCCTTCAGATGCGTTTTCTGTTCCCGTCAATTGTTACGCGGCGCCGGTGAACACATGGACATCGCCCTCTACCGCAAACTGATATCGGAACTGACGGCGCCGCAAGTCATCCGGCTCAACTACTCCGGTGAATCGGCCCACTATCCGCACCTGGTTGAAGCGATTACGCTGGCCAAGCAAACGGGTGCGCGGGTTGAACTGGTTAGCGCTTTGAGTTCGATCAAGCTGAAACTGATCGAGCCGCTGGTGCGCAGCGGTCTTGATTTGTTGTGTGTGTCGATCCATACCCTTGAATCCGGGCAATATCAGGATATCTACGGATTCGGTTCAACCGGGAAATTGCTACAGCGGCTTGAGGCGCTGCGCGAGACCCAGGCCTTAACGGGAATTTCAACACCACGGCTGGAGTTTGCCCTGGTCGCCATGGAGCGAAACCTTGATCAGATTTCAGCCGTTATGGAGCTGGCGGAGCGTTTCGAAGTTGCCAGGCTGGATATTCATCCTGTTATTCGCAGGGACCCGATAGCCGAGACATTTCCGCAGGAGCTTGATGAGTCGAACCGGCTGCGACAGGGGTTTATTGATCGACTGAGCGCGCAAGTTGAAGCTTCCAGGCGGGCCTTTCCGACCGTCCTGACGGGTTTCTCCACGCCTGAGATAGACGCGCGGCCGGCAACGCTTGATGAGTCGCCCCGGATTTATCCGGGCAGGCTGCCCCCGGACGCCAGGATCCTTGGCTGCGAGCAGAATCCGTGGAACACGATACATGTGCTGGCCAACGGTGATGTAGTCAGTTGCGAAGTCCGCGACCAGCAACCGCTCGGCAATCTTGCCCACGCAAGCCTGAAGTCAATCTGGAAGGGCCCGGGCTACCAGGAGTTTCGGCGACGGTTTCAGCTGGCAAAGGATGAAAAATGCGCCGCCTGCGCTTACAAGATAGCCTACCTGCCGAAAGCACAACTTTCTTCCAGGGAGCTATCAGAAAAAAGCTCCAAGCCGTCGCTGAACGGTATCAAGCGACTCGCAAAAACGTCGATAGCACATTTAGCCACAGCCGGGCTGATGGCTGGCCTGGCGGTGGCGCAGGGAACAGGCCGGGTTTTTCGGCGAGTTCGGTCGCACAGGTCCGGCTTGCAGACGAGTTCACCGCCATTCGCTGACGGTGGCGGCATCTCGGTGATCATTCCCGAGCGCGATTCACCTGATTTGCTCAGAGAATGCCTGGCCGCCCTTTATCAGGCCATTTCCCGCAGTGCGTGTGAATGCGAAGTCATTGTCGTCGTCAACGGCGCCCCTGCCGACACATACGCCGCGTTGAAAAGCGATTTTCCATCTGTGCTCTGGCATTTTGAAACACACTGGATGGGCTTTGCCCAGGCGATAAAGATGGGGCTCGATATCACGCGATTTCCCTGGGTGTTCCTGCTCAACAGCGACATGATATTGGAGCCTGAGGCTTTGCATGAAGTCTCTCAGTACCGTTCTCGGCAATTTTTTGCGATTGCCTGTCAGATATTTATGTCCGACAAAACAAAAAGGCGGGAAGAAACCGGATTTACCGGGCTGGACCCGGCGGGTGGTCTGCAGGGGCTCTATGATGGTGCGCCATATCTGGAGACCTTGCCGACAACACACTTTTACGCCGGTGGCAGCGCTTCGTTATTTCAAAAAGCATTATTGGTCAAACTGATAGAACCGCACGGTATATACGAGCCGTTTTACTGGGAGGACGTCGACTGGGGCTTCCGGGCGCAACAACTCGCCTGCCAGGCGCTATTTGTTCCACAAGCCATTGCGCACCATCGTCATCGCGCCACCGTGTCGCGATTTTTTTCGGAGCGGGATATCGGTCACTGGTTCGAGCGCAACGCCCTCTTGTCCGGTCTCAGCCAGGGTTGGTACCAGCCACCGTTTGCACAGCTGAGTGCAAAACTCGCGCAGTACCGCAGCAGTGTATTTCGTGTAGCGCAGTTATCCTCCATCATGAAAAAGCGGTTTGAAGCCGGATGCGCTCTGCAGCAGCCATGTATATCCAACCAGGACGTGGTGTGTTTTTTCCCACGCAAACCGGTACCCGGCGATCAGCGGCCATGGCTGGTGCTGGTCACCCCCTACCTGATTTCCCCGAGATCGCATGGTGGAGCCGTGAGAATCGACGCCATCAGCCGGGGCTTGGCCCCGCGTTACCGCTTGGTGCTGGTTTGCGATGAAGGCTGGGGCTTCGACCCGGCCTACGCCACGCATCTGGACCAGTTTGAAGCGGTTCATCTACTCCTCAGGCCTCGCCCGAACATGACTGACAATCGCATGGCCAGGATGAAGGGCCATGCCAGGCCCTTACTGCGACAGGAATTGGAGCGCGTCCTCGCCCTGTATCGCCCCTCAATCGTTCAGATTGAATACGAAGAACTCTGCGATCTGGTGACACTCAAGCGGTTCGAGCGCTGGTTTATCACCTTGCATGACGTAAACCGAGGTGAGAAAAATGCCGACGCCCACCTGGATCTGCGCCTGCGCCGTTTTGACGGTATATTTTGTTGCTCCTTTGAGGATCAGTGTCAGCTGCCGTTGAAAAGCTATTTGATTGAAAATGGCGTATCGTTGAGCCGGTTCTCAACCCTGACACCGTCCACGGGAGCGGAACTGCTGTTTATCGGGCCGTTCCGTTTCGTGCCTAACCGGCAGGGGATCGAATCTTTTATCCAGGCTGTCTTTCCCGGACTGACAGTAAAATTCCCCGGACTCAAATTGAAAGTCCTGTGTGGTGACGAAGGTATGAAGTTTGTCGATGAACCCCCGTTTCATCACCCGAAAATCGAACTGGTGTCATACACCGATGCCATCGAACAGCACCTTGAGACTGCAACCCTGACCATCAACCCATTGCGAGGCGTCACCGGTTCCTGTCTTAAAACCATTGAATCCCTGGCCGCACATCGTGTCTGCGTGTCCACCCCCGATGCGGCACGGGGCTTGAATCATTGCCATTTTCCCGGTTTGTTGCTGGCCGACTCACCGAATCAGTTTGCCGAAGCAATTTCTTCCTTGCTGGTGGATGAATCCAGGCGCCACTACCTGGAGAAGCCCCCCTCTGAGCAAATTCGGCGTTTCGACTGGAATACCCTTGCTGCGAGTCAGGTGGCGGCCTATGAAAGCTGAGTGGAGTTATGACATCATCGCTCCGTTCTATGACCAGGACATGGGGCTGAACATGCCCTGTGACGACTTGGGCGGCTACCTGCGCCTGCTGCCGCGGCCACCTGCAAATTTGCTGGAAATTGGCTGTGGGACGGGACGGCTGACGTTAGCACTGGCAGATTGTGGTTTTTCAATCACCGCGATTGACCGGTCCGCACCCATGCTGGAACAATTACGCAGCAAGATGCGCCCCGAACACACAATCGACGTGAGGCTTCTGGATGCCCGTCAGATCAATCTTGACGGGCCATATGATGTAATCCTGTTCACTTACAGCGGGTTTCAGTATCTCTTGGGCGAGTCCGACATAGACCGGTTTTGTAGACAGGCGAAGCGCATTCTGGCGCCATCGGGGTCACTAATACTCGATATTTTTTTGCACCGCGAAGGCAGCGTAACATCCGGGTTTGTTCGCGATTATGAACGCACGTTGGCGGATGGCCGAGTGTTGAGGAGATGGAAAAAGTTAAGTGTCGGCGATGGCGTGAATTGCGTCGAGCGGAAGTATCAGCTTACCGGCTCTGGTGAAGAACAGAAGTTTCGAACGAAAAGCTCCCAGCGGTTATATACACCAAAATCCCTGGTGGCCGAAATAAGAAAATATGGTTTCGTATTGGATACCTGTATCTTTGATTATCATTCGCACAGCGGCTCCAGCACAGACAACCCACGTTTTTTTACCGCCCGGTTCACTCCCGTCGCCGTTGACGTCCCGCCCGATGAACGGTTTGTTGTTTTCTTTTAGGGAAAAGAAGGGTAAAATGCGCGGTTTGCTGGGATTCAACTGGATTCAATAAAGATGGTTAAAATCAGATTGTCACGCGGCGGCGCGAAAAAGAAACCTTTCTACCACATTATCGTGGCGGATAGCCGTAAATCTCGCGACGGCCGCAACATCGAAAGACTCGGATTTTTCAACCCGGTAGCACGTGGCCAGGAAGAGCGGCTTCGCGTCGACCTGGAGCGGATTGATTACTGGACGAGCGTCGGCGCCCAGGTCACGGATCGCGTCAAATCGCTGGTATCCGAGGCTCGCACCGCAGCCGCCTGATTCTTCGGGTGGGGGCGTCATGAACGTCGAAACCGGCGGTGAACGCAAAGTCGTTCAGGTCGGACACATTTCAGGCGTCCATGGGGTCAAGGGATGGGTCAGGATTCATTCCCTGACTGAACCCAGGGAAGAAATATTCGAATATCAGCCCTGGTTGCTGGGCGACTCTCTTAAAGAGGTCAGGATCCAGCAGGGCATAAAGCACGGCAAGCACTTGATTGCCTTGCTTGAAAAAGTGGACAGCAGGGACCAGGCCGAAAACCTGGTCGGCCAACCGGTTGCGGTTTATCGGGATCAGTTCCCGGAGTTGCCGGAAACCGAGTTTTACTGGACGGACCTGGTGGGTCTTTCGGTTCAACTGGTGGATGGCACCGGGCTGGGAAAGATCGAAAGAATGCTTGCCACCGGCGCGAACGACGTGATGGTGGTGCAGGGCGACAGGGAACGATTGATTCCATTCGTCCGGGAGCAATATGTAAAAAGCGTCAACCTGGACGAGGGCTACCTGGTCGTTGACTGGGATCCGGATTTCTGAGCAATGAAAATCCAGGTTATCACGCTTTTTCCGGAGGAGTTTGCGCCCCTGGTCAGTCTGGGCGTTACCGGACGGGGCATCAGTTCGGGAAAGGTAGCCCTGGAACTGCTGAACCCCAGGGAATTTGCTTCCGACCGGCACCGTACCGTGGATGACCGCCCATATGGCGGGGGGCCCGGGATGGTGATGGCGGTGGAGCCGCTGCTCAGCACGATCCGGGCGGCAAAAGAACGCGTTGCCGGAGGCGGAGCCGACAAGCCCAGGGCAAGCCTGCTCAGCCCGCAAGGCCGCCCGCTGGACCAGGACGCAGTGCGCGAACTGGCCGGCAGAGAAGACTTGATACTCGTATGCGGTCGTTACGAGGGGATCGATGAACGGCTGATTGAGCTGGAAATCGACGAGGAATGGTCGATCGGGGATTACGTCCTCAGCGGTGGGGAGCTTGCCGCAGCGGTATTGATCGATGCCGTGGTACGGTTGTTGCCGGGCGTGCTTGGAGACGAGCAGTCGGCACAACAGGATTCGTTCATGGAAGGCGTGCTGGATTGTCAGCACTATACCCGGCCCGAAGAAGTTGAAGGCCTGGCGGTACCACCGGTGCTATTATCCGGTGACCACCGAGCCATTGAGCGCTGGAGAAGGAAGCAGGCACTGGGAAGAACCTGGCTGCGAAGGCCGGAGCTGCTGGAAAAGGTGGCTTTGGATACAGAATCGGAAGCATTGCTCGCTGCATTCAAAGACGAGCACGGAACGTGATTTGATTAAGGATTGGGAAAATGACGAACATCATCGACGAAATCAATGCGGAACAACTGAACACCAATATCCCCCAGTTTGCACCGGGCGATACGATCGTGGTCAGCGTTAAAGTTAAAGAAGGTGACCGTGAGCGTTTGCAAGCGTTTGAAGGCATCTGCATCGCGATCCGTAACCGCGGACTCAACTCGGCGTTTACCGTGCGTAAAATTTCACACGGGACAGGCGTCGAACGCGTATTCCAGACACACAGTCCGCTGATCGACTCCATTACGGTCAAGCGTCGCGGCGACGTCCGGCGTGCCAAGCTGTATTACCTGCGCGATCGTGAAGGCAAGTCTGCAAGGATCAAAGAGAAGCTGGGTTAAGGTCAATCCGGACCCGACAAAACCCGCCAACCGGCGGGTTTTGTTTTTTCTGCCGCCTTGATTCCTGTCCGGATACCCCTATCTAGTGGGGCATCCAGTCAACAGGTTTTCAGGCAATGAGCAAAACACCCAAAACAGAGACACACGCATTCCAGGCAGAGACCCGCCAGGTCTTGCAGTTGATGATTCACTCCCTGTACTCCAACAAGGAGATTTTTCTCAGGGAGCTGATTTCCAATGCGTCCGATGCTCTCGATCGCCTGCGCTTCATGGCCATTGGCGACGACGCAGTTTACGAAGGTGACAGCGACCTGCGGATCGAAATCGAGGCTGACGAAGCGGCCGGCACGCTGACCGTTCGGGACAACGGAATCGGCATGAACCGCGAGGACGTGATGGAGAATATCGGAACCATCGCGAAGTCCGGAACCCGGGCTTTTCTCGACCAGTTGAGTGGTGATCAAAAACTGGACGCACACCTGATCGGCCAGTTCGGTGTGGGCTTCTACTCTTCGTTCATCGTTGCCGACAAGGTCACGGTCAACACCCGCAAGGCCGGGGAAGCCGGTGCTGCGGGGGTGCGCTGGGAGTCCGATGGCGGCGGCGAGTATTCACTGGAAGCTGTCGAGCGGCCGTCACACGGCACCGAAGTTGTGCTGCACCTCAAGGAAGCGGAGAAAAAGTTTCTCAACTCCTGGACCATCAAGTCACTGATCAGCCGCTATTCCGACCACATCGGGTTTCCGATCCGGATGCAGGAGAAAGGCGAGGATGACGCGCTGGAGTGGAAGGACGTGAACAAGGCTTCCGCGCTCTGGACACTCCCGAAAACGGAAATCAGCGACGAGGAATACCAGTCCTTTTACAAGTACCTGACGCACGATTTTGACGACGCCATGTGCTGGGCGCACAACAAGGTCGAGGGCAGCCAGAGCTATACGACGCTGTTGTACATCCCGGGATCGGCACCGATGGACCTGATGCTGCAACGGGATGAGCGCACCGGCCTGCGCCTGTACGTGAACCGGGTGTTCATCATGGATGCCGCGCAGCAATTGCTGCCGCATTACCTGCGCTTTGTCCGGGGCGTGGTCGATTCGGGCGACCTTCCGTTGAACGTTTCGCGGGAACTGCTGCAGGAAAACGAACTTTCCGGCAAGATTCGCTCGGCCGTTGTCCGCCGCAGCCTGGACCTGATCGGCAAAATAGCCAAGGATGATCCTGATCAGTACCAAAAATTCTGGAGCGAATTCGGCGCGGTCATCAAGGAAGGCGTGGTGGAAGATTTCGCCAACCGCGAACGGATTGCGCCACTGCTGCGCTTCGCCTCGACCCGGGGCGACGGCGACAAACAGACTGCCGACCTGGCGGGATACATCGAACGCATGCCGGAAGGACAAAAAGAAATCTACTACATCACGGCTGAAAACTTCCGGGCTGCGAGCAACAGTCCGCACCTGGAAGTGTTCCGCAAGAATGGCATCGAAGTTCTGCTGATGTCGGACCGGGTCGATGAATGGATGATGGCCTATTTTACGGAATTTGACGGCAAGCACTTCAAGTCAGTGGCCAAGGGTGACATCGATCTCAGTGCGATCAAAAAGACCGATAGCGATGAAAAAGCCGATGACAAAGCAG
>CAVOYQ010000015.1:0-57026 GCA_963700705.1 uncultured Gammaproteobacteria bacterium | reverse complement strand
CCGCCGACCAGCATCATCTCGATCAGCAGCAGCCAGAGTGTCTTCTTGTTGTCGAGCCCGCCTTTCAGGTTGAGCCACAACGTTGCGAACACGCTGGCGGTTGCGAGTACCCAGAACCACGCTGGAATATGTTCACCGAATAAAGAACTGAGGCCTGATGCGACCAACCCGGATCCGGCGGTGAACACCACTGCGATCAGGATAAAAATCAACTCCCCTGCGTACAGGTTGCCGAACAGTCGAAGTCCGAGCGATACCGGCTTGGCGAGCAACGCGACGGTTTCCAGCAGCAGGTTGGGTACGAAAAACACGATCTTTCCGACCAGGCTGGTGGCCGCAAACGGCTGGCCGGTCAATTCACCGATGAAGCCACCCACACCCTTGATCTTGATACTGAAGTACAGGATCAGGATAAACACCGTAATGGACATGCCCATGGTGGCGTTAACATCGGTCGTGGGCACCACTTTCTGGTAATGAATACCTGCCTTCTGCGCTGTCCAGGGCAGCCAGTCGACCGGGATCAGGTCCATGAAATTCATGAAAAAGACCCAGACAAACAGCGTGAGCGCCAGCGGGGCGATGAATTTGCTGGTGCCGTGAAAAGATTCGCGAACGCTGGTATCGACAAACTCGACGATCATTTCGATGGCCGACTGGAAACGCGTGGGGACGCCGGAGTTGGCTTTTTTGGCGACATTTCTGAACAGCAGGAAAAATGTCACGCCGAGCAGGACTGACCAGAACAGGGTGTCAACGTTGAACGCCCAGAAGCCCATTGCCGACGCTTCCGCCGCAGAATGGGCCAGGCCCCAGGAGCCGTCCGCATGCTGGCCAAAGGTCAGGTTCTGCAGATGGTGCCCGATGTATTCACCGGTGCTGATTGATTCGATATCGCCTGCCATTCCAAATCCTGCTTAGTTCTGCGAATCCTGTTCACTTGGCCGGGATGCTTGCGCGCCCACCGGCAAGGTGTGTTCAAACTTCAAAAAATCAAGTCCAGCCGGGACTTTTCCGGCTATTCCCGGGCCAGGGCCAGCCCGATCCAGTTGGCGGCCAGCACGCCGATCATTCCCAGGAAAAAAAACCCGGCGGCAAGTGGCTTCACCCAGATGAACACCACCGCACAGAGCACTCCTGTCAGGGCGAGCTTGCCGAACTCAGCAACGGCCGCCGTGCGCAAAAAAACTGCGCTGTCACCACCCATTTTTCTCATCACCAAAAAGGTGAACAGCGTGCCCGGCAGATAGACCGAAAGGCTACCGAAAAGCGACGAATAAGCCGCAACCGGGCTGGCCAGGCAGGACAGTGACGCCAATACCAACGCGGCCAGGGTCTGAATCCTCAGGCTTTTCAATTTACCTTCCGGCTCTCCGTGTTTCTTTGACTTCGATCATCCGGAAGATCAAATCCCCGCAGAAAGCCCTGACCAAAGACCGCCCATTTTAGCAGCTACTAATATGGCGGGGCAACGGTAGAATGCCTCAATGTGGGAACCGGCCTTGTCGGCGATGGTGCTTCGAACCCGGTGAGGAGCCGGGTATGTATTGCCAAGACACAGCATTCCGGGGGCACTCATTCGCCTGCGGCGAAACCGCTCCCCCTGCATTGCCTGCGCTCGAGACTCCCTGTGCGCTAATCAGCTGAGATCACACCCGACAGCTGATTGTCCTGAACAGGGCATACCACCCCCTCCTTAGAAAAGAGTTGCCCAGCGGCCATGGGCACCAGACTCAGGTGAGGGGCCGGATACCTGTTGACGGGACCGTCGGCCGTCGGGAACGGCCGAGGAGCGGATAGGGACATCTTGAGCGTGTCCCGGCAACAGGTACCCGGTTTCTCACCGGGTTCGGAGTCGTGCGGCCGGGTGCCGCTCCGGCATAACCCGGTTACTCGGAGAGGTTCAGACGTTCGAGGATGCCTTCGAATTCTTCGGAATTGTTGTAGGCGATGACCAGTTTTCCCTTGCCCGAGGTGAGGTGTTGAATCCTGACCCGGGTACCCAGGGCGTCGCCGAGCCGGTTTTGCAGGCTCAGGATGTCCGGGTCCATCCGGCGGGTTCCCTTCTTCTTGCCGGATTGCTTCAAATGGCGCACGAGGTCTTCGGTATGACGCACGGACAGGCGCTTTCGAACCACTTCCCGCGCCGCCTGCAGCTGGAGCTTGTCGTCCAGAGACAGCAGTGCGCGCGCATGCCCCATCTCGATCTGGCGCAGATCGATCATGTCCTTGACCTCCTGCATCAGCTCGAGCAAACGGAGCAGGTTCGAGACGGCCGCACGGGAGCGGCCCACCGCATCGGCGGCTTCCTGGTGCGTCATCCGGAAGTCATCGATCAGGCGGCGCAGCGCCGTGGCCTCTTCCAGCGGGTTCAGGTCCTCGCGCTGGATATTTTCAATCAGAGCCATGGCGACCGAAACCTCGTCCGGCACATCCCGCACTACGGCTGGAATATCCGCGATTCCGGCCAGTTGCGCGGCGCGCCAGCGGCGCTCACCCGCGATCAGCTCAAAGTGATCACCGTCAATTGGCCTTACCACGATCGGTTGCACCACGCCCTGCGCCCGGATTGAATCAGCCAGTTCCATCAGCTTGTCTTCGTCAAATACCGATCTCGGCTGGTAGCGCCCGGGCCGGATCAGGTCCAGCGGCAGGTTCCGAAGTTCATCGCCCGATTCCCGCTGTACCTGCTGCAGCGTGGTCTGGCTGAGCATGGAACTGAGGTTTCGTCCAAGAACGGTCTTTTTTCGGTTTGTCATGTATCAAGCCTTCTTCTGGGCGCTGTTACTTTTCTCATAACGGCGTAACATCTCGCCAGCCAGCGCCACGTGCGCCACCGCGCCTTTCGACTTCGCGTCGTACAACAGCACCGGCAGGCCATAGCTGGGGGCTTCCGCCACCCGGATGTTACGCGGAATCAGCGACCGGTAAACCCGGTCTCCAAAATTTTCCAGCAACTGGTCGGATACCGCGGTAGCCAGATTATTTCGCCCATCGTACATGGTCCGCAGCAGTCCTTCGATCTTGAGCCCGGGGTTTACGCTGCTGCGGATCTGCTCGATCGTGTTCAACAGGCCGGACAAGCCCTCCAGAGCATAATATTCACACTGAACCGGAATCAGCACACTGTGTGCCGAGGCCAGGGCATTCACCGTCAGCATGTTCAGCGAAGGCGGGCAGTCGATGAATATCCAGGCATATTTCTCCGACAATGGTTTCAGCGCTCTTTTCAGCGCGAACTCCCGCCCGTCCTGTTGCAATAACGCCACCTCGGCTGCGGTCAGGTCACCATTTGCCGGCAAAAGGTCAAAATCCAGCCCTTCCGGTCTCAGGATGGTCTCGCCGACCGTGCGCTCTTCAAGCAGAACTTCGCAAGCGGACATGTGCAGGCGGCGCGGATCGATACCGCAACCGGTCGTGGCGTTACCCTGGGGGTCGAGGTCAACCAGCAGCACCGGCAATTTCATGCCGGCGAAGGCCGCCGCCAGGTTAACGCAGGTCGTGGTCTTGCCGACGCCGCCTTTCTGGTTTGCTATTGCGATGATTCGGGCGGACATGGGCTTGCTCGTAAAAAGGGTTGTCATTGAATGACGGTCATGATGACGAGGTGACGATCCTCTTGCAATCCCGGAACCGTAAGTTTTTCGACCGAATCGATCCGCACCCAGTCCGGAACATCCTTGAGTTCACTCTCCGGAAAGCGTCCCTTCATTGCCAGAAGGCGCGCCGGGCCGGCCGCAAGGTGGCGCGCTGCGCGGGCAAAAGCCGACAAGTCGGTAAATGCCCGGCTGATGATGATGTCATATGCCAACCCCGGTGTGAATGATTCCAGCCTGGCTTGCACGGGCACGATATTTTCCAGGCCGAGTTCCCTCCGGACATGGTTCAGAAAACGGATCTTCTTGCCGGCGCTGTCCAGCAAAGTGGCTTCGAGGCCGGGCCGGGCAATCGCCAGCGGGACGCCGGGAAGCCCGGCGCCGGTTCCCGCATCCAGTAACCTGCCGCCTTTGACCCAGGGCAGAACCGACAAAGAGTCCAGCAGGTGGCGGACCACCATTTCAAGAGGGTCCCTGACTGCGGTCAGGTTATAAGCCCGGTTCCAGCGCTGAAGCAGCGCCAGGTAAGCGAGCAGGGCGGATTCCTGTGCAGAAGAAAAAGAACAGCCGGGCAGTTCCCGCAAACCGCCGTGAAGCACTTCCACCAGTGATTCACCGGGCATTCCGGGACTGGCCGGCGCCTGCAAGCGCTAGCGGGTCAGGCCGGCTGAGCGCATTTCCCGGGCGGCGGCATCGGAGATACTCTTAACCGTATCGGAATGCTCAACGTCCTTGGTATAGGTAACAATGCGCCAGACAGGCTGCTCAGTGGCCAGGTCGTAGTAGCTGGTCTCGACATAGGCGGTGGTTTTGAACTCGGTGTATCCGGGGCCCTGCCGAATCGCATAAACTTCGGTGTAGCCCGTGAAATAGGGAACGCCCCAGCTGTACGCCGAGCCGGAACCCAGGTACTCCAGCCAGTAATCCGAGCGCTGGTAATCGGTTTCCCCGCCGCCCGCATAGAACATCACGATGATGCCATCCACATCCGCCTGGCGAAGCAGGCCGGTCGCCACCTCGACATCGATCTCACCCCTGATTCCACCACTCATTCCGGGAATTTTGCTGCTCGGCACGGCCGGCGTACCTTTTGCCACCAGGATCTTGGCTGCATCGATTTCCACGGCCTCGCGCATCAGGGCCTCCGGCAAAACGGCAATGACGGCGACTTTGACCGGTTTGTGTGTCTCGGGTTTTTCGGCTTTCCAGCTGTCGATGACCTTGACCTGGGAACACGCGGAGAACAGCAGGGGCAACACCAGGATGAACAGGGCTATGCGGCTGGTCTGGAGAAGATTTTGTCGGGTCATGGGGAATTCCGGTGAAAACGAACCCGCATCTTAACCTATGGCCGGGTCGGCCGAAAGCGGGAGCGAATCGGCCCCGGTAGGATCAGTTAAATCGACAAGTCGAGCTCCTCGGCCCGGTGACAGGCCACCCAGTCGCCGTTTTCCATCCGCCGCAGCGCGGGCACATCGGCCTCGCACCGATTCACCCTGAAAGGGCAACGGTTGTGAAATATGCATCCCTTCGGGCGTTGATAGGGGGAAGGCATGTCGCCGGTCAACCAGCTGCTCTGACGGGCTTGCGCGGCGAGTTTCGGGTCGGGTACCGGCACGGATTTCATCAGTGCGTTGGTGTAGGGATGCAGAGGGCGGTGATACAGCCGGGCTTTTTCCGAGACCTCCATGGCCTGCCCCATGTACATCACCATCACCCGGTCACTGATGTGCCTGACCACCGAGAGGTCGTGGGCGATGAATATCAGCGCCAGGCCAAGCTTCCTTTGAAGACCCTTGAGCAGGTTTATGATCTGGGCCTGGATTGAAACATCGAGCGCGCTTACCGGTTCATCACATACCAGCAACTTCGGGTTCAGTATCAGGGAACGCGCGATCCCGATGCGCTGACACTGTCCGCCGGAAAATTCATGCGGGTAGCGGTTAATCTGGTTGGGCAGCAAACCGACAACTTTCATCATGCCGCGCGTGCGCTCTTCCACCTGCAGGCGCTCCATGTTCGGGTAAAACGTCCACAGCGGCTCTGCAATGATATCGCCTGCCGTCATCCTGGGATTGAGGGAAGCCACCGGATCCTGGAACACGATCTGCAGCTCTTTTCTCTTCTGCCGCATTTGCTCCTCTTCCAGCCCGGTGAGGTCTTCGCCCAGCCACATCACGCGTCCACGTCCCGGCTTGACCAGGCCCAGTATCGCCCGGGCGAGGGTCGATTTGCCCGAACCGGATTCGCCCACCACACCCAGCGTTTCGCCCGGTTCCAGGTCAAAACTGATGCCGTCCACGGCCCTGAGCTGCCGCTCCCGCCGGCGCAAAAAGCCGCCGGTCTCACTGGTAAACGTGACCGCAAGGTCCTGTACCCTGAGGACGGGCTTGCTCATGCGGTTTCTCCGGCAGCGGCCGCTTCGGAAGCGATCTCTCCGCCTTCAACAGGCAGGAAACAGCGGCTGGTCCGGCCATCACCGGTCACCCAGAGCGGCGGCCGCTGGCGGCATTGTTCCGAGGCCTCGGCGCAGCGGTCCCTGAACCGGCAACCGGCCGGCAATTCCAACAGGTTTGGCGGGTTGCCCGGAATGGCCTGCAATTCATCGTCCGACTTCCGGTCCAGCCGTGGGACCGAGGCCAGCAGTCCGCGGGTGTACGGATGCAGGGGGCGATAGAAAATGTCATCGACTTTTCCGGTTTCCACGGCTTCACCGGCATACATAACGATAATCCGGTCGGCGATTTCCGCAACCGCCGCGAGGTCATGGGTGATCAATATGAGCGACATCTGCGTTTGTTTCCTGAGCTCGCTCACCAATTCGGTAATCTGTGCCTGCACCGTAACATCCAGCGCGGTACTCGGCTCATCGGCGATCAGCAGCTCCGGCTCGCACAACAAGCCGATGGCGATCATGACCCTCTGGCGCATCCCTCCGGAGTACTCATGCGGATACTGCCTGATCCTTTCCTCGGGATCGGGTATCCGCACTGCACGCAGCATTTCGACGGCGTGCGCGCGCGCCTCGTCCCGGCCCAGGCCCTGGTGGTGCATGACCACTTCGGCCATCTGCTTCTCTATGGTCAAAAACGGATTCAGGGACGTCATCGGGTCCTGGAAAATCATCGCGATGTGCTTGCCCCGGATACTGTTCAGGTCCCGTGGTTTCATTTTCAACAGGTCTTTGTCGTGGAAAAATGCTTCTCCGGTGACATACCCGTTTTCAGCCAGCAGGCCCATGATGGAAAGAACCATCTGGCTTTTACCCGATCCTGATTCGCCGACAATCGCCAGCGTCTCTCCTTCGGCCACTTCAAAACTGACGCCATTGACTGCCTTGACCACGCCCTCGCGCGTATCAAAACCGACTTCAAGGTTGGAGACCCTCAGCAGACTCATTACAAGTGGTCCTTCGGATCCAGCGCATCGCGCATACCGTCACCGATATAGTTGAAACAGTACAGCGTAACGGTCAGGAAAGCCGCCGGAAACACCAGTGTCCACGGAGCCGATTCCATGTCCTGGGCCCCGTCGTTTACCAGGGCGCCCCAGGAACTCATCGGCTCCTGGACACCGAGGCCAAGAAAGCTCAGAAACGACTCGACCAGGATCACCTGGGGTATGGTCAATGTGACATAGACGATGACCACGCCGAGCAGGTTGGGAATGATGTGGTGCAGGATGATGTCTTTGTGCCTGACCCCGCAGGCCCTGGCGGCTTCGACGAACTCGGTGTTCTTCAGGCTCAGGGTTTGTCCACGGACGATCCTGGCCATGTCAAGCCAGTTGACCGCTCCGATGGCGACAAAGATCAGGACGATGTTGCGACCGAAAACGACCATCAGCAGGATCACGAAGAACATGAAGGGAAGCGCGTAGACAATGTCAACGATCCGCATCATGACGCGGTCGGTCAAGCCGCCGTAGTAACCCGCAACGGCCCCGTACGTAACACCAATGACCAGGCTGACGAGCGTTGCCACGAGTCCGACCAGCAGGGAAATTCTCCCGCCTTCCAGGGTCCGGACCAGGATATCCCTGCCCACGGCGTCCGTCCCGAACCAGTGCGCAGTCTCGAGGCTCGGCGGAGAGGCCGTATTGTCCCAGTCCGTGAAATCCGCCTCCCAGGGCAGCAGCATGGGGCCAAACACGACCAGCAGCAGCATGACCGCCATGATGATTCCACTGACAACCGCTGCGCGATTCTTCAGCAGGCGGTGCCATGCATCCACCCACAATGAACGCCCGCGGACATCCTCCCCGGCAAATGCCGCGGCAAAAGGATCTTCCACCATTGGTTCGACGATTTTGGCCTTGATGTTCATTGCGCCTCGTCGTAGCGGATCCTGGGGTTCAGCCAGGCATACAGAAGATCGACGATGAAATTCAGCACGATGATGACCACGCCGTAGAAAATCACGACGCCCATAACGAGCGTGTAGTCCCGGTTGAGCGCGCCCTGTACAAAATAGCTTCCCAGCCCCGGGATGGAATAGATTCGTTCAATCACGACAGAGCCGGTTATCAGCGCCGCCGTTGCGGGACCCATGTAGGAAATGACCGGAAGGATGGCCGGCTTGAATGCGTGCCGGCGGATGACCAGGTGTTCCGGGAGTCCCTTGGCGCGGGCGGTGCGGATGTAATTACTGTGCAGCACCTCGATCATGCTGCCCCGGGTCAGGCGTGCAATATACGCAACTACCGGAAGCGCCAGGGTGATTACCGGCAGCACCATGCGCTGCCATGACCAGTCCCAGCCCCCTGCCGGCAACCAGCCGGCGTAAACCGCGGTCACCAGGATCAAAAGCGGGGCCACCACGAAATTGGGTATGGAAATGCCCAGCATGGCCACTCCCATGACGGAGTAATCGACCGGTGTATTTTGCCGCAGCGCGGCGAATGTTCCGATCAGCGTCCCGAGAACAAACGCCACCAGCATCGCCAGGCCGCCAAGCGTGGCTGAAACCGGGAATCCCTGGGCAATCAGTTCGTTTACGGTCCAGTCCTTGTACTGGAATGAGGGGCCGAAATCCCCGGTGAGTATCTGTCCCAGGTAGCGGAAATATTGTTGCAACAAGGGTTCATCGAGGTGGTAACTGGCGTCGAGGTTGGCCCGGATTTCCGGCGGCAGGACCTTTTCCCCGTCAAAAGGACCGCCGGGGGCCATGCGAATCAGGAAGAAAGCGATGGTGATCAATACCAGCAGCGTGGGTACCAGCCCAAGCAGCCTGACGACCGCGTGACGCAATACGCCCTCCTGCCTCACTGCGGTTCTCCGGGGGGTTCCGGTTCGCGTGCTTTCAGCATGAACATGAAGCGGGAAGGATGGTGATCCATGACGTTGTTCTGCCAGCCCTTGAGGCGTGGATTGACCAGGCGCTTGGTCACGTAGGTAAAAACCGGGATGATGACGTGGTCCGACATCAGCACCCGCTCCGCTTCAAACATCAGGCGCTCCCGCCGGGCCCTGACCCGCTCGGTGCCGACTTCGTCCAGCAGGGCGTCAAAGGTTGGATTGCTGTATCCATAGTCGTTCCGCCCATGCCCGGTCCGGAACAGTTCAAGGAAACTGTAGGGGTCGTTGTAGTCGCTGATCCAGCCGGCCCTGAATACCTGGGTAATGACCTTTTGTTCCCGGTTCTGCAGGAACACCCGGAATTCCTCGTTCACCAGGGTCGCGTTCACGCCCAGTACCTGCTTCCACATCGACGCGATGGCCAGTGCAATTTTCTTGTCGTTGTCGCTGGTGTTGTAGCGGATCTCGATCCGCAAGGGATTTTCATCCGAATAGCCTGCCTGCTCATACAGCATTCTGGCTTCGTGATCCCTTTCTTCCTGCTTCCAGTCCGCGTATTCCGGTGAAAAAGGCACATAACCGTCAATTCCGGGCGGCACCAGTGCAAACGACGGTTTCTCGCCGAATTGCGTGACTTTTTCGGTAATGATCTCACGGTCGACCGACAGGATCAGGGCCATCCGCAGGGAAGGATTGTCGATAAAAGGCTCCTGCGTGAGATTGAACCCGAGGAAATACGAACCCATCCAGGGACTGACGACCAACTCGTCGGGATAATGCCGCTGCAGCCATTTGAACTGGTTGTTCGGCACCTCGTTGGTCCAGTCGAGTTCACCTGCGCGGAATTGCTTGACCTCGGTCGCGCGGTCTTCGGTGGGCACGTAGATCACGCGTTCAATAATGGTCTGATCGGCCTCGCGATATAGCGGGTTTTTCTTCAGCTCGATGCTGGTCCGGGGATTCCAGTTATCAAAGACGTAAGCGCCATTGGACACAAGCTTGCCGGGTTTTGAAAACTGGTCACCAAACTCTTCTATGTTTTTGCGGTTCACCGGGTACGCCACCGGGCTGGCCAAAAGCCCCAGGAAATAGGGCGTTGGCCCGGTCAGGGTGATTTGCATCGTGAAATCATCCAGCAAGGCGATTCCGAGTTCCTCGACCGGCAACTCAGCGGAGAGCACCTCACGTGCATTCTGGATCGGCAACAGGGTCCTTGCGGCACTGGAGGCCGTTTCCGGATTCAGCGCACGCTGCAGACTGTAGACGAAGTCCTGGGCTGTCAGAGGATCACTGTTCGACCAAACCATGTCCCGGCGAAGGTAAAAGGTGTAGGTCCTGGCATCCCGTGAAATGTTCCAGCGCAGGGCTGCGCCGGGCACGATATCGCCTTCAGCCGACTCTGAAGTGAGGCCTTCGAAGAGGTCTCGCAGAATATGCGAGGCGGGCACGCCAAGCGCAAGATGAGGGTCGAGGGTTTCAGGCTCTTCACCATTTCCCCGCCGGACGATTTGCTCCTCGGCCAACACCGCAGGGTCGGGCCGGCCGTCTTCCAGCAAAATGAGTTCCACGGGTTGTTCCCGCTGCTCCAGCGGCCTCCCGAAATCGCCTTCCTGGTCGCTGCACGCAACCAGCCCCAGCAAGCCACAGGCCAGGAACGATCTGATATAAGTTGACGGCCTCAAGGATTCTCCGATATCACACCCAGGTACCTGGAAAGATGAATGTCCCGAACATTTTCCGAGAACCCGGTAATTCGCGGCCTGACAAGATGGCGCGAAACATAATAATAAAGCGGAATGACCGGCATGTCCTTCATTAACTGAGATTCGGCCCGCTGCAACAGATTCATTCTCGCCTCGCCCGTGGTCAGGGCCGCAGATTTTATCAGCATGTCGAAATCCACACTCCGGTAGAACGTATTGTTCAGTTCGTTGCCCTCGAGAAAAAGGTCCAGGAAACTGGACGGGTCTGCGTAATCTGCTATCCAGCCGCCGCGAAACACTTCGGTTACCACGCCCATGCGCCGGTTATTGACAAATACCTTCCATTCTTCGTTGACCAGTTGGGTATTTACGCCAAGGACCTGTTTCCACATGGCTGATACAGCGACCGCAATGCGCCGGTGAATGCCGGACGTGTTGTAGCGTAACTCCAGCAGCAGCGGCTCATCCCGGCCGATACCCGATTGCCTGAACAGGCGAACCGCTTCGGCTTCCCGCTCTTCCTGGCTCATGCGGGATTGGGGCATGACGGCGGGCTGATAGCCGCTGATTCCCGGCGGCACGATGCTCCATCCGGGCAGTTCTCCGGCCCCCAGCACGGTCCGAACCAGGATCTCCCGGTTGATGGCCAGGGAAAGCGCCGTCCTCAGATCGTTCGAGAACCCCAGGACCGGGTGATGAAAATTGAACCCGAGCCAAAACGTTCCCAGGTACGGGTACACCCGCAAATCGGCAGCGAGGTTTTCCTCCAGCCAGGAGAAACGGCCCGGGGGAATGGTTTCGGTCACATCCAGTTCCCCGGCCCGGTAACGGGAAAGCTCAGCCGCTGCTTCCTCGATCGGAAAGTATTCGACGGTTTCGATCCGGACCGAATCTGCGTCGTGGAACGCGGGATTGCGCTCGAGCCTGATGCTGGCACGGGGCGTCCAGGCGGCGATTGTGAAGGGGCCGTTTACCGGCGAGTGTAGCGCATCGTCAATACCCTCTGGGTGTAGCGGAAAACTCACGGGATGGGCCAGGATTTCCAGGATCCAGGGCGCCGGTTCCTTCAGCACGATGTCCAGGACACCGGGTTCGACCGCGATGATGCCCAGCGTCCCGACTTCCTTCTCGCCCTGCAGGATTTCTTCGGCATTGAGAACGTCTTTCAGCAGACCGGCCGTGGCCGCGTTGGTTTCGGCGGTGAACGCGCGGCGCCAGGCCCGGACGAAATCTTCCGCGGTGACGGGATCACCATTGGACCACTTCAGCCCGGGCCGCAGCTGGAACCGGTAGCGTCTGCCGCCTTCAGACTCCTGCCAGGAGGCGGCCTGGCCCGGAATCAATTCGCCGTGCTCATCGAACGTAACGAGCCCTTCGCGGATGTCCCGCAACAGGTTGACCGCAGCCAGCCCCTGGGCCTGGTGGATATGCAGGGAGTCAGGCTCGGGGCCGAGCCCGCGGCGGACTTCGGCTGCGCAAAGGGATTGGCTCGATATGACCGACACCAGCGCGGCAAAGACATAGGCGCAAATGCGCTTGGTGCTAGCCCGCATATTGCACCGAGGATCCGGAATTTACAGAGTAGCTGGCGAAACAGTTTGTTCGATCGTTCGAATTACCATAGCCGTAGCTATGGTTTGAGAAGGATCGGGCAAAATGTGAAGCCAGATGCGCTGTAAAACCGGATAGGACAAAGTGTAGTCGCAGGTAATCCGCGAAATCCATGTTAAAGCGTTGTACGAAAACAGTATTCATCAATCTCCGGTCCGCCTTGGTGCAATATGCGGGCTGGGATTCATGTGTCAGCCCGGTCTGTTTCGTTAGCGTTCCTGCGTGTATTCTAGTGTACTGTACACAGGGGCCCCCAGGGCAATCAGGCCGGGCTTTTCCAGGAGTATTTCTTTGACAGACTCAGCGAAACCAAGAACCGTCGGGAACAGGAATGACCTGGTTTCCTATCTCGCCAGCGGCTGTAAACCCGAATCGGACTGGCGGCTGGGTACCGAACACGAAAAATTTGGCTACACGCTGAACGACCTGCGCCCGCTGCCCTATGCGGGCGAACGTGGAATCCGGACCATCCTGACTACTCTGGCGGAAAATTTCGACTGGCGCCCGGTCCTGGAGGATGGCTTGCCCATTGCACTGCTGGATGACACCGGCGCCTCCATCACCCTGGAACCCGGCGGACAACTGGAGCTTTCCGGCGCCTTGCTCGACAACATTCACCAGACTTGCACCGAGGTGAACACACATTTGAAACAGGTCCGGTCGATATGCGAGCCGATGGGGATCGCTTTCCTGGGCATGGGGTTCCAGCCCAAGTGGCCCAGGTCGGAGATGGAATGGATGCCGAAGGGGCGCTACCGCATCATGCGTGAATACATGAGCAAAGTTGGCAACCTGGGTCAGGATATGATGAGCCGGACCTGCACGGTCCAGGTGAATCTCGATTTTGGTTCCGAATCCGACATGGTGCACAAATTCCGCACCTCGCTGGCCTTGCAACCGGTGGCGACGGCCCTGTTTGCCAACTCGCCGTTCACCGACGGCAAGCCCAACGGTTTCGTCAGCTATCGCTCCCATGTATGGGAAGACACCGACCCGGATCGCACCGGCATGCTGCCTTTCGTTTTCGACGGCGACATGGGATTTGAAAAATATACCGACTACATGCTGGACGTACCCATGTATTTCGTTTATCGGGACGGAAAATACATCAACGCGTGCGGACAGTCATTCCGTGATTTTCTTGACGGCAGGCTGCCGGCTTTACCCGGCGAACGGCCAACGCTGAAGGACTGGGAAGACCACCTGACCACGGCTTTTCCGGAAGTCCGGCTGAAACGCTACCTTGAAATGCGCGGCGCCGATGGTGGTCCGTGGGACCGGCTGTGCGCTCTCCCGGCCCTGTGGGCCGGCCTGTTATACCACCAGCCTTCGCTGGATGCGGCCTGGGATATCGCCCGGGACTGGAGCATGGAAGAGCGGCTGAAACTCCGTGAAGACGTTCCGAAAATCGGGCTGAAGGCCAGCATACGCGGGCGAACCGTGCAGTCCATCGCGCAGGAAGTGCTGGATCTGGCCAGCGAGGGCCTGAAAGCCCGCAACCGGCTCAACGCGGCGGGAGACAACGAAACCGGCTTCCTCGGCACCTTGCGGGAAGTCGCCAAGAGCGGGATCACGCCGGCCGAGGAAAAACTGCAACTTTTCCACGGCGAATGGAACGGCTCGGTGGACCCGGTATTCACCACCTGCGCCTACTGAGATCCCGCGGTATTTTCGTAGGAGCGGATTCATCCGCGAACGTAATGTGGGAAGGGAATCGCGGATAAATCCGCTCCTACGGACAGTCGCCGATTCTCTTGCCTTCCCATGCCATGGTCATTTCCATGGTCTGGCCCTGGAAAGACATGGTCATCAGCCCGGAACCGGTAATGCTTTCGCCTTCCGAAACGGCCATCCATTCACCGTGCGAGCTGCCTCCCTCTACCGGGCAGTCGAAAGACCACTTCATGGTTTTACGATCGACCTGGCCCATGTCAAAGGTACAGTTCGGATCCATTCCTTCGGTGCCCATATCGTCCATGGAAATTTCAGATTTTTCCATGCACTCGCTAGTGGTTGTCACGCGAGGCGCCTCCAGAATTGGCATGGTCATGGTTGACGTCATTTCCCACATTCCTGGCACAACGGGTATCCCTTCTGCCCATGCGACAGGGGCTGCGAACATTATCGAGAGTAAAACAAAGCAGGTTTTCGTTATCGTGAGATTACCTTTGCGGTGTTAGTGAAATATTCGTCTGCCGCTTCATTCAGAACGGCAATTCGAGATTCGGATTCACCCTTAGCATCTGGATGCGGAAGACGGTTTTAATCCGTTCCAGCGCCTCGTCCGTTTCGGCATCGAACCGAAGGACCAGGACCGGCGTGGTGTTTGAAGCCCTCACCAGGCCCCAGCCGTCGTCAAAATCCGCCCGAAGCCCGTCAATGGTACTGATGCTGGCGCCCTCGAAACGGGCGAGGCTTTAAAGGCTTCGACGTACCCGTGGTTTTGGCCTTCCTCCATCTGGACCTTCAGTTCCGGCGTACTGAAACTGCTCGGCAGCGCGTTCAATATAGCCTCTGGGGGCGCTTCGGTGCTGCCGAGGATTTCGAGCAGCCTTGCCGCCGCGTAAATACCGTCGTCCACTCCGTACCAGCGCTCGGTAAAGAAGAAATGCCCGCTCATTTCTCCGGCAAATGGCGCACCCAGTTCCTTCATCTTTGCCTTCATCAGTGAGTGTCCCGTCTTGTACATCACCGGCTTGCCGCCCGCATTTTTGATCACCTTCGGTAAATGGCCGGTGCATTTGACGTCATAAAGTATTGTCGCCCCCGGGTTGCGGTCCAGTACGTCCAGGGCCAGTAACATCATGATGCGGTCCGCGTAGATGATATTACCGGCAAGCGTTACCACGCCCAGCCTGTCTGCGTCGCCGTCAAGCGCCAGGCCGAGATCGGCATCCATCAAGCGCACCGACTCGATCAGGTCCTTGAGGTTTTCCGGTTCACTGGGGTCCGGGTGGTGGTTGGGAAAAGTGCCGTCGACTTCGTCGAACAACGGCAGGACCTCGACACCGATCGCCCGTAACGTGTCCGCGGCGCACACGCCGCCGATGCCGTTACCGCAATCGATCACGACTTTCAGATCCCGTTCGACCTTGATGTCACTCGCTATTCTCTTGATGTAGTCCGGCACGACATCCCGGATCGTGACCGAACCCTTGCCTTCCAGCAGATCGTCATTCCTGATGCGGTCGTAGAAACCGGTGATCGCCGCACCGTGCAATGAATCTCCGCCGATCATGATTTTGAAGCCGTTGTAGTCGGGCGGGTTGTGGCTGCCCGTGATCATCACACCGGATCCGGCGGCCATTTCATGTGCGGCGTAGTAAAGCACCCCGGTAGGAACGGCTCCGATATCCAGTACGTCACAGCCTGTCGACAGGATGCCCTCGATCATGCCTTCCATCAGGTATGGGCCGGATAACCGTCCGTCACGGGCCACAACGACCGGACCGGCCTTTCGTTCCAGTACCGCGCTGCCTACCGCGCACCCGATGCTTCGGGCAATCCCGGAGTCAAGCGTCTTGTCGATCACACCACGAATGTCGTAAGCGCGAAAAATACCCGGCGTCAGTTCAACGGGCGAGTGTTCAGCCTCCTTCATTTTGCGCCGCTCGTTGATGTCATATTGCAGATGCATGCGAGGTGGATCCGAGACCGTCGTGCCGCGGGATGCCGGCTGGGGTTTCTTTTCCGTGGCAACGGTTCGCGGTGGTGGCGGTGCCGGTTCACGCGGCAACCGCGCCGGTTCGAACGTGGCGTCGGCCGGCTTGGACTCCATTTCCACCGTGGAGGTCTTCGCGATGTCCTGGCCGCTTGCTTTCTTCAACTTTTCGTCTTCCTCCCACCTGCTGTTGCTGCGATAGAGGACCATCGAACCGCCGAGGGCGAGCACACCGGCCAGGACGATCCATAGCGCGGTAGAACGCCTGACCAGTTCGACGTGGTCATAGAGTGGAAATTCGAGTCTGAAAAAGGTGCCGGGTACGGCGAGCCGGTCAGGCACTTCACCGAGCAGCCCGGCATCACCCCATTCCCCGAGGTTGTTGACCGGCTGTCTTCCGTTGTATTGGGTCAGCCGGATAAAGCCAAGCGATGCAATTTTCGGGTTGAAAGAGGAGATGAAGTACTGGGGATCGAGCTCCAGCACCATTACACCGACGGTTTCGCCGCCGGACACGATCGCCCCGGCGTCAAACGCCATTACCGGTTGCAGGATATGGTGAATCTGCACGACTCCCTTACCGGTCAAAAGGGTGTTTCGGACCAGCTCATAAAGGGCGTAACCGTTTGGTCCGAGTTCGACCGGACGCAGCGCCGAGATGTCGGAGCCGAAAACGCTGACCGATGAAACCTGGCTTATCCGCCCCTTCACGTAGGACGCCAGGTCATCCAGGGTCCCGGGATTTTCCAGCGCCCTGACCGCCAGCGCCTGCACGTGTTCATCACTCATCACGCGGTTCAGGGCTTCGACGGGTGGCATCAGGCTTTCCATTGCCTGGCCGGCTTCTGCCCGGGTCTCGGAAACGAGCCCGGCGTCGCGCCAGTCGCTGATCATCAGCCAGCAGGGTACCGCTATCGCAGCGATTCCAAACAACCCCAGCAGGAGAATCAGCCGCTTGTCGACGTGTTTCCGGGTTGAAAAGAGCGCTACTCCTCCCAGTTTTTCTTTCAGTTCCATGATCGCAATCCCTTAGCCATGTCCGGTGTGCCCGAAACCGCCAGCACCCCGGTCCGAAGAATCAAACTCTTCAACAGGTTCCCAGCAGGCCTGAACCACGGGCAGGAAAACCAGCTGCGCGATTCGCGCCCCCGGCTCCACTTGAAACGCGGATTCGGACCGGTTCCAGCAAGAAACAAATACCTGGCCCTGGTAATCGCTGTCGATCAGCCCGACCAGGTTGCCCAGCACAATTCCGTGTTTGTGGCCAAGCCCCGAACGCGGAAGAATAACCGCCGCCATTCCGGAGTCCTGCACATGCATCGCAAACCCCGTTGGAATCAGCCGGGTTTCACCCGGCGCAATCGTCAGGGTTTCGTCCAGGCAGGCCCGGAGATCCATTCCTGCCGCACCGGGTGTTGCGTAGTCCGGAAGCGGAAACTCTGCTCCCAGGCGCTGGTCTAGTACTTTTATCTGAACCGGCTTCACACATTCATTCCTTTGAGCCGCGCAACCACTTCTTCTATCAGAAGACGGGCGAGCTGCCGCTTGCTTCCCTTGCCCAGGTCTTTATCTTCGCCAGGGACCAATATCAGAATTTCGTTGTTTTCACTTTCAAAACCCTGGCCGCCTTGCCCGACCCGGTTAGCTGCAATCATATCAAGCCTTTTGCGTGAAAGCTTCTCGAGTGCGTTTTCCCTGAGATTCTCTGTTTCAGCTGCGAAGCCCACGGTAAACGGCCGGTTTTCCAGCGCAGCAACTGCAGCCACGATGTCAGGCGTGCTGACCAGTTCGAGGTTCAGCTTTGAAGGACCTTTTTTTAATTTACTGGCTGCCGGGGTTTCCGGCGTGTAGTCGGCGACAGCGGCGACACCGATAAATACATCAGCCCCGATAACCTGTTTCATCACGGCATCGAGCATCTCGCGGGCGCCCCGTACATTCACCCGGTGGACGCCCGTGGGCGTTTCGAGATTCACCGGACCAGCCACCAGGGTCACCCGCGCTCCGGCACGCGCGGCGGCTTCCGCAACCGCAAAGCCCATTTTCCCGGAAGACCGGTTTCCGATGTAGCGCACCGGATCGATATCCTCGTGGGTGGGTCCGGCCGTCACCACCACGTGCTTTCCGGCCAATTCCGCCGTGGAAGCCGCCGACAGGGCCGCCACCAGGGCCGCCGGCTCCATCATTCTCCCGGGCCCGCTTTCTCCACAGGCCTGGCTGCCACTTTCCGGACCCGCCAGGCGTATGCCCCGTTCGAGCAGCAATGCGCAATTGGCCCGGGTGGCGGGGTTCATCCACATTTGCTGGTTCATGGCGGGCGCCAGCACAATGGGGGCGGTCGTCGCGAGGCAAATAGTGGTAAGCAGATCATCCGCCAGGCCGTGGGCCAGGCGGGCGATAAAATCCGCCGTGGCGGGCGCGATCACAACCTGGTCAGCCCAGCGCGCGAGTTCGATATGGCCCATTCCGGCCTCCGCCGCCTCGTCCAGCAGGGTCGTGTGAACCGGGTTTCCCGAGACGGCCTGGAAAGTCAGCGGCGTGACAAACGCGAGCGCCCCCCGGGTCATGACTACCCTGACGTCTGCCCCCGTTTCCTTCAGCCTCCGGACCAGGTCGGCCGATTTGTAAGCGGCAATCCCTCCGGTCACTCCCAGCAGTATGTGCTTGCCGGCCATTCTAGTACCGTGACCCATAAATTTCGACACGACCAGCGAGTCGCTGACCGGTCAGATGCAAGGCGAGCTTGCGCCGGAATGGCAGGCCCCATTTCAAGCAAGCACAACGCTGCAGGTGGCCGGTCAGCGACTCGCCCGAAGGGAGTCCCCCTGATGCACCAGGACGTCGTTGCACCGCTTGACAAGGACCAGGCCATTGCCTGCGCGATGCGCCTTGTCCCGGCACATCAGGGGGGCTCTGGTCGTATCGAAATTTATGGGTCACGGTACTGGCTTTACTCCGGTATTGTGTCTTGCAAGGTGAATAGCTTACATCTCCTCAGGGTATTTTTCCGTAACGGATCACATCCCATGCCGCCAGAATGGACCGATGAGAAAAGTCCTGCCGAGAGAAAAGCTGGCCCGTGACGGTGTTGCCGCGCTGGATGATACCGAACTGCTCGCTACGCTGCTGGGCACGGGCGCTGCTCAACTCACTGTCCTGGAACTGGCCGAGGGGCTGCTGCGGGACTTCGGGGGATTGCGCGGCTTGCTGCAGGCGGGGCGGGACGCGCTGGAGGCGCAAAGAGGGCTGGGGCCGGCCAAAACCGCCAAGCTGATGGCGGTGCTCGAACTGTCCCGGCGTTACCTGCACCAGGTGCTGGTGCGCGGCGATCCGCTGGAAAGCCCGGGGGCGACCGAGCAGTACCTGAAATCCGTGCTTCGCGATCACACCAACGAGGTATTCGCCTGCCTGTTCCTGGACACCCGTCACCGGGTCATTGCTTTCGAGGAATTGTTTTATGGCACCATAGACGGCGCAACGGTTTATCCGCGGGTGGTTGCCGAAAAAGCGTTGCGGTATGGGGCCGCAGCACTGATCGTCGCGCACAACCATCCCTCCGGCATCAGCGAACCCAGTCTCGCCGACCAGGCCATCACGCGCCGCCTGAAGGATGCGTTGGCCTTGCTGGACATCCGGCTGCTCGATCATTTCGTAGTCGGCGAAGGTGCGCCAGTTTCAATGGCCGCGCGGGGGATGCTCTGAGCAGCTTTCGTCGATCGCTGATTCGGGTGTTTTAAACCGCCGTTCTTGCATAATTTGGCCGGATGGGTTATAAAGTGCGGCTGAATTTTTGAACATCTGAACAGGAATTTCCATGTCTAGAGTTTGTCAGGTCACCGGAAAAAGACCTATGTCCGGAAACAACGTGTCGCACTCCCATATCAGGACCAAGCGGCGCTTTTTGCCCAATCTTCACAGCCACCGTTTTTGGGTGGAAAATGAGAACCGTTGGGTTAAACTTCGCGTATCCACCAAGGGTCTGCGCATCATCGACAAGAAAGGCATCGATGTCGTGCTGAAAGACCTGCGGGCACGCGGCGAAAAGGTATAAAGGAGGATTTGAACCATGGCCAAGAGCGCAAGAGACAAGATCCGCCTGACTTCCTCTGCCGGCACCGGTCACTTCTATACGACCGACAAGAACAAGAAAAACATGCCTGCAAAAATGGAAATCAAGAAATACGACCCGGTCGTGCGCAAGCACGTCATGTACAAGGAAGGCAAGATCAAGTAATTGATCATGACCCGAACGAGCATTGAAAAAGCCCGCCTTCCCGGCGGGTTTTTTTTCGCCCTGAAGGGGGGCATCCCGATTGCCTGAATTGCCGGAAGTTGAAACCACCCTGCGGGGTATTGAGCCTTTCCTTACCGGGCATTCGATCCGGGAAATCGTCGTGCGCAACCCGAGCCTGCGCTGGCCGGTGCCGGCGGAGGTCCACCGGGCCACGGGGCGTGGCGTGGCCCGCTGCTGGCGCCGCGGAAAATACCTGCTGGTTGAACTGGACCCGGGTGCGGTTTCAGCCGCGCAGGAACCGGGTGGCCTGTTGATCCACCTGGGCATGTCCGGTTCGCTGAGGATCTGCGATGCTACCGATGCCCCGCGCAAACATGACCACGTCGACATCGTGGTTGAAAACGATAAATGTGTCCGTTTCAACGACCCCCGAAGGTTTGGTGTCTTCACCTGGTGGAGCCCTCCGGCTTCAAGCCACAAACTCCTGGGCAGCCTCGGACCCGAACCCCTGTCGGCAGAATTCTCCGGCAACCACATGTGGCGAAACTCACGGGGTCGAAACGCTGCGGTCAAGAACTTCATCATGGATGGCAAAATCGTGGTCGGTGTCGGCAACATATATGCCTCTGAAGCGCTGTTCATGTCCGGCATCCATCCGGCGCGCGCCGCCGGCCGTATTTCGGCGGCGCGCTATGACGCGCTTGCCGGCGCGATCCGGGATGTGCTGAGCCACGCCATCCGGCGCGGAGGAACGACCTTACGGGATTTTCAGAATGCCGATGGCAATCCGGGTTACTTTGCGCAGGAACTCCTGGTCTACGAACGAGCCGGCCTGCCCTGTTTTCAATGCGGCACATCCGTGCGCAGAAAAGTGATCGGACAGCGATCGAGTTACTACTGCCCCCGCTGCCAGCGTTGAACGTCAACCACCATCGGACTGGGCTTCGATCCGTTCATTGGTCTTTTCAAGCGCATCCAGGTATTGCTGCTCCACCTGTTCCGCTTTCTTCAGGGGCTGAAGCTGCGGGCCGATAAACGTTTCTTCGACAGGCGGCACGGTCGGTTCGGGCCAGAATTTGAATACCAGGAGTGCGATGATGATCAGCACGATGAGAAAACGCATAGCAACCTCCCGCGTGGCATTGCTGGTAGTCTATCAGCACTGAACCAGGGATGTAATTCGAGAGATGAAGAGCTATCCGTCCATTATCCGCGCACTGTCCCGCCTGGACTTCAGTGCAGCCAGGGAAATGATTGGCCGGCAGTTGGCAAACCGGGCTCGCATGAAGAGGTGGCCTTCACCGCAGGACATTCGCGGCGATTTCTACCAGGGTGTCACTCATCTCGATGAAATGCGGGCTTTTTTTGAACGCTCGGACCCGACTCCGGTCCACTCCGACCAGGTGCCCGGGACGGTTGAGGGTTTTTGCTACGTCTGCCAGCGCGAGGTAGGGTTTATCGTCAACACCGAGTCGATCCGCCTGGACAACAATTGGCGCGAGACCCTGAAGTGTCCCGTATGCAGCCTGATCAACCGCTGGCGCAGCAGCGTTCATGTTTTCGAGCAACTGGTCCAGCCGGTGCAGCGAGACCGAATCTATCTGACCGAGGCGGTAACACCCCTGTTTGAAACGATTTCGGCCCGCCACCCCGGCTCTGTCGGCAGCGAATACATTGCGGGTCTGCCGGGTGGCTCGGAAACCGAACTGCCATCGGGCAGGATCCGTGTCGAAGACGTCACCCGTCTGAGTTTTCCGGACCGCAGTTTCGAGGCGGTACTGAGTTTTGATGTGCTCGAGCATGTTCCGGATTACCGGCAAGCCCTCCGCGAGTTCTACCGCGTGCTGGTGAAAGGCGGACAGGCCCTGATCAGCGTACCTTTTACGTTCCTGGATCAGACCACCACCCGTGCGGAACTGGATGCGGAAGGCAATATTCATCACCTGATGGAGCCGATTTATCACGGCGACCCGCTGTCAGACGGCGGTGTGCTCTGCTACCACGAATTTGGCGTAGACTTTCTCGGGGAACTCCGCGATGCGGGATTTCAGGATGCCTACCTGCTGTGCTTTACCTCCCAAAAATTTGGCTACCAGGGCGCGCACGTGATGTTCGTGGGCCGCAAGCGTTAAAGCCGGTAAAGCCGGGGTCATAAAGCCGCGTAAAGCCGGGGTCAGAGTAAAGGGACAGAGTAACTTACTCTGTCCCTTTACTCTGACCCCAGAATTCTTCCTGTTCTTCGGAGCTTCCTCTTCATGAGCCGCCAGCGGATCAATCAGACGGACCTGCTTGCCGGCGTAAAACACGTTCTTGAATTCTTTCCGGCTCACCGAAACGTAGCGCTCGTTGCCACCGATCTCGACCTGTGAACCCTCGCGCATGGCATATCCCTGTTCGTCCACCCGGACCACCATGGTGGCTTTTTTCCCGGTATGACAAATGGTTTTCAGCTCTTCGAGTTGGTCCGCCCAGGCCAGCAGGTAGCGGCTGCCTTCGAACAATTCGCCCTGGAAATCGGTTCGCAGACCAAAACACAGGACCGGGATATTCAGCCGGTCGACCAGCTCGGTCAGCTGGAAGACCTGGTCGCGCGTCAGAAACTGCGCTTCGTCCACCAGGGCGCAGTGAACGTTCTGTTTCGACAGGTGCTCCTGCACGCATTCGAACAGGTCGTCTTCCCTGGAAAATGCAACCGCTTCGGATTCCAGGCCAATGCGCGACCGGATCAACCCGACTTTGTAGCGATCATCCAGTGCCGGCGTGAAAAGCAGGGGATGCATGCCGCGTTCACGGTAATTGTGTGCCGATTGAAGCAGCAAAGTCGTCTTGCCTGCATTCATCGCGGAGTAGTAAAAGTAAAGCTTAGCCATTGCCGGCCGCGTTCTTCGAGGAATTGGTGGATCAGGGAGAGCGCCTGTGCTCTCTGCGTCAGGGCCAGCAACACCAGCAGGTCACCGGGCGAGGCCCGTTCCAGGGCGGACGCCGTGGCGTCAACAGGCCCGGGAAAAATTTCCACCGCGCTGTGCGGGACCCCAACCCGGATGGCTTCGCGCCGGATCAGTTCCGGCACTTCGAAGGGTTTGCGTCCGCGCTCGTAACCCGGTAACTCTGTCACCAGTAATTGGTCCGGATGGACACTACAGGCGGCTCGCACGAGGTCGAAAATGTCCTGATCCGAACGGTCTCCGGCCTGCCCAATCAGAAGAATGATTCGCTCTGCGGGTACTTGCCTGATCGCTTCCGACAGTGCCAGCATGCCATGTTCATTGTGTGCAAAGTCCACCAGGATGCGGATAAATCCGCCTTCTACCCGGCACTCAAACCAGTTGCCACGGCCCGGATTGTCATGCTCATCGCCACGGAATGCGCCCAGGCCTTTACGGATCGAACCGTCATCGATACCCAGCGCCAACGAAACACACATCGCGGCAAGGGCGTTCCTGATGTTATGCCTCGCGACGCCGGACATCGCGGCCGGAATCCCGGTCATCGGCACCAGCCGCCGCTGCTGTCCTCCCCGGGCGGCCATCAGCCAGCCGTCTTCCAGCCAACCCGCTGTTTCGCCATGGGCCACGGCATTCTTCACCTGCGGGTTGTCCGGGTCCAGACTGAACCAGCTGATTTGCTGGTCCAGCGCGGACGCGTATTCGACCAGGCCTTCGTCGTCTGCATTCAGCACCAGCGGAGCGTTTTTATCCAGGGCGCGGCGAACGATGAACTTGGCCTGGATCAGTTCGGGCACCGAGTTGATGCCATACTCGCCCAGGTGATCCGACGCGACATTGGTTATCACGGCAACCTCGGCGCGCTCGACGCCCAACCCCCGGCGCAGCAGGCCGCCCCGGGCGACTTCCAAAACGGCGATCTCCACCTCCGGTTGCCGCAACAGCATGCGGGCGCCGCCGGTTCCGGAATAATCTCCCTGGTGGGTGATCCGATCGCCGACGCGGATGAAATCAGTCGAGGTCAGGCCGACCGTGTAGCCGGCAGCGGCCATGATGGAGGCGGTCATACGTACGGTGGTCGACTTGCCGTTGGTGCCCGTTACCAGGGCCAGCGGAACGGCGCCGAACTTTGACCAGTCCAGCTCTTCCGGCACCGGCAAATCATCCGGCTTCCAGAGCCGGGAGCTTTTGCCATACCCCAGGGAAACCACGTCATCATCCCACATGAAAGGCACCCCGTGCTTACCGTGCCGCGGCCTGCAACGCCAGCAGCGCCGGGTTCCGCTCTTCATCGAACAAGCGCGTCAATCGCGGAATTTCTTCAACCGGATCCGGCTTTTCACCGGCCCCGCAGGCAGCTACCGCGCTGGCCCATGCCAACTCATTCAGCTCGCACATCGAATACAGGACATCGATTGGCGCCGAGATCAACAGGCTGGCGCCGCCGTCGAAAAACCCGGAAGCAGGTCCTTTCATCCGCGTATCCCACCGCGTCCAACCAGTCGGCGGCGGCGTCTTGCCAGGCGCCGATGACCGCTTCCGGCGGGCCGTCGACAGCCACGTCGATGACCGCGGCGGGACGCTCCCAGTAAAGATTCGCCCCGGTCAACCGCCGGCTGTCTGTTAATTCAAAGCGCATCTGTTTCAGTCGGATACTTCTTCAACCCTTGCGATACGCACGCCACGTTCGTCCCGTATCAATTCAGCGCCCGGTTCCAGCGTGAAGGCTTCCGGGTTTTCTTCTACAAAACTCTGCACCGGTTTTTCCGGAGACTTGCCGCCAGCAACGCCTTGTTCAACCTGGTGCCCGGCGACCTGGTTCCAGCAACGTTCGATATTGTCCCCGAAAATCACGACCAGGTCGCCTCTCCCGGCCATTTCCAGCGCCGCCTTCACCGCATCGACTTCACCGGGAACAACGTCGATCCGCTCCCCGTCAACCCCGGATTTCAATAACTGCTCACGCAGCATTTTGGGCACTTCATCCGGTCCGCGGCCGCGCCGGTTGTCATCGGCCTTGCAGATGTAATGATCAAAGTGACCGGCCGCCGCCTGCGCGATGGCGCGGATGTCTTCGTCGCGCCGGTCACCTGGCGCCGCCAGCACGCAAATGCGCCTGCCGCCGACCTCGAGCCGGCCGACCAGCTGGCTGATGCTGGAGATGGCGGCCGCGTTGTGCCCGTAGTCCAGGATCACCCGGAACGGGTGCTCGTCGAACACGTTCATCCGCCCGGGCGCCTGGAATATCGTCGAGTTGAAGGTTTGCAGACCGTGCCGTATGTCCTCGAGGGATTTCCCGATGCTGAAGGCGAGTGCCGCCGCGAACATGGCATTCTGCACGTTATGGGTCGCCTTACCGTCCATGGTTGCCGGTATCAGGTGCGTCCATAACAACTGGAAGTGCGTGCCATTGTCGTACAGCGTGATCATGTCCCCGCCGATTCCCTGCTCGAGCACCACCGCGCGGCCACCGGCCCGGATGTGCTCTTTCACCAGGCCATGGGCCGGGTTCATCGTGACGTAACAGACATGCTCGGCCTGGGTGTAATCGGCCATGTGCAGGCAGCGCTCATCATCCGCGTTCAGCACCGCCGTATTTCGTGCGACTTCGATCGGAATCCGCTTCAGCTCGGCCAGTTGTTCCAGCGTATCGATCCCCTTGAGGCCAAGGTGGTCAGAGGCGACGTTCAGGCAAGCCGAAACATCGCACCTGCGGTAACCAAGACCGGCCCGCAACAAGCCGCCCCGCGCCGTTTCCAGCACGGCCACGTCTATGGTCGGGTCGCGCAGCACGATGTGCGCCGAAGCCGGGCCCGTCATATCCCCCTTCACCGAGAGGCGGCCATCAATATAGACCCCGTCGGTGGAAGTCATGCCCACCGTGTGCCCGGCCGTTTTCAGAATGTGCGCCAGCATCCTCGATGTCGTGGTTTTGCCATTGGTTCCGGTGATGCTGACCACCGGTACCCGGCGCGGGCTGCCCGGGGGAAACAACATGTCCATGACCTTGCCGGCGACGTCGCGTGGCTTGCCCTCTGACGGCGCCACGTGCATGCGAAAACCGGGAGCGGCGTTGACTTCGACGATGGCGCCGCCCACTTCCTTGTAGGATTTCGTGATGTCCGGCGTCAGGAAGTCGACACCACCGACGTCCAGGCCAATGGCTCGAATCGCCCGGACCGCCATCTCCCGGTTGTCGGGGTGCACCACGTCGGTCATGTCGATCGCGGTACCGCCGGTAGAGAGGTTGGCGGTGGAGCGTAAAAAGAACACTTCGCCTTCGGGCAAAATGCTGTCCGGGTTCATTTCCGGCCTTCTTCATCAGGCGTTCCGCCTGGTGATCGAGTTCCAGCCGGGTCAGTACTTTTTCATGGCCGATACCGCGTCTCGGGTCTTCATTCACGATGTCGACCAATTGCCGGATACTGTGTTTTCCGTCACCCACCACGTGGCCGGGCACACGCTTGGCGACCGCGACCAGTTCGTTGTTGACCACCAGCATGCGGTGATCCATGCCCTCGATAAAGCTCTCCACCAGGACGCTGTTTCCGCGGGCGCTTTCCAGGGCCTTGGTATAGCCTTCCCTGACCTGTTCTTCGGTCACAAGGTTGATCGACACTCCGCGGCCATGGTTGGCATCCAGCGGTTTAACCACGACCGGGAAACCGATCCGCGAAGCGGCCCGGGCAGCCCCGCGTTCGGAGCTGACCAGGTGTTGCTCGGGCACCGGCAAGCCGAGGTCCCGCAGCAGGTTGTGCGTGTCCTCCTTGTCGCAGGAAATTTCGACGGCGATATGCGGGGTCTTGCTGGTGATGGTGGCCTGGATACGCTGCTGGTAACGGCCGTGACCGAACTGGACCAGCGAATACTTGTTCAGCCTCAGGTACGGGATCTCGCGTTCCTCCGCCGCCTTGACCAGGGAGGCGGTACTCGGCCCCAATTCCTTGCGCTGGGCGAAGCGGATGAAATTATCGCGTTCCTCCGCAAAATCGAACCCCTCTTCCAGTTCGCCGGCCAATGCTTCCTTGCAGGTGCGCCGGCAGCAGATTCAGCAGGAGTTGCCGGGAAATCCGGGCCGCTTCGAGGCCCACCTCCCTTTGCTTGTACTGGAACACCATGTTGTATTGACCGACCGGCCCGATGCCGCGTGTCTTGCCAAAAGACACGTCGGAACCCGCCATGTTCTGCAACTCGATCGCGGCGTGCTCCCAGATGTGGGCCATCCAGGTGCCTTCGTCCTCCCTCAGGCGACGCAGGAAGCCGCCGGGTTCGCCGAAGGAACATCCGTGATTCGACAGGCCGGGCAGGGCCGTGACCAGTGCGTCGATGAAATCCTCGCCGAGGCGAACGGACGGCCACTCCTCCAGGATGCCGATATCGACCTGGTGCCGGATGACGGGAAAGTGGGCGTACAGGCTGGGGCCGAGGTAAACGTTGGTGGCCAGGATTTTCATAGGACAAGGACCTGCGTTAAATGGAGGTCAAGGCATAGTAACGCCTGTCTTCGGTTCCCGCCAAAATTATTTCAGGGGTACTTATTCGAGCGATGCTTCCCGTGTTTCAAGATTGAAGTGGGCGCCTTCGGCCAGCACATGAAGCCTGAGGCCGATCAGGGTGACCGCTTCGGCCCGGCGAACGTAACTCATGGATGAATGGCTGAGTTCCGCGGGATCAACCACGGTAACGGTTCCCTTGCCCACCACTTCCATCCGCCCGTTCGGGCCAATGAATCCTGCCGTGTTCTCGTCGATGCCCAGGCCGCATGCGAAGGGATTGAATGACAGGGCGGCCAGCAGGCGGCCCATGCGCTGGCGCTGGTTAAAATGCTGGTCGACGATAACCCGGTTGGTCAGGCCCAGTCCCGGCGCCAGTTCCACGCCGCTCTCACGCGGCGAAGGCCCGCTGCGGCCTCCGGCGATCATGTGTTCCGCGACAATTGCGGCGCCGGCCGAGGTGCCGGCAACGTGTACGCCGTTCGAATTCAGGCGCCGGATACCCCGCGCCACCGGTGTGCCGCCCAGGATGGTCGACAAGCGAAGCTGGTTGCCGCCGGTGATGAAGATACCCGTGGCCTCCCCCAGGATCCGGAGGGTTTCCTGGTCAAAACAATCTTCGCGGGTTTCTATCGGCACATTCATCGACTTGGCGCCCATCTCCTTGAACAGATCCCGGTATTGCGGACCGGTTTCGTCCAGCGACGAGGCGGTCGGAATGACCATGATGCGGGCGTCCCGGGCGCCGCACAACTCGACAAAACGGCTCAGTATCGCGGACTTTTTTCCTTTCCCTTCGGCGCCGCCAATGGGGATGATGTAGCCTCTCTGGTCAGTTTTTCCGGGTGTTGCGGGCATCGGGCCGAGTCCTTGTGGTTAAAATTCCAAAAACGCCAGGGTCAGTCTTCAAACGTTCCCCTGATAACCGGTGAACCGTCCCGGATCATCCAGCGACCACCCGCCATAACGTGCCTCACGGCAAGACCTTCTCCAAAGCACACCAGGTCGGCATCCTTTCCAGCGGCAATCCGTCCCTTGCCGTGAAGCCTCAGCGCACGCGCCACGTTGCTGGTCATCGACGGCAGTACTTCACCGAGGCCATGGCCCCTGCGGGTCAGTTCCAGCAGCGTTTCGGGCAAGCCGGCCGAGGTTGCAAACTCCATTTTCACCATTTCGCCATTGCCGTCGAAATGCGGCAGACAACCCCCGCCGTCCGAACTAATGGTCAAATTGCCGGCAGGGCAGGCTGCGTCGTGATACAACTCCCAGGCGTCAGGCGCCGACCAGGCGTTTTCATCTTCATCTACCGGAAAAGCGGTTACGTCGATGACCACGTTGCGCCGGCTCAATTCACAGGCCTCTTCAAACAGCTCCTTGCGCCGGTTGACATGGGTCGGGTGAAACACCCGGGGTGGCAATTCGGTCTCGTCCAGCAATTGACGGATCAGCGACAAGCCGCGGGGTCCGTCACCGAGGTGCAGGTGAACCACCCCGGCCTTTTTGCTCAGCAAGCCGGCCACGTGGACTTCCGAGGCCAGCCGGGCCAGTTCTTCCAGGGTGGGCTGACTGGACCGATGATCGCTGAGCGCCAGTTCGCCGAGACCGATCACGCAATCCAGGTTGACGATATCGCTGCGCACCGATCCGGTCAGCGTGGTCGGCGGAACGTGGTATCCACCGGTCCAGCACCAGGCGGACAGCCCTTCTTCCCGCAACGCCCGGGTCCGCGCAAGCAGGCTTGCGGTGGAACGGGTTTCGTCATCCGTGCCCAGCAAGCCAACCACGGTGGTCACACCAAAACGCGTGAAACGGGTCAGCGGCACCGGCGGCGCCTGGGTGGAAAAACCGTCCTCTCCGCCGCCTCCGGTGACATGGACATGGCAGTCAATCAGGCCGGGGGTGACCGGCGGCGCCATCCATGTCCAGCGTGTCATCCAGCCAGGAGTCGTCGATCCCGGCATCGCCACGGCCAACCCGGAGAATTTTCCCGCCGCCCAGCAGCAGGTAACCGACCCCGATTGACTCGGGCGCGTAAATGTCCGCATTTTTGATCAGGGTGAGCATGTTGGCTTTTTCACGGGTAAGGTGGCGTGACGGGGTGCAACATTTTAAAGGTATAATGACCGGCTTACCATCCGTTATTGGAGTCATCATGAGCCTGCAAAAGGTGCCGGTGGGGAAAGACGTTCCGAACAACGTCAACGTGATCATTGAAATCCCGATGCACAGCCCCGCGGTGAAATACGAAGTCGACAAGGAATCAGGCGCGCTGTTTCTCGATCGCATGCTGAAAACCGCCATGCACTATCCCTGCAATTATGGCTACATTCCGCACACCCTGTGCGGTGATGGCGACCCCACCGACGTCATGGTCGTGATGCCGGTGCCGATCAATTCCGGCGTCGTCGTGACGTGCCGGCCGGTCGGCCTGCTGCGGATGGAAGACGAATCGGGTGAAGACGCCAAGATCCTCGCGGTGCCGACATCAGACGTCACCGGCTTGTACAAGCACGTGAAATGCGTGGAGGATGTCGATGAGCTGTTGCGCCTGCAGATCAGCCATTTTTTCAACCACTACAAGGACCTGGAAACCGGCAAATGGGTGAAGATCAAGGGTTGGGAAGACGCCGCAGCAGCGCGCCAGGAAATTCTCGACTCGGTGGCGCGCTACAACGCATTGCCCCAGAAACCCGCAAACTGGTGATCAAACCGACTCCCAGAACTGGTGTTCGGCGCGCCAGATGCGCCAGTGGGGTGAATCCTGGGCCAGGTGACGGTTCAGGAACTCCGCGTACCGGTTGAGAAACCCGTCCGCGTTATCCGCTTTGAACGGTCCTTCCAATTCCAGTTTTTTTCTCGCCGATCCGTCCGCCGCCAGCGTCATGGCATAAAGCACAAATTCTTTTTGCCGGTCTGCCAGCATTGCCGGAAACCCCGCATTGAACCGGGCCGCTGACCCCAGGACGGGCTTGTTGATGGCGGGCCGGCCTTCCATCGGCGGAGCATCCATCAGCACGCAGATGCTGCCGGGTTCCTCCAGCATGCCCTGCAGCACTTTGCCCGCTCCGCCCACCGGGACGGCTCGGTCGCCCAGCGTGCGCCCCAGGTAGCGGGTTGCCAGGATACAGAACAGGTAATAAAAAGGCCGCGAACGCCGCAATTCCGGCTCCGGCAGGCGGAAAGGAAACGCCGGTCCCAGGCCGTGAACGGAAAGCAGTTTCAGAATGGATATCGCCGGTCCCCAGTGCATTCCCACCATGACCTTGTCGCGCGTGATTTCCAGGTCCGGCGGGCAGTCGATCTCGGCCAGGACCGACCCGGCGCGTCCGAACAGCATCATGTAGAGATCGCGCACATCCAGCAGTTCAACCTGTTTCCAGCGTTGTTTCCACGCTCGCTGATCCGGAATGTCCTGGTGTTTTTGCGCGCTGGTACATGCCAGATCGGCGTCTGCCGACAGCAGCCAATCCCAGGCGGAAACCCGGTTCAGCACCCGCCTTGAGAAAGCGGCCGTGGCCAACAGGGAAAAGACCGGCAGCAAAACATAGGCGAACAGGTCCGTAACCTGTCGCCATTGCGGGCCGCGGGAGTTCATGCTTCCTGTTCCGTCCCGCGGATGAATCGCCGGTTCGCGTTCCCTGGAGGCGCACCCAGCCTTCCTGTGTTTTCAGGTTGATTTCCGTCAGGCCGGGGCCGTACGCGTCCAGCAGCAGTTGCACCTGGTCTTCAAGGATCCCTGACAGGACCAAGTGAGCCGCCGGGACGTACCGATTGGAGCAGCGTTGGCGCCAGGGCCACCAGCGGGGCCGCCAGGATATTGGCCAACACGCAGTCAACGCCCGTCGCGCGAATAATCTTCCGGGTAAAGGCATCGAATCGCTTCTGCAACGCCGTTTCGCCTGGCGTTTTCCAGCGTGGCCTCCAGCGCCTGCGGATCATTGTCGACGCAAACAACGCTGGCCGCACCTTTCAAGGCTGCGGCAATTCCCAGTATTCCGGAACCGCAGCCGTAGTCGACCACGGACTGGCCGTCGATGTCCTGACCGTCGAGCCATTCGAGGCACAGGGCTGTCGTCGGGTGGGTTCCGGTTCCGAAAGCCAGGCCGGGATCCAGGCGGATCTCAATATTGTCCGGATCGAACGGGATCTGCATGCCGCCGGGCACGATCCAGAGACGCTCTCCGAATTTCATCGGCGCGAATCGATCCATCCATGCCCGTTCCCAGTCCTGGTCACCCACTTCCCGCCAACGGATCCGGTCGGGGCGGTCGGCGCCCGGCACGGATCGCAGCGATTCAACGATGTGTCCGCGTTTCAACTCCGGCATCGAACAGGCCACGCACCTGCACGGTGGGCCACAACGGGGTCATGCCCGGTCCGGGCTCCAGCACCGGGTTATCGGCATCGTCCTGCAAGGTAATCGCCAGCGCGCCAAGCTGCTCCATCAGCAGCTCAGCCTGGTCCGTGGCGTCTTCCGCCACACCGATGCTGATCTCAATCCAGGCCATTTGAAAAAGGTTCAGGCCTTACGCTCTTCGATGCGTTTTTCCAGGTAATGGATGTTGAAGCCGCCACGCAGAAAGCCCCGGTCCCACAGGAACCACTTGTGCAGCGGGACGTTGGTCTTGATGCCGTTGAGCACCATTTCATCGAGCGCAACCCGCATCCGCGCTATGGCCATTTCGCGGTTTTCGCCGTGCGCGATGATCTTGCCGATCATCGAGTCGTAATTGGGCGGCACGCGGTAACCGTCGTAGATGTGGGATTCGGTTCGTATGCCGGGCCCCCCGGGCGCGTGAAACCCTACAACCAGGCCGGGGCAGGGCATAAAGGTCACCGGGTCCTCGGCGTTGATCCGGCATTCGACGGCATGTCCTCGAATCTGGATGTCTCTCTGGCGGTGCGTCAGGCGGTCGCCGGCCGCGATCAGGATCTGTTCACGGACCAGGTCGACACCGGTAATGCGCTCCGTCACCGGGTGTTCAACCTGGATACGGGTATTCATTTCGATGAAATAGAAATTGACCGTTATCGTACAGAAATTCAAAAGTGCCCGCGCCGCGATAGCCGATGCGCTTGCACGCCTCGACGCAGGACATGCCGATTTCGTTGCGTTGTTCCGGCGTGATTCCCGGCGCCGGCGCTTCTTCAATGACTTTCTGGTGACGGCGCTGACTGGAACAATCCCGCTCACCCAGGTGAATGGCATTGCCGTGCTGATCCGCCAGCACCTGGATTTCGATGTGACGGGGATTTTCCAGGAATTTCTCCAGGTAAACCGTGTCATCTCCGAAAGCGCTTTTCGCCTCCTGCCGGGTGAGTTGCAGCGCATTGGTCAGATGCGCTTCGGTGTTGACCACGCGCATGCCGCGCCCGCCACCGCCTGCCGATGCCTTGATGATGACCGGGTAACCGACAGACCGGGCAATCTGTTTGCACTCGTTGGGATCTTCGGGCAACGGTCCGTCCGAACCGGGTACGCAGGGCACCCCGGCTTCCCTCATCGCCTTGATCGCAGAGACCTTGTCACCCATCAGGCGAATGGTTTCCGGCCTCGGGCCGATGAAAATGAAACCGCTCTGTTCGACCCGCTCGGCGAAATCGGCGTTTTCCGACAGGAACCCGTAACCGGGGTGGATGGCCACGGCATCGGTGACTTCGGTGGCCGCAATGATGGCCGGAACGTTGAGATAGCTTTCCGAAGCCGGCGCCGGCCCGATACAGACCGACTCGTCCGCCATGGCGACATGCTTCAGGTTGCGATCGACGGTTGAATGCAGCGCGACCGTCTTGATCCCCATGGCGTGGCAGGCACGAAGGATCCGCAGCGCGATTTCACCGCGGTTTGCGATAACGATTTTTTCGAGAACGGCCATGGTGTATCAGCGGATCACGAAAAGCGGTTGATCGAATTCAACCGGTTGGCCGTTTTCAACCAGTATCGCGACCACGGTGCCGGATACCTCCGCCTCGATCTGGTTGAACATCTTCATGGCCTCGATGATGCACATGGTCTCGCCCTGCGTGACTTTCTGACCCAGCGACACGAAGGGCCCGGCTTCCGGGCTGGGTGACGCAAAGAAGGTTCCGACCATGGGGGAGCGAACCTGCTCACCTTCCGGAATGGCCGCGCTCTCCGCTGCTGAATCAGGCGCTGCAGGTGACGCAGATCCGGAAACCGCGGGCGGGGCGTGTGGCGGCCATTGGCGCACCGGCGGGGATGGCGTACTGCACATGGGGCTGATTGATCACACCGGCCCGGCTCAGGCGGACCGATTCCTCGCCTTCAACGATCTCCATTTCGGTCAGGCTGGACTCTTCCAGCAACTCGATGAGTTTCTTTATCTTTCTGATATCCACTCGTTCCGCTCCCGCCGGGGCGCCGTCCCGGCTACCAGTTTGATAGTGTGAACAGGCCCTAGAGTTCCGCCAGATTGATGATGGCTTGCGTGGCCAGCATGTAGCTTTCGCCATGAAACCCGCTGATCACGCCCATGGCGATGTCTGAAAAATAGGAAACCTGTCTGAACGGTTCCCGGGCAGCCACCGCAGACAGGTGGACCTCGACGAAGGGAATCCGGACCGCCAGCAGCGCGTCCCTCAGGGCGACGCTGGTATGCGTATAACCTGCAGGATTGAAGATGATGTAATCAACTTCGTTGGCCGCAGCTTTGTGGATGGCCTCTACCAGCACGCCTTCGCTGTTTTCCTGGACGTGCTGCAACTCGTGGCCGCAGGCGCCCGCGAACCGGGTGACCTCTTCCATGATCTCTTCCAGGGTGCGGAAGCCGTACTGATCCGGCTCTCTGCTGCCAAGAAGATTCAGGTTGGGACCGTTAAGAACGAGAATGCGCGCCATCGGGATAGCCCTCTTTAAGGGAGGAAAATTTTGCCCGAATTCAGTCAATTTGTCCACAAGATCGGCACAAATGGCCGCAATTTAGCGGATTTTTAACGGCTTTTAAGCAGTATTTTTACGCCTTTCAGAGGTCAGCGGATCGACTGGATTTCCGCTTCAAGCTGCTCCCGGGACAAGGCCCCCAGGTGCGTCCAGCGAATGATGCCGCCGGCGTCAATCAACACGCTGAAAGGCAGCATGCCGGTGGCGTTTCCGAATTGCCTCCCGGCAATCACGACATCCGTTTTACCGACCAGGATGGGATAATCAACGCCCAGGTCCGCGGCAAATTCGCTGGCGCGCAAAGCGTCATCCAGGGCAATTCCGACCACGATCAGGCCGTAGCCGGCATATTCCTGCTGGAGCTGGGACAGCATCGGCATTTCTTCCACGCAGGGGGCGCACCAGGTGGCCCAAAAATTGGCCAGCCAGATATGACCGTCGAAATCGCCGGCCGAAACGGGGTTGCCCCGGGCGTCGTGCAGCGTGAAATCGGGGCGCCGCGCGCCTACCAGCTCGTTGCCTGCCGGCCCGGGCTCAAAATCAGCAGGGGTCGGATCCGGCGGCGATACCGGGTTCACGACCATCGCGAAAAAATACCCACCGCTGGCCGCCATCAGCGCCACGAGGGCCATGATCAGGGTGTTTTTCCTCACTGAGCGCTGAGCACCTGTTGCAGGTGACTGGAGAACTCTTCCGGGTTGAAATAACCCACCAGGCGATAAGCCTTCATTTCCCTGCCATTCCGGTCGAAGAACAGGATGGCGGGTGGCCCGATGACCTCGAACGCCTTCATCAGGCGTTGGTCAGTTGTCATCGTTGGCCGTAACATCCGTCTGCAGCAGCTGGAAGCTGTCGAGCAAGGCCTGGACTCCCGGGTCCGGAAACGTGTTGCGCTCCATGCGCTTGCATTCAACGCACCAGTCGGCGTAAAAATCCAGCATCGTGTGTTCACCCCTTGCCCCGGCCTGCGAAAGTGATTGATCGAGGTCTTCCACGGACTTGATTCTGCGCAAACGCGACATGTTCCGCCGCCGGAGTTCCCGCTACCCCGGCTTTCAATCCGGCCAACGGCCGCAGCCAGTAGTCTCCCCCAGCGGCCGCGCCGACCAATTCAAGGATACCCAGCACCAGGAGGACAACACCCAGCGACTTCCACAGGCGTTTCCACCCCGATGACCCCGTTTCGATACGTTCAAATGCTCCCAGGTAAATGCCGCAGGCGATGGCGAGCGTACCCCACAAAAGCATGATCAATGTGCCCGACACGACCCGTTCCAGCATCCAGATCGCGATCGCCAGCAGGCCGACGCCGAATACGGCCTTGACCGCGTTCATCCAGGCCCCGGCCCTGGGCACCAGCTTTCCGGCCGAAACGCCAAAAATCAGCAGTGGCAGACCCATACCCATCGAGAGCGAAAACAGCGCAGCGCCACCCAGGAAAGCATCGCCCGAGGAGCCGATGACGATCAGCGCGGCCATCAGGGGGGGCGCCACGCAGGGCCCCACGATCAACGCCGACAGGAACCCCATCACGGCAACGCCCCAGAGCTGCCCGCCCTGCTGCTGGTTGCTGGCTTCCGCCAGCCGTGTCTGCAGCCGGCCGGGCAGCTGAAGCTCATAGAAACCGAACATCGAGAGCGCCAGCAATACGAAGATCAGCACGAATGCGCTGATGATCCACGGATTCTGGAACACCGCCTGCAGGTTCTGTCCAAACAGGCCGGCCAGGACCCCGGCTACGGTATAGGTCACGGCCATGGCCAGCACGTAGACCAGCGACAGCCAGAACGCCCGCAGTGTCGTCAGGCGGCTTCCCTGGCCCACGATAATTCCGGACAGGATCGGCACCATCGGGAAGACACAGGGTGTGAAAGCCAGCAATAAGCCGGCCAGGAAAAAAGCCAACAGGGCCCGAACCGGGCTGCCCGTCAGCAATGTGGCGAGTTGATCCTGTTCGCTGAGGGGCGCCGCGCCGGCGGCACCCTGGCTTCCGGCAGGCGGCGCCGTGGAAAGCTTTTGGCCGATGGCCTCCTGGGCGGCGGGCATCTGGAATACCGCGGAACGCGACATCGGCGGATAACAGATGTCGCCGTCGCGGCAACCCTGGAAATCCGCCTCCAGCTCGATATCGACGGCTGCTCCTGCCGGCCGGTTGAATCGCACCGGCACCTCTATCTGGCCAAAATACACCTCGACCGGGCCGAATTCAGGGTCATCCTTGACCACGCCTGGCGGCAGTTCAACCTCGCGAATGACGAAACCGGAATCACCTGCGACCCGGAAAGCCAATTTGTCCCGGTAGAGGTAATATCCCGGTTGCGCCGTGAACCGGACCAGCGCGGTGTCCGCGTTTAATCCTATGGATTCATAGACAAATGCCTGCTCCGGACCCAGCGCCGGCTCACCATCCATCGCCATCAAGGGGTCGTTCCCGCCCAGTCCGGATAGGAGATCGGCAGCCAAACCAGGCTGGGAGGTGGCCGTCGCGTGCTCAACGGGCAGACTCACCACCAGCAATTGCTCGGTGGGCGGGTAACACAGCACGTTTTCAAGGCAGCCCTGCGACCGGACTTTCAACTGCACGGCCTGGACGCCGGGAGCCACCGAATCCAGCGGCAGGACAACGGTCAGCTCACCATGGTATTTTTCAACGTCTTCGCCCAGCAGGTCGTCGAAACTCATTTCACCGGGCGGTACGCGGGGCTCCCCGGCAACGACCCCATCCGTGGCGGATGTAAACCGCAGAAATTTGTTGTTGTACAGGTAGTAGCCGTCAGCGATTTCCCAGTGAACTTCAAGGCGATCACGGGCGGGCGCCGCGGCCGAAATGACAAACACATCTTCGAAATTCCGGACCTCGTCAAATTCGATGGCCTGCGCTTGCGGTATCGCCAGTAACCCAAGAAGAGTGGCTATCCAGAAGATGGGTATTTTTTTCATTGATTCGACTCGCCAGTAATTTTCCGCGCCTGAGCTGAATAGACCCGCCCGGTGTGCGTATGTTCAACCGTCAAATCTTACCGGAAAGGGCGGTGGAATGTGAGGTGAGGGGTCTTGTGCCCCACGCCCCCGGTTACTGCCCCAGATCAAGGCGTGTTCATCAGAGCCAGAGTAGGCTGGAAACTGGGTTAGTGGCAGCGCCTCTGGCAGGAGGATAAAGCCTTGCAAAGCCTGGTCGAACTGGATATCAGCCGGCCCGTCTGGGACCGGTTTTTCTGGCTGGCGCCGCTGGTGCTGGTGGGCACCCGCGAAGCCGATGGTGGCCACGACCTCGCCCCCAAGCACATGGCGATGCCGTTGGGCTGGGAAAATTATTTTGCTTTTGTCTGCACACCCAGGCACCACACCTATGCAAACATCCGCCGCACCGGCGTATTCACCATCTCCTATCCAAGGCCGGACCAGCTTGTCCTGACCAGCCTGGCCGCCTCCCCCCGTTGCGGGGAAGACGACATCAAGCCGGCACTGTCCGTTTTGCCTGTTTTCCCTGCAAAAACGGTCGATGGCGTGCTGGTTGAGGGCGGATACATGTACCTTGAATGCGAGCTCGACCGCATCATCGACGATTTTGGCGTCAATAGCCTGATCATCGGACGGGTCGTCGCCGCCAGGGTCGCCGAGGACTCGGAACGCTTCCATGAAGGGGGCGACCAGGCCCTGATTCACAATGCTCCGTTGCTGGCCTACATTCACCCCGGCCGCTTCGCCGTCATCGACCGCAGTCTCACTTTTCCGTTTCCGGCCGGAATGACGAAATAGGCCGGAGGCGCAACAGGCAAGCTGTCCGGGAACCCAGGATGAACCGTCATCACATGCCGGCTGCAAAGGAAGTACTTAGCCACCTGCTCGGCAGGCGGGAGGACCTGGTGGGCCTGTTGCGCAGAATGACAGAAGCCGAATCTCCGTCTGATCTGCCCGGCGCCCAGTTCGAGATACGGGAAATCATCGCCGGGGAACTCGAAAAACTGGACTTTCATATCCACCGCATTCCGGGGCGTAAAAGCGGCGGGATGCTGCACGCCCGGCCCGGCAGTCGCCGGCCCGGAAACCCCTCGCAGCTGCTGCTCGGTCATTACGACACGGTCTGGCCCGTGGGCACGCTTGCCGACATGCCATTCGAGCACGAAGACGATGTCGTCCGGGGTCCCGGCGTCTATGACATGAAGGGCGGGATTGCGCAGTCATTGCTGGCGATCGGGGCCCTGCGACACTTTGACCTGGAGCCGGCGGTCACGCCGCATGTTTTCTTCAACTCGGACGAGGAGATCGGCAGCCGTGAAAGCCGCCGGTACATCGAATCGCTCGCACCCCGGATGGACCGGGTTTTTGTGCTGGAACCCTCGCTCGGCCCGGCGGGACGCTTGAAGACCACGCGTAAAGGCATTGGCCGGTTCACGATTACGGTTACCGGCGAAGCGGCCCACGCCGGGCTCGACCCGGGCGCCGGAGCCAGCGCCATCCTTGAACTGTCACACGTCATCCAGGCCCTGTTCGCGCTCAATGACTTCGACCGGGGGGTCACGGTAAACGTCGGCACCATTGACGGCGGGCTGCGGCCAAACGTGGTCGCCCCGCGCAGCCAGGCGGTGGTAGATGTCCGCGTGGCGGGACAGGCGGACGCCGAAAGCGTCGAAGCCGCCATCCGGGCGCTTCAACCTTCGACCCGGGGAACCTCGCTGGAGATCGAGGGGGGCTTCGGACGGCCCGCAATGGAAAAAACGCCGGCCAACCGCCAGTTGTGGCAGATGGCCTGCCGGCTGGGCGACGAACTGGGTCTGCAGCTGGAGGAAGGGATGGCGGGAGGGGGTTCGGACGGAAACTTCACCAGCCTTTATACGGCCACGCTGGATGGGATGGGCGCGGTCGGGGACGGCGCGCATGCCCGTCATGAACACCTGTGCCTGGAAAGGACGCTCGAGCACACGGCCTTGCTGGCGCTGTTGCTGATGGCGCCGCCCATGAACCTACAGGACACGCTGCCATGAGGTCACATTATTTCTATACCTCGGTCACCCGGTGCTCCGATCTCTGGCTCCACCCGTTCAAAACCGTGAAACTGGACCGTAGCGAGTGGGCAACCGGCGATTTTGTCGTCGGGCGGGCTACCGGTAAACGCAACCGGTTGTGGGAATGCGAAACGAAATCAGGACGCATGGCGGATATGGTTCGCGGCGATTTGCTGGTTGGCGCGCTGGGTAAAAGGGCCGCCACCCTCGAGGGCGTTGGCGACTGGAGAGAAGTTGGCGCCGACCGGGAACTGGAAGCCCTGACCAGCGCCGGGCTGTTGGGCAAGGCCACCTCGATCTCACCCATGCTGCCCGACCTGATGCGGTTCGAGTACCTTGGCCATGCCACGCGTGACGGCAAAAAACTGGGCATGATGGATTTCGTGCAGCCGGTTGCACACCGCGAGCTCGACATTCCGGTCATCCTGATCATCGGCACGTCGATGTCGGCGGGCAAAACCAGTTCCGGACAGGTCATCGTCCGGGCGCTTAACTACCTGGGACTGAACGTCGTTGCGGCCAAGCTTACCGGCGCGGCGCGCTACCGCGATATCCTGACCTTCCGCGACGCCGGCGCCACCAGCGTATTCGACTTCGTCGATGCCGGCCTGCCATCCACGGTCTGCCCGAAGCGCAATTCAGGGAGGCCCTCGAACTCGATACTGTCGAAAATCGCCGCCTGCGACGCCGACGTCCTGGTCGCCGAGTCGGGCGCCTCACCGCTCGAACCCTACAACGGCGGAACGGTGATCGAATACCTGCGTCACCTGACCCGCTTTACCGTGCTTTGCGCATCCGACCCCTACGCGGTTCTGGGCGTGCAGACCGCGTTTGGCAACCGACTGAAAGCCGACCTGGTCACCGGCCCGGCTGCCAATACCACGGCGGCGATTGCGCTGGTGAAGGAACTTTCCGGCCACAAGGCGCTGAGCCTGCTGGACCGGAATTCCTACCCGGAACTGGTTGCGCTGCTGACCGAAGCCCTGCCCTTGCAGTTACGCCGGGGACAGCAAGGGCCACTGCAGGTGCACGGCTGAATAAATCGGTAAATCAGGGTCAGCGCTTGGAGCTGAACGCGGTGCACACATACTTCTTGTCGGTATCAGGCCAGGTCCAGACCAGGACCATCCTGGGTTCCCCGTCAGCATTGCTCCCGAGTTGTTGGAAACTGAAGCGGACGGGCCCCTCGTCAGTGGCCAGCGTGACGAGTCCATTCTGATCAGATGTTGCGTTTTCTATTTTGAGTTTCTTGCATTCGTTTAACCGGGAGCCAACCTTCTTGAGAAGACAGCGTTCAACCCTTTTTGGATCTACCGTAATTTCATGGCTTGCCAGGCCGCCAATGACGGGTTCGTCAACCTCTGAACAGTGAAATTGGCTTTTCGTGCTGATTTTGAAGGGAGAGCCTGTTTCCACAGCCCTCGTTGGAAGTTCCGATTTGCCAGCACTTGTCTGGGCGCACAAAACCGTTGGAAAGAGAAAGCAAAATATCAACAAAAGCCGCACGTTTGAACCTGCACCAAATCTTTTCATCTGCTTCATCTTTCCTGGCCCCGCATCCTTTGCCCCACAGAACCATTCTCCGGGTGCACCTGATATTCCTTTGATGTTTGACGCCATTGAGCCAGCAATGGTTACAAGTTAAAAGGTTCTTGGGCGCCGGAATCGACAGGCCGACCGATTTTTGAGAGGAGGCGGTAGTGTGGTTGCTGGCCTTGCGAAATGAGTCATGGAGAAAATATGCAATCGCGGGCATGGCCCGCTCCCACAAGGCCCTTTCTTCCGATGGCTCACCGGAACCGCAATAAAAAGGCGCCGGTAAACCGGCGCCTTTTGCTCAGAACCCTGAATGCAGGATCAGAGAATCGGAACGATCAGCAACGCCACGATATTGATGATCTTGATCAGCGGGTTGATCGCGGGACCGGCGGTGTCCTTGTACGGGTCGCCCACGGTGTCACCGGTCACGGCCGCCGCGTGGGCGTCGGTGCCCTTGCCGCCGAACGCGCCGTCTTCGATGTATTTCTTGGCATTATCCCAGGCACCGCCGCCGGTGGTCATGGAAATGGCCACGAACAGGCCGGTCACGATCGTGCCGACCAGCAGCCCGCCAAGAGCCTGGGGGCCCAGCAGCTTTCCGACAACGATCGGCACCAGCAACGGCAGCAACGACGGGATGATCATTTCCTTGATCGCCGCCCGGGTCAGCAGGTCAACTGCAGTGGAATAATCCGGCTTGGTCGTGCCTTCCATGATTCCGGAGATTTCGCGGAACTGGCGGCGCACTTCTTCCACCACTGAACCGGCGGCACGTCCGACCGCTTCCATCGCCATCGCGGCAAACAGGTAGGGCACCAGGCCGCCGAGAAACAGACCGATGATCACCAGGTGATTCGACAGGTCGAAAGTGATTCCACCCATGCCGGCGTTTTCCAGGCTGTTGACGTAGTCAGCGAATAACACCAGGGCCGCCAGTCCGGCCGAACCGATCGCGTAACCCTTGGTCACGGCCTTGGTCGTGTTGCCTACCGCGTCCAGCGCGTCCGTCGTATTGCGGACATCCGAAGGCAGTTCGGCCATTTCGGCGATACCGCCGGCGTTGTCGGTAATCGGGCCGAAAGCGTCCAGGGCCACGATCATGCCGGTCATCGACAGCATCGAGGTTGCGGCAATGGCGATTCCATACAGGCCGGACAGCTCATAGGCGCCCCAGATGGAAGCACACACGGCAATCACGGGCAGCGCGGTGGCCTTCATTGAAACACCCAGGCCGGCGATGATGTTGGTCGCGTGACCCGTGGTGGAAGCCGCTGCCACTTTCTTGACCGGGCTGAACTCGGTGCCCGTGTAGTACTCGGTGATCACCACCATCGCAGCGGTCAGCGCCAGGCCGATCAGGGCCGAAAAGTACAGGTTCATCGCACCGTCACCCATCATGGCCATGGTGACCGGGTAGAACGCGATGGCGGCCAGAACCCCCGAGGCGATCACGCCCTTGTACAGAGCGTTCATGATTTTTCCGCCTTCCTTGGTGGATACGACAAAAGTACCCAGCACGGAAGCAATGATCGACAGACCGCCCAGCACCATCGGGTAGATGACGGCATTCGGCCCCAGCGTAGCAGCAGTGAGGCTGCCCATTAACATCGTGGCAACCAGTGTCACGGCATAGGTTTCAAACAGGTCGGCCGCCATACCGGCGCAGTCGCCGACGTTGTCACCGACATTGTCCGCGATAACCGCAGGGTTGCGCGGATCGTCTTCGGGGATTCCGGCTTCAACCTTGCCCACCAGGTCGGCGCCCACGTCTGCGCCCTTGGTGAAAATACCGCCGCCCAGTCGCGCGAAGATCGAAATCAGCGAACCGCCGAAGGCCAGCCCGACCAGTGCATGAAGCGAGTCTTCCTGGTTGTATCCCAGGCTCTGCAACACGGCAAAATAACCCGCCACGCCAAGCAGACCGAGGCCGACCACCAGCATGCCGGTGATCGCGCCACCGCGAAACGCAACCTTGAGCGCCGGCGCTACGCCGCCGCGTGCCGCTTCAGCCGTGCGCACGTTGGCACGTACGGAAACGAACATTCCGATATAGCCGGCCATCCCGGAAAAGATTGCGCCAATCGCAAAACCGATAGCTGTCACCCAGTGAAGCGTCCAGCCAACCAGCACAAACAGGATCACGCCGACGATGGCGATCGTACCGTACTGACGGTTCAAATACGCTTTCGCGCCTTCCTGGATCGCCGCGGCAATGCCCTGCATTTTCTCGTTACCGGCCGACTTGCCCAGGATCCAGACCGTCGTCAGAACACCATAGATGATGGCCAACAACGATGCTCCCAGCGCCAGCCAAAGCGCCATCTGATTCAGTCATTTGATTCTCCTCAATTAACCCTGAAATCTCTTGTTTGAATTATGGTCGATAAAATCCGCCGTATTTTAGCAAAGATATGGCCCGGAGACCGCTCCCGATGTCCGCTGGTCCGGGATGTCTCGTGCGTTCCTGATTTGGGTCAAGGTCCGAACCCGGTCAAATTTCGAAATCCGGCAGTTTTTTCTGTGCCAGCACCTTGCTCATCCTGACGTATTTCGGAAGCCCGTCACGATCATACGGCGGGTAGTCCTCACCCTCGATCAGCGGCGCCAGATAGCGGCGGGCCGCGGGTGTGATGCCCATGCCATCCGGGGAAATGTAGCTCTTCGGCATCATTTTTTCCCGGTTGGCCACGCGGCTCAGCGGTGCTTCGTCGATCACCCAGCGGTACGGATTGTTCGAGGTTCTCTTGATCACCGGCATCACGCCGGTTTTTTCCTCCAGGGCCAGCCGGACGGCCGCCGCGCCCACCGCGTAGGCCTGCTCGACATCCACCCGGGAGGCGATGTGCCGCGCCGAACGCTGCAGGTAATCGGACACCGCCCAGTGATACTTGTAACCGAGTTTTTCCCGCACCAGGTTGGCGACAACCGGGGCAACCCCGCCCAGCTGGGCGTGACCGAACGCATCCCGGGTGCCCGCGTCGGCGAGAAACTGCCCTTTCTTGTTACGCACACCCTCGGACACGACAATCGAACAATATCCATAATTCTCAACCGAATATTTTACCTTCTGGAGAAACTCAGGCTCGCTGAAAGGCACCTCGGGGAACAGGATCACGTGGGGCGGATCGCCGGCTTCGCGCGCGGCCAGCCCGGATGCCGCGGCGATCCATCCGGCATGACGCCCCATGACTTCCATGACAAAAACCTTGGTGGAACTGGAAGCCATGGATTCGACATCCAGGCTGGCCTCGAGAATCGATACGGCCACGTACTTGGCGACCGAACCGAAACCGGGGCAGCTGTCGGTGATCGGCAGGTCGTTGTCGATGGTCTTGGGAATGCCGATGCACTGCACGGGAAACCCCATTTTCTTGCCGATTTGCGAGACCTTGTAAGCGGTATCAGCGGAATCGCCGCCGCCATTGTAGAAAAAAGTGCTGATGTCATGGGCGCGCAGCACTTCGATCAGCCGTTCATACTCGCGCTTGCTTTCTTCGATACTTTTCAGTTTGAAGCGGCAGGAGCCGAAAGCCCCGCCAGGCGTGTGCCGCAAACCCGAGATGTTGGCCTTTTTTTCCCTGGAAGTATCGATCAACTCTTCGCGCAACACGCCGATAATACCGTTCTTGCCTGCATAAACCTTTCCGATCCGGTCACGGTGCTCACGAGCGGTCTCGATGACGCCGCACGCGGTCGCGTTGATCACCGGCGTCACTCCGCCTGACTGTGCGTACAGAATATTCTTCTTCATGTATTCGGGGCTCCTTTTAAAGCGTTTACGGCCGCATTGACTTGCGGTTTATGAGGGGTTAGCGTTGTTGCTTATTCTAGTGGACGGATAGCCTTTTATGCGAATTGTATTACTGGGTGCGCCGGGTTCCGGAAAAGGAACGCAGGCCGCATTGTTGGTGGAGGAGCTCAAGCTACCGCATATTTCAACGGGTGAATTGCTGCGCTCCGCGGTCAAGGCCGGAACGGAACTGGGCATCAAGGCCAAAGCGGTGATGGACCGCGGCGAACTCGTGTCCGACGACATCATGCTGGGACTGATCGAAGAGCGCCTGTCACAGGCTGACGCGAAGGCCGGGTTCATTCTCGACGGCTACCCGCGCAACCTCGCCCAGGCGCACGCTCTCGATAAACTTCTCGACCGTATCAACCAGCCGGTGGATGAAGCGCTGCAGATCGACGTGGACGTCGACATGGTGATCAGCCGCATCGCCAGGCGCGCCGCAGAAGAGGGCCGCAGCGACGATACCGAAGAAGTGGTGCGCAACCGGATGAAAGTCTATTCGGACCAGACCGCTCCGGTGGTTGATTACTATGCCCGGCAGGGTGTGCTGTCGCGGGTCCTGGGTGAAGGAACGATCGAGGAAGTATTCCAGCGCATCAAGGGCGTCCTGCAGATGCGTTCAGTCTCCTGAAGACAGGGACCCGAAGCACGGGATTCCGGTGATGGGCCGGTTTGTTCTGATTCTGCTGGATATGCTGAGGTTGCGTGCCGCTCCGCAGGACGTTCCCCCGGGTTGGCTGGTGGCCGGGGCCTTGACCGCTGCCTACATCGGACAGGGGTTTATTGCCGACCAGATACTGGGGGAGTCCGACGGGGCTCCCCGCAGCCTGCTGGCCATCGGCGTCCAGTTCGTGGCCGTCACCCTGCTGCTGACAGCGAGGAATTTCCAGGCGCGCCTGCCGCAAACCGTGACCGCCCTGGCCGGCACCGGATTTATTTTCGGGTTGATGTCGCTTCTGATTCTCGCCCGGGTTGATCCCGGCAAGCCGCAACCGGATCTTGCACTGTTTTACCTGATTCTTTTCGGGTGGAGCCTGGTCGTGGATGCACATATTTACCGGCACGCACTGTCCATCAAGTTGAACATTGGAGTACTCTTGGCCGTGTTGATTTTTGCGGCCAATTTCATGCTTCTGAACGCCGTATTTGGATAAAAATATCATGCACATTCACATTCTGGGCGCCTGCGGGACCTTCATGGGAGGGGTTGCGCTGCTTGCCAAACGCGCCGGGCACCGCGTATCCGGTTCCGACCGGCAAACCTATCCGCCCATGAGCACGCAACTGGCCGCCGAGGGAATCGAACTGGTCGAGGGCTGGTCTCCTGACCAGTTTGACCCGACCCCTGACCTGGTGGTCATCGGAAACGCCATGAGCCGCGGCAATCCTGCCGTTGAGTACGTGCTCAACAGCGGCATCACCTACACGTCAGGGCCTCGCTGGCTGGGAGAAAATTACCTTCGGGGTAAAACCGTCATTGCCGTGGCTGGCACCCACGGAAAGACCACCACCGCCAGCATGGTTGCCTGGATCCTTGAATCCAATGGTGAAAAGCCCGGGTTTCTGATCGGGGGAATCCCCGAAAATTTCGGCTTCTCAGCGCGGGACGGCGATCGTTTTTTCGTCGTGGAGGCCGATGAATACGACACGGCTTTTTTCGACAAGCGCGCCAAGTTCGTGCATTACCGGCCGGATATCGCCATCCTGAACAACCTGGAATTTGACCACGCGGACATCTACGAGGATATCAAGGCCATCCAGACGCAGTTTCATCACCTGGTCAGAACGATTCCGGGCAATGGAACGATCATCAGCAACGGGCAGGACACCAGGCTGGAAGCGGTGCTCGACCGTGGCTGCTGGAGCGCATTGCAGCGGTTTTCGATGGAGGAGGACTCAGACTGGCAAGTTGGCTTGCTGAAGCCGGACGGCAGCATTCTGGAATTCTTCCTGCAAGGGGCCTCCATTGGCCAGGTTTCGTGGGACCATTTTGGCCGCCATAACGCCATGAATGCCTGTGCCGCCGTGGCTGCAGGCGTGGCGGCTGGTGTGCCGCCGCAACTGGCCATCAAGGCCCTGGCGACTTTCAAAGGCGTCAAGAGACGAATGGAACTGATCGCGACAACCGACGGCATACGTGTTTACGATGATTTTGCGCACCACCCCACAGCAATTCGCCTGACGCTCGAAGGTTTGCGGCGGAATGTCGGCAATGCCAGGGTCCTGGTGGCGCTGGAACCCCGCAGCAACACGATGCGTGCCGGTGTCCACATCAGCGAACTGGGACCTGCCCTGATGCCCGCGGACCGCGTCTGGCTGATGGCGGGAGAAGGCATTGACTGGGATCCGCAGGAAACCCTGGCGCCGCTCGAAGGCCGCGGCCGGGTCGTCACCCGCAGCGAAGACATGCTGGCGCAAATGCTGGATACGGTGCAACCCGGGGACCACGTGATTTTCATGAGCAACGGCGGCTTCGATTCCGCCCCTGCGCGGTTTTGCCGGTCATTGAAAGAACATGAGCACGGCTGACATACCCCTTTTTCCGCTGCGCACGGTGCTTTTTCCGGGCGGTTACCTCTCCCTGCGTATTTTTGAGCAGCGCTACCTGACCCTGGTCAGGGATTGCGCCCGCAGCGATACCGGGTTTGGCGTCTGTCTCATCCGGGAAGGCGAGGAGGCCGTTTCACCGGTCAAGACCGCCGAGGTGGGCACCTACGCGCAGATCGTGGACTGGTATACGCTGGATGACGGCCTGCTGGGCGTGTCCGCCACGGGCACGGTCCGGTTCCGCTCGGAAAACACCTGGCAGGAAGACGATGGCCTGTTCCGCGCCCGGGTCCGGATCATGCTGGAGCCGCCAGGTTGTCCGGTTCCGGAAGCCTTTTCCATATTGAGCGAGGTGCTCGGGCGTTTCATGGAAAAACTGGATCACCAGTACCCCGAGTACACACCGGCCCATCTGCAGGACGCTGTATGGGTGGGTTACCGGATGTCCGAGTTGCTGCCCCTCAGCGCCATTGAAAAACAACACCTGCTGGAACTTGCCGACCCGCTGGAGCGCCTGCAGGGACTGATTGACGTCATTCCGAGATTTCAATCCGACTGAGTCGGGCGGATCAGCAGCAACTGGTCACCGACCCGTTTCTGTTCGAGACTGCTCAAGGGATCGCGCAGCGGGCCGAAGTGGCTCTGATCCAGTGAAGTCGACCGCCAATAACTGAACAGGCCAAACCGCTGCACCAGTTCTTCCTCCGATAACTGGGCAAGGTAGAGCACCTGTCCGCCGGGCTCCAGGCGCACGCCTGAATCCCACAGCCGTATCGTCAGCAACCGCCCTTCCGGCGCCAGGTTCCTGCTCAGCAACAATTCTTCCGAGCGGCCCTGGTAAGCCCTGCCCAACAGAGGAAGGCTCGCCTGCCTGGGTTCGGGATTGAGCGCCTGGATGATCCAGCGCCAATCCGCGGCGGGCTCCCTGGTCCAGCCGGCGCGCTCCAAAAGCGCCGAAATTTCCGCCGGATCAGCTGCCACCTGGGCGTTGAAGTACCGCGAGGCGACCGACGACAGCTGTGTCCGCTCCATTGGCAGGTCTCTCCAGCCGGTTTCCCACCAGTCACTGGCGCTGATTTCCTGGGTAACCACGGATGTCCGCAACAGGTCGAGATCGCTGTCGAGACGTTCGCTCACCTGCCACGAGAACAGCGCCAGGAACGAACCGTAAAAGATCAGGCTGGCCGCCGCGCCGGAAAAACGACGGACCGCCCTCTGCCGATATGCGATGCCGACAATCGCCGACCACGCAAGCCCGATCGCCAGTCCCATCAGTGCGCCGCTGAGCCACTCCTGGCCCAGGTAAATTCTTGAAACCGCCAGCAGGATCAGGATCAGCGCTGAAACCACGTACGGCCACTGCCGGTGCTTTCGAGTCAATTCACCCGCTTCCATGACGGCGAAAAAAGTCAGTACAACGGTGGGCAGGCTCATCGCGGCGCTCGGGCTTTGCAAGGTTTGCCCGGACAATTCGAATACCTGGGGGGTGGTTCTCAGGCTCCACGACAACAACAGGTGCAACAGCCCGCCACCGCCAATGGCAATCAACCAGTGCGCCGCAGCATTCATTCTTCCGGCCCCCATCAACCACAACAGCAGGGCCAGCGCGGAAAAAAGGGAAACCGGCCAGCGGGAAAGTTGTGAAATGGCGATCATTACGGGGTCAGCCAGGTGGTTACGCAGAGACAGCGCGATTTCCTGGACGGCCTGGTCGATAGCCCTGGGCTGCGCCGCGAACGGCGAAAGAAACAACAGCATCACCAGGCCCCAGACAATGATGACCAGCAGGATACCCAGCATCGAAACGGAGAGAACCTCGCCGCGGGACGGGTCGAGAACGGGTCCGGCCAGTCGACCCAGAACCGGGTGGCGGCGGCTCCATCGTATACCGTGGCGCAGCCATCGTGCCGACCGGGAGGCGAGCGGTTCGTACAATGAACGCATCAGCCACCAGGTGGCCCACAGGACCGCCAGCAGGATAATCAGCAGCGCGGCCAGGCGTCCGGTGTATTCCGAAGCCACTTCCAGCGAGGCGCCGAACAACAGGCCCGGCAACAGGAAAGCCGGCGCCCAGCTGATGCAGGTGGGAATGTCGACCGCGATAAACCGGGCTGGCTTCATCCCCATCATGCCCGCGACCGACGGAATGATCGGGCGCAATGGCCCGATGAAACCGGCCCGCGACCACGCTCTTTGCGCCATGGGCACGAAAAAAGCGGGTGCCGCGTTCCATCACGGCCGGATACCGGGAAAAAGGCCAGATCTCCAGCAAGTGGCCGCGAAAATGCCGGCCCAGGTAGAAACTCAGGACATCGCCGAAAAATGCGCCAACGCTGGCAGCCACCCAGACCGGAATAAACTCCAGCAGACCGAGGCCGATCAGCGTGCCCACGCCGAACAGGATCATGATTCCCGGCAGCAGGATTCCGATCAAAACCAGTGATTCGAGAAAGGAAACAAAAAATACGATACTCACCCCCCATCCGGGGTGGGCATTGAGCCAAGTCAGAAGCTCCTGTGTCCAGCCAGTTTCCAAGCAGTGTTTCCCTGTTTTTTTCCCGCAGATTCGGCTCTTTTGACCGACAAGCCGTTATGATACGGTATTGATCCGCAACGAGGTGTGAAATGGGGACAAATCTGGCAGGAAAAACCCTGCTGATAACCGGCGCGTCACGGGGAATCGGTAAAGCCATCGCCATCAGGGCCGCCCGGGACGGCGCCAATATTGCCGTGGCCGCCAAAACCGACCGAAAACACCCGGTGCTGCCCGGAACCATTCATACGGCCGTCGACGAAATCAATGCCGCGGGCGGGAAAGGTCTGGCCATCCGCATGGATGTCCGCGACGAAAACTCGATCGAGCAGGCCGTGCACCAGGCTGTCAGCCACTTCGGCGGACTGGACATCCTGGTGAACAACGCCAGCGCCATCATGCTCAGCGGCACGCTTGATTTGCCGGTCAAGCGCTTTGACCTGATGTTCCAGACCAATGTCCGTGGCACCTACCTGATGTCGAGGGCCTGCATTCCCCACCTGATGGAAGCAGCCAACCCCCATGTCCTCAACCTTTCACCGCCGCTGAACATGAATCCGAAATGGTTCAAGGACCACGTCGCTTACTCCATGGCCAAGTACGGGATGAGCATGTGCGTGCTGGGAATGGCGCAGGAGTTTCGCAAAGCCGGCATCGCTTTCAATGCGCTCTGGCCACGGACCGTGATCGCCACGGCGGCTTTGAATGTGTTCGACGGCCGTTTCAAGCCGGAACACTGCCGGACCGAGGAAATCATGGCGGATGCCGCATACGCGATTCTGCGTCAGAACTCCCGCCGGTGCACCGGCAATTTCTTTCTCGATGAAGACGTGTTGCGCGGAACGGGTATCAGTGACTTCACGAAATACTCGGTCAAGCCGGGCAAGCCGCTGATGAAAGACCTGTTCCTGGATGCCTGAAGGCGAAACCCTGCCGGATACCCGGGATGACCGTCAGTACATAGCTTCCCTGACCGGCATGCGGGGCTTTGCGGCGCTGCTCGTCTTTTTCTTTCATTACGAGGCCCTGCACCCCGGCATCCGGCTTGACCTGGCCGTTCCCCTTCTCGGCCCTGTCCTGCAGTTTCCACTGGGCTTCGGCTATGCCGGCGTGGATATCTTTTTCGTTTTGAGCGGCTTCCTGCTGACGCTGCCGTTTGCCGGCGCTGCGCTGAACAGGGAACCCGGGCCGAGCCTGACGCGTTACTTCAAGCGGCGCTTCCTGCGGGTATTTCCCGCTTATTACGCGCAATTGTTCATCATCCTTTTGATCGGCGGCTGGTTTGTTGCCTGGGTCCCGCAAACCCTGTCCTCGCTGGCCGCCCACCTGCTGATGTTTTTCAATATCGGCTGGCATCCGGTCAGACCCATGGTCGGCGTCTGGTGGACCCTGCCGGTGGAAATGGGTTTCTACCTCCTTCTGCCCCTGCTCGCGCCGTTCCTGAGACCGTTCCGTTGGATCCCGGTACTGCTGGCCGGCATTGCGCTCAGCCTGGTGTACCGGGTCTGGGCCGCCTCGCATTTCGGCGAGCAGGGCGGCGGGGCGGTATTCCTGGCCGCCTCGCAACTGCCCGGAAGCCTCGCCGAGTTCCTGCTTGGCGCCAGCGCCGCCCTGGTCGCCCGCTCGGTGTCCCGACTGGGCCTGGCGCGGCCCGCACCCTGGGTGCTGGACCTGTTGTTTGTGCTGGGATTGCTCGTTCCGGCCACCTGGCTCTGGCAAGTGGTGCTCGACGCCGGAGCCGGTTACTGGATGGGTCACTGGGGCATGATCGTTGCGCCGCTGGCCCTGGGACTGCCCCTTTCAGCGGCCGTCCTGGCGCTTTACTGGGGGTCCCGTATCGGGACTTTTCTGCTGGCGAACCGGCTCATGTACTTTCTCGGACTGATTTCATACAGCCTGTACCTGTGGCATTTCGTGGTCATGCAACAAATCCAGGTACTCGCCGGAAGTTCCTATGCTGACCTGCCTCACCGGCTAACCTTTCCCCTGGCCGCCGCAGCCGTGATCACGGTGGCGTCGATCAGCTATTACGCGGTGGAACGGCCGTTCTACCGGCTCAGGACCTATTCCCAGGTCAAAGACGGTTGAACGACTCGCTTGCAGCCGCGATGGTCGACTCGATGTGCTCATCGGTGTGCGCTGAAGAGACGAATCCGGCCTCGTAGGCCGACGGCGCCAGGTATACGCCCCGCTCCAGCATCAGGTGATAGAACACCCGGAAGGCATCGACGTCGACCTTGCCGGCCTGTTCAAAATTCACCACTTTTTCGGCGCCGGTGAAAAACAGGCCGAACATACCGCCGACCCGGGTGGTCGTGAACGGAACACCCGCCTGGTCGGCGGCTTGCTGGATGCCCGTCACCAGTTTGGCCGTGCTTCGCGCCAGGTTTTCAAAGAACCCGTCAACGGAGATCAGGCGCAGATTGGCCAGGCCTGCAGCCATCGCGACCGGGTTGCCTGACAGGGTGCCCGCCTGGTAGACCGGCCCGCTGGGCGCGATCAGTTGCATGAATTCGCGTTTGCCGCCAAACGCGCCAACCGGCATTCCGCCGCCGATGACCTTGCCGAAGGTGGAAAGGTCCGGCGTGATGCCGTACAACCCCTGGGCGCCTTGCAGCGCCACCCGGAAACCGGTCATGACTTCGTCAAAAATCAACAGGCAGCCGTGCTCATCGCAGCGGGCGCGCAGGCCCTCCAGGTAACCTTCTACCGGCGGAATGCAGTTCATATTGCCGGCGACCGGTTCGACGATAATCGCCGCAACCTCACTTCCGCGGGCGGCGAGGCACTCCGTAACCGCTGCCAGGTCGTTGTAAGGCAGAGTTACCGTCAGGTCCGCCACCGCCGAAGGAACGCCCGGGGAATTCGGAACCCCCAGGGTCAATGCGCCGCTGCCGGCTTTTACCAGGAAACTGTCGGCATGGCCGTGATAACAGCCTTCGAACTTGATGATCAGGTCACGTCCGGTCGCAGCGCGGGCCAGCCGGATGGCGCTCATCGTCGCTTCCGTTCCCGAGTTGACCATCCGCACCATGTCCATGCCGGGCACGATCGAACAAAGACGCTCCGCCATTTCCACCTCGGCAGGGCAGGGCGCTCCGAAACTCAGTCCCCTGGCGGCCGCTTCCTGCACCGCGGAAACGATTTCCGGGTGTGCATGGCCGGTAATCATCGGACCCCATGATCCGACATAGTCAATGTACGAGCGGCCATCCACGTCATAGAGGCAGGCGCCCGCGGCGCGGTCGAAAAACACCGGGTCGCCGCCGACCCCGTTGAAGGCGCGCACAGGAGAGTTCACACCGCCTGGAATATGCAGGCGGGCCCGGGTGATCAGTTCTTTGCTTATGCTCATCGGTGTATTGTATGGCAAACTATTCAACTTTTTTCAGGAAGGTGAAAAAAGTGAGCGACAACGGCTACAGGAACTGGATGTGTATCATTTGCGGCTGGATATACGAAGAGGAAAAAGGCGCGCCTGAAGAAGGCCTTGCCCCGGGCACCCGCTGGGAGGACGTCCCGGAGTTCTGGGTTTGTCCGGACTGCGGCGCGGGCAAGGAAGACTTTGAAATGGTCGAAATCTGATCAACTCAGGATCCGGACCCTTCCGGGGTGAACAGGCCCTGGTGGTTTGGGTTATTCTAAGGACTGGTCTGCAGATGCGTAACGACAGCCATGAATGAAACAGGCGGAATCAAGCGATCCAGAAGGAATTCGATGATCGCCGGCGTATGCGCCGGCATCGCCCGGCATTTCGGCTGGTCCGTGACCGGTACCCGGGTGGCTTATGTCCTGCTTTCGATCTGCTCGGCGGCTTTTCCCGGAATCATCGTGTATCTGATCCTCTGGCTGGTTCTGCCGGTCGAGGATTAACTTCTCAGGAGGCCCGTTTCCACGCGCCCGTCCTCGTAAAGCTCGAGCCAGCGGCAGGCGGGACCGGCCGGGTCCAGCGTGAACCGGTCAGTCCCCGGCAGGCTGTTCGCCGCGGCCGACGGTGCCCCCAGCAGTTCCACGCCGTTCCGCTTCGAGCGGAAATCATGGTGAACATGCCCCCAGGTAACGCACCTGATCCGCGGATCCCGATCCACACTGCCGGAAAAAATCGTCCGGGTTTTCCAGTGCAAACCGATCGATCCACGGCGCATTGACGGGCACCGGCTGGTGGTGAAGCGCCACCAGGACGAAATCAGCACTGCTGGCGCCCAGGTGAGCGTCCAGGCGGTCGAGGTCGTGTTGCGGGACGCATCCGGAAACACGGCCCCTGACCGTCGAATCCATCAGCACCAGTAACCAAGAGCCCGCGTCCTGCGCCAACGGCCCATCCCATGGCCCCTGCGGAAAATGATTCTGCATGACCTGCGGATCATCGTGGTTGCCCGGAAGCGCCAGCAAGGGCGCGTCGATTTCGCCGAGCATGTCGGCCACTCTCGAATAAGCGACGGAACTGGCGTCCTCAGTCACGTCACCCGTCAGCAACAACAGGTCCGGGTTCCAGGCGCGCATCGCGGGCAGCAGCGTCTTGACGTTTCGGTCGGCATTCAGGGTACGGTAGGCCGCTTCCGGATCAGCGGAAACGTGACAATCGCTCACTTGAAGGATTTTCAGGGGTTTGGTCTGCACCGGGCGGTTTCAATCCAGGTGCAGTTCGAGAACATCCCCGGCCTTCACACCCAACTCCACAGCCTTACCCGCGTTGAGTTCCAGCACGTACTTGGCCGGCCCGGAACTCGGGTAGCTCGGGCACCGCGGCGACCGGCAGGGCGGAGTGTTCTCGGACACGCTGACCAGCGCGAGGTCCTTGTCGAAATAAAATATGTCGAGCGGAATCCGGGTGTTCTTCATCCAGAAACTTCTTCTTGCCTCGCCCGGGAACAGGAACAACATGCCATGGTCATCCGGCATCTCGTCCCGGAACATCAGGCCCAGCATCTGTTTTTCCTGTGTTTCGGCCAATTCGACGGTGAAACGCTCACCGCCGAGCACGACATAAGGATCCTGCGCGTTGCAGGAACTGCAGACAATGAGGGTAATCAGTAAAAGTAGATGGCGCATCCGTGAAGTTTGGGCCAGCCACCGGCATTTTTCAATTCGATAATGCGTTGCGCCGTGAAAGGGGTGGTCCCGGGTCAGCCCTTTTCACTGGCCGCGTGTTCAGCCGTTTCAACCGCGGGTGTATCCACGTCCAGCGCCATCATGACCTCACCGAACTGCTCCGGCCGGATATCACCCATCAGGTTAATCACGACGGCTTCAGAATCTCCGTCTGAAACCAGCACGGTCATGCCGCAGACCTGCTCGTCGACAACCCGCAGCAGCATGTGGGTGACCTCAAGGCCGTCCCGGACAGAAAGCACGGACTCCCAGCCATCATCCTGCAACTGCCTGCTCATGGAGCCGATCCGCGTGGCTACGCGCGCCGCATCCCCGTCGATTTCGTAAATGCGGATGCGCACGCCGTCCAGGCCCTTGAGCAACGCCCGCACTTCCGGGTCATCATCGATATGGCTGGCCGCGAAGTGCAACAGGGCAGGGCCAATGGAGATGGTCATCACCTGGTCGACGTCCCTGATACCCAGCGAATCCAGGTCCGCGAAGCCCTCGTTGCTCCTGGGCGCCGTCAATCCGCAGGCCGGCAGCAACACGCACAGGCAGAGCATTCCCAGCACGCGCGGCAGGACGACACCGGGCCGCCGGCTACTCATCTGAATCGGACTCGTCGCTATCGACGTCGACGTCGATGTCGAAATTATTCATGACTTTGCCCAGTTCCTCCGGGCTGATGCTGCCGATGATGTTCACGAATACGGATTCTTCTTCATCCAGCGCCATCACGGTAATGCCTTCAACCTGGTTGTCCCGTATCATCATGAAAATACGCACCTGTTCGTCTTTTGAATTGACCGTCACCACCGGTTCCCAACCCAGCTTGTTGAGTTTCGATGACACGTCCTTGACCAGGCCGATCGCGCCATCGACCATGGTTTCGGTTTCAAACACGTTGACGCGTACACCTTTCAGACGCTTGAACAACGCGGCCGTTTCGGGGTCTTCTTCGGCGCTGAGAGAACTCACCAGGCCCAGTAATGACGCACCAACGGAAATTTGCACCGCCGGTTCACCGAAAACGCTGTGCAGTTCGCCGAAATCGACGTAGCCGGGAAGGTCTTTAAGAGCGTCTTCCTGCGCCATTGCCGGCAGGGTCACCAGGACCGTCAGGCAGGCAAGCAGGATTTTCTGGATCATCTGAGATTTCATGTCGTTTCCTCCTTGAGGGGTTGTTTCGTAAAGGGCATGTGTTCCGATAAGGGTTCCTTCACGCCGCGGCGTAATTCAGCGCCAAGGACGCTTTCAATTTCATTACCGGTAATGAGTCCCACCTTGTCGATGTAGGAAAACGCAACGGCCAGGTCTTGCCGCGCCTGCTGAATTTCAGCCGGTGAGGGTTGCCTGGGCTGCATCAGGACCACGATGGCGACCAGCAAGGGGACGGCCGCAAACGCCGGCGCCAGCACCCAGCGCGGAAACGGCCCGGCCTTGAGCCAGGACCGGCGCGACGCCTTATTCCGCGCTTTCCGGCTTTCCTCCTCCGGAATGCGGTTCAGGCGGAAAGTAAGGCTCGCCGGTGCCTTTTCCAGGGTCAGTTGCTCCATCATCGCGTCGATTTGTGTGTCCAGTGTCTTGTCATCAGTGTTCATGGTCTTACCTCTGCCAGTTGCTCCCGCAACTGTTTTCTGGCCCGGTGCAGGTAGGTCTTTACCTGCGAAGAACTCAATTCCAGTGCGGCCCCGACTTCCTCGTAACTGTGTTCCTGCACATCCCGCAAAACCACCAGCGACCGGTAAGGCTCCTTCAGTCCGTTGATGGCGGCCTTCAACCAGCCGCTGAGCTCGTGTTGCTGCAATCCCTGTGCCGGCCCGGAGACCACATCCGGCATATGCCATTCCTGCAGTTCTTCCGTCGGGTGCCTGCGCCGCAAGCGGTCCAGGCATCCGTTCCGCGTCACCTTCATCAACCAGGGCCGGATCTTGTCGGGATCAATCGCATCCCGGTTATGCCAGAGTTTCACAAAGGCCTCCTGGCAAGCGTCCTCGGCCTCGGACGGGTCTTTGAGCAGGTAGCGGGCCAGGGTCCATGCCTGGTCCTGGTATTGGTCGACCCAGTTACGAAA
>CAVOYQ010000014.1:0-177049 GCA_963700705.1 uncultured Gammaproteobacteria bacterium | reverse complement strand
GTTTTGCTCATCTCTGAAGCATAAACGCAGCGGAGAAAAAAAGGTTACAGACTGGAACGAAGTGCGGGTTTTGGATCAGGTGAAGATATCACGCAGTTTGTCGAGGTGCAGCGCGGGCCGTGAACTACTGGAAATCTCTATATCAAAATGGTCTACTTGGCTGGAGTAATAGAGCTAATGCGGCGACGGCCGTTTGTCGAGTTCGACAATTGGCTTCAAAGGAAGGCCGATATATGGGTGATATTCGGAATGCGTGCTGGCGGGTGAGACTGAATGCGAAGTGTTGCGGTCAGAGCCCTGCAGAAACCTCCAGCTCAATTATTTCGGCGCCACGACTACTTTTTCGATTGACGAAGCCGCAGGGGCGAGGGTTTTGACCGTTGAGGCGCTGCCCCGGGCCGATGACTACGTCGAGGTCCTTGCCGGCTGGGTATCTGTTTTATTGGCCCTGAAAGCATATTGCGATTACGGCGTCGATCTTCGCAACCATGATCGTGACGCCTCGTGGGATCAGGGCTTTGTTGACAATTAGGCGGCCCGGCGCAGCCTGTTTCAGAACGTTCGTGTTGGTGTTTCTGCTGGCCGCAGGGGCCACGGCGGCCTACTTTGTGTTCAAATCCTGGACACCGCCGATTTTTTCGGATAACTCAGTCGCCGAGCTTATGCCGATAGCGGTTAACGGTGATCAACAATTTCTGTTGATCAGGGGCCGCAATCGAAATAAACCGGTCCTGTTATTCCTGCATGGCGGGCCGGGAATGCCCGCGATGTACCTCGCGCACGCCTTCCAGCGCGAATGGGAAAAATATTTCGTCGTCGTGCACTGGGACCAGCGGGCTTCAGGAAAGTCATTCAAGGAGGGATCAGACCCGAATCGCATTCGAACCAGTCAGTTGATTGAAGACGCGGAAGTCGTTGTCAAGTACCTCCAGGACCGGTTTCCGGGCCAGCCTTTGTACCTGATGGGACATTCCCACGGCAGCTATCTCGGCGTCATCCTGGCGAGCAGGCATCCGGACTGGTTTTCCGCTTATATCGGGATTGGGCAGGTTGCGCATGAGGCCAGAGCCAGCAAACTCCAGGATGCGTACCTGAAACCGCTGCTTTCGGAGCACGGATATGCCCAGGATGCCGGGCTCACTGAAGCGCTCAGGGAAGAGCTCCTGTTCAGGACCGGCTCGGAACTTTACGGTGAAACATCGTTCGTACCTCTGCTGCTTACGGGTCTGCTTGCGCCGGAGTACAGTCTGTTCGATGCGATGAAGGTCGCGAAAGGCTCGTCTTTTTCCTCAGCAAGCATGAAAAAAGACGCCATTGACGGCCCCCTGATGACCGCTGTGCAGAACTTCGAACTACCGGTCTACTTCATCATGGGGGCCCGAGACATGGTAACGCCGGTGGAACTCGCACAAGAGTATTTCGATACCATCGAAACACCAAGGAAGGAATTTCACGTCGTCGAGAACGCGGCGCATTTTCCATTTTTCGAGCAGCCTGGCGAGGTGCTAGAAATCCTTGAGCGAATCGCTTCCGTGAGCGGGAGAGAGTCCTGGCCATAGTCGGATCAGGGCAGTTCCCTGCTGTGGTCAGCGAGCGAAAACATAAACGCAGCGTGGATGGAAAAGTTACAGATATGTGAGTGAATTTTGATGAGCCAGGGGTTACAGTCGGGGAACCATGAGCACAGAAAACCACAAGAAAAGCCTGCTCGAGATGAAACGCTCCCTGCTGCGGGCCCAGGAAACCGGGGGCCCGGCGGAAGAAACGGTTGAGCTCGACCAGGCCCGCATCGGACGCCTTTCGCGAATGGATGCTATGCAGTCACAGGCCATGTCAAAGGAAACCGGCAGACGCCGGCGAAACAAACTGCTTGAGATAGAAGCGGCGCTGGAGCGGTAAACCTCCAGTTCTGCCCGCAGCTAGATGCACTGTAAAACCGGATAGGACAAAGTGTATACGCAGGAAAACCGCAAAATCTTTGTTAAGGCGTTGTATGAAAACAGGATTCATCAATCACCGGTCCGCCTTGGTGCAATAGGCGGGTTAAACATCTCGCGCAATTTATCGAGGTGGGTGGTGGCGCGCTCGCGTGAGCGCTCATGGTCGCGCTCGGTGTCTTCCCCTCGCCATTCAAGCAGGTCTTTGGGGAGTTCATCGAGGAACCGGCTGGGCTCGCAGGAGATCTTTTCACCGTAGCGTTTGCGGTGGCGGGCAAAGCTCAGCGTCAGGGATTCCCGGGCCCGGGTCAGCCCCACGTACATCAACCGGCGTTCCTCCTCTTCTCCGTTTTCTTCCAGGCTGTTGCGGTGCGGCAGCAGGTCTTCCTCGACCCCGGCCAGGAACACGTGCGGAAACTCGAGCCCCTTGGACCCGTGCAGTGTCATCAGCCGGACTTCCTGGCCCGGTTCCTTGTCCTGGTCGATGCTGGTCAGCAGGGACAACCGCCCCATCAGGTCGATCAATCCCTGCCCCGGGTTGTCGTCCCGTAGCCGGCTCAGCCAGGCCACCAGTTCACGGGTGTTTTCAATCCGGCGTTCCGTGAGCACGGGATTGTCGGACTGGTCCCTGATCCATTTTTCATAGCCGATATGATCAAACAGGTCCCGAACCGCCGCGACCGGATCGCCCCGTTCCCCGCGGCCGCCTGTTTCCGTAATCCGTTCGCAGAACTCGCGCAGGCTCTGCGCACTGGCCGGCTTCAGCGTTGCGAGGCATTCCGGCAATTGCGCCGCTTCGAACAGGCTGATGTGCCGCATGCCGGCGACACCGGCAATAATGCCCCGGGACGCAACCCCGATGTCGCGCCTCGGCGTGTTGACGATGCGCAGGAAAGCCGCATTGTCATCCGGGTTGACAGCCAGGCGCAGGTAACACATCAGGTCCTTGATCTCGGTGCGCTCGAAAAACGAGGTGCCACCGGAAAGGTGATAGGGAATACGCTGCTCCCGCATCGCCTGTTCGAGCACCCGGGACTGGTGGTTTCCCCGGTACAGCACGGCGAAGTCGCCCCACAGCGCCCGGGTCGTGTACTGCCGGTGAAGGATTTCGGCCGCGATCATGCCCGCCTCCTCGACCTCGTTTTCGCAGGGGATCACCCGGATCGATTCGCCTTCATGCAGTGCGCTCCACAGCCGCTTGTCGATTTTGTGCGGGTTATTGGCAATCAGCGCATTGGCGGCTTTCAGCACGGTGCCGCAGGACCGGTAATTCTGCTCCAGCTTGACGATATGCAATTGCGGGTAATCGGCAGCCAGTTGCTGGAGATTTTCAGGTTGCGCCCCGCGCCAGCCGTAAATCGACTGGTCGTCATCACCCACGGCGGTCAACCGCCCTTCCGGACCGGCCAGCAGGCGCAACATCTGGTACTGCGTTTCGTTGGTGTCCTGGTATTCATCCACCAGCAGGTGGCGGATTTCCTGCTGCCATTTAAGCCGGGTTTCCTCCTCGCGCAGCGCCCGCAGGGGTTGCAGGATCAGGTCATCGAAATCCACGGCATTCAGGTTCCGCAAATGCTCCTCGTACCGTTGGTACAGGTTCCAGATCGCGGCCTCGCCGCTGCTGTTGAAGTCTGTACCGACCTCGGCAGCCGCCAGTGCGCGGTTTTTCCATTTTGACACCTGACCCCTGGCGAGCTTGACCATTTCGGGCGATGTTCCATCCGGAAGCAGGTCCCTGACCACGGTCTGGCTGTCGTTTTCGTCCAGGATACTGATTCCCGGGCGGTAACCGAGTCGCTGATGCTCGGCGCGGAGGATCCTCCAGCCCAGTGCATGGAACGTGGAAACGGTAATTTCCGCTGCTTTTTCCCTGCCCAGTCGCCTGGACAGCCTTTCCTTCATCTCCCGGGCAGCCTTGTTGGTGAAGGTGATGGCCGCGATCCGCACGGAAGGCAAACCACGCTCCCGCGCCAGGTATACGATTTTTTCGATGATGACCCGCGTCTTGCCACTGCCGGCGCCCGCAACTACCAGTAAAGGGCCCCTGGTATACCGCACGGCGGCTTTTTGCTGCTCATTGAGCTGGATGGGTGGAGTGGTCATCAGGGCGCGGATTTTACTCCATCTCCGTCCCTGAACCTGATGAAATTTGAAAACATTATTCGCTCATGCCTTGAAATGAAAATTGGCCAACCCAATTTAGCTCGTCAGACTGTGATCAAGGTTTTTCGCCGGATTACAGGCAATTGATGCCGCAGGTGGGTGCAGCCCGCCTGCTTATCCGTTCATAAATTTAATTAATTTGGGAGATTCTGAAATGAAACTTCGTCCTTTGCATGATCGCGTAATTGTCAAACGCGTCGAGGAAGAAAAAATGTCCGCTGGAGGAATCGTGATTCCTGACAACGTGGCAGAAAAGCCAATCCGTGGCAAAGTGCTCGCCGTTGGAAACGGCAAAGTACTCGATAACGGCGAACAGCGTGGCCTGGACGTGAAGGCTGGAGACACGGTCCTGTTCGGAAAATACGCGGGCACTGAAGTCAAGGTGGATGGCGAGGAACTGCTCGTCATGCGCGAAGACGACATCATGGCCATCATCGAAGGTTAATTGGCGAAGGCTGATCAGCCTCCTGATAAATTATTTGGAATTGAGGAATTAACAATGAGTGCAAAAGACGTACGATTTGGTGAAGACGCCCGCAGCAAAATGATGCGTGGTGTCAACATTCTGGCAGACGCTGTCAAGGTAACACTGGGCCCGAAAGGCCGTAACGTGGTGCTGGACAAGGCCTATGGCGCACCGACCGTGACCAAGGACGGCGTTTCCGTCGCCAAGGAAATCGAGCTGGAAAACAAGTTCGAGAACATGGGCGCACAAATGGTCAAGGAAGTTGCTTCCAAGACTTCGGACGTGGCCGGTGACGGCACCACGACCGCCACCGTGCTGGCCCAGGCCATGCTGCGCGAAGGCATGAAGGCCGTCGCTGCCGGCATGAACCCGATGGACCTGAAGCGCGGTATCGACAAGGCTGTACTGGCCGCAACCGAGTCCCTGAAAAGCCAGTCAACCCCCTGCACGACCAACGCTGCCATTGCGCAGGTCGGTTCAATCTCGGCCAACTCCGACGTGGAAGTGGGTGAGCTGATCGCCAAGGCGATGGACAAAGTGGGCAAGGAAGGCGTAATCACGGTTGAAGATGCTTCCGGCCTGGCCAATGAGCTGGACGTGGTTGAAGGCATGCAGTTCGACCGCGGCTACCTGTCGCCGTACTTCATCAACAACCAGCAGACCATGAGCGTCGACCTGGAAGAGCCTTACATCCTGCTGCACGACAAGAAAATCAGCAATGTACGCGACATGCTGCCGGTGCTGGAAGGCGTAGCCAAGTCCGGCCGCTCCCTGCTGATCATCGCTGAGGACGTCGAAGGCGAAGCCCTGGCAACCCTGGTGGTCAACACCATTCGCGGTATCGTAAAAGTCGCTGCCGTCAAGGCGCCCGGCTTCGGTGATCGCCGCAAGGCCATGCTGGAAGACATCGCTGTCCTGACCGGCGGCACCGTGATTTCCGAAGAAGTCGGCCTGAGCCTGGAGAAAGCCACGCTGGATGATCTCGGTTCCGCCAAGAAGATCAGCATCACCAAGGAAAACACCACCATCATCGATGGCGCCGGCGAGTCTTCCCAGATCGAAGGCCGGGTCAACCAGATCCGCGCCCAGATCGAGGAATCCTCTTCCGATTACGACCGTGAGAAACTGCAGGAACGCGTGGCCAAGCTGGCCGGCGGTGTTGCCGTGATCAAGGTCGGGGCCGCCACCGAAGTGGAAATGAAAGAGAAGAAAGCCCGCGTTGAAGACGCGCTGCACGCGACCCGCGCCGCCGTAGAGGAAGGCGTGGTACCGGGCGGTGGCGTTGCGCTGGTGCGCGCCCTGCTCGCGGTTGCCAAGGTCAAAGGCGCCAACGATGACCAGAATGCGGGTGTGGCCATCGCCATGCGCGCCATGCAGGAACCACTACGCCAGATCGTCATCAACGCTGGTGAGGAAGGCTCGGTGGTTCTGAACAAGGTTCGCGCCGGTAAGGGCAACTACGGTTACAACGCCGCTACCGGCGAATACACCGACATGATCGAAGCCGGCATCCTGGACCCGACCAAGGTCGTGCGTTCAGCGCTGCAGAACGCGGCGTCAGTCGCCGGCCTGATGATCACCACCGAAGCCATGGTTGCGGAACTTCCGAAGGATGAACCCGCCATGCACGGTGGCGGAGACATGGGTGGAATGGGCGGCATGGGTGGAATGATGTAGTTCACCACCCGCATTTCGCTTCTTTCGCCTGACGGCGAAAACCGCAAAATGCTCTACGTGAGTGCTGGAAACCCCGCTTTGGCGGGGTTTCTTTTTGCTGTAGGAGGCCGCTTGCGGGGCTGATCGCGAAAATTCTCGCTCATGTTCGACGGCGGGAGGCCCTGATCGACAGCACACCGCGCGCACCGCCGATTAATAATTATTATCGATTTAGCTTCTTTCACCTGACGCGAAAACCGCAAAATGCTCTACGTGAGTGCTGGAAACCCCGCTTTGGCGGGGTTTCTTTTTGCTGTAGGAGGCCGCTTGCGGGGCTGATCGCGAAAATTCTCGCTCATGTTCGACGGCGGGAGGCCCTGATCGACAGCACACCGCGCGCACCGCCGGACTCGCTACCGCGACTGAATCTCACCTGACACGGTTGGGCTGAAGCTCAGGGGCCGTTACGGCCGATCGCTGCGTTTTCGGCTTGCCATTCACTGCTCCCCGCCCGGTGGGCGGTCAACCGGCACCCTGGTTCCCGTTCCATCGCCTGGCACCTGGATTTCTCGCCCAAGGGGACCGATGATAAGGGTACCATCAATTTTGAAATCAAGGCCGCCGTCACCGTCGGGGGAGACCTGTTCCTGCGGGCCGGCTACAGCGCGAACGCCGACATCGTGCTGGACTGGCGCGACCGTCACCCGCACCTCGATGATGCTCCAACACCAGCCCCACTTCCAAAATCATAAGCCCCGCCGTTGCGGCGGGGTTCCGGGATGTTTGGGATCAAAGTTCCCTAGTTCAGGGTTACGAAACCCACGTAAGTCTCCTCGCCCACCAGGGGATCGCTGCTGAAGTCAAAAACGACACCGAAATTGCCGTGCCCGGAGAGGTTTTTGTAATCGCCCGTTCCCTTGCCCCAAGTCGACCATGGGCCATTGAGATCGAATCCGTCCTTGGGCCGACCATTGCCCTGCGGGTGCAACCTGAGAATAAAGCTGCCGCTTTCGTCGTCGCAGACGAATTCAGTTGTCCCGTTGACGTTGAACGCTGCCCCACCGCCCCCGAAGTGATCGTCTACATAGTAGACGGTACCGCTGGGGCAGATAGGTCCGGTGGCAAAAAACGTGCCGTTGATGTTCGGGTCAAAAATGACTTGGGTGGTTATTGTGACAGCCTGCGGCGTTTCGGCCAGCAGCGGCGGAGCGACGCATGAGGCCGCAATCAGAATCCCGGCGGCCAACGCGAAATGGATGGAATGAGTCTTTGTGTTCATGTGTGTTCTCCGAAAAGTTGGATTGTCTTTTCCGGCTGACCAAACGGTCATCCGGTTGCCGCGCCTGCAAACCCGGATCGGATTGGAGGCGTACGCAGCCAGAGTCTGATTGCGGGACTAGGGAGTTACCTGATAGAAATCTCAGTTCCTTCTCAGATTTTAATTTCTTCGCAAAGATAGGTTGATGAGATTTATCACTTCGTTATGATGATCCGATCACAGACCTTATTATGTGCGGACGGCCATCATTTGCGAGGAGTGGAATTAGGGGGACAGTTTACGTATTTGGTCTTCGGCCTGAATTCCGGGAACAGGTAGCCTGTCCCCCTAATTCGCGAAAGCATTCAGCCTAGGTTCCTAAGCTCGTTTTTTCGAACCCCAAATCCCCCGTCTAACTTTGAATTACGCGCTTTGGGAAGGTTTTATCGTTTTGAAAACAGTGTGTTGCGCCGGTCCGACCCCTAATCTCTCCCTTGATAGAAATTAATAGAGGTTTAAGAGGGATCGGCCCAAACTTACGAATGAATGTATGAGGAGAAGCGGATTGTCATGAATATGCAGCTTCGCGATGCCACGAGCGATGACCTGCCGCTCATTGAACGGTGGCTGCATGCGGATCATGTCCGTAGCACCTGGGGCGAACCCGAAGCGAATATCCAACTCCTGCAGGACTCCCCGGCCAAGGGGAATTGGCGCGCCATTATCGAGGTGGATGGCCGCGCAGTCGGGCTCATTCTGTGGCAGCACCCCATGCGCCGCGAACTCGATGAGGCCGGTCTCACTGACATCCCAGAGAGCGTGATTGACATCGACATCATGATCGGCGAACAAAGTCACGTCGGGCGGGGGGTCGGGTCGGCCGCCATACGTCTCGTTGCCGGGGCTGCGCTGTCCAACCCCACTGTGCCATTCGTGATGGCGTGCGCACGGCTGGACAACCTGGCATCGCGACGTGCTTTCGCCAAGGCGGGGTTCCGGGATGACAGGGAATTTGACGATGTCCCGAATGGCATCCATGTGCTCATGGTGTGCCGGCGCCGGGAACGTCCGCAAGGCGCTTCGCTGTCGTCATCATCCAGCGGTTGTAAAACACCAGTGAAACGGCCGTAATGCCGGCCAGCGCAGCAAACAGAATCCACATGACGTCAGGCTGGTTGATCCCCTGGGGCCCGAAGTACTGGTAGGAAAGCCCCGACAGCAGGCCGCCAAACAAATTGCCCAGCGCCACGCACCAGTAAAAATAGCCCATGTACATGCCGACCTTGTCCGGCGGGGCAATTCGCCCGGCGTATTCCTTGGATCGGGGGCTGGCCATCATTTCACCCACCGAAAAAACCAGGATGGCGGACACCACGATCCAGCCGGTCATGCCAACCAGGTAGAGACCGAAACTGGCGATGGTGACGCACACGCCGATTATGATGCTGGTCAGCGGCGAGGTCTTGCGCATCAGCCAGGACACGAACACCTGGAAGCAGATGATGCCGAAAGCATTCAGGTTGATCAGGTGCTCCGGCTTCACCTGTCCGTGCTCAAGCACTCCGCGTGACCAGTTCGTCGTATCCAGGCCCAGGCCCTGGGCGATGCCGGTGATCCAGGCGGCCACCGGCCCGAAGGTGGCGATCAGGTCGGACGTGTCGACGTAATCGCGGATGTATTCCGGCAATGTCATGAAAATCTGGTTGAAGGATACCCAGAAACCGGCCATCAGCAACAGGAACAGCAGGTAACGTCCTTCACCGATGATCATCGGCTGTGAATACCAGGGGCGTTTCGAGTACCCGGTCCTTCCGTCCCCGCAACAGCACGTCTGCAACCAGGTTCAGTGCCAGCCAGCCGGCCGCCACCGTTCCCACCAGGGAGAAGCTCCACCACTTGGAACCCATCACCAGGACGACCAGCAAACCGCTGACCAGGATGAAAAACCGCAGGTTGCCGACCACGGAAACCATGCCTTTGAACACTTCAGACAACGACCGGTGACTTTCCGCCTCCGCATCTCGCGGCGGTTCCTTGTAAACCAGCAGGCAGACCACGTGACATGACGACAATCCAGCCGCTCGAGGCGTAGAAAACCAGGTTCCAGTCCCAACCCCTGACCACGCCGGCCACGATCGGGCCGATAAATCCGCCGATATTGACCATCATGTAGAAAATGCCGAACCCGACCGAGCCGTTTTCCTCGTTGGTCGACTTGGCCACGGTGGAAATCACCACCGGTTTGAACATGCCGTGGCCGACAGCCACCAGGAAATACGTACCAAGGAATGGCCAGAACCCGGTGGGCAGAGACAGCAACAGGTAAGCCGGCGCCATCACGACGGCAGAGGCCAGGAACATGCGCTTGTAGCCGTAACGGTCCGCCAGGGCGCCAAACACTGCCGGAAAAAGGTACAGGAAAAAGGTCGCGATGCCCTGGATAACGCCCCGGTCCGCCGAAGAAAACCCCAGCCCGCCGTCCTCCACCGAACCCGTCAGGTACAGCGCGGAAACCGCGTAGAAGCCATACCAGCCCATCCGCTCGAAAATTTCCATGGTGTTGGCGGCCCAGAACGACTGCGGAAATTGCCGAAGGGTGCCTTTGCTGCTTGGTCATCATCGTGGTTCCGATCAGGAGAAGACTTTGTCGAGCTTAAAAGACATGGGGTCAGAGTCAAGTGCCGGAGCAGTCACCCTGGCACTTGAATCTGATCCCACAATTCTTTTTGCGCCTGCTAAAGTAGCGCAATGGACCCTGTGATTACCATCAATAGCCTGACCAAGACCTACGCTTCCGGCGTGGTTGCCCTGCAGCCGATCGATCTGACGATCGAGCGCGGCGAGATTTTCGCATTGCTCGGCCCGAACGGCGCCGGCAAGACCACGCTGATCAGCATGGTCTGCGGCATCGTCACGCCGACGGCCGGGCAGGCGCTGATCGACGGTCATGACGTGGTGCGCGACTACCGGGCGGCGCGGGCCCGCGTTGGCCTGGTGCCGCAGGAACTGGCCACCGAGACTTTCGAAACCCCGTGGGCGTCGGCGCGCTACAGCCGCGGCCTGTTTGGCTGCCCGCCCGACCCGGCCTACCTTGAACGCCTGCTGCGCGACCTGTCGTTGTGGAACAAGGCGCATGACAAAATCCAGACGCTGTCCGGCGGCATGAAACGGCGCGTGATGATCGCCAAGGCGCTGGCGCATGAGCCCAGCGTGCTGTTCCTGGACGAACCCACCGCGGGCGTGGACGTGGAATTGCGCGCCGATATGTGGGCGCTGGTGCGGCGGCTGCGCGACCAGGGTGTGACCATCATCCTGACCACTCACTACATCGACGAGGCCGAGGAAATGGCCGATCGCATTGGCGTGATCGACAAGGGCCGCCTGATCCTGGTGGAAGAGAAGAAAAGATTGATGAAACAGCTCGGCAAGCGCCAGCTGATGGTCCAGTTGACCGAACCGCTGACCGAGCTCCCGGCTGCGCTGGCCGAGTGGAAGGTGGAATTCGGCGACGACAACTCGCAGCTCCGCTACGTGTTTGACGCCCACCGCGAGCACTCCGGCATCCCCGAGTTGCTGCGGCGGCTGGATGAGCTGCAGATCAACTACCGCGACCTCAACAGCAGCCAGAACTCGCTGGAGGAGATTTTCGTCGGGCTGGTCGGCCGCCGCCAGGGAGAATCGCAATGAGCGCGCCCGTTCCGGTTCCGGCCTTCAACCGCCGCGGTGTGTGGGCCATCTACCGCTTTGAACTGGCGCGCTTCGGCCGCACCTTGTGGACCAGCCTGTTCACGCCGGTCATCACCACCGCGCTGTACTTCATCGTTTTCGGCGCGGCCATCGGCTCGCGCATGGGCGCGGTGGACGGCGTCAGTTACGGCGCGTTCATCGTCCCCGGCCTCATCATGCTGTCGCTGCTGACCGAGAGCATCGGCAACTCCTCGTTCGGAATCTACTTCCCGCGCTGGACGGGCTCGATCTACGAGGTGCTGTCGGCGCCGTTGTCGCCGTTCGAGATCGTGCTGGCTTATGTCGGCGCCGCCGCCACCAAGTCGGTCATCCTCGGGCTGGTCATCCTCTTCACGGCGAGTTTCTTCGTCGACCTGCACATCGTGCACCCGGTGTGGATGGTCGCCTTCCTGCTGCTGACCGCGGTGAGTTTCTGCCTGTTCGGTTTCATCCTCGGCGTCTGGGCCAGCAGCTGGGAACAACTGCAGGTGATCCCGATGCTGATCGTGACCCCGCTGACTTTCCTGGGCGGCGCGTTCTACTCGATCGACATGCTGCCGGGCAACTGGAAAACCATTGCCCTGTTCAACCCCATCGTCTACCTGATCAGCGGCTTCCGCTGGAGCTTCTACAACACCTCCGACGTGGGCGTGGGCATCAGCCTCGCCGCCGTGCTGGGCTTTCTGCTGCTGTGCCTGACGATCGTGTGGTGGATCTTCCGGACCGGGTACCGGTTGAAGAATTGAAATTGGCTACGCAGGCGGCGAAACCAGTGTTTCCAGCAGTTCATCCAGTATTTTCCGAAGCTTGCGCTGGTCGAGCGCCGGTGCACGGGGCGCGCGCAGCTTGAGCCCTTCAATCAGGCACAGCAGCATCAGGGCCCGCTCCGCCACATCGTGATCCGGCAGACCATAACCGCCGTCTCCCCGGCCGCGGCGCAGCCAGTCGCTTAATTCGGAACGCACCGTGACGTCATATCGACCCAGAGCCTCGGCGATCTGGGGGTCGCGCGTGGCCTGGGCCGAGATTTCCAGGTAAAGCGCAATACTCATCGATTTTTCGTCTTCGGGTTCCTTCTCTTCCAGGTAGTCGAAGATGCGTTTCGACAGGTTTTCCGCCGACTGCAATTGCCGGATGCGTTGGCGGGCGACCGTCAGCTGCTCCTCGATGATGGCGAGAATGATGGCGTTCTTGTTTTCGAAATAACGGTAAATCAGCCCCGGACTCATTCGGGCCGTGCTCGCGATGGTCGCCATGCTGGCCGCGTGAAAGCCGCGTTCGACAAAGCACAATTGCGCAGCGGCCAGGACGCGCTCTTTTTGCGCCCGGATGCGGGCAGCCGCTTTTGTCTCACTCGTTTCCTTCTTCACGGCAGCTGATCTCCGTTCCCGGGCCCGGCGGCGGCTGCCCGTCTGCCTTGCCGGTGCGCGCGGCCGTGCCGGCCGAGCCATTTCTGCACGACGACGAAAAACAGCGGGATAAAGAAAACGCCGAGGAAGGCTCCGACGATCATACCGCCGAGCACACCGGTGCCGATCGCGCGCTGTGCCCCGGAACCCGCACCACTAGCCAGCGCCAGGGGCAATACGCCCATGCCAAAGGCCAGGGAAGTCATGATGATCGGCCGCAGGCGGTCGCGCACAGCCTGCATGGTCGCCTCGATCAATTCCATTCCCTGCTCAAGGTTGTCCTTGGCGAATGAAATGATCAGGATCGCGTTCTTGCTGGTCAGTCCGATCGTGGTCAGCATTGCGACCTCGAAGTAAATATCACGCTCCAGTCCGCGCAGTGTCGCGGCGAGCGCTATACCCAGGATACCAAGGGGCGCCACCATCAGCACCGAGGTCGGTATCGACCAGCTTTCGTACAGCGCGGCCAGGCACAGGAATACGACCAGTATCGATAGGGTGTAGAGCAAGGGCGTCTGTTTACCCGCCCGCCGTTCCTGGTAGGACAGCCCGGTCCATTCGATGCCAAAACCCAGGGGCAGGGTTGAGACAATATTTTCGATTTCGGCCATGGCGTCGCCGGAACTCACTCCCGGCGGGGCTTCTCCGTTGATTTCCAGCGCCGGCACACCGTTGTAGCGCTCGAGGCGCGGCGAACCGTATTCCCAGTGCCAGGACGCAAACGCCGAGAACGGCACCATCTCGCCGTCCATATTGCGCACCGACCACAGCCTGAAGTCTTCGGGAGCCATCCGGAACGGCGCATCGGCCTGCATGTAAACCCGCTTGACGCGCCCCCGGTCGATAAAATCATCGATGTACTGGCCGCCCCAGGCGGCTTGAAGGGTCGAGTTGATCGCAGCCACGGAAAGACCCAGCGCGCTGGCCTTCTCGTAGTCCAGATCCAGGCGAAATTGCGGCGCATCGGCCTGGCCGTTATGCCGGACATTGATGAGCAAGGGGCTTTGGGCCGCGGCCATCAATAACTGGCCGCCGGCCTGCCATCAGCGCTTCGTGGCCCAGACCGGCCTTGTCCTCGAGGTAAAAGGTAAACCCGGCCGAACGTCCGAGTTCCTGGATGGCCGGCGGCGCAAACGGGAAAACCAGGGCGTCCTTGATCCGGCTGAACGCGCCGAAAGCGCGGGCTGCGATGGCCCTGACACCCTGTTCGGGTGAGGTTCGTTCGTCCCAGTCCTTGAGCTTGACGAAGGCCATCCCGTTATTCTGGCCGCCGCCGGCAAAACTGAAGCCCTGCACGGCGAACATGGAATCCACGACGTCGGCTTCATCGTTGAGAAAATGGTCTTCCACCTTGTACAGCGACTCCATCGTCCGTTCCTGGGTCGCGCCAACCGGCGCCTGGACTATGGCGAACATGGTGCCCTGGTCTTCCTGCGGCAGAAACGAGGTGGGGCGCTGGAAGAACAAAAAGGCCATCAGCCCGACGAGTATGGCGAACACCGCCATGAATCGCCCACTGCGTGCCAGCATGCCGCGCACACCCGTACGGTAGCGTTGTGCACTGCGGTCGAAGCTACGGTTGAACCATCCGAGGAAACCCTTCTCGTGATAATGTTCGCCCTTGTGCAGCGGCTTCAACAGGGTGGCGCACAGGGCCGGGGTCAGGACGATGGCTACCAGTACCGACAGCGCCATCGCCGAGACGATGGTGGCGGAGAACTGCCGGTAGATCACGCCGGTCGCCCCGCCCAGAAAGGCCATCGGCACAAATACCGCAGCCAGTACCAGTCCTACGGCGACCAGGGCGCCGGTGATCTGGCGCATCGACTTGCGCGTTGCTTCCTCCGGAGAAAGTCCCTGTTCGGTCATCAGGCGTTCGACATTTTCCACGACCACGATCGCATCGTCGACCAGCAGGCCGATGGCCAGCACCATCGCAAACATCGTCAGCATGTTGACGGAAAATCCCAGCACGGCGAGCAGACCGAACGTGCCCAGCAGCACCACGGGAACAGCAATCGTCGGAATCAGCGTAGCCCGGAAGTTCTGCAGGAACAGGTACATCACCAGGAACACCAGGGCGATGGCCTCCAGCAGGATTTCCAGCACGTTCTTGATCGCTATCCGGACAAAGGGTGTTGTCTCAAACGGAACGACCGTGCGCAGCCCCGGGGGGAAGAAACGCCCAAGCTCCACCAGGCGATCCTCGACCGCTTGCGCCGTTTCCAGCGCGTTGGCGCCGGTCGCCAGCATGATCGCGATCCCGGTCGCCGGCTGCCGGTTGTAGCGTGAAATCGATCCGTAACTTTCCGCGCCCAGTTCCACCCGGGCGACGTCACCGAGTTTCAGCACCGATCCGTCCGGGTTGCTGCGCAGGATGATGTCGCGGAACTGTTCCGGTGTTTGCAGCCGGCCCTGCGCGGTGATCGTCGCATTCAGTTGCTGTCCTTCCACCGCCGGTGTGCCACCGAGTTCGCCGACCGCAACTTGCCGGTTCTGCGCCTGTACCGAGGCAATGATGTCGGCCGGCGTTAGCCGGTAGGCGTCGAGCTTGTTCGGGTCCAGCCAGATACGCATCGAGTATTGCGATCCGAACACCTGCAGGCTGCCGACACCGGGTACCCGGCTCAGCGGGTCGACCAGGTTGGCCGAGACGTAATCCGCGATGTCGCTCCTGTCCATGCTGCCATCGGAGGACACGAAGCCGACAACCATCAGGAAGCCGCTGCGCGCCTTGCCCACGTTCACACCCTGCCGCTGAACCTCCTGTGGCAGCAACGGCATGGAAAGTTGCAACTTGTTCTGCACCTGTACCTGCGCAATGTCCGGGTCGGTGCCGTTCTCAAAGGTCAGCGAAAGGGCGGCGCCGCCGTTGGCCGAACTGGTAGAAGCCATGTACAACAGGCCGTCCAGACCCTTCATGTTCTGTTCGATGACCTGGGTTACCGAGTCTTCCACCACCTTGGCCGACGCGCCCGGGTAAAATCCGTTGATGGTCACGGTCGGCGGCGCAATATCCGGGTACATGGATATGGGCAGCTGCGTGATCGATAGCGCTCCCGCCAGCATGATGATGATGGCGATCACCCACGCGAAAATGGGCCTGCCGATGAAAAACTGTGCCATTGCCTGTGCCCCTACTGCGCCTGACGCTCGATTGCTGTAACGGGTATTCCCGGCTGGATTCTTTGCAGGCCTTCGACGATCACGCGGTCACCTTCGGCCAATCCGCTGTTGACCAGCCATTGATCGCCAATCGTTCGGCTGACCTGCACGGCGCGTTGTTGCACGGTGCCTTCCGGCGTCACCAACATGACGCTGGCGTTACCCTTGGCATCGCGGACCACGCCCTGCTGGGGCACCAGCAGTCCGTTATCGAGCACCGCGTTGCTGACGATTGCGCGCACATACATGCCGGGCATCAGCAGGTTGTCGGGATTGGGCACCACCACGCGCAATGCGTAGCTGCCGGTCATCGGGTCGACGGCCACATCGGTGAAGGCCAATTCACCTTCATGGGCGTAGGCGGCTCCATCCTCCAGGATGATGGTTACCGGAATTCCTTCTGTTTGGCGCGCGGCTCCACTGGCAAGCTTCCGGCGAAGTTCCAGCAGTTCATTCGCCGAGCGCGTCAAATCGACATAAATGGGATCGAGTTGCTGCACGGTAGCCAGCGGCGCCTCCTGGTCAGCCGTTACCAGGGCGCCCCGGGTAACCGTTGACTTGCCGATGCGCCCGTCGATGGGTGAGGTGATGCGCGCATAGCCCAACTGCACCTCGACTGCTGGCCACACGTGCTTCGGCGACGCCCACGTCCGCTTCCGCCTGCCGCTCCAGGGCCCTGGCGTTGATCAATTCCTGCTCACTTATCGCCCTGGATCCAATCAATTGTTCGGCGCGGTCGGCATTGAACCGTGCAATGTCCGCCGCCGCCTGCGCGCGCGCCAACAGGGCCTTCGCGCTGTTCACGTCGGCGCGATAGGTGGCGTCATCGAGTTGGTAAAGCGGCTGACCCGCTTTTACCAGGCTGCCTTCGGTGAACAACCGCTCCTTGACGATTCCCGTAACCTGGGGACGGACCTCGGCGACGACAAAGGCATTGGTGCGACCGGGCAGCTCACGGGTCAGCGTCACCGGTTGCGCCTTGAGGGTAACCACGGTCACCTCGGGTGCAGAACCCTGCGCGGCGGCTGGCGCCTGCTGTTGCCCGCAGGCAACCAGGCACAGCCAACAGCGAGGCGGCGGCACACGGGCGGCGAAAGTGTGTATTCATAGGAGTAAAGCCTGCAGGAAAGGAAGCTGGTCCGACCGGGATGGCCGAACCTTGACCGGAATGCCATATAGAATGAACGTTCATTCGCTTTTTGTCAATGGTTTTGCCGGAAGATTAATGAGTGAAAACAAAGACCCGGCCCGGTTTACCGGGAATCTGACCCGGCCTGGTTACTGCAGACCGCTGTAATGTCAAAAGCCTTCGGATCCGGCATTTTTCCTGCCGCGACCTGTTCCTTGATCAGCGCTTCCGTGACCGTTTCGGTATCCATGGCTCTGTAACGCGCCCTTTGCTCTTCCACCCAGGGGCTGTGCAGCTGCGGGCAGTAGCGTTCGATGGTAGTCCTGATGCCCTTCCAGCGCACACTGTCGAAATGATTGGGATTCCACGATTCATCCCATTCCGGGGTGATGTAATCGCGAAAATCGAACGCTTCGGAGAACTGCCAATGACCCTGTTGCCGGTTTAGCAGGGGTTCGTCGCCATGACACATCCGGTGGAAAAAGAGAAAACCCTTGTAGTTGGATTCCAGGTCGGCCGGCGAAATGATGCCGGTCGACAGCTTGCCAAGAAACATCCACTCCATCGTTGACCCGTAATCAAACAGGCCGCGTTCCAACTCATCCTGGGTAAGATCGTCCCGGCGTTTCAACCACCATCTGTAGTACCACCAGCCCTCGGAAAAAAAATGTGCGAGCTTGTCCGAACCGAAGCGGATTCCATTGGCCTGCAGAGTGGGGCTGGGTGGCAGCCAGCGGGCGTAATCCATTGGAAAGGTTTTGGACAGCACCCATTGTTTGCGGTACTCGCGTTCTTCTTCCAGGCCCATCGGAATCCGGTCAACCAGCGAAGTGGACAGGATCCATCCTTCGATGGGCTGGTAAACCAGGTCCTTGAAGACTTTGTGGACGTGGTGCACCGCAGCCTCGCAGTCGAGCGAACCGGAATCGCTCCTGGAATCCAGCGCTGTCTGAACCTGCCACTTCACCCAGGCGTTCAGGTACTCGGTGGAGTCTTCGATCGGCTTGCCCCAGGCGTAGAACTGGTCGGTTTCAAGCGCCTGCGCCGGGGCGCTCACCGCCAGGCACGCAAAGGCCACGAGACAGCCTCTCAACATGGCATTGACCGGTCTCAAAATCCGAATCCCACGCCGGCCGAGATGAGCCAGTCATCACCGGTTCCGGATTGCAATGAGTGCAGGAGACCGAGTGAAAAATTCAGGCTGGCAAAAGTAAAACTGCCTTCGACGCCGGCCAGTGTCTTTGGCAGGGGCTTATACCGGAAATCACCATAGGTGCGCAGGACCACGCCACGAACCGCCCAGCCGAGGTGAACCTTGTACATCAGGTGCTCGGTGCGGCCCGTTTCCCCGGCCAGTTTTCCCCAGCCCACGCTGCCTTGAATGCCGTACCGGCCCGGCTCAATTTCAAATTGCCAGCCCTGCACCATGCAGGTCGACGAACAATCAGAGTCTTTGGGCTGGACGACGAACATCGCCCCGAAACCGGCTGAAAGCTGTTGCGGGTAGCTGTATCGAAACCGGGCGATTCCATACCAGCGCCGCTCCAGGGTTTCCAGCTCTTCCCGCACGCGCTGCATGGCTTGTTCTTCGGTGGGCGTGGTCGCCCCCGTTGAACCGCTATCGGCAAATGCCTGCGCGCCTGCAAATAGCGTGCAGAAAATCAGGCATAAGCACAAAAAGTTTGATTGCAAGGCAACGCCGCTCATTCAAGTCACAGGAAGTCCGTTGATAAAAGCACCCTACCAGGGTCAGGGGATTCTGACCGGCTTTTGAACCGGATACAACATTCCTGGGCCGATGGTACCCGGCTTTTGCTTCTGATGATTACAGTATCAGGTTAATATCGGGCCATGAAACGCGAATTACTCATTCTCAGGCACGCCAAGTCGGATTGGGATAGCGGCGCACGCAGTGATTTTGCCCGGCCGCTTTCAAAGCGCGGCTGCCGGGATGCGCCGCGGGTCGGCCGGTTTTTGCAGCGACAGGGCCTGGTGCCCGATTACATCGTCAGTTCACCCGCGGAGCGGGCAAAGCAGACGGTGCTGGCCGTTTGCGGGGAAATGAACATCGGCGGAGAACAGATCAACTGGGATGAGCGGATTTACCACGCCGGGGCGGGAGCACTGCTGGATGTGTTGAATGACTGCCCGGATCACGCGCGGCGCGTCCTGATTGCCGGGCACAACCCGGGCCTCGAGATCCTGTTGCAGAATCTGTGCGACCACGAAATCCCGATGCCGGATGATTACAAGCTGATGCCGACGGGTGCGGTGGCGCTGCTGGAAATCCTGTCGGATTGGCAGAGCCTGGAGGGCCGGCTTGCGCGCCTCGTCAGCCTGACCCGGCCCGCTTCGCTGCCGGAATAGTTTTAACTGCCCCTGGTTTTTTGCAGAAGGCAAACGTGCTCTTCAAGCCGCGTCAGCCCTTTTTTCCGGAACCGGGGCTCCCTCGCCAGGCAATCCTCAGAATGCAGGTGTTCAATGGCGAACTGCGACCCGAACAGCCGCTGGACTTCATCGAACGTGACGGAAAACGGCGGCCCGCGCATTTCCTCCTGTGGATAATCCAGCGTAACCAGCAATGAACGGGTGCCCGGATCCAGCAAGCCGGCCAGGTATCCGGCGTAGGCAGGCCGCATCTCCGGCGGCAAGGCAATCAGCGAGGCGCGGTCATACACGGCATCGATGCGCGGCAGATGCGTCTTTTCGACGGTGAAGAAATCCATGCAGAGGATGCTGACGCTGTTCGCCGCGGTATGCAAGGACGCCCGGATTCCGGTTCAAGTTCGTAAGCCAGGCGGTTTTCAATGAAAAAATCCCTTGCCGCCCGTTCGCTGATTTCGATACCGGTGACCCGGTAGCCCTGCCGGGCCAGCCACAACATGTCGAGGCTCTTGCCGCAAAGCGGAACCAGGATATGGGCGCCGGGCCCGATATTCCAGACGATCGACAAACGCCTGCATATGCCGGTTGAAATCCTGCTGGTGAAAGCCGATTTCCCCTTTCTCCCACCGTTCGTGCCAGAAATCCGCTTTCATATAGGGAACCTCTGATCAATTATGCGCGGGCGCGACGGTGTCTTTGCGGGATGCTCCGGTCCGCTTTTGGTGAGCGTGGTTGGGTGATTCCCAATGAGCGAATCAAAACGGGGCGGAGCGCCCGCAAAGGCCCGTCCCGTTCGGGTTTCGCCGTAAAAGCCGCTTCTCGCACACAGCCCGCCTCGGCCATAGCGAAGGCTATGGCGACTCGGCCTGCTGCGCACAATCTGCGGCTTTTTCGGCGGAAACGCGCTCCGTGCATAATTAATCAGAGGTTCCCTAGTATCACTCACTACGATGCAGTTCACTGGCTCACACGGACGCGCTGGGGCGCGCGGCAACATCATCGAACCACCGCCGGATATTGGGCCAGCGTTCCCGCACCGGTAACTTGACCCAACTGGCGAAATCAACACAGACGTAACCGCCGATATCCGCCATCGTGAACCGGTCAAGCGCCACGAAGGCCGACCCGGCCAGTCGCTGATCGAGCACCTCCATGAACCATTCCAGCCGCTGGCGGCCCCGTTCCGCCAGTTCCGGAATCTGTCTGAAACCCATGGGTCCGGTCAGGGCCCGGTTTTCAAAGCCCTTCGAGAAATTGCGCAAGGCTTCGCCGCCGGCCATGAAGCCTTCGGTAAGGATCTGTTCATGCCAGTTCATGACCAGCGCCTGTTCCCGGCCATCGGTTCCCATCAGGTTGGGCTCGGGAAACTGCGATTCCAGGTAATGACAGATGGCCAGCGTGTCGTTCAGGCAGGTACCGTCGTCCAGCTCCAGCACGGGCACGGTGCAACGCGGGTTGATCTTTCTGAACTCGTCCTTCAGTTGTTCGCCGTTGCGCAGGTCCACCTGGACGGTCGGAATTTCCAGGCCTTTTTCGGCGATGAACATGCGGACGCGGCGCGGGCTGGGGGCTGTCCGGCAGTCATAAAATTTCATCTTTTCGCGATCCTTCTGTGATTGGTCAAGAAAAAGCCGGTTTTCAGACCACATTTTAACAGGCGGATGATATTCTGATGGCCCCTGTTGCGAGACGAGAGCAAGAAAATGCCCGGCCTGTTACCCGATGTCGACCCCGATGGCCTGCTCGAATATTCCGTGGTTTTTACCGATCGCTCATTGAACCACATGTCCAGGAGCTTCCAGGGCGTCATGAACGATATTTCCGCTACGCTGAAAAAGGTCTACGGCGCAAAGGCCGTAGTCATCGTGCCCGGCGGCGGCACCTACGGGATGGAAGCGGTCGCCCGGCAGTTCGCCACCGGAAAGAAATGCCTGGTCATCCGCAACGGTTTTTTCAGTTACCGCTGGTCCCAGATACTGGAGATGGGCGATATCGCTTCTGAAATCATCGTGCTCAAAGCCCGGCCCGTCAGTGACGGACCGCAAGCGCCTTTCGCGCCGGTTCCGGTTGAAGAAGCCGTCGCCGTCATCAAGGCGGAGAAACCAGCCGTGGTTTTTGCGCCGCACGTGGAAACGTCCTCCGGGATGCTCCTTCCCGACCCTTACATCACCTCGCTGGCCGAAGCCACTCACGCCGCCGGGGGGTTGTTTGTCCTGGACTGTATTGCTTCCGGCGAATTATGGGTCGACATGAAAGCCTGCGGTGTGGACATCCTGATCAGCGCGCCGCAAAAAGGCTGGAGTTCTTCGCCGTGCAGCGCGCTGGTGATGCTGGGACAGGACGCGACCGAACGCATTGCCGGCACCACCAGCACCAGTTTTGCCTGCGACCTGCGCAAGTGGCTGGACATCATGCGGGCCTACGAGAACGGCGGGCACGCCTATCACGCCACCATGCCGACCGACGCACTGAAGAAATTCCGTGACACGATGATCGAAACCGGGGAGGCCGGTTTCGAAACAGTTCGCGAACAACAGCTGGAACTGGGGCGAAAAGTCCGTGAGCTGCTCGAGAGCAGGGGTTTCCCCAGCGTTGCCGCCGAGGGATTCCAGGCGCCCGGGGTCGTTGTCAGTTACACCGCCGACGCGGATATTCAAAACGGCAGGAAATTCATGGAGCAGGGCCTGCAAATTGCCGCCGGTGTGCCCTTGATGTGTGACGAACCTGACGGATTCAGGTCTTTCCGGCTCGGTTTGTTCGGGCTCGACAAACTGGGCGACATCGACAGGACCGTTGAAAACCTGGCCGATGCGCTGGACCGGATCTCCAGCCAATAAAGGAACCTCTGATTATTTAATCAGAGGTTCCTTAAGTTAATCCAGACAGTGGGAACCCGATTCCCGGAGTGACGCAGATGAAAAAACCACGGTTTTGGTTGTTCGCCTTGTTGGTAACCGCGTTGTCCGTTGGCGACGCCGTTTATGCCCAGCTCGACGAACTGGACCCCGATGAAGCGGCCGCTGCCGCCGCCGACTACCAGAAATACTGCGCCCTGTGTCACGGCGCCGACCGCGAGGGTTACGTCAATGACCATGCCCCGTCACTGCGCTCCCGATCACTGATTGCCTCGGGTTTCCCGAGTGAGATCCGCTACACCATCGGCTACGGCAGGCACGGCACCCCGATGGGGGCTTTTTCCGAAGAAATGGGTGGACCGATGAGCCGTGAGGAAATTCACCGGCTCACCGTCTGGCTCAGAGAACAGGCCGGCGCAGAACCCCTCTATTTGCCGATTGAACCGGTCGAGGGAGACATCGTTCTCGGTGCAGAGACGTTTGCCGTGAATTGCACGAAGTGCCATGGTGAACAGGGAGAAGGCGTCACCGCACCCGCGATCGGCAACCCGGCCATGCTTTCACTGACCACGGACGCTTTCATTCAATACGCGATCGAAAACGGCCGCGACGGAACCGAGATGGTGGGTTTCGGTGACCGGCTGAGCGCTGAAGAGATCAACGGCATCACGGCCTTTCTGCGCACCCGGGCATCCGGCTGGAAGATGGCGGTGCCGGTGCTGGAATCTCCCCCGCCACCGGACCAATGGATTCTGAATCCGGATGCTCCGCCGCCCGAATTCAACCTGAAGGACGGCACCTACGTGAGCGCCGCAGACCTGCTCGACGCCCTGCAAGCCAGGCGCCGGATGGTTCTGCTCGATACGCGCGTGACCTCGACGTGGCAAATGGCCCACATCGAGGGTTCCGTGCCTTTGCCTTACTACGAGGACTTCGATGCCGTCACGGCGAACCTGCCGACCGATGGCACCTGGATCGTGGCTTACTGCGAATGCCCCCGCGCAGCCGCCGAATCCGTCAACGAGGAATTGGTCAAACAGGGATTTCAACACACCGCGGTGTTGTGGGAAGGCATCCAGGGCTGGGTCTCGCTGGGGTACCCGGTGACCGTGGGGCAACTGCAGCCTGAGCAGCCATTGGCTCCGGAATAAGCTCCTGCGTGTGGGCAAGGTTCCTGGACAGACTGGGATCATTGCCGGCGATGACACCAATCAAAAAGACATCGCGAAGTTTGTACTCTATTTCGGATGTGGCAAACTGGCCGGACACCGGCGGTGCGACATTCGCCCTGTCACGCAATTGTCATAAATGACGGGTAGCTTGGTAAGGTTGTCAGTCTAATCATCGGGAGAATCTGATGCTCACGCGCAATAAACTGTTCGTTTTTTCACTTATTATCAGCACCACCCTGTTATCCGCCTGTGGCGGTGGAGAGCAGCGGCAGGTCATTCAAAACAAGGGCTCAGACACACTGGTGAACGTCGCCCAGGCCTGGGCCGAAGAGTACCAGACCGTCAATCCGGCCGTCGTAGTAGCGGTCAGCGGAGGCGGTTCCGGCACCGGTATTGCCGCGCTGATCAATGGCACAGTGGACATTGCGAACGCCAGCCGCTCCATCAAGGATTCAGAAATCAAACAGGCGCAGGACAACGGACATGATCCGATCCAGTTCGTGGTCGGTTACGATGCGCTGGCCGTCTACCTGCACCCCGACAACCCGATCGACACGCTCAGCCTGGAGCAACTGGCCGAAATTTACGCCGATGGCGGCAGCTACCTGAGCTGGACCGACCTGGGGGTGGAAGTCCCCGGTTGCCAGGACCAGGAGATCGTCGTGGTCAGCCGGCAGAACAACTCCGGCACCTACGCCTACTTCCGTGAAGCGGTACTGAATGAAAAGGATTTCAAACTGGGAACGCGCGACATGCACGGCTCCAAGGACGTCGTCGACCTGGTTGAAAATACGCCTTGCGCGATCGGCTACAGCGGCCTGGCTTATGCAACGGAGCACGTCAAGCTCGCCTGCATTTCAGCGGAAACCGGCAGGCGAATGTATCCTTCCGTCGGAGGAAACAGCGGTTGACGGCAGTTACCCGATCGCCCGCCCCCTGTTCATGTATACCAGCGGCCAACCCACGGGGCATGTTGCTGAGTACATGAACTGGATCCTGAGCGACGAAGGGCAGTGCATTATCATGAAAAAGGGGTATGCACCCGCTACCGAAGTCAATTGCGGCTAGCCGCTTAAGCTGTAAAATTGACCGGACGGGAACCGGGCGTCAACACACCGACGACCGGGCTTTATTTGCCTTCGAGCCTGTAATTACAGCGGGAATTCAACATGAGCCACCTTGAAGAACGCATGGAAACGGACCTGAACTACATCCGCAGCTGGTTGTGGAAGATCGGTGACGATGTGGAAGCGGCGTTACGCAACGCCAAGAAAGCACTGATCCTGGGTGACAGCAAGCTGGCGTACGAGGTGGTGCTGGGAGATCACCCGATCAACCGGGATTCCAGGCAGTGCGACCGCCTGTGTCATACCTTTATCGCGCGCTACCTTCCGGGCGCAGGCGCCTTGCGGGAAATGGCTTCGACCATCCGGGTCAACGTGATCCTCGAGCGAATTGGTGACTATGCCGTGACGATTTGTCGCGAGGGACTTCAGCTCGACCATCCTTTGCCGGAAAAATTTTGCGGCCGGATCGACAGCCTTGCGGATGAATCCATCGATATCCTGTCCGGAGCGCGCGCGGCTTTCCGACAGGGCAATGCCGAGCGGGCCATCGCCCTGATGGACGCGGTCAAGCGGCTGGAACACCGGATGGATGGCTTCTACGACGAACTGTTTGCGGAAGACGACCGTATGGACGCGACCACGATGATGGTCATATTCGCGGTATTCAACATCTTCAAACGCGTCGGCGACCAGGCCAAGAACATATGTGACCAAACGGTGTTCGCGATACACGGGGTGAAAAAACTTCCCAAGACCTACCGCATCCTGTTTCTCGATCAACCCGGGTCCGGCCTGGCGCACCTCGCGGTGGCCATCGGCAGGAAGAACTTTCCGACCAGTGCGATTTTTTCATCGGCAACGCCGGGGTCCAGCGATTCTGCATCGCCGGAGTTAATGAAGTTTCTGAATGAAACCGGCTTGCCCAACGATGACCTGAAAAGCGAGCGGCTGGAAGCGCTGGCGCACGATCTGTCGGACTATATCGTGATCATCAGCCTCAACGGACCGGTATCCAATTACATCCGGAAGATGCCGTTCCACACTTCCGCGCTGGACTGGACTCTGCCCGGGGATACGAACCTCGTGGAACAGTATCGCCAGCTACGCCGCAAAATCATCGATCTGCTTCAGCTGCTGGGCGGTGATGAAGCCAACCCGGCCTGATTCGATGGAAACCCCCGCGTCCACCCGGGTGCCTGCCGGCATCGATGCCAGCTTCGACAAGCTGAATCGTGACTGGTACATCGACAAGGTCGTGCAGGTCCTGATGTTCATGGGCGGAATTTCGGCCGTTGTTTTCATCGTCGGAATCTTCGTTTTCATATCCAAGGAAGGCTTCGGCTTCCTGGTCGGCGAATTCGATTTCCGGGAATTCTTCTTTTCTCCGAACTGGCGCCCGACCTCCGAGAGCAAGGAAACGTTCGGCATTCTTGCCCTGATGGCGGGCACGGCCAGCGTCACCGGCCTGGCCATGCTGGTCGCCATTCCGTTTTCACTGGGTACTGCCGTATTCATCGCCGAATTTTCACACGGTAAAACCCGCGAGTTCCTGAAAATTACCGTGGAGTTGCTGGCCGCCATCCCTTCCGTGGTGTGGGGCTTCATCGGCCTGGCGATCATGAACCCGATCATCATCAAGACGTTCAATGTCCCGGTGGGTTTGAACGTGCTGAACGCCGGTATCATCCTGGGGCTGATGGCGGCTCCCATCATGACATCCATCGCCGAGGATGCGCTTAAGGCTGTTCCGGACCGCTACCGCGAAGCCGCAGAAGCGTTGGGCGCCACGCGCTGGCAGGTGATCTGGAAAGTCGTTTTACCGGCGGCCAAGAACGGTCTGCTGGGCGCTGTGTTGCTGGGTGTGGGCCGGGGGTTTGGTGAAACCATGGCGGTGCTGATGGCTACCGGACATTCCATCAACATTCCAACCAGTGTTTTCGATTCGGTTCGCGCGCTGACCGCAACCATTGCGGCTGAACTGGGTGAAACCGCCGCCGGATCGCCCCACTACCAGGCGCTGTTCACGATCGGCATTTTCCTGTTCGTGATCACATTCATCATCAACCTGGTCGCGGACCTGGTGGTCCGGGGCGTGCGCAAGGGATGAGTTAGTGTACTGCAGCGTAATGAATGGAGTACACCAGCATGTTTGAAGCAAGCAAACTGAATCAAAAGAACGACACCCGGCAAAAGCTGTTCCGCCTCGGCCTGGGCAGCATGACGGGCCTCCTGATCCTTCCTGTCGTCCTGATCCTGGGCACGCTTATTTTCAAGGGCGCTCCGGTTATCTCCCTCGAGTTCCTGTTCACAGGCCCGACCAAGGGCATGACGGCCGGCGGTATTTTTCCGGCCCTGCTCGGCACCATCCTGCTGGTCATGGTTGCCCTGATCGCCTCGGTGCCACTGGGCATCGCAGCGGCCATTTACCTCAGCGAATACGCCGCTGACAACTGGTTCACCCGCACGATCAACCTGGCCATCATCAACCTGGCCGGCGTGCCCTCCATCGTGCACGCCCTGTTCGGCGTCGGCGCTTTCGTGATCTTTTTCAAATTCGGCACCAGCATCCTGGCGGCCAGCCTGACCCTTGCGATCATGACCCTGCCGGTGGTCATCGTGGCAACCCGCGAATCGTTGCAAGCCGTACCGCTGGCTTTTCGCGAAGCCTGCTGGAACATGGGGGCGACGCGCTGGCAAACGATACGCCGGGTCGTGCTGCCCAATGCGATCACCGGAATCCTGACCGGCGTGATTCTCGAAGTGTCCCGAACCGCCGGTGAAACAGCGCCCATCATGTTCACAGGCGCCGCGTTCTTCCTGCCGCTGCTACCGCAAGGGGTCTTCGACCAGACCATGGCGCTTTCTCTGCACCTGTTCGTGGTTTCGACCCAGGTGCCCGGCATGCCGGAGAATTTGCCTTTTGGTGTCGCCCTGGTGCTGATTTCCATCGTGTTGCTGATGAACAGCCTGTCCATCGCGTTGCGCATGTACCTGCGGGGAAAGAAAAAATGGTGAACCCGGCCACCGCGCCACGAAACGGGGAGACCGTGCAAAACCCGGTCAAGCTCGGCGTGAAAGACCTGCATATCAGTTATAACCACGTGACCGCGCTCAAGGATGTCAACTTCGACATCCATGAGCACGAGATTTTTGGCATCATCGGCCCGGCCAATGCAGGCAAGACCTCGTTCCTGAAAGCCATCAACCGGATGGACATGTTCAACCCGGAAATGAAGATCGAGGGAAAAATCACCTTCAACAACGTCGATGTCGGCAAAATCCGCAACGTTTACGGCCTGCGCAGCAGGATCGGGGTGGTGTTCCCTCTTCCCGTGGGGCTTCCCTTGTCGATTTACGACAACGTGGCGCTGTCCCCGCGCCTGCGTGGCCAGAACGACAGGGCGGAACTGGATGTCATCGTCGAACGCTGCCTGACCCGTGCCGCACTTTGGGATGAGGTCAAGGACCGTCTGACTTCGCTGGGCAGCATGCTGTCCGGGGGACAACAGCAGCGGCTGACCATTGCGCGCGCTTTGTCGCAGGACCCGGAACTGCTGATGCTGGATGAGTTCTCGATCGCCGTAGACCCGGTTACCACCATGCGCATCGAGGATGTGCTGAAGGAATTGCGCAGCGAAGTCACCATCATCCTGGTCACCAACCTGGTGCAGCAGGCCCGTCGCCTGGCTGACCGGACGGCTTTCTTCCTTGACGGCCGCTGTGTAGAAGTCGGCGTCACCGAGGATCTTTTCACCGGCGAGGTCAAGGATCAGCGAACCCGGGACTACGTTGACGGGAGGTTTGGATAATGCCGGACCTGGCTCAACAGCCGGTTGCGGACCTGGCGATAAACACCCGCAAGCTGAACCTCTGGTACGGCACCTTCCAGGCCTTGTTCAACGTCGACCTGTCCATTAAGCAGGGCATCATCACCTCGATGATCGGTCCTTCGGGCTGTGGAAAAAGCACGTTCCTGCGCAGTGTCAACCGCATCAATGAGCGGCTGGGCTACGTGCGCATTACCGGCACGATCGATGTCATGGGCGAGAATATCTATGCCCCGGGTGTGGAGCTGGTCCAGGTGCGCAAGCAGATCGGCATGGTCTTCCAGCGCCCCAATCCCCTGCCCATTTCTATCCGCGACAACGTGCTGTTCGGGCACCGGATCCACACCGCCGACAGGAAAACACCGAAAAGCGAAGAGGACGACATCCTCGAGGACGCCCTGAAAACGGTACTGCTGTGGGACAAGGTAAAGGACCGGCTGGACAGGAAAGCCACCGGGCTTTCGCTTGAAGAACAACAGAAACTTTGCATAGCCCGCCTGTTACCGGTCAAACCCGGCATCCTGCTGATGGATGAACCCTGTTCCGCCCTGGACCCCAAGGGAACCGAAGCGGTCGAGGAATTGATCTGGGACCTGCGCGGCCAATACACGATCCTGATCGTTACGCATAACATGGCGCAGGCCCGGCGAGCCAGCGAGGAATGCATTTTCATGCTGATGGGCAAGGTCGTCGAGCACACGGAAACCGGCGAAATGTTCGTCACCCCCCGGCACCGCGAAACCGCAGACTACATCGAAGGCCGGTACGGCTAGCCGCATGTGGGAGCGGGCCATGCCCGCGATTGTGCCAGAGCCGCAGGTGCCCGAGGACCGGCTTCTGCCGCTGTCGCGATCAGCCGCAGAGTCCACAGGGAAGTTTTAAGCGTGTCCTGCCAACAGGCACCCGGCTCCTCACCTGCGTCGGAGTTCACTCGCGGGCATGGCCCGCTCCAACGCTTCCTTTGTTCTGCTCTCTGAGTGTGCCTGTTCTGGTAACATCAGTTTTGTGATTTTCACCAGGCAAGGGAACGCATGGCCGGATCATCAAAAATAGCGATTTACGGAGCCATCGCGGCCAACACGGCGATCGCCGTTAGCAAATTTGCCGCCGCTTTTTTTACCGGGTCAGCCGCAATGCTGTCTGAGGGCATCCACTCCCTGGTGGACACCGGCAACGGCGTGCTCCTGCTTCTGGGCATCCGGATGAGCAAGAAGCCACCGGATTCGACCCATCCCTTCGGCTACGGCAACGAGATTTTTTTCTGGAGTTTTGTCGTCGCCATCCTGATTTTTGCCCTCGGCGGTGGAATAGCGTTGTACGAAGGCGTACAACACATTTTACGGCCCAGGCAATTGGAAAATGTCCAGTGGAACTACGTCGTGCTGGTGCTGGCCATGGTTTTCGAAGGCTCGGCATTGCGGGTCGCGCTCAAACAGTTCGAGACAACCCGCAGAGGCCGCTCGTTTTTCCGCAGCCTGAAGGAAAGCAAGGATTCCACGACCATCGCGGTGGTGGTCGAGGACAGTGCGGCGCTGGTGGGTCTGACGATTGCATTGGTGTCCGTCTTCCTGGGCCAGATCACGGGTTGGGTCTATTTTGACGGGATTGGGTCCGTCCTGATTGGCCTGCTGCTGGTCTGCGTCGCGTTTTTCTTCGCGGTGGAGTGCAAAGCGTTGCTGATCGGAGAAGGCCTTGGCGTTGCCAACATCGAGAAAATCCAGGGTATCCTGGAAGCAGACCCAAGGGTTTTTTCCCACCAAAGGCCATTGAGCCTGTACTTTGGGCCGGACGAAGTGCTGGTAAACCTGGATGTGAATTTCGTCGATGGTTTAAGCTCTGACGAGATTGAAGAAACCATTGACCGGATTGAAGCGCAGATCAAAACGGCCGTACCCAAGGTGAACCGCATCTACATCGAAGCCGAAACCATCAGCCGAAAGAAACCAGGCATCACACAATGAGCAGATTCGACATCTATTTTCTTCCTGGCGATGGCAGCACACCCATCGGCGGCGGCACGCCTGCGGATAACCCTGAGAACGTCACCCGGTCGTTGGCCGACCTGATCGTGGGTTTCGATATCTCACCCTACCTGAACGAGCCCTTGAGGCAGGCATGGCAATTTCTCCAGGCTTATCCCCTGATGTTCGCGGTCATGCTGGTGGCCCTTGGGTACGGTTTGGGTTGGGTTCTGAAAACCCTGATCCACATGCTGCTGGACCGGTTCCGGCGGAGCAACAAGTCGGAAATCGACTACCAGATTGCCCATTTCCTGACTTCTCCCGTATTGCAGACCACGGTGACTTTTTCCCTGGTGCTGGCGCTGGCCACGCTGGATTTTCCCGGCGCGATCGAAACCCTGCTCATCAAGATTTGCATCACGGCCCTGTTGTTGTTCTGGGGCCGTGCGTGGTTCCGCGCCACCAAGGTGATACTGCAGGCGCTGGAGGCGGATCGCGACCGCTTCCATCTTTTTCAGCCGCGAACGATTCCTCTGTACGAGATGGGCATCAAGCTCCTGTTGCTCGGCTTGTTCATATACCTGTTTTTCCTGGTCTGGGGTATCGACGCAACCGCCTGGGTCGCTTCGGCTGGAATCATCGGCATCGCGATCGGTTTTGCCTCGAAGGACACCCTGGCCAACCTGATATCAGGCGTCTCGATCGTTGCGGACGCCCCGTACAAGATCGGCGATTACATCGTGCTCGATACCGGGGAAAGGGGGGTCGTATCCAACCTGGGTATCCGGTCCACACGCCTGATTACGCGCGACGACGTGGAGGTTTCCATTCCCAATGCCGTGATCGGGACCGCAAAGATCGTCAATGAAAGCGGCGGACCGTACGTTCGGCACCGGATCCGCATTCCCATCGGGGTTTCCTACGAAGCCGACATCGATAAAGTGATGGAAACACTGAAGGGTATCGCCGCGGATAACGAAATGGTGGTTGAAGAACCGTCAGCCCGTGTTCGAATCCGGGGTTTCGGAGACAGCGCCATCAACCTCGAATTGCTGTGCTGGATCAAGCGGCCTGCAGATCGCGGCCTGGTCGTTCATGATCTCAACTACCAATTGATCAAACGCTTCCGGGAAGAGCAGATCGAAATACCGTACCCGCAAAGAGACATGCACGTCCGGGACCTGCCTTCCGGGAACCAGACCATCGGAACCTGACGAAATGTCACTCGCCAACCGGAAATCCGGCTGGAACATCCTGCCACCGGTTACGATACCGGCGGAGGCCCGGATTGATCACGTGCGCTACTGCAGTGATTTTGCCACCGCCTTGCTGGACCGTTACCCGGCCTGGGCCGATGGTCTTGACGACCCGTGTCCGCCGGATATCATCCGGTTGGCGGCCAGCATCCGTGAACACGGCCTCGAACCCGGTTTGCGGCTTTTCCGGAACCGGGAAATGCTGCGGATCATCTGGCGCGACCTCTGCGGACTGGCCCCGCTTGGGGAAACCTTCTCCAGCCTGACCTCCCTGGCCGAGATTTGCCTGACCTCCGCGATGGAAGAGTACCATCGCCGCCTGGTCGAAAAACACGGCACGCCCCGGGGTGCGGATGGCAGCCCCCAACAAATGTTCGTAATCGGACTGGGTAAGTTTGGCGGCGGCGAGCTCAACCTGTCTTCAGACATCGACGTGATTTTCTGCTATCCACAATCCGGCGCCTGCGACGGCCGCCGGGGCCTGGATAACGACCAGTTTTTCTCCCGCCTGGCCCGCTCGGTCATTTCCGGTCTCGCTGAAATCACCGCAGATGGTTTCTGTTTCCGGGTGGACACGCGGCTGCGGCCTTTTGGCGACTCGGGCCCGCTGACATCGAGCCTGGCCTCCCTTGAACAGTACTACCAGCGGGAAGGACGCGACTGGGAGCGGTATGCCCTGATCAAGGCCCGGCCGGTTGCCGGTGACCTGGAGACGGGCGCCCGCTTCATTGAAAGCGTGCGGCCTTTTGTTTACCGGCGGTACATCGACTACAGCTCGGTCGAGGCGCTCCAGGAAATGCACGCCAACGTTAAAGAGGACGCCAGGCGCAAAGACCGTATTGACGACATCAAGCGCGGGCCGGGCGGCATCCGTGAAATCGAGTTTCTGGCCCAGTGCTTCCAGCTTTTGCGCGGAGGACGGGAAATCAGCCTGCAAACGCCTTCACTGGACGGCGCTTTGCATGAAATCGGCAAGCTCGAACTTTTGAGTTCAGACGTGATTACCGAGATCCGCCACGATTACACGTTTTTGCGCCTGCTGGAAAACCGGATCCAGGCTTTGCGCGACCAGCAAACCCATCGCTTACCCGCGGGCGAAGACCGCGACCGCATCGCGCGGGCCATGTATGAAAAGGATGTCGCCGCCCTGGAAAAAAGCCTGTCCAGGACCCGCCACAGGGTGAGTGAACGCTTCGCCGGGATTTTCCCTTCGCAGCCACGGGCCCCGGCTGATCAGAAATGGTCGGAGTTGTGGCGCCGCCACCAGGTCAACCGCCAGGAGGTTGACGACCCTGAAAACGGGTCGCCGGATGATCTGCTGGCCCTTTTTGTGCAGCGCCTGGAGCGCGTCGCCTTGAGCCATCGGGCACACGACCGCGTGGATCGATTCATGCCCGGATTGCTGGAACGTCTTGATCAGCAATCACTGGGTGCCGAGGCGGTCAACCGGGTTTTCGACCTGGTGCTTTCGATTTGCCGCCGCAGTGCATACCTGGTGCTTCTCGAACAGAACCCGAAAGCGCTCGATCGTATGCTGGACCTGTTCGACCGCAGCGAGTGGATCTCGACGCTGGTAATCCGCTTTCCCGCCTTGCTCGATGAACTGATCGACCCGGCGCTTGGAAAACAGATCCCGGACCAGGCACACCTGGCCAGAAGCGTCGAGCGGATACTCGGGACCGCCCAGGGAACCGAAACCCTCCTGGAAAATCTGAATTATCTGAAACTGGCCAACGAACTGCGCATTGCAGTGAGCCAATTGAAGGGCAACCTCGACGCCGCCGCGGCACAGGAGAATCTGTCCAATCTTGCTTCAGCCCTGCTCAATGGGGTTTTGCTTCTGGCCCGGCGCGAGTTGGAGGCAAGACACGGTACCTTTTCCGGCAACAGCCGTTCACCGGATGATCCGGGCGACCTGGCGATTATCGGTTACGGTTCACTCGGAGCGGGTGAGCTTAGCTACGATTCCGACCTCGATATCGTTTTCCTGTTCGACTCCAACGGAGAAATGTCTGATGGCGCGAGGCCGCTGACCCCGGAGCGTTACTTTGCCCGGCTCGCGCAGCGCGTGCTGAGCTTCCTGACAGTGATGACCCCGGCCGGCCGGCTCTATGAAGTGGATACGCGGTTGCGCCCCAACGGCCGCGCAGGTTTCCTGGTCAGCAGCATCTCGGCATTCCGGGAGTACCAGCTGAACGAGGCCTGGACCTGGGAGTTGCAGGCCCTGACCCGGTCCCGGTTCATTGCCGGCAGCCGCGTCCTGGCCGCCGGGTTTAACCGGGTCCGCCAGGAGGTTCTCTGCCAACAGCGCAGCGAGGCTGAACTGGCGGCAAACCTGTTGGAAATGCGTATAAAAATGCGCCAGGAACACAACGCGGGAAGGCCTCCGGACGCCCGGCCGGCACCCAAGCATCAGCCGGGCGGCCTGATCGATATTGAATTCATCGCCCAACTCGGTGTGCTGGCCTCAGCCCGCCAGTTTCCGCGGGTCATACAGGTTACCGGCACCCTTCAACAGCTGAACGAGTTAATGTCCGTCGGCTGGTTGAACAGCGAACAGGCGAGGATACTCGGCGCGGCAGTCCGGCACCTGAACCAGCATCGCATGATGGACTCACTGGCACCGGGAGAATCCGCCACTCCGGAAGATACGGAAGCTGCCGCCGGGATTTTTGCGTGTAAAATGGGAGAATCTTCGCCGGCTCTGCCGTAAACTACGCGAATGTTTTCATCGCATCAGAAAGAAACCGGGGAGAACCCATCGTGACCCATCCCACCGACGCCACCAACACCAGCCTGGAAAATGCAAACACCCGGCAGGAATATATCGTCAACCGGGCGGACCTGCCGCTTTCCTGTCCCACGCCGGAGCAGAAACTCTGGAATTCCCACCCCAGGGTGTACCTGCCTGTTGAAGAGACCGGCACCGCTGTTTGTCCCTACTGCAGTGCGCATTATCGCCTGGTTGACTAAAGCAGCCCCGGTAAAATGCACATCGTCCAGGCACTGGTTTCGCTAAACCTGGGCGGATCAGAACTGGTAGCCACGGAACTGGCTGAGTTTGCGTTGTCGCAGGGGCACCGCGCCACGGTCATTGCGGCGGACGGTCCGCTGGGTGATCGAATCCGCGCCAGCGGCGCTTCCCATCTCGATTGGCCGATCGGGAAAAAACGCCTGGGCACCCTCGGATATATTTCGCGCTTGCGCCACTGGTTGACCCGGGAGCAACCGGATGTATTGCACGTACATTCCCGGCTCCCGGCCTGGATCTGTCACCTCGCGCTGCGAGGCCTGCCCCCCGCGCGTCGACCGGCCTACATCACCAGCATGCATGGACACTACTCGGTGAGCCGCTACAGTGCGGTCATGGCCGGGGGCGATCGCGTGATTGCCGTTTCCGATCATATTCGGGACTACACGCTGCACAATTATCCGTCCACTGACCCCGGGCGCGTCATCACCGTGCACGGCGGGGTCAGCCACCTTGCTTTTCCGTACGGGTACCAGCCGGCAGCCGCCTGGCGCGAGCAGGCTTTCCGGGAGTTTCCCGAACTGTCGGACCGGAGACTGATCTGCCTGCCGGGACGGTTGTCGCGTTACAAGGGTCATTCGGACTTCATCGAACTGGTGGCGGGGCTCCGTCCCGATGTGCCGGATATTCACGGCGTCATCGTCGGAACCGCGAAACCCGGTTCGCGCTACCGGGATGAGCTGGAAGGGCTGGCAGAACGATACAGCGTTCTTGATCGGATCACCTTCACCGGGGCGCGCCAGGACATCCGCGAATGGATGGCTGCTTCCGACATCGTTTTCAGCTTGTGCAGCGATCCGCCCGAAGCTTTCGGGCGAACGGTACCCGAAGCCTTGCACCTGGGCGTTCCGGTGGTTGGCTGGGATCACGGCGGGGTTGCGGAAACCCTGGCGACATTGTTTCCGCAGGGTGCCGTTGCGCCGGGTGATCGGTCCGGGCTCCTCTCTCGCAGCCGGGATTTCCTGGCGAACAGACCGACCGTGCCCGAAAACCCGGCGTTCGGGTTGCGCGAATCCATGGAGAAGACGATGGCCGTCTATCGATCGGCCCGGCTGGAGAAAGACCGATGATGTTTTTCGTGAGGCGACTTCAAACTGACTGGGCAAGCTGGCTCGCTGTGGCTTTCATCGCACTGCTGCCTTTTACCCGGCTGTATGAAATACCCGTGTCCATTTTTGCCATTTCGCTGGCCTTTCTGGCCAGGTCGCCGGAAAACCGGGCCTTGATCCGTTCAGCCGCTTCGTTTGTTTTACCGCTGTTTCTTTGTTACTGGATACCGGTATTCATTTCCAGTTTCGATTCGATGGATGCCCGGGGAAGCTGGATGCACACCCTGCTTTCCTTGCGTTTTCTCGCCGCTGCACTGGCCATGTCCCTTTTGCTGAACACGCCATCCGCCCGCGAACGCGTGCTGCGCTGGACAGCTTACCTTTTGCTGTTCTGGGCAGCAGATGCGTTCATCCAGCTTTATCTTGGCCACGATGTGTTCGGAATAGCCATGCACCCTGACCGGCTCAATGCCCTGTTTATCAAACGATACCAGTTTTTCGGCCCGACGCTGGCCATGTTGTCGCCGCTGGTTCTGGAACACGCCCGTCGCCAGTGGCGCCCGTGGGCCTGGGCTTTTTCTTTTGCGTTGATCCTCGGCGCGGTCATGATCGCCGGCATGCGCGCCGGCTGGTTGACCATGGCGCTGGTGCTTGCCACGTACATGGCCCTGATGGCGAAAAGGGAAAACCGGGAGCTGCGCCGGACGATTTTCACGATCCCGGCCCTGGCGGTGATCGTACTGGCGATCAGCTACTTTTCTTCACCGCTGTTCCAGCAGCGCATCGATATCGCCCACGCGTTCCTGACGGGATCGGAAATCTCGATCGATGCTTCTTCCATGGAACGGGTACCGATATTCAAAGCGGCGCTGAAGATGTACCTGGAACATCCCGTCAACGGGGTTGGCATCAGGGCGTTTCCGAAGGCGTACATGGATTACGCCGAACCCGGCGATGTTCACATCAGGAAGTCCGGGGGCGTCTCAGGGGCGAAACACGCCCACAATATCCTGCTGGAGGTCATGGCGGACACCGGCACGATCGGCCTGCTCGGCTTGCTGGCGGCCATCGTTTTCCTGGTCTATCACCACCGGAAAACCTCACCGGTAGAGCGCCGGGAAGCCTTTCCTTTCGTGCTGGCGCTGGCGCTGATCCTGTTCCCGCTCAACTCGCATTTCGCCATTTACGGAATCTATACCATGTCTTTGGTCTGGTTCCTGGTTGGTCTTTGGGGCGCGTCACTGCGCATGGACGGCAGCGCGCCACGGGCTGTAAAGTCCGGATGAAATGCTTTACATCAGTGACCTGAGAATGGCTGCCGTAATCAGCGCTATGGTCAGGATAAAAAATAACCGGATGACTTTTTTCACGTGTTTTTTACCCACCTGTCTCTGAAACTTGTCCTGATGGATATTGTCGCTGTTGCGGGGCGCCGATCCAAGGGCGGGTGATATACTCGGGACCCAGATGCGCAAGTATTATTCCCTCCTGGTCTACCTGGCAACGCCGTTGGTTCTTTTGTACCTGGCCTATCGCGGGCTGCGCGACCGGGACTACCTGAAACGGTGGCCGGAACGTTTCGCTTTTTTTGACGCAGCAAAATCGGCCGGGGCTATCGTCGTGCATGCCGCTTCGATGGGTGAGGTAAACGCCGCCGGCCCCCTGGTCAGGAAGCTTGGAACACTGTTTCCAGCGTACCCGTTATGCGTAACCACTGTCACGCCAACCGGTTCAGCCCGGGTTCGCACGCTTTTTGCGGAACGTGTCAGCCACGTGTATGCGCCGCTGGACCTGCCTGGGGCCGTGAAGCGTTTTTTTGACCGCGTCCAGCCGCGTTTGCTGATCATCGTGGAGACCGAAATCTGGCCCAATCTTTACCACGAAGCGCATTCGCGCGGGATTCCCGTCATCATGGTCAACGCCCGTATTTCTGAACGCTCGATCGGGTCGTACCTGCGCTTCAGGCGATTGACCGCCGATGCGCTTGGCGCGGTTACCGTCGTGGCGGCTCAAAGCGAACGAGACGCGGCCCGCATCATTGAAATCGGTGCAGAAAAAGACCGGGTCAGCGTCACCGGCAATCTGAAATTCGATGTCAATCTGCCGCCAGGCCTGCCGGAAGCAGGCGACTCCCTGCGCCTGACCTGGGGCAAGGACCGGCCGGTTTTGACCGCCGGCAGCACCCACGAGGGTGACGAGGGACCTTTGCTTGAAGCCTTCAAGGGGGTTCTGCTGGCCTTTCCGTCTGCAATCCTGGTGTTGGTTCCACGGCACCCGGAACGTTTCGTGCGGGCGGCGCAACTGGCGCGATCAGCCGGCCTGCGCGTCTCGTTGCTCAGCGAAAATCCCGTTTTTCTGCACGAAACGCAGTGTCTTGTCGTGGATACGATGGGCGTCTTGATGCAGTACTATGCGGCCTGTGACGTCGCTTTCGTTGGCGGCAGCATGACCACCATCGGCGGCCAGAACATGCTGGAACCGGCCGCCATGGGCAAACCGGTGGTCGTTGGCCCACACACGTTCAATTTCAGTGACATCATGCGGCAACTGGTCGAAGCTCAAGGGGCGCTGCAAGTCCAGGATGCGGCGGAACTCGAAGCGGCGGTTCGCCGTTTGTTTGGTGAACCGCGACTCCGAGACCGCATGGGTCATGCCGGGCGGAACCTGGTAAACAGTGGAAAGGGTGCGCTTCAGCGCACCCTGGATTTGATCAGCAGCCTGCTTACTGCAAAAGCTGGTTGACGACCTGGAGGTCTTCCGCCGACAGGAGTCCCGCCACCCGTTTCAGCCTCAGATGATTGATGATGTAGGCGTGCCGCGCAATCGAGTTATCCCGCTTCGCCTGGTACTTTCTCTGCTCGGAGATCAGCACATCCACGATGGTCCTGGTGCCGACCTCGAAGCCCGCCTGCGTAGCCTCCAGCGCGCTTTCGGCTGAAATTACGGCCTGTTCGAATGCCTGGACTTCCTGGATGCCGGCGAGCACGGCCCGGTACGTATTCTGCGCCTCGCGCACGACGCCCCTCTGCACGTCATCCAGGTCCTGCCCGGTGGCGTCGAGATAATACCGCGCCTGGCGGGTCTGGGCGGTGACCCTTCCGCCCTCGTAAATCGGGATGGTAAGCAAGCAGGCGGGCCGATGCGTCGTCGGCCTGCAGGCTGGAGTTGAACTCCTGGAGATTTCCGTTTTCGTCGAAATTCCGATAAACATACTTATTGTTCTTGAACTGGTCGTAGCTGGCGATCAGGTCCAGCGTCGGGTAGTGACCGGAGCGCGCCAGGCGCATATTGGCATCCGCGACATCGACCGCGGCACGGCTCGACAGGACCGCCGGGTTGCTTTGCAGCGACATGTCCACCCAGGACTGGGCGTTGTCGGGGTCCGGCTGGACCAGCGGCAGCACCTCCTGCAAAACATCGTATTCTTCGAAGTACTCGCCGGTCAGTTCCGTGAGCGCTTCCTTTGCATCCGCCAGGTTGTTGCGGGCAACGATGGCCCTGGCCCGGGCGGTATCGTAGCTTGCTTTCGCCTCGTGTACATCGGTGACCGCGGTCAGGCCGACTTCGAAACGTTGTTCAGCCTGCTCATACTGGCGCTTGAAGGCCTTTTCCTCGGCTTCGGCAAACGTCACGCCGTCGATCAGGGTCAACACCCGGAAATAGTCTTCTGAAACGCGGATCAGGAAGTCCTGGTAGGCCACCTGGTACAAGGCGTCTGCCTGGGATATCTGGCCGCGGGCCACATCCAGTGATTCATAGTTGGCCTGGCGGTAGAGGCTCTGGCGCAATTGCGCGCCGTAGTTTCTGTTGCTGACGTCCGCGTCGGGTATATCGATTCCCGGCACCTTGGTCTTGCTGGTGCCCCAGGTCCAGGAACCGCTGGCGCCGATCTGCGGCAACAGGTTGGCGCGCGCAATGTTTTTGTTTTCGCCGACGGCCTCGCGCCGGTACTCAGCAGCCTTCAGCCGCGGGTCGTTTTTTGCTGCAAGATCGTGAACACCCACCAGGTCCACGGCCATGGCCGGGGAGGAGAGCATCAGCGCTGCACTCACCAGGCAAAGCAGTTTCAGATTATTCGACATACATGACTCCAGATAACTCAGAACTCAAACACCGGCTGCGGCTCGGAATTGACCAGCCTGGGAAGGTCTGTCTCAAAAAGACTCTCTTCCGTCCAATTTGTTACATCCTGCCGCGTCAGCAACTTTGCTTCCATTGCGGGGGAGTTCCCGGTAATAACGAACAGGCGGCCACCCGGATTGACCCAGCCTTTGAATTGTTCGGGACAACAGGGTATGGATCCGGTTACAACGACGACATCGTGAGCCTGTTCGGGCTGCCACCCGGCCATTACATCCCCGACGAACAGCTCCACGTTGGTAATCTGCTTGTCCCGCAGCTTCAGGGCCGCTTCCGAATGAAGCTCCTCGAACACTTCGACACTCACAACATGCCTGGCCAGGGCGGCCAGGCATGCGGTCACGAAACCGCTTCCCGTTCCAATTTCCAGCACGGTATCATCTTCGTCGAGGTCGAGAGCCTGGAGCATGCGAGCCTCGATCTTGGGCCGCATCATGACCTGGTCGCAAGCCAACGGCACCGCGATGTCGGCAAAGGCCAGCTTGCGGTAGCGCACGGGAACAAAGTCCTCGCGATGTATGGTTTCAAGAAGCGATAAAACGCGGCTATCCAGCACTTCCCATGGCCGTATCTGTTGTTCCACCATGTTGAAGCGCGCTTGTTCAAAATTCATAATCACGTCCCGGCTCTCGGCCTTTTTTGCATTATTGCCAAACAGCCAAGGTTAAGCTTTCGATGACAATGCTTCAAGCGAAAGAGTGCGCATTCATGACCCGGGAATTAAGTGCCATTAGTCACAGCAGACCAGAGACTGTAAACAGTGCCTGGTTGCATCAACCGCTACGCTCAAGCTATTGTTCCCTGTCGTGCAAACACAATCGGTTTCCTGAGCGCCTTTATTTTGCAAGCATTTTACAACAATTCCGGTCATGAACACTGAAGCCGGTCGCCAGGCCAGGTTCAATCAGCTTGCCGATGGCCTATGGCACCGATCTTTACCGTTACGCCATGTGGATTTGCGGCAATGACGCGCTGGCGAAGGACCTGGTCCAGGAAACCTACTTGAGGGCCTGGAAGGCGCTGGACTCGTTAAATGACCTGAAAGCGGCAAAAAGCTGGCTGATTACCATTCTGCGCCGGGAATATGCGAGGACGTTTGAACGCAAGGTACCAAAATTCACCGATGTTGAAGACGTTGTCGTCGTGGAAGACCGTGAGCTGGAACCGGAAGACCGGGTGGAGATCCGTCAATTGCGTCAAGCCATCCTGAAACTGGCGGCAAAGTACCGCGAACCCCTGCTGATGCAGGTGGTGCTGGGCTACAGCTGCGAAGAAATAGCCGGGCGCGCTGGACATCAGCAAAAGTGCGGTTATGACGCAGCTGTTCCGGGCACGGGAACAATTGAAATCCAATCTGCAAAAAGATGGCGTGACAGGCAATGTCCATGAACTTTTCTGAGTTCAAATTTTTGCTGGGTGCCGACCCCCGTAACAGGGAGCCGGAGTTTCAGCGTGCCCGTCACTCATCGGCAGAATTTGAAGCGGCCGCCGGCGAGGCGGATCGGTTCGAAGCCCTTCTTGACCGTGCCACGTTGATTCCCGCTCCGGATGATTTGTTCGGCGAAATCCTCACCATCAGCCAGCGACCCCCTGGGCCGGCCGGACGCCGGCGCTGGCTGCCGATGGCGCTGGCCGCCAGTTTATTGCTGACCGCAGGAGCAGCCGGCTGGATGTGGAATATGAACCGGGGTTGGGCCTCGGTTGAAGAGTACGTGGTTGACCATTACCGGCACGACGGCAACCTGGTGCCGGCCGAGGTCGGTATTGACCAGGTGCAGGCGCTTTTCGCCGGGCTGGATATGCAGGCAACTCCGGCCCTGGCCGGTATCGTGAATGTGATCAAGTATTGCCCGACGCCTGACGGTAAAGGCATTCACATGATTCTGAATACCGAGAGCGGTCCGGTCACGGTGATCTACATGCCCGGCACCCGCGTCATCGATCGCGAAATGATGGCGTTTGACGATGTCGAAGCCATCCTGGTTGAACTTCAGGCCGGATCTGCTGTGATCATCGGGCCCGACAAACAGAGTGTTTCGGCGCTTTACTCTTTCGTTCAGGAATCCATCACGCCCTCGCCCGGCAATTCTTGACCGGGGTTCGAGCATAACCCTCTGCCTTCTGGTATGTTTGGGGGATGATCAATCTACCTTCCCTTAAAAATCGAGGCTTGTGGATCGGCGTTTCGTCCGCACTTGGTCCTGATTTGCCTGGTCCTGATGTTTTTCTTGAATTACGAGCCGCCCCAGTTCAATCCGGTGGCGGTAGCCACCCTGCACGCGCAAAAACACCACCACAAGGTTGTGCCCGGTTACACCACGACAGCCAGCCTGATCGAAACGGTGGATATCCTGCTGCATAAACGGGGCGGGTACATGTCCAACGACATCATGCCGCCATGGGTTTTCCTCGATAACGTGCCGAACTGGGAGTTCGGTGTTCTGACCCAGGTCAGGGATCTTGCCAGGGCGCTGAGAAACGACCTGAGCCGCTCCCAGACGCAATCCACGGAAGATATCGACCTGGCCGAGGCAGAGCCTCTTTTCAATTACGACAACGAGCGTTGGTTTCCGCCGGACACGGAAGGTCGGTACGCCAAGGCAAACGACGCGCTGGAGCGCTACCTGACCCGGCTTTCGTCGCCGGACAACCCGGAGGCGCAGTTTTACGCCCGTGCCGACAACCTGGTGGATTGGCTGGCCATCGTTGAGAAACGCCTGGGTTCCTTGTCACAGCGCCTGTCCGCCAGCGTCGGCCAGGTCCGTTTGAACACCGACCTCTCGGGCGACGCGGAAGCCCGCCAGTCCACCGCCGCACCCGATATCGTGATGGTGAAAACGCCCTGGACGGAAATTGACAACGTCTTTTACGAGTCGCGCGGCACCGCATGGGCTTTGGTCAATTTCCTGCATGCGATGGAACTGGATTTTGAAGACGTGCTCAGAAAAAAGAACGCGACCGTCAGTTTCAGGCAGATCATCCGGGAACTTGAGTCCACCCAGGAGCCACTGCGCAGCCCGATGGTTCTGAACGGCAGTCAATTCGGCCTGTTTGCCAATCATTCATTGATCATGGCCAACTACATCGCCCGGGCAAACGCGGCCATCATTGACCTGAGGTCATTGCTCCAGGATGGTTGATTGCCATGCTTCCTAGAATCCTGTTTGTCTTCGTGGTGGTTTGTTTGTCTTCCTGCGCAACGGACTCCATCGAAAATCGCCAAAGCGGCCAACTGCTGATTTGCCATCACGGTAAAAAAACCCTGACCGTCTCCAATGCTGACAGCTTCGTTCATCTCCAGCACGGCGATTCGGTCGGTCCATGTCCTGCGGACAGCGACTGAGCGGATTGGCCTGCCGTGGACGGCCTTGATATCGTTGAAAACCCGCTTCCCTACACAGGGAACCTGGAAATCCGGCCGTTGGAAATCGTCGACCTGGTAGTCATCCATTGCACTGAACTGCCCGACCTGTCCACGGCGCGCGACTACGGCCGGAACATTCTCTATCCGGACAGCGGTACCGGAAACTCCGGACATTTCTACATAGAACGAAACGGGAGCGTCGAACAATGGGTGCCGCTTGAACGGGTAGCGCACCACGTTCGTGGTTCAAATCCGCGCAGCATCGGCATAGAACTGGTCAATAACGGTCGCTACCCCGACTGGCTCGACTCCCGAAACCAAGCGATGACCGAACCCTACCCGCCCCGGCAGATCGAGAGCCTGATCCGGCTTCTGTCATACCTGGATCATCAACTCGGGAACCTGGACTGGATTGCCGGGCACGAAGACCTGGATGCATCGCACGTCCCGGCAACCGACCACCCGGAACGGCTGGTTCGGCGCAAACTCGATCCCGGGCCGCTTTTTCCCTGGACAAAAGTTCTTGCCCGAACCCGGCTGAAAAGGCTGGTTTCCTGATCATTACCCCGTTCGGCGCCTGATCGATCAGGGTCTACCTGGTCAGCAGTCCTATCGATGCCCGACCTGCACGGCGGCTACCCGCCCTTTGTTTATTACGATGATGTGCTCCAGGCTTCGGGCGCTTTTTTTGTAATACCAGCGTTCAACGCTGGTCTCTTTCGAAACACCGTTGACCCGGACGGTCTCCTTGCCTCGATCCTTGTGCCGCGGTTGTCCGCAGGCCCTGGCCAGGTCACCGGCGGAATCGCCGATGCTGATCAGTTTCCTGCCGCAACGGAAGCTGTCCGCCTCCGGTTGCTGGCCCGGCAGGACCAGCAGGCAAAACAGGATGGCCGGTTTTTGCAGCCTTATATGCATGAACCGATTCTAAAAGCGAGCCGACAATTGCCACAGAGGTTATCGTCCCGGATTTTGTAGGAATTAAGAAACCTCTGAATTGATCAGAGGTTCCTAATCTCCGAACCGGTAGCCCAAACCATAAACCGACTTGATCATGTCTTCGTCTCCGGAAGCTGCAGCAAGCTTTTTACGAAGATTCTTCACGTGCGTGTCGACCGCCCGGTCACTGACCACGCGGTAATCGGAATACATGGCATTCATGAGCTGATCCCGCGAGAACACCCGGCCGGAGACGGCGGACAGCGTTTTCAGCAGGGCAAACTCCACCGGGGTGAGTCCAAGATCCTGCCCGTTGAGGCGGGCGGTGAACTTCAGATCATCAATTTCCAACTCCGGATGCTGGTCTACCCCCGGATTCAACCCGGTCCGGCGCAATACCGCCTTGACCCGCGCAACGACCTCCCGGGGCGAAAAAGGTTTGCAAATATAATCGTCAGCACCCAGTTCGAGACCCAACAAGCGATCAATTTCATCCACGCGGGCCGTCACCATGATGATCGGCACGTTGCTTTGTCTGCGCAACAACTTGCAAACCTCGATGCCATCCATGCCGGGCAACATCAGGTCCAGCAGCACCAGGTCTGGTTTTTCGGCATTGAAAGCCGCCAGTACGGCGTCGCCACGATCAACGATCCGGGTGAGAAAACCGCCCATGCTGCGCAGATAGTCCGCCAGCAAGGCGGCTATTTTGGGTTCATCTTCGACGATCAGGATGTGTTTTTCAGCAGAAGAAATCATTTCGCCATTCACACCGGAAACAGAACCCGGATCTTCAATCCGCCCAATGGGGAATGGTTGGCGCTGATGCTTCCCCCGTGGGCCTCAACGATGTTTTTGCAAATCGACAGGCCAAGCCCGCTACCGCCGCCCGACCTGGACCGGCCGCCTTCGACGCGGTAAAAACGTTCAAACAATCTCTCGATCTGATCGCTTTTAAGGCCTGGACCGGAGTCTTCCAGCGTCAAATCGATGGTTTCAGCGGTCCGGCCCAGAACGATGTTTACTTTGCCGCCTTGCTGCACGTACCGGTGGGTGTTTTCCAACAGGTTCAGCAGCAACTGTCTGAGCCTTCGCTGATCCGCCGTGATATGGATAGCATCGGTAATCTGCAGGTCCACTGAGATATCACGCCGGGCCAGGCGGTCATGGAATGAATCAACGCATTGCAGCACCAGGTCGGAAAGATCCATTGGCTCTTTCTGGATATTCAAAGCCCCCGCGTCCGACATCGCCAGGGTTTGCAAATCGTCGACCAGCTTGGAAAGCTGATCGATTTCTTCCTTCAGGGACGCTGACATTCGTTCATCGGCCGGCCGGATACCGTCCGCCATGGCTTCAACTTCACCCTTGAGAATAGCGACCGGGGTGCGTAATTCGTGCGCAATATCGGCCATCCAGCGTTGCCGGGCAGTGCGGTTTTTCTCCAGGGTTTCAGCCAGTTGATTCACGTTGCCGGCGAGTATTCCGGTTTCATCACCGGATTCCACCGGCGCCCGGGAATCGTAATTGCCACGAGTCAGATTCCTGACCGTCTCTCCCAACAGCCGCACCGGGCGACTCACTTTCTGCGCCAGTAACCAGGCCAGGGCCACCGCAACCACCAGCGCAATGACGAAGGAAATCACCGTTATCCTGACCTGCGTCCCAAGGAAACGTTCGGCGTCGGGCGGTAATACCCGGCCCATCGGGGCAAACCCGATCCACCCAACCAACCGGCCATCGACCTCGATGGCTTCAAGTGTGCCGGCTGACGCCGGTGCGCCACCGGTGCCGGTGATCCATTCACGGTTTTCGTCCAGCAGGTAGAGCCGGTCCCTGAACATTCCGCGCTCCGGCGGCCCCATCCATCGCAACAACTGGTATTCCGCCCGCGCACTATCGGCCGGTCGCAGGCGATCTCTTTGACCGCCGCGATTCGGACCGGGCCCGCCCTGCCGCGCCTCACCACCCGGCGCGTGTGACAGTCGCCAGATCCGTTGCCAGGCCTGGGGATTGTTCCGCAAGAAATCCCAGCCGCCGCGGGAATCATATAAATCCGCGAAAACCGGCACCAGCGCTTGCAGCACATTGGGCTCCTGGGTCTCCAGGAAGCCTTTGAAACTCCGGTTAAGGCTCACCCGCGTGATGGCCGTCGCCACGACCAGCGCCAGCAACACGGCAATTACCTGGGCCAGCAGGATCCTGGAGAACAGTGTTTTCATATCCTCCATCCTGCACTGCATCCAACCACCCCTTCAAGTGGCGCCGGAAAACTTCTTTTTTTCTCCACAATTTGTTCCATTTTGACGCTCAGAATTCACACTGCCAACAAGGTAAACGGGGTCGGGCACTGGCCCTACCCGCTTCAAACAAAGGAGAAAGTGATGAAAACGTTTTTGAAACCCATAGTTTCCGTGCTTGCGGTCACCAGCCTGTTAGTGGCTGGAAGCGCTTTTGCCCAATACCAGAAGGCTGAGAAGACCTGGTCAGAAAAGGAATGGCATAAAGGCCCGCCCAGCGTTGAACAAAAGCTTGCCCGGCTCAGTGATGCACTGGATTTGAGCGACGAGCAGTCCGCAGAAATGCTGGCCATCCTCCAGGAGCAGGAAAAAACCCGGCTGGCGTTACATGACCGGACCATGGAGCTCATGGGTGCCGAGATCTGCGCCCACAAGGCCTGGTCTGAAGAAGAGATTCTGTCGATTCTGGATGCTGAGCAAACCGAGCTGTTTCTGCAGATGAGAGAAGAGCACCAGTTCAGGGCAAACGACAAAACCCGCAGCAGAAAAGGCCACGATACCCTGGACTGCTCCGGCTATGAGGGCGGCGGATCCTGACAATCGAGTAAGCCCCTGACCAATGAAGCCTGGACCATCCGGCTATTTTCTGGCCACGACAAGCGCCCGGACCGGCGCCGGCAAGCCCTCGACGGTAAGGGTCCGATCCAGCGGGTCGAGCGCTTGTTCCAGTGATTCGAACCGCATCCAGTCCGTGCTTCTCTGCTCCAGCGTGGTGGTGGGCGTTATGTCCACCACCTCCGCCGAACAGAACCCCGATTTTGTGACCCACTGCAGCAGTCTGACCGTTCCCGGAATACCCCAGACATTGCGCATGCGTGCATAGCGGTCGCCGGGAACCAACAGGCTCTCCTCGCTGCCTTTCGGCAGCACCAGGGTTTCCAGAACCATGGTGCCGCCGTCTTTTACCAGGGTATAAAGCCGGTCCAGGTGGGCCTGGTGGTCTTTTCGATGATACAGAACCCCCATCGAAAAGACCGTGTCCCAGTCCGATGGCGCAGGCGGCAACTCTTCAACACCCAGTGGTAATACGTAATTCGGAATGTCTCCGCTGAAATGCCGGCAGGCCAGCCACTGCATGACAAACACCAGCGTCGGGTCTATGCCCACCACGTACCGCGCTCCCGCCCCCAGCATCCGCAGGCCGAAATAACCGTTACCTGAACCGATGTCGAGTACCCGGTGCCCTTCCAGGTCCAGGTACGGCGCCACGCGTTGCCACTTCCAGTCAGAGCGCCACTCGGTTTCGATCATGAGCCCTCCCAACTGTAACGGACCTTTGCGCCAGGGATGGAACGCCATCAGTTGCTCACGCAGCGCCGCCTGGTCCGGAACCGGTTCACCGAGCCCTGGAACGGGCCTGTCCAGCAATGCAACCGGGCGGCTGGCCGGTAACCCGTCCAGGGCTGCCCGCCACCGCGGCAGGTCGCCGTGAGGATGCTCCGCCAGATTCGTTTGCGCCCGGTCGCACACTTCCGCCAGCCACGCGTCTTGCGGGCGCAGGGCCCGCAAAGAATCGAAAGGGCTGCTCAAGCGGGCGGCCTGATCGCAATCATCGATACAAAATTGAAACCCTGGAACCACTGGTAGACCTGGCTGAAACCGGCCAGCTTCAAGCGGTCGTGATGTTGCGTAAGACTGTCCGGCCGCATCACGTTTTCCAGAGCATCGCGTTTTCGCGCAATTTCGAGATCGGAATATCCTTGCGCGCGTTTGAATTCATGGTGCCAGCAGGTTTGCAGTTCCTGCTCGGCGGGGTCATCGAAACGCACCTTCTCCGACAGGATCAGCACACCGCCGGGATTGAGTCCCCTGAAGATTCTCTGCAACAATCCTGTCGCGCTTCGAAGGGTCCACGAATTGAAGCGTGAAGTTCAGAACCACGACAGAAGCGTTTTCGATCGGTGTTTCAAGAACATCCTGGTGCAGCGGTTGCACCTCCGGTAACCCGGAACCGCGGGTTTCCGCCAGTTTGGCCGCAAGCTGCCGGATCATCCCGGGAGAATTGTCCACCGCCAGGATGCGTGCGTCCCTGGCGCGCACCGCCGATCTCATCGCCAGCGACACGGCCCCCAGCGAACACCCCAGGTCGTACAGGTTGCTGTGATCCTGCGCAAATTGCCGTGCCAGCAAGCCGATCATCGGCACCACCAGGCTGTAGCCGGGCACCGAACGATTGATCATGTCGGGAAAGACACTGACCACGCGGTCATCGAAGACGAAATCCCCGGTTTCCAGGATCTCCGTGTCAAAAAGGCGATCTTTTTGATTCATTCTCGCAATACCGTTTTCACCCAGGCCATTCCCGGGGATTTTCTCATGTCGTGACTTCTGGCGCATTACGCCGGAAATCCAATTTTGCTATGGTTCGCTGGGGGAGTTCCTGCAACCGCAATGTTTGATTCAGGGGGTTCAGGTTCTGCAATTCGCACTTGCGGAGGATTTCATGCTGGATACGGTACTGATTTGGGCAATTATTGCCGCTGCGCTTGGCGTTACGATTGTCCGCACGGCGGTCATCATCGTACGCCAGGGATACGAATACACGCTGGAGCGCTTTGGTAAGTATCAAACAACCTTGCGGCCCGGTTTTCACTTCATCATTCCTTTTGTCCACCGCGTGGGCCACAAGGTCAACATGATGGAACGCGTCCTGGACGTGCCGTCGCAGGAGGTCATTTCGAAAGACAACGCGGTGTTGACCGTCGACGGCGTCGTGTTTTTCCAGGCGCTCGATGCGGCCAAGGCTGCCTACGAGGTGTTCCGCCTGGAGCACGCGATTCTGAACCTGACCGTGACCAACATCCGAACCGTGCTCGGTTCCATGGACCTGGACGATGCCCTGTCCAAGCGCGATGACATCAATGCCCGCCTGCTGATGGTGGTGGACGAAGCGACAACCCCCTGGGGCATCAAGGTCACACGAATCGAGATCAAGGACATCAGCCCGCCCAAGGACCTGGTGGACTCCATGGCCCGCCAGATGAAGGCGGAGCGCGAAAAACGCGCCACGATTCTCGAAGCCGAGGGTACCCGGCAAGCAGAAATTCTCGAAGCTCAAGGCCTGAAGCAGGCCGCCATTCTCCAGGCGGAAGGCCGCAAGGAGGCGGCTTTTCGTGATGCCGAGGCGCGGGAACGCTCGGCGGAGGCCGAAGCACGCGCAACGACCATGGTTTCGGAAGCCATCGGCAGCGGCAATATGCAGGCGATCAATTATTTCGTGGCGCAGAAGTACGTGGAAGCGCTGAGTGATTTCGCCAAGGGTCCAAACACCAAGACCCTGCTGCTTCCGATAGAGGCGACCGGGATACTGTCCAGCCTGGCGGGCATTGCGGAAGTCGGCGCGGGAATCTTTTGCCAAAGACGACCGGAACTGAGGGCGCAATCATGGAATGGTTATCCCATATCGTATTCTGGCACTGGTGGATACTGGCCGGGATGCTGCTGATTCTTGAGCTGACCATCCCCGGTTTTCTTTTTCCTGTGGCTGGGCTTTTCCGCTGCCGCCGTCGGTTTCCTGCTGCTGGTCTTTCCCGAATATTCCGGTAGAAGTGCAACTGGTGCTGTTCGGAATCCTGTCCGTGGTCGCCGTGCTGGCCTGGAGAAAATACCGCGAGGTCCGCCCGCCCATATCCGATCAGCCGCTGTTGAATCAACGGGGACAGCAATACACCGGCCGCATATTCACACTGGATCACCCGATCATCAACGGCGTCGGCAAGGTGCTGGTCGATGATTCCACCTGGCGGGTCAAGGGGCCCGATCTTCCCGCGGGAACCCACGTCCGCGTAGTCGGCGTAGACGGGGTGGTTTTTATCGTGGAAAGCAGCGACCAGAAGTGAGGAGCCGCTGATCACCCGGGAGGCCGCTAATTCTTCTGTCATGAGCTGCCAACCGCTATACTACGCGGTTTGAGTTTCCAGATTCGCGCCGCGCTGTCAAACGCGGGCACGGGTCTCTCCCGGGCGGCTAAATATCATGACTTTTCAGGAATTCATTCAAACACTGGAGGCCTACTGGTCCGAGCAGGGTTGCGTGCTGATCCAACCGCTTGACATGGAAGTGGGGGCGGGCACCTTTCATCCGGCGACTTTCCTGCGCTCGATCGGTCCCGAACCGTGGAATGCCGCCTACGTGCAGCCCAGCCGGCGGCCAACCGACGGACGTTACGGCGAAAACCCCAACCGCCTGCAACACTATTACCAATACCAGGTCGTCATGAAACCTTCTCCGGAGAACTTCCAGGAACTGTACCTGGGCTCCCTCAAAGCCGTCGGGATCGATCCGGAAGTCCATGATATCCGGTTCGTCGAAGACAACTGGGAGTCACCGACACTCGGGGCCTGGGGCCTGGGCTGGGAAGTCTGGCTCAACGGAATGGAGGTCACACAGTTCACCTATTTTCAGCAGGCCGGCGGTCTCGAATGCCGGCCGGTCATGGGCGAAATAACCTATGGCGCTGAACGTCTGGCGATGTACCTGCAGAAAGTCGACAGCGTCTATGACCTGGTGTGGACACGCAGTGGCGGCCGAACCGTCCGTTACGGCGACGTGTTTCATCAAAACGAAGTGGAGCAGTCTCGCTATAATTTTGAACATGCCAACGTAGATGCCCTGTTCGGCTGGTTTGATACCTGTGAAGGAGAGGCCCGGAAACTGGTTGACCTGGACCTTCCGCTGCCCGCCTACGAGCAGGTTCTGAAAGCATCCCATACGTTCAATCTACTCGACGCCCGCCGGGCAATTTCGGTCACAGAACGGCAAAGCTACATCCTGCGGGTGCGTGACCTTGCCCGCCGGGTAGCCGAATGTTATTACGCCAGCCGCGAGTCCCTCGGGTTTCCCGGCCTGGAAAACGCCGAGTCCGCGGGAGAAAAATCATGAACAACCCGGTTCGCCCGCAAGAACAAACGGCCGATCTGCTGGTAGAGCTGGGTTGTGAAGAGTTACCGCCCAAGGCCCTGGACGGGATCAGGGAAGCTTTTTTCAACGCGATCGGTAAAGGACTGGAAAACAGTCACATTGCTTTTGATCGGGACGGTAGCCGGGCTTTTTCCAGCCCCCGGCGCCTGGCGGTTTTTTTCAAGGACGTCGGCTCCAGGCAACCCGATCAGGAACAGGAAAGGCGCGGCCCGGCGGTGAGCGCAGCGTTTGATGCCAATGGCAGCCCTACCGGCGCCGCCCTGGGCTTTGCGCGTTCAATCAACAAGGACGTTTCCGAACTGGAGACGCTGGAAACCGAAAAGGGGCAATGGCTTTACGCGAGGATCAGGGAACCCGGAAAGGCGCTTGACGAACTGATCTATCCGCTGCTTGAACAAGCCATAAAACAGTTGCCGGTTCCAAGACCGATGCGCTGGGCTGATCATGACTTCAGTTTCGTGCGCCCGGTTCATTGGCTCGTCGTAATGCACGGTGAACGCGTCATCGACGGCGCCCTGCTGGGCCAGCAAGCTGCCAACCTGACCCGCGGCCACCGGATTCACTCTCCGGGCCCACACGTGCTGCCGGATAGCGCCGCCTACGAGCGTGTGCTGATGGACGCCTTCGTGGTGGCGGATCAGGAACAGCGTAAATCACTGATCGTCGAACGCCTGCTGGACGCCGATCCGCTGGTGCATATTGATCCCGATCTGTTGATTGAGGTGAATAACCTGGTGGAATGGCCCGTGGCGGTCGGTTGTACCTTTGAAGAGGAGTTTCTGGAAGTCCCGCACGCGGCCCTGATTGCCAGCATGCAGGATCACCAGAAGTTTTTTCCGGTGCTGGACAGCGCCGATCCGAACAAGGTGAGCAATCGTTTCATCGCCATTTCCAATATCGAAAGCACCCACACGCCGTCGGTGCGGGAGGGCTATGAACGGGTCATCCGGCCGCGCCTTGCCGATGCCCGTTTCTTTCTCGAACAGGACAAGAAACAACGCCTGGATGCCTATTTGCCCCTGCTGGATCGCGTGGTATTTCAAAACAAGATCGGATCAATTGGTGACAAATCACGAAGGATGTCGACTATTTCAGCAAAAATAGCCGAAGATCTTTCACTGGATACGGAGCGGGTTTCGCGCGCGGCACTATTGGCCAAGTGCGACCTGATGACCCAGATGGTCGGAGAGTTTCCAGAATTGCAAGGGGTTATGGGCCACCACTACGCCCTGGCTTCCGGCGAGCACATGGAAACCGCTCAGGCCATCGGAGAACACTACGCGCCACGGTTCGCCGGCGACGTAATACCGGACTCCCTGGCCGGAAAAATTGTCGGTATTTCTGATCGCCTCGATACGCTGGTGGGGATCTTCGCCGCAGGCCTGCGGCCCAGCGGCAACAAAGACCCTTTCGCCCTGAGAAGGTCTGCTCTGGGCCTGGTCAGGATCCTGATCGAAGCGGGGATTGACCTTCCACTAAACAGGCTCCTGGCCGCTGGCTTCCAACGAACTGGCCGGCCAGGTCGAAGTGAGTCCGGAATTGCTTCTCGATACCAGGGAATTTATCGTAGACCGTCTTAAAAACTATTATCGCGACCAGGGCTTTGGCTCCGAGTTGATCAACGCAGTGCTCAATTCCAACTGGGACACGCTGCCCGACCTGGATAAACGCCTCAATGCCCTGTCGGAGTTCATGGGGCAAAAGGACGCCGCTCACCTGGCTGCGGCCAACAAGAGAATCGGCAACATCCTGCGTAAATCCGAAGATTCGATTTCAAAGGAGATCGATACAAATCTGTTGATGATTGACGAAGAAAAGCGTCTTTTCCATGAAATAGCCAAACTGGAGAAGCAGGTGATTCCCTTGCTTGAGCAGCGGGACTACAACACCGGCCTGAAACTTCTCGCCAGCCTTCGGGCAGCCGGTCGACGGGTTCTTTGACGCGGTTATGGTCATGGACGATAACCCCGATCTGCGCAATAACCGGCTTGCCTTACTTTCGAAGTTAAAGGGCCTTTTTGACGAAATTGCCGATTTATCCGTGCTGGGTTAGCGCGCCGGAGCTTTTATCAAACGTCCAGGTTGATGGCGTCCAGGGCGTTTTTCTCTATGAACTCGCGTCTCGGCTCCACCTCGTCACCCATCAATGTCGTGAAAATCTGGTCGGCACCGACCGCGTCTTCAATCGTCACCTGCAGCAGTCTGCGGGTTTCCGGGTTTACCGTCGTGTCCCACAACTGTTCCGGGTTCATTTCACCCAGGCCTTTGAAGCGCTGTACGTTACGGCCTTTACGGCTTTCCGCCATCAGCCAGTCATAAGCTTCGCGAAACGTTGAAACATCCTGTTGCGCCTTTCCCCGATGTACAACGGCGCCCTTCTGAATCAGTCCGTTCAGGGTGTCGGCCAACCGCCCGATCAGGCGGTATTCCGGTCCCTTGAAAAAATTCGCCTTGATGGCCCTGCTTTCCTTGACGCCATGGGTCATTTTACTGAAAAGCAGCTCATTGCCTTCTTCTCCGGACACCACGCTCAAACCATAGTGGATACTCGGCGGGCTGTTTTTCCGCAATGCGGCTTCCATCCGCGCGCACCAATCGGACATCTCCGGCTCGTCCCATTCTGTAGAAAATCTTTCTATTTCAATTAGATGACGCAAAAACAGCTCATCATATCGCCGGGCCATTCTCTGGCTGGTCAGGGATACCGCCAGGTAGTCCCGCATGAGTTGTTCCAGCGCTTCACCGGCCAGCGGCGGGGCTGCCGGATCAAACACGAGCGCGGCATCGTCCAGCGCCCGCGCCATCAGGTAATCGTTCAGCTCCGCGTCGTCTTTCAGATAGTGTTCCTGCTTGCCCTGTTTGATTTTGTACAGTGGGGGTTGCCCGATATAAATATGGCCCCGCTCAATCAACTCCGGCATCTGGCGATAGAAAAATGTGAGCAGCAATGTCCGGATGTGCGACCCGTCAACATCCGCGTCCGTCATGATAATGATTCGGTGGTAACGCAATTTGTCCGGGTTGTATTCATCCCTGCCAATACCGCAACCCAGTGCGGTAATCAGCGTTCCCACCTCCGCGGAAGCGATCATTTTATCGAACCTGGCTTTTTCAACATTCAGGATCTTGCCCTTGAGGGGAAGAATGGCCTGGAACTTGCGGTTCCTGCCCTGCTTGGCCGACCCGCCGGCTGAGTCACCCTCGACCAGGAAAATTTCCGACAGCGCCGGGTCCTTCTCCTGGCAATCCGCCAACTTGCCGGGTAAGCCGGCGATGTCCAGCACGCCCTTGCGGCGGGTCATTTCACGCGCCTTCCGGGCCGCTTCCCGGGCCCGCGCGGCCTCTACGACCTTGGCGGTGATCATCTTGGCTTCTGCGGGGGTCTCGAGCAAAAAGTCCCGCAGGTTACTTGCCACCAGTGATTCCACGACCGGCTTGACCTCAGACGAAACCAGCTTGTCCTTGGTTTGTGATGAAAATTTTGGATCCGGAACCTTTACGGAAAGAACCGCTATCAGACCTTCCCTGGCGTCGTCCCCGGTGGTGGCAACCTTGTCTTTTCGCGCGATCCCGGATTCTTCGATATAGTTGTTTATCGTTCTGGTTAGTGCGGCCCGGAATCCCGCCAGGTGCGCGCCGCCATCCTTCTGGGGGATGTTGTTGGTAAAACAGTAAACGGTTTCCTGGTAAGCGTCCGTCCACTGCATGGCCAGTTCAACGGTTATGTTGTTGGCCTCGTCCGAAACGTACATCACGGTCGGATGCAGTGGGTTCTTGTTGCGCGCCAGATGTTCGACAAAGGACTTGATACCTCCTTTATATTCAAAAACATCCGATTTTCCGGAGCGTTCATCAATGAGTTCGATCCGAACCCCGGAATTGAGAAAGCTCAGCTCCCGCAACCGCTTTGCCAGGATCTCATAGTGGAACACGGTTTCCGAAAAAATTTCCCGGCTGGGGCGGAAGTATATTTTCGTACCGGTCTCGTCGCTGTCTCCGGTAATTTTTACATCCTGCTCCGGTATTCCCAGGTGGTAAACCTGTCGCCAGACATGCCCGTCCCGCTTGATCCTCAGTTCCAAATGCTCCGACAAAGCGTTCACCACCGAAACGCCCACGCCGTGCAGTCCGCCTGAAACCTTGTAGGAGTTGTCATCGAATTTGCCGCCGGCATGCAGCACGGTCATGATGACCTGGGCTGCGGAAACCCCTTCCTCCTTGTGCAAGTCAACCGGAATACCCCGGCCGTTGTCCTGCACACTGACCGCGTTATCCTCATGGATGGTTACCTGTATCGCGTCACAGTGGCCGGCCAGCGCTTCGTCGATCGAGTTATCGACAACCTCGAAGACCATGTGATGGAGACCGGTGCCGTCATCGGTATCGCCGATGTACATGCCCGGACGCTTTCGTACGGCGTCCAACCCCTTCAGAACCTTGATATTAGTGGAATCGTAGTGTTCTTTGCTCATATGTTTATTCAACCTTTCGGTGATTGTTCAAGGTAATCAGGGGGTTTACCAAGCGGCTAATCAGCCCGTTGGGAACCTTGTTTGAAGCTGGATATTTTACCGGGTCAGGAACGGCTTGATTATACCATTTCCTGGACGCAGCCATGTTCCACGTGAAACATTTTATGTGGCTCGGTCGTTGCGGGCCGGTTAATCCCGGTGATCCATACCTGGCTACCCAGTTCCAGGCTCTGCAGCAGTACGCTGTCAAAGTGCGATTGATCAAATTCCGACGCCAGGTCATCCAGCAGTATCACCGGCTTTTCTCCGGTTTCCGACAGAATGGCAGCCTGAGACAGCAACAAAGTAGCTGCCAGTACTTTTTGTTCCCCGCGAGATAGCAAATTGCGCGCCGGCGTATCGCCAATCAGCAGGGAAATGTCGCCGCGGTGGGGGCCGGGTGAGGTTGCGCCTCGAAGCAGATCTCCTTCACGGTGCTCCTTTAGTGCATCCATCAGGCTCAGCCGTGACCAGCCCGGGCAATACTCCAGTCTGAAGCCCACCATTTCCGGACTCAAAAGTTTCAATGTTTTACGCGCCTGCTCCGATACAGCCAGGCAATGCGCTTTTCTCATGATGTCCAGCTGCGTTCCCAAATTACTGAACACTTCGTCGATGCTGTCCAGCACGCTTTGTTGTTTCGAGCGTAACGCGGCGTTTCTTTGTTTGAGGATTTTCGAATAGCGACGAAAGATATCCAGAAACTCATGTTCCACGTGAAACATGCCCCAATCCAGGTATTTTCGCCGGGTCTCCGGTGCCCCACTCACCAGCAGGTGGCTGTTGGGTTCCATCAGGACCAACGGCAATACACGGGTTAATTGGCTGAGTTGGGCAAGGTCCTGGCCATTTTTACGTCCACGCCAGTGACGGCTTGACCGTTCCAGGCCCAGCTTGCTGACCCGGTTGTCTTCACTGACGGTTTCGGAATAGATCCTGAAAAACTTGCCGGAGCGGCCAATCAGTTCACTGGCCTGGGTGGTTCGGAAGGAACGGCCACGGGAAAGAACCACGATGGACTCCAGGATGCTGGTCTTACCGGCGCCGTTACCGCCAAATATGACGTTAAACCTGGGGTGGGGCAGGATGTTTACCTGCTCAAGGTTCCGTATATTTTCAATCCTGAGACTCTTTATTAACAATCAATTTCCGACTTGGGATCGATGTTTTCAGAGTTTTAAAGGCATGACGACGTGTTTGTCTCTGCCCCCGGCAGAACTTGAAATGAGGCAACTGCTATTGGCGTCTTTCAGCGCCATCACCACTGAGTCACCTTCTATGGCGTTCAGGGCGTCGAGTAAATACATGACGTTAAACCCGATTGCAATGTGATCAAAATTCAGTTCCGCTTCCAATTCCTCAATCGCTTCTTCGTGCTGGGGATTGTGTGCGACTATTTTTAACGAACCGGCAGAAGCCTCCAACCGCACACCCTTGTATTTTTCGTTCGAAAGAATGGATGCGCGCTGCAGCGCCACGATGAAACTATCGCGCTGAATCTTGATGTGCCTGTCTGTGCCTTTCGGAATAACCGCCTGGTAATCCGGGAAACGTCCGTCGATCAGCTTTGATGTAAAAATCATGGACCCCTTGACCAGGCGAATGTGATTTTTACCCAGCGCAAGTTCAACCTGATCATCACTCTCCGAAAGCATGCGGGATAATTCAAGCACACCTTTCCTGGGAACGATCATCTGGCGATCCTGCGCCACACCGATGTCTTTCTCAAGATCACATACGGCCAACCGGTGTCCATCCGTTGCAACCGTTGTAAGGCTGCCGTTGTGGAACTCGAACAGAAGCCCGTTGAGATAATAGCGGACGTCCTGGTTAGCCATGGAAAACGAGGTCTTTTCTATCAATTTTTTTAATTCAACTTCTTGTATTTTAACAGTTTCCAGTGTTTCTACCTGATCGGTTGCCGGAAATTCCGTTGCCGGCAACGTCGCCAGCGTATAACGTCCCCGACCCGAGGAAACCATCAGCTTGTCGCCGTCAAGCACCGCCGTAATGTTTACGCCGTCCGGTAGTTTTTTGACAATATCGACCAACTTCCTGGCGGGCACTGTAATTTCGCCTTCGGTCTGGATGTCAGCGGCCACGGAGGCGATCAGTTCGACTTCCATGTCGGTACCCGTGATGGACAGACGCTTTCCCCGGGCGGAAACCAGGAAGTTTGCCAACACCGGTAGTGTTTGCCTGCGTTCAACCACGCCGACGACCTGGCTAATGGGTTGAAGAAGTGCTTCCTGTTTAATGCTGAATTTCATAGTGGCCTTCCTGTTAGTGTTTATTATGTTTTAAAAGATAAATATATAAACCATTGTAGTAATAAGCCCGGTGCACAACTTGATAAGCTTTATTTAATCATAAAATTCAGAGTTTTACCCTTAGCCGATCTCAGCATAGCAGGGCTCAAAGACTGTTTACAGCCTGTGGATAAAAGACCGGTTGGAAGATATCCCGGGTTTATCCACAGTTTCCGCCGCCGCCTGTCCACATTTACTGCACCGCAACCGGTCTACTCGGTTAACAGCCGCACCAGTTTTGCCCGGTCTTCGCGGATGCGGCCATCCGTTTCACACAGTTCATCAATTTTACGGCAAGCATGAAGAACGGTGGTATGGTCGCGGCCACCGAAAGCATTGCCGATTTCCGGCAGGCTGTGATCGGTGAGTTCCTTGCACAGAGCCATTGCTACCTGGCGAGGGCGTACGATATTTCTCGGTTTTTTGCGCGATAACATATCGGAAACACGCAGCTTGTAATACTCCGCCACGGCTTTCTGGATATTTTCCATCGTGATCAGCCGGTCATGGACATGAAACAACTCCCTGAGAACTTCCTGGGCGAAACTTTCGGTGATGGCTTTGCCGGTAAAACGCGCCGTCGCAAACAGGGAATTCAAAGCGCCCTCAAGCTCCCGTACGTGCGATCGGACCCGGCGGGCGATCAAATACGCGACTCCTTCGTCAAGAACCGTGCCGCGTTCCTGCGATTTGTTCATCAGGATGGCTACCCGGGTTTCGAAGTCCGGTGGCTCGATAGACACCGTCAAACCCCAGCCAAAGCGGGATCTCAGTCGCGCTTCAATGCCGTCAACCTCCTTCGGGTAACGATCGCAGGTCAGGATGATCTGCTGTTGACTGTCCAACAAGGCATTGAAAGTATGAAAAAACTCCTCCTGCGTTCTGTCTTTGCCGGCAAAAAACTGGACATCGTCGATCAGCAGGGCACCGGCGGACCGGTAGTGTTGCTTGAAGGCTTCGATGCGGCCACCCCGCAAAGCATTGATCATTTCGCTGACGAACTGCTCGGAACCCACATAAATAACCCGAGCTTCAGGGTTGCTTTCGAAAATCAGGTTACCGGAAGCATGTAGAAGATGGGTTTTGCCAAGCCCTGTTCCACCGTAAATCACCAGGGGGTTATAGGCCCCGCCGGGTTTCCTGGAGACCTGCTGCGCCGCGGCAAAGGCCAGTTCATTTGATTTGCCCTGGACGAAATTCTTGAAGTTATACCGCTTGTCCAGGCCCGTCTGAAGCCGGGTTGTGTGCTGGGCTGACACCGTTTTTGGTAATTCGGAGTGATTTTGCCGGTTTACATCAATGACCACGGAGTCCCTGGTAGCGCCCAGGTGTTCAAAAATATCGCGGACACGCTCCAGGTGGTTCAGCAAAATATAATCCCGAACGTACTCATTGGGCGCCAGCAAAACGGTGCGACCCTTGGATAACCTGATCTGCAGGGGGCGGATCCAGGTGTTAAAATCATCCGCCGGCAGCTCACGCTCCAGGTGTTTCAAGCAGGTTTGCCAATGTGATTGTGACATTGCGGGATTTGTAAGCAGATTTTTCTCTTTTAAGCCGGGGAGCAGTATGGGCGGCCTTGCACGGCTAAGTCTAACCCGCTGTGGATAACTTGAACAACAGATTAAAGAATCGAGCCGAAAGCCTTGTTTGAAGTATGTATAAAAGTTACAATTCCCCTCTTTTGTCGGCCATTCTCTCTGGATCCCGAAAGTCGGGCGCTCAGTGACAAGCCGTATTGTGAAACACAAGTTCAAGGACCAGTGAAATGAAGCGTACATTCCAGCCAAGCCTCCTCAAGCGTGCGCGCCGACATGGTTTCCGTGCACGGATGTCTACCCGTGCCGGTCAGGCAGTCATCAAGGCCCGCCGGGCAAAAGGCAGAAAACGCCTGTCAGCCTGAAGCCGGATCAAGCGAAATCGCATCTCATGATGAACGGTGCGGTAACCGGTGAACAGAACGCCGGACCGTCCGGGAAGGCGGCGTTTACAAGCAAGCAAAAACTCACGAAAGCAATTGAATTTACGAGGGTTTTTAACAAACCCTTTATCTCTTCTGACGGCTGTTTCAAAGTCCTTGCTCGCACCAGTGGAGGTGCGAATTCGCGTCTCGGAATGGCCGTCTCCCGGCAGGTCGATAAGCATGCCGTGGGGCGTAACCGTATAAAGCGGGTGGTCAGGGAAAGTTTTCGGCTCAATTATTCAGCGAACAGGGTTAACCTTGATGTTGTTGTCTTGCCCCGGCGTGAATCAGCCTCCATGTGCAATGAAAAGCTGTTTCAATCGCTGAAACGACATTGGTCACGGCTGGAAAATCAGTTTGAAGGATAAGAACAGATGGGAAATCTAAGACCGGTTCTGCTGATCGGCCTGGCGTTCCTGGGCTACATGATTTGGGTCCAGTGGCAAAAAGACTACGCGCCCGCACCTGCGCCCCGGACTCAGGCTCAGCGCTCCGAACCGCAAGATATTGTTCCCCCGGTTCCGGGCGCGGCAACGACTCAAGCCAACAGCGCAGCCGATTTGCCGCAGCCGGTAGAAGCGCCGCAGAACCAGGCGGTAGCCGGTAATCTGGCGGGGACAGAAACGACGGGAGCGGAAAGATCCGTCATTTCGGTTCTGACGGATGTTCTCGATGTTGAAATTGATCTCGTGGGTGGAACCGTGGTTTCAGCGAGATTGCTGGATTATCCGGTCAAACAGAAAGAACCCGCGAATCAAAGTGGATCTCCTTGCGGCCCAGGGGGATCACCTGTTTATCGCCCAATCAGGCTTGCTGTCTCACCAGGACGCGCCCAACCACACCAGTCCCTACCAGGCTTCAAAGACCCGTTTCGAGCTATCGAAAGGAGAAACGGAGCTGAGGGTTCCATTGACCTGGACATCGGGAACCGGCGTACAGGTCACGAAAACCTTCGTGTTCAAGCCGGGTGAATACCAGATCGAGGTTGTTCACGAAGTCAAAAACAGCAGCGGGGAAAGCTGGTCAGGCAGCAGATATGACCAGCTTCAGCAGGAAATTCCCGGCGAAGAGGATAACGGCGGGTTTTCCGACCCATCCCGGTACAGCTTTGTAGGCATCGGTTTCTACAATCCGGAAGACAAGTTCGAAAAGGTCAAGTTTGAGGACGTTGCGGAAGAACCGTTCAAGAAAACCACGAAGGACGGCTGGCTGGCCATGATTCAGCACTACTTTTTCGCCGCGTGGATTCCGCCGGCTGAAGAGGACACCAGTTACTCCACGCAGGTCATTTCCGGCGCAGGCTGGCCGCGCTATGTCGCCCGGGGGGTTTCTCCCGTGCGCGTGGTGGCTGCTGGAGACAGTACCGAGTTTACCAGCCGTCTATACCTCGGACCGAAGTTGCAGGACAACCTGCCCGGGATTGCACCGGGGCTGGAATACACGGTTAATTACGGAATCTTCACGGTATTCTCCAAGCCGCTATTCTGGTTGATGGAGAAAATCCACGACGTGGTGGGCAACTGGGGTTGGTCCATTGTCATTCTGACCATCCTGATCAAGGCGGCTTTTTTCAAGCTCACCGAGGCCCAGTACCGCTCCACGGCGAGGATGCGCAAACTTCAGCCCCGCATAGAACAGCTCAAGGAGCGGTTCGGAGATGATCGCCAGCGTATGAGCCAGGCGATGATGGAGCTGTACAAGAAAGAAAAGGTCAATCCACTGGGCGGGTGTCTGCCCATCCTGGTACAAATCCCGATTTTTATTGCGTTGTACTGGGTCTTGCTCGAATCGGTGGAGCTGAGACAGGCGCCGTTTATCCTGTGGATAGATAACCTGTCCGTGCGGGACCCGTATTTCATCCTGCCCCTTCTGAACGCGTCTTTCATGTTCGCAACCCAAAGGCTCACGCCAATGGTCGGCATGGATCCTCTGCAGCAGAAAATGATGACCATGATGCCGATCGTTTTCTCGGTCATGTTCGCGTTTTTCCCGGCGGGTCTCGTTTTGTACTGGGCGACCAACGCCGGTTTGTCGCTGGCGCAGCAGTATTACATTACCCGGAAAATCGCGGCGGCCGACTAAACAGCAAGGTCCGTAATGACGGAGCGTATCGACACGATCTGCGCCATAGCCACCCCCCCTGGCGCCGGCGGCGTGGGGATTGTGCGCGTGTCGGGCCCCGCCGTCCCGGAAATTTCCCGGACCCTGACCGGCATGCTGCCGGCGCCCCGTTACGCCGCGATGGCGAAATTCCTGGACGGACAGGGCGCAGTGATCGATTCAGGGATTTGCCTGTATTTTCCCGCGCCGCATTCGTTCACCGGGGAACACGTGCTTGAATTGCAGGCACATGGCGGCATTCATATCCTGCAACTTCTGATGCGCCGGGTGCTCGATCTCGGTGCACGGGCCGCTCGTCCCGGGGAGTTTTCCGAACGGGCATTTCTCAATGACAAAATGGACCTGGTGCAGGCGGAAGCCATAGCGGACCTGATCGGATCAGGTTCCGATGCGGCGGCACGCGCAGCCCAACGCAGCCTGCAGGGCGTATTTTCCGAACAGATACACCGCCTCCAGGAGGAGCTGACTTCGCTCAGGGTGTTTGTTGAAGCAGCGATAGATTTTCCCGACGAGGAAATTGATTTCCTTGCGGAGAGCGATATTTTGCAAAGAGTCCGGCAGGTCGAAAACAACGTGTCGGATTTGCTCAGGAACGCCCAACAGGGGCGCCTGATGAGAGATGGCATCGTTTTGGCAATCATCGGTCGGCCAAACGCCGGAAAATCGAGTCTCCTGAATGCCCTGTCCGGCCAGGAAAGCGCGATCGTAACCGAAATTCCGGGGACCACCCGGGACGTGCTGCGGGAGCAGATCGATCTCGATGGCATACCGGTACACGTGGCAGACACGGCAGGCATCAGGGAAACCAGCGACGTGATCGAAGCCGAAGGAATTAGGCGTGCACGGCAGGCCCTGGGGGCGGCGGACATCGTTTTATTGATCCGCGACGCCACCGAAAGCTCCGGGCCGGACGCAGCCTTGTTTGCGGAAGTCCCCCAGGGGGTACGGGCGATCCCGATAGCCAACAAGTCAGATTTACTGGATCCGCCCGAGCTCAGGAAAAGGATGGAAGAAGAACCGGGCGAACAGGTCTGGATTTCAGCCCGGACGGGGCAGGGAATCGATGGGTTAAAGAAAAGGATCCGGGAAGCAGTGGGCGCGTCCGACCAGGCTGAAGGCTCGTTCTCGGCCCGCCAGCGGCACGTGGATGCCCTGTTCCGGGTCGGACAACATCTTTCCGCCGGTTTCGAAGCGATGGAACATCGCTGTGCGGGGGAACTTCTGGCCGAGGAGCTGCGCCTGGCACAGCAGGCGCTGGGTGAAATTACCGGAGAGGTGTTACCCAATGACCTGCTGGGAGAGATTTTTTCCAGTTTCTGTATCGGAAAATAAAAAGCTCGCGGCTCGTCAAGAACATCAAGGAAAAAAATCTGGGGCCGGACGCTTCAGGATTCGCAATAAACGCGGTGCAGCAGCTCGATGATGCTCATTGCAGCGGTATCGGCCAGTCGGTAATAAATGGTTTGGCTTTCGCGCCGGGTTTGAACCAGTTCCTGTTCCCTGAGAACGGCCAGGTGCTGTGAAAGCGCCGATTGGCTCAGATTGATTCGCTGGTTCAGTTGCCCGACAGACACTTCGCCTTCGGAAAGCACGCACATGATCATCAGCCGGCTCTCGTTGGCGAGACCCTTCAGCAGGTTCACGGCGTCTGAAGCATTGCGTTGCATGGCTTCGAAGTCCATCCGGCGCGGCCCTTCGATTTTTCCAGTGTCGATCATTAACCCCGATTGTATTTGCAATTTATCTAAATTACAAATATCTTAATAAGAAACCCCTCATGTAATAATCGGGTAGCCTGTCAACCATGGAAATCAAGTCATATTACGAGCCGGATTCCGGCACATGGACGCACGTGCTGATCGACCCCGCCAATCACAAAGCAGCCATTATCGACCCGGTCTGGGTATTCGACCCAGTCAGCGGGCGGGTGGACGCAACGTTTATTGAAAACGTGCTGTCGGAAACGCAATCTGCCGGCCACACGGTGGAATGGGTCCTGGAAACGCACGCCCATGCGGATCACCTTACCGCAGCAGACCTGGTGCGGAAACGCACCGGGGCAAAAACCGCCTGTGGCCGGGCAATCCGCGAAGTGCAGAAAAACTTCAGCCGCGTTTTCAATATGAACGACACGCCCACCGACGGCAGCCAGTTCGACCGCCTGCTGGCCGAGGGTGATGTAATCCTGCTGGGACAGCTGGAGATTCACGTCCTTGAAACGCCGGGACACACGGGAGACAGCGTCACCTATCGAGCCGGAGACGCGGCTTTTATCGGCGATACGCTGTTTTCACCGTCTTTGGGTTCGGCCCGCTGCGACTTTCCCGGGGGGAGTGCCGGACAGCTCTACGATTCGATCCGGAAGTTGTACCAGTTGCCGGGGGAGACCCGCCTGTTTCTGTGCCACGATTATCCCGGGAAAGGTGAAAAACCCTTGCGCGAAGTCACGGTAGCGGAATCTGCAAAGCGTAATATTCATGTAAGCGCCACAACCAGCCGGGAGGAATTTATCGCGCTGCGAACGAGTCGGGACCGGAAATTATCGCTACCCCGGCTGATACTTCCGGCGCTGCAGGTAAATATCCGGGCCGGCGTGCCGCCGCAACCCGAGACCGGCGGCGTGAGCTACTTGCGTATACCGTTTGACCGCTCGATTGAAGAGTTGATAAAAGGAGAAATCCAATGAGCACTATTGTCGTTCTGGGTGGTGGAATCGGCGGCTTGTCAGCCGCTTTTGAACTCAAGGATGAACTCGGCGGCAAGCACGAGATCGTGCTGGTATCCGACCAGCAACATTTTGAATTCACCCCGTCCAATCCCTGGGTGGCGGTCAAGTGGCGCAAGCCGGAAGCCATCCGTCTCGACCTCAATGAACTGATGTCAAAACACGGTATCCGTTTCGTTGGAACCGCAGTCAAGCGTGTTCAACCCGAAAGCCACAGCCTGCTGCTCGAAAATGACGAGGTGCTGGCCTACAACTACCTGGTCATTGCCAGCGGCCCGCGCCTGGCGTTCGATGAAATTCCCGGTCTCGGGCCCCATGGCGGCTTCACCCAATCGGTGTGCAAAACCGATCACGCTTTGATCATGTCAGAGCGGCTGGAAGCGTTCTGCGCCAATCCCGGACCGGTCGTGATCGGGGCAGCGCAAGGCGCTTCCTGTTACGGACCAGCCTACGAGTACACGTTTATCATCGAAACCGAGTTGAGGAGACGCAAGATCCGTGACCGCGTACCGATGACCTTTGTGACGCCGGAACCTTACGTCGGGCACCTTGGGCTGGACGGCGTGGGAGACACCAAGTCCATGCTGGAATCGGAGATGCGGGAACGGCATATCAAGTGGTATACCAACACCCGGATAGACAGCGTGGAAGACGGCCTGATGAAAATCACCCAGGTCTTTGATGACGGCAGCGACAAGGCCAGCCACGAACTCCCGTTTGCACATTCGATGATCCTGCCAGCCTTCACCGGGATAGAAGCGGTGATGGGCATCGAAGGCCTGTCTAACCCGCGCGGTTTCATCATCGTGGACAAAAACCAGCGCAATCCGACGTTCCCGGACATTTTCGCGGTGGGTGTTTGCGTGGCGATACCGCCCGTAGGCGGCTCACCCTTGCCCGTCGGCGTACCCAAAACCGGGTACATGATCGAATCCATGGTGACCGCCACGGTTCAGAACATCACCGAATTACTGGCCGGTAAAGACCCGACGCATACCGCCACCTGGAATGCATTCTGCCTGGCGGATTTTGGAGACCGCGGCGTGGCGTTCATGGCCCTGCCGCAAATTCCACCCCGAAATACCAACTGGTCGGGATCCGGGAAATGGGTGCATTGGGCCAAGATCGGCTTCGAAAAGTACTACATGCGCAAAATCAAGCAGGGCAAGGTTGAGCCGTTTTTCGAGAGGTACGCGCTCCGCCTGCTGGGAGTTCAAAAGCTCAAAGGGTCAGCCTGACCCCTTGAAGCGAGCATGAGTGTGGTGGCGGGTCTGGTGGGAGCCGGCTCCCACAATGCATGTTCCTGCACAGTCCGTTATAGAATATTAAGGCGTCTCCGCGGCTTTTGCCTGCGCGGCTTCAAGGCTGCCCAGGTTGAATACATGGACATAACCCATCTGCTCCAGCGTTTCCAGGGCTACGCCTGCGCGCCGCCCACTCCTGCAATAAAGGTAGATAACCGCTTCCTTGTCGTCAGTTACCTCAGCGATGCGGGTTCCGACCTCCTCATAAGGGATGTTCACCGCAACATCCACGTGACCCGATTGGTATTCCTCCGCCGTGCGGACGTCAACCCAATAGGAATCGGACGCCCAAAGACCGAAGGATAAAACCAGGAAAATCAGCAAGACAGAAACTCTGAGAAAAGAGCGGAACATCAAAAATCTCCTTTTTGCATGGAATGCCAGTGTACCGGATTCCCAACCTACCCGAATCCGGCACGATGGCCGCAATGATCCGGACTAGTCGGTCTTCACCAGCGCTTCCAGCGCATCCTTGGTCGCACCCGGCGCCGACGCGAGCTTGGTGAAGCCATGATCACCGGTCATGGGCAGGTCCGGGAAGTGAACCGCCATCCGGAACTTCATGTGCAAGGCCTCGACCTTATTGCCGTCAACCAGGATTTCGTAAGGGAAATAGGCCACCTTGCTGTAGCCTTCAAAATCGACGATCGCGAGCTGGTGGGCCGAATCGATTTGGACCTCGTCCTTCGCATCGCTGGTTGCTTTCATTCCGACGCCGAATACCGTCTGGTCTTTACCGGGAATATCGATGCGGTAAACCAGCGTCAGGGCGTCACCTTCCACGGCCAGGCCGTTTTCCACCGCGGCGATCGCGGCCGCGTGACTGTCAAATTTGCCCAGCGTCATCGGGTCATCGAAATAAGGCATCGTCATCATGTAATGGTATTTCTCCAGTTTTTTCGCGGTCAGGGGTTTTTCGGCGCCGAACGCTTCCATGTTGCCCAGCGCGGCGCTCAATGCGTTATAGATTTCCTGCATATCCGCGTCCATCCGGTAAGCATGCTGGATATACAGGGGGTTGACGAATGCGACCTCGGTCTTGCCGTTGCGCTCCGTCACGCTGACCCGCTCGCCGGCACCGTAACCGCCTTTGGGTGAAACGCCGGCAACCGCCAGGAGTCCGGGGCTGGTAACGACCAGCACGTTCGCGTTGTCAACCGGTGAATACTGGCCGGCCAGGGTGAATCCCACGTCATTCAGCGAGTCGATCGTCGCCTGGGTTTGCGCGGCCAGGCCGGTGTCATTGACCGAGGCAAGAACAAAGGGTTTATACGTGGTTTCCGCGAAAGCGGTCATGCAAAACAACAGAAGGGGCAGTGTGAAAAGAAGGGATTTGGTTTTCATGGTGTTTCCTGCGATCAGCTTGTAAAAAACATAGCTTAGACCAATATGTGGTTTGTGAACGCGCGAGCATTCATTTTTTCTAATGTTTGTGGTAAACGACTGATTTGGATCAAATCCATCAAACCCATTCATCCATTCATTGGGCCCAAACGTGAACAACGAAGAAATTGACAGAAAACAGCACTGGGAAACGGTCCACGGCCGGAAGGTCCCCGAAGAAACCAGTTGGTACCAGGCAACCCCCGGCCTTTCCCTGTCGATGATCACCAACACCGGATTAGGCCCGGAGGCTTCCCTGGTCGATATCGGCGCAGGCGCTTCGTTGCTGGTGGATCATCTCCTGGACTTGGGGTACCGGGACCTCACAGTAGTCGATATTTCTTCGGCGGCGTTGAACCGCGCACGCAAACGTTTGGGTGAACGGGCTACAAGGGTTAACTGGGTCGAGGCCGATGCGACGTCATTTACACCCTCGCGTCAGTTTGATCTCTGGCACGATCGGGCGGCTTTTCATTTCCTGACCGAAAGGACTGACCGGCAACAGTACATGGAGATGCTGAGGAAAGCGCTGGAGCCGGATGGACAGGTCATCATGGCGACGTTTGCTCCCGGCGGCCCGGTGAAATGCAGCGGGCTGGACATCGTCCAATACGATGCAACACGGCTGGGCAAGGAACTCGGAACGGAGTTCATCCTGCAGGAGCAGCAAGCGGAACAGCACGAGACACCGGCGGGAGTACGGCAATTGTTCAACTTTTTTCGTTTTAAAAGGCGCGGCCCATGAAACCACCCGCGTGCATTTCGGGTTACAATCCGGAAAATTCAGTGACGACTGGGCAAAGAGATCAATAGCAGCAACATGAAAGAGCCAACAACAATCGATGCGCGAAAAATGGCTAGCGCCGCCCAAAAAGCCAGTGACCTGATGAAAACCCTGGGTCACAAAGACCGTTTAATGGTGCTTTGCCACCTGACATCCGGGGAGAAATCTGTCGGTGAACTCGCCGCCCTGCTGGATATACCGCAGTCTCCACTGTCACAGCACCTGGCGCGTATGCGCAAGGAATCCCTGGTCAGTACGCGCAGGGAAGCCCAGACCATCTATTATTCGATTGCCAGCGGAAAAGCCGGCCGCATGGTCGAGTTGATGCACGAATTGTATTGCAGTGGGTAAGAGCCGCCCTGGGAGCCCAGGCTCTCCGGCAAGGCTTTTTAGCCTTTGGCAAACCGGCCCCGTTTCCATTTTCGCAGCTTACAACGATAAATATTTGCGCGGAGATGACACGGATCATATGTGAATCAATTGATGCCTTTTGTTTAAACTATTGGTACATTAAAATCTTGTAAAGTAATGATCAGCATAACAATTGACGGAGGCACGAAATGAAAAAGAAACTGAACTGGTTAACGACTGTTGCAGTTGTGACCGGGCTGTTTGCGGCTGGGAGCGCTTACGCAACCAACGGGTACTTCACCCACGGAATTGGAACCAAGAACAAGGCGATGGCCGGTTCAGGTATCGCCCTGCCGGAAGACGCCATCGATGTGACCAACAACCCGGCTGTAGCGCCATTTGTGGGCGATCAACTGGTATTCGGCGCAGCCCTTTTCAGCCCGATCCGCAAGTACAGCACGACCGACAGCCAGCTCAACGGCAACTTCGGCGCCTTCACGATTGGGCCTAACAACCTCAAGAGCGACAGTAATTATTTCGTCATTCCGCACATTGCCAGGAGTTGGCAGATGGCCAATGAAAGCGCCTTTGCATTGTCGTTTTACGGCCGAGGCGGCATGAACACCACCTGGAACGGCGGAACCGCCACCTTTGATCCCGACGGCCCCGGACCAGCCGGACCGCTGACCTTCGACGGCACTTATGGCGCCGGCAAGGCGGGTGTGAACCTAAGCCAGGCATTCCTGGATATCACCTGGGCCAAGAAAGCTCAGTGACAAGCTTTCGCTGGGTATATCCGGCGTATCTGGTTGCTCAGATGTTCAACGGCCAAGGGCGTTAAATCATTTGCCCGCTTACACCGAGACGTTTGCCGCCAGTGGCGGTACTACCATGCCTGCCAACCTGTCCAATAACGGAACAGACTGGTCATTTGGCGGTGGCCTGAAATTCGGCCTGCATTCACCGATTTCCGACGCGGTCAGCCTCGGCCTGATGTACCAGACCAAGATCTGGATGGGCAAGTTCACCGACTATTCAGACCTGTTCGCGCAACCAGGGCGAACATGGATATTCCGGCGGACCTGAAGTTCGGTGTAACCTTCCATGCCAATGAGAAACTAGACCTGAATTTTGATTTCGAATACATCTGGTACAGCGATGTCGAATCGGTCGGTAACCCCATCCAGCTTATTTTCAACTGCCCGACGGCCGGCGCCGGCGGAATGGCTCTCGACAACTGCCTGGGTGGCAGTGACGGCGCAGGTTTCGGCTGGGAAAACATGGCCGTTTACAAGGTGGGCGCGAAGTACCAGGCTGGCGAAGACTGGATCTGGCGCTTTGGCTACAGCTATGGAAAGCAGCCGATTCCCGAAGACCAGATGACCTTCAACATCCTGGCGCCGGGCGTCATCGAAAGTCACATTTCACCACCGGCTTCACGCTGGAAAGGACCCCGGGACGTCAGTTCAACATGTCATTCATGTTTGCGCCCAACAACAAGGTGACCGGGCCACAAAACTTCGACCCGACCCAGAACGTGACCTTCCAGATGTACCAATGGGAGATGGAAGCGAGCTATAGCTGGCGCTTCTGATTCCCTGACAAGCCAAAGAAAACGGCCAGCAAATGCTGGCCGTTTTTTTATGCAAATTCAAAACGTTCAGGTTTTACGAATAAGAAACCGGTAAACCCCGCCTTCTTCGCCGTGTTCCAGCAACTCGTTACCGGTGGTGCGGCAAAATGCCTGGAAATCGGCAACCGAACCCGGATCCGTTGACAGGACTTCAAGTGTGCCGCCATCGGGGACTTCCTTCAGAGCCTTTTTTGCCTTCAGGATCGGAAGCGGGCAGTTCAGCCCTTTTGCGTCTAGTACTTTGTCAGCCATATTGGTTTCCTTTTTTAAAGATCTTTAGTCGTGTCAGATGAACAGGTTAATGTGTGATTTTGTGGCAACTTCGATATAGGTTGCCGCGCCGCCCACTTCAATGCCGTCGATCATGTCCTTGGCGCTGTAATCGAACAGGTCCATCGTCATCTGGCAACCAATCATGCGCACATCAGCCTCAACCGCGAGGTCGCGCAGTTCTTCGATCGTCGCTACGCCATTTTTCTTGATCAGGTTCTTCATCATCTTGGAAGCCATTGCGTCCACACCGGGAATGGCCGCAACCAGGTTGGGCATGACCATGTGTCCGCCCATCATCGGCATTTTCATTGCCGCATTGCCCAGTGGCGTGACTTTCAGGTCCATTTTCTTCAGCAGCAGCGGCAGGCCGTAGAAGGTAAAGAACATCGTGACGTCAAGACCCATGGCCGCTGCCGTGGTGCCGAGAATGAACGGAGGATAAGCCCAATCCAGGCTGCCCTTGGTAACGATGATGGACATGGTGTTGGGGTTGATCGCGTTGCCGCCTGTTGCGTCTGACATGGTCTTGAGACCTCCGGAAAGGGGAGAAAATAATGTCTGATTATATACAGTTTTCATTTATTAGTAAAATCGAATACTATTGGCCGTTCATGCATCGAAACGCCCAAAATATTCATCCGGGACAAGCCGGAAAAGCCCTGTTTGTCGGCAGTGACGTCTATCGTGAAGCGGCTTTCGGCAAGCATCATCCGCTGTCCATCATTCGAGTCTCCGGGGTAGTGGACCTGTGTCAGATGCTCGGGTGGTTCGATCACGAACAGTTCAGGCAGAGCCCGCGGGCGGGCGTCGACCAGTTAAAGAAATTCCACCATGCCGATTACATCGATGCCCTGATCGAAGCAGACGAAAAAGGCAGTGTCAGCCCGGAGGTGCGGGAGCGTTATCGTATCGGAACCCGGGAGAATCCACTTTTTCCCGGTCTGTTCCGGCGCGCGTCCACGGCGGTTGGGGGTTCCATACTGGCCGCTGAACTGGCCATGGACGGGCGGGTGGTCTTTCACCCCTCCGGCGGCACCCACCATGGGCGGGCGGGCCGAGCCAGCGGTTTCTGCTATTTCAACGACCCGGTTTTCGCCATCCTCAGGTTCCTGGAGCTCGGCATCGACCGGGTGCTCTACGTTGACCTGGATGCGCACCACGGGGACGGCGTGCAGGATGCGTTCGCGGATGATGCCCGCGTGCTGACCATTTCCATCCACGAGGAAAAACGCTGGCCGCATTCCGGGCTGGTGGATGACCGCGGATTAGGCAGCGCCCGGAATCTGCCGGTGCCGGCGGGTTTCAACGATAATGAACTGGACTACCTGATCGAAAACGCCGTGTTACCGCTGGCCGGTGGATTCCAGCCCGGCGCGCTGGTGATCACCTGCGGCGCGGACGGGCTGGCCGGCGATCCCCTGTCGCGCATGGCACTGAGTAATACCGGCTTGTGGACAGCGGTTGAAAAACTGGTGCAGGATAGTGAGCGGTCAGTGGTCCTGGGCGGAGGCGGTTATAATCCCTGGACGGTCGTACGCTGCTGGAGCGGTTTATGGGGGCGCCTGAGCAAACAGGTTCTGCCTTCGACGCTTCCGCCCGAAGCCCGGTCATTCCTCTCGGGTCTTGAATGTGATCTGATCGACGAAGACGAAGTACCCGGAAACTGGATCACGAGCCTGGAAGACCCGCGGAATGACGGACCGGTCAGGGAGGCAGTCAGTCGACTCCCCGGCCTGGTATTGAATTAAGGAGCCGCTGATCAATGATGCAAAGACTCCATGACGATAAAGTGGAACGAATATGACATGGTTTGAGTCCCTGCGGGAAATCGAAGCACTGGAAGACGCGGAATTCGATGCGGCGCTGGTCGCCGAGATGGAACGTTTCTCGGCGTCCAATGCGCAACGGATGGTGCGGTTTTCCACGCCGACGTTCAAAGAGTACGAAAGCTCGGAATTGCAGAGCTGCGGGAAAAACAGTTTTCCTGCGTTTTCCATAACGGCCGCCGGGTGCGCCCTGATGTGCGATCACTGCGAAGCCAAGATCCTCGAGCCGATGATCCCGGCGGTCAAGCCGGAAATCCTCGACAAAAAGGTTCGCCAACTGATCGAAACCGAGGATTTGCAGGGATTTCTGCTATCAGGCGGCTCCAACAAGCGAAATGAAATCAACTATTCCCGGTTCTACCCGGTGATAGAGAAGCTGAAGCGGGATTTTCCCCGGTTGCGCGTCGCCATTCACACCGCGCTGACCGACCATGCCGGCGCCCGGGAAATGGAAGCGGCAGGAGTTGATGTCGCGATGCTCGACATCATCGGGGCGGAAGAAACCATTCGCGAGGTCTATCACCTGGACCGGCCGGTGGATGATTTCGAGGCCACCGTTGAAGCCTTGTGCGCCACGTCCATGCAGATTTCCCCGCACATCGTGATCGGCCTGCATTACGGACGAATCCTCGGTGAAGAGAACGCGCTGGACATACTGAGCCGCCACGACACCAAGGCGCTGGTGCTGGTGGTCATCATGCCTTTCTATGCAAAACCCGGCACGTTTGTCACACCGGACACGCGCGACGTGGGCCGGATATTTCTCGAGTCGCGCCGGCGCCTGCCGGACCGCCAGGTGCTGCTGGGTTGTGCCCGGCCGCCCGGCATGCACAAACGGGTGACCGATGCCTACGCCGTGATGGCGGGGCTGGACGGGATCGCCTTTCCGGCCGACGGCGCGGTGGCGGTTGCCGATATGGCCGGGCGGCCATTCCACCAGGCGCACGCCTGTTGTTCGATCAAGCTGGGTCAGACCAGCGGCACCACCAGCATCGCGACGATGGCGAGAACCAGTTGCGCCGCCTGACGCGGCAGTGATGATGCAAGTGGTGTTTACAGGCCCTTATGGAGAAGATCAATGAGTTGTGTAAAAACCGAAGGCGCGCAGCCGGCTGAAAAAGGCCGTAATGGCCTGGACTTCAATCCCTACGAAATCATGGAGCCGCGCCTGCCCGGCAAAACGCCGAAAGACCGGCAAAACGGCGCCCTGGTGAAGACGCAGAACATCGAACCGGAGGGTGTCTATCGCCCGGATTACAACATACTGACGCCAAATATGCGTTCTCCGGAATACGTGCAGATGTCGACCGCTGCAGCCATCACGCTGGGTGTCACGACCGGCCGGATGTACCGTTGTTCCTGCACGCGCTGCCTGAACCTGCTGCTGACCTATCCCGAGGGCTGCCGGGCCAACTGCGCCTATTGCGGGCTGGCGCGCCACCGCGAAGCCGAACGCAACTATGCCGACCGGAACTTCATTCGCGTCGACTGGCCGGCTGTGCCGATGGAAGTCGTGGTCGACAAAGTCGCCAGCGACGGCGAAAACAGCCCCTTCCACCGCATGTGTATCTCGATGATCACCCACCCCCGATCCGACGCCGATACCGTCGTCGGTGCTGAAAAAATGGACGGACCGGATCGATCCGGACCTGATCCCGGTGTCCATCCTGTCGAACCCGACGACGATGGGGCGCACGGACGTCCAGCGGCTGAAGGACCTGGGGGCAGACATATTCACGGTCGCGCTGGATGCGGCAACCCCTGCGCTGTTCGACCGGACCCGCGGCAAGGGCGTGCAATCTCCGCATAAATGGGATAAATACTGGGAAGTGCTGATGGATGCGAAGGATGTTTTCGGTCCGCAGAAGTTTGGCGTGCACATCATCGTTGGCATGGGTGAAACCGAACATGATGTGCTGAGCCTTGCGCAGAAAATCGTCGATCTGGGTGGCCACAACCACATGTTCTGCTTTTTCCCGGAAAAAGGCTCCCTGATGGATCATCTGCCAGCCACCCCGCGTGACCAGTGGCGGCGGGTTCAGCTCGGCCGCTATTTGCTCGATTATTGCGATGCACGTGTCGAGCACATGAAATTCGACGACCGTGGGCGGGTTACGGATTTTGGCTTACCCGGCGGAGAACTCGACGACATCATCGATCAGGGTCTGCCCTTCAGGACGTCCGGCTGTCCGGGTAAGTTCCAGGATGACATCTCGGCCTGCGACCGGCCGTACGGGGATTCGCCCCCCAGTGATATCGCGAGTTTCCCGTTCCAGCCGGACCGGAAAGACATCAAGAAAATCCGCAAACAGCTGGATATCCCGCATCGACTGGTACAGTGAAGCGTGACGCCTTGAACCTCAGGGTGCTGGACACCGGCGTCATGGAAGGGCGCCTGAATATCGCGATTGGCCAGGCCATCGTCGAGGCGCACCAGGATAACCGGATACCGGATACCCTGAGGTTTTTGCGCTTTCCGCCGACCGTCCTGGTCGGCCGTCACCAGGCATTGGGACAGGAAATCAACCTCGAATACTGCCGCGAAAACGGGATCGGCGTGGCCCGGCGGATCACCGGCGGCGGCGCCATTTTCATGGAGCCCGGGCTGCTGGGCTGGGAACTGGCCATTCACCGCGCCACGCTCGGCGTTAAATCGATGCCTGAATTGACCCGGGAGATTTGCGAAGCAGCCGCGGACGGTATCAGCCGGCTAGGCGTGCAAGCGCGTTTCAGGCCACGCAATGACATCGAGGTGGATGGACGCAAAATCAGCGGCACCGGCGGCTTTTTTGACGGCGACACGCTGTTTTACCAGGGCACGGTACTGGTGGACATGAACCCGCAAGTAATGGTCTCAGCCCTGCGCGTGCCGCAGGCCAAGCTCGAAAAGCGCCAGCTCGACTCGGCCGCTCAGCGCATCGTGACGCTGCGTGAACTGCTGGGCGAGGCAACGCCCGGCCTGCCACAAATCCAGTCGGCGCTCACGGGCGCATTTTCCGAACACTTCGGCCTGGAAATGATGCATGGAGAACTGACCGCTGAAGAACGGTCTGAAGCGGACCGTTTGTACCGTGATGAAATCGGCACCGAGGATTTTGTCGCCGGGATCGAAGAGCCTCCGGCCGCGCGGGGCGACCTCACCGGCCGGCAGTCCAGTCCGGGCGGGGTGATCACCAGCTATCTCCGGCTGGAGGGGCCGGCCCAGAACCGCGTGCGCGCGGCCCTGATCACCGGCGACTTCTTCATCACGCCGCCACGGGTCATCTACGACCTGGAATCCCGTTTGCGGGGGGTATACCTGGAGGACCTTCCCGGCGTGGTTCGGGCATTTTTCCAGGAAGCCGGGGTCGAAGTGCTGTCGGTGTCGCCGGAGGACTTCATCGCTTCGCTGGAAAACGCGGTGGCCGGTTGATGAACATTCTGAACGTGGTTCAGCACACCTCCGCCGATTATCTTGGCCTGATGGAGGACCACCTGGAAGGCCGGCGCATCCGCTTCAGGTACTTCCGGCCCTTCACCGAAAAGGGTTCGGTGCCCCAGGCCGGGGATGTCTGCGACGGACTTTTCCTGTTGGGTGGCGGCCCCTGGGGCAGTGCGGGCGGGCGCGACGTGCCCACACTTGAACAGGAGATCCGGCTGACCCGTGACATGCTGGACCAGGGCAAGCCGGTGGTCGGAATTGGCCTGGGCGCTCAAATCCTGGCGATTGCCGGCGGCGGAAGCTCCGAGCAATCCGCGCTGGAATTTGCTGTCGGCTACGCCCGGGCCGTGGAGCCGGACGCGCTGGAAGGCTTCCTGCCCGAGCGGTTCCCGCACATCAGCTATATGCGGGACCGCCCGGTACTGCCCGCCAATGCCCGCGTGCTGGCAGAGGATGAAGCCGGACGGGCAGCCATTTTTCAGCTGGGAAAAAACGCGCTGGGGTTTACTGGCCACCCCGGCTTCAAGACCGCCATGGCAGAAGACCTGATCATGGAATTTGAAGAATCACCGGAGAACCCGGCGCCGAGGCTGCAGCAAATGCAGTTGATGATGCGCGAAGTCGAAGACGCCCTGGTGTCGATCATGACGGGGGTCATCAAGGTAACCGGTTTGATGCAAACCCGGCGGCGCATTCCGCTAGAATTAAAAGGTTAGTTAACGATCCCTGATCCGGACCGGTTGGCGGAGCCAGAGGGACGGTCCGATTATGTAGTCGAGCGCAGCCGCCTTCGGCTGCTTGCAGCCGGAGCAGGGAAGCGAGACACCATAGAGTTGGATTATTACATTAGACTATCGTAATATTACAGACCCACGAAAAAAGGACGGCGGAAAAATGGCAGAAAAACTCATTATCGTGATGGCCAACACAGACACCCGGAACGGCGAGGAACTTGGGGCGCCCATCTTCCAGGCAACCGTTGCCGCGGCGATGGAATATGAAGTCGACGTGATTTGCACCGCCACCTCAGGGCGGCTGATGAAAAAAGGCGTTGCCGAGAAGTTGTTCGTAAAAGAAGGATCGCCCAAGTCAGTGTACGACTTCATCAAGGACGCCCATGACGCCGGCGCCAAATTTTACTGCTGCTCCCCCAATCTCGACCTTTTTGACATGACCACCGACGACCTGATTCCGGAGTGCGAGGGAATCGTCGGCGGCGCGCACCTGATCGAACAGGTCATGGAGGAAGATTGCAGGGTGTTAACCTACTAACTGGTAAAAGCCGGGTAATCCAGCAGGAATAACCGGCACAGGAGAAACATGGAGCACGCGCATTCAAGCAGAATCCAGGAATTCATCGGCGATCCGGTATCCGACAGTCCGGTCATCAGCCGCGGGAAAATGGAAGAAATTTTCCAGGACATCCAGGCGGATATCCGTTTCGACCATGAACTCAACGGCTGTCTGAACTGCGGTATCTGCACGGCAACCTGTCCCGCCGCACACTATTACGATTTCAGCCCGCGCGAAATTGTCCAGCTGCTCTGGACGGAGAACCTCGAGGGTATTTACGACGCCATGCAGGAAAAAATCTGGGCCTGCGCCCAGTGCTACACCTGCGCCGCGCGTTGCCCGTTCGAAAACTCACCCGGTGGCTTGATCATGCTGATGCGGGAGGCCGCCATCAAGCACGGAATGGAATCGGCGAAAAACGTGCTCAGACCATTCAGCCGGGTCATGTTGAAGCTGATCTCCACCGGCAACCAGTTGTCGCCGGACATGATCAACGCCGATGGTTTTCCCGACTGGGGTCCGAACATATCCAAGATCAAGGCGCCGCTCGAAGTGCTGCGCAGGGCCATTCCGATGCCGACCCTGAATACGACCGCAACCGCCTGGGAAGTCAATCTGACGACCTCGATTGAGCTGTATACGATCTGGGAAGAAACCGGCGTCCTCGACCAGCTCGAGACCATCGACGAAAACCTGTACGACGTGATACTGGATATCATGGACGAGAAACGCGAAGACCTGGCGGATTGGGAAGACGAACAAGCGTAGGAGCGGACGCGCTATGGCATTCCGCGAGTTCTTCTTCGCCTGCGGCGAAACCGTCCTCGCTTCATTGCCTGCGCTATCCGCGAACCCGGCAAAGACCGGTTATTGGAGAGAGATGAATGAGTAATGAAAACGGCAACAACGGCGAACGCTTCACCGGCCACGGTTCCGAGTGGCGTGATTCCAACCTGAGCCCCGATGAGGCGCGAACCGCCACGGCCTGGGTGGAACAGGTCATCAACAAGCGCTCGATGGAGGTCAACAAGGACCGCGTGAGCGACGTGCGCGACGTGATGTGGGAACTGGAAAAAGACGGCGAGATCGTCGTTCACCGCATCAACGATGAGCACCAGCCCCGGATCGCCAAGACCATCTACGGCTGGGACAAGAAAATCCCCACTACCCAGCTCTGGCACCACAAGTCCTGCGGCCAGTGCGGCAACATCCCGGGTTACCCGGCATCACTGCTGTGGCTGATGAACGAAATGGATATCAAGTACCTGGACGAGACCGACCAGACGTCCTGCACTGCCTGGAACTATCACGGCTCGGGCATCGGCAACATCGAAAGTCTTGCCGCCGTATTCCTGCGCAACTTCCACCAGGCTTATGTGTCCTCGCGCGCCCAGGGCTTACCCGACGGTTACTTCTTTCCGCTGGTGCACTGCGGCACCTCGTTCGGTAACTACAAGGAAGTGCGGGCCTACCTGCTGACTTCCGCCAAGCTGCGGGAAAGCGTCAAGAAAATTCTCGGTAAACTGGGCCGCCTGGTCGATGGCAAATTATTGATCCCGGAAGAAATCGTCCACTACTCCGAGTGGGTGCACATGATGCGCGGCGACATCGCCGAGCGCCAGACCGTCGATGTCAGCAACATCCGGGCAACGATTCACCCGGCCTGTCACGTGTACAAGATGGTTCCACAGGATGCGATTTACGATGACAACATCCTCGGCGGCAATCGCGTGGCCGTATCCACCGGAATCATGGAAGCCCTGGGAACCCAGGTCATCGACTATTCCACCTGGTATGACTGCTGCGGCTTCGGGTTCCGCCACATCATTTCCGAGCGGGAATTCACGCGTTCCTTCTCCATCGACCGCAAGATCAAGGTCGCGGTCGAAGAGGCGCATGCCGATGTGATGATCGGCCACGACACCGGGTGCATCACCACGCTGGACAAGAACCAGTGGATCGGCAAGGCCGCCGGCAAGGACTACAACCTGCCCGTGCTGGCCGATGTGCAATTCGCGGCCCTGGCTTGTGGAGCGCATCCCTACAAGATCGTTCAATCCCATTGGCACGCCACGGCAACCGAAACGCTGATGGAAAAAATGGGTATTGACTGGCAGGCCGCCAAGACGGACTTCGAGGCCTACCTTGTGCAAGTAGAGGCGGGGAATTTTGACAGCCTTTACGATCCGCGGCTTGCAATTACTTCCGGACCGGGATTTGTTCCGGTGAAACAAATCGCTAACACAGAACAGAACTGATCGAGAATCCAACATGTCAAAACCAATCCTGATCGTAGGCGGCGGACCGGCAGGCCTGGCCGCGGCACATTCACTGGCCACCTTCGGGCAGGCCTGTATCCTGGTTGAAAAAGAGGACCGGTTGGGCGGAGCGCCCATCCTGGAGGGCTATGCAAAGCTCGTGCCTTCCGGCGAATGGGCCAGGGATGCGATCGGCGGAATGGTCACGCGGGCGATGGAACACGAACTGGTGGAGGTGAAGACCGGCACCACGGTGACAGCGTTCAATGGCGAAGCGGGAAATTTTACCGCGACGCTTTCCAGCGGTGACCCGGTAGAAGTATCGGCGGCCATTTTGTGCACCGGATTCACCCACTTCGATTCGGCCAACAAGCCGGAGTGGGGATTCGGCACCTACCCGGATGTCGTGACGACCTCCCAGGTTGAACAGATGATCTCTTCCGGACAAGGGTGTTCGCTGCCCGTCGGACGGCCGCAAGCCCCAGCGCGTGGCCATCCTGCTGTGTGTCGGTTCAAGAGACCGCCAGATTGGCCGCGAATGGTGTTCGAAAATCTGTTGCACGGTTTCGGCCAATCTGGCGATGGAAATCCGGGAAGAATTGCCGGATTGCCATGTTTATATCTACTACATGGATATCCGTACGTTTGGTTTGTACGAGACCAAGTATTACTGGAAGAGCCAGGAGGAGTTCAAGGTCAAGTACATCAAGGCCCGGATTGCGGAAGTGACCTCGGACGGTGAAAAACTGATCGTCAAGGGTGAAGACACGCTGGTCAAGCGTCCGATCACGATTCCCTTCGACATGGTTGTTCACGCCATCGGAATGGACCCGAATGTCGATAACCCGGATATCTCCAAAATATTCGGCGTCGATCTGGAGCCACACGGCTTCATCGGCAAGGCCAACAGCTACAGCGCCACGGGTTTGACCAACAAGACCGGCGTATTCGTTGCCGGTTCCGCCAACGGGCCGGAAACCATCGATGATTCCATCGCGCAAGCCAAGGCTGCGGCGATGGCGGCCCTGGAGCAACGCCAGCTGGCAAGCCGGCTGGTCGGTTAAGGGAACCCTGGTCTTGGCCTCGCTGTTTCGATCACGACAAGCTCTTGAACCGGTAGCGCTGGAGCGGCCGGTTCTCGACCTGAGCGGCCCCATTTTGAAACACGCCTTCGAGACGCTGATCCTGGGAACCGAAGCCCAGGGCGGTATTGAATACTGGACCGACGCGCTGAAACTGAAAAGCCGGATGTTCCAACAGGCCCTGGGTCAGGGCCACCCGGCGGACCTGCCGCTGGAGACATTCAAGGGTCTTTGCGCCTTCATGGCCAGCGTGCGCCGCCGTATCGGGCCCTATCTTGAACATGCGGCTTACACCGAACTGGTCGCCGCAATCGCTGAATTGCTGGAAGACGCGCGGAATACCGCCACCACCGACGCCAGGCTGGCAGCGTTCTGCGCGCGGTTCCCCCAGGACAAGAAACACCGGTGGGTGCGCGACCTGGGCGCTGAAATCCTGCACGGTGTTGACCCGGAGCGCTACCCCCTGATGTGCCGATGGGTTTGGGATCGCAAAGCCAATACCGGCGTGCTCCGGGAAATCTGGTTCGATGACGAAGTGGACAACATTACGATTGATGTCGACGATGGATTTGGCACCTACCTGATGCTGCGCGAGGAGCTCAGCCAGTTCCTGACCGACAATGGCGTGTTCCGGGACGTGGTCTGGTACGTGGACATGCTGTGCGCCAAGGTCTACGCGGACTATATCGCAGCCCAGGGCGGGGTATACCTGCGGGCGGATTTCTCCGCGCCGGGCGACCCGATGGAACACACCCGGAGACTGCTTGGCCTGGATGGTGTCCGGCCCGGAAGCGGCCGCACCCGCCTGAAAGCCATCAGTGGCGAGGCTTTTGTGATAGACGATACAAATTTGCTGGATTGAACGATGCCCATTCATGAAAAATCCCTGATCCGCCCGGAAAACCTTCATGTGCAAGAGAACATCGAGGTTGAAGGCATAGACGTTTCCGGTCACTGGAGCACCTTTATCGAGAGCCGGGTGGTCACCGACTACAACGAGGCGATGGAGGAAGAAATCGCAGCGTTGCCGGGTGGCGAATTCATTCATCGCTGCTGGCAGTGCGGTTCCTGCACGAATGCCTGCACGGTTCACGCACTCAACGCGGACTTCAATCCGCGCTACTGGATTTACCTGATCCGGACGGGCATGGAATCGGAGCTGTTGCGTGACAAGGACATCATCTGGCAGTGCGTTTCCTGTAACAAGTGCACCTATGCCTGCCCGCGCGACGTGGTTCCCGAAGCCGTAATGAAGGCAACCGCGCACTGGCTGGAGCTCAAGGGCCATACGCCGAAATCCCATTCGACCATTTTTGACGATATATTCAGCGAGCAGGTCATCGCGACCGGCAAAATCGAAGACGGCCGCGTGATCAAGCGCTTTTTCAAGCAGACCGGCCAGGCCTTGCGTCAACCGTGGTTGGAGCAAATGGTCATAAGCCTTTTGCGCAACCTGCCCATCGGCCTGCTCACCCGCATGGGACTGGCCAGCGTCATCGCTCCAAGAACCCGTGGCTGGACCGGCGCCCGCGACGCCATCAGGGAATATGTGGCGGAACAGGACGACCACCATCGCGCAGCCCTGGGTCTCGATGAACTCGTGAAAATGGCTGAAACCGAATTGAACGCCGGCGCGGCCAAATAGGCGTCGTCCGCAACCAGGAATAATCTCATGTCCGACAAAAAAACCGAGTCCAAGAAAGAAAAATACCGGGAAGTTGCCTACTACCCGGGCTGTGCGCTCGAGGGTACCGGCCACGCGTACAACCGGTCCACCAAGGCCCTGGGCAAAAAGCTGGGTCTGAAACTGAAGGAAGTGGACAACTGGAACTGTTGCGGGGCGATGGAAGTGAAAAACATCGATCCGAAGCTCCAGACCTACCTTTCCTCCCGCGTGATGTCGATCGCGGCCAACAAGATGAAGATGGACGTCGTGATGGCGCCCTGTAACGGCTGTTATCACAACCTCAAGAAAGCGGAATACGACCTGAAGAATGACGAAAAATCGAAAGAAGTCGTTGATCGCCTGTCAAAGAAAGCCGGTCACGAGACTTACCAGGCCGGTCAGGTGGAAACCATCCATGCGCTGGACTGGGTCAAAGAATCCATCGGCGAGGACGGCTTGAAGGAGCGCGTCAGGAATTCGCTGAAGGGAATCAAAATCGCCAACTATTACGGCTGCATGTACACCCGGCCGCGGCACATTTTTCCCGAAAAAGACCAGGGACCGGGTAGCGAATCCACCTCCCGGCCGCACTTCATGGACGACCTGCTGGATGCCGCCGGCGCCGAGAACGTCGACTTTCCCCTGAAAACCGCCTGTTGTGGCGGCGCCCATACCTTGTCGGACAGCGACACCTCGACCCGGCTGGTGGCGAATATCCTGCGGACCGCGGAAGCCGCCGGGGCAGAGGTGATCGCGACCGAATGCCCAACCTGCCACAGCGGCCTGGAAATGCACCAGATTCGCGCGGAAAAAACACTGGGCATCAAGACCAACGTGAAAATCATCTACTTCACGCAATTGCTGGGCATGGCGCTTGGGCTGAAACCGAAGCAGGTAGGGTTGCACGAGAACGTTTCGGATTCGTTCGCTTTCGTAAAAGCCAAAGGGCTGGCATGACCGTTTTGACAACCATCGGAGTTCGTCTCGACGAACTGATCGCAAAGCCACCGGCTCCCGCGGACGCCGGCGAACTGCTGGCCCTGGGTGAACAGGCCCTGGAGCAGTGGGTCATCGCCCGCGGAAAAGAGCCCACCCGGGACCAGCGCGAAGGATTCCGTCTGCTCGCACTGCATCACCAGGGCGCGGAAAAGGAACCGAGCTTCAATGCCTGCCGCGAGACCTGCCGTGAGCTCGTTTACCATTACAATTTGCTCACCCTGCAGCCGGATCACCCGGAATCGGATCAGCGTGCGCGCATGATGGGGTGGATCGCCAATCACCTGTTCCTGTTCATCAGCGGCAAAATGGAAACAGAACAGCTGGGTGATTTCTGCTGTGCGTCAAAACCCGTGCGGGAAACGGTTGACGCGGAGACCAATGCCCAGTAAAAAAGAATGCAAACCTGGCTGGCGCAGCCTGACAATGATGTATTCGAGGAGACCCTGATTATGCCAACGGTTCGAGGATGTAACCTTCCGGATGATTTGCTTTATGACGTCGATAACCACACCTGGTTCACGGAGGTTGGTGACGGTACTGTCCGGCTCGGAATGACGGCGATCGCCACGGCCATGGCCGGACAGTTGGTGGCTTTCACGCCCAAGAAAGTGGGCCGCTCGGTCCAGGCCTGGCCGTTCCTGTGCCACGGTCGAATCGGGTAAGTGGGTCGGGCCGGCAAAATCCGCAGCGGGCGGTGAAGTGGTCGGCGTCAACGAAGCCCTGCTTTCCAATCCCAGCCTGGCCAATGCCGACCCCTATTCGGCCTGGCTGGTGCAATTGAAGCCGGACGACTGGGACACGGTCAAAGCCGGTCTGACGCCCGGAAGCGCCGTCGCCGGTCCGTACGAGGCCAAGATGGCGTCGGAAGGTTTCGAAGGCTGCGGTTAGTTGGAGTCCGCCATGCGGGCGATTGTGGGAGCGGCCTTGCCGGCGATTCTGTATCATCGTGTGAATGAAAACGTTCACCTTCAATGATCCGCTGCTACGGCCCGATCAGCTACGTCGATCATAAGCGCTATCTTTGGCTGCTTTCGGTGCTGTTCCCGCTGATACCACTGGTCGGCATGGGGCTGATGGCGTGGAGCGGCCGGGAATGGACGCTGTGGATACCCCTGGTTTTTCTCTACCTGGTGATACCCCTGCTGGATTACCTGTTTCCCAACGATCGCAGTAATCCCCCGGAGCAGGTTGTGCCCCAACTCGAGGCGGATGCTGTACTACCGCGTGCTTAACCATCTCACGGTTCCCCTGCATTTCGTGATCCTGGTCACCGGCGCCTGGTTTGTCGCCAACAACCCGCTCGGCTGGTCCGGGCTGCTGGCGATCAGCCTGACGGTCGGCGCCATCAGCGGGTTTGGCATCAATACCGGGCACGAACTGGGGCACAAGAAAGAATGGGCGGACCGCCTGGCGGCCCGGCTGGTGCTGGCGGTGCCGTGCTACGGGCACTTTTCTTCCGAACATAACGCCGGGCACCACGCCGAGGTCGCAACGCCGGAAGACAGCGCCAGCGCCCGTTTCGGGGAAAGCATTTACCGTTTCGTTCTGCGGGAAATTCCCGGGTGGCCTCAGGCGCGGCTGGCGACTGGAAAGCGAACGCCTGAAACGTCGTGGTTTCGGAACGTGGACCTGGCGAAATGAAATTCTTCAATCGTACGCAGCATCCGCTATTGCTTTACGGCGGCCTGTTGCTGGCTCTTTGGCCCGGTCATCGTGCCTTTCCTTCTGATCCAGACCGCTTTCGCGTGGTGGCAACTGACCAGCGCAAACTACATAGAACACTATGGCTTGCTCAGGGAAAAAGGTCCGGATGGCCGCTATGAGCGCTGCCAGCCGCACCACTCCTGGAACGCCAATCACATGGCTTCCAACCTGGTGACCTTTCACCTGGAACGCCATTCGGACCACCACGCCTTCGCGGCGCGAAGGTACCAGTCACTGCGGCATTTTGACGACGTACCCCAGTTGCCCAGCGGCTACTTCGGCATGTTCCTGCTGGCGTACGTTCCGCCGTTGTGGCGCCGGGTCATGGACCCGAAAGTGCTGGCGCTGGTGGACGGTGACCTGAATCGGGTTAACCGGGGAACTGCCGGCGCCTGAACACCACGGGTCAGTCCGTGACACAGGCATCCGGCACCGAAAAGAACTTCAACTCCTCGAGTTCTGTATCGGCACGATGCTGTTTTGGCGGCGATTGCGCGGCCAACTCCTGTGCGAGACCGGTCGCGTAATCCAGGAAACCCGAGTACAGCATCGAGCGCTCGGCAGCACTCAGGGTGCGGGACTGGTAACCGGTGCATTCCAGCGCCGCCTCGAGTGAAAACCCTTCCATGCAGCCGCAATCCGACTTGTGCAGCCAGGCGCCCGTGTGCATGTCGAAATCGTACAAAGACAGGAAGTGGTGGCCGTGTTCCGCGACAAACTCGATCGCATCCAGGATGAAATCCGCCTCGATGTCGTCCATGGTGTAGTGCAGGCTGACGCGGCACCAGCCTGGCTTGATGCCGCAAAACCCTTTCTGAATCCATTTACGGTACAGCTCGGACTTTTCGAAATCGATATCCAGTAGCCGGTGTCCGTAGGGCCCGGCGCAGGAACAGCCGGCCCTCGACTGGATGCCGAACAGGTCGTTCAACAGCGAAGTAACAAACTTCGGGTGCAGATATTTGCCCGCGGGGTCTTTCAGGTTGAACGAAACGATACTGATCCGGCGATCCACGTCGGGATTGCCGAGAATTTCGATATTTGGATTGTTCAGCCAGCGGTCAAACGTGCGCTGCAACAGTTCATGTTCCCGTTTTTCGATTGCCGAAACCCCGATCTGATCCTTGACCTGGAACGCGAGACCCGCTTTCAGAATTTGCAGCACCCCCGGGGTGCCGGCTTTTTCCCGCTCCTCGATATCGACAATAAAATCCTGGCTGGTCGGGCCGACATAGTCCACCGTACCCCCCGCACTGACGCTCGGCGGCAATTCGGGGTGGTAAATGCGCTGGTTGAAGACCAGCACGCCGCTGGCGCCCGGGCCGCCAAGGAATTTGTGCGGAGAAATGAAAATTGCGTCCAGTGATGCATCGCCCGGGTATTTGTCGTCCGCCGGGTTCATGTCAATTTCGACGTAAGGCGCGCTGGCGGCGTAATCGAAACAGGCGATTGCGCCATGGCGGTGCAACAGGGCTGCGATCTCGTGCACCGGCGTGCGCATCCCCGTCACGTTGGAGGCCGCAGAAAATGATCCGATGCGCATGCGGCCCTGGTAAGCCGGTTCCTGCAACAGGGACTCGAGGTGGGCGAGGTCGACCGAGCCGTTGGCGTCGAGGCGCACTTCAACCACCGTCGCCAGGTTTTCCCGCCAGGAGATTTCGTTGGAATGGTGCTCATAGGGGCCGACAAAAACCACCGGCTGCCGGGTTTGCATGAATTCGCTGAACGTTGCATGCGCTTCCGCGCCGAGCGCTTCCTCCATCATCCGGGTCAGGTTCTGCCGGGTGGCGGGCGGGAGCGCCACCCCAATGATCTGTTGCAACTTGTCGATGGCGCCGGTAGCGCCTGTACCGACGCAGATGATCCGCCCGTCCGGGCCCGCATTCACCGACTGCTTGATCGCGTTTTCCGCCGCTTCGAGCAGGCGGGTCATCGAGCGGCCGCTGATGTCGTCCTCGGTGTGCGTGTTCGCGTAGATTCGCTGCAGGTTCTGGATGTATTTTTCAATCATCGCGAGGCAACGCCCGGAGGCGGTGTAATCCGCATAAACCATCAGGCGCTCGCCGAACGGCGTGGTGACCGAGGCGTCGGCGCCGATGATCTGGCTGCGAAGAAAATCAAAATCCAGGCTGCATTTCGAGTTCATGGACGGTATTTTACCCATGTTTGTGCTCTGGAAGATTCCCGAATCATAATTCCGTGCCGAAATTGACCGCAGGCATTGAATAATGGTGCGCAAACCATCAGTCTACTGGAATTAAATTAACCTCTTTCAGTCGTACTTCACGACAGGACTCTTATCATGCTCGATACACTCAAAACCAAGCTGCAACTGAAAAACCCGGCGCTCCTGCGCGAACAGTCCTATATCAACGGCGAATGGGTTTCCGCCGCCGACGGGCAGACTTTTGACGTCACCAATCCAGCCGATGGCTCCCTGGTTGCCAGGGTGCCGCAGCTGGGCGTTGCCGACGCCAAAAGAGCCATTGAAGCGGCCGATGCGGCCTGGCCGGCGTGGCGTTCAAAAACCGCCAAAGAGCGTTCCGCCATTCTCAGGAGCTGGTTCAACCTGATGCTGGCGAACAAGGACGACCTGGCCGCGATCATGACCGCGGAACAGGGCAAGCCGCTGGCTGAATCGGCCGGGGAAGTCATGTACGGCGCCTCTTTTATCGAGTGGTTTGCCGAGGAAGCCAAGCGGGTATACGGGGATGTGATTCCGACCCACCTGCCCGACCGCCGCATCATTACCATCAAGCAGGGAATTGGCGTCGTGGCGGCGATCACGCCCTGGAATTTCCCGAACGCGATGATTACGCGCAAAGCCGGACCGGCCATGGCGGCAGGTTGCCCGGTGGTGATCAAGCCGGCATCGGAAACGCCTCTGTCGGCCCTGGCCCTGGCCGTTTTGGCCGAAGAAGCCGGGGTGCCGGCCGGCGTGTTCAACGTGATGACGACCACGGATTCCCGCGCGGTTGGCAAGGAACTCACCGAAAGCCCGCTGGTTCGCAAGTTCTCGTTCACAGGTTCGACCGAAGTGGGCAAGATCCTGATTCGCCAGTGCGCTTCAACGGTAAAAAGAGTCTCGATGGAACTCGGTGGCAACGCCCCGTTTATCGTTTTCGATGATGCCGACGTTGATTCCGCGGTCAAGGGCGCGGTGATTTCAAAATACCGTAACGCCGGTCAGACCTGTGTCTGCGCCAACCGTCTTTATGTCCAGGAGGGGGTTTATGACGAATTCGTCGAAAAATTCACCGCCGCTGTCCGTGATCTGAAAGTCGGTCGAGGCGAAGAAGCCGGCGTCAATATCGGGCCGATGATTTCCAGCGACGCCATCAACAAGGTCGAAGAGTTGCTGAACGATGCGAAGAACAAGGGCGCCAGTGTTATCGAAGGCGGCGCCCGGCACGAACGCGGTGGTTTGTTTTACCAGCCGACCGTTGTCAGTGGTGTTACCGCGGACATGGCGTTTGCCACCGAAGAGATATTCGGGCCGATCGCGCCGATCTTCAAATTCTCAACCGAGGACGAGGCAATCGCGCTGGCCAACGCCACCGAATTTGGCCTGGCGGCGTATTTTTACGCCCGCGACCTGGGCCGGGTATTCCGCGTTGCCGAGGGCCTGGAGTATGGCATGGTCTGCATCAACGACGGCATCCTGTCGACTGAAACCGCGCCGTTCGGCGGGGTGAAGGAATCCGGTAACGGCCGGGAAGGTTCCAAGTACGGCATGGACGAATACGTGGAGATCAAGTACATCACCCTGGCGGGGATCAACACGTAGGAGCGGATTCATCCGCGAATTTTTTCCGGGATTCATCCGCGAATTTTTTCAGGATTCATTCGCGAACGCGCGACGGCATTCCAACAGGGCTTCTTTGCCTACGGCAAAACCGCCCTGTCTCCATTGCCTGCGCTAAATCGCTCCTACGTTTCGCTGGTTTTGTACTCGTAGGCGTAATAGACCACGGGGATCACCACCAGCGTCAGCACCGTTGAAACCAGGATGCCGAAAATCAGGCTGACGGCCAGTCCGCTGAAGATCGGATCATCCAGGATGAAAAACGCACCCGCCATCGCGGCCAGCCCGGTCAGCGCTATCGGCCGGGTTCGCACCGCGCCGGCTTTCACGACCGCATCGGCGAGCGGAACGCCACGCGCCACTTCGCCATGGATAAAATCCACCAGCAGGATGGAATTGCGCACGATAATTCCAGCCAATGCGATCATGCCGATCATCGAAGTCGCGGTAAACTGGCGGTCGAGCAGCGCATGTCCCGGCAAAATGCCGATCAGCGTCAGGGGTATCGGCGCCATGATGATCAGCGGAATCCGGTAAGACCGGAACTGCGCGACGACCAGCAGGTAGATCAGGATCAGGCCAACCGCGTAGGCCAGGCCCATGTCGCGGAAAGTCTCATAAGTCACCTGCCACTCCCCGTCCCATTTCAGACTCGGTACATAAGGGTCGGCCGGTTGTCGAATCAGGTACTGGGCGATTCCACCGTCGGGTGAATCCGCGTCAGGCAACTCACCCGCGATCTCCGCCATACCGTACAGCGGACTGTCCAACTCGCCGCTCAGGTCGCCGGTCACCAGCACCATGGGTAACAGGTCCTTGTGGTAGATCGCCTGTTCCCGGGTTGTCTGTGAGAAATGAACGACCTCGGAAAGCGGCACCAACTCGCCGGATGACCCGAGCACCCTCAGGTTGGCGATGGCGTCCGGGTTGGCCTTGGCGCCTTCCTCCAGTTCCAGACGGATCGGCACCGGGCGGCGGCTGGTGTCGTCGTGCAGGTAGGAAACGTCTTCTCCCCGGATGGCCGTGGCGATGGCAGCGACGATACTGGACTGGGAAACGCCCAGTCGCGCGGCACGCGGCCGGTCCACGGAAACCAGCAGGCGTTCCTGCGCCGCTTCCAGCGTGTCGTCCACGTCGACGATGTCGGGCGTGTTTTCAAAAACCTGGCGGACTTCAATGGCCGTGGCCTCGCGTTGCTCGGCAGTCGCCCCGTAAATTTCAGCAACCAGCGGCGCAATAACCGGTGGTCCAGGCGGAACTTCCACGATTTTGACATTGGCGCCGAAAGGTGCACCGATGGCCTGCAGCGGCGCGCGCATTGACATCGCTATTTCATGGCTTTGCCTTGAGCGGTCGGTACGGTCAACCAGGTTGACCTGGATGTCGCCCTGGTGAGGCTCCGAACGCAGGTAGTACTGGCGCACCAGGCCGTTGAAATTTATCGGCGCCGAGGTGCCCGCATAGGTCTGGTAGTTCATCACTTCCGGCACTGAGGTCAACTCCAGCGCCAGCGCGTTCAGCACCCGCTGGGTTTGTTCAACCGGGGTTCCCTCGGGCATGTCCACAACCACCTGGAATTCGGACTTGTTGTCGAACGGCAACATTTTCAGAACCACCCATTGCATCCCAACCAGACCCACGGAGGCGGTGATCAGGGCCAGCACAACGCCCAGCATCACCAACCGGCGCTTGCGACCGGCCCGGCCTGACAGGAAGGGGCGCAGGTAACGGTCGAAGCCGCGGTACAGGACCTGGTACAAACGGTCGGTCTGTTCACCGGAGTGCTCTTCACCGGCGCCTCCGGCAGGATGTTCCCGGCCGGAAAACACCCGGTAGAACAGCCACGGTGTGAAAACGAAGGCCACCAGTAATGAAATCACCATGCCCATGCTGGCATTGATCGGAATCGGCGCCATGTAGGGCCCCATCAGACCGGTGACGAACGCCATCGGCAGCAACGCGGCGATCACGGTAAAGGTCGCCAGGATGGTGGGGCCGCCGACTTCGTCGACAGCCTGCGGAATGGCCCGGAACAGGGGCAAGCCACTGATATGCATGTGGCGATGGGCGTTTTCCACCACCACGATCGCGTCATCCACCAGGATACCGATGGAGAAAATCAACGCGAACAACGATACCCGGTTGAGTGTGAAACCCCAGGCCCAGGACGCAAAAAGCGTGATGGCGAGGGTGATCACCACGGCGGCTCCAACCACCAGGGCCTCGCGTCGGCCGAGCGCCAGCCCGACCAGGATGATCACCGACAGCGTGGCGAACACGAGTTTCTTGATCAGGGTTTTCGCCTTGTCATCGGCGGTGGCGCCATAGTTCCGGGTGATCGTCGCGTGCATCCCGTCCGGAAGCACCGCGCCGCGCAGGTGTTCAAACCGTGCAATGACCGCATCGGCCACCTCTACGGCGTTGGTCCCCGGTTTCTTGGACACCGCCATGGTCACGGCCGGATGTTGTATGCCTGCAGTCAATCCCTGGTCATTTGCAGGTCCCAGTCCGAAACTCACCCGTGTTTCCGGCAAGTCCGGGCCCAGCGTGATCCGCGCCACGTCCCGCAGGAAAACCGGCCGGCGTTCGATGGTACCGACCACGAGTTCTGCAACCTCCTCCGGCGTTCCGAGGAAAGTACCCGCCTGGACCAGGATATCCTGGTTATTCGAGGCGAACGACCCGGCATCGGCCGAGGCGTTGGCGCTGGCCAGGGCACTGCGCAGCTGTTCCAGGTCGATGCCGAAACCGGCCAGCCGCTCTGGGTCAAGCCGAACGCTGACCACGCGGTCAGGCCCGCCGATGGTGTCGATATCCCGGGTTCCCGGCACCCGCTGCAGTTCCGTCTCGATCACGTGGGCGACGCGCCGCAGTTCATGGGCGCCGACCTGTGGGTCATCGCTCCATAACGTGCCGGTCACGATGGGAACGTCATCAATACCGCGCGGTTTGATCAGGGCCGGAAGCACACCAATATTCGCCGGCATCCAGTCCTGGTTGGAGTAGACCGCGTTGTACAGTCTCACGATTGCTTCGTCACGGCGCTCCCCGACCTCGAACTGTACCGTCAGGATGCTGTTGCCGGGGCGGGATACCGAGTAGATATGCTCGACGCCGTCGATTTCCGACAGGATGCGCTCCATCGGCGTACTGACCAACTGTTCGACCTCTGAAGCGGTCGCGCCGGGATAGGCGATGAAGACGTTGGCAAAGGTGACGTCAATCTGGGGTTCCTCTTCACGCGGGGTGACAAGGACGGCGAAAAGGCCCAGCAACAGGCCTACCAGGGCCAGCAAGGGCGTTATCTCTGTCTGCAGAAAGCGCGCTGCGAGCGACCCCGAGATACCCAGTTTCTGATCCTGCGTGTTTTTGTCCATCAGCGTTGACCGTTCACTGGCGCCCGGTGACCACGACCAGGCGGGCCGCGTCGGGATCGGTGATCACGTTTTCGCCGGCATCCAGCCCCGCCAGAACGATGACCCGGCCGTCAGGCAGGATCCGGCCCAGCCGGACCTGCCGCAGGCGCGGCATGCCCGCCTCATCAAGCACGTATACGGCGGTCAGCTCACTGCGTTGAACCAGCGCGGAAGTGGGTACCAGCAGCGCCTGCTGCTCCCCGGTCTGGAAACGCACCTTCACCCACATGCCGGGATAGATGCCGTGTTGGCCCTCGGACAGCCGCAGACGCACCCGGAACGTGTGGGTCGCCGGGTCGGCGTAAGGGAAAATCCTCATCTCTTCTGCCTGCAGGATCTCACCATCGGGCAGGTCCACCCAGGCCGCGGCGTCCTTTCTCAGTGCTCCGATATCGGATTGAGGCACGTCGACAACTACCCTGAGGTGCTCCAGAGACAGTCCGCTCATCAGTGGCATGCCAACCGTCGCCATTTCTCCAAGTTCCGCGTGGCGTTCAACCACGATGCCGCTGAACGGCGCGCGAACTACGGTGTTTTCAAACTGTTCCCTGGCACCGGCCAGGGCGCCTTCGGCGGCGGCAAGGCGAGCTTCGGCTGATTGCAAATCGGCGGTAGACCGGTCCATGTCGGCCTTGGATATCCGGTCCTGGTTGAACAATTGCTGGATCCGGCCATAGTTTGATCTGGCCTCGTCCCGCCGCGCACGGGCTTCCTGTGTCGCCGCCTCGGCCTGCTGGAGATCGGCAGAAGCCTGCAGGTCGCGGAAACGCACGATGATATCGCCGCGCTCGACGTAGTCATCCACGTCAACGGGGATCTCTTCGATTCGGGCCGCCACCTGGGATGATACGGTGGAGCGGCGCTCGGCCTCGACTTCGCCGTCGAAGCTGCGCTCCCGGGTGACCGTTGCCAGCTCCGTGACGATCGTCGGCAGGTCGGCCGCCCACAGCGGGCTGGCCGCGATGGCTGCCAGGGTGCCGAGAATAATGGCAGCCCAAGTCGTCCGGGGACGCCTTCTGAATGCGGCGAATTCCTGACGGTTGTATCCGTTGATGTTGCGGTTACTCGTTCGTAATACGTTCATTAGTCGCAATTCCAGTGTCTGACTGGTGGTCAGAGCGTGTTTTCCATAAGAAGGAAAACATTATATCAGCATATTCTAATATGCAAAACAATAAATTAGCAATTTCTACTATAAGCGTTCAGACAGCCCTTCGAGATGGGTAATGGCCCGTCGACCAGCAGCGTCCTGTGTTTCATTGCGGGCCGGATTATCGGTTGGTCCGATGGCCTGAATTTGCTTTTCAGCACTATTCCCGGTTCACCACTACTGGCTAAACCCGGCATGATATGGCAGTCTCAATTGTCAGTATGACAGACTCTCAATTGGCTAACAGCCAGTTTCTCAACCAGGCCGAAGGCAGGTACGTCAGGATGGGCACACACAATGTCAACCCGGTCACCGCAGCCGATTATCGGCGACTGGCTGAAAAGCGGCTGCCGAGATTCCTGTTCGATTACATCGACGGCGGCGCCAACGAAGAAATGACGATGGCCGCCAACGTGGCGGACTTTTCGCGCTACCGGCTGAGACAGCGGGTCATGCGGGACGTCGGTGATATTGACACTGCTACGACGCTGTGCGGCAAGCCGTGCAACATGCCGCTGGCGCTGGCGCCGGTGGGCATGGCCGGCCTGATGGCCAGGCGTGGAGAGGCGCTGGGCGCCCGCGTGGCAAAAAAAGCCGGCGTGCCGTTCACGGCATCGACGGTTGGAATCTGTTCGCTGGAGGAAATCAAGGCTTCGACCGGTGAGCCCTGCTGGTTCCAGCTGTACATGTTGCGTGACCGCGCCATCGTTGAAAAATTGCTGGAACGGGCCGCTGCAACGGGTTGCGACACGCTGATCTTCACGGTCGACCTCGCGGTCACCGGCATGCGGCACCGGGACTGGCGCAACGGCATGATCACGGAGGGATTCAGGTCCCGGATGGCGAAGTTCCGGCAACTGGTCACCCGGCCACGGTGGCTGCTTGATGTCGGACTTCGCGGCAAGCCGCACTTTTTTGGCAATCTGGCCAATGTGACCGCCGAGCCGGTAGACCTGGTGACGCTCAAATCCTTTATCACCGCGCAATTCGACCCGACCGTGACCTGGAAGGACATTGCCTGGTTGCGCGGGATCTGGAAAGGAAAGCTTTTGATCAAGGGCGTTCTCAGCGCTGAAGACGCGGGTTCCGCCGCCGCAAGCGGCGCGGATGGTGTGATTGTTTCCAACCACGGCGGCCGGCAGCTCGACGGTGTTTCCTCGGGGATTGGAAAACTTCCGGAGGTGGTCAACGCGGTTGGCGGACAGGTCGAGGTCTTCATGGACGGCGGGGTTCGCAACGGCATCGACGTGGTCAAGGCCGTGGCGCTGGGCGCCCGGGGCGTATTGATCGGCCGGCCGTGGGTGTGGGCTGCCGCTGGAGCGGGCGAACGAGGCCTGTCCGACCTGCTGGGTGTGTTTCAGCAGGAAATCCGGGTTGCCATGGCGCTGATGGGTGTCAACCGGCTGGACGAATTAACGCCGGATTTGCTGGAAGCTGATTTTCCCGGTTAACGAGGTTTTGGCACGAACAGTTATCAGGATTACTCTCCACCCTTGTTATACTGAAAGCCCTTTGTTGATTTCACCTGGGACGTAGTATGGATGCCTTGGATCTCGATTTTGTCCGCTCTTCTTTTCCTGCCTTCAGCGAGACTTCGCTACAGGGCTTTGCGCACTTTGAAAACGCCGGCGGATCGTATGCCTGCAGGCAAACCATCGAGTGGCTGGACCGTTTTTACCGGCAGACCAAGGTGCAGCCGTATTACGTTTTTCCGGCCTCGAAAACCGCCGGGGACCAGATGGACAGGGCCAAGCGCCGGATGGCCGCCTGGTTAAATGTCGGCGCCGATGAACTGCACTTCGGGCCGTCCACTTCCCAGAACACTTATGTGATCGCCCAGGCTCTGCGGCAGGAATTGAAGCAGGGTGATGAAGTTATCGTCACCAACCAGGACCACGAGGCCAATATCGGCGTATGGAGCCGGCTGGAAGACTCGGGCATCGTGGTCCGGGAATGGAAAATCGACCCGGAGACCGCCGAACTCCACCCGATGGACCTGGAAGCCCTGTTGGGGCCCAGGACCCGGGCGGTGGCGTTCACGCACTGCTCCAACGTCGTGGCCAGCATCAACCCGGTCCGTGAGATCACCGACCTGATCCACGAGGCCGGCGCATGGGCCATCGTCGATGGGGTCTCGTTCTGCCCCCACGGCATGCCGGATGTCGCTGCACTGGGCGCCGATATCTACCTGTTTTCCCTGTACAAGGTTTACGGACCCCACCTGGGCGCGATGGTCCTCAGCCGCAAGACTGAATGCTGAATTGCCGTACCAGGGGCATTTTTTCAATGCGCTGAAGCCGGCGGCCCGGTTCACGCCGGCCGGACCGGACCATGGCCAGATTGCCACGGTCAACGGCGTATTGGACTACATGGAGTCCGTCTATGCGCACCACTTCGCTGATAAAGCGCCAGTAGAGGTCAAGGCAGCAGCCGTCCGCGACATGTTCCGTGCCCACGAGACGGCCCTTCTGCAGCCTCTGCTGGATTTCCTGTCGGCGCATCCCCGTATTCGCCTGATCGGCAAGGACAGGGCCGCGGTCCGGGCACCCACCGTCGCGTTCTCGGTTGAAGGCCAAAGCTCGGCCGAACTGGCATCCAGCCTGTCGGACCTTGGGTTCGGTGTCGGGGTCGGGAATTTCTACGCCTACCGGCTTGGTCGAGGCGCTCGGTTATGACCCCGACGACGGCGTCGTGCGCGCCTCGTTCGTGCACTACACATCAAAGGAAGAAGTCACCCGGCTGATCGAGGCCATCGACCACCTGGTGTAGGAGCGGCCCACGGCCGCGAAGGTGCCAGAGCAGCAGACGCCCAAGTACCGGCTTCTTCGGCTCAATGGTCCCTGCGGGACTTCCCTCGCACAGCAAAAATCCTGACGGGCCGGCCTTACAGCACTTCCTGTGCTGGGCGGCCTCAATCGGGCCTCCCGCCCGATCGTCCCTGGATTTTCGCTGCACTCAGCATTTCGAGGCGAAGCCGGCACTCGGGCATCTGCTGCTTTGACGCCACGAGCGAGGCCACTGCCTAAAGTCAGGTGAGGGGCCGGGTGCCTGTTGGCGGGACCTTCCGCTGTCGGGAACAGCGGCAGAGCGCACAGGGAAGTTTCAAGCGTGTCCTGACAACAGGTACCCGGTTCCTCGCCGGGTTCCGAGTTTTCAATCGCCGGCATGGCCGGCTCCCACGATTATAAATTGGTCAGCACCGCAGCGTAGATTTCGATGGCGTCCCAGAGGTTTTGCAGGCGCAGGTTTTCGTCCTTGCCGTGCTGGTTGTTGTCGTGGTTGGCGATCGGCAGGATCAGGATCGGGGCGCCGGTCTTTTCGTCGATCAGGTAAAGCGGCAGGCTTCCCCCCATGGTCGGCAGCTGGACCAGCTGATCATCGCTCAACTGGTTCATGATGGCCGCCACCGACTGCGCCACCGGCAGATCCAGCGGCGTCCGGTAGGCGGGATAGCCCGCCTCGCTCCAATCCAGCATCGCGATCCGGTCGTGCGCGGCGCGTTCATCGGCAGTCGGCTCCCGGTGCACCACCAGGTAGCCCTGCGCCCGGATGTGCGTTTCTATCACTTCACGCAGGTAATCCGGAGTTTGCGCCGGAACCAGCCGCAGGCCGATCGAGGCCGTGGCCGAGGTCTGGATGCTGTTGCGCGCCTGGTCACCGACGTCGCCGGAGCGGATACCCCGGAAGTTCATCGCCGGACGCATCACCGCCAGTTCGATCCGCTCGCTGCTCTCAGGGCGCCCGATACCCAGTTCCTCGATCAGTCCCTGTTCAACCGGGGGTGAAGCCTCGATGGCTTCCATTTCGAGCAGGGAGGGTGGAATCACCTGGTCATAGTAGCCGGCGATCAGGATCTGGCCCTGTTCGTCACGCATCGAGCCAAGCAGGGCGGTCAGCCTGGCGATCGGATTGGGCGCCCAGTTTCCATAGTGCCCGCTGTGCAAGGGACGGTTGGGCCCGAATACCGTGAGTCCGAAACCGAACGCGCCGCGCACGCCGTAGCTGAGTAACCAGCGCCGGCTTTGATGCACCGGGCCATCGCAGAACAGCCACAGGTCGGCTTCGAGCAGATCACGGTGAGCCGACAACATTTCCCCGAGATGGGGTGATCCCGCCTCTTCCTCACCCTCGATAAAGAGCTTGAGGTTGACCGACAGGGGAATGTTTGCAGCAACAAGGGCATCCAGTGCTGCGCCGAGCGCGATCAGCGGCGCTTTGTCATCCCCTGCGGAGCGGCCGAATATCCGCCACTCCGGGTCAAACGGGGCTTCCATCGGAATGACCCGGCCACCCTGCTCCACCGGTGCGTCACGCAGCACCGGGGTCCACGGATCAGACGCCCAGTCGGATGCGTTTACCGGCTGGCCGTCATAATGAGCGTAAATCATCAGGGTGGTTTCAGCGCCGGGTGTCAGCCGCTCGGCAAACACCGCCGGGGGACTGCCTTCCGCCTCCAGCAGTTGAACCTCGAATCCACGCGGAGCCAACATTTCTGCGATGAATTCGGCATTGCGCCGGAGGCTGACCGGGTCGCTGGCCACGTTGGGTAAACGCAGAAATCCGGCAAAACCATCCACGATCTCCTGCTCGTGCGCCTGCCGCCATTCACGCGTTGCTTCGGCGGCGTCGGCCGGGTTGGCGGACATGGCGGCCGGGCTGATCACACTGCCGATCACCAGGCAGGCAAGAGACAACAACAGGGAATGGGCTTTAATGTTCATGTCATGGACGCTCCAACAACAGGCATGCCAGCCACCCTATTCCCCCGACCCGCCATCTGCAAGCCCAATGGTCGCAACCCGGTGCGCCGGGAAATCCGAGCAATGCATGATGCGAAAGCCGTTCAAAACGGTTATGCTTGCGCGGATTTTAATAAACGGTAGTTGGAAAGGAAGCTGCAGGAATTCAATGAAACGGACAGACACGTCTAATCCGGACTATTTCCACAAGGTCGTCGATTGCCAATGGGGCTGCCCCGCGCATACCGACGTACCCGAATATATCCGGCTGATAGCCCAGGGGCGGTTTACTGACGCCTACATGGTCAACCGCGAAAGCAACATCTTTCCGGGCATTCTTGGCCGCGTCTGCGACCGGCCCTGCGAGCCGGCGTGCCGCCGTGGCCGCATGGATGAAAAACCGGTTGCCATTTGCCGGCTGAAGCGCGTTGCTGCAGATCACCGGGACGACATCACGGATCGTCTGCCCGTTGCGCCAAAGAAAAAGAACGGCAAGAAAGTCGCCCTGATCGGCGCCGGCCCCGCATCGCTCTCAGTCGCCAACGACCTGATGCCACTGGGTTACGAATGCACTATTTTCGAGGCCCAGTCGGTGGCGGGCGGCCTGATGCGATACAACATTCCAGCCTTCCGCCTGCCCCACAAGGTGCTCAACGAGGAAATTAACTACATTCTCGACATGGGGGTGGAGATCCACTACAACCACCGCGTTGAGAGCATGAAGAAGCTGCTGGACGAGGGCTACGATGCCGTGTTTGTCGGCAGCGGGGCGCCGCGGGGTAAGGAACTCAAGCTGCCCGGACGTTACGATACTGAAAACATCCACATCGGCATCGACTGGCTCGAATCCGTGGCATTCGACCACATAAAATCCATCGGTAAACGTGTTCTGATCATCGGCGTTGGTAATACCGCGATGGATTGCTGCCGCACCTCCCTCCGCCTTGGCGCCAAAGACGTCAAGGTAATGGCGCGCAAGCCCCGCGAATTTTTCAAGGCATCGGTGTGGGAACTGGAAGACGCCGAAGAAGAGAACGTCCAGATTGTCGTCAACCATGCGCCGAAAGAATTCGTGGTCGAAAAAGGCAAGCTCAAGGGTATGACCTTTGAGCTGATGGAATACGTCATCGAAAACGGCCGCATCCAGGACCAGGAAGTAACCGGGGAAGTATTTATTCCCTGCGACGATGTTGTGCTGGCGATTGGGCAGGAGAATTCCTTCCCATGGATCGAAAGAGACCTGGGAATCGACTTCAATCCCTGGGAAGAGCCGGTAGTTGACAAGGTCACTTATGAGTCAACCCGCAGCGGCGTATTTTTTGGTGGTGATTCCGCCTTTGGTCCGAAAAACATCATCTGGGCGGTCGAACACGGCCACCAGGCAGCGATTTCCATCCACCGGCATTGCCAGGGCGAGTCCCTGAAGGACCGGTTGCCGGACTTGCTGAACCTGCAGAGCCGTAAAATGGGCATGCACGAGTGGAGTTACTCCAACAGCTTCGATCCCGCAGCGCGGCGTAAAATGATGCACGTGCCCCTGGAGACCAGGCTCAAGGAACTTGGCAAAGAAGTCGAACTGGGTTTCGACGCAGAGCAGGTGGCCCGGGAAGTCGAACGCTGCCTGAATTGCGACATTCAAACCGTTTTTGCCGATTCCCTGTGTATCGAGTGTGATGCCTGCCTTGATATCTGTCCCACGCAATGCCTGACCATCACGGCAAACGGTGACCGTGACGACCTGGTCAAGCGGCTCAAGGCGCCGGTTTTGGAATACGATCAGCCGCTGTTTGTTTCGGACGAACTGAAGCAGACGTCGCGGGTGATGGTCAAAGACGAAAACTTCTGCATCCATTGCGGTTTATGCGCCGAGCGTTGCCCGACAGCGGCCTGGGACATGCAGAAATCCCTCATTACCTTTCCCAAGGCTGCTGGTTACGATGGCGGCAACAACCGTGGTGAGCACCCATGTCAAAAACGCAAAGCCGGATAAACGACTTTGTCCTGAAAATCGCCACGGTCAATGGCACCGGTTCCGCCAGTGCCAACGGGTTGCTGATGAAGGCTCTTTTCCGGATGGGCATACCCGTCACCGGCAAAAACCTGTTTCCATCGAATATCCAGGGTTTGCCGACGTGGTACGAGATACGGGCTAATCACGCCGGGTACATGTCCGCTTCCGGTCGTGTGGACGTGATGGTGGCGATGAATGCACAGACCTATCAAAAGGACCTTGAGGAGGTCAGCCCCGGTGGTTTCCTGATCTACGATTCCACCTGGCCGCGCGAAAGCACCCTGCACCGCGCCGATATCACCGTGCTGGGTGTGCCATTGGCCAAGATGTGTAACGAAGCATTCAGCGTGGCGCGAATCCGTATCCTGATGAAAAACGTGGCCTACGCCGGGGTGCTGGCCGCCTTGATGGATATTGACCTGAAAGTGATCAAGGGCCTGCTGGAAGAAACATTCGCGGCCAAGCCCAAGCTGGTCGAAAGCAACCTCAAGGCCATCATGCTCGGTTACGACTACGCGCGGGAAAACTTCCATTGTCCCTTGCCGGTGCGTGCAGAAGTCATGGGAGACAACAGCGGCAACATCATGATTACCGGCAACGAGGCAACGGGGCTTGGCTGTCTTTACGCCGGCGCTACCGTTGGCGCCTGGTATCCGATCACACCGTCCACCGGTGTGATGGACAGCTTCACGATGTATTGTGAGAAGTTCAGGATCGATCCGGAAACGGGCGACAGGCTCTTCTGTATTATCCAGGCCGAAGATGAACTGGCGGCTGCCGGCATGGTGTTGGGCGCGAACTGGGTCGGTGCACGTGCATTCACGCCGACTTCCGGCCCGGGCATCTCCCTGATGAGTGAGTTCATCGGTTTTGCCTATTACGCGGAAATTCCATCGGTGTTCATCGATGTCCAACGTGTCGGCCCGTCAACCGGCATGCCGACACGAACCCAGCAGTGTGATGTCATGTTGTGCGCCTATGCCTCGCACGGGGATACCCGGCATCCACTCCTGTTTCCATCCGATCCGCGCGAGTGCTTCGAAATGGCAGTGGCGGCTTTTGACCTGGCAGAACGGCTGCAGACCCCGGTTTTCATGCTGTCCGACCTGGATATCGGCATGAATGACTGGATGGTTCCCGAACTCAGTTGGGATGACAGCTACCGCCATGACCGGGGAAAGGTTCTGGGTCCGGAGGATCTGGCAAAAATGGAGCGTTTCGTCCGTTACCTGGATGTGGACGGTGACGGCATCACCTACCGAACCCTTCCCGGCGAAGACCCCAAGGGCGCCTATTTCGTGCGCGGATCAGGCCACAACCGCTATGGCGCCTACACCGAAAATTCTGACGAATACCAGGACGTGATGGACCGCTTGCTGGTGAAATGGGAAACGGCAAAGACCATGGTGCCCGACGCCCTGCTGAGCAAGGCTGAACGACCGACAAACCTCGGTATCGTGGCTTTTGGCAGTTCCGACGGCGCCGTCATCGAAGCACGTGACAGGCTGGCGGCGCAGGGCATCCACCTGGATTACCTGCGAATCAGGGCATTTCCATTCACCCACGAAGTGGTCGAATTCCTGCGTGACCACGACACGAATTTCGTCGTGGAACAGAATCGTGACGGCCAGATGAAGGCACTGTTGATGCTGGAGGCCAATGATATCGCCGACAGACTGGTCTCCATTCGGCATTACAACGGGCTACCCATTCCCAGCGCATGCGTTGTGCAGGGTGTTATCGCTCACGTCCAGAAGGAGACAGCAGCATGACGTACGCCAGGCCAAGAATTGATTTACCCGGCCAGAAAGTCAATGCGCTCGGGCTGGCCCAGCGGGATTACGAGGGCGCCTTGTCGACGTTGTGTGCGGGTTGCGGCCACGATTCGATCACCGCTGCACTGGTTCAGGCCCTGTGGGAAATGTCGATTGCACCCGAACAGCTGATCAAGATGTCGGGCATCGGTTGTTCGTCCAAGACTCCGGCCTATTTCGTCCATGGAGCGCACGGTTTCAATTCCGTTCACGGGCGCATGCCGTCGGTGGCCACCGGGGCGCTTGCGGGAAATCGCAACCTGATTGGAATTGGCGTGTCTGGTGACGGCGATTCCCTTTCAATCGGCTTTGGACAGTTTGGTCACGTGATCCGCCGTAACGTGAATATGCTCTACCTGATCGAGAACAACGGCGTTTACGGCCTGACCAAGGGGCAGTTTTCAGCATCAGCCGACGCCGGCAGTACGTCGAAAAAAGGCACGGTCAACCAGATGCAGAACATCAACACGGTCGCAACAGCCATTTCCATGGGCGCCAGTTTTGTCGCCCGAAGTTTTTCCGGCGACCGGGAGCAACTGGTGCCGCTGATCAAGGCTGCCATCGCACATCCCGGCTGCGCCGTGGTGGATGTGTTCTCCCCCTGTGTTACGTTCAACGACCACGTAGGCTCAACCAAGAGTTACGCTTACACCCGCGAGCACAAACACGCCGCCACGGAAACCGACTTCGTTCCCCCGCGCGCTGAAATCAAGGCCAGCTATTATGCGGGTGATGCGCACCCGGTCCGCTTGCACGACGGGTCGACCATCCTGTTGAGAAAAGTCGATCCGGACTATGATCCGACGCGCCGGAACAATGCGCTGGGTTACCTCGAAAGGCAGCGTACCCGGGGCGAGATTGTCACTGGACTCCTTTTCATCGACCAGAATGTACCGGATATGCATGAACAGTCCCGCACAGTTGCAACGCCGCTGAAAGACCTGGCGTTCGAAAAGCTCGTTCCCGGCAGCCAGGCGATGGCTGAACTGCAAAAAACAATGCGTTGAGAAGTGCTTGGCTCTTCGGCAGTTAGCCCTTAGTATTACTTGTTTGGGTCCGTGGCTTTTCCGTGATCCGATCAATGCAATCTTGAGGGCTCCCCATGTGCTCGATATTCGGCGTCCTGGAAATACGCCAGGACCTTCCAACAGTGCGGAAACTGGCGCTGCAGCAATCGCGTCTGCTGCGGCATCGCGGCCCCGACTGGAGCGGTATATATACCTCTGACAAGGCAGTGCTGGCGCACGAGCGCCTGGCCATTGTCGACGTCAATACCGGCGCCCAGCCGATCCTGAGCGAAAGCGGCCGGCAGGCGCTGGCCGTCAATGGTGAAATCTACAACCATCTCCCAATCCGGGAATCGTTTGCCGGCCGGTACGCCTTCCGGACCGAGTCTGATTGCGAAGTCATCCTGCCGCTGTATCTCGAACACGGGGCGGATTTCCTTGAACTTCTGAACGGCATGTTTGCGTTCTGCCTGTATGACGAGGACAAGGATTTCTGGATGATGGCGCGCGACCCGATCGGCATCATTCCGCTGTACTACGGCTATGATGAAAACGGCCAATTGTTCGTCGCCTCCGAAATGAAGGCCCTGGTGGGCGTGTGCAACCAGGTGCACGAGTTTCCACCGGGACATTACTGGTGTTCCGGCCAGGAAGCGCCGGAAAAATGGTACCGGCGCGCCTGGGAAGACTTCGATGCAGTAAAAGACGCCCGGACCGACCCGCAGGCCCTGCATGACGCGCTTGAAAAAGCCGTGGTCAGCCACCTGATGACGGACGTCCCCTATGGTGTGCTGCTTTCCGGCGGGCTGGACTCTTCCATCACGGCCGCCCTGGCCGCCAAACACGCCGCCATGCGCGTGGAGGACCACGAGGAAAGCCCGGCCTGGTGGCCGCGCCTGCATTCCTTCGCCATTGGCCTGGAGGGTTCTCCCGACCTCGCGGCGGCAAAAAAAGCGGCCGAGCACATCGGCACGGTCCACCATGGCTTCATCTTTACGATCCAGGAAGGCCTGGATGCACTGGAGGAAGTCATCTATCACCTGGAAACCTACGACGTGACAACCATCCGGGCGGCAACCCCGATGTTCCTGATGGCGCGCAAGATCCGGGCGATGGGCATCAAGATGGTGTTATCGGGTGAAGGCGCCGATGAAATATTCGGAGGCTACCTGTATTTCCACAAGGCGCCGAACGCACGCGCGTTTCACGAGGAAACGGTCCGCAAGTTGTCACGCCTGCACAGCTATGACTGCCTGCGCGCCAACAAGTCCATGTCCGCATGGGGGGTGGAAGCCCGCGTGCCGTTCCTGGACAAGGAATTCCTCGATGTGGCCATGAGCGTCAACCCGGCCGACAAGATGATTACCCAGGGAAAAATCGAAAAACAGATTTTGCGCGAAGCGTTCAGCGACATGTTGCCCGAATCCATCGCCTGGCGGCAGAAGGAGCAGTTTTCCGACGGCGTCGGCTATGGCTGGATCGACGCGGTGAAGGATTTTACCCGGGAGCATGTCAGCGACGCCGAGATGTCGCGGGCGGCAGGGCGGTTTCCGTTCAACACGCCGGTTTCCAAGGAAGCCTACTGGTTCAGGGAAGTTTTCGAAAAACACTACCCGCTGGCCTCGGCGGCACAGACAGTTCCCGGCGGGCCAACGGTTGCCTGCAGCACGCCTGAAGCCGTGCTCTGGGACAAGGAACTGCAGCAAATGAACGACCCGTCGGGCCGGGCCATGCGCGCTGTTCACAAGGATGCTTACTAAGTGGCCTGTAACAGCCAAATCGAAAGCATCTCACTCGGCCTGCTGGCGCCTGGCTTGGTCTTCACTCGGCTGATAGCTATGGCTATCAACCTCGTTCCAGACCGGCGTCAGCCACCACCATTCCTTCGCGATCCCTCTTCTGCTTTAGCTGTTACAGGCCACTGGACGTGAGTGATAGTATTCAACCGAAGATGAAACAGCTGGTTCAGAAATTCGGCGGAACCTCGCTGGCCGACCTGGCGGGATTCGACGCCAGCGCGGAGGTCATAGGCCGTTACACGGACCAATACCAGGTCATCGTCCTGCTGTCTGCGGTCAAAGGCGTCACGGACCTGCTGCTGGCCGCGATCGACACGGCCGTGGACGGAGGAGATGGCGCCGTCCACCTCGAAGAGGCGATGAACCGCGAGCGTTCAATCGTCGAGGACATGGCGGGTAAAGGCATAGCAACCCCGCTGGGCAGCGCGTTCCTGGAAGAACAGCACTCGGTGCTGTCGCGCCGCGTTGAAGGTATCCGGTTGCTGGGCCAGTGCCCGGACGAAACCCGCGCCAGGATCCTGGCCAGCGGCGAAGGGTTCAGCAGCCGCCTGATGGTCGACCTGTTAAACCACCAGGGCTTCACAGCGCAGTGGTCGGACACCGATGTCCTGCCCCTGGCCAACGATAGCTGGCTGGACTCCCTGGTCGATATCGAGGCGGCCGCCCCGTTGCTGAAAGAGCGGTTCGCAGCCGCCAGCCAGGTCATCGTGCTGCCCGGGTTCTATGGCCGCAATGCCCGCGGCGATATCCAGTTGCTCGGACGCAACGGCACCGATTATTCGGCTGCCGCGATCGCCGCCGCGATCGAAGCCGGCCTGTGCCAGATCTGGAAGGACGTAGACGGTTTCTTCACCGCGGACCCGCGCATTGTCAGCAATGCCCGTTGTCTCGACGAGGTCAGTTACGACGAAGCCATGGAACTGACCTACTTCGGCGCCAAGGTGATTTCGGCCAAGGCGCTGGCGCCGCTGGCAGCCAATAACATACCGTGCGAAGTGCGCAACACCTACGACCCCTCCAAGCCGGGAACCCTGGTGCACAGCGAGGCCAGGCGATCTCACGTGGTTCGCGGCATCTCCCACCTGCAGGATGTTTCATCGATTACCGTGCAGGGTGGCGGTCTCCGCGGCAGGGTGGGCATCGCGCGCCGCGTGATGGATGCGCTGGCCAGCGAATCGATTTCCATCCTGTTGATCGTGCAGTCGTCATCCGAGTACAGCATCACTTTGTGCGTGCGCAAGGCGGACGAGGCGAAAGCGCGCAAAGCGCTGGAGGAAGAACTTCATTTTGAGCGATTGCACGGGTTGATCGAAGAAATCGGCGTGCAGAGCAACCGGGCCGTGGTTTCGCTGGTCGGTGACGGAATGAAACATTACCGGGGAATTGCCGCCCGGTTCCTGACGGCGATTTCATCCGCCGGGGTAAACGTGGAAGTCATTGCCCAGGGCTCAACGGAATGCGCGATCGCGGTGGTGGTTCGCGGCGAGGACGCCCAGCCGGCGACGCGGGCTTGCCACACCGCATTTTTCAGCCATTCTTCGCATATCGACGTGATCCTGATGGGCTGCGGCAACGTCGGCGGGGAGCTTCTCGACCAGTTTCAACGCCAGGCGAAAACCCTGGTTGACCATCACGTCGATCTGCGGGTCAGGGCCATTGCCAACAGCGAGCGGCTGCTGGTCGCCACGGATGTCGTGGATCTTTCCTGCTGGAAGCAGGAACTGGAAACCCGGGGAAAGCCCTGGACCATCCAGGACGTGATCGATATCCGTAAGAAACTCGGCCTGCTCAGCCCGACCCTCGTCGACTGCACGACGGACCAGAAACTGGCGCTCGAGTACGTCAATCTGCTGGATAACGGCTTCAACATCGTGGCCGCAAACAAGAAAGCCAACACGTCCGGTTACGACTATTACGCGGCCATGCGGCAGGCGGAACGGCGCAATTTCCGCAAATTTCTGTACGAAACCAACGTGGCGGCCGGCCTGCCCTTCATCGATACACTGCAGGGGCTGATCCGCTCCGGTGACGAATTGAAGACGTTCGAGGGCATTCTGTCCGGTTCCCTCTCGATGATTTTCGGTCTGCTGGAAGACGGTATCCCACTGTCCTCCGCGGTCGCGAAAGCGATGGAGCTGGGCTACACCGAACCGGATCCGCGCGATGACCTGTCCGGCATGGATGTGGCCAGGAAGCTGTTGATCGTAGCCCGTGAAGTCGGTTTGAAACTCGAGCTCGATGACATCAAGGTCGAGCCCGTGGTGCCGATGGAGGTCGTCGGCCACGTGGACCGGTCACAATTGATCGACACCCTGCAGTCGCTGGACGAATCATTCTCGGCGCGGATTGCACAGGCAGCCGGTGAAGACCGGGTGCTGCGTTATGTCGCCCGGCTGGAGCAAGGAAATTGCCAGGTGTCCATCGAGGAAATTCCCCGCAGCAAGCCGCTCGGTGCGGTTCGTGACGGTGAAAACGCGCTGGTCATTCATACCCATTACTACCAGCCGATTCCCATGGTGCTGCGTGGCTACGGCGCCGGCGCGGCGGTTACGGCGGCGGGTGTTTTCGGCGACTTGCTCAGAACCGTCTGGCGCCCCCTGGATCGCTGATGGCTGGCGCTTTGTCGGTATACGCACCCGCTTCGATAGGTAACCTGTCGGTCGGATTCGACGCGCTCGGACTGGCCCTTGCGCCGGTCGACGGTTCGCTGCTGGGTGACCGGATCCACCTCCGGCCATTCGCCAATGCTGAAGACGCAAACGATTGGAAACTGGAGCTGGAAGGGCCGTTTGCGGCGGCATTGCCGGCTGACCAGGAAGAAAATATCGTCATTTCCTGCTGCCGTGCCTTCCAGGATGCTGCGGCGGAAAAAGGCATGGAAATCCGCCCGCTGCACCTTCTGCTCGACAAGAGACTGCCCATTGGCAGCGGCCTGGGTTCCAGCGCCAGCTCCATCGTGGCGGCGCTCGAGGCACTGAATCGCTGGCACGATCACTTGCTCAGCAGCCGGGAGCTTTTCCGCCTGATGGCCCGGATGGAGGGCGGCATCAGCGGTGAAGTTCACCTGGATAACATCGCACCCTGTTTGTATGGCGGCTTGCGGCTTTGCCCGCCGGGGGACTATCGGGAATACCCGTTGCCCTGGCCTGCGGCCTGGCGCGCCGTGGTTTGCTGGCCCGGTACCCAGCTGGTCACGCGGGAAGCCCGGGCCGTGCTGCCGGATGAAGTCCCCAGGAAACTGGCGGTGCGCTTTGCAGCGCAATTTGCCGAGTTCGTACATGCCCTGCACACGGGAAACGTGAAACGCGCCGCCGAATGCGTGATCGACCACATTGCCGAGCCTCACCGGCGCAAGCTGTTGCCCGGTTTTGACGAGACCAAAACGGCCTTGCTGGGGATCGGTGCGCTGGCCGTTGGCATTTCCGGATCCGGGCCCACCGTTTTCGCGCTGGTGGACGACTTGGCAATCGCCGGGAAAGCGGCTGCCTGGATGGCCGAAAATTACTGCAAAAACGAGCAGGGTTTCGTGCACATTTGCCGGGCGGATCTCGGCGGCGCGCGCAGCATCAACACCGGTGAATCAAATAGTGTGAGCCAGCCCTGATGCGATTGATCAACATCAAGCACCCCGAAGAGCAGGTAAGCTTCCGGCAGGCCGTTCTGCAAGGCCTGGGCCGGGACCAGGGCCTGTTTTTCCCGCGGGAATTTACCGTCCTTCCTGACGTACCCGGGCTGTTGCAGGAGCCCTTTGTTCCCCGCAGCATCGCGATTCTCGATCACCTTCTCGGCGATGAAATCGGTCATGACACGGTCCGGTCGATGGTAACCTCGGCTTTCGATTTTCCGGTGGCGGTGCCTGCCCTGGACGAGCACGTCAGGGCCCTGGAACTGTTTCACGGACCGTCACTGGCGTTCAAGGATTTTGGCGCCCGTTTCATGGCGCGTTGCCTGTCTGAATTTCACGACGGCGGGCCGATGACCATTCTGACCGCCACCTCGGGTGATACCGGCGCGGCAGTCGCGCACGCTTTCTTCAACCAGCCGGGCATCAATGTCGTCATTCTTTACCCCAGGGGAAAGATTTCACCCCTGCAGGAAAAATTGTTCTGCACGCTGGGCGGGAATGTCACGACCATCGCGGTGGAATCGGATTTCGACACCTGCCAGCAACTGGTCAAACAATCATTCGAAGACGAAGAATTCAGGCAGGACCTGGGTCTGAACTCAGCCAACTCCATCAACATGGCCCGCCTGCTGGCCCAGGTCTGCTATTACTTCGAAGCAGGCGCCGCGGTAGCGGATGTCGGGAAAATGGTGCTCTGCGTGCCGAGCGGTAATTTCGGGAACCTGACGGCCGGACTGATCGCCCGCCGGATCGGCCTCGGCTACAAGCGCGTCATCGCCGCAACCAACATCAACGATACGGTTCCCCGGTTCCTGGCCTCCGGCCGCTGGGACCCCAACCCCACCATCGCAACCATCACCAACGCGATGGACGTTTCGCTGCCAAACAACTTTCCGCGCGTGCTGGAACTCGGACAGCGCCACGGACTTCCTCTGGAAACCCTGTTGTCATCGACCTCCCTGGATGACGACGCAACCTCCTCGGCGATCCGAGAGCTTTATTCCCGGGACTACCTGGCTGATCCGCACTCGGCGCTGGCCTGGGCGGCGCTGGATGCCTCAATGCAGGACGATGAAGAAGGCGTCTTCCTGTGTACCGCACATCCCGCCAAGTTCCTGGAAACCATGGAAGCCACACTGGGCGTCGGCGTCCCGATTCCACCGGAATTGGCAGCGGTGCAAAATGAGCCGCTGTTGTCCACCACCATCAGCGGGGAATTCGAGGCGCTGAAGCGGGAACTCGAGCCGTTGCGGAAATAAACCGCCGGTCCCTGCCATTTACCGGAGAAACTCATGCGCCCCGCTAAATCCTCCCGGTCAGGATTCGCTTTACTGGCATCTGTCTGGCTGATTCTCTCCTGCGCTGAAGTGTCGGCGGATGAGATCCGCGCTTTCGAATGGCTGACCGCCGGCAAGCTCTCCGGCTGGATGGTCCTGACGTTGCGCGAAGATGGCGCCCGGTCAACCGAGTTTGAATTCAACGACCGTGGTCGCGGACCGAAAATCCACGAAGTGATAGAAACCGGTGACAACGGAACCGTGGTTTCATTGCAGGTCAGCGGCCATTCCTACATGGGTGCGCCGGTGGATGAGCGCTTCAGTATCACGGACGGAATGGCGCACTGGCAAAGCACCCTCGAACAGGGTGAGTCACCGGCCGGGCCATTCTACTGGGCCAGTGAAGGCAGCCCGGAACAACTGGCGCTGCTGACCAGGGCCTTGCTGGCCACCGACACCGGGTCGCTGAACCTGTTGCCGTCCGGCCAGGCCTCCATCCGGAAAGTGGCTGCGCATGACAAGGTTGAACTGTATGCGATCAGCGGCCTCGACCTGGCGCCCCGATACGTCTGGCTGGACCAGGACGGTGAATTATTCGCCCTGGCCGAAGGCGGGATGGGGCTGGTGCGGCAGGGCAGCCGTGAAACCCTGCCCGTTCTGCAACAGATCCAGGACACGGAAGACAGGCATCGCCAACGCAAACTGGCCCAATCCCTGACCCATGAACTGCCGGCCAACTGGATCATCCGGAACGTATCGATCGTGGACGTGGAAAGCGGCACGTTGAAACCGGACCAACTGGTTGCGGTGATTGACGGCCGGATTGCGCGCGTTGTCGATGACGAAGGGCTGGACTTGCCGGTGTACGGTGATCTTGAACCCAGGATCATTGATGGCCACGGATTGACGCTGATTCCTGGCCTGTGGGACATGCACACCCACCTGTCCATGGAAGACGGCCTGCTGCACATTGCCGCCGGCGTGACGAGTGTCAGGGACCTGGGCAATGACCCGGCCCGGCTGGAGGAAATCCGGGCCGCTTTCGATGCGGGCGAAGTCATTGGACCACGCTCGACGGCGGCAGGGTTTATCGACGGCAAAAGCCCGTACTCGGCGCCCACTCCGAACCTGGTGGAAACCCGGGAAGAGGCCCTGGCCCTGGTCGATGAGTTCGCCGCGGCGGGTGTTTCGCAGGTCAAGATTTATTCCTCCATGGATCCTGCCTGGGTGAAGCCGCTTGCGGACGAAATCCACCGCAGGGGCATGCGCCTTTCCGGGCACATTCCTTCGTATATGACCGCCCGGCAGGCAGTGCTCGACGGTTTCGATGAAATTCAGCACATCAACATGCTGTTTCTGAATTTCCTGGCCGGCCCGGAGGACGATACCCGCACACCGCTCAGGTTCACCCTGGTGGCTGAAGGAGCCGGTAGCCTGGATCTTGAATCGGAGCAGGTTGCACAATTCATTGGCCTGTTGAAAGACCATGGGGTCGTTGTCGATCCCACCGTTTCGGTGTTCGACAGCATGTTCCGCCACCGTTCCGGGGAGCTCGACCCTTCCTACGCGATGATCGCTGACCACATGCCGCCTTCGGTCAGGCGCGGCATGCTGGCCGGCGAACTGGACATCAACGACGCCAACGCGGGGGTCTATGCGCGTTCGGCCGAAGCCCTGCTGAAAATGATCGCAAAACTCCACGCTGCCGGTGTGCCACTGGTCGCCGGTACCGACAGCCTGGCGGGTTTTACACTGCACCGCGAACTCGAACTGTACCGCCAGGCCGGGATCAGTAATGCCGATGTATTGAAGATTGCCACGCTTGACGCCGCCGGAGTCGCCCGCAGGGCCGCGGACAGCGGGTCGATCAGCGCCGGCAAGGAGGCCGATTTCGTATTGCTGGCGGGTAACCCGCTCGAAGACATCAGCGCTGTCCGGCGGCCGGTCGCCGTGTTCAAGGGCGATCGCTGGTACGACCCCGCACAGATTGACGAGGCGCTCGGTATTCGGCCGTTTACGCGCTGATCCCGATCGGATGGGCCTTTGCGAACACTGGCAAAGACGCCTTCGTGCCCGTGTATAATCAACCGGAAATTTCTTGGAAAGACCAAAGGGAGTTTTACCGCCTCAATGGGCACAAAGGACGAGGAAAAATCATTGGACCAGACAACCCCCACTGTTTCGAAAGAGCGTCTCGATCACCTGGTGCTGGAAGCGCAACGACGCGCACCCCTGGACGTGGCGCAGATACTACTCGAAGAGAGCGATGAAACCGTAGGCGCCGTGTTGCGGCATTTGCACCCTGCGCCCGCTTACCGGATTCTCCTGCGCTTTCCCAAGGACCGGCGTCACGCGATTGTGCCACTGGCCGGAGATCACGTCGGTGATCCGTGGAAAGAAGCCCAGAAATTTGATGAAGATCACGTCGGGCGGCTGATGGAACCCGTTGTAGCGTTGGTCGGACCGGACGATACGGTCAGAATGGCGGTGGACAAACTGCGCGAATGGGTGCACGAAGCGCTGATTACCTATGCCTACGTGGTCGACGACGAGGATCACTTGCTGGGTGTCCTGGTGATGCGCGACCTGCTGCTGGCCGACCCGGACGACAAGCTGAAAAACGTCATGCTCCCGGAACCATTTTCACTGCGTCCGGACATGACGGTCGAGGATGCGATGAAAGAAGTGGTATACCGCCATTACCCGGTATACCCGGTATGCGACGGGGACGGCCGCCTGGTCGGTATCGTCCAGGGCTACATGCTGTTCGAACAGCAACACTTCGAAATCAGTGCGCAGGCCGGCCAGATGGTTGGTGTGCACAAGGAAGAACACGCCACGACCGACTGGCACCGGTCATTCCGGATGCGCCATCCCTGGCTGGAGCTCAACCTGGTTACCGCCTTTGTCGCGGCTTTCGTGGTCAGCCTGTTTGAAGACACCATCGCCCAGGTGGTTGTACTGGCGGCATTCCTTCCGGTGCTGGCCGGACAATCCGGTAACACCGGGTGCCAATCACTGGCGGTCACCATTCGGGGAATGACGCTGAACGAGTTCAAACCCGGCGTGTTTCGCAAGGCGCTGATCAAGGAGACCCTGCTGGGCACCCTGAACGGTGCGGTGGTTGGCCTCGTGGCCGCAGCCGCCATGGTTGCCTATGCGATATTCTCCGGGGCCGAACAACCGCTGATGCTGGGCCTCGTGGTCCTGCTCGCCATGACCGGCGCCTGCGTGGCCAGTGGCATGACCGGCGTGCTGGTGCCGATTACGCTTCAGAGGCTGGGCGCGGATCCGGCAACGGCCTCCAGTATTTTCCTGACCACCGCCACCGATGTCGTGAGCATGGGATTGTTCCTCTGGTTGGCGAATGTTCTGGTGCTCTAGTGGTCTGTAACAGCCAAATCGTCAACTACCGCTCCGTCGCACCGCTTCTACCGATTTTCCTGAAACAGGCCATTGACCAATGAGAAAAACCGCGGCCTGGCTGGTTCGCCAGGCACTGGAGCAGATCGGAGTCCGCTACACATTCGGTATTCCGGGTGTGCATAACATCGAACTCTATGACGAGCTGAATGAATCTGAAAGCATTCAGCCGCTACTGGTCACGCACGAAGCAGGCGCGGCATTCATGGCGGACGCCGTCAGCCGGGCTTCGGACAACATCGGGGTCCTGGTGGTTGTGCCGGCGGCCGGCCTGACGCACGCGATGAGCGGGATCGGTGAAGCATTCCTCGACGGGATTCCGATGCTGGTCATTTCCGGCGGTGTCAGGAATGACCTGGAGCAGGGCTTCCAGTTGCACGAACTCGACCAGCAGGCGCTGATGCGCCCGCTGACCAAGGCCACGTACCGGATAGAGAGCTATGACGAGGTCGTGACAACGGTTCACCGCGCCTATCTGAAGGCCATCGAAGGTGAGCCGGGTCCGGTATACATCGAATTGCCGGCCAATCTGCAGTTGTTGAGCGGCGAGGTGGGTGCTGTACCTGCTTTCGAAAACCACGTCACGCGTCCGGAACTGGACCAGGATGCGATCGCGGCGGCAGCAACCCTCCTGTCTTCTTCCAGCCAGCCCGGAATATTCGTCGGATGGGGCGCCCGCGAAGTCGCTGCGGACATCCGTGCGATCGCCGAACACCTGGGCGCTCCGGTAGCCACGACTTTGCAGGGTCTGGCGGCGTTTCCGGCCGACCACCCCCTGCATACCGGCATGGGTTTTGGTCCCGCTTCCGTGCCTGCGGCTGAAAATGCCTTCAGGAACTGTGACGCCATGTTGGCGGTGGGAACGCGATTTGCGGAAATTTGCACCGGGAGTTTCGGTGCGGTACCGCCGGAAAAACTGGTACATATCGACATCAACCCGGGCGCGCTGGGAAGAAACCATCCCACCACCGTGCCGATTCACGCCGATGCCCGGGACGCCGTTCCCGCGCTCGCCCGCGCCGTGCTGGCCTCGGGTCCTGCCCGCGAAGGCGCGGCGATGAAAAGCGCCATTGCCGCCGATAAGGCTGCCTGGATCAATGAGTGGCTGCGGCATGATTCCGGAGACCGCGTCAATCCCGGCGTATTCTTCAGCGCGCTACGCGCCCGGCTGGATCGGGATGCGATCATCGTGGCCGATGACGGCAATCACACGTTCCTGACGGCGGAACTGATGCCGATATACGAGGGCGGAAATTACCTGTCACCCACGGATTTCAACTGCATGGGTTATTGCGTACCCGGTACCATCGGGGCAAAGCTGGTGCAGCCGGACCGGCAGGTCGTGGGTATCGTTGGCGACGGCGCATTCCTGATGACCGGGCTGGAGAGCATTACCGCTGTCCGCAACGGGCTGGGCGTGGCCTGGTTCGTGTTCAACGATGGCGAGTTGTCCCAGATTGCCCAGGCGCAGGAACTGCCGTACCAGCGCAAAACCTGCACCGGGGTCGGCGCCCTGGATTACCGGGCGTTTGCTGCCGCGACCGGATGTGAATTCGTGGCGATCGAAAACAACAACGTTGTCGACGCCGGGATCGAACGGGTGATCGGTTTGATGGCGGAAGGCCGTCCTGTGATCGTGGACGTGCGCATCGATTACTCGAAACAAACCCGGTTCACGATCGGCGCGGTGAAAACCAATCTGAAGCGGTTCGACACGCGCAACAAGCTGAGGATCGTCGGCCGGGCGCTATGGCGCAAGCTGAAATACCGAGGCAAGTAAAAAGGCGTCAGGCGGTCACGCCCGCGTGACCAAAACCCAGCTGAAACACGAAAATACCGATCATCAGGAAGGCGATCGCCAGTTTGGCCGCGGTCGCCAGAACCATGCCGATCCAGGCACCGACTCCGGCCCGGCCCGACTGAACCATGCCACTGCCACCGCTGAGTTCTCCCGCGACGGCGCCGACAAAGGGACCGAGAAGCATCCCGGCAATGCCAAAAAAGATCCCCACCACAGCTCCGATCGTGGCGCCCCAAAACGCGCGGGAACTGGCACCCAGGTAGCGGGCCCCGGCGGCCGCGGCCAGGAAATCAATGATCCAGGCAATGATGGCCAGCGTGGCGAGAATGCCGATTGTCACCCAGCCGACCGTTTCGAAATGACCGGCCCAGGCGCCGACAAACAAGCCGAGGAAAACCAACGGAACGCCGGGAAGAGCCGGAACCACGGTTCCGGCCAGTCCGGCGACGATCGTCATGCAGGCCAGGACCCACCACAGAATTGTCCAGTCCATTGAGGTTCCTTCATGCAATTGACCTGTGACCTACATGATAGAACAAAAAACGCGTTAAATTATAGGGAACCTCTGACCAGGTATGCATGGAATGGCACTGCCCCGCACCGACCAGATGCAGCTCGACCTGCTCTATGAGCAGTTGCAACAGGCCGCTTCCAGGGAAGTCGGTTACCCGGTTGCCTTCGACTTTGACTACAGCGCCCTGGCGCCATTCCTGTCGTTCAGCCTGAACAATGCGGGCGATCCTTTCATGCCCATGACCTACCTGCTCAACACCCATGATTTTGAACGGGAAGTCGTTTCATTCTATGCCGATTTGGCCCGTGCGCCGGCTGACCAGTGGTGGGGATACGTCACCAACGGCAGCACGGAAGGCAATTTGTACGGTCTGTACCTGGCGCGTGAATTGTTGCCGGACGGTATCGTCTATTTTTCCCAGGACTGCCATTACAGCGTGGGTAAAAACCTGCATTTCCTGGGCATGCGCCACATCATGATCCGCTCACAGCCGAACGGCGAGATCGACTACGAAGACCTGCGCGAAACGTTGCGGATCAGGCGCGATGCGCCGCCCATCATTTTTGCCAACATCGGTACAACGATGAAGGAAGCCCGCGATGACATCCACCGGATTCGCTCGATTCTCGACGATCTGGCCATTGAAAACCGCTATATCCATTGTGATGCTGCGCTGTGCGGGGGTTATGCGGCGTTTCTCGATCCACCGCCGGCCTGGGACTTCAGGGACGGAGCGGACAGCATTGCCATTTCAGGGCATAAATTCCTGGGTTCACCCATCCCGTGCGGCATCGTGCTCGCCCGGCGGGCGCATGTCGAAAGAATCGGGCATTCCGTCGCCTATATTGGAAGTATAGACACGACCATCAGCGGTTCCCGGAATGGCTTTACGCCACTGGTTTTGTGGTACGCCATCCGTTCGCTGGGGAAGGAAGGAATGAGGATTCGCACGAAAAACTCGCTATCCAACGCCGCTTATGCAGAGGACCGGCTTAAAAAGGCCGGCATCGAAGCCTGGCGAAACCCGCAGGCCCTGACCGTCGTGTTTCCGGAACCCCCGGAAAAGGTTCGTGAAAAGTGGCAACTGGCCAGTGCAAACGGCCTGAGTCACCTGATCTGCATGCCCCACGTGCGCCGGGAGCAAATCGACGAATTGCTTCTTGATATCAAACAGGCTGGAGGAGAGAGCGCATGAAAGTGCTGAACATCATCCAGGAGGATCATCCCGGCTTGCTGGCGGAAGTGACCACGCTGCTGGAGGCGGAAAACATCGTCGTAACGGATTTTTCGGGGACCTCGGTAGGCAACACCGCCGTTATCAGTCTCAGCATCGACCGGGACAAGGACGCTTTCCGCGTATTGAGTGATGCCGGTTACCGTGTCGTCGCCAGTGAGCACCTCCTGGTGCGCTTGCGAAAACATCCGGGCGCCCTGGCCGAATTGTCACGGCGACTGGCGGAACAGGGGATCAACGTTCGCGGCATGCACATCGTCAACCGGGACGAAAACACCGCCGTCGTGGCGCTGGAAACGGTTGACCATGAAAAAGCCCGGGAGGTCCTGCAGGATCTCCTGGTGTAGGAGCGAATTCATTCGCGAAAGGCGGGAAACCTTTCGCGAATGAATTCGCTCCTACCCGTCCGGCCAGGCGTCGAGGTGCACGTCCTTCCTGATGACCTGGGACGGGGCACCCACGATCAGTGGATCCGGGCCGGTTATGACTTCGAGGTCCTTGTCGGGGTAGTCGAGGCGGCTCAGGAAATGCTGCATGCAGTTGAGCCGGGCCCGTTTCTTGTCGTCCGACTTGATGATGGTCCAGGGGCATGAAGCCGTGTCGGTATAGAAAAACATCGCCTCCTTGGCCCGGGTGTACTCATGCCACAGACCCACGGATGCCTTGTCCACCGGGCTCAGCTTCCACTGTTTGAGCGGGTCTTCCATGCGCGTGGCGAAGCGGTCGCGCTGCTCTTTGCGGGTTACCGAGAAGTAATATTTGAACAGCCGGATACCGGAGTTGACCAGCATGCGCTCGAACTCGGGGCATTGCCGCATGAACTCGAGGTACTCGGTGGAATCACAAAAGCCCATGACCCGCTCCACGCCTGCGCGGTTGTACCAGGAACGGTCGAGAAAAAGAATCTCGCCCTGGGTCGGCAGATGAACCACGTAACGCTGGAAATACCATTGGCCTTTTTCGTGTTCGGTCGGCTTTTCGAGGGCGACCACCTTTGCCGCACGCGGGTTCAGATGCTCCATGAACCGCTTGATGGTTCCGCCCTTGCCCGCCGCATCACGGCCCTCGAAGATGATGACCACTTTCTGCCCGGTCATTTTTACCCAGTTCTGCACCTTCAGAAGCTCAATCTGGAGCTGGGCTTTTTCCGCTTCGTACTTGTCCCTTGGAATCCGGTCGGTGTAGGGATACTTGCCTTCTTTGAACAACGCGCTGATCGCACGCGGATCCTGGCGCAGCTGGGAAATCGTGTCGGAATGGTACGTGCCGCCCATTGCATGGACCTGCTCGTGCTTTTCGGCGGCTGAACCGGGCTTTGCCTTATCTTCCGGCGAGCCGGAAACGGCCTGCTTTTCCGAATCGACAATTTTCAGGTCTGAACTCATTTGAAGAACCTCGCAAGCCGCGGGCTTGATCGCTACATTCAATGCAATCGTCAAATGAAAACACACCCGTCAGCGCTGATCAACACCAGCGCCGTTCATAATCGATTAGAGGTTCCCTAGAAGAGAGCCTTGATTTTCTGCAGTAATTGCACCGCCTGTTTGCGGTCAGACGGGTTCAGGCCGTCGAATTTCTGCTTGAGGAATTCGATATGCCGGGGAAATTGCTGCTGGTACACACGCTTTCCGCGCCGGGTAAGCACGACGATGGTTTTACGGCCGTCGCCCTCAACGGACCAGCGCTCAACCAGGCCTTTTTCTTCCAGCCGGTCGACCACGCCGGTCAGTGTTCCCTTGGTGATCAACGTGATGTCACCGATGTCTTTGCAGGTCATTCCCTCGGAGTCGCCCAACGTGAAAATGACGCGCGCCTGCGAGGGAGTAAGGTCCGACCCGGATACGCGCAAACCTTCGGCGTCGTACAGGGAAAAAGCCTGGTAAGCCCCGGCAAGTTCCTGAATCAGGGGAATAAAAGATTGCGCCGAAGCACTGTTTACATTGAGTTTAGCCATTTGATGCATCCTTATGAATCAATACGTTCGAGTCAGTACATAATTATAGTACTGACAGAAACATATATCAATGAAAGTTGGAGCGAATTCGTGCGAGCCGGTCTTGTGGGAGCCGGCCTGGCCGGCGATTGCTGTGTTTTATCGTCCGTGGAGAGTTCGGCAATCGCCGGCAAGGCCGGCTGCCACGGCAGAATCAGGCGCGCTTGAGTTGCGGCTGAGCCATTTCCAGGTACTGGATGATCGACAGGGCGGTTTGCCGGGCGTCAGCGATCGCGGTGACCACCAGGTCTGAACCCCTGACCATGTCGCCGGCTGCGAAAATGGCCGGGTTGCTGGTCTGGCCCGGAAGTCGCTCATTTACCGTGACCAGGCCGCTGTCTTCTGTATCCACGCCGATGGACTGCAGCCACCTTGGCGGGCTTGGGCGGTAGCCGAACGCAAAAATCAGCGCCGTCGCCGGAATGATCCGTTCACTGCCCTTGATGACTTCAGGCCTGGCGCGGCCTCCCCCGGCAGCGACCAGGCGTGTTTTCGTGATTTCCAACCCGGTCAGTTTGCGGTCTTCGTGGATCAGCCGTTCCGGCTGCGCATTGAATTCGAAGTGGACACCCTCTTTCATGGCATGCTGGACTTCACGCTGGGATCCCGGCATGTTTTTCTGGTCGCGGCGGTATACGCAATGCACCGAGGCGGCACCCTGGCGAATTGCCGTGCGAACGCAGTCCATGGCGGTATCGCCTCCTCCCAGCACCAGGACCTGCTCACCGGCCAGGTTGATGTGTTCGTAGCCGGGTATATTCATCCGGTAAAGGTGAGCGGTTTGACCGATCAGGAACTCCATGGCCGGAACAATGCCGCCCAGTTCCATGCCCGGCAGTTTGGCTTCAACCGGTGTGTAGGTGCCGAGGCCGAAAAACAGCGCATCGTGCATTTTTTCCAGTTCATGGGCCTGGATGTCCCGGCCGATTTCACAATTCAGCTTGAAAAGTACACCGGCGCCTTCCAGTACTTCGCGCCGCCGCCGCATCACCTGTAGCTCGAGCTTGAAATCGGGGATTCCGAAGCTGAGCAGTCCGCCGATTTCGGGATAGCGGTCGTAGACCGTTACGCTGATGCCGTTACGGGTCAGGATATCGGCGCAGGCCAGGCCGGCCGGGCCCGCGCCCACAATACCGACACTCCAGGGTTTGGTCTGGACATTGGAAAGATCCGGCCGCCAGCCCTGTTTCAGCGCTTCATCCACGATATAACGTTCGATCGCGCCGATCGTAACCGCGCCGAAGCCGGTAGCCAATGTGCAAGCCTGCTCACAGAGACGGTCCTGCGGGCAGATCCGGCCACATACCTCGGGCAGGCTGTTCGTTTCATGGCACAGGTCGGCAGCTTCCATGATGCGCCCTTCCTCGGCCAGTTTGAGCCAGTTAGGGATGTAGTTGTGCACCGGGCATTTCCATTCGCAATAGGGGTTGCCGCAATCCAGGCAGCGTTCTGACTGGTCCGCGGCCTCGTCCGGGCTCATGGGTTTGTAGATTTCCCGGAACTCCGTCTGGCGAACGTTCAGCGGGTAGACGTCCGGATCTGCCCGCGGGCGCTCGAGGAATGCAAAATGATCAGATTTTCGCGTCATCCCCTAGGCCTTCACCAGCCGGAGCGGAACATCCTGCTGGGATATTTCATTGCTCGCCGCCAGGTTCTTGGGAACGATGTAAACCCAGTGTGGCAGCATCAATTCCCAGGAGTCCAGCACCCGGCGGCCCCACTCGCTGCCGGTCTGCGCCACGTGGGTGGAAATCAACCCCTTGAGGCGCCTGCGCGGCGCATCGAAGCGCTGGTCCTCGAGCGGGGAGGCGACGACAAACTCGGGGTTGAGATGGCGCTCCGTCTGCCGGTTCGGATCGAGCAGGAACAACTCGCCTCCGGTCATCCCTGCCGCGAGGTTCGGGCCGAACGGGCCCATGATGACAACGGTTCCCCCGGTCATGTATTCACAGGCGTGGTGGCCGGCGCCTTCGATCACGGCGCGCGCGCCGGAGTTACGAACCGCAAATCGTTCACCGGCTTGCCCGTTGGCAAATAGCTCACCCCCGGTTGCGCCGTACAGGCAGGCGTTTCCGCAAATGACATTGCGGCGTGCGAGTTCACGATCGGCGTCCGCAGTCGTCAGTACGATGCGCCCCCCGGACATGCCTTTTCCGACGTAGTCGTTGGCGTCACCTTCCAGGTGGATGGAGATACCCGGCATGTTCCAGCAGCCCAGGCTCTGTCCGGCGGTGCCGGTCAGGTTTACCTTCAGGGAATCTTCCGCCAGGCCTTCCCGCCCGTGCAGGCGGGCGACTTCGCCGGACAGGCTGGCGCCCACCGTGCGGTCGTAGTTGTGGATGCCGAAATGCCCGGACCATCTTTCCCTGCGCGCTACGGCATCCCGTGCGGCGTCGAGAATTTCCTGGTTGAGGCGCCCGGAATCGAACGGTGGATTGCTTTTGACCGTGCAATAAGGCTGGTTCCTGTTGCGCGTCGCGGCTGAGGCGAGGATTGCGCCAAGATCAAGCGCATTTTGCTTCGGGGTGTTGCCGGGCAATTGTTCCAGCAAGTCACTGCGGCCAATAAGATCGGTAAAAGTCCGCAGCCCGAGGCTGGCGAGGATTTCCCGGACATCCCGTGCAATGAAGCGGAAATACTGCATGACGCGCTCGGGCAGGCCATGGAAGTGTTCAACGCGAAGCTGTTTGTTCTGGGTTGCGATACCGGTGGCGCAATTGTTCAGGTGGCAGATACGCAGGTACTTACAACCCAGTGCGACCATCGGACCGGTTCCGAATCCGAAACTTTCCGCCCCCAGGATACCTGCCTTGACAACATCCAGCCCGGTTTTCAGGCCACCATCCACCTGCAGGCGGATTTTATGCCGCAACCCGTTCTCGACCAGCGCCTGGTGGGTTTCAGCAAGGCCCAGTTCCCACGGCAGGCCGGCATATTTGACCGAACTCAAGGGGCTGGCTCCGGTCCCGCCATCATACCCGGCAATCGTGATGAGGTCCGCGTAGGCTTTCGCCACGCCCACGGCAATGGTTCCAACGCCCGCGCCGGAAACCAGCTTGACCGAAACCAGTGCGCGGGGATTGACCATTTTCAGATCGAAGATCAGCTGGGAGAGGTCTTCGATGGAATAAATGTCGTGATGCGGCGGCGGCGAAATCAACGTGACGCCGGGTGTCGAACAGCGCAACGCGGCAATTTCCGCGGTCACCTTGTGTCCGGGAAGTTGTCCGCCCTCGCCCGGTTTGGCGCCCTGGGCGACCTTGATCTGCAGAACATCGGCGTTCACCAGGTAATGGGCGCTGACGCCGAAGCGTCCGGAGGCAACCTGCTTGATCCGGGAATTTTTTTCCGTGTTGAAGCGTGCCGGGTCTTCTCCGCCTTCACCCGAGTTTGAGCGGCCCCCCAGGCGGTTCATCGCAATCGCCAGGGACTCATGCGCCTCGGGTGAAAGCGCGCCGATCGACATCGCGGCGGTGTCAAAGCGCGGAAACAGGCTGTCTTCGCTTTCAACCTGGCTGACCGGCAACGGTTTGTCCGACGGCTTGAGCGCCAGCAGGTCCCGAATGGCCAGCGCCGGCCGGTGATTGACCCGATCGGCAAACTTCCGGTAATCGGCCCAGTCGCCGCTGGCCACCGCCTGCTGGAGCTGCATGACCACGTCAGGGTTGAAAGCATGCTGCTCACCACCGTGCATGAAACGGTAAAGACCATCGCGCGTTGGTCGCGTCTGTTCGGTCCAGGCCAGGTCGGCAACCTTGCGTAAGTCGCTCTCGAGTTCGGCGAAGCCGGCGCCCGCGATCTTGGAAGAAACTTTTGGACAGCAAAGCTCCACCACTTCCGGCGCCAGGCCGACGGCTTCAAACAATTGTGAGCCACGGTAGCTGGCCATCGTGCAGATGCCCATTTTGGACAGGATTTTCAGCAGTCCTTTGCGGATTCCGCGGCGGTAATTCTTGCGCAGCTGGATCGGGTCACCCTCCAGTGCGCCGGTTTCCTGTTGCTGATTGATCGTCTGAAAAGCGAGATAGGGATAGATGGCCGTGGCGCCCAGGCCAAGCAACACGGCGAACTGGTGCGGATCCCGGGCCGAGCCGGTTTCAATCAGGATATTGGAATTCGGACGTTCGCTGGCTTTGAGCAACGCCTGGTGGACCGCACCGACTGCCAGAGGCGCGGGAATCGGCAGCCGGTCGCGGGCGATATCCCGGTCACTGAGCACGATAATGGTCGCACCGCCCTGCACCGCGTTGACGCAGTCCCCGGCCAGCTTTTCGAGCGCCGAGCGCAGGTCCAGCGCGGCGGGTTCGTAGTTCAGGCTGAACCGGACATTCCGGTAGTACCGCTGGTCCAGGCCCAACAGCGTCTGGTATTTAACGTAATTCAACACCGGCCAGGGCAGCAGCACCCGGAAAGCGTGTGAGGCGGTTTCGTTGAACACGTTGTGCTCGCGGCCAATGCACGTTTCCAGCGACATGACCGCCGATTCCCTCAAAGGGTCGATCGGCGGATTGGTGACCTGGGCGAAAGACTGCCGGAAGTAATCGTAAATGGAGCGGTTTCGCTCGGAAAGCACGGCTATGGGCGTGTCGTCACCCATCGAACCCACAGGCTCCTGGGATTCCAGGGCCATCGGCATGATGATGGTTTCAATTTCCTCGGCGCCCAAACCGAACATTTTCTGGTAAGCCGGCACCTGCTCTGAGGACTCGCGCATGAACTTGCTGGCGGCCTTGCGTTCCTGGTCGTCGTTGTTCCAGACCCTCAGGACGTTTTCGGTCATCCACTCACGGTAGGCGTGCCTTGCTTTCAGGCTGTCGTCGATGGCGTTGTTCTTCCAGAACCTGCCGGTCTCGGTGTCCACGGCGATCATTTCACCCGGCCCGAGGCGGCCCCGGCGCTTGATGCGCTCGGGTGGGCAATCCCAGACGCCGGTCTCTGAAGCGACGGTAAAAATGCCGTCATGCGTAATGCTGTAGCGTGCCGGGCGCAGGCCGTTGCGGTCCATGTTACAACTCGCAATCGTGCCATTGGTGGAGACCACGCCGGCCGGGCCGTCCCAGGGCTCCTGGTGCATCGAATTGAATTCCAGGAACGCCTTCAGATCAGAATCCATGTCATCACGGATCGCGGGCGGCAACAACAGGCGCATCGCGCGGAACACATCCATGCCGCCGGCCAGGAAGACCTCGAGCAGATTATCCAGCGAGGAGGAATCGGATCCGTCGCCGTTCACCAGGTGTGAGAGCTTTTCCAGGCTGGGCAGCAATGGAGAGTAAAGGATCCCCGAACGGGCGTTCGCCCAGTCACGGTTCGCGTTGACGCTGTTGATCTCACCGTTGTGAGCCAGGTACCGGAACGGTTGTGCATAATTCCAGCGCGGCAGGGTATTGGTCGAAAATCGCTGGTGGCAAATGCCGATCGAACTGGTCATGCGCTCGTCGAGCAGGTCAGGGTAGAAATCGCCCAGGTGCTCAGCCTGCACCAGGCCCTTGTAAACCATGGTCAGGTTGGAAAGCGTCACGACGTAATAATACCGGTCCGGGTCCGGCAGCTTTTTTTCCTCTTCGAAAGCCAGTCGCCGGGCGGCGAACAACTGGCGCTCGATGTCATGCGGCTGCCACCCCGCTGGCGCATTGACAAAAACCTGGTAAATGGCCGGCATGCTTTCCAGCGCCTGCTCGCCGACCACTTCCGGCCGGGTCGGGACTGCGCGCCAGCCCACCACGTCAAGCGCTGAACGGGCCAGGTGACGGGTCAGAATCTGCTGTCCGCGCTCGATCAGCGCCGGGTCAGGGACTAAAGAACACCAGGCCCGATGCAAATCGCTCAGCCAGCCTGAATCCGCAATCAATGGCTACGTCACGCAGGAAAGGCTCCGGAAACTGCAGCATGATGCCGCAGCCGTCTCCGGACTTGCCATCAGCCGCTACCGCGCCCCTGTGGGTCAGGCGCGCCAGCGATTTCAGCGTGGTCTGAACCAGCCAGTGGCTTTTTTCGCCGTCCATGTGGGCCAGGAGCGCGAATCCGCAACTGTCCCTGAAATCTTTTGCAGGGTCATGTAACTTGGCGATTCTATTAGGCAAATTCGCTCCCTGGCGACAAAAAAACGAAAAGCGGGCCGTCAGTCCCGCAGCCTCCAATCTAGCCGAACGCCAATCATTGTGAAACTTAATATTTTGAATAAAAAAGAGACCATTATTAATAATGAGCATGGGTTGATTTTGTAATTTGACCTCGAAATGTATTAATCTTGGCTACAGGGAAGAGGGGCATGTTTTGTAACAGGGGGATTGTTATGCAAAGACGTGTCTTTTTATTATTCACATTGTTCGTGGTGCTGGCCGCATTCTATGCCTCGGTGACCCGGGAAGGAGTACCCGTGATCACCGCCAGGCAACAGGCTCAGACCGAACGGTTCAACCATCTTGATGAAACCGTCCTGGCGAAGCAGGATCATGCTGTCGCCACAGCATCTGAAGAATGAATCTGGAGGTAAGATTCCTCGAATCCCTATAATGGGGAAATGAATCTTGCCGGAATGAGAAAATGGGCGCCGCCACTGGCTGCTAGCAGTTGCGGCCGGGCTGATGTTTTTGGCCTGGAACCACTTCCCGCCGCGCGCCGGGGCTGGACCGGGAACAAACCCGGGCAACAACAAGGCGGAACGCGCACAGATTTACCTGGGTCCGGCAAATTCGATTGCCGTACTCCCGTTCACCGGTGATCCGGCCGGCCAGAACCCGGCATTCTGGTCCTTTGGTTTTTCCCGGGAACTGCACCGCCTGATCACCCGGGCGCCGGGCTTGCAGGTCACTTCGCACAATTCTTCCTTTTTCTTTGCCGGCCAATCCATTCCTTTACCCCTCGTCGCGGAGCGGTTGCAGACGCGCTACCTGCTGTCCGGAGAAATACAGGTCACCGGGAGTCGGATACAGGTCAATACAAGCCTGTTCGACGCCAAAAAGAAAGCAGAGTCCTGGTCCCGCGGTTTTGAAGGAAATATTGATGATGCCTTTCTGATCCAGGATGAGATCCTGACTGATGCGTTGCAAACCATTGCGCCACGACGACAGGACGAGATGCCTCATTCCCGTCCGGTCAGCATCGAAGCCTGGGCTGCCTTCCTGGAGGGGCTTTACTACCGTCAACAGAAAACAGAATCCGGTTTCAAGGCGGCTGAACAGGCTTTTCAGACTGCAATCGGTGCTGACCCGGGATACGCCATGGCCCGTGTGGGCCTGGCCGGATTGTGGCTGGAAATGAGCGATTTCGAACAGGGGGATGTGACCCGGGTTGAACAGGCCCGGAAGGCGCTGGCAGCCGCACTCCAGTCTGAACCGGACTTGCCCGAGGCGCTCGGTCTGCTGAGCTACATCCAGCGCAACCTGGACTGGAACTGGTCAGCGGCGCTGGAGACTGCAGCGCAGGCAGTGCGGTTGAGTCCCGGCGACCCTGAATTGATGAGCACGGCCGGCCTGGCGATGTTTTCCCTGGGACAATTTGAAAAAGCCGGTGATTTGCTTGCGGCTTCTGCCGGCCAGGACCCTTTGAACCTGGTGCGGAGACTTCAGCTGGGCTTGCTGCAGGAATTTGCCGGCCACACGGATGAAGCGCTGAGCAGTTACCGCCAGATCATTGGCCTGAATCCCGATTTTCCAGGTGTCAGGGCCTTCCGGGCCCGGGTCAAGATCATCCAGGACAAGCCGGAATCCGCCCTGAAAGAGAGCGAGCAGGAAGTGGATGCGTTCTGGAAGCGCTATTCACTGATTCTCGCCTACACGGCGCTGGACCAGGATGACAAGGCGCAGCCGCTGTTGGATCAGATGATTGCTGAAGATGGCGGGCGTTCGGCCTACCAGGTTGCCGAGATCCTGGCGTTCCGCGGCGACATCGACCCTGCTTTTGAATGGTTGCAGCGCGCCTGTGATCAGAAAGACGGCGGAATCAGCGAGTTGATCGGCAACCATTTTTTCAACAATCTTCACACGGACCCCAGGTGGGCCGGGTTTTTGAACCGGTTGGGCCTGCCGTCCGCCGTGACCGGGCCGGCCAACGCAACGTCTCCCGATTGACGGTTACAGAAGGCGTCTCCACGCGCCGATCAGCGCATCAGCTGCCCGGTCAACGTGAATTTTCGTGGTGCCGCGGCCAAGCGTGAGCCGAACGCTGCCCGCTGCATCTTCGGGAGAAACGCCCATCGCCAGGATGACTGCGGAGGCCGAATCCTTTCCTTCGTGACAGGCTGAGCCGGTGGACGCCGCGACCGCCGGGCATTCTGCCAGCAGGGCGTTGCCCGAAACCCCGGGAAAGCGGACGTTCAACGTGTTTGGCAGGCGATCGACGGGGTGTCCGTTAAGCACCAGGTCCGGAATCTGCCCGTCAAGCCGGTCCCACAGGTGATCGCGCAGGGCGGTGATGCGCCGGGACTCTCCGGCCAGGTCGCGCTGTGCAATCTCGCATGCCCGGCCCAGGCCGGCGATGGCGGCGACGTTTTCGGTGCCCGGGCGCAGTCCGCGCTCATGCCCGGCGCCCAGCAGCAGGGGTTCAATGGCGGTGCCGGAGCGCACGAACAGAGCCCCGACACCCTGTGGTGCGTAAAGTTTGTGCCCCGCAAGCGACAACAGGTCCACCCCTTCGCGCTGCACGGATACGGCAACCTTACCAACAGACTGGGCCGCATCGGTGTGCATCAGCGCGCCTGAAGCGTGCGCAATACCGGCCATTTCACCTATGGACTGGAGCGTACCCGTTTCGCTGTTGGCGTGCATGACCGTGACCAGGAGGGTTTGCTCGTCTACGACTGAACGGATATCCGGTAGCCTCACTGCGCCCGTTTCATCCACCGCGACGCGATCTACCCGGTATCCCCTGCCTTGCAGAAAGGCGCAGGGACCGGAGCTCGCCGGGTGCTCGATCACGGAAGTTACGACGTGGCGGCGGCCGGGGCTTGCCGCGGCAGCACCCCGGATCGCCAGGTTGTTGGCCTCGGTCCCCCCGGAGGTGAAATAAATTTCGTTGGGCTGACAATCGATCAGCCGGGCCAGCTGTTCACGCGCCCGTTCAACAGCGTCGCGCATGGCCCGGCCGTAAACGTGCGCGCTGGAAGGATTGCCGTAATGTTCGGACAGGTACGGGAGCATGGTTTCGAGCACCTCCGGTAACACCGGCGTGCTCGCGTTGTGATCGAGATAGATGGGTCCGGATGAACGCTGCTCAGTCATCCATCGATGATACGCTGAATGAGCCGGTGAATCCGGGAGGCCGGGGTGGAGCGGCTTCCGGATTCGGGCCGGGTTCCACGGACTGGATGCCCAGCCGGGTTTTCACTTCGTCCAGTTCCCGCTCCATCTGCTCTATTTGTTCGTGCATCCGTTGGAAATTATGGTCCATCACGCTGGCCAGGATGGCGCCGGACTTTTCGGTGAAGTCGACGTTCGACCAGGAAATGGAAAGCAAAAGCCAGGTGGCGGTAAACACCAGGACAAATGCCCATTGGTGGTGGCCGGCATTCCACAGCAGCGAGGCGGCAAGCACAAAAACGCTGAGCCCGGTCGACGCGATCAGGGCATCGCGCCAGGGTTGTTTGCGCTTGAATATTCTGGGTTCGTTCAACTCTTTGCTCCCGCAGGTTCGGGACCAAAGATACAGACCGGCAAGCGAGCTGGCTTGACGGTTCAAGACAGGGTTTTGACTGGTCTTTCCCTGCCGGCGTCAGGCCATTTCCAGGCCGGCGCTGAAGTCGGCAAGATCCTCCAGCATCCGTGCATGCAGGTTTTTACCTTTCTTGCTCAGTGATAAGCGCCGGACCCGGCGGTCTGATTCATCGAACACCTGCTTTATCCAACCGCGGCCTCCGCGCGTTTCACCGAGCTGGGAAATGACCCTGGACACCGTCTTGGCGGACAGCCCGGTCAATTGCGCGACCTCGATCTGGGTTGCGCCGTCGTTGGAGGCGACGCACCAGAAGACCGCGTAACTGGAAAGCGATGCCTCGGTCTGGCCCAGTAACTTCAGAGGTTGTGAGAAGGCGCGTGAAAACAGGCCGGTCATTGCCCGTTCGGAAATCACGCCGCTGACGCTGATGGGTTTGCTCTTATCGTTCATAAAGCAACTTTAACATAGTGAAAACTCAATCATGGACTGTAGCGGGCCGGTCATTACCGTTTTATGACAGCAGTTCATCCATCATCTGCAGGCCGTGGTCAATGTCCCGGCCCAAAGCCACCGCCCCGGCTCGGTTGATGGCATCAAATGCGTAGACGGACGAAAGGCCCCCGACCATTACGGGCATGCCCGCCTCTTTAACCAGCGCCGGCAAGCTTTTGGAAACCGTCTGCAAGGAAGGTTCGATCGCACCGGAGAGCAGGATTGCAGAGCAACCCTTCTGTTTTGCCACGGGCGCCAGTTCCTCGAGTGGCATATTGGCGCCCAGGGGAATGATGCGGTAACCCGAAGCGACGGCCGCCAGGGCGAATAAAAGTAATCCGATCTCATGATATTCCCCCGGTAGCCCGGCCAGTAAAACCAGCGGGCCGCCATTCCCGCGTGACCGGTGGTGGTAGCGGGCGCCAAGCTTGTTGCGCAGATAGAAAGAGAAAAAGTGTTCCTCGGCGATGCTGCCTTCATTGTCTTCCCAGCGCAAGCCCAGCTCAATCAAAAGCGGCGTCAGGAGATTACGCGTAACCAGCCCGATCGGGTACAGCGAAAGCGCCTCGTTGTAAATATCCTCCAGGCGTTCCTCGTCGAAAGAAATGATCGCGGCGATCATGCTGTCCAGGTAGTCCTGCCAGACATCCGGTTCACTGTCCGGACCGGCTGACAAGTCGCTTTCCAGCATTTCAGGGCTGATCTGGCTGATCCGGACGCCCTGCTGGGTCAACGCCGTGATGCGGTTGATCTGGTCGATATGCTCCCGGGTGTACAAGCGGTGCCCACTGTCTTTTCTGACCGGATGTATCAGGCCGTGCCGACGCTCCCACGCGCGCAGCGTGATAGCCCCGACCCCGGTCAGTTTCGATACCGTGCCAATCGTGTACAGCTTTTCACCGGGGTAATCCGTTTCGCCTGCTTGCGAGTTCATTCAAGGTCCTGTGGGAATTTTCGCTACAAAAATTATCTCGATTTGAATACTGTACATTATATATACACAATATGCAAAATATTTAACAAACTTCGAAAAAAGACTTGCAATAGTTATACATAATCTATACATTAACCCTTGCTCCGGTAACGCAGAACGTTGACAGAGCAGAATTTAAGGCGGTTTTTGGACTTTCACGGATCAGCGACCGCCATCGATTTCGTAAAAACTGTACAAAACTTAATAGGAGATTCGCATGATCAAGGTAAAATCCGCTGTTTGCACAGCCCTTTTGATGGCCATGAGCTCGTCTGCATTTGCTGCAGCCCAGGTTGCGGTTGCTCACTTCGCACCGTTCGCCGATACGATCGACGGAACCGCGGTGAACATTTCAATCAACGGAACGCCTGTCGATGCACTGCAGGGCGTGAAGTTCAAGGAATTTACCGATTACATCGAGTTCCCGGCCGGCACCTACACCATCGAAGTATTCCCGGTAGGTGCGACTGATCCGGCGATTGCAGGAACGTTCACCCTGATGGATAACGTCAGCTACACCGTTTATGCCGCAGGTGACGGCGTCAAGCAGGACCTTGAGCTGCGTGCCCTGGTTGACGATACAACCACGCCGGCAGCCGGCAATCTGAACATTCGCGTCGTTCACGCCGCGCCATTCGCCGCCGACCTGGCAGCCACCGAGGTTTCCATCCGCACTGCTGACGGGATGCTGGTTAACAACCTGACCGGCGTGCCTTACAATGTCGACAGCGGCTTTTTTGAAATACCTGCCGGCACTTACGACCTCAAGGTCGCTTCCAACGACGGTTCAGTGAACTACATTGATCCGCTTCCGGCGGCTTTGCCGGCCGGCGCCAACGTGACCGTCTATGCGGTCGGTGATGGCGTGAACCAGCCCCTCGGCATCATTGCTTTCCCGGTCGGAGAACTGGCCACTCGCACGCCGGTGGATAACTCGACCAACGGAACCTGGGAAATCATCGAAGGCTCGGGCACCGGTTTCATCTTTCAGCCGATCCCGGCACAGAATCGCGCCACGGGTACCTGGTATACCTACGACGCAGATGGCAACCCGCTGTTCCTCTCGTTTGACAGCTGCCTGGAGCAGGTCAATGAAATGGGCGACTTCGAGTGCTCCACGCCTGCCGGTTTCGACGGTGAGATGGCCACCACTTCGCTTTACCTGAGCACCGGTGGCGGCCCGTCCGAAGAGTGACGTGGTTGAGACGGTGAAAGTCGGTGAGATCGACTTCGAGTTCATGGGTTGCCTCGATGCCATGGCCACCGTGCGCCTGGACGGCGAACCGGCCGCCATGTACACGGCTGCGAATCTGACCGCGGCATTCTGCAACGACTAGTCGTAACACTTTAACAAGACAGGACATACTGATGAGCACAGCCGCTATCAAAGCATCAAGTACCGTCCTTGACTGGACAGAACGCGGCCTGGTGCCGGACAGCGTATTACGCGCCGGCATCAGGCGGCTCTGCCGTCAACGACTGAAGGACATCATGGCCGGAGATATTGAGACGTCCAGCCAGATGACCGAAGCCTTTATTGACTACATGAACGGGTCGGAAATTGCCCTGGTGCCCGAAATTGCCAACGAGCAGCACTATGAGTTGCCGGCGGAGTTTTTCAGCACCGTGCTGGGCCACCATGCCAAGTACAGCTGTTGCTACTGGGGCCGGGGAGCGCAATCACTGGATCAGGCCGAGGCCGATGCGCTGAGGATCAGCTGTGAGCGTGCGGGAATCCGTGAACGGAATGGACGTGCTTGACCTCGGTTGCGGCTGGGGTTCATTGAGCCTCTGGATCGCCTCTCAATTCCCTGCATGCAAGGTCACATCGGTCTCAAATTCGAAACCGCAGGGCGAGTACATCCGAAAACTCGCCCGGGCGCGAGGGCTTTCCAATATCGAAGTGCTGACTGCCGACATGAACGACTTCCAGGCGCCGGGTCGCTACGACCGCATCGTGTCCGTGGAAATGTTCGAACACATGAGGAACTACCGCGAGTTGTTTGCCCGCCTCGCTGAGTGGCTGAAGCCGGATGGAAAATTCTTCATGCACATTTTCTGTCACCGGAACACGCCTTACGAATTTCTGGATGAAGGGCCGTCCGACTGGATGGGCCGTCATTTCTTTTCCGGCGGAATCATGCCGAGCGATGATCTTCCGCTGCGCTTCCAGGAACACCTGCAGCTCCTGAGGCGTGACCGCTGGAGCGGAAAACATTACGAAAAGACCGCAAACGCCTGGTTGGCGAACATGGACAGCAGGAAAGACCGCATCCTGCCGATTTTAACCGCCACCTACGGGAAAGCAAACGCCGAGCGCTGGTTCCAGCGCTGGCGCATATTCTTCATGGCCTGTGCGGAATTATTCGCCTACAACAACGGTGAGGAGTGGTTTGTCTCACACTACCTGTTCGGCCTGCCGGATCATCCGGTCGGGGAGGCGCAGTCGTGATCAGGGTGCTTGTTAACCTGACGGCATCCGAGGCCGGTTGGTTCGCCTGTGTTTTTGGGGCGGCCAACGGCATGCCGTGGGCCGGTCCGCTGGTCGTGCTGGCGTTGGTGGCGATTCACCTGGGGTGGGCGAAACGGCCGGGCCCTGAATTGGGCCTGATCTTTTCGGCGGTTTTGATTGGCCTCGTTGCGGACAGCGCGTTGGTTTTTTCGGGCCTGGTCAGTTATCCCTCCGGAACCTGGGTCGAAGGATTTGCGCCTTACTGGATTCTCGCCATGTGGGCGATATTTGCCACCACCCTGAACGTCTCGATGAAATGGCTGCGCAACAGAAATGCCCTGGCCGCTGCGTTCGGCGCCGTGGGTGGCCCGCTGGCATACCTCGCCGGCCAGGGACTGGGCGCAGTCACGTTCAACCACCCGGTGCTGGCGATCATTGCGCTGGGCGTGATCTGGGCCGTAGCAATGCCGTTGCTGATGGCGCTAGCCGTCCGCCTGGATGGCGTGAACGATAAGAAAACGCCGGACTTTATCCAGCGCGACTGGAGGATATCGCGTCATGCTTGAGATGAGCGCCTGGATCCTGGTCCTTGCTCGCCGTGCTCGGGGTTTCGGTCGCGGCGTGGCTGGTCAGCGTGGCCCGCCGTGATGTCAGCATCGTCGACAGCCTGTGGTCCCTGATGATCCTGCTGTGCGCGCTGGTCTACGTGGGTCTTGCCCAGGACACCGGCCCGCGGACCGTGATTCTGATCGCCCTGCTGCTGATCTGGGCAATCCGGTTGTCAGCTGCACATTACCGTGCGCAACCACGGCGAGCCGGAAGACCGCCGCTACCGGGAAATTCGCCGGAACAATGAACCGTATTTCGAATGGAAGAGCCTGTATATCGTGTTTCTGTTCCAGGGTTTTTTGGCCTGGGTGATCTGTCTGCCCGTCGTCGCGGCTGTCGGCGGTCAGACACCACCCGGGCCGCTTGATTATGCCGGTATCGCCCTGTGGATGGTCGGCATGTTTTTCGAAGTGGTGGGCGACTACCAACTGACCCGTTTCCGCCGCAGTGGCAAGACCGCAAACGAGGTGCTCGATACCGGTCTGTGGCGCTACTCGCGTCACCCGAACTATTTTGGCGAGGCCGTTATCTGGTGGGGTTTTTACTTGCTGGCGCTTTCCGCAGGCGCCTGGTGGACCGTTTTCGCCCCGCTAATTATGACTTTCCTGCTGTTGAAGGTTTCAGGCGTGGTCATGCTGGAAAAAGATATCGCAGGGCGCAGGCCGGCTTACCGCGACTACATCCTGCGAACCAATGCCTTTTTTCCGGGCCGCCCGAAATTTGAAGGTGCACCAGGCCGGTTCGCAACGCAACGGCGGAGCTTAGCAAGATGGAGATCAAACGGAACAGATTGCTTGAAGCGCTGGCCATCACCGGCTTGTCCCTGATCATCATGCTCGCCACCAGGCCGCTGTTCGCAGAACCGGTCGCCGTCGGCGAACTCGTCGGGGGGAGCGCCTGGAAATTCCGGGTATACCTGGATGACAGGGAAATCGGCTATCACCACTTTTACCTCGCGGAATCGGGTGATACCCGGCAGCTCAAAAGTGTCGCCAGCTTTGAATATAACCTGATGTTTGTCCGCCTGTTCCATTACGAGCACGAGAACAACGAGATCTGGAATGGCGAATGCCTGCAGAGCATTGACTCGCAGACCGATTCCAATGGTAAGACATTCCGGGTCAACGGCCGCCGTGCCGCCGGTGAATTCCGGGTTTCGGCCAACGGCGGTGAGGAATCCCTGCCGGAGTGCGTCATGAGTTTTGCCTATTGGAATCCCTCTTTCCTGGAGCAGTCGTCGTTGCTGAATACACAGGATGGTGAATTTCTCGAAGTCGAAGTTTCCGAGCCTGTATTGGAGCAACTGGAAGTCGGGGGTTCACAACTTCCCTCCTGGCGCTATCACCTGGCGGCAGGGGCGCTGAAACTCGATCTGTGGTACTCGACCGATCGTCAATGGCTGGCGCTTGAAAGTGAAGTCCGGGGTGGCCGCATGCTTCGCTACGTGAGGGACGATGATGTTTAGAAAATCACTATTGACTCTTTCCGGAGCGGTGCTGCTGGCAGGTTGCCAGGCCAGCCTGCCGACGCTCGAAACCGTTGAGTACGTCGACCTCGATCGTTTCATGGGCGACTGGTACGTGATTGCGAATATCCCGACTTTCGTCGAGAAGGGGGCGCATAACGCGGTGGAGTCCTATCGCCTCGACGAAGATGGCTCCATCGCCACGACCTTCACGTTCCGCAAGGATGCCTTCGACGGGCCGGAAAAACAGTACCATCCTCGGGGTTTCGTGCGGGATACCGATACCAACGCCGAATGGGGCATGCAGTTCATCTGGCCGTTCAAGGGCGACTACCGGATCATTTACCTCGCGGATGACTACTCGGTCACCATCATCGGTCGAAACAAGCGGGACTACGTATGGTTGATGGCCCGATCACCCGAAATGGGCGATGACGCCTACCGGGCCGCGGTGCAATTTATCAAACGGGCCGGTTACGACACGGCTGATCTGCAACGCGTTCCGCAAAGGTGGTGATGTCATGAAGATTGCAATCATCGGCACCGGGATTGCCGGAAACGTGGCGGCTCACCGATTGGCGAAACACCACGACATCACGGTTTTCGAAGCCGATCGCCGCATCGGCGGCCACACCAACACGGTTGATGTCGTCGCGGCCGGTCAGCGGTGGGCCGTGGATACCGGGTTCATCGTTTTCAACGACGTGACCTACCCCAACTTCATTTCCCTGCTCGACGAGCTGGGTGTTGAATCCCAGGCCAGCGACATGAGTTTCAGCGTGCGCAATGAGCGCAACGGGCTGGAATACAACGGAGCCTCGCTCAATGCGTTGTTCGCCCAGCGCAGTAACCTGCTCAGGCCATCTTTCTACCGGATGCTGGCGGACATCCTGCGCTTCAACCGCGAGGCGCCGGCCCTTCTCGACCAGCCGGACAACCCGGTGACACTGGGTGAATACCTCGATTCGAACGGCTATTCAACCGGCTTTATCAACCACTATATCGTTCCGATGGGCGCGGCTATCTGGTCAGCCACGCCGGGTGGGATGCGGGCTGTACCGGCCACGTTCTTCGTCCGGTTTTTCCACAACCACGGTTTGTTATCGGTCAATCAGCGTCCCACATGGCGGGTGATCAAGGGCGGCTCCCGCAGCTACCTCGACAAACTGGTTGCAGGCCACCGCGACCGGATTCGACTGGATACACCGGTGGAATGGATTCGCCGGCACCCAGGCCATGTTGAAGTCAAGGCGACGGGTGCCGCCGTGGCGAAGTTTGACCGAGTTTTCCTGGCCTGTCACAGTGACCAGGCGCTGAAAATCCTCGCTGACCCGACACCACAGGAGCGTGCCGTTCTGGGCGCCATCCGCTACCAGCAAAACGAGGCCGTTCTTCACACCGACCATTCGCTGATGCCAAAGCGGCGCCTGGCATGGGCGGCATGGAATTACCATATTCCGGACGGACCCGCTGACCCGGAAGGCAAGGCCGCTTTGACGTACAACATGAACATCCTGCAAAGCCTTGCCGCGCCGGTTCAGTTCTGCGTTACGTTGAACCACACAGCGGCAATCGATCCGGGCAAGATCATCCAGACCTTCAACTACACGCACCCGGTTTTCACCGAAAAAGCAGTTGCCGCCCAGAAACGCCAGCGCGAGATCAACGGCGCACACCGGACTTATTTCTGCGGCGCCTACTGGCGCTATGGTTTCCATGAAGATGGCGTGGTCAGTGCGATCAGTGCACTGGATCACTTTCACCAGGACCTGTCCGGATCCGGGAGTCGATACGATGAAAAGCGCAATCTACGCCGGGCGGGTTAGGCACCGGCGCATGAAGCCGGTAGTGCACGAGTTCAGCTACCGGATGTTCATGATGTACCTCGACCTGGCCGAGATCCCGGAGGTTTTTCGGGAGCGTTGGTTTTGGTCCTCCCGCAGGCCCGCCCTGGCCCGCTTTCGTCGCGAAGACCACCTGGGTGATCCAGCTGTGCCGCTCGAAGAAGCGGTTCGGGAGCTTGTCTGTGTTAGAACAGGTAAGCGCCCGCTTGGGCCGATCCGGCTATTGACCCAGCTGAGTTATTTCGGCTACGTTTTCAATCCGGTGAGCTTTTATTATTGTTATAATGCGGACGATACGGAGCTGGAAACCATCGTGGCGGAGGTGACCAATACCCCCTGGGGTGAGAGACATTGCTACGTGTTGTCGCCGGACATGAATCACGGCATGGCCGGACACAAACGATATTTCCCGTCCAAGGAAATGCATGTTTCGCCCTTCATGCCAATGGACGTCGACTACGACTGGCGTTTCAACACGCCAAGTGAAGATTTAACGGTGCACATGGAAAATGCCCGGGACGGGCGCAAGATATTCGACGCTACCATCGTCCTGCAGCGGGAGGAAATCAGCGGCCGCTCTTTGGCGCGCGTGTTATTTACTTTTCCGCTGATGACCGTAAAAATAATACTGGCCATCCATTGGCAGGCTCTGAAGCTCTGGGGCAAGGGCGCCCCGGTATATGATCATCCCGGCAAGGGAAAGGCCGAACTGGAGAGTACAGGATGAAATCTGTTTCGCTTTCTTCGCCGCATCACCTTGCAGGTACCGTCAAACCGACCATGCTGGACGGCCTTGCCCGCCGTTCGGTATTGCGGCAGTTGGAACAACTGGAAACCGGCTCACTGCGGCTGACAGACGGGGTGCAGCAGTTCTGTTTCGGGTCGGCCGACCCCTCCGGGGTCAGTGCGCATATTCGCGTAAAAGATCCCCGGTTTTACAGTGAAATCGCTTTCGGCGGTTCAATCGGTGGCGGCGAAGCCTACATGCATGGCTACTGGGACTGTGACGACCTCGTGTCCCTGGTCCGGTTGCTGCTACAAAACCGGCAGGTGCTCGACGGCATGGAAACGGGTATTGCGCGCCTGACCGAACCGTTACAAAAACTTTTTCACTGGATTAATCGGAATACCCACGAAGGAGCGCGCCGGAACATTTCGGCGCACTATGACCTGGGTAATGAATTCTTTGCCCTGTGGCTGGACGAGACGATGATGTATTCGGCCGCCATTTTCGAAAATGAACAAACCCCCCTGTTTGATGCACAAATCGCCCGCCTGGAGCATATCTGTGACCGCCTGCAGCTCAAGCCGGATGACCACCTGTTGGAAATAGGCACGGGCTGGGGCAGTTTTGCCCTCTATGCGGCGCAAAATTACGGTTGCCGCGTCACCACCACGACCATTTCGCGCGAACAGTACGAGAAAGCCCGTGAGCGGGTTGCACAGGCCGGTCTCGAGGGCAGGATCACCGTCCTGTTCGAGGATTTCCGGAATCTCGAGGGTCAGTACGACAAGCTCGTTTCGATAGAAATGATCGAGGCGATCGATCATGCCTTGTTCGATACGTATTTCAGCAAGTGCAGCCGGCTGTTAAAGGCCGATGGCGTCATGCTGATCCAGGCGATCACGATCGCGGATCAGCGCTATGATGAATACCGCAAGTCTGTTGATTTCATACAGCGTTACATATTTCCTGGCAGCGGACTGCCCTCCTCGGCGGTCATGACCGATAGCGTCGCGCGCATGACCGATATGCGCCTGCTGGGTATGGAGGACATCGGTCTTCACTACGCAAAAACGCTGAATCATTGGCGTACGAACTTTTTTGCGCGGATCGAGGAGGTCCGGCAGCAAGGTTTTTCGGAATCGTTTATCCGGATGTGGGAATACTATCTTTGCTACTGTGAAGGCGCTTTTCTGGAACGCGCCATTTCCGATGTGCAAATCCTGTTCGCCAAGCCTGAAAGCCGGCTGAAAACGCTTTAGCTGTTACAGGCCACCAGGAGAACGCGTTTGGATTCCCACATGGTTACTGTAAATGACCGGATGCAATCCGGTTATTGTTACCTCCTCACAGAACCCGAGGGTGAAAATTTCCACCCCGAATTCAAACCGGAGCTGACCCCGGCGCAAATGCTCGAAATGGGCGTTTTCGGCGGAAAATACCTGACCGACTGCCGGGAAGAATTTCCTGCCCACTGGTTCAGGAATGCCAAGCTGAGCCCGGAAAAAGCAGATCATCGCCTGAATTTCTTCGGTGTCCATGCCTCCAAACCGCTGGCTTACTGGATCGACAAAGGCTGGATCTGGCCGGAAGACCCGCGCGGCTGGTTTCAATGGTACTGCCGCTACTACATGGGCCGCCGCTGCGACGACGACGCCCGGCAGATCGGCCGCTGGAAAGCCATGACCCGGCACATAGCGCAGATTCGCAAGAACTGCATCAAGGGCGATTTGCTGTGCCGGCCCCGGCAACGCCAGGCCCTGCTCCACTGGGCCTATGATTCCCGCAATTTCTGATCTGCCCCAGGGATTGAAATGAACAAGGTAAAAACAAGCGTCCTGGCCGTGGCTCTTGGATCTCTCGTTTTTGTTGCTGAAAAACTGCTGGCAATTGAAGAAGCTGAATACCGGGTGATCAGCAAAACGGAAGATATCGAGCTGCGTGATTACGCCCCATCCATCGTTGCCGAAACACTGGTTGAAGGCGATTTTGAAGATGCCGGCAGCGCGGCGTTCCGGAAGCTGTTCAAGTACATTTCCGGCCAGAATACGGCCCGGGACAAGATTGCGATGACCTCGCCCGTGATGCAGGAACAAGAGTCGGAAAAAATCTCGATGACTTCACCGGTTGGCCAGCGTCCGACCAGCGAGGGCTGGGCAGTCAGTTTCATGATGCCGGCCAGCTACACGATGGACACTATCCCGCGCCCTGCAGACCCAGGCGTTGTCATTCGGGAAATTCCAGCCTATCGCGCGGCCGTTATCCGTTATTCGGGCCGCTGGACCGGGAAAAACTACCAGGAACACCTCGGGATTCTCCGGGAGTGGATACTGGCAAATGAGCTGCTAGCGGTCGGTGAACCCGTATGGGCGCGCTACGATCCCCCCTTCAAGCCGTGGTTCATGCGGCGCAATGAAATCCTCATTCCTGTTCAACAGCAGTGAGACCCTGAAGGAGGCGCCGCCCTGAGGCGGCGCCGCGTGAACCGATGCCGGCTTCGCCGGCCTGCAGTTGAGCCAAGCCCAACTGTTGCAATATTCGGGCTAGCCGCACTCGCTCTGCGGGCGGGCCTCCTCGATGTCGGACAACGCTTCCATGGGCGCTGCAACTTCACCGTTTATTTCCAGTGTCATGCTCGACAGTTCGCCGATGCTTTGCAGTGCTCCTTTCTGGGCGATGATCGACTGTCCAGCCAACTCGTCGACGCCCGCAGCGTCGGCCGCGAACTTGTCGGCGAAGTCCACATCGGCCTTGACCGTCCGGCGACGGTCGGCCAGAAACGCCTGGCCCTGCTTGAGGTGCTGTGGGGCCAGTTGCGCCTGCGCTTTGGCGCGCTTTAGCTTGATTGCGTGCAGGGCGCGGGCATCCGGCTGGTTGCCCGACTCGCCGCAGTCGACGATCGGCACCTGGCTCTCCTCAGACGCCAGTTCCGTATTCAGCCTGGCATTGAGCTGCGCGCGGTCCTGCGCCCAACGATCCCGTAGAGCCTTCTGCTCCTCTTGGTACTTCATGATCCGGTCGATTTGCCCTGACTGCCAGTCACCGTATTCCCGGGTGAGCCGTCCAAATTTCTCCGGATCCGAGATCTTGTGTGCGCTGGCGGCAAACTCGCTGACCTTTTGGGTGTTCATCTGCTTGCCGGCCATGTAGGCCTCAATTTCGGCGTCGGACATGTTTTCCATGGCCTCCATGTCGGCCATGTTCATGCCAAAGTTCTGCAGCATCGCCGCCTCGACTTCGTCATCATCAGCGGCTTCCATCTCGGCGGCGCTCATGCCGGTGAACTTCTCTACGCTGCGTTGTTCCTGCTCGGCCCATTCTGCGCCCTTCTCCATGGCTGCATCCTCTTCTGCGCTAAGCGCGTCTTCTGCCGCATCGATATCGCGCTGCAAGGCCTTCACCTTGTCCACCAGCGCGGCGCGCCCGGAAAGCGCCGCTTCCGCCGAGGTCGGCAGGTTGGGTACCCGCTCCAGCAATCCGATTGAACCCGCAAGAGCCAGGAAGGGAAAGAATGCAAAAATAGTGCACAGCGTTGACTTTGACATGCGTAACTACTCCTAAAAATGAGAGAAAAGCTGTTGCAAAACATGAGAACACCCAGGCCCTTGTTCAGGTAGAACGAGTCGTCGCGCAATTCGAAGTTGCTCGCAGCCGGATTGACGAACCGGGGATCGGCGGAATACGGTGAGGTCACCAGGGGTGTCAAGTTATCGCTCGTCCCGGTGATTCGACTGTGGCTGTAGTGGACGCTGCCGTTGCGTACGATCAAATTGTCGAGCCAGTACTCAACGTCGAAGGAATTGATATTCGAGGCGTCACCCCTCCCAAAAGGCCGAATCCGGTGCTCGGCGAGTATATTTGAAAGCGTGCCAAAAGTATGCAGGTCAGAAATTCATATTTTTCCAGGCATCAATTCGACGGACATGCAGCCGCTGTGATGTAGGGTTGGCTCAGCTGGCATCGGTCGCCTGCTCGGCAGTCCTTACTTTTGAAACCGCCAACATGGCATAAACCGGTCGGATGACCTGGCAACGGCGTTGAAACTGGCCAAAAGCTACAAAGTGCGAAGTTGCGGTGATCAAAAAATCGCGCAAGCCCTGGTGCGGCGTGTCAACGAGAAACTGGGCTGTTGCTGCCTTGTCGCCTGGGGCGCTTGATGCCCTTGCGCCGGTTGACTACCGGCTGACTGCCGCCATCGATACCCGGGACATCGCCGCCACTGGCGCCTGGGCGGGTCGAACTGCAGCGCAATGACGAGGCGATTGAACTGCTGCAACAAGCCATCGCAATGTATGGTCAACGCTACCCGCAAGACAATCACCCGCCCCGCGAGTTGATCCACCGCCTGAATGAACTAAGCCCGTACTGAGGAGCGGTAAGGCCGTACCCGCTAAACCGCCGGCCTGGCAGGTAATAGCTTAAGCGCGGATACATCCGCTCCTACGGGGATCAGCCCCGCCCGTGAGGCGCCCACAGGTCAAGTTTCGGCCCGGCCGGCACCACGCCGGTGGGATTGATCATGGTGTGGCTCACATAGTAATGGTGCTTGATGTGCTTCATGTCGATGGTATCCGCTACGCCTTCGTGCTGGTACAGGTCCCGGGTATATGCCCACAGGTTGGGGTAGTCTGAGAGCCGGCGGATATTGCACTTGAAATGTCCCACGTACACCGGGTCGAAACGGATCAGCGTGGTGAACAGGCGCCAGTCTGCCTCCGTCAGGCGGTCGCCAAACAGGTAACGTTTGGTCGCAAGCCGGTGCTCCAGCCAGTCCAGGGTTTCAAACAGCGGTTCCACGGCCTCTTCGTAGGCTTCCTGTGAGGTCGCGAAGCCCGCCTTGTAAACGCCGTTGTTAACACAGCTGTAAATGCGTGAATTGATTTCGTCGATCTGGTGATGCAGGTCTTCCGGGTAGTAATCGCCCGGGATTGCACCGATATCGTCGAATGCGCTGTTGAACATCCGGATGATCTCGGACGATTCGTTGGAAACAACCGTCCCTTCCTGTTTGTCCCATAAAACCGGAACGGTCACCCTGCCTGAATATTCGGCATCGGCATGGGTGTATACCTGGTGTAAATACCGGGCATTGAACAACGGGTCCGGAATCACGCCGTCACCCTGCTGGAAAGTCCAGCCGTGTTCGGCCATGTGCCAGTGCACCACCGACAGGCTGATCATTTCTTCGAGACCCTTGAGGTGGCGGAAGATCAGCGTCCGGTTGGCCCATGGGCACGCGAGTGAAACGTAAAGGTGGTAACGGTCCGGTTCCGCCTTGAAGCCACCCCGGCCGCTGGGGCCGGGGCTGCCATCAGCAGTGACCCAGTTGCGGAATTTCGCCGCGCTGCGGACAAAATGTCCCTTGTGGCCCTCGGTGTCGTACCATTGGTCGACCCATTCGCCTTTAACCAGAAGTCCCATTGGATTGCTCCTTTGTCGTTTCTAAAAACGGTTGTGCCGGTAATCATCGAAAGCCTGCATGATTTCCTCTTTCGTGTTCATGACGAAAGGGCCGCCGCGGGCCACGGGTTCATGCAACGGCTGAGCCGAGACCAGCAGAAACCGGGCGCCTGCGGACGTACGCACTTCAATCGAACTGCCCGGTCCCAGTATTCCCAGGGTCCTCCGCGCCAGGCGGGTGTGCTGACCGCCGGCTTCGAGTTCGCCGTCAATGACAAACAGGAAGGCGGTGTCGGTGGCGTTAACCGATTGCGTGAATGATTGGCCGGCCGGCAATGTGACGTCCAGGTAGGTCGGGTGAACAAATTCATTCTTCACCACCCCCTCAGTACCCTCACTGGTGGTTCCGGCAATCACCCGGACTTCGGTGCCGTTTTCGCGCACTTCCAGTGGTGTCTGGGCCGGCGGATATTCCTGGTAGCCGGGCTTCACCATCTTGGCGCGCGCAGGCAGGTTGACCCACAGCTGAAAACCCATCAGCAGGCCATTTTCCTGCTCGGGCATTTCAGAGTGGATGATGCCCCTGCCGGCGGTCATCCACTGCACACCGCCCGGTTCGATCACGCCTTCGTTACCGGCGTTATCCTTGTGCCGCATGCGGCCGGCCAGCAGGTAGGTCACCGTTTCGAAACCGCGGTGCGGGTGACTGGGAAAGCCGCCGATGTAGTCCTGCGGCTGGTCGGATTCAAAGGCGTCCAGCAACAGGAACGGATCCAGCATGTTCAGCTCCGGCGAGCCGATCACGCGGGTCATCCTGACGCCGTCACCATCGGTGGCGGGCACGCCTGGCGTTGTCGCGACAACTTCCCGGATGGTCCCATTATTCTGGCTTGCGTTCATTTCAGCTCCTGTTGCGGTTATCGATCGAGTAAGGGCCGGCGCCGAGCGCAACGATCATCAGGAAGCCGCCGGCAATCGCCAGGTTTTTCATGAACATGATCATCTGCATCTGGTCAGCGAAATTGGCATGGAAAAGGATTCCGGACAGCAGCGTGAAGCCGGCCAGCAGGAATGCGGCCAGCCGCGTATGCCAGCCGAGAATGATGGCCAGGCCGCCCAGCAATTCGACAGCGATGACGAGCGGCAATAACATCCCCGGAACACCCGCGGAGTCCATGTATGCCTGGGTGCCGGCAAAGTTGGCCAGTTTGTTGATGCCTGACATGACGAAAATCAGCGCAATCAGGACCCGCCCTGCCGGTGCTGCAAGTGATTGAAAAGTATTCATGGTTGTTTCCTCTGTTGGGTTTGATTCATGGTCATCATCTTAACTGTTGCTTAATCAGCTAAAAATACCAATAATTACAAAAGATAGTTCTGATATAGAGAACAATGAATCCATTCGAGGAAATGCGCAATTTTGTCCGCGTGGTCGAAGCCGGCAGCATCAGCAAGGCTGCGGACCAACTTGGCGTTGCAAAGTCCGGTGTCAGTCGCCGGCTGGTCGAACTGGAATCACGTCTGGGAGTGCGCCTGCTGAACCGCACGACCCGCCGGTCCAGCCTGACCGAGGCAGGGCAGGCGTATTACCAGGGCGCGCTGAAGTTGCTCACGGACATTTCCGAACTGGACGCGGCCACGGCGGACTCCGGCGCACTGCTCAAAGGTACCCTGAGGCTGGCGGTTCCGCTGTCGTTTGGGCTGAGCCACCTGTCACCGGCAATCGATGAATTCCTGAAAGCACACTGTGAACTGACCATCAACATCGACTTTTCGGACCGCCATGTCGACCTGGTCGGGCAAGGCGTCGACCTCGCCATCCGCATCGCCGACATGCGCGATTCCAATCTGCAGGCCAGGAGAATTTGTCCGATCAGGCTGCTTCTGTGCGCAAGCCCCGCTTACCTCTCGGAATTTGGCGTCCCAACTGTGCCGGAGGACCTGAAAAAGCACCGGATTTTGCAATACGATATCGGGACCGGGTCGGTGCTCAGACTGCAGGACAAACAAGGCGCGGAACACCTGGTCCAGGCTCGTCCGCCCATCGTTGCCAACAACGGGGATTTTCTTCGCGATATGGCCATGGCAGGGCATGGCATCGTGCTCACGCCATCGTTCATCGCATGGCAGGCCATTGCAGCCGGCGACCTGGTTTCAATCATGCAGGACTACTGCCCGCCGCGGCGCGATGCCTATGCGGTGTATCCCCGCACCCGCTACCTTTCCCGTCGGGCGCGCATGTTCATTGACTTCCTGGTGGAGCGGTTCGGGGAGAATCCCTATTGGGACCAGTTTTCCTAGCACTCCCGGAATGTTGTTGCGTGTGGAAGCACGAAAACAAGACTCCTATATAATGAGATTGTCTCCGGGTCTGGAAAGGGTCAAATGAAACAGTTGATGATCACGTGTATCGCCCTGTTTTTTGCAGGTAAAGCAATCAACCTGCAGGCAGCGGAGCTGGTTCGGGAGTTTTCCGGAAGCCGCAGTACCGAAACTGCCGACTTCGAAGTGAAAGCGCCCTGGCTGATCGACTGGCGGGTCAACAGTGATTTTCCGAGTGCAATGGGTATCGCCGTTACACTGGCCTACGGCGTAACCGGGTACCATGCCGGGAATGTCTTCAAAACCAAGAGCCCCGGCGATGGTTTGCGCCTGATTGAAGAAAGCGGGCGCTTTAAATTCAAGGTGGATTCGGCCATCACGAACTGGACCATAAAAGTGATCCAGCTCACGCCGGAGGAAGCAAAGCAGTACACTCCCAAAAACAAACTCAATTACTGAGACGGGACGGATGTCTATTCACGTCCACAACGAGATTGAAATAGCCGCTTCCGCTAAAGACCTCTACACCTATGTCACGCAACCCTGGTTGTGGCATGAATGGCACCCCAGTTCGAAATCCGCGAAAGCCGCACACAGTTTTCTCGCAGCCGGTGATGAATTCACCGAATGGGTCGAGGTTCAGCCGCTGGCCCCGCTACCCCCGCGGATGAAACGGAGTATCGCCTACACGGTCACTGAATCCGTGCCTTTCCATACCTGGGAAGTGGAGGGGGGAATGAAAGACGCCCGGATCCGCATTCGCTACGATTTCGAGGAAAAAGGCGGCGTGACTTTTTTTGCCCGCAGCCTGGACCTGGATATCACCGGGTTGACCCGGGTATTGCTGCCCCTGCTGAAGCCGAAGATGGAAAAACTATCCATGATCGCGCTGACCAATCTGAAAACCCTGATACAGGCGAGATCCGGCGAATCATAATGGACCAGAGGCTCCTTAACTCAGCGGTGCTCGGTGGCGGTTCCTGGGGCTCGACGGTTGCGTCGCTGATCGCACGCAACGCGCCGGTAGCGCTGTGGGCGCGCGACCAGGCCACGGTAGCGGAGATCAACGCGACTCACAGCAACAGCAAGTACCTGCCCGGCGCCCGCCTGAATTCGAGGCTGCAGGCGACTTCGTCGATAAAAGAAGCAGTCTCGCAGTGCGACGTGCTGGTGATGGGCGTCCCGTCACAACACTTCAGGAATGTGCTGGAACAGGCCCGGGAGCACATCAGGCCCTGGGTGCCGGTGATCAGCCTGACCAAGGGCCTGGAACCGGCTACAAAGATGCGCATGACCGAGGTGATCCGGGAGTTGCTGCCCGGGCATCCGGTCGGCGTGTTGACGGGACCTAACCTGGCGCGGGAAATCATCACGGGCCAGGCCGCCGCAGGGGTGCTGGCGATGGAGGATGAAATCATCGTGCGCGAACTCCAGCAACTGTTTCACAGCGGTTTGTTCCGGGTCTACACCAATACCGACCTGGTCGGCTGCGAACTGGGCGGGGTACTGAAAAACGTCATTGCCATTGCGGTTGGCATGGGCGATGGCCAGGGCGCCGGCGACAATACCCGCTCTGCCCTGATCACGCGCGGGCTGGCCGAAATCACCCGCCTCGGCGTTGCCATGGGCGGGCGGGCGGAAACTTTTTCCGGGCTGGCGGGCATGGGCGACCTGATTGCCACCTGCACCAGTTCGCAGAGCCGGAACCATCATGTCGGCTATGAACTGGGCAAGGGCCGGTCGATCGAAGAAATCGTTGCAGAAATGGTGATGGTCGCCGAAGGGGTCAAAAGCGCCCCGACCGTGGCCGCTCTCGGCGAGCAGTACGGCATTGAAATGCCCATTACGGGTGATGTTCTGTCCGTTCTGCGCGGCGTGAGAACTCCCAGGCAGGCTTTTCGGGGCTTGCTGAAGTCGGCTGTCGGCGCGGAATCGGAACCAGGATGACGGTCACAGGCCGAACCGTTTTTCCGACCCTGACGCAGACTGGCTGACTTGCCCAGCCAGTATTCCGGGTCCATTCCACCCGAATGGGAAGACCGGAACGGACACGTCAATGTCCAGTTTTACGTCTCATTGTATGAGCTGGGCGGCTGGGTGATTTTTGAAGATTCGGGTATCGACGAAGACTGGTTTCAGGCCCGGGAATTCAGCGTGTTTGACCTCGAGCACCATCTGCACTATCGCTCCGAGGTGCTGGTGGGTGACAAAGTGGTAACCTATAACCGGTTGCTGAGCCGCAACGGGAAAAGCTTCCACGGCATGTACTTCATCGTGAACCAGACCCGCGGCCGCCTGGCCGCCACCCTTGAATACGTGTCCGCCTGTGTCGATATGCGCACGCGTCGTATCGCGCCGTTTCCGGAAGAACTGGCCGGCGTGTTGGACGTGTTGATCGATAATCACCGGAAGCTTGGCTGGACCGCACCGGAGTGTGGATTGATGAACCTCCAGGAATATTGATGGAATACAAGGACTATTACGCCGTCATGGGCGTGAAAAAAGACGCCACACAGGACGAGATAAAGCGGGCCTACCGGAAACTGGCCCGCAAATACCACCCGGATGTCAGCAAGGAAGCCGATGCCGAGGCGAAGTTCAAGGAAGTCGGCGAAGCGTATGAAGTATTAAAGGACCCCGAAAAACGCGTGGCCTACGACCAGCTGGGATCGCAATGGAAAGCCGGGCAGGATTTTCATCCTCCGCCGGGCTGGGACGCCGGCTTTGAATTCAGCCGGGACGCGGAAAGCGGTCCAGACCTGGGGGGATTCAGTGATTTCTTCGAATCCCTGTACGGCCGCGGATTTCGCTCTGCCGGTGGCCGAAGTTCGGGCGCCCGCGGCTTCCAGATGCGGGGAGAGGATCATCATGCCAAGGTAATGGTCAACCTGGAAGACAGTTACCACGGCGCCACTCGCTCCATCACGCTACAGGTGTCCGGCCTTGACGAAAAAGGCCGGGTCGTGACCCGGCCCCGCACCCTGAACGTGCGGATTCCCAAGGGAATACGCCGCGGTCAGCAGATCCGCCTGGCCGGTCAGGGTGGTGCGGGTCATGGCGGCGCCGAAGCCGGTGATCTTTATCTGGAAGTAGATTTCAATCCGGATGGCCATTACACCGTGGAGGGCGCGGATGTATACCTCGACCTGCCACTGGCTCCCTGGGAGGCCGCGCTTGGCGCCACCGTCAAAGCGCCGACCCCGGCAGGAGCGGTGGATCTGAAGATTCCGCCCGGTTCGCAGGCGGGAAAAAAACTGCGACTCAAGGGCCGTGGTATTCCGGCGCGCCAGCCGGGCGATTTGTACGTCGTGCTGAAAATTGTTCTGCCTGCCGCGATAAACGAAAAGCAGCGCCAGATCTACGAAGAGATGAAGCAACAGTTTTCATTCAATCCCCGCGCGGGAATGGAGGTTTAAGCCATGGCGCATTCAGAACCATTGCGTGGGCAATTGATCGACGAAGAAACCCTGATCACCGTGGACGAACTCTGCCGTCACTGCATGGTCGAGGTCACGGAGGTGGTCACGTTTGTGCAGGAAGGCATTCTCGACCCGGCGGACGACGTGGCGCGCGCCGAGCGTGCAGACAGTTGGCAATTCCATATCAGCAGTGTCCAGCGTGTGCGAACCGTGGTGCACCTGCAGCGCGACCTCGGTGTCAACCTGGCCGGCGCCGCGCTGGCACTGGAACTGCTGGACCGGATTGCCGAGCTGGAACGCTGAATTGGCCCTCAAGCTTTTTCTGATACTGCTGATCGCGGTGCTGGTTTCATGCGGCTCATCGGATCAGACCGGCTACCATGGCTATCTGTATTTCGCCAAGGGTGCTTACCTGATGCGGTTCAGCCTGAGGGATAGTGATTTGTCCGTGGCCGCCATCCTGGGGGAAAAAACCATCCGCGACGTCAGTTCTTTTGGAGAAAACAAGTTACTGATTGCGGAATCGGAATCCGTTAACCGGCAGGAAGTTCACCGCATTTCCTGGGTCGACCTGAAAACCGGCCAGGTCTCCGCTTTATATTCGGGGGTCATTGCACGGTATCTTCCCAAATCCGGATTAATGGTTTACGACGATGGCCTGAAGCTTTACGAGGTGGCGATCGCCGGCGACGCGAGCAGCGAAATCATTTTTTCCCACAAGATGAACCAGGTTTCCAGGGTCATGGTGTTATCGAACGAATTGGTGCTGTTCGAAACGACCGAGGCGGGGCAGCGGCTGATTCGTTCCTACGACGTGGTCACCGGCGCATTGCACACCCTGGACGCGTTAAGCGCTGCATGCCGGCTGGAGCATGCGGTCTGGATCGACGACTTTGAGCAGCTGGTCTGCAAGCAGCAAGCGCAACAGGCTGAAGATACGCATTACGTCCTGGTGAACCTGGACGGCGAAACGTTTGGCAGCCTGGCGCTGCCCGAAGGAAAGCAGTTCGACGCACTGGCTTACGTCAGTGCGCAAGGCGCCCTGATTCTCACGGAGAGTTGGCGTGGCATGTTTGGCGGCGAGGAACGGTCATCGGTCTGGGTTTATGACGTCCACAGCGGGAAAACGCAGCTGCTGGCCAAAAACCAGAACCTCGGATCATCGTCGGTGGTGTACACCGATTTCTGATGGTTGGCGGGGCCAGACCGTTGCCTGGCCTTAAGGCCTGGTGCTGTCCCGGCGTCCGGCTAGTGGCCAAAACCTTCCGGCAGCTTCATCCCGAGGTTCTCGAGCAAAAAAGCCCACATATCCGAATACTCCGCAATGAGTTTATCGGTCGGAACGCCTGCGCCATGACCGGCCCGTGTTTCGACCCTGATCAGAACGGGAGCATCACCGGCCTGGGCTTCCTGCAGCGCTGCAGCGTACTTGAAGCTGTGTCCGGGCACCACGCGGTCATCGGTATCGGCCGTCGTGACCAGGATTGCCGGGTAAACGGTGCCCTTACGGATATTGTGGTACGGAGAATATTTCAGCAAGGCGGCAAACTCTTCCGGATTGTCGGATGAACCATAATCGTCGGTCCAGAAACGTCCGGCGGTGAAGTTGTGGAATCTCAGCATGTCCATCACGCCGACCGCGGGAATGGCCGCACCGAACAGGTCCGGCCGCTGGTTGACGACGGCACCTACCAGCAGTCCACCATTGCTGCCGCCAAAGATGGCCAGTTTTTCAGGGCGGGTATAGCCCTCCCCGATCAGGTATTCGGCCGCGGCGATAAAATCGTCGAATACATTCTGCTTGTTCAGCCGGGTGCCGGCCTGGTGCCATTCCTCGCCGTATTCGCCACCGCCGCGCAGGTTGGCAACGGCATAAATGCCGCCCATGTCCATCCAGGTCAGGCGGACGGTCGAATAGGACGGCGTCATCGAGATGTTGAAGCCGCCGTAGCCGTAAAGCATCGTCGGCGTGTTGCCGTCAGGCACCACGTCTTTTCGATGCGAGATGAACATCGGCACGCGGGTACCGTCCTTCGAGGTATAAAACACCTGCTTGACGACGTAGTCATCCGGATTCATCGCGACTTCCGGCGCCTTGAAGACCTCGACGGCGCCGGTCGCGACATCCAGTTTGCTGATCGTGGTCGGGCTGTTGAAGCTGGAGAATGCGAAGAAGGTTTCTTCATCATTGAACTTGCCGCCGAAGCCGGAGGCGGTTCCGATGCCCGGCAAATCAATCGTTCCGGTTTCATGGCCTTCCAGGTCCATCACTTTTACGACTGTTTTGGCATCCTGCATATAGCGTGCAATGATTTTTCCGCCCACCAGGCTGACGCCGTCCAACACGTCAGCGGACTGGGCGATCACTTCACGCCAGTGCTCGCGGCCGGGTTGTTTAACGTTGATCACGATCAGCCGGTTTCGCGGCGCGCCGTCATTGGTACGGAAATACAGCTCATCGCCGACGTTTCCGACCAGCGTGTAATCATAGTCAAATCCCTTGATGATCATGACGGGTTCGGCGTCCGGAACGGTGAGGTCCTGGTGCACGATGGAGTAACGGCTATCCGTGCCCACGGAAATCGTAATCACCAGGTGTTTGCCGTCATCCGTGACTGTTGCGCCCATCAGCCAATCCGGTTGATCCGGCCGGGCGTACACAACCCTGTCCTGTTCCTGCGGCGTGCCCAGCTCGTGGAAATACAGCATCATGTCCTTGTTCAGCGACTGGAATTTTTCCTCTTCGCTGGTGGCCGGGAAACGGCTGTAATAGAAACCGGAGCTGTCCCCCGCCCATGAAACACTGGTGAATTTCAACCAGTCCAGCGTGTCCGCCAGGACCTCCCCGCTTCCGACATTCATCACCTTGCCCACGCGCCAGTCCGAACCGCCGTCCTGCACCAGGTAAGCCACGTGCTCGCCATCCGGGCTGGGGAAGTAGGACGCCAGCGCAACGGTGCCGTCTTCCGACCAGGTATTGGGATCGATTAACAGTTCCGGCTCCGCATCCAGGCCGGTCAGGGTGTAAATGACATCCTGGTTTTGCAGGCCGTTGTTATAGCTGTAAAAGTACCGGCCGCCTTCCTTGACGGGAAGCGAAAATCGCTCGTAATCCCAGAGTTCCTTCATGCGCGAATAGATGGCCGGGCGTTCTTCGATGGTATCGAGATAGGCAAAAGTCACTTTGTTCTCGGCATCGACCCAACTGGCGACCGCCTCGCTTTCGCGCACATCGTCTTCAAGCCAGCGGTAGGGGTCGGCGACCTCGGTGCCGTGATAGTTATCGACGTGATCGACCTTGTCGGTGACGGGGTAAACCAGTGCGGCAGGTTTATCGGCAACTTCCACGACTTTGACCGGTTCAGAAACCGGTTCAGAGCAAGCCATCAGGATCAGCGGCGTAAGCATTGGCAGGAGCAGTCTTCTCATGGGTAAATCCTTTTAATTTTTGCTGGCATCGTATTGGCGCCGAAGCCGGTCATTGGCGTTTTGCGTATAGACCCGGGCGGCGGCCAGAAGGACTTCGGGGTGCAGCCGAACCTTGTAATCCGGGTTCGTATACTGGAACTGGATGATACCGTCACTGCCGATTATGAAAGTGGACGGGGCGGGCAGCACGTGATGGGATTCCCCCGAGGCGCTTTCCAGGTCAATACCCCATTCCAGGTAGCGCGCAACCAGGTCATCCGGTACGCGAAAGGCCAGTCCATAAGCGCGCGTGGCGCTGAGTTTGGAGTCTGAAAAAATGCTGTAGCCGATGTCCGGCTGCTGCAGGCTTTCATAAAGCACTTCCGGCTGGTCGATACTGAGGAACCATATGTCGAAGCCCAGGGTCTTCAATTCTTCCTCGGCTTTCCTGAGCTCAGCCAGGTGGAGGTTGCAATAGGGGCACCAGCCCCCGCGGAAAAAGGTCAGCACCAGGGGCCTGTCCATATTTTCAGGATCAAAGTGAACCGGGTTTCCTTGCGCGTCGAGCACGTCGAATCCAGCGGCTTTCATACCGGGCAACAAAGGCTGCACCTGGCTGGCCTCTTCATGGATATCGGTTCGCTGAAATTGGGCAAAAGCCGTCTGGCCTGTAACTCCCAACAGCAGAAACAGTGCCATGGCATTCAGTAAAAAAGCTTTCATAAGTGTTCCCGCCTGTTCTGATCACTACAGTAAACCGGAAAATTATACGTCAGAGGACACCACCGGGTATGCCTTTACCGGCTGACTCGTTAGAATTCAGCATTTGATGGTGGGGCACTGATGCGAATCATTGAAGACAACCTGTCCGGGACCGAGGTGGCGGCGTTATTGAGTGAACATCTTGCCGGAATGACAGAACACTCTCCGGCGGAAAGCATTCATGCGCTCGATCTGCCCGCGCTTCGTGGACCGGGAATTTCCTTCTGGACGGCATGGGACGGACCGGTGCTGCTCGGTTGCGGGGCGCTGAAAGAACTGGACACAGAACAGGGCGAGATCAAGTCCATGCGAACTTCAAAAGCGCATCTCGGCAAAGGCGTGGCGACGGCAATTCTCCACCGCCTGATCGAAGAATCGATCAAGCGAAGGTACCTTCGATTATTCCTGGAAACCGGATCGGGACCCGCTTTCGAACCGGCACATTCGCTATATCAGAAATTCGGTTTTCGCTATTGCGGTCCCTTTGGCGACTATAAGGACGATCCTTTCAGTCGCTTTATGTCACTGTCATTATCAACCATTAATGCTGAAAACCCTTTTCCCACGAATTTACCTGGAATATCCGATGAACTGGAACCTGGCTGAACTGAACATTGCAAAGATGAAGTTTGAACCCGAAAGTCCTGAAATGCAGGATTTCAACGATGCGATCGATTCGGTCAACACGCTGGCGGATGCGAGTCCGGGGTTTTTCCACCACCCGCCACCTGATATCGGGACGAGGGTGAAAACGCATCCCGGCTATCCAGGAATTCGATGAGTTTCTATACTTTTCAAATGCCGAAAACCCTTCTGTTGATTCTTTTGGTGTTGCCGTTCAGCCTGGCAGCCATCGAACCCGCTCCGCTGGCGACCGATGAGCAGGTCAAAGAGGCGTTTGCCCGCTTTCAGACCTGGACCAGCCTGTACCAGCAAAAGAACTACCTGGAACAATACGAACTGGTCCATCCGCGAATCCAGCGTTACAAGAATTTTTCCACCTGGAAAAAAGCGATGAGAAAAAGCCAGGGTAAAAACGGCGCCTTGCTGGACTACGAACTCGTCGCCCTCAGCGCGATCACGCCGGACAGGATTCCCTGCACAGAAATGGGACACTGTTACCGGAAAGACATGCAAACGGTGATGATCATCGTGGACAGCCGGTACGAAAAAATCGGAGAAAAGAACCAAGGAGTACGTCATCATGACCAACTCCGATCAAGGCTGGCTGTTCGGCGGAGGAACCTTCCTGAACATACCTTTCGGCGAAACCATGGGCATACTCGACCGGGTTGACGAGAAAAAATACGAATACAAGGGACTGTCAAACTGATAACGTGACCTGACGTAGTATGAAGCCTGTTGGAGATTTTATGAACTTTGAAAACCTGTTTGATTTGTCGGGCCGTGTCGCGATCGTTACCGGCGGCAACGGCGGTATTGGCCGGGGCATTGCCCTGGGTTTCGCAGCAGCCGGGGCCAGTGTCGCCATCATCGGGCGCAACGAAGAAAAGAATCAGCGGGTGCTGGACGAACTCAGCGAATTCGGTCAGTCCCGCAATGGCCCTGCGTGTCGACCTGTCCAACAGGAATGAGCTCGAACCGGCGCTGAAGAAAGTCGAGGAAGAACTCGGGCCGGTGGATATCCTGGTTAACAATGCCGGAATCGTGTGCCTGAGCGGCGGCGTCCTGGAGGAGTCGGCCGAGGACTGGGACAGCGTGGTCGAAACGCAGCTGAACACGGTTTTCCTCCTCTCCAAGCTGGTTGCCAAATCCATGGTGCAACGCCAGTCGGGAAAAATCATCAACCTCGGCAGCATGTATTCCTACTTCGGGTCCGGACTGATTCCTTCCTACAGCGCGGCCAAGGGCGCGGTGATACAGCTGACGAAATCAATGGCCATTGAACTGGCGCCGAATAACATCCAGGTCAATGCGATCGCGCCCGGCTGGATTGAAACGGATATGACTGCGCCGGTGAAAACCATGCCGTTGAATGACGAAATTATTGCGCGGACGCCCGCCGGGCGTTGGGGCCGAACGGAAGAGGTCGCCGGCACGGCCATCTTCCTGGCTTCGCGCGCTTCCGACTTCGTGACCGGAACCACGGTCCGGGTGGATGGGGGATATGCCATCCGGTAATACGTGATCCATCCCGACGATAAAGTGGAGTCCAAAGTCCTTCTCGTTCACGTCAATCCAGTCCTGGCGACGTGTTTCCGCTTTCGAGCTGCAGCATGCTTCCCATAAAACACACTACCCATCAACTGGTCACGCTCGCGGCTTTACTGGCCCTGCCGCTTATTTTCTATTGGCGCGTGCAACTGGTCGATTCGACCATCGGGCCGGTTACGGCCTGGATGGAGTCATACAACGCCGCCGTTTGGAATGCGGATGGGCCGATTCTTGCGTCGATCGGGTTACTGATGCTGGGTTCCTGGTTCATCAGGAGTACCGCTGTTTGGCGTGTCTCTGCGGCTGCTGGCGCTGCTGCTTTTGCTGCTCTACATCGTGGATTTGATCGTATTCAAGCAGTTTGGTATCCGCGTCCTGTTTTCCAGCATCAAGCTCTATGGCTCGCAGGGGGGAGCGATATGGGAGCAATTGCAGGAGTTCCTCGGCGGCCGTTGGAAAGCCAATGCCAAGGCGTTACTGCTGTGGGTTCTCTTCGCGGCACTGTTGTTCCCGCCGAAAAAGCCCTGGAAGGTTTCCGTTTTCGCCTGTTCAGCGATGACCCTTTTGGCCCTTGGCGCAGCGTTGATGCCCTGGAAAGTCAATTACGTGAACTCGTGGGTCATCCAGAATTACCTGGGTGCGAATCTTTTTGTTTCGCAGACCAGGACGTACAGCGAGTCTTTTGCTGAAAACCTCCTGAAGCAGCCTTCCCAACCGGCCTTATGCCGCGCGGGCATGCATCAGCGCAAAAATGTCATCCTGCTGATCATCGAATCCCTGTCGGCCTATCAAAGCAAGGCTTATGGCGGCATCTACGACTGGACCCCGGAGTTGGACCGGATTTCATCCGAAGGGGTGGTCTTTGGCAATATGCACGCGAACGGGTTCGCCACCAATGAGGGTCTGATCGGAATTTTGGGTGGTGTCCGGCTGTACTCGCCCTTTTCGCACCTGTTCCAGGCCGTCGTGCCGTTCGAGACGGCCTGGGGACTCGAGCAGACCGTGCCGCGTGAATTCAACCAGGCGGGTTATCACACGGCGTTCCTGACCCTGGGGTCTTTGGGCATCACGCGAAAAGGCGAGTGGCTGAAGGACCTGGGTTTCCAGGAAACCGAAGGGAGCGAAAATCCTTTCTACAGGAACTGGCCGGTCGTTCAGTACAAAGCCGCGGCTGACGAGGCCTTGTATGCACGAAGCCTGGACTGGATCGAAAACCGCCCGGCCGGGCAGCCCTGGCTGCTCACCTTGCTGACGATTTCAATGCACCAGCCATACTCTGGATCCCGTTTCGAAGCAGCCGGACCTGGAGCAGGCCGTTCGCTATGCCGACAGGCAGGCGGCGGCATTCATCCGGAAGCTGCAGGAATCCGGCTTTTTTGACAATGGAATACTGCTGGTTCTGGGTGACCATCGCAGCATGACGCCAATCTCAAAAGAGGAAGAACAAAAATATGGCGCAGCTGCCCCATCACGGGTCCAGTTCCTGATGTTTGGACAGGGTGAACCGGGATACCGTGACGGCGTGTTCCATCACAGCGACCTGGTGCCGTCATTCCGTCACTGGCTCAATGATCGAATACTGCTCCGAAGATGAGCCGATGAGTGTGTTCTTGCCGGAATCCAGGGGCCGATGTGCGCTCCATGTGCCGGGATCAAACCCTTCCGAGATCAACGTTTTTTGCCCGGAAGGTGATGGAGCCATCCAATTGAACGGTGACTCGACACGATTTGTCCGCAGTGATGGTCTCACGCCGGAAAAACAGGCCGAGCTCCTGCAGTTGGTCGCCAGGGAGCGGCTGGCGGGTCTTCAACGCCACCTCGATTATCTTGAAAACCTGAAACAGAAGGCTGCCGGAAATCCCCCGTAGGGTTTTCGGCAAACAACTGTTGATCACCACCAGCAAAGCCGCAAGTCTCTATGACACGAAATCCTGGAAACACTTCGATCTTGACCTGGGCAAGCCCTGAAAAACAGCTCCCACTTACCCTGACTTCGTTAGCATCGGCACCCTGATGGTCGTCAAATTTCCGCAAAACAGAATATTGATTGCCGGTTCGCGATAGCGTGTGTAACCTCGGGCCAATGAAGGCTCCTGTTGCCGAGGCGGCGCACTTGAACGATGACAAGGTTGTGAAGGTAGTCGCTCCGAGATCGCGGATTGCTTTTGCCATCAGCGGCATTCCGACCTCGGGCATCATTTACAACGGAATCGATTACTTCCTGTTCTTTTTCTATAGCCAGATCATCGGATTGTCTTCGGCCCTGGTGGGCCTGGCCATTGCCATCGCGCTGGTGGTGGATGCCGTCTCCGACCCGCTGATCGGCTATTTATCCGACAACTTCAAGTCGAAGCTGGGCCGGCGCCACCCGTTCATGTACGCCTCGATCGTTCCGATGACCGCGTTGTACATGCTGGTCTGGTTTCCGCCGTTTGACGAGACCCGGCAAGGGGCCCTGTTTGCCTACCTGCTGTCCGTCTGCGTGCTGTTGCGGCTTTCCATGACGATGTTCGACGTGCCGGCCCGGTCCCTGGTCGCGGAACTGACGTCGGACTACGACGAGCGCACGCGGCTGGGGTCGCTGCCGATCACCGTGGCCTGGATCACCAGTTCGGTCATGGTCATGGCCATGTACACCTTCTGGCTGAACGATTCGGCTGAATACGCCAGGGGTCAGCTGAATATCAACGGCTACCAGGAAGGCGCCCTGGTCTGCGGCGCCATCGTCCTGCTGGCCCTGCTGCTGTCTTCGATCGGACTGCATCCGGAAATCCCGAACCTGCATAAAAAAACGGCCAAACAGAGCATCGGCTTGAAAGACATGTTCCTGTCGCTGCGGGAGCTGTTGCAGAACCGGTCGATGCGCGCGCTGATCCTGTCCGGCCTGTTCGTCGCGGCAGGCAACGGCACGACCGCGGCCTTGTGGATTTACCACTACGGTTCGTTCTTCGGCATGAGCAGCGAGCAGAATTCGATGCTGGCGTTCGCGCAACTGGTGGCGACGTTCGGCGTCATCCCGGTGGTCGGGCGCTTTGTCGTCAAGGGCGACAAGAAGGTCATGGCCATGCGCTTCCTGGGGGCCTCGATCCTGATCACGATGATCCTGCCGCCGCTGCTGGTCATGGGATTGCTGCCGGAGCGCGGCAGTGACGGCCTGTTTTACCTGGTGCTGGTTTATGATTTCTTCAGCCAGGTCATCTGGATCGTCGCGCTGGCCATCATTTACTCGATGTTCGCGGACGTCACCGAAGAATTGCTGCTGCAGGCGGGCAAACGCCTGGAAGGGCGCCATTTTCGCCTTCCAGACCTTTATCGAAAAAAGCGCGGGAGCCTTTGGCGCCCTGCTGGCCGGCCTGCTGTTGACGGCCATCAGTTTTCCGCAGATGACAGACACCATGAACGTGCCCGAGGACGCGCTGGCGCGGCTGGGGCTCGGCTATACCGGCGCCTGGGTCGTGCTGGCTTCGATCGGTATCTGGTTTCTGTCGAAGTACGAAATCACCCGTTCATCGCACGTCGCGGAAGTCGAGTTGGTCGCCGCGACTGCGTAATCGGCTGAATGGTAGGCATGTCGGCTTCACTGAAGCCCGGCTTGCCGCAGGACAGCGTTTCGCCGCTCATCGATCTCCGGACGCACGACGCCATAGCTGCCCTGGACCAGTTCAAGTGACAGATCCGGCTGTGCACGACGGCCCCGCTTCTATCGCGGCGCGCGCCTCGTCCAGGCGCCCCAGTTCCACGGCGTTCATCGCCAGGTAAACGTAACCGAGAAAATAGTCAGGAAGTTCAGCCAGCAGCCGCTGTGCCGCCTGGAGTCCTTCTTCATAACGCCCTTCCTGCCAGTACGCCTGTGACAGGTTGTCATAAACAACGGACGCCACCACGCCCAGGGGATCCAGCCGCTGTGTCCGTTCTGCCGGCTTCGATGCAGGCGTCCATGTTCCCCGCCAGCAGCTGTGCCCAACTGAGCCAGCCCCAGGCTTCCGGCATGCTGGGATTGAGCTGCACGGCCCGTTGGGCCGCATCCAGCCCGTTATTCAGATCACCCGCCATCAGGTAAGCCCAGCCAAGAGCGGCCTGGGCCACGGGATCGCGCGGGTCGAGGGATTCCGCGCGGCGCGCGAGCTCGAGCGCGGCTGCAATGGTCTCACCGGGCGTGTCGTTCCAGCCCAGCACCACTTCCCACAGCGTGGCGAAGGTCAATTGCGCCAGGGCCGTCGCAAAGCGCGGGTCGCGTTCAGCGGCAAGTTCGAAAAATTCGCGGGCCGCGGTGAAATCGATGCGGGTAAAGCTGCCGGCGTGCTGCAACCCCAGCTGGTAGGCGCTCCAGGCCTCGAGATTTTCGGTGCCGCGCTGTTGTGCGCGTTCCGCTTCCGCGCGGTTCAGGTCGCCGACCAGCGGCGCCGCGATCATCGTGCTGATTTCGTCCTGGGAAGCAAACACATCGGCAACTTCGACATCATAGGTATCCGCCCACACGTGTTCGCCCGAGGGCGCGTCGATCAGTTGGGCGCTGACGCGGATGCGATCGCCTGAGCGCCGGACGCTGCCTTCAACGATATAGCGTGCGCCGAGTTCGCTCGCTCACCTGTTTCAGGTCGATGTTTCCACCCCGAAAGCGGAAGCTGGAATTTCGGGCGATCACCGGGAACGCGCGCCAGCTCGACAACCGCGTGATCAGGTCCTCCGCGAGCCCGTCGGCGAAGTAGGCCTGCTCGGGGTCCGAGGACAGGTTGTCGAACGGCAGCACCGCGATGGCAGGACGGTCGTCCAGTGCAGCAATCCGGGAGTCGGCTGCCGCATCGGGCTTCGCTGGCGGTTTTTCGGAGATAACCTGTTCCGTCAACGGTTGCGTTGCAGCCACCTCCATGGCCGGATCGGGACGAGACGACAGAACAAACTTGTCGAACAGCGAAATAACCCAGCGCCAGGATCAGGACGGCAATGATCGCCCGGTCCAGCTTGCGCCCCGTCACCTGGTGCGCCGGCCCGGAACGGTCGATTTCGGATTCGCGCCTGATGCCCTCCGGCGTGACCTCGAAAGCCCAGGCGAACAGGACCACCAGCGGAAATCCGAGGGCCAGAACCAGCATAAAACCCTGCATGACCCAACCAGGGGCGCCGATATTATCCAGAACAAGGTCCGCTACCTGCAGCATCAGCCAGCAGGACACGGCATAGCCGATGGCGACGCGGAAAACGTTACGTTGCCTGAGTTCGTTGAATAAGGACAATCGCTTGTCTCGGGATGGCTGGTTTGCGGTCAAGAGTAAACGCTTGTCTCTGAATTGCCAACAAAGGCATCATAGACGGCGGATCGGCACAGGAAACAAAGAGGAACACAATCAATGGCAACAGAATTCAATGCAGGCAGTTTCCTGGGCCGCTGGATATTCGCGCTTGCACTGGTGCTTGGCACCTATAACCCCACCCGGTGGTGCTACTTCAGCTGGGTCACCGCCGAGACGACGGAATTCGGACCCGTGGTGGCTATCGTGGGCATCGCCCTGCTGATCGGCTGGATCATTTTTCTGCGCGCAACCTTCATGTCGATGGGCTGGTTGGGCATCGTGCTTGAGGGCGCCCTGTTCGGCTTGCGTGGTGTGGCTGATGGTCGACCTGGGCTGGCTCAGCCTGGATTCAGGGGCAACCATGGCCTGGGTGGTGATGGTCATACTCTCGCTGATTCTGGCCGTCGGCATGTCCTGGTCGCACATCAGGCGGCGCCTTTCCGGACAATTCGACGTCGATGAGAAGGATGACTAGCGGCTAGCCCGATAGATAGCCTGGAGAAGGATATCTCAGCATTGCGATTGACAGATCAGCCAGAAATTTAATTTGCAATATCGTATATCGTCGATGTACGATATATGAATGCAAACCAAGCACGAATTAACCGAGTTCGAAGCCCTGGCAACTGCCTGCAAGGCATTGGCGCACCCTGCCAGGCTGGCCATCCTGCAGACGCTGGCCCGCCGTGGCAGTTGCCTGTGCGGCGAAGTGGTCGAGGTCATTCCCTTGTCCCAGGCCACGGTATCCCAGCACCTGAAGGTGCTCAAAGACGCCGGTCTCATCACCGGAACCATTGATGGCCCACGATCCTGTTACTGCATCAACAGGGAAAGCATGCGAGTACTGGGTGAAAAATTCGAGCTGCTGTTTGGGAGCTTGGAAACGTGCTGTGAAGTCAAGAGTGCCGCCAAACAAAGGAGTAGCAGATGAAACAAACGAATGATGAATTACGCGAAATTGTCCGGCAGAAGTACGCCCAGGTGGTCACCGCATCCTCGCCTGGCTGCTGCAGGTCTGATTGTTGTGAAGAAAATCCATTGAACATGGTTGGTGATGCTTACGATGGCGTCGAAGGGTACATGGCCGAAGCTGACCTTGGGCTCGGTTGCGGAATTCCAGTCGAACATGCGGGTTTGCGACCAGGCCAGACGGTGCTCGACCTGGGGTCCGGAGCCGGCCTCGACGTCTTCGTGGCCCGCAACGAAGTCGGCGCGGGCGGACACGTGATCGGGGTCGACATGACGGCCGAGATGATCGCCAGGGCCCGGGAAAACGCGTACCGGGCCGGCTTTGAGAACGTCGAATTCCGGCTTGGAGAAATCGAACACCTGCCGGTCCTGTCCGACAGTGTCGATGTCGTGATCTCGAACTGCGTGTTGAACCTGGTGCCGGACAAGCAGCAGGCATTTGCGGAAATCTGGCGGGTGCTGAAACCGGGCGGCCATTTTTGTGTCTCGGATATCGTCGCCTCCGGCGAGTTGCCGGAATGGGTGAAGGGAATTGCGGAGGCTTATGCCGGATGTGTCTCCGGCGCGATTCCCAGGCAGAACTACCTGCAGCTCATTGAGGAAACCGGTTTCAGACAGATCGAAGTCGCCCGGGAAAGGCGGATACAGGTTCCTGCCGAACTGCTTGCGGCTTCGTTGACCCCCGGACAGCAGGCAGCGATTGCCAGAAGCGATCTGCACGTGATGTCGGTTACGGTCAAAGCGTTCAAAACCTGACGATTCCGTCCGAATGGCTCCTGAACGGCACTCTGGCGTTCGGCGGCGGTAGACGGGCCGAAGCGAATCACGGAGAATTTCAGATTCTGGCCTATACTTGCCAAAGGCAGACCGATTCGGAGGGAATAAACATGCAATTCGATTTCACCAAGACGCTGGCTTTGATCAAGGGTGGTCTCCTGGACCACGAGAATACCTGGAAAACCTACCTTGCAGAGTGTCCTGGCTGGCAGCAGACTGCCCTGGTGCTCACCGCGCCGTTGTTTGTTTTTAATGTCCTGTTCTCCCTGATATTGTCCAGGCTGACCGGCGGTTATGCCATGTATGGCTATCAAAGCAGCTGGTTCATGGCCCTGGTCATCGGCCTGGTGATGGGCGCCATCGGTTTCGTCATCGCGGTGCTGGTTTTCAATTTCCTGGCCGATGTATTCGGGGGCAAAGCTGATTTTTCGCGGGCGTTTGCAGCCGTTTCGCTGGCGGCCATTCCGGCCTGGGTGGCCGGGCCACTGGCCGGTCTGATTCCTTACCTGGGCTTTTTGATTGCCATTGCCGGCGGCATTCTTTCACTGGTTTTCCTGTATCGAATCCTGCCCCTGGCCCTGAATGTGGCCGAAGAAAAGCGCCTTCTCCACTTCGTGGTTTCGCTGGTGGCAGTCATTGTCTGCAACATGATCGTCGGCTACTTCCTTGGTTTTGGCAGCGCCGCCAATCAATACCGGAGCTCCGGATATTCACCGGGTGAAAACACGTCCAGCAGGACTGCGAGTTCAGGCGTGATGGGCGAGGCCGTCCGCCAGGCCGAGTTAATGGATGCGGCCAGCGCCGACCGGTACGATCCGCCATCCGACGGCGAACTCGACGAAGACCAGGTCGAGGAATACGTCTCGGTCATGCGTAAGACGCGAGCCGTGCAAGCGCAATACGCGGAAAAAATGGAAAAACTGGCCGCCGAGATGAAAGCCAAGGAGGAGGCCGGCAAGAGTCCCTCCATGGCGGACCTGGGCAAGATATATTCCGGCGCGGGCGGGTTTGTGGGCGCCAATAACGCCGAGATGGAAGTGGTTAAAACGGGTGGCGGCAACTGGGCTGAACACGAATGGGTAAAACAACAACTCCGGGTCGCCCAAATCCAGCAGGGTGAAGGGTCAGACGCCAATGCCCACAACTACGAGTTGTATCAAGAGTACGAGGAAGAACTGGAAGATAATTAACCAGGCTTCCGGAATGCCGGCGGATCTGAATGGTGCGATGGTCAGAAATGAGCATGACAATTGCTACAATATTCCCACGAGCATTTGATCAACTACAGGTGGTGCTGAAATGGCCAGGAACCAGGACGCCGCGAAGGCCGGAATCGGGTTTGGGGTGGCGCTCGCAATCGCGATCTCATGGAGTGCCAACAAGTCCATTCTCTGGGCCATCCTGCACGGCATACTTTCCTGGTTCTACGTGATCTACTATGCGATCAGGTATCAGTAAGCTCATCAATCCGGCACCGATCCGATGCACTCGATAGTTCTTGCCGCCAGGCGCTTTCCCGTTGGATTTGCCTTGATCCTGTTTTCCTGCGTGTTGTGGGCGCAGCCGGAGGGTTACTACGACACCGCAGATGAGACATCATCTCAAACCCTGCGCGCGTCGCTTCACGAAATTATCGATGACCACCAACGCTTCCCCTATACATCCACCCAGACCGACACCTGGGACATCCTGGAGCTGGCTGACCAGAATCCGGAGAATGAGGGCGAGATCATCACGATCTATCGGAATGCCAGTTTCCCAAAGAGAGGTGGTGGAAACGACTTTTACAACCGCGAACATACCTGGCCGAACTCCTATGGATTTCCGGACAACGACAGTTCCGTCAACTACCCGTTTACAGACATGCACGCGCTCTTCCTGTCAGATACGGATTACAATTTCGCGCGCTCCAACCACCCCTACAGTGACTGCAATGCAGATTGTTTCGAATACGCAACGTCCAGTAACAACGGTCGCGGTGGCCAGGGCGGCGGATACCCCGGCGATTCAAATTGGCAAACCGGTTTGTATACCGACGGTAAATGGGAAGTCTGGAACGGCCGGCGCGGAGATGTGGCACAGGGCCCTGATGTACATGGATTTGAGATACGAAGGTGGGACTACACGGCATCAGCAAGGTCATGGAGCCTGACCTGATCCTTACGGATGACCTGCAGCTGATCGAAAACTCATTTACCGGCAAGAATGAAAGCACGGCATACATGGGAATGCTGTCCGTGCTGCTGGAGTGGCACAAACAGGACCCGGTGGACCCGATCGAAATCCAACATCACGAAACGGTCGCGTCCTTCCAGGGAAATCGAAATCCATTCATTGACCATCCGGAATGGGCTTCCTGTGTCTTCGAGGATCAATGCGGAGGGTTCGAAATTAACGCCGGTATCAGCGATGCCTGGTACAACCCTGGTACTAACGGGCAAGGATTCCTGATCGTTGCCTGGGAAAATATCCGGATGATGTTTGTAGCCTGGTTTACCTACGACGTCGAGCGTCCTCCGCAGGACGTGCAGGCTATTCTCGGCGACCCCGGGCATCGCTGGCTGACGGCCCAGGGGCCTTTTGCGGGAGACACCGCGATGCTCGATGTCTATGTCTCCAGCGGGGGCGTATTTGATTCGGCAGAGCCCCCGGTTGGTCCACCCGAGAAGGATGGCTCCATGCAGGTCAAATTCACGGACTGCAATCACGGGAGTGATCACTTACGACATACCCTCGTCCGGCCTTTCAGGCGAAATTCCCATAGAACGGATCGTGCTGGATAACGTCGACTCTTGTGTGAGTCATTGGGGCAGCAGAAGTAAGCGGATATAGACTCAGGAATCCGTGACTGACTCGTTTCTCGGTAATGGCAAATGGCCGGTCGCTCCTGTTCGTTCACCGTCAGTTCGAAGACGTCCGGGCGTGAATAGTGGCCGGTCGGGTCCATGTCGTAGCGGGCTTTGACGATGTCGTCCAGGTCGATCGGGGCGGAAATCAGCCCTTCTTGACCGTACAGCGGGCCGGCCAGTACTTCGCCCATGGGTGAAATGATCACGCTGCCGCCGCGAATCAGGGGTTTGTCTTTGGGCCAGGCGTCATCCTTGGCGCCGCCTTCCTCTGGTGGCGGCTGGAACTGGCAGGCGCTGACCAGGAAGTTGCGGCCCTCGTAGGCGATGTGGCGCATGCTGGTCTGCCAGATATCACGGTCATCGACGGTCGGCGCGCACCAGATTTCGATGCCTTTCGCGTACATGGCGGTGCGTAGAAGGGGCATGTAGTTTTCCCAGCAGATGATGGCGCCGGCACGCCCCGCCGGCGTTTGCACCACCGGCAGTGTCGAGCCGTCTCCCATGCCCCAGATCAGGCGTTCACTCGCCGTGGGCATCAGCTTTCTGTGCTTTGCAACGACTTCGCCGTTTTCAGAAATGAACAGGGCCGTGCAGTAAAGGGTGGCGTCACTGCGCTCGATGATGCCGATAACGACCGCGGTGGAACAGCGCTGTGCCAACTCAGCGACAGCAGCGATTTCAGGCCCATCGACCGTTACCGATTGTTGCCAGTAACGTAAAAATTCCTCGCGCCCTTCCGGCACTCCTGTAACCGACGCGGGTGCCGAAATCCGGCACCCTTGGGATAGCCCCCGAGCAGCGCTTCGGGCATCACCAGCAAATCACATGCGGATTGCCGGATTTCTTTTTCATAAGACGGCTATTTGCGCGACGGTTGCGGCCGTTCCATCCGGGTGGGAACCGATCTGCAGGGCGGCGATCACTTTCTTTTTCATGGCAATGCTCACTGGCTTTTCATTGATAAATATACTCCTTTGGACCAATCCGTTTCTGCCTTGCAGGGTGGATACATTAAACTAGCCTGACTCCGGTAACGGGCAGAACGGGAACAGAATCGTGGATCCAATGGCTAGTGCGCGCCTGGCGGTCGATATCGGCGGCACGTTCACCGACGTGGTGCTGGAGTTGCCCGGCGGTGGCAGGGTCACGACCAAGTTGCTGACCACCTATGCTCATCCCGGAGAAGCGGTGCTGGAAGGGATCAGCCAGGTTCTTGCAAAGGGGCGGGATCGAGGCCTCGATAGGTCAGCCTGATCATTCACGGCACGACCCTGGCGACCAACGCGCTGATCGAGCGCAGCGGCGCCGTCACGGCATTACTGACCACCGAGGGCCACCGGGATGCGCTGGAAATGGCGCATGAAGACCGCTTCGAGCAGTACGACGTGATGATCGACCGCCCGAAACCGCTGGTGCCCCGCTACCTGAGGCTGCCGGTGCGGGAACGCATGGACCGGTCCGGCCGCGTGTTGATCCCGCTGGAAGAGAAATCGGTATTGGAAACTCTGCCGGCGCTGGACGAGCACGGCGTGGAAAGCGTCGCGATTGGCTACCTGCACGCCTTTGTGAACCCGGAGCACGAATTGCGCACGGCTGAACTGCTGCGCGCCGCCCGCCCCGACCTGTCGATTACCCTGGCCTCGGAAGTCTGCCCCGAAATCCGCGAGTTCGAACGCCTGTCCACCGCCTGCGCCAACGCCTACGTGCGCCCGATGATGGCGCGCTACCTCGAGCGCCTGTCCGGTGAGTTGGCCGGCCGCGGTTTCAACTGCCCTTTCCTGCTGATGACTTCCGGCGGCGGGCTGACCACGCTGGAAACCGCCGCCCGGTTTCCGATCCGGCTGGTCGAATCCGGCCCGGCCGGCGGCGCGATCCTGGCGCGGCACGTGGCGCGCCAGGCCGGGCTCAAAAACGTGCTTTCATTCGACATGGGCGGCACCACGGCCAAGCTGTGCCTGATCGACGATTTCGAACCGCTGATGTCGCGCAGTTTCGAAGTCGACCGGGTATACCGCTTCAAGAAAGGCAGCGGCCTGCCGGTGCGCATCCCGGTGATAGAAATGGTGGAAATCGGCGCGGGCGGCGGGTCGATTGCCCAGGTTGACCGGCTTCGGCGCATCCAGGTCGGTCCCGAGAGCGCCGGCTCGGAACCGGGGCCGGCCGCCTATGGCCGCGGCGGAACCCGGCCGGCGGTTACCGACGCGGACGTGCGCCTGGGCCGGATCGTGGCTGAAACGTTCGCCGGCGGCGCGTTTGAACTGGACGCGCAGGCGGCCGATGCCGCCTTGCAGGAAAGCATCGCCGGGCCGCTGGGTATGGACATCGATACCGCGGCCTTCGGCATCAGCGAGGTCGTCGACGAAAACATGGCGGCAGCCGCCCGGGCCCACGCGGCTGAATTCGGCATGGACCTCGGCCGTCGCGACATGGTGGCGTTTGGCGGCGCCGCGCCGCTGCACGCGGCACGCCTGGGCGACAAGCTCGGCGTTAACCGGATCATCATCCCCACCGAGGCGGGCGTGGGTTCCGCGGTCGGATTCCTGCTGGCGCCGGTTGCGTTCGAAGTCGTGCGCAGCCGTCAGCAGAACCTGTCCGCGCTGCAAGCGGACGTGATCAACACCCTGGTGGAGGAAATGCGCCGCGAGGCGCTGGCCGTGGTCCGGCAGGGAACCGGCAGCGACCACCTGCTGGAAACCCGGCACGCGTACATGCGTTACGTCGGCCAGGGCCACGAAATCCCGGTCGATCCTGCCGGTCGAAAACTACGGCGAGCAGCACGGCGCGATTTTCCGCACGGCTTTCGAGACGGCCTACACTCAACTCTACGGACGGATCATCGAAGGCGTCGACATCGAGGTGCTGAGCTGGACCCTGACGATCAGCGCACCGTCGCAGGAACCGGCGGATTCAGGGGTTGTTGAAACCGTTACCCGGCAGCTGCCGGAGCCGGACGACTTTCAGCCCCTGTTCGACCCGTCGGTCGCAAGCCAGGTCAACGCTCCGGTGTTCCTGCGGCAAAACCTACGCGCCGGCGACTGCTTGCGCGGCCCCGTTTTGATCACCGAGGACCAGACCACCACCGTGGTGACGTCCAATTACCGGGCTGAAATCGACGCCCGGGGGAGTATCGTGATGACGCGCAGGGAGAACAGCAATGACTGACACCACGGCGCTGCAGCAGATCCAGACCCAGATCCTCTGGAATCGCCTGTTGGCCGTTGTCGAAGAACAGGCGCAGACCCTGGTCCGGACCGCGTTTTCCACCACCGTGCGCGAGGCCGGCGACCTGTCCGCCGGCGTATTCGACACGCGGGGCCGGATGCTGACCCAGGCGGTGACCGGCACGCCCGGCCACGTCAACGCGATGGCGGCCAGCGTCGGCTTTTTCCTCGGCCGCTTTCCGCTGGAAACCCTGCAGCCGGGCGATGTGTTACTGACCAACGACCCCTGGTACGGCACCGGACACCTGAACGATTTTACCGTCGTGACACCGGTCTTCAACGGCGCCGCTCCGGTGGCGCTGTTCGCCGCCACGTCCCATATCGCGGATGTTGGCGGACTGGGTTTCGGGCCGGATGGCCGGCAGGTGTTCGAGGAAGGGCTCAACATCCCGATGGGCTACCTGTTCCGGGCCGGGGAAGTCAACGAAACCCTGCTCGAAATCATCCGGGCCAACGTCCGCGATCCGCGCGCGGCCGAAGGCGACCTCTATTCGCTGGCGGCGAGCAACCAGGCGGGGGCGTCCAGCCTGTTGGCGACCCTTGCCGAGTTCGGCCTGGACAGCCTGGACAGCGCGGCCGACATGATCATCGGGAATTCGCGCGACGCGATGCTGGCGGAGATTCGCAAACTGCCGTTCGGAACCTGGCGTAACGCCATGCGCATCGACGGTTATGACGAACCGGTCGACCTCGTTTGCGCGGTGACCATCGGCGAAACCGGCATCGACGTGGATTTCGAGGGCACTTCCCCGGTCTGCGGCCACGGCATCAACGTGCCGTTGACCTACACCCAGGCCTACGCTTCGTTTGGCGTGCGCTGCGTGATCGGCAACGACGTGCCCAACAATGCCGGCTCGCTGGGGGTCGTGCGGGTCACCGCGCCGGAGGGCTGCATTCTGAATGCGCCGCGTCCGGCCGCGGTGTCGGCCCGCCATACCATCGGCCAGATGTTGCCCGACGTCGTGCTCGGCTGCCTGGAAGAACCGCTCGGTGGCAACGTTCCTTCCGAAGGCGCGTCCTGCCTGTTCGGCCCGGTGTTTCTCGGCGGGCGCGGCATGATTCCCGGCAGCAGGGGTGAGCCCTTCGTGATCAACGCGTTTTATGCCGGCGGCGCAGGCGGCGCGGCCGGGCAAGGACGGTCTGGATTGCACGGCCTTTCCGTCCGGAGTACGCAGCACACCGGTCGAAATCACCGAGAACTCGGCGCCGCTGATCATCTGGCGCAAGGAATACCGCCCGGATTCCGGCGGCAAGGGTGAATTTCGCGGCGGGGTTGGGCAGATCATGGAATTTGCCCATGCCGATGGCGAGGCTTTTGCCGTTTCCAAGATGTTCGACCGCATCAAGCACCCGCCACGCGGCCGCCAGGGCGGCGGGCCCGGTGAACCGGCGCGTGTTTATGTCAGTGACGGCACGCCTTTGCGCGGAATGGGCCGCGAGGTCATTCCGGCCGGCAAAAGCATGGTGCTGGAGACGGCCGGTGGCGGCGGCCGGGGTCATCCGGGTGACCGTGATCCGGAAAAAAGTGCGCGCGACCGGTTGCACGGATTGGTGCTTTAACGGCTCCCACAGGGCTTTTCTTGACGCAAGACATGGCAAAAAACGTACTGATTTGAAAGAATATCAGTCTCCCTGGAAAAAAACGGGGGTATGTGCTGATGACCGCGGCAGTGAAATGTCGTTAAAGAAAGCCATTGTTCTCCTGCTGGTGATCGTGTTCACGATCCTGTGGGCGAGGGGTGTTTTTGGTGCAGACTCCGCGGCCGAACCGGAAGCCAAGCCTGACCGCCAGGCCCTGATTCTCGACCTGAAGGGCCCGATTGGCCCGGCAACCCGGGATTTTGTGACCCGTTCGCTCGAGCTTGCGGCGGCGCAAAATGCCGCGCTGGTCATCATTCGAATGGACACACCCGGCGGTCTCGACGCCTCGACCCGCGACATCATCAAGGCCATCCTGAGTTCCAGCGTTCCCGTTGCGACTTATGTCACGCCCGTCGGGAGCGAGGGCCGCGAGCGCCGGCGCCTACATTCTCTACGCCAGCCACATCGCCGCGATGAGTCCGGCCACCAATGTCGGCGCGGCCACACCGGTCGCGATCATCGGCAACCCGGTGAGCCGGGAAAAGGACGCACCGGACTGATGGGCCGGAGAGCGCTGATTCCGGCGATCCGATGGAAAGGAAATCCGTCAATGACGCGGTAGCCTATATCCGGGGACTGGCAGAACTGCGCGGCCGCAATGCCGACTGGGCGGAGCTTGCTGTTCGAAATGCGGACAGCATCACCAGTGAACAGGCGCTGGAACTCGGCGTGATCGACCTGGTTGCTGATAATGTCGGCGATTTGCTGCAGAACATCAATGGCATGGTGGTTGAAGTAAACGACCACGACTACCAGGTGAATACCGAGGGGGTGTCGATCGAACAACTGGAGCCCGACTGGCGCAGCGAGTTGCTGGGTGTCATCACCAGCCCCACCATCGCCTATCTGCTTTTGCTGATCGGCGTGTACGGGCTGATCCTGGAAGGCTACCACCCGGGCGCCATCCTTCCTGGCGTGGTTGGTGCGATTTGCCTGTTGATGGCCCTTTACGCGTTCCAGATGTTGCCGGTCAATTACGCCGGTTTGGCGCTGATCGTGCTCGGCGTCATACTGCTCATAGCCGAGGTGATGGCCCCGAGTTTCGGGGTACTGGGTTTTGGCGGCATTTTGGCCACCGTCATCGGTTCGATCATCCTGATCGACAGCGATGTGCCGGGCTATTCGGTATCCCGCGCTCTCATCGGCGCCATTGCCACGGTCGGGTCGCTGGGGCTGATGGCCATTATCTGGTTTGCCGTCCGGGCCCGCCAGAGACCGGTTGTTTCCGGGCGGGAACAGCTGCTGGGAAACACCGGGATTGCACTGGAAAGCTTCGAGCATGAAGGCGAAGTTTTTATCCACAGCGAACGTTGGACCGCCGTCTCTGAAACTCCCGTGAAACAGCACCAGGCGGTATTGGTCACCGGCCTTGACGGCCTGACCCTGAAGGTGCGCCCGGTCATTGAATGATATTCGAGGAGCAGGAAAATGTTTGGATATGTATATGGTGTAATCGCTTTTGCGCTGCTCGGCATCGTCATCAATGCGATCAAGATCCTGCGTGAATACGAGCGCGGAGTCGTTTTTCAGCTGGGGCGGTTCTGGAAAGTAAAAGGACCCGGGCTGATCATCGTGATTCCGGTGGTCCAGCAAATGGTGCGCGTTGACCTGCGGGTGGTGGTGATGGACGTGCCCACGCAGGACGTGATTTCCAAAGACAACGTCTCGGTCAAGGTCAATGCCGTCGTGTATTTCCGTGTCATCGACCCGGAAAAAGCCATCATCCAGGTCGAACGGTATCTCGAAGCGATCAGCCAGTTGGCCCAAACCACGCTGCGCTCGGTATTGGGTCAGCATGAACTGGATGACATGTTGTCAGAACGTGATGCCTTGAACCATGATATCCAGGCCATCCTCGATCGCCAGACAGATGCCTGGGGCATCAAGGTAGCCAACGTGGAAATCAAGCACGTGGACCTGAATGAGAGCATGATCCGGGCGATTGCCGCCCAGGCGGAAGCGGAGCGGCAGCGGCGGGCCAAGGTCATCCATGCAACCGGCGAAAAGCAGGCCGCTTTCGAATTGGTGGAAGCAGCAAAAACCCTGGCCCAGGAACCCAACGCCATCCAGTTGCGTTACCTGCAGACACTGACCGAGATCGCCGGCGACAAAAGCTCAACCATCGTTTTTCCGATAGATTTCCTCGAGAAAGTGAGAAAAGCCGTTACCTGAGCATTGGCTGTCAGGCTCAGCCGGCAAATTTGCGTTCGAGATGCCGGCTGATGATGCTTTGACCGCTGAGCGGCTTGATGCCGGCAAGTGAGTATTCCGAGGAGGTGACTATCGACTGCGCTGCGAGCAGGGCGCTTTCGATGGCGGGCCCGATACCCTCGCACAGGTCCCGGGTGGCCAGGCCAACCGCATCGCCGACCAGGTAAGCATTCCGGTCGCAGGCGGTTTCCACACCACCGCGCAGAAAATAACTGTAGCCCGTCGGCTGTAAGTCATCGCTGACGACGAGCCCGAGTTTTTTCAGGCGCAGAACAAACTTGTGCCAGTAATCGTGCAGGTTGCCACTCCCTTGTTTGAGTTGCCCGGCCATTCCGCCCAGGCCGATATTGATGTGCCCGTTCGCCTTGGGCACATACCAGGCATACCCGGGCAGGCCGTCATTGAAAAACCACAGGTGGCAGGCAGGGTCCTGCCAGTCATAAGCGAATTCCTGTTCCAGGGTGGCGGCCTGCAGCGACCCGCGGCGCGGACAACGCTCGCGAAACAACGTCCGGTAGACTGGGCACGAGGTGCCGCCCGCCCCGATCAGGAATTTGCCGCGGTACTCGCCGTCGACGACAAAGTCCCCGTTGTCGCGGCGAATCTCGCGGACCTTGTGTGTATGCACCCTCGCGCCGGAACGGCGCAGCAGGAAATCATCGAACTCGCAGCGCCGGATCGAGTGTTGTCGCGAAGCGAATTTAACAGTGAAAAACTTCCAGTGCAGCAGCAATGCATCGAAAGTCATGAAGCTGTGTGGATAGTCGCCCGGCTTCAAGTCCAAATCTGCAAGAACCTTGGGTGTGACCCAGCCGGCGCAAAGCTTGGTGCGCGGGAAACGGGCACGATCCAAAACGACTACGTCGAGACCGGCCTGCTTCAGCTTCCAGGCACAGGTCGAACCTGCCGGTCCGCCGCCCACGACAATGGCGTCGGCGACGTGCACTCAGGTGCGCCCAAAGCACCCGGGATACTGGTGTTCACGGGTCCATGGCACCCTGTTGTTGCTGCCGTGTGCAAACACCACCTGGTAGAGTTGCAGCGTTCCGGACTGGAATCCGGCCGAGGATCCCGCCAGGTACAGGCGCCACATGCGGGTGAATTCCTCGCTGTACATTTCACTGACCTTGTCGGCGACTGTTTCGAAATTCGCCAGCCAGGCAGCGCAGGTGCGTGCATAGTGCAGCCGCAGGTTCTCGACATCGAGCACAGAGAACCGGTTCGGTTCGAACACGGCCATCATTTCGCTCAGGCTTGGAACGTGACCGCCCGGAAATATGTACTTGCGAATCCATGCATCCATCGTTTTCGGATGGCTGCGGCCGATCGTGTGGATCAGCGCGAGCCCTTCGGGCTTCAGGCAGCGCTTGATCAGGTCACCCAGGACGCGGTAGTTGGCGCATCCCACGTGCTCAAGCATGCCTACCGAAACGAACCGGTCATAGCGCTTCCCGATGTTCCGGTAGTCCCCCAGGATAAATTCCAGTCGCTTGTCCAGGCCCCTGGCGGCTGCTTTTTCGCGCGCCCAGTCCACCTGTGCCCGGGAAATATTGTAGGCCTTGACCTCGACGCCATAGTGCTCAGCCATGTGCATGGCCAGTGCGCCCCATCCGCAGCCTGCTTCGACCACGGTTTGCCCGGGCTTCAGGTCCAGTTTGCGGCAAACATGGTCCATTTTGGCGATCTGGGCTTCCGCCAGCGTGGCGCCGGGTGTGTCGTAATAAGCGCATGTGTACACCATCCGCTCATCCAGCCACATGCGGTAAAAATCGTTACCCAGGTCGTAATGGTGGTGCGCATTATATTTCGAACGCCCTGGTGAGTTGCGGCGCAGGGCGTGCAGTGCCGACTTCAACCTGGGCAGGTAATATCTGTGCGTTTCCTTGCGCGTGATCGCTGCTGTGACTTCGTTCGTGAACGCAAGGAAATCGCCATGAACCTCGAGCAGTCCCTGGCTGTAGCATTCTCCGAACCCAACCGAAGGTGTGGTCAGTAGTTTCAGCACGGCGCGACGACTGAGAAATTCCAGGCAGGCAACCGGGCGTTCATCGGTCACGGGAAACTCGTGGCCGTTCCAGAGCCGGACTGAAATCCGCGGATTGCCTGCCGATTTCATGATCCCGAGTACGATTGCCTGATCAATATTATCTGGGCTCAGACCAAAACTCTGCTCCGTATCCATAGTGGTGGGCCCTCCTCCAATATGTACCCGATCGATGTTCTACAAATTTACCTCTTTTAAGCGTGGACAGCCAACCAGGGACATTTTCAATTGCAAATAGCTTTAGTGACAGGTTTCATTCCACCTCCATAGACTTGTGCAGATCAACAACGGAATTGTCACTGTCGCCGAACGGTGTCGGCACGTAATCATCCGCTGCCGCGTCATTTTCCCAGAATGATTCGTCGATCAGGTAACGAAACTGGTGACTTTCACCGCAGGGAAGTCTGATGGTGGTGGCAAAGGAGCCGTCTTTACGGCGCTTCATGGGATTGGCATTTGCATCCCAGTTGTTGAAGCTGCCGACCACGGCAGCCGCCTTTGCTTCCTTTGTGACGTCGGCGTCGATCGTGAACGTCACACTGCAAGTGGCCTTATCGGCCAGAAATTTTCTCTTTAACATGCTCGTGTCTCCTTTGAAAAGCATTTGCCAGGCCGGACTTCGCAGGCCTGACGATATTTCTGCTGAAATAACGTGTGTCTGCTAGAAGAGTTGGAGAAATCGTTGCGCCATGAAGCAGGCTCTTGGGCTCAACAACGGTTCCGTCCGGAACCAGCACACCCGCCGCTACGACAACGTCACTGAGAGAGCAGTTACGTCCAATCATTGCGCGGGGCAGAACGACCGTGTTCCTCAACTCGGTATTCGGCGCTACCGACACATTCTGGTAAAGAACCGATCGGTGCACCGCCGCCCGGGCTGCCGAGCAACCCTGAGCCAGGAAAGCATTGACCAGCTTTCCGCCATCCTTGGAAATTGCGGTGTTGATTGCCGGGGCGCCCCGTGAATGCCCGTTTGACCACAGGGGCCAGGACTTGTCGTTGAGCCGAGGCCCGGAACGCCATCCAGAAAATCCATGTGGGCCTGCCAGTAGGAAGCGATGGTTCCAACATCCCGCCAGTAACCGGACCCCACCACCGCGTCCTCGGTGAATGGATAGGCAAACACGTTGACCTGGTCAATCAGCTGCGGCAATACATCGCGTCCGAAATCGTGAGTCGAGGAATTGCTCAAAGCATCCTCACTCAACAGCTTCCCCAACAACTCCCGCTGGAAGACATATATGCCCATGGACCCCAGCGCCCGGTCCGGCCGCCCTGGCAGACTTTCGGGATAACGTGGTTTTTCCGAAAAACGCCGGATGCGGTCTGTCCCTGTCCGTGGACATGACGCCAAACTCCCTGGCGGACTGCACGTCAACTTCAACGCAGCCGATAGTGACATCGGCGCCACTGTCAACGTGCCGCATCAGCATCGGGCGATAGTCCATCTGGTACACGTGATCACCCGCCAGTATCATAACAAGCCGTGGATCCAGTGCCCTTATCGCGGGCCAATTCCGATAAACCGCATCTGCGGTGCCCCGGTAGGTGCCTTCAGCAAGTGATTCGGCGCGCCACGGCTTGATGAATCCACCCGCTTGACGGCGATTTCGCCACACCTTGGCCAGGTGCAGAATCAGCGAGGCGTCTTTGAACTGGGTCGCGACCCCGATCCGGTCAATGCCCGAATTGATGCAGTTGGACAGGGAGAAATCGATGTTCCGATAGAGGCCGCCAAAGGGCAGGGCCGGTTTGCAATCATGCTCGGTCAAAGCGCCGAGACGCGTTCCTTTACCACCGGCCAGCACGACCGCCACGGTCTCATCTGCCAGCCGTTTTACCGCATTGGATCCCGCCGCAATGATGCCGGTACGTGCGAGAACAGCGTCCATATTAATTACGAACTGCCTCCTCCGGTAAAGTCAGGTAAGCGGCAACCGAAAGTGCAAGGCCTGTTGCCTGGCTGGTTAACCCCATCAAACCAGTGCCCCCATATAAAGATGACTGGCGATCAATTGGAAAGTTCCACGACGGCCTCACCAAGGACTCAAAGCAACGGGGTCACGGGGTGGTCAGATGGACTGGTCCGGCATCTCCATCCCGCAACGGGCCCAATCGCGAGTCACTGGTTATTCATCCCGATCCGTAACGCGGCGTACCCGATATAAGCCAGCAGGAAAACAAGGCCCGACAGGCCGCGTGAGCTTGGCCTTGCCCAGAAAAAATACCGGCAGAAGAGCCGCTGCGAACAGCCAGGAAACCACCAGGTCGGAAATACCGCCCGGGGGGATCACGATACCGCTGATCAGGCCGCTTATCGGCAGCACGATGAGTGAATTGAAAATGTTTGATCCCAGCAGGTTACCCAGCGCCAGGTCGGACTCCTTGCGAACGGCGGCGATTATCGAGGTCGCCAGTTCCGGCATGCTGGTCCCGACTGCGACAACGAATAGCCCGACGACAGCTTTTGACAGCCCCGCCTGTTCGGCAAGCTGAACTGCGGAACGGATGGTGACTTCCCCGCCCGCAAACAGCAGCACCAGGCCCACGATGATGAGCATCCATTGAGCGCTTCCGGTCGTGTGGGAATGAACGATGGGGCTGTCAGCGATTTCACTGATCAGCGTGTCATTGTTCCGGGTCCGGGCAATTTCCCGTACCGTGATGTAAACAAAAATACCGAACAGCAGCAGCAGGATGATGGAGTCCGCCCGGCCAATTCGGGGCGCCGTGCCTTCGAGTACACCGTCCAGGCCCATGACCGTGATAATCGTGGTCACCAGCAATAACAGCGGGACTTCCCTGCGCACCAGCGAACCCTGGATATCGATGGTCCGGATAATGGCCGCGGTCCCGAGGATCAGGCCCAGGTTGCCGATATTGGAACCCACGACATTGCCGAATGCCAGTGCGGTTTCACCTTCAATTGAGGCCAGCGTGTTGACAATCAGTTCCGGCATGCTGGTGCCGAAACCAACGATGGTCAGGCCGATGATCATCGGCGAGATTCCAAGCCGTGTCGCCAGTTGAGAGGCGCCCTTGACCAGCGCGGTGCCGCCGCCAACCAGCAAAAGTAGTCCAAGCACTACGCCAAGAAAAGCCAGCATACTGTCAATGATCTCCGATTCGTGTCCGTTTCCCGTTCAAAACATGATAACCCGAACAGCTGGTACAATGCCGTCTTTATCAGGCTGCCGGCACAGTGATCGAACTCTATACTTCCCCCACCCCGAACGGCTACAAGATTTCCATCATGCTGGAGGAAATCGGCCTGGATTACACCGTTCACCCGGTCGAACCTCGGCAAACAGGAGCAAAAAGAACCTGCTTTCCTGGCCATGAACCCGAACGGCCGGATTCCGGTGATCGTGGATCAGGGTAATGACGATTTCGTGGTGTTTGAATCAGGCGCGATCCTGATTTACCTGGCGGAAAAAACCGGTAAATTGTTGCCGGCGGAGACAAAAGCCCGCTCCCGGGTGCTCCAATGGCTGATGTTCCAGATGGGGGGTATTGGCCCGATGATGGGACAGGCCAACGTCTTTTATCGCTACTTCGAGGAGAAAATCCCGGCCGCCATCCATCGCTACCAGCACGAAGGACAGCGGCTGTTGACGGTACTGGACCGGCAACTGGCCGGCCGGGACTATATCTGCGACGAGTACAGCATTGCCGACATCGCCACCTGGCCCTGGGCCGTAACCCACAAATGGTCCGGAATCGATATCGAGGGGCTGGTTAACCTGAAGGCATGGCTGGAGCGCATGGCCGAACGCCCGGCCGTGGCGAAAGGCCGGAACATCCCCGAGCGGGGCTCAAAATCCGATACGACCAAGGCCGGGCAATCCATAATTGTTACGTAGGAGCGAATTCATTCGCGATTTTAGATTTTGAAAAAATAATTATCGCGAATGAATTCGCTCCTACGAAGCCTTAAAACTTCAGTTCGAAGGTTGCG
>CAVOYQ010000013.1:0-19597 GCA_963700705.1 uncultured Gammaproteobacteria bacterium | reverse complement strand
TGGTCTCGGCCCATGGAGTCCAGGGGCCGGGAACAGGGCGGGACGGCAGTGCCCCGGCCACCACGCCCAGCGGCATGAAGGGTGCGCTGTCGGTGGGATTGCTGACCCAGGTCTCCTCTTTGGCAGCAGGGATATAGTCATAGACCGCCGGGTTCCATTGGAAGACGCCGTCCAGGCGCCTGGCGTAGGGGTCGATCAGCAATTTGGCCGGGTTGAAGCGCAGGCCCTTCTCCGGGAACCACGGCCCGTGAACCCGGTAACCATATCGCTGTCCCGCTCCGCAGCCCGGCAGAAAACCGTGCCAGACACCGTCGCTGTGTCCCGGCAGCAAATGCTTGGCTGTTTCCTGCCGGTCCTCGTTGTACAGGCACAGCTCAACTGCCTCGGCGCCACTGGAAAAAAGCGCAAAATGGACCCCGCCGTCTTCGACGCGGGAGCCGAGCTGATTAGGCATGCCTTCCTGGATCATGCGGCGCAGTTTAATGGCTTCCTGCCCGTTCGTGAACTCTCTTGAACCATTTGTCGCACGGACTCGATCAGACCCGCGTGCAATTGCCCGGTACGCATCCGCCAGCGCCAGTTATTCAGCGTCGTGCCCGGAATATTCAGGCGCGCCTTCGAACCCAGTCCGAGGTAATCCTGCATCGGCGCCACGGCCATGACGCCCGGGTCGAAAATGCCAGCCGGATCATATCGAGGTGAATCGTTTCGGCGGTGCCGCCGGTCTGCTTCAGCGCGATTGGCCCGGCGACTATTTCCGTCGCGGTGCGTGTATCGGCGCCGTTGCCGCGGAACCAGCCGACCGTCGTATCGTTATCATGGGTGCCGGTGTAACACACGCTGTTCTTTGCCTCGACGGTTCGATTCGAACTCCGGATCGTCGACCTCAAACTGCAGGACAACCATACCCGGCATACCGTGGTCCTGGCGCAATGCGTCGACTTCCGGCGTGATCACGCCGAGGTCCTCGGCAACGATGGGCAACTGCCCGACGCCTGTTCCATGGCCTCGAACAGGCGGTCTCCCGGGCCGGGCAGCCACTCTCCGTCCCGCGCCGTTTCAGAACCAAACGGTACCGACCAGAACGATTCGAACCCGCGAAAATGATCGATGCGGACCACGTCGGTCTGCCGGGTCGCATGGCGCATTCGCTCTACCCACCAGCGAAAGCCGGTTCGCTCGTGAAAGGCCCAGTCGTACAGCGGGTTGCCCCAGAGCTGGCCGTCTTCGCTGAAGTAGTCCGGCGGCACGCCGGCCACGTGGGACGGACGGCCGTCCCGGTCGATCAGCAGCATTTCGGGGTGCGCCCAGGCATCGACGCTGTCCAGCGCGATGTATATCGGCATGTCGCCGAACAGGCAGACCCCGCGCTCGCCGGCGTGCGCCCGCAGCGCCTGCCACTGGCGATCGAACAGGAATTGTTTGATGCGGGTGTGCTCGATGGTTTCGCGGCGCGCGTCGCGGGCTTGTGCCAGCGCAGCCGGCTTGCGGCGCCTGACCCCTTTCTCCCACTCGGGCCATGGCCGCTCGCCGTGCGCGGACTTCAGCACCCTGAACAAGGCGTAATCATCCAGCCAGCGAGCCGCATTGCGATGCAGGAATTCTTCGTATTCGGCCACGAGACCGTTGCCGCCACGAGCCAGGAATCGTTCCGAAGCCTGCGCCAACAGCGCGCTCTGGCCGGGATCAGCCGTCCGTAGTCGCACGTGTCGCGCGGCAGTTCGGCCAGCCCTTCCAACTCGGCGGGTTTGAGAAGCCCCATCTGCACCAACGGATTCAGGCCGAGCAGCATCACGTTGCCGGCGAAAGCCGACAACGGCTGGTAGGGCGAGTCGCCATAGGCCGTGGGACCCAGCGGCAGGAACTGCCAGACCCCGATATTCATGTCCGCCAGCAGGTCGATGAAGGCCATGGCGCTGTCGGCGATGTCGCCGATTCCGTGGTCCCCGGGCAGCGACGTCAGGTGCATGCCGATGCCCGCCTGGCGTCCCATCGCCATGACCAGGGAATCGGTTTTTGTTCTTGTCTTGTTCCATAGGGCTACCTGAGAACAGCCTGTAGCTCCAGGCGGGCAGATCGAGCTCGAACCCGGCGTCGAGCGTCACATCGTCACCACTGGCAAACTCCCGATAGCGGCCATGGTAAAGGGCGTCCTGGAAAGTCACCCTCTGTTGCTCGGCGGAGAAATTGAACACGGCGAACAGCTTATCCTTGTCATTGGCCCGCACGAAGCTGAATACGCGGGACGGCGCGCTGTTGACCACCTGGATCATGTCCGCGCCCCAGTGGCCGTTCCACAGCGCCGAGTTGCTTTTCTTGAGCGCGATCAGCCGGCGGTAGAGATCGCCGATCGGGTGCTCGCGCCATTCGATCGGATCCTTGTCGAAAAACGCCAGGCGCTTCGGGTTGCCGGCTTCCTGGCCGTTGTAGATCAGCGGCATGCCCTTGCTGACCACCGACAACACGATGGCGCTTTCCAGCGCATCGCCAAACGCCTCGAACTGGGTCCCCTCCCAGGCGTTCTTGTCGTGGTTGCTGATGAACAGCATGCGCATGCCGTCCGCCGGCCAGGAGTTCTCATCGGTGTAGTGGTATATCCCCAGCGAGCCGACATCCGCCTTGCCCATCGCGATGTCGTGGACCGTGTCGTTCCAGCTCCAGGCATAGGTCATGTCGAAGGCCCGGGCGTGCAGATCGCGGGTGTCCCACTCGGCCAGCATGAACACGGGCCGAATGGCGTCGAGCTCGGCGCGCACGGTGTTCCAGAAATCCACCGGCACGAAGCCGGCCACGTCACAGCGAAAACCGTCCATGCCGACCTCGGTGACCCACCATTTCATGGCCTCGGTCATGTAGCGCCGCAGGCCCGGCTGCGCGTAGTCGAGCTGGATGACGTCCGACCAGTCCGTCCAGGCCGGCGAGTGGAAGTCGCCTTTCCAGTCGCGCTCGTACCAGTCCGGGTGCTGCTCGACCAGCGGGTTGTCCCAGGCCGTGTGGTTCGCCACCCAGTCCAGGATGACGTACATGCCCAGTGCGTGGGCGGCGGCGATGAATTGCTTGAGGCTGTCCAGGTCGCCGTATTCGGCATTGACGCTCAGGTAGTCGCGGATCGCGTAGGGGCTGCCGAGCGGTCCCTTGCGGTTCTTCAGCCCGATTTCCTGCACCGGCATCAGCCACAGGATGTCCACGCCCGAGGTCCTTGAGTCTCGGCAAGTGCTTTTCGGCCGCGGCAAACGTGCCTTCCGGCGTGAACTGGCGCGTGTTGATCTGGTAAATGACCGCGTCACGGCTCCATTCGGGATGTTCGATCTTGACGTAGGGTTCGGGCATGTACTTCTCTTGAATAACACGGCTTGCGGGCCCGGACAGGAGGATGACCAGGCCCAGGAACGACGAAAGTCTCATCGGCTTGATCACGGGTTCAACTCACTCTCTCGGGTTCGGCTTCCTTGTCCACCAGCAGCGTGGCGATGCCGGCGACCATCATGAACACGCCGCCGATCACCAGGCCATAGATGGCATGAGCATTGAAAAACTCGCGCAACACCAGTCCCAGCACAGATGCTGCGATGAGCTGCGGAATGACGATGAAGAAATTGAAGATTCCCATGTAGATGCCCATTTTCGCCGTCGGTAAAACGTCCGACAGCAATGCGTAGGGCAGCGAAAGAATCGACGCCCAGGCGATGCCAACCCCGATCATCGGAACGATCAGCCAGGCTGGGTCACGGATAAACAGGAAACTGAGCAGACCGATACCACCGATCGACAGGTTCAGCAAATGACTCCAACGACAGCCCAGGCGCTGAGCGACGAAGGGTATTGCGATCGCGGCCAGTGCCGCGAACCCGTTGTAAGAGGCGAACAGCACGCCGACCCAGTTGGCGCCGTCGTTATACGCTTCGCTGGTGACGTCTGCCGTTCCAAAGTGGTAGCTGGTCACGGCCGCTGTGCTGTATATCCACATCGCGAACAGGGCGAACCAGGAAAAAAACTGCACAACGGCCAACTGCTTCATCACGCGCGGCATGTGGAACAGGTCCTCGACGATGTGGTATAGACCATTGTCCGTGCGCCCAGCCTTCTGCATCGACCCGGTTGCCATCTGCAGCAAGCCGAAAGCAATGCTGCCAGCCGCCAGGATGTAAAGCTGCTTATCCAGTCCGCGGGCCGCGATCCAGGCGAGGAAGGCCGCGCCGGCAAGGATCCAGGCCAGGCCGCCGTTGCGGTACTTTGTAGTAGACCGCGGTTCGTGCGCTTCGAACGATTCCACGTTTTCGTCAGCGGCTTCGAATTCAGCGATTTCTTCAGGCGAATACTCCCTGGTCGAAAACACGGTCCAGGCCACGGCCGCGAGAAATACTCCGCCACCCAGGTAAAAAGACCATTTCACCGTGTTCGGTATTTGGCCGGGATCCGCCATATTGCTGACTTCGAACCAATTCGCCATCATCCACGGCAGGGCCGAGGCGACGATCGCGCCGATACCGATAAAGAAACTTTGCATCGCGAAACCCATCGTGCGCTGGGGTTTGGGCAGGTTGTCGCCGACGAAGGCGCGGAACGGCTCCATCGAGATGTTGATGCTGGCGTCCATGATCCACAGCGTTCCGGCCGCCACCCACAGGTGGGGCGAGTTGGGCATCACCAGCAGCGCCAGCGAAGCGAGGATGGCCCCACCGAGGAAGTAGGGGCGCCGCCGGCCGAGCCGGTTCCAGGTTCGGTCGCTCAGGTAGCCGACGATCGGCTGGACGATCAGGCCGGTCAGTGGCGCCGCCACCCACAGGATCGGCAAGTCATCGATCTCGGCGCCGAGGGTCTGGAAAATACGGCTGACGTTCGCGTTTTGCAAAGCGAAGCCGAACTGGATGCCCAGGAAGCCGAAACACATGTTCCAGATCTGCCAGAAACTGAGCCGTGGTTTTTGTCTCATTGCCTGTTTCCCGCCACGAACCGGATCGCGGCGCCACCGCCCGGCGCGAGCCACAATGCCAGGACATCATCCTGCCCCAGGGACTTCTCTTCGATGGTGATGGAGTAAGGGTTGGACTCCCAGTTCGCACCGGGCCCGTCGCTGTAAATCTGTGCCCGGTAGCTCACGCCCGGCTCAAGAAAATCCAGTGGGATTTCTAGTTGCCGGCCGTTTTCGTCGCTAACCGCACCAAGGAACCAGTCACGGCCGCCGCGTTCCTGCCTGGCAAAAACCACGTAATCACCGACTTCACCTGCTAACGCAAGACTCTCTTCCCAGTCCGTGGGCACATCAACAATGAATTGGAAGACTTCCGGCCGGGCCTCGTAGTTTTCCGGCAGGTCGGCCGCCATCTGGATCGGGCTGTAAACGGTCACATACAGCGCCAGTTGCTTGGCCAAAGTGGTCTGTACCCGCTGGCTGGACCCCGGTCCCTGGAAAGTCAGGTTAAAAATACCCGGGGTGAAATCCATCGGACCGGCCAACAGGCGGGTGTAGGGAAGAATCGCGGTGTGTTCCGGCGGGTTTGGCGGCACGCCCCAGGCATTGAACTCCTGGCCGCGGGCGCCTTCACGAGATAACCAGTTCGGATAGGTGCGCCGCAGGCCGGTGTCCTTGATGGGTTCATGCGTATTGATGCTGATTTCTCTCTTTGCGGCCTCGGTAACTGACCGCAGGTATTCCCCCACCATGAACTGGCCGTCATGCCACTCGTAATGCGCCACACCCTGCGCATCGACGCGCTTGATGTTGCCGCCATCCGCGACATAGCCGGTCTTCACCTGGCTCACGCCGACCGATTCGTAAAGATCGAAAGCGTCCGCCATCTGGTCTGCGTAATGGGAAACACTCCCCGCGGTCTCGTGATGGCCAATCAGCCGGACACCCAGTTTCTTTCCACGTCCGGAAATGGCCTGAAGGTCAAAATCAGGATAGGGCTTCGGTGAAGCTGAATAGAGTCACCATTATGGAAACCAGTCGCCATCCCAACCGATATTCCAGCCCTCCACCAGCACACCGTCAAAGCCATATTTCGCGGCAAAATCCATGTAACGCATGGTCTCGGCGGTCGTTGCACCGTGAATCGGGCCCGCGTCCCCAGGTGCGTTTCCTGATATGCATGGCCCACCAGATGCCGACGTATTTACCGGGTTTCGACCCAGGAAACGTCACCCAGCTTATTGGGTTCATTAAGATTCAGGATCAGGCTGGAATTGAGCAGGCCCACCGCGTTTTCGGATACCTGGATGGTACGCCAGGGCGTGTGAAACGGTACGGCGGTCTTGACCCGGATACCGTCCGACCAGGGTGTCAGGTTGGTCTGAAAAACGTTGTCGCGCCGTTGGTCCAGGACGAAGCCGGCGTAGTCGACCAATGCGGCTTCGTGAATACTGAGGTGGGTTCCGCCGGGGTGCGAAGCGTCATCGGCGTATGAGCGGTCTCGATCTCATCAAGCCCGGTCGTGCTGTAAATGTACTCGTAACGGTTGTAGCGCCGCCCGGGAATCCACCAGGCGGTAGAACCTCAGGCAGGCTGAACTCGGTCAATTCATCGACAATATTGACCGCATCAAAGCCGGGTTGCGCCGGGACTTCGTAGCGAAAACCCAGCCCGTCATCGAACACGCGCACTCGGATATCGAATCGGCGGCCACTCCGGGTCGGCAAACTGCAGCAAAAGCTCTTCGTGCCGGTCCCGCACCAGGCGCCGCTCACCCCAGGGTTGCTCCCAGGTCTCATCATGGCTGGCCTTTGAAGTTCCGACCAGTTTCAGGTCCTGGTCAAATGCCGCCTGGGTTTCGAACCTCAAGCCGAGGCGCGAACCATCCACCAAGGTCTCGGCGCCGCGGCTCACGGTGTAACGCGGCGAGCCGAAAGAATCGATGGTCAGCGCAAACCGGATGGTTCCATCGGGCGAGGAAACGCTGGAGATCAGTTCATCCTGTCGTATTTCCGCGACCGCATGGGTCATGGCGCAGGCCAGGATCAATAAGCTGATCATCCTCATTCCACGGCACCTGCATGAGTCGCAATGGCCGCCATTGGCGGAAGCACAATGGTCACGAACCGGTCGTCCTCGACGACCAATTCAGCCGGCGCGCCCCCAGGCCCATTGTCGCTTCCGAGGATGTCCGTGTAACGGCCCGGCGACAAGCCCACGGAAACCCTCGCCGTTACTGCTGACGTTCCGGCATTGATGGCTACAAAACCGCTGTCTCCGCGGCTGAATGCGATGGCTGCCGGACTCAACTGCGTCCAATTCGTCACCGGTTCACCCTGCGTTTGGTTGCGAAAACCAACCATGGCGGCAACCGCCGGATCCCGGTGTTCACATACCCATTCGGCGCTGCAGCGGCCTTGCTCATCCACTGGCCGGGTCGACGGCGGCCCCTGGTCAGAGTCGCTGAAGCGATAACTCGACATGACCATGGGGTAGCCATAGGGCCAGGCCAGCATGAAAATATTGGCCAGGCGGTAAACAGACCATTCCCGGTGCGTCAGGTTGTCACTGCCGCCGGCATGGCCGCGTTGCACATCGTGATTGTCGATGAAAACGGCGGCCTGCCCGGGCTGCATCCAGCCTTCCTGCGAACCCAATGATTTCAAACCCGACAGGTCCTGTTCAGTAAAAGCGCGGTATAGCTCCATGCCGTACCTGAACTCGGTCACCAGTCCGTTGGAGGCGTATTCTTCGCCCGTGATGGGCTCATTACCGCGATCAATCACCTCCTGGACAATAAATGGATCGCCAGGCAAGCGGTCGAGAATGGCTGCGATGTCGGCCGGGTCCATGTGCTTGGCCGCATCGATCCTGAAACCAGCTACACCGGTGTCCTGCAGGTCACTCCAGGTAGGCCGCGATTTTTGCCTGCACGACTTCATTTCCGGTAGCCAGGTCGGCCAGGTCGGCCAGTTCACAATTCCGGACCTCCCAGGCGTCCTGGTAATTCCTGATGTCGTCGTCGCCGTAGCGGCCGCAATGATGAAAATCGTCATAACCATAGGGCACCGGGTACTCGTACCGACCGTAAACCGAACCGGCCACGCCCACGCCTTCCCCGACGCCGGACATGTGATTGATGATGGCATCCGCGTAAACATCCACTCCAGCCGCGCCGCAACGGCGAACCATGTCTTCAAATTGCGCCCGGCTGCCTCCGCGGCTTTCCAGCCGGTAGCTGACGGGCTGATAGCGGGTCCACCACTGCCCGCCCTTGACATGTTCCTGCGCCGGCGATACCTGCGCCGCGGCGTAGCCAGCCGGACCCAGGAACGTTTCGCACTCCCGGGCAACGTCCGGCCAGGTCCATTCGAACAGGTGCACGTAAACACCGCCAGACTGCACGGGTGAATGCCGGACGGGATACTGCACGTACACCGCCAGGGCGAGTGTCAGGAATACGACCGACTGCAATCGAATATTTGAAAGTATCCCTAGGACTCATGGGCCGATCTCAATTGCATGCACTGCTTTCCGGCCACCGTATTCAGGCGCCCTTGCAGAACATTTTCAGGAATTCATCGTGACCGGGAATCTTTGACAGAGGCTCCATTTTCAGTTTCCGGGTATTCGCCAGCTTTTCCTGCAACTGCTGTTCGCTGAGGCCGTCAGCGATCGGGTGATAATCCTGCGGCATGACGCCCTGCCCCAGCATCACCTGCAGCCACGACGGTTCAAGGAAAATATCCAGCTGATCCTGGAACAGGCTGCCATTGGACCGGAACAGTTCAATTTTCTGCGTCAGGCGTTCCGGCACATCCATGTTACGTGTATCGCGCCAGAACTGGCTGTCGTCCCGTTCGTTCAGATAGTAGTGCATGATGATAAAGTCCCGGATCAGTTCATACTCGCGCTTCGACTGCCGGTTGTATTCATCGACCAGCCCGGGAGTCACTCCGGCATGCGGGAACAAATGGATCAGGCGGACGATCGCGGACTGGATCAGGTAGATACTGGTGGATTCCAGCGGTTCCAGGAAGCCGCTCGATAAACCGACCGCAACGACGTTGCGATTCCACTGGCGGCGGGTGCGCCCGGTCCGGAACGGAATGATCCTGGGTTCCCCGGTCGCTTTCGATTCCAGGTTGTTCAGCAGGATATTCGCCGCTTCGTCATCGCTGTAATGATTGCTGCTGTAGACCAGGCCGTTGCCGTTGCGGTGCTGCAAGGGTATCCGCCATTGCCAGCCGGCGGAATGGGCGATGGAACGGGTATACGGCAACGTTTCTTCGAACCGTTCCGACGGCACCGCCATCGCGCGGTCACAGGGCAGCCAATGGCCCCAGTCCTCGTAGCCCGTATTCAATTTCTTGTGGATGAGCAGACCCCTGATCCCGGAGCAGTCGATGAAGAAATCACCCTCGATGACTTTGCCGTCCCTTAAAACGAGGGACTCGACCTGGCCGCTTTCGGGATGGATATTGACTTGTTCAACCAGACCCTCGGTTCTTTTCACGCCGCGTTTTTCACTGTATTTCCGCAAGTAAGCGCCGTACAGCGAGGCGTCGAAATGGTAAGCGTATGGCATCTCCCACATCGGGTCATTGACCTGCAGCTTGGCGAACTTTCCGGCCTCGGCACAGAGATAATTCAGGTCGTAGTCCCACAGGTTGGATTCGTGGCCTGCCTGCTGGGCCCGGGTCCAGAAATGATGAAAATGACAAAACGCCTGGCTCCGGCCCGGCGCACCAAACGTGTGGTAATACTGCTCACCACGCACCCGCCAGTTTTCAAACCGGATGGCGAGCTTGATGGTGGATTTCGTTTCGCGCAAAAACTCGGCTTCATCAATTCCAAGCACGGCATTGACGTGCTGGATGGGCGGAATGGTGGCTTCACCCACACCGACGATGCCGATTTCCTCCGATTCAACCAGTTCGATTTCGATCGGCTCACCCAACACCCGCTTGAGAAGCGCCGCGGACATCCAGCCGGCCGTTCCGCCGCCAACGACGACAACTTTTCTGATCCTGTTTTTCATGTGTCATTACCACCCAAAAAAAAGCCCTGCCACCCATGATGGCAGGGCCGTGACTCAACACCAAATGCGGCTACCAGAATTTGTATATCGCACTGAGCATGTAGTTCGCGCCAAAACTCTGGTACTTCGTGACCTGACGCGCGTCATCATTGGTCTGAATGGTGTCTTCGTTGGACAGGTTCTGTCCCTGCAATGCGACCGACAGATCCGCCCAGCCAATCCGTCCGCCCGGAGGCGCCGAAGTCATAGCTGATCTGAGCATCCCACAGCGTGGCGCCCTGGTCGGTCGTGGTCACCAGTGACAGGCTCTCACCACGGGTTTCGGACAGGAACTCGGTACGCTTGGTCATGGAAACCCGGAAATCCCATCCGCCTCTTTCATAGAAAGCGATGAACGAATAGTTCTCGTCGGACAAGCCCGGGATGCGCGTGTCGTCATCCAGCGAACCGTCGATAAAGGTTGCGGTGGCGATCAGGCCCAGACCTTCCAGCTTTTCCCACAGCATGCGGAACGGAAGGGTTGCCTGTAATTCCCAGCCATGCATACTTCCGGTCAGACCGTCTTCACGGTAACTGATGACACCGTCAAAAGTTGCCGGAGTATGCACAACGCCGTTTTCATCGACCACCTGGTGGTAACCGGGAATGTAGAACTCGGAGAAGTCCGCGACGAACGTACCGTTCCTCGACCAGTTAACCAGGTCCTTGTAGAAATACGCCACCGACACAAAACCGTCGGAGGCGAAGTACCAGTCCCAGGCCAGGTCAAAGTTATTGGATTCCAGCGGCCGCAACGTCGGATTACCCGCGCTTCCGCTCCAGGCGCTTTGTTCGACATCGGTCGAGTCGACATTGGCCAGGTTAAAGAAGAAGGAAACCTGCTGGTTCGCCCGCATGTCATCCATGCGCGCCCGGCTGATGGTCTTCGACGCCGACGTGCGAATGTAATGCCCGTTGTTAAAATCATAAATCACGTTCAGGGTGGGCAGCCACTTGTTGTAGTCATCGCCACCGGAAATCGGCGTTGCCTGCACGAACAGGTCCGGACCGGTTTGTGAACCAAAACCGTCTGAACTCTGGTCGGTGTGGACGTACTGGAGGCCGACGTTTCCGTAAAGCATGCCGCCGCCCAGGTTGGTGTCGAAATCCAGCTTGGCGAAAAACGTCGTTACTTTTTCCTTGATCTCGTAGGTATCGCCAAAGCGCTTGGTTTCCAGCGTCTGGGCGTCCGTTGCGATGTAATAACCATTGTCGAACATGGCAAGGCTGTCGTAAGCAACCACGCCATTGATACCAATGAAATCCAGATTCGCGGTACCCGACACGGTATTCTTCCGGAATCGCGCCGTCATAAGGCCAGGTAGGCGCCGTCAGGAAGAAGCCCTGGTTGTCCTTGGATTTCGTACGGTCCGCATAATCCACGCCAAAGGTGACTTCCTGGAAAATTGAAAAATCCAGGGTGCGGGATGAGTCGAGGCGAAGCGTGGTCAGCTTTTCGTCGAAGATCGGCTGGTTGACAAAACCGTCCTGTGCCTGCGGCGGTCCGATTTTCGAACCATCCGGCAGGGTGACTTCGGCAAACTGCTGCACCGGCGCCAGTCCACCGCCCCAGGCCTGGGGACCTGCCAGCTTGACCAGGTTGAAGTCGGTCAGGTCAACCGGAGTCCCGAAATCGCTGAACACGGCGCCCTGGGGCGTCATGACCCACGAACGCATGGTCGCCGGACCCTGTGTCAACAGGCCGGGACGGCCCACGCCGGAATAGCTCTCGGCATTGGTGATCGTCTTGTCGACCTGGCTGTGCGCGCCGTCAAACCGGACGATCCACTGTTCGCCGATCTGGTATTCGATATTCATCCCGTATTCTTTCAACGTAGCGTCTTTGCGTTCGGCATCGTTACGGACCACGGATTTGAAGCCGCCGTTGAGATCAGCAGACGTTACCAGGCCGTTGTCCACGCCGGTAATCGTGTAATTGCCGGTTCCCCATTCGGCCAGACCTTCTTCCAGGCCCCGGAACACTCTTTCATCCGGAGAAGTCGATGTACAGGCCATCCAGGGTGATCGTCAGGTCGTCATTCGGTGCAAACTGCACGGCGCCGACGATGGTGTCACGCTTCAGGGTCGCGGACCGGACGTAGGAATCGTGGCCGCCGAGAATGACATCGCTCGCACTCGCACTGACTCCGGATGCGGCGTTTGCCGGGTTGGCGTTTGGATAGCCCCAGCCACGGAACTGCTGCTCCTGGCTGGGTGAATCGGTATGCGCATAGGCCAGGGTAATGCCGATCGTGTCATTGGCGAACACGTCAGACATGCTCACCGACCCGCGCCAGCCATTGTCGTCATAATCCGGGTTGGCCGACTTCAAGCCGTTTTGCTCATACAGGGCGTTAACGACCAGGAACCGTTCCTCATCCAATGGACGGTAGGTCCTCAGGTCGATGATACCGCCGATGCCCTGGGTGGTCAGGGTCGCGTCGGGGGTCTTGTAAACCACCATGCCGCTGACAATTTCAGCCGGATACAGGTCGAATTCCACGCCGCGGTTATCGCCCATGCCCAGCAGCTGGCGCCCGTTCAGCGTCGTTCCGACATAATTCTCATTGAAACCACGAACGGAAATGCCGCTGGTGCGGCCGTCACGGCGCTCGCCGGAAACACCGGGCATCCTGGCCAGGGTCTCCGCGATGCTTGAATCAGGCAACTTGCCGATGTCCTCGGCCGAAATGGCTTCGATGATCGAGGTGTTATCGCGCTTGGTTTCAATCGAGTCGATCAGACTGGCGCGGAATCTGCCGGTGACGAGGACCTCCTCCATCATTGGCTGTTCTGAATCTTTCGGACCCTCCTCGTCAATCGCATCCTGGGCCCATGCCGCGCCGGGCAGAGCAAGCGCGATGGCGAGGGAAAGCGCACTGCGGCGCAATACCGGTGATTGATTCTGTTTGTTCCGGGAAGTGATTGAAACTGTTCGACTGGCTGTGCGATTGGCCATTGCCTGTATTCTCCAAATTTTCAATTGGCTCTGTTTATCCCTGTGAGCGACTCTTTCATGCCTGGACCCCAGGGGAATTAGCGGCGGATGCTAACAACGCCGCTTAACCTTAGCAATGCGTAATATAGAGACTTCGGAGGGTCAGAACAGGATTAAAGCAATGAATACGTTTGCATAAAATGCATAAATGTTATGATTTGCAACGGCATGATGAGAAAGATGGAAAATGGGTTCGGGCAAGACGACATCATTTGATATCGCCCATCGCGCCGGTGTGTCACAGGCCACCGTGTCACGAGCCCTGCGCAACAGCCCGCTGGTCAACCCTGAAACACGCAAACGCGTGCAGGAAATTGCGCGGGAAATGCATTACAGCGTGGATCGCAGCGCGGCCGGCCTGCGCTCCCAGCAAAGCAGGACCATCGCGCTGCTGCTTTTTGAAGACCCGACCTCAGACGACTCTCAAATCAACCCGTTCTTCCTTTCCCTGCTCGGGAACATCGCCCGTTCGGCGGCCGCGCTCGACCACGATGTACTGCTTTCGTTCCAGCAACTGAGCGATGACTGGCTGCAGGAGTACCAGTTCAGCAACCGCGCCGACGGCATCATTTTGTTGGGCTACGGAGACTATCGACGAATTTCATCCCGGCTGAAGCAGTTGCATGATGATGGGGGACATTTCACCATTTTCGGTGCAACGGCCCCTGAACTCGAAGGTCATTCGGTCGGTTGCGACAACAAGACGGGCGGCGGACTGGCAACCCGGCACCTTCTCAGCCTGGGCCGCAGCCGGATCGCTTTTTTCGGCGAAGCGAGCGACGACTGCCCGGAATTCAAACTGCGGTACGAAGGTTATTGCCAGGCCCTTGAAGAGGCCGGACTGCCCGTCAGGGATGAGCTTCACGTTGAAGTAAAAAACCAGGAAACCTCCGGTTTCGATGCGACCTCGAAGTTTCTGGAAAGCGGTATTGAGTTCGATGCCATTTTCGCCACCACCGACCTGATCGCATTCGGTGTGCTGAAGTGCCTGCGAAAATCCGGCGTCAAGGTTCCCGGCGAGGTTTCCGTTGTCGGATTCGACGACCTTCCCGCCGCCTCCTACTTCAGTCCTTCACTCACCACGGTGCGGCAGGACACGCGACTCGCTGCACAAACGCTGGTGGGCAACCTGCTGAACATGATCAACGACGAGCCGGTCAAATCAGATCTACTTCCCGTTTCACTGACCATCCGGGGCTCCTGCGGCGGCCGCAAGCCCTAGGCCAATTGAATTCGTATTCAACGAATATTCCCGCGACCCGCCCGGTAAAACCCTCTAATGTTCCACCGCATGCATACTTTTCAGAAATCAAAAACCAACACCTTTTTTGCGCTGCTCAGCCTTCCTTCGACAGCCATGGGTTTTGCTCTATCCATCCAGATATCGGCGCTCAGCTGGATTTTAACCACGCAATACAAGCTGGACATACACGACGTCGGACTGGTCTGGGCCGCGGGGCCGCTGGCCGGCATCCTGGGACAGGTCATCATCGGTGTCATCAGCGACCGGGTTTGGTTCTGGAACGGACGCCGGCGGCCCTTCATCCTGGTGGGTGGTGTACTTGCCGCGCTGATGCTTCTGGCCCTGCCCAACCTCGACATCGTCTCCGGTAGCCTGGGAGTTGGTGGAATTCTCGGGGTCGCCATCGCGGTGGCGCTGACGCTCGACCTTGCCATCAACGTCAGTTTTAACCCGACCCGGTCGATCATCGCCGATGTCACGGACGCCGGCGATGAACGGACCAAGGGGTATACCTGGATGCAAACCATCTCGGGCACCTTCGGGGTGCTGGCTTATGCCGTCGGGGCGGTATTCGGCAATTACGTACTGATCTATGCCGGAGCCATTATCGTGCTGCTGTTCTCGGTTGTGCCCACGCTGTTCATTACCGAGCCACGCGCCCTGGAAGCGGAAACCCCCGCGGGAGACGAAGGCGAAGGAAAGCCGTTGGGGAAGGCGGATTCCTTCCTTGGCATGCTGATCGCTATCCGCCCGCTATGGGGTTTCCTGGTGTATGACATCTACGCCATGGGCCGTCGCGTACTGGGGCTTGAACCGGCGAATTACTTTGCCGAAATTGCCTGCGCGGCAATATCCGTTTTCCTGGTTGCACAGGCATTGATGGAGAAAGACCGGCGCCAGCCGGGAAGCCTGACTTCTTTTCGCAGGGTGATCGCCGCTCATTCATTCAGCTGGGTTGGAATCCAGACCACTTTCGTGTTCCTGTTTGCCTATCTGCAGCAACAACTGCCCGGGTTGACGAATATTGACCTGGGCAGGGTGGGCTCGATGAGCTTCCTGGTACTGAATGCGGTCGGCGCTCTTTTGCCAGCCCTGGTCCTGATGCCTGTGGCACGCCGTATAGGCCGAATAAGGACACACGTGGTTTGCCTGGTATTTATGACGGCAGGATACCTGGGCCTTTTTTGGCTGGGCACGACACCCCTTTACATTTACCTGTGGATGGCCGTGGTCGGGATTGGCTGGGCAGCCATGGTCAGCCTGCCGTTCGCCATCGTGTCGCAAAAAGTCAGCCAGGCCCGTATGGGCCTGTACATGGGCTTGTTCAACCTCTCGGTCGTTTTACCGCAATTGGTAGTCAGCCTTGGCGTTGCGCTGATGATCAGCCGCGCACCGGACACCAGTATCATTTTCCTGGTTTCGGCCGCCAGCCTGGCTGTGTCTGCAATCGCCTGGAGCTTTGTGCCCGAGGACGTCTGAACAGCAGGTTTCCCAGCCTCTGCTGGCGGTGGTAAAGTTCAGGCTATGCAAACCCTGCTTGCCCTCGTCGCTGTCGGATTCGGCAGCATGCTTGGCGGTCTGAGCCGCTACGGCATGACGCTGGCCACCCAGAACATCTCCGCGTTCAGTATTCCTTATGGAACCCTGCTGTCCAATGTGGCGGGCTGTCTGGTCATCGGGCTGATTGCCGGCCTGAGCGGCAAATCGGAATTGATGTCAACCGAGATGCGGCTGCTGCTGGCGACCGGTTTTTGTGGCGGTTTCACGACCATGTCGTCTTTCATTTACGAGATCGGGCAGTTCGTACAGGACAAGGAGTATTTTTTCGCTTCGACCTATTTTGTCGCCACGCTGGCGGGGGCCGGGATCGCGTTTGCGCTCGGGTTATTGATCATCGAATTTGCCACGAGGTGAGTCATGGAAATTAAAGGCCAGGCGGTATTGCTGAGAATTTTCGTTGGCGAGAGCGACAAGATCGGACACCTGCCGCTTCACGAGGCCATCGTCAGGAATGCCCGCGACTCGGGCCTTGCAGGTGCTACCGTTCTCAAGGGTGTCCTGGGTTATGGCGCGACCCATCACATCCGGACCACCAAGATCCTGGACCTTTCCGCTGATCTTCCCATGGTGATTGAAATTGTCGATGAGCAGTCGAAAGTCGAGGCGTTTCAAGCAACCTGTTCAGAACTGATCGAACAAGCCGGCTGTGGCGGACTGGTTACGCTCGAAAACATCCGGGTGGTTCGTTACCGGCCGGGGAACAAATCCTCGTCGCCCGACCCCTGAAACCCGGTCCGACCCCTTTATCGCAGCTGCAAGTTAATGGCCTCACGCTGAGCAGCAATCCTGCGCTCACGCTCCTGCAGCGCCGCCTGGTACCTGGGTTCAAAGCGGATCTGGTCGTACATGGGGAGTTGGTTAACCACATCCCAATTCAACAAGTGGTTATGAGCCAGCTGAGTTTCGATGGATTGCAGGGCTTTGTCCGTATCCCCGGCCGTCAGTTCGCAGAGTTCAGGGCTATGCCAGTCTGCATGCTCGTCGGCGGAAGGCAGGGTTTCTTCCAGGTAAACCGAGGACTGCTGCAGCAATCGACGGCCCAGGTCCTCGTCACCCGTATTCATCAGGACCCATGCGACAATGCACCCATGCTCAGCATAACGATAGAGCAAATCCTGCCATTGATCGGGCTCCAGCCAGCCGGGAGCGGCTGACAGGTAAATCGCCCGGGCACGGTTTTTATCGCCCAGGATAAGCTCCACAAAGCCCAGGTCCATATTGACCCCGGGCTCATCTGTAACTTTTGGCAGCATCCAGTTAACGGCTTCGCGGGTAGCCGCAACATTGTTTTTTCGCAGGTTGATGAAGACATCGGCAAACCCCACACTGGGATGGTTGGCGTCCACTTCGCTCATCGCGTCGCGCTCCCTTTCCGCCGCTGTAAAATCACCGAACTCCAGGTATATGGTGACCAGGGTATCCAGGTTCGACAGGTTTTCCGGTTCCAGTTCACGTGCCTTCAGCGCCGGAGCCAGGGCCAGGTCATACCGGCTCATCTGGTAGGTATAAAAGTTTGCCAACGACGTGTAACCAGGAACAAAACCGGGTTCCAGCTCAATGACCTTCTGAAACTGGCGCTCCGCCATCGAATAAAGTCCCCGATTTTCATATTTATCGCCCAGGTTTGTGCCGATAATCGAAGACCTCGAGATCCAGCTCGGCGGCTTTTTGCGCCAGTTCAATGGCCTCGTCCGCCCGCAGCGGATAGCCGCCCAGAAAAACAGCGTACCAGTGCCAGACAGTCGCGTAATTGGGGCTCAGCTCTATTGCCCGCCGGAAGGCAATTTCCGCCTGGTCATACTGGTTTTTATCTATGTATAACTCCCCAAGCGAAGCATAGGCTTCACCCAACTGGTCATCGATGGCCAGCGCCCGGTTGATCGCCTCTTCCCTGATCGGCAAGGACTCTTTCTGTGCAAGTGTTCCATAAAGGGAGAACGAGCCGATTGCTGTCCGCCACGCCCACCCACGCCAGCGCGAACCCCGGATCCAGTTCGACCGCTTTGCTGAACTCCCCGATTGCAAGTTTCAATTTCGCCGCTTCGCGGCTCTCCATCAACTGGCGGCCGCGCAGATAGGCGTCGTAGGCCAGCAGGTTATCGGTTGGCTTCGAATCGATACGTTGCTCTTCCGCCGGCGACAGGGCTGCCTGCAGTGCTTCGGCAATGGCCCGGGAGATTTCGCTCTGGATGGCGAAGAGGTTCTCTGTGGTCAACTCGCGATCATAGATTTCCGCCCACAGGTGCTCATCGGTTGCGGCGTCGATCAACTGCACGTTGATGCGCACCTGGGCGCCGGAACGCTGGACGCCACCCTCCACGATGTTCGCAACCCCCAGTTCCTGTGCGATCTGCGGCAGCTTCTTGGTGGTGTCCCTGTATTCGGAAACCGACGTGCGTGAAATAACCTTCAAGGCGCCAATCTTGGCAATCGTTGACAACAAATCGTCGTGGATTCCGTCGGTGAAGAACTGGTCTTCCTCGCGGTTGCTGCGGTTTTCAAACGGCAATATGGCGATCGAACGGGTGTCTGCGAGCAGGGTTTCCGCTGACTCATGCACAGCGGCGGCCACCTCGCTCTCTACCTCCGCCGCCAAGCCCGGTGATTCTGCCACCCCAGGCCCCCTGTCCGAAAATTGCGTTTCCCAGATAAAATAGCCCAGCGCCAGAATGACAACGACGAGAATCGAATAATCGAGCTTGCGGCCGGTTACATGAGTGATGGATTGGCTGCGATCAATCTCGGATTCGCGCTTGATACCCTCGGGAGTGACCTCATAGGCCCAGGAGAAGAACACGACGACCGGAAAGCCCAGGGCGATCACCAGCATGATGGTCTGGATGACCCAGTCGGGCGAGCCGATGTTCTCCAGGACCAGGTCAGCTACCTGGACCAGCAGCCAACTGGACACGATGTAGCCCACGGCTACCCGAAAAACATTACGACGTTTGAGTTCGTTGAATAAGGACAATCGCTGGGCTCTTCTTGCGCGGCCGCAAGTGTCAACCAGAGTAGTCGTTAACTGCACTTATGCCAACAGGTAAGTCAGCAGCCGGGTTCTGAATACAAACAAGTTCGCCTTCAGATCGCTAGCGAGCGCAAGCCGTCCAACCAGCCGACAACCGGCCGTCCGCCGAATGTCAGAACTCGGAGCAACACGAATCTGACGACCTGCCGGAATACAATCGGTCCGCGGTGAGTCTTCAGAAAAATTGGAACCGACCATCCTTAGTACTGGCCGAGGATGACTTGTCTCAAGCCTGGCAAAGCGACAGGCACCGATGCGCTCCAGGTTATGGCGCACCCACTGCTTGGCGATTTCTTTTTTGTCGAAGGCGACGGCGACCTGGCCGGAGGCATACTGTCTACCGGAACCGGATCGACCTGGTATTCGCGCCGAAGAAGCCGATCCCACCGACAATCTCAGGGACTGCCTGCAGCGTCTGGCCGAACCCGCTGGTGGACCGCCAGGCCGGGGTGGTGGCAGAGCAGGAATGGAACCGCGATTCCGCCGTGTTCTGGGACGTGACAAACCAGGTCGCCAAGAGTACTACCCAATGGATTCTAAGGCTCGCAAACGGCATCCCATTTGCTGACATCGAGGGAGAACCCCTGCCGCTCTACTTCTCACGCCACGCGAGGCTGCGACGGAGCTCGACGATCCGGGCCTGGCGCCGCAACTGCTGGTCATCTACAACGACTAGCCATGATGTAATTCTGGGGTCAGAGTAAAGGGACAGAGTACAGGTCGGGTCAGACCAAAGCTCCGGAGTCCCTTTACTCTGTCCCTTTACTCTGACCCCA